>CAIPMU010000020.1 GCA_903866275.1 Vampirovibrio chlorellavorus | reverse complement strand
CGGCCTTATTGAAGCGTGAACACTGGGACGTGAGTTTAAAACGCGTCAAACGCCTGTGGAAATTGAATAAGCTGCAAGTCCCTCAGCGTAAGCCAAAGCAGCGCCGAAGAGGGCCTTGTGTAGCGCAAAGCCATTGCCCCAAACCATGTCTGGTCATTGGACTTTGTAGCGGATCGGCTGGGGCACGGTGGACGGCCAGCATATTCAGACGGCGATGGATAAACTTCAACAGCGATATAAACTGTAACAGCAGCAATTCCATTGCCCTTTAGTTTTTGATAAGTTGCATAAGCAACTATCAATTTTTAAGGATATACAAATGAAACATTTCTCTGGACTGGCTCTTTTGACATTGGTGTTCTGTTTTAGTGCTTGTAGTTCAGCCACCCCCTTGGATACGGCTCTTAAGAATTACACCAACTGGAAAACCATTACTGTAACCAGTCAAACTCAAGGCAAAATCACCAATGTCCGAACAGATGGCGAGTATAGGGCCTTATTAAATGCGTTTAATGAAAACCCCTCCTCCAAATATCCAGAATTAGTAAATTGGGTTGAGGCGCATCAAAAGGATGTACCAGCACCGCTTTACTTGGATTTGGCCAGTATGGCGCTTAAGGAAAAAAAACCAACCAATGAAATCCTAAAATGGATGTTTATTGGACAAACGGCTGGAGTCTACGATACAAAACGCTGTCGGGATCCACGCTCTGCAGGGGCCTACATGGAACTGGGATATACTCATAGCGATTTAGTTAATTTTGTAAAAAGTGATCCGAACCAATTTCGAACAATCTTTCTCACGGTCTGGGCAGATGGCCTCCAATGGTTTAAAGAGCATCCTTACAAGGCATCTCCCATGTGGGTATGCTCCAGTGGACTTTCTGCTATCAAATACAGCGGTAACAAAGCCCAACCAGCAACTTACAATGAACTGGTCATTCCAGATAATGAATTGCAAATGAACTGGGAAAAGTTCCTGAAAAGCTCAGCTTCGTATTTAGAGGCCCATAAAGCAGAACAAAAACAGCTTCCAGCAGCCTCTCGTTAATATTAATTCCGGTGTAGTCTCAGCTTTTCCCGGCAAGATTACACCGGAGTTACACCGAGCCTCAAAAACGCCATCTACCCCCAGATACCAGAAAACCCCGGAACGATGTCCAGGGTTGAGAGAGAAGTGGTGCCACCTCACAGAATTGAACTGTGGACACGCGGATTTTCAGTCCGCTGCTCTACCAACTGAGCTAAGGTGGCACGGGTTTGAATCTGTAGTCTATTAACTCCAAAACGCAGTGGCGTGTCAAGCAACAGAAACATCTTCGACAAAAACGTTATCAATGTTTGCAGCTTGCTGGTACGCTAACGCGTTCAACCTAACCCGCAACGCCTTCCGCCTCATCAGGAACGAAGAAAGCTTAATGAATCTCGGTAGGGACACCTGGGGTCGGGTCGCTCAACGCGCTATTGGCACCACTCATTGGGTCTTGCATAGGGTAAAGACGTCGCACCAGCTTGATCAACACGAAAGCCAGCACAAACATCCCTGTGAGGCAGGCGATGTAGATGGGTAAATCCTTGACGTACCACACCGCGATGAGGCCGCCCACTACGCAAAGCGAGTACAAGTAAGTCACCGTACGAATTTGGCCCATCCCTGCCTTGAGAAACTGGTGATGGATGTGACTTGCGTCGGGCAGGAACGGGTTTTGTCCCTGCAGCAGACGTCGAAACACCGAATACGTAATGTCCAGAATGGGCACACTCAGCACAAACATGGGCAGCAGCATGACCACCACCTTGGTCTTCAGTACGCCCGTGACCGCAATACACGCCAGCACGAAACCGCAAAACAACGCCCCGCTATCGCCCATAAAAATTTTGGCCGGATAGAAGTTGAACACCAGAAAACCCAGGCTAGAGCCCGCCAACAACGCCGCCAGTAAAGCGGAAGACGGCTGATGCGTAAACATGGCCACCACGGTCAGGGTTAGGGCAGAAAGCGTCGTGACGCCTGCCGCCAGACCATCAATGCCATCAATGAAATTCATGGCGTTCATCAAACCCACCAGCCAAATGACGGTGACTGGCAAACTTAGCGCATTGAGAATCAGTAATTGCGCGCCCGGTAAATCCAGATTGTTGATTTGCACCCCCAGTCCAAAGGCCGTGAGTGCGGCGACAAACTGAATCCCCAGCTTGAGATAGGGCGACAGGTTGAACAGATCGTCCAGCAAGCCTAGCGTGAAGACGATGGCCCCACCCGCCAATACACCGGGTAAAGCACTGCCCAATTCCTTGTGCCACATGAATAAACTGATCAGGCCCAGCGCCAGCATAAAACCCAACCAGATGGCAATGCCACCCAAACGGGGAATGGGGTGCTTGTGGATTTTTCGCTCGCCCGGCGCATCGTAATAGCCCGCCGCGATGGCTTGACGGCGCACCAACGGAACCAACAACAATGTAATGAGCAGCGCAATGAAAAACCCGGCCAGGTTTAGCATCAGCATAGGATCCAGGGCAACCAGATTAATGATGGCTTAACGCCTCCGCTTTGCTATTTTCTGCAATTTCGGGGTACAAGGGAAACCGCTGACCCAACGCTTTGACCGCTTCGGCCAGATGTTCTATATTTTCCCGCTTTTTTAACGCTTCGGCAATAATGCCTCCCAATTCGGTCATGGCATTTTCATCAAAACCCCGCGAGGTCAGGGCAGGGGTACCCAAACGCAGGCCGCTGGTCACAAATGGCGACTGCGGATCGTTGGGAATGGTGTTCTTGTTGGCCGTAATGCCAATTTCTTCCAGCAGATTCTGCGCCTCTTTGCCGGTGAGGTTGACGCTACGCAGATCCAGCATCATCAGGTGGTTGTCCGTACCGCCGCTGACGATTTGAATGCCGTTGGCCAGCAACGTTTCAGCCAGCACCTTGGCATTGCGAATCACTTGCTGTGAGTAAACCTTGAACGCTGGGGACAGCGCCTCCTTGAAGGACACCGCTTTGGCCGCGATGACATGCATCAGCGGGCCGCCCTGCAAGCCAGGAAAAACCGCTTTATCTACTGCTTTGGCCAGATCCGCGCGGCACATAATCAGGCCGCCACGAGGACCACGCAGGGTTTTGTGCGTGGTCGTGGTCACAAAATCACAGTGGGGGAACGGGCTGGGGTGCAAGCCCGAAACCACCAGACCGGCAATATGTGCAATGTCGGCCATGAGCAACGCGCCCACTTCATCCGCGATTTGACGGAAGCGCACAAAATCGATTACGCGGGAATAGGCGCTGGCCCCGCAGATGATTAGCTTGGGTTTTTCCTGACGGGCCAGTGTCGCGATTTGATCGTAATCCAGCAGACCCGTGTCCGGATTCACGCCATACGCCACGATGTTGTAGAACAGTCCGGAGAAGTTCACCGGGGAACCGTGGGTTAAATGCCCCCCATGAGAGAGGTTCATACCCATAATGGTGTCGCCTGGTTTCAGCCCTGCCGCCAGAAAAGCCGCCATGTTGGCTTGTGCCCCGCTATGCGGCTGCACATTGGCATGATCGCAGCCAAAGAGTTCCTTGGCGCGGGCAATCGCAATTTCTTCGGCCTTATCCACAAACTCACAGCCGCCGTAGTAACGTTTATTCGGTAAACCTTCCGCGTACTTGTTGGTCATCACGCTGCCCATCGCCTGCATCACGGCCAGACTGGTGAAGTTTTCGCTGGCAATCATCTCCAGGGTGCTTTGCTCGCGGTGTAACTCAGCCACGATCGACTCATAAATTTCAGGATCGGCGTGTTTCAGGATGTCCAGATTTAACATAGGGGGCTCTCCTCAGGGCTGCCGATCGCGGGCAGTCCTTGCTTATCGACAGTTATAGCTGGTGTTAGGCTGTGACCATTCAAGCAGGTCATTAAATCCACCCGTTGCTGATGACGGCCGCCATCAAAGGGGGTATTCAGAAAGGTTTGCAGCAAGTCCACCGCCAATTCGGGGGCAATCACCCTTGCTCCCAGGCAAAGCACGTTGGCGTCGTTGTGGCGACGACTCATCACCACGGTATTGTGGTCGTTGGCGGTTACAGCCCGCACCCAGGGAAAGCGGTTGGCGGAGATACATACGCCAATCCCGCTACCGCAGCAGAGCAGCCCGTAAACAGTTGTATCGGGGGATGCTTTGGCATGAACCTCCTGCATCTTCAGGGCCAATGCCTCGGAAATGGCCGGGTAATCCACAGAGGCTTCGCTAAAGCAGCCGACATCTTCCACCGAAAAGCCTTGCGCCCGCAAGTGAGTGGCGATGTTCTCTTTCAATCGATAACCGGCGTGATCCGCGCCCAGAACGAAGCTTTCCATAAACCACTTGCCTTTTTTTCTGTCAATATCTGCGGACTGCATTCCACTGAAGGGAAAGGATACGGGATCTTTCAGGGGTGGAATGTCCGTTAGTCTAACACAACGTGCCCGCTTCTTAAAAGATACAACTCCCCGTCTCTCGCCACCGATACCACCGTCGGGGAGGGTGTGGCCCGCACCCAATCATCATCGGAGAGGACAAAATCCACATCTTCCCCAAATGTATCAAAAACTGCCTGAACGCTCGTCGCCGGATATTCACCCCAGCGGTTGGCGGTACACACAGCCAAAACACCCTCCGGCATCATGCTCAGTAGCCCCTGGAGAACCTCACAGTCTGGCTGCATTGTTTTCATCCAGTCCTGTCCGTCATTCAGGGCCGGTGAAATCGTTGCACAGGCAGGCAGCCAGAGCTCCAATGCGCCGGGCCAGTGTCGATTTATCAGTGTTCTGGCCGACTGTGGGATTTCAGAGAGATAGGGGGCAAAGGCATTTGAATCCACCCCGAGCAACAGCAGGGGCCCGGTCTGTCGAGTAATGCGTCTCAAACGGGACAACGCCCGATCCTGCGTGGGCCTGACTGCCAGCACGTAAGCAGGAAGACCCGGAATGGCAATCAGGCCATCCGGTCGCTCTAAATGTGAAATGGCATTGAGCAACTCGAAATCCATAGGCCTATTATACCCACCCTGGCACCAGTTTAACCCGGCTTTGCGGGTCAGAATAAGTTATGCTATCCGGGATACAGACTGGTTGAGCCCAGTTCACCAAAATCTTAAGCGGGCGCGTTATGGCAAAAGCTAACCCGCAGTAGGTGATGACGATTCCCCAATCTGCTTGTAAAGCATCAAGGCCTTGCTCCGGGCTTCCGCATGATCGACGATGGGATGCGGGTAGGTTTCCCCCAGCTGCATTCCCGCCAGTTGAAGATGCAACGGTTTGGCCTGCCAGGGGGCATGAATGGTGGAGCTTTCTATAGGGGCCAGTTCCGGCACCCATTGTCGAATGTAGGCGCCAGCGGGATCAAATTTTTCGCTCTGGCTGACGGGGTTGAAAATTCTGAAAAAGGGCTGGGCATCGGCGCCGCACCCGGCAACCCATTGCCAGTTCATGGAATTAATGGCCAAATCAGCATCGACCAGGGTATCCCAAAACCAGCGCGCGCCATCCTGCCAGGGAATCAGCAGATCTTTGGTCAAAAATGACCCAACGACCATACGCACCCGGTTGTGCATCCATCCGGTCCGCCAAAGTTGCCGCATCCCGGCATCCACCAGCGGATAGCCGGTTTGGCCTTGCCCCCAGCGCTTCAGCCAGTCTGCGTTTTCGGCCCAGGGCAAGTGCCGGAATTTTTCCTTGAGTGGCTGGTTGGTGGTGTGCGGAAAATGAAAAAGGACATGGTAGGCGAACTCTCGCCATACAATTTCCCGGAGAAACGTCGCAGTCGCCGACTTGACGGATGATCCGGAGGTCCCGCTGGAAAAGACTTCTACCGCCTGCCAGATTTGACGGGGGCTGATTTCGCCGTGCGCCAGATGGGGCGAAAAGCGGGAGGTGCCTCGCTGAGAGGGAATATCCCGCGCTTGGGGATAACCGGCAACGGCCTCCTGTAAAAAAGTCTGTACACGCTGCATGGCGGCCACTTCGCCGGGTTTCCAGAGGGCACGCATTTCAGCATCCCAGGGAATCGTTGGCAGCAAGCGCAAGGCCTCAACCGTCAGGGCATCCGGCCATTGCGCTGGCGCAATTAGCTGGACGGGAGCGGGCAAGGGATGAATTTCGGGCAGCAGTGAAAGACAACGGTTGAAATAGGGCGTAAACACCTGATAGGGCTTGCCTTGCTGAGTTGCCACCGACTCAGGCTCCCACAGCAACGTGCCCCCGGTGTGTCGGCTCAGTGTGACACCCGCTTCAGCCAGAACGCTTTTGACCTGTTGCTCTTGTGACAGGGCCCAGGGTTCGTAGCGGGCGTTGCAATGAATCTGTCTGGCGCCAGTGTCTTGAGCCAGTTGCAACAGAATTTCAGCCGTTTTGCCCGCCTGCAACAAGAGTTTTGAACTCACGGAGGCCAGTTGAGCATCGAGCGCCTGCAAGGACCCATGCAGCCATACCCGGGCGGCTCCCCCCATTGCCCATTCTCCGGCAGCGTCAGTATCCCAGATATAGACAGGCAAGACAGGGCTCCCCGTTTTTGCGGCGGCTGACAGGGCCGGGTTATCCCCCAGTCGGAGATCCTGACGGAACCAGACAATGACAGGCGGGGTGTTCGTCATGGGTATAGCCCTTTGCAGACAAGACAATTGAAGCGGTTTCCGGGTCCGTCCTGATCATCATCCTGGGCGCTTAGACCTTTGACTGGTGAACCGCAAAAGCCTGCTTTTAAACGGATGCGTAAGTAGGACGTCCGAGAGTATACCATAAGGTACACGCTTCTTTTTTCAGTAATCGTGTGGCTTTAATTAATGAAAGTGAAGCCGTAAAACACATCATCAGGCGAGTGATTCATCTCACATACCATTTGGTATAGAATGAGGGCTCAAGCATCAAATCGTGCAGCCATCCTGGCTTGCCTTGACTCAGACTCCGAGCTGCTCAAAGGCCAAGCACATCATTGACGGCCCTGCACAGTCTAAGCACTCCGTTTTTTTAGACCAGTGAAGCATGTTTTTTCCTAAAGAGAGCGACCCATGACACACCGTGCATACGACACCATCATCATTGGGGCAGGACTGGCCGGGCTGAGCGCGGCCCAGGACTTACACGCCCGAAACATTGATTTCCTCTTGCTGGAAGCCACGGACCGCGTGGGTGGACGGGTAAAAACCGACCATGTGGAGGGCTTTCTGCTGGATCACGGCTTTCAGATATTGCTGAAAGGCTACCCGGAAGCCCAAAAACTGCTGGATTATTCCGCACTGGACTTGCAACCCTTTTTCAATGGCTCTCTGGTCTGGATGGGCGACAGTTTACAAAAAATTGCCGATCCCTGGCGGCATCCCGTGGAAGGGTTGCAATCGATCTATAACAAGGTCGGCTCGCTCAAGGACAAGCTTAAAGTCGCTGAACTCCGGGAAACCTTACTGCATAAGAGTCTATCCGACATTATGGCCAGCCCGGAAAGCACCACCCAGGACTATCTGGTGCATTTTGGCTTTTCCAGCCAGATGATAGAAAGCTTCTTCCGTCCGTTTTTTGCGGGGATTTTTCTGGAACCAGAGCTGGTTTCCTCCAGTCGCTTTTTTCAGTTCATCTTTCGCATGTTTTCAGTGGATAGCGTTGCCCTGCCCGCCAAAGGCATGGGCTCCATCCCACAACAACTGGCGGATCAACTGCCGCCGGATCGCTTGCGCCTGAATGCGCCGGTGGTTTCTGTCGATACGACAGGTACCCCTTATAAAACCGTTGTTCTGGAAGGGGGCGAAACGCTGCAGGCCCGCACCTTACTAATTGCCACCGATGGCTATCAGGCGGCGCAACTTTTGCCACAATTGGAAAAACCGGCGTTTAATCCGGTTTACTGCCTGTATTTTGCCGCAAAGCAAGCCCCAGTCACCGAACCCATCCTGACCCTGAACGGTTCGGGAAAAGGCGTGGTTAATAATTTATGTGTCCCCAACCGGATTGCCCCCAGCTACGCCCCGGCGGGACAAGATCTCATTTCCGTGACCGTTCTGGGGCATCAGGATAATCCGGACGCCCTCTTTCAAAGGGTTCAGGCAGAATTGGCAGGCTGGTTTGGCGAAACCGTGGCCGAATGGCGTCCCTTGAAACAGTATTTCATTCCACGTGCGCTGCCCCGTATTGCAGTGCCAGAAGTCAGCTTGCAGCCACAGGCCAACCAGATTTCTCCCGGAGTTTACACTTGTGGCGATTATTTGGCCACCCCCTCCCTGAACGGGGCGATGGAATCCGGACTGCGGGCGGCCAAAGCCATTCAGAATGAACTGACAGATCTCAAAACGGCGCTGTAAACTGGTATAAACCCGCTCTCCATTCGAGAAAATCAAGCACAAACCCCTGAAAAACACGCAGGACGATGACTGTTCAAGCCCTGCCCTAGGGCATGTTCAGGATTTTAAAACGGCTGAGATCACCCCGAACGTTGTCCAGCGTAACGGCCTGGTGAGCCTCCAGATCCACGGTCAAGGGACCGGGTTCACGGGAGAAGAGAGAAGCTTGTGGGTCCCGGTAAATTTCATGCCAGCGGGCAGTGCGGCGAAGTTTGTCCAGCAAGGCCGGTGTGCTGGCCTCAGCCACGATAAACTGGGTGTGATAACGCTCCGCTTCCCCAATGGGGTAGGGCGGATGGTAAAACCGGTGGTAGGCGTTAAAGTTTTCCGCGGAATAAAGGGTTTCGTAGCGCCCATCAATGGACACCTTGCACTGTGGATAGAGCACCCAGTACAAAAACTCGCCCCAGGTAAAGGGCACCCAGAGATTACCCCGGATGTTGTGCTGCAGGATAAAGCGGGCAATGCCCAACGGGTAGGTAATCCCGGGGGCCTGAGTGCCTGACTGGCTCGCGGTCAGGCTGGGAACCCTCACCGCCAGAGAATCTTCGTAAAAAATAACGTTGAGCAGTACGCCCAGAACCAGTAAAAAGGAAAGTCCCCAGACAGTCAGCACAGAAAAGACTTTCCTGAGCAACTGCACCCCTTTTGACATCGTCGCTGGCAGCCAGGATTGAATGGTCGCCAGATCCTCAGGCAGGGTATCCAGACCGTGAGAGAGAAACGCAATCAGGAAGAGGGGTGAAAGCTTGTAGTGCAGCCATCCGTATCCACCGGTAAAGAGCATTAACAGGAAGGTCAAGGGAAAGAATGCCTTCATGCGACGCCATTTGGCAATGCCCAGCAGCAGGCTGAACAGCAGCAACGCCGTATAGAGAATGCCCGAAAAGGGCAAAAGCATCGTCATGACGTTGCCCCACTCGCTGATATGCTCCCGTGGCAAGGTCCAGGCGGAAAGCATGGTCTCCCAGAACCGCAAGCCGTAGGGGTTTATCATGGTTGAGAGCAGGCTGAGCACCAGCACCACGGCGAGACTTTCGGACTCGTGGCGATGCCCGGAGAACCAGTGATACAGCAAATAGAGTCCTATCAGCCCCAATCCCAGAATGAAGCCGCCATGCAGGTTGGTCCAGAGGAGCATCAGCAAGGGCAACAGCCAGATGGCATACTTCAGGCGCCCTTGACTGTGACGCTTCAGGATAAAGAGAGAAAGGGCAAACCCCACAAAACTGAAGAGCTGACAGCGCAAAGTGCTGCTGACGTTAGGAAAAAGCAGGTAGAGCGTTAAAGGCAAACAGGCGGCATAAATCGCTTCACCAATACTATTGATGGGCTGACTGCGCTTTCGGAGGCCGCCCAGCAGGTACAGGTGGCAGGAGAGTACCAGCATGACTTCCACCAACAGAAACTTGAGCCAGAACAGGGCCGCACTACCGCCATATTTGAAAAACTGATAAAACACCACCCCGGAACCCCACTCATGGTAAATCCAGGGAGCACCATGCGCGGTATAGGCAAAAGGATCAAAGAACGGAAAATGCCCCGGATTCTGATCCAGCAAGGCCCCAAAGGACATCACGCCCCACAGGTCCATATCCACCTGATTATTCACCACCAGTAGCAAAATGCTCCAGACCAGCAGGGTAAAATAGGACAGCCAGAACAGCTTGCCTGCAGCGGTGGTCTTGGGGTTGGTTTGCAATTCTTTCAAGCTTTACTCACTCCAGGCTTTATTTTACCCTGCATTTCACATTCGGGGGCAAGAATTCAATCACAGGGTCCCAAATTCACCCTGTTCAGAACCAGTGCTAACGCTGTTAAAACCACTTTTTTAGCGCTTTAGAGCGCTACCCGGCAAAATGAACGCATTTAACGCATTCAGACCGGGCGCAAAAATCCATTCTCTTTTGCGTTTATTCCATTCATACTTCGGGTCATACTGACTTTCAGCTTGTCCCTTGCATGTTTGCAGAAATCACCCACTCACATCATTCATCATCCAGCCGCCCCCGGCTGAGGACACCCATGAGCCTGACCAGTTTTTCCAATCCAAGTGCTGTCTACACGCCGCCCATCGGTCAGAACCGATGGGCCAACAGGCCCATACCCGTTGCGTCGCGTGTGGGTGGCTCGAGCAGCCTGTCCTCGAATGGCTATCCCCCCACTCCCGGCCTGGATCGTATCAGTTTTCAGATCCAGAATCTTTCGCCGGTAGCCCAAACCCCAGTGACGGCAACTTCCTCAGGCAATCAGGGGATACAGCCTGGCTCAAACAGCCAAGCGGAGATCTATTATGTTTTGGGGGATCGATACTATCAGGCCAACCATTTCACCCACGCACTGGAGGCCTTCAATGAGGCTATTCGACTCAACCCACGGGATGAGCGTGCTTACAACAAGCGAGGTGTGGTTAAAACCACCACCAAAGATTATATCGGGGCTTTCGCGGATTATTCCGCAGCACTGGCGATTAATCCCAACTTTTACAAGGCGTATATCAACCGGGGCAACCTTTGGGTGTATCTTTCGGAACTGGCCCGCAAGCAGGGCAACCAGATTGTCGCCACTCAAAGCGTGCAAATGGCGTTGGCCGATTACAGTCAGGCCATCCGCATCAATCCCCTGTTTGAAGCCGCCTATGAGAACCGTTCGGAACTTTACACCAACCTGGGTATGCACACCGAAGCCTTACAGGACAAGGGCAAAGCCATTCAACTCCAGAAGATGAAGGCCCCACAAGCCCTGGGAATGCCGTTTCGACCGCCCCGCATCGCGCTGGTTCTGGCCAACGATGACTATGACGGGACAGCCAACGACTTGAATGGGGGGCCGGTCCGAGATGCAACGCAAATGGCCAACTTACTCCGGTCGCAGGGCTTTTACGTCATCACAGGCATGAACCTGACTGGAGAAGAAACCAAGGCCAAGGTGGCGGAATTTACCAGTAAACTGCTGGCCAACCCCAATGCGGTTTCCCTGACCTATTATTCGGGGCATGGCGGTTCCATTAACGGTAACAACTATATTATTCCGCGCGACTATACCGGAACCCCCGATCCGAATTTTGCCCATGAGGCGGTCTCGGTGGATTATTTATTGCGTCAGCTCAAAACGACTAACAGTTTGTTTAACATGATTTTTCTGGACGCCTGTCGCACCCCACTGCCAGAAGGCGAAGCCGCCTTCAAATCCGGGCATTCTGTTTTTAAACAATGGGAGACCGAACCCGGTCCCGGTTTGGCCAACACCTGGATTGAATACGCCTCGCGCCCCAAGCAGCCGGCCATGCAGGATAATGACGAAGGTTTATACACCAAATACCTGCTGCAATTTATGGGCAGACCGGATCTGAGCCTGAAAGAAGTGTCCATGTATACCAGCTATGCGCTGGAAAGCGACCCCACCGCCATTCGGGAAAAGCAGCACGCCCGGACCCAAACCGACTTATCTCGGACCGAACCACTGGCTGAATCATTTTCTTTTGCCCGCCCGGAGATGCGCCTCCCCCTGACCGCCAGCTCACCGTTTGCCTCCACCACCGTATCCGACGTGACATATGGCGCCAGTCCGGAAGCCAAGCCCGACCCCGCCACAGGGCTTTGCACCGCCTTATTTCATTAAACTGCGAACTGTCTAAAATCAGCGTCAGTGGGGCAACGCGGTGGGTCTCAATCATGGGTGATCGCTTCCTCGGGAATAAATAATCCCCTGCTAGCAAATATTATCCGCCGTATCAGAACACTTTTAGTGATAGGCCAGATGCATGAATTAGATGCTTGAATGATTGATTTTAAATCTTTGTTCGTTATCGCAACTTCTGCCGAAGCTGAGGAAAACAGTCAAAGAATGAAGAGCCCAAAGCCTGTCTAAGCCAACTCACATTTGAGTTTCACAGAGTAATCCAGTGACAAAAAATAACTAGCCAGGTTATTTTGGCACAACAAGAGCAATTAGCACGGCAATGGGCATTGCTATCAGCAATGAGACTACAAGACTGAGGACACCAATCCCAACCGTTGCCCACCAGCCACCCAGCTTACCGTTATTGTTAGCATGTTTTTTATAAACAGAGCCATATACTTTTTTAGCATCCATCATATACCCACCTGCCACCGCGCCTCCGGCCCCTATCAATGTAATATGGGCTACTTGTGAGAAAATTGGGAATGCCAAAAAAAGCACAATACTCCAAATCAATGTTTGATTTGCTCTGTCCTCGTTCTTAAGCGCCTTCAAATTTAACCAGTGCAAATAACCGCCACCCAATATTCCACCAAGCAATGCTGCAACAAGTATTTTGCTCGGAGAATATAATTTAGTGGACGGATCAATCGTAACATTGTCTTTTTGACTGATGACGTCTACTGAACTTGAACAGGTATAAGACCCTTTTCTATGGATTGGCTCACAGCTTGCTACTCCCTATGTACTGCATAATACAATCTTCCACTAAATATAAGATGAAAACACAGACAAAAAAAGCTCCTTAATGTAAGAAGCCTAGCTTTGTTTATTCAATTTAGAATGGTGGGCCATCCGTGACTCGAACACGGGACCTCACCCTTATCAGGGGTGCGCTCTAGCCAACTGAGCTAATGGCCCACAAGGTGGATGTGACTGGCTAACCGTCACAATGTAGGTAGAATATCAGCACCATACCGCAATGTCAACAAAGTCAAACACATCGGCATGGCCCCGATGCACCACGCGCCCGTCACGCCTTGTTACTGGGCGGGAAGCGTCTTCACGCGCTCGCGGGCGTACTTCACAAAGTCATCTTCGTTCGTGCCCGATAGGGTAATGAACTTTTCAAAGGCCCCCTTAGCGCCACGGCTGTCCTTGGCAAGGTCCAAAGCCACGCCCAGGGCATAGTAGGCATCCGCAAAATCCGGATTCAGACGAATGGCCTGCTGATAGCTCTGAGCAGCCATCGAACTCTTCTTTTGCGCGTCATAAATCAGTCCACGGTAGTAGTAGGCCATCGCATCCTGATTGTTCTGAGCCAACGCCTGATTCACCAGCGTCAGGGCTACCGTGTAATTCTTGCGGTTGTAAGCGTCAATGCCTTTTTCCAGATCCGCCGAGGCATTCTGCTGGTCGATGGAAGCCAACGCCTGCTGGGCTTCCTTGTAATCAGCCTTCAGGCTGAGCGCCTTCTTGTAAGCAGCGGCTGCCCTCACCAGATCTTTCTTCTGGTGATAAGCCGTACCGAGATAATAGTTGTAATCGGCATTGTTTACATCCTGAATCAGCGCCTTCTGGTACTCCCCAATCGCGGCATCCAGCTGCCCGGCGGACTGGAGATTGACACCATATGCCGCATGTATCTCCGGTGTGTTGTTAGTGACCAGTGCTTTTTCGAAATAGCTCAGTGCCTCATGAGCTTTCCCCTGCTGCTGGAGCTGAATAGCCTGCTGATATGCCTTATAGCCGATATTACCCTCAGCAGTTTTGGCCAGTTGCTGAATGGTTGCATTCTGCGGATCCAGCGCTTTGGCCTTCTGGAAAGCCGAAGCGCTGTCGTCGTCCTTGCCCTGAGCCTGATACACGGCACCCAGGTTGGCCCATGCACTGGCCATTTTGGGATCAATCCGGATGGCACGCTGATAAAACACTTGTGCGTTGTTCAAATCCTTACGCTGATGAAACTCTTCGCCAATCTGCTCCTGTACCGCCGCACTGCTGGCAAAGCGATCCGCGTACTGAATCAGCCCTGCCGTCAACTTGGCCGGATCACCCTGTTGCTTAATCAGGGCCAATAGCTTTTCCTGGGCAGGTTTATACGAGGAATCAATCAGCAAGACCTTGTTATAGAGTTGCATGGCGCCATCCGTATTTCCCGTCTCCTGCAATAGGTTGGCCTTATAGTAATTGGCCAGTAAAAGGTTGGCATCTGCATGCAGAACGGTGTCATAGGCTTTGGCAGCCAACTCATAACGTTTTTGATCCTGAAACAATAAGCCAATATTGAGTCGAATCAGTTTTTTAGTGTCAAAGGGCGTCTGGCGATCAGCTTCAGCAAACGTTTCGGCGGCGTTATACTGCTGAAGCGCCTGTTCAAACAACTTTTTCTTCTGGTACACACTGCCCAGATTGGCATGACCCAATACGCTGGTCGGATTGAACTTGATCTCATTGAGCCAAATCTTCTCCAGCATGTTTAAAGCACTGACGTTGGTGGGATTAATCGCCAACGCCTTGTCAAAGTTGGCCACTGCCTGGTCAACTTCACCGGTTTTATACTGCGCGTTACCCAGCTGAACCAGCATATCTGCCTGAGATAATCCGCTACTCCCGGAATCCTGTGGGGTTCCCACTTCACCAACAGCCAGCGCATAGTATTTTTTGGACTTCTCCGGCAAGTTCACCACCGTAAACAAATCGCCCAGGGCCTTGGCCGCCACCGGGTCTTTCTTATCCAGCAACAACACCTGATTGAACTCCACAATCGCTTCAGGAAATTTTCCCTGCATGCGCAACTGTTTGGCCATCTCCAGGTGCTTCGCCTTATCGGACGGGTTAATTCGCAAGTTTTGATAGCCGATGGACAGGTTCTGTCTCGCGATTTGCAGATTGCTATTGTGCTGGGGCGAACGCTCTAACCCTTCCGGCCAGGCGGAATCCATATAAAAATTGGCCTTCCGGTAGTCATTCAGGGCGTTCTCATTCTGCTTTTGAGTCACATAGTAGTTACCCCGGCGCATGTAAGCCACGGCAAGATTGTTATACACAGCGGGCAGACTGGGGTCCGGCGCCACAGCCAGGGCTTTTTCAAACGCCTCGATGGCCTGTGTATATTGCCCCCCACGGTAGAGTCGGGCCGCCTCATCGGAATATCGACTGTAACTGTCCAGATCCCCGCTGCCATTATCTTCGTACGTCTGATAACTTTCTGCCAGAGCAGGGGCAGGAAAAACACTCAAGGCTGCAACGCCGGTCAAGGCAAGCCACAGTGACACACTCAGCATCACCCCAAATCGTTTCGGGCTGAGGGTGGCTTTCGTTGCCGGGCAACCATTTAAACGCATCTATGAGCACCTTCAAGCAGACTAGGACAGCTAAGAATACGCCTCTAAGACGTCTTGTCTCTCAACACGTCTCAAGGCATATTTCGTTATTATAAGCGAGATTCCACGACTTGTCCGCTCCCCTGTCGGCTAAAACCAGAGCTTGCTGTCCCTGAGGCTAGATACCGCTATTGCCCGCGAATTACTCCAAAAGGCACTTTAGGGTTGCTGCAAAATCGTTTCCACTTGTCTGGCCAGCTCCAGATCAAGCGCTGTAATCCCTTGTACCGTATGCGTCCAGAACCGAATGGTCAGTTTCCCCCAAGCTAAAATCAGCTCCGGATGATGATCAGCATCTTCCGAAAGCTGAGCAATCACATTCAGCCTGGCTAAACCATCCAGATAGCTCTGCGCCGCATACTCACGCGCCAGCGCGTTGTTCTGAACCTGCCAGCCAGGAAGATGCACCAGTGCCTCATGCAATGCATCAACACTTAATAGGCTTGTCGCGTGGCGCATAAGAGAGACTCCTTCAAGCAATACTTTCAGTTTTTACAATCTGTCAGAAATTCAGCATTAGAATCGCATCATTGCTGCAAGGTTTTCAATACACATCCACTTTCTTATAACATCAGTATAGGGCAAAACTCAAAGGCAAGTCACTGGGTAGATGCGTCCCTGAATGAATGCCAGAATTCCCGCGTTAGAAGATGACTCAGGACAGAATCGGGTTAAACTGGGACACACACTACCCGGCAACAATGAAAGCCCTCTGAGTGAAATGATTACCCTTAAAGGGTTATGCCAACATTGCCCCTTGCTCCAGGGTGGATGTATTACCCATATCCCCAGAGATGCCTCCAGAAAATGATTTCGCACTACCCAAAGAACCGCCAGCAGACATCAGGGATTGTATCAGAGACAGTCGTTGCTGTCGCAACTGAATTGCGGCGCTCTGATTATGAATTTGTGAGTTCTGCAGTAATTGCGCTCTGGAAATCGCCAGATTTTGAGCGCGTCCTGCCTCATTCTGCAATATCCCCGAACCAAATTGCGTGGCGTCTTGGGCCTGATTGTTTTGATCGTTTATATAATTACCAAACGCCTGAAATCGCTGTATTTTATTCTGCTGATCCTGCTGATAAATATTCTGGCCATAGAGCGTGGCATCCTTGCTGGCGTTATACAGTTGATTCAATCTATTTTTATTTTGCTGACCCAGTAAGGTGGTACCAAAAGTAGCATTAAAGGCACCCCCAAAGCGCTGTGCGAGATCCGACTGCGTCTGGCTATCCAGTGTATCTGCGTTGGTATTGATATTTTGAGCTTGCAAGTCATAAAAATTCTGACTGGTTTGAGCAATATCCTGCACCCGTTGCGGATCGGTTTGATTGAGATCCGAGGCCAGATTGCCCAATGCTTCCTGACTCGTGGCCACAATAGCCTGAGTCTGTGGGGTTAAAAACGTTTGACTTCTTTCGGTATTCCCATTGCGAGTCACGGCATAGGCATCGCCCGTGGGAGCCTGAAATTGATAGTTATTAATGGATGGTGGTGCGCTAATTCGAGGCGCACTGATGTTTTTGGTACGACCGAGTGTCATAATAAAAAGTTCCTTTCCAGAAGTCATAGCCCCATCCCAACGCGCCCGCGCGATTGGTATCGAACCATGAATTAAATCGGAATCACTTCAAAGTAACGATTGATGTCAATAGATCAACCCCGGCCCCTGTCGGCATAGCGAAAGTCTGGCGGGGGATACTGGGCATTATGACAGCTGGCGCGCACAAACCATAGCGAATTAAATCTACTATTTTTCGATAAAGATTGAAATTGCCCCAGATTGATTAAGGCATGTTGATTTTTGCTGTTTTTGCCCCAGGAAAATATGTGTTCAGAATATCCTGATAGCTGCGATGCTGCCGAGCCAGCGCCGCTGCCCCATATTGACAAAGCCCCACCCCATGCCCCGCCCCACGGGATTCAAACAGAATTTGTCCATCGGTGGTGGAGCGCCACGAAAAATACAAGCCGGGCGCTTTATCCCAGCCAAGCCGTTGCCCCACAGCCAACCAAAAGGCATACCCACTTTGCGTGGAACCATTGGAAAATTGCACCAGGAGCGGCCTGCCCGCCTGATCCCGTTGCGTCACTTTAGGCAATCCTGGGGGGAAAACGTCGGCATAAGTTTTGGCGGGAATTCGATGCAGGGTCGGTTTCCCAAAAGGGGCCAGCCGACACCCCGCGCAAGGCACACCCGTCATTCCCGGCAGGCGATGATGCTGTCCAAAGATCTCCGCCCCACTGGTGTGGCCCGCACAACTGGCGTGATAAAACGGCGTGACGGGATGCCCCTGAATGGTGAGGATTTCATCCCATACGCTGGTCACCGCCTGCACCACTTCAGGCCGTCGATGACGCTCCCCCAGATACACTTCCTGCTGCGTGGTATCGTCTAATGCATCGCCCGGCTGATACCGAAACAGGCGCGTCTGGGTAAGCACCGCTTGCGCCTTCAGGGCCTCCATCGGCCAGCCCGATGGGGTTTCGCTACCCACCACCAAGGCCACATAATCTCGGGTAGGCAATGCATTGATAATACGCAACGCGTGATTTGACTTCATGCTGAATTCCAACCGGCCGGAATATAAGCGCTGCGGTTGATTGGGTAAGCCCAGTGAAACGCTTTTTTCTCCATTCGCTGGAATGAGTAAAAATCGTTGACTTCTCAGACAATATCGCGATGGTTCCGGGCCGCACAGCAAGAGTTGATGTTGAGCCATGCGTAGCGTATAGCGGCCCTTCCCCAATGTGCGAGGCGTTGATGTGGCCAGCTGAAAGGGCCCTTGCACGACGAGCTCTTGCACCGGAGCATGCGCCTGAAAAAGGGAAACTCGAACCATTGCAGGCAGGGCGGAAAATGCGACTGAGGGCATTAAGAGAGCCAGCCCGAGTGCCAGATAACTTTTAATTCGTTTTTTTGTGAAAAAATACTTTTTCATGACAAAATGGGCATCCACTAAATTGGCACTCATTATCTCTCCCACTGAGCTAAAAAATCGCGCAGCAGAGGCACTGCACTGTCTCGGGCGGTGCCTGACGGAGCATAGGCACAAATGGCATAACGAGGTTGTTCAAATGGAAAATATCCGATCAGCCAACTGCTAAAATTTTGCCCATGAGGCACCGTTCCCGTCTTGGCAGCCAATTTGAAACGATCTGCCGGATCCAGCACTTGCGCGGTGCCAGCGCGCGCTGCCAGCCGCATGCCCTGTTGTAAAATTATCCACGTTTGAGGCCGAATTTGAGGGATACTTTGTTGGGCAATGTGTTTCGCCACTCGCAGCAGTTGCAACGCATTGGGCTGAATCAGCGGAGAAAGTCCCAGAGCCAGAAAGTGGAAAGGCTGTGCATCCAACCCATCGGTGGTGAATGTAAATGACTCCCCCCAATGATGAAGCACTTTGTCCTGGGAATTATTTTTTCGAATTTTTTCTTTCAGTTTATCATGCAACTCAATTCGATCCGCATGGCTGCCCATTGACTGAACGGGGCGATCCAGCTGAAATTGCCGAGCATAGTAAATCAGGCGATGTCGACTTAATCCCTTCACCGCCTGAGCGAAAAAAACATTGCAGGAGAAACCAATCGCCTGATGAACGGTTAAGCGTCCGTGAGGATGCGGACAGACGACCCAGTGCCCGTTCGTTTTCACGCGCCCGTTACAAATAAAAATGGTATTGGCCGAGAGTAAACCGTCTTCTAATAATGCAGTGGCAGTAATTAATTTCATCACAGAACCGGGCATCCCAAACGGCAAGATTCTATCCGGTGTTGGGATGGGGCCTTGAATGGCAATGGGGCTCGTTGGGGATGCTGATAAATCCCAAATCCAGACAGGCTCCTTCCAGCGAAATAGTCTCCTAGACTGGGCGGCATCGCTGACCTTTAACACCGTGGTTAAACTGGCCGCCACACCAGTCAACCCCAGCAGGATTTTTAAAAAATCCCGACGGCTAACACTGGAACTGGTACAATGGGGCTGCATCAATGATCACTCAAACTCTTCGATTGATTCTGCGGTTTATTGTATAGTGATTGGTGGCATTTCGCATCTTCGAATGGGGTCTGGTTGCAAAGGAAACGTCATCCTGAAACGGTTGCAGCATCGCAAGATCAATCAACACCGGGGGTGGAGGGTTTTAGGCATTCTGCTGGCCTTGTCGCTCAGCAGTCATTCAACGGCCTGGAGTAAAACCCTCTCGCTGCCTGCGCTGGTAGAACATACCATGCAGTTTTATTTTGAACGCCCCTCAAGCAAAACGATGGAGACGTCCATCGTGGCCGGGCCTTCTTCCTCGTCAGCGTATGCGCAATTTTTGCAACACTTACCGTCTGTGGCCACACCTTATCATCGGCCCGCCGGGGTGTTTGTGACCCTCAGTCGCAACGGCGCGACGCGGGCCTGCTGGGGGTCAGTGTTTCCGCAGCAAAAAACCGTGACGGAAGCCACGGTTGCCGCAACCCTGGGTGCGCTCACCAAGGAATATCGCTACCGGCCCATTCGCCCCAACGAGTGGCAAAACTTAAAACCGCAAGTCACTGTAGTCACTGCCCTGGAACCGATTCACAGCCTGCAAGGGCAAAACCCTTTGCTGGACGGATTAATGATTCGTCAAGGCGGACGCACGGGGGTCATTTTACCCGGCGAGGCGCGGGATGCCACGTACCAATTGGTGCGCTGCAAGCTCAAAGCGGGCATTCAGCCCGGTCAACAGTTTCAACTGTATAGGATTAAAGCCGATGTTTACCATTAAATCATTGCAATCCTTCAAAACGCCGCTCTTCTGGAATGGGTTGGCCCTCACCCTGTTTTTTGCCGCGGGCGTGATTGCCGTGGCCACGGAAAAAGCCACCGGCAGCCTTGCGGGAAAAATCACGCTGGAAGAAAAACGCTTTCATTTAAGCACCGCCGATATTCGCAACCGGCGCGTGTTTGCCCTGGCAACGGGGCCCGTTGGGGGCGGCATGGTGGAGCGCGGCGTCTGGGTGCAACCGGACGGCAGTTTTCAGATCAATCAGTTGCCCGTGGGCGAGTATCAACTGCGATTGCGAGCCACCGGCTTTGGCACCGTCAACCAGACCGGCCTGTTTGTGGATGAGGCCAAAGTCAATCATCTGAAAAAACCGGTCGAGCTGAGCCTGCTGGAGCCCAGCCTGAATATTGCCAGCAACACCCGCGTGTTTACCCCGCACGAAGTGCCCCATTTCTGGATCAACGCCACAGGCAGCGATCACGCCACAGTGCGTTTGTACCGCAAAGATATTTTGCCCTTAATGGCGCAAAAAAATCCTGAAGGCATAGAATTTAGTTCTGATTTAAGCCTGTACAAACCTTACGAGCAAACGGGACGTCCGCGTTGGTTGACCAACGACAAACCCCTGCAAACCCTCACCCGCGAACTGCACCCGGATAGCGAAGATTGGGCGCATGCCGAATTTAAACTGAATCACGCCCTACCCGCCGGAGAATATCTGGTGATGGGTGAAGTGTCGAACATGAACAAACAGAGCGCCTGGAATGTGATGTGGTTTAGCGTCAGCCAGTTGGGCCTGATTGTGAAACAGGCCCCCGAGCAAACGCTGGTGCGCGCGATTAATCTGGACACCTTAAAACCCTGGCCTCAAGTGGCCATTCAATTAAAAGATCGGGCGGCCTTAAACGGAAAAGCACTGGGCGAAGCACTCACGGGCGTGGATGGTTTTGCGCGTTTTCCCGGAGTGGTGCAACCCAAGGATTCCAGTTTAGTCGCCTTGGGAAATGCGATTAGCGCAAAAAGCACCCATCATGCCTTTGGCAGCATTGATTACTGGAGCACCAATAATCCCACTTACGAAACGTATTTTTACACGGAGCGCCCCATTTATCGGCTGGGGCAGACGGTGTATTTTAAGGGCATCACGCGCCTGCAAACCCCGGAGGGTTTAAAGACACCGCACAGTGGTTTGCCAGTCAAAATTGCCGTGGAAGATCCCGATAACACGCCGCTCTGGGCGGGAAAACTCACCGCTAACGCGTTGGGGAGTTTTAACGGGGTGTATCATCTGCCCGCCGATGCCAAAACGGGCGCGTATCAGGTCACGCTGACCTATCCCGATCAGAGCACGAGTTACCATCGCTTTGAAGTCGCTCAGTACCGCAAACCGGAATATCAGGTGGATGTGATGCCGTTGAAAACCCGGGTGATTGCGGGCGGCAAGGCCAAAGCGCGCATTCGGGCGAGCTATTATTTTGGCGCTCCCGTGGCCAACGCGCGCATCAAGTACAGCATTTACGCCGATACCGATGGGTCGGGGCGCAACGCGCTAATGCCGCGCCCCGCCTATGCCAGCTATTTTGACGATTGGGATGAAGATGGCGAAGGCTACAGCGATAGCGGGTATGCGGGCGCCTTTATCTCGGAAGGCTACGCCCAGACGGATGCCACCGGCGAAGCGTTAATCGAGTACGATACGCAGCCGACGACGTGGAATCATGAAGATCCCTACGGCGCGGATTTTGCGGACAAGCGTTACACCGTGCAGGCGGAAGTCACGGATTTAAGTCGCATTGCCGTGGTGGGTAGCGGCAAGCAGTCGGTCACTGCGGGCGATTTTACCTTGTTCGTGCAACCCAAAAGCTGGGTGAATCGCGCCGGGGAGCCCTTGCAGGCCACAGTCAGCGCGGTGGATTACCAGGGCAAACCCATCGCCAATCGCGCCATTCAGGTGGCCCTCACGCGCTGGAATTGGGATAGCCAAAAATCGGAGTATCGCGGCAACACCGTAACCGCATCTACCAGCGTGACCACCGATGCGCGTGGTCAGGCGGAAGTGACTTTGCCCACGACCAGCCAGTATTTCTCCGATAATTATTATCTCTCTGCGGAAGCAAAAGATGATGGGGGGCGAACGATTTACGATCAATCCGGCATCTGGATCGCCAACGCCAACTCGCCCTATGTGCGAGACGGCAATGCGGCCTTGCAGGAAGCATTTTCGGTCAAGCTGGATAAAAAAGTATACCAGCCCGGCGACACCGCCAAAGTGATGATCACCGCACCCGTGAGCGGGAAAGAACACAGCGATGTGATCCTCGCCATTGAGGGCGCCAAACTGCACGAGGTACGCTCCGTAGCGATGGACTCTACAGCCAAGCTGGTGGAAATTCCCATTCGGGGGAATTATGCGCCTAACGTATATGTCACAGCCACCCTGGTGGGGCCCAAGCGCCAGTTTTATAATCAGTCCACGATGTTAAAAGTGTCACCCCAAGCGCACTTTTTGACGCTCAATATTCAAACCAACAAGCCCAAATATAAACCGGGTGAAACCGCCGTTTACACCATCAAGGCCACGGATGCCCAGGGCAAACCGGCCCCGCATGCCGAGCTTTCTCTGGGCGTGGTGGATGAGAGCATTTACGCCATTCGTCCCGAAGCTGCACCCGATATTCGCAAGTTTTTCTATGCGCGGATTGAAAATAGGGTGAGCACTTTTTCCTCCTTCCCCGAGGATTATTCGGGTGGGCCGGACAAGATAGAGCCTCGGGTGCGCAAGGATTTCCGGGACATGGCCGCGTGGCTACCCAACCTGATCACCAACGATCTGGGGGTCGCCACGGCCAAGGTGAAGTTGCCCGATAACCTCACCAGTTGGCGCGCCACGGTGCGTGGCATTACTTCCGCCAGCGATGTGGGATCCGTGGTGGCCAATGTGGTGGCCACACAAGATCTCATCGTGCGACTGGCCCTGCCACGTTTTTACACCCAGTACGATGAAGGCGTGTTGTCGGCGGTGGTGCATAATTACACCGATCAAGCGCAACGGGTAACGCTCTCGTTGCAGCCGTCCGCGCAATTTGGCATGCGGGAGGGCTTGTCTCAAGTGCTGACGGTGAGCCCCGATCAGGCCAGTCGCTACGATTGGCATGCAACCTTGCAGCAACCCGGATCGGGTGTGGTTCAAGTGAAAGCCATCGGGCAAACCGACGGGGACGCACTCGAAATGAAGGTGCCCATCCTCCCGCTGGGCGTGGAGATTCGCCAGTCCGCAAGCGGCATCTTACTGGGCGATCCCGATCAGCTTAACTTGCCCTATCACATTCCGGCGGGGACATCGCCTGAATTGGCGCAAGTGCTGGTGTCCGTGGCCAGTTCCTCGCTGGGCCCGGTGCTGGGGAGTTTCGACAGTTTGATCGATTACCCCTACGGTTGCACCGAACAGACCATGAGCCGTCTGATGCCTGCGGTGGTGGCCCACAATTTAAGCCGCAAACTGGGCATCCCGATGGATCGGATGCTGGATCAACGCTTTGCGCAAGTGGCCACGCAAGCGCTGGCCAAGCTCAACAGCTATCACCACGGCGATGGCGGTTGGGGCTGGTGGCAGTACGATACCAGCGATCCCTACCTCACCGCGTATGTGATGGAAGGGTTGTCGGCCCTGCGCGAGTCGGGTTATGTCATCCCGGAAGATGCATTGCCCACTGGCTGGGAAGCGGAGGGTGTCGCTTATTTGCAGAAAGCCTCCAATCAACTGACCGAGCAATTGAGCGATCCTAAAATTGCCTCCAGTCGCGCTGAACAAATGGATCGGTTGATCGATCTGGCATACATGAACGAAACGCTTAGTTTGTATCCGCAAGTTAATGAAAAATCGAAGGCAAAAAGCAGGGCAAAAGTTCGGGCGCAAACCCGCGCATTTTGGCTGAAAAAATTGCCGGACGCACCGCCGGAAGCGCTGGCCTATATAACGCTCGCCTTTGATCGCATGGGTGACAAAGCAGCGGCCCAGCAAAGCTATCGGGCGCTGAATCAGTTGGCGCATTCGGTGGATCACATGCAGAGTTGGGAACATGCCGCGCCGTTGTTAAAATTATTGCGCTTGAAACCGGATGAAGAATACACCTATCGCTTTACCAGTGTGGAAACCACGGCGCTGGCCTTGCGCGCGGCGGTGGCGATGGAGGGCGATGCGGCGCTCAACTCCCCCGATGCGGCGCGGCTGGAGGCCATTGAGCAATGGTTGATTTTGCAACACACGCCGCGTACCGGCGCGCGTTCCGGCTTCGCGGAATTCAATGGCGATCATCATTCAATCACTGAGAGCGGCGGTTGGGAAAATACCAAAACCACTGCCACCGTGTTGCGCGCGATGACGGAAAAAGCCATCGCCCAAAACAAGCCGAGAGAGAGCCAATTCACAGTGTCCTCAAATCTGTGGGCTGCGGCGAAATCGTTCACGCAGGATACGCTGTATTCCCCCGCGCAAACGACCAGCACCCCACTCAGCCAACTGCCCGGACAGGCGTTGACGCTGCAAAAACAGGGGCCGGGGCGCTTGTACTATAGCAGTTTGCTTAGTTATTATTTGAATCTGAAACCGGGCGCGTTGGTACCGCAAACCGTGATGCCGCAAGGCCTCACGGTGCAGCGCACCTTTGAGCGCATTGTGGCGGAACCTGTCGGCCCGCAAGGCACCATGCGCTTGAAAACCACACCCATCACCGATGGTCAGGTGCACGCGGGCGAAACGGTGCTGATGCGGGTCACCGTCAACGCGCCCACGACCTTGCCCTATGCCATAATCAACGCTTATTTGCCCAGCGGCGGCGAGGTGATTTCCAACGATCCGCGTGAAAGCCAGATCGAGGAAACCAGCGACTTTGAAACCAGCTGGAACCAGTGGTGGTGGAGTCATCAGGACGTTCTGGATGATCGCGTGGTGCTCTTTGCCAGTCAAATTCCCGCAGGCAAATCTGAGTTTCACATGCTCGTGCGCATGGAGTTACCGGGCCGCTTCCAGATGAATCCGGTGAAGCTGGAAGGCATGTACACCCAGCGCATTCAGGCCTATTCCAGTCTGGATAGTTTGCAGGTGGTGGAATGAACTTACACCCGGAGCGCATTGCACCTTGAACGCAAATCGCCGATTCAAATCCATCGGGGCTTTGCTGGGGCTTCCTATGGCCTTGGCGCTGGCCTGCTGGTGGACGCAGCCGTTTGCGGTCACGCTGATTGAGCAGCAGCAATCGATGCAGAATTTATCCCGCGCGCAGCAAACCAATGTGCAACTGGCCGCCCAACGGCTGGACGGACTGGTCATACCACCGGGCGCGCACTTTTCATTCAATCAGGCCGTCGGCCCAAGAACGCCCGCCCGTGGCTATTTAGCCGCCCCCTCTTATCTGGGCGGTGAGAGTCCCGCCACCATCGGCGGCGGGATTTGCTTGCTCTCTTCGGCCTTGTATCAGGCGGCCCTCAAAGCGGGATTTCAGATTGAGCAACGGGTGCCGCACTTGCGTACCATTCATAGCGTGCCGCCCGGTCTGGATGCCACGGTCTGGTATGGCGGCGCAGACTTACGCTGGGTGAATCGATTATCGCAACCGGTGCGCTTTCGTGCGAGTGTTCAGAACCATGAACTGCGCATCCGATTCAACGGACGCTCACCGATCGGGCCGCTAACGCTGCAACGCGTGGTGAATCAGCACACCGATCAAAGCGTGCTGATCACGGTGTTTCAACACGGCGCCTCAGGCTCACGCATGATTTCAAGAGACCTGTACCGGTTGTCTCCGTGATGCCAGCCGTTGGGCCAAAAGCCCCGCGAGCAGCATCAAGACAAACGCACCCGCCAACACGAGCATTTTTTCATTTTTGTCGGCAGCATTTCCCCAACTCAACACCTCAGGAATGGCCAACACGCCAGTCTGACTCAATAAGGTCAACACCAGCGGCAAGCTTCTGGCTTGAGACGCTTTAAAGGTTCCCAGAAGGCCGACACCCAAACCGGCCACCAGAAAGGCCAACAACAAGCTGGCCGTGGCCTCCACATGCAGAAAGTAATTGGCAAAACCTGCACTGCCCAGAGCAATCAGGCTCATCCACAAAATCGCCAAAGCAGGAAACTGGATGGACGCGGACGCCTCTGGTTTCAGGTTTCCATGCTGCGTCATCTGACTGGCGTTCAACCCGTGGGGCAGCAAAAGCATCAGGCCAAAACCCATATACAGGGCCGCGCTGGCATAGGGGTGCATGATATTAATGCCGGTGACATTGGTATTGTACTGCTGCAAAAACACTTGCAACAAAACACGCCCCAGCAGAAAACAGACGGACACGGCGCCAAAACGTCCCAAACGCTGATGACTGAGAATCCCGATGGCCAGAATCGTATAAGCCAGCGTATCAAATAACCGGGAGGCCAGCAGCGCGGCAAGCCCAATCCCGATGAAGGCCATCACGCCTGCCTGCAAAGGCATTGGCAATGCCTCAGCAGAGGCCGCTCCCGTCGGCTCATCGGCAAGATGAAACAGAACCATACCCAACCCAATGCCTCCGGCAAAAAGGCCAGCCCAGGGCAATAAAGTGGGTTGCAGCAATAAATTTTGCACCCCCAACCAGGCGCCCAAACCACCGGTTATCACCAGAAACACAACCTGCACTACCCGAGGAACCTGCTTCATGGCAGGCACAGCCTGCACGCCCCGCAATAACAAACTCACTGAAAGCATGACCGTGAGCAGCGAAATTTTCGGCAACAGCAAATTATCCAACGTACTGGTGGTCAGCCAATACAGCCCGACCAGCCATGCGCCGGGCAAGAGCAAATCGTCCCAGTCATCGAGTTGCCAGAGTTTACCCAGCAGCAGCCCTGAAAAACTGGCCAGCAGGGGTAAAGACAATGTGGTGAGATCCGTCCAGCCGGAAAACACCCCGTAGGCGACCACCACCAGCAACAGCCCCCGCGTCGCGGCGGAAAGAGGCAGGCTGGCCAACAGGCTCATCAATCCAGCGCCACCCAACAGATAGGCCCACTGATTCGCCAGTTCCAGATGGAGGCCCAGCGCAACCAAAACGAAAACACCCGCCATGGCCAAGCCACCCACATGATGACGCCAGTGATCTTTCAAGTGTTGCGGGAGCATTTTCAAACAGTCGATTTGCCACTGGGGAAACCCTGGAGTGCTTCCTGAATAACCTGAACCCCAGCTCGCCCAGACCGCAGCCAACGCCGCAAGCCAAAACAGCCACTGAATACCCCACGACAACTGCATAATCGACCTCCAACAACGCTCCATTTTTGGCCAGTATAACACAAGGTACGGCCTGCCCGGCGTGCGTTATCGGCTCAATGAATGCGGTTTCAAACGAAAGCAGAAAGCGCCCCAAAGGGCCTGACAACAGGAGTGCGGTCAGGGTTCAATTTATCGTTTTTGCCCCCAAAACACCATGTTGCCGTTGGTACAGTTTTTAAAATTAAATTGGCCCGTCACCAGATTCTGCTCAGGGTGCCAATTCAGCTCAAACGTACCCCAGTCATTACAACCCAGCGCAGTGCCGCCAGACATGGAAATCTCGCCCTTGATGAAATTGGGGGTAATGTACTGGCCATACAAACTGCTACTCAACGCCTGACCAGAATCATTTTTTTGCAAACTGGCCCTGAAAATAGCAGGGGGCGCATACCGGGTGGTCAGGGTACCGGGGTTCACCTGTAGCGTACTGCCGTTCAATATGCCGGAAATTGGCCCGTAGGAATCCATGATCAGCCACTGACCGCCACCGGAACCCGCCGTCGGGCTGCCACCACTGCTGCCCGGCGGTGTAGACAACACAGCTCCGACCACAGTCATTGGCGCAGCCGCAATTTCGGTGTAGTGGTTTACCGACCCATTGGCAATCAATGGCGCAGGCGTCCAGAATAAACGATACTCATAAGCCCCGGCGAGATCAGGGGCACTGTAACGCCAATCGTAATGCCGTTGCGACGGTTGTAGATTATTGAAGAGCACAGGGCGCATGTCCCTGTCATGACCGGGGACATTGGCCTGAAACAGGGTATTTTCCCCCTCATACCCCTGATGCGGGGTATCGGCACGCATTAAAATGCCCCAGATGGCACCCGTTGTATACTGCGACCCCAAATCCACACTGCCCAATATCATCTCTCCGGGCTGATAGCTGGATTTATCCAAATGCATACTCAGTGCGACCGGGACTGAAGAGGCTGAAGCCCCCGATTGCTGACGTCCGGGCTGGCGCGTGTTGCCCGCGCTATTACCCCCCGAGGATGGGTCTCTTAACGACTGACCAGGGCGGGTGTCGATGTCCAGTATATCGGGGCCGTCAATTTGCGCCCAGGTTAAAATCCCGCCAACCAGTTGCTTTAAATGGTCGGTGCGATCGCTCAGTTCATAAATGTCGTTATAATGCGGCTCCGGGCGTTTTGCCAGGCGATAGCCCAGCCAGTCATCGCCGCCTTCTTCGCCGTTATCGTAAACCAGATGACCTTTGAGGCATCGCCCCTCATGGCTTTGGGTAAAGGTAATGGTGCCGAGATGATACTCCCCGGTGTCCTCGGCAAAACGCCCCTGAAACGTGCTCCCGGACTCGGTGCCCTTAATATACATCGAGGCCGTTGCAGGACCTTCCAGCGTATTCCCGCCATAGTGCACCAACCGGACAATCCCCAGCGTACTGCGCCAATACCCGGCATACCCAGTGCCCGGCACCGCAGCCTCATCATCGGATAAACCGCAGATACCGGCATGTGCCGTTGGAACCGAACCCCAGACCAACAGCAACAGCGTGCAAAACCCAAAGATACGCCTGGAAAAATGCATATCGAAGCCCTCAAAAAAATCTCAACCTGCTCAATAGTATACCGGATGATGGCCTGACTGGGGCTGAAAACTTCAGGCAGAGGAAATTGAACTCAAACCCTCACCCGGGCAATCCTGTGCTTTTTCCTGATGCATTATAAGGTGAGCCCTCTAAAATAAGCTCGATCCTTTTAAAATCAATTTAAAATCAAAACGGAATGACCTGACACGCCATGCCCACCACAAGCATCACCAGACAGGTCACAATGGCCCACAGGATCGTGAATCGCTGATGCGCCACAAAATCAACCCCGGCCAGATTCACCAATAGATAGGTAGAAGGAACCAACGGGCTCAGCACATGCACCGGTTGTCCGACGATCGCGGCCCGTCCCATCTCAGCGGCACTGATGCCGTAGGTGGCGGCCGCTTTGGTCAACAAGGGGAGCATCCCGTAATAAAAGGCATCATTGGATATAAAAAAGGTAAGCGGCAGGCTGACCACTGCCGTAATGAGGGAGAGATGCGGCCCCATGTCCCTGGAAATCAGAGCCAGAATAGTGTCGGTCATGGCATCCACCATGTGCGTCCCCGACAGAATACCGGTAAAAATACCGGCGGCAAAAATTAACGAGACCACCATCAATATGCTGGGAGCATGCGCTGCCAAACGCTCCTTTTGGGCCTGCGGATCGGGAAAGTTAATCAGCATGGCCAGCGCAAAGGCCAGCATGAACAGGACCGGCATGGGACAAACACCCCAAACCAGTAAAACCAGCAAGGCAATTGTCAGCAGGGCATTCAGGGTCATTCGGAGGGGATGTGGCGCAGACCCTGAGGTCACCTCGATCTCCGGAAGCGGCTCAGGCGATAGGGCCAGTTTGCGCTGACGCCGACGCTCCCAAAGCCCCAGCAGAACGGCGGCGATAACCACCCATAGGCTGCAACCCAGCATCGCCGGAATCATCGGTGTGAACAGGGCGTTAGGGTCCAGATGCAAGGCACTGGCCGCCCGAGCAGTCGGCCCACCCCAGGGGGTGATGTTCGTAACCCCCACCGCCAGCATCACAATCCCGCTCAAAAACAGGGGATTGATTTTCAGGCGCTGATATAACGGCAACAAGGCCGTGATCACGATGATGTAAGTGGTCGATCCGTCACCATCCAGCGAGACCAGCAAGGCCAATATGGCCGTTCCCAGCATGACCCTGAGCGGATCACCGCCTGCCAGCCTCAGGGTTGTGCTCACCATAGGCTGAAACAAACCTGCATCGTGCATCACGCTGAAGTACAGAATGGCAAACATCAGCATAATACCCGTAGGGGCAAGATGCTGAATCCCTTCGAGCATCATGGGGCCCATGGTACCCGTAAAGTCACCCAGCACGGCAAAAAGGGTTGGCACCACAATCAGGGCCAGCATGGGAGATAACCGGCGGGTCATTATCAGGGTCATAAACGTGAAGACCATGCCAAACCCCAGACAGGCCAAGTGATCAGATTCGGAAAACATCGAGCAATTTTAACATGCACGCTTTTTTTTATACTACAATGCATCCGAATTCATCCCCGAAGCATGACCCAAGCTGCTGCCCCCCTTTTTTGGAGCACAATTGTGACCACATCCGCATACCCTGCTGACACCGCAGATGAACCGGTGTCCCTCTCTGCAGGACAGACGAAATTTCTGTACTGGTTTGTAGGCACGGTGCCGATTTTCAAAGCCCTCACGCCAATCTCGACCCACTTGGGCAATCTCTGGTCGGGTCTGGGAAATGACGAAGTCCAAAAAGCCAAAAAACTAGGGCTTAAAGCGGAACGAAAGGCAATTATCAAGCAGGCTGCGGACCTATATGGCCATGTGATCAGCGATGTCTCCAGACAAACAGCCACTTGCAGTCTACAACTGATCAGTTACTTCGTGGTGGGAGACATCATCAAAGCAGCCATCCAGAAGCATTACGCAAAAAAACCACCTCCATTGAAAGATTCGGGACAGCAACAGGTCATCACACAGGTGGTCCCGTTATTGGCACAGGTAGTGGCCACCATTATGAGTCGATGGCTGGGAGCCTCCCAGCTTCAAAAAGCGCTGAAGCGTCTTACTGATGCCAGTACAGAAACCATACCTGCCAACGAAAAGTTTCGACTCAAAATCAACCAGTTCATCAATACCCATTTACGAGACCCTGAAACACTTGCCCTACGGCCCTTAAAAGCCTCCTTTATTGGCACTGGTGCCATGACGGTCTACTTTGGATTATTGATAGGCGGGCTTTATGGGCTTTCTACGCTGCTGGAAAAAGTTCTGCCAGAAGACTACAAGCCTAAAAAGGGCAAGGCCAAACCAGTCGCCCCAGCCCCTTTAAATGCTAATACACCCATACCGTCGCCCTCGGCGTTGAACTGGCTATCCTCCGGACCCAGTAGCCTGATCAATCCGTCACCGGTTATGCCTGCCTATCCTGCTCAACCGATGTGGCGTCCTGCTGGACCTCAACCGGTCGGTCCCGGCGTGACACTCTAATCCCGTTAAGTCACGCTTTCCTGTCCCGAGGGGCTGGTGTAAAGCCGCTTCGACCATCGAGTCGTTACGCCGTGAGTGTTGAACTGGGCGCTCCACCCACAGAACCCCAAGGGTAACCCGGCATCGTAGATGAAGCCGGATAATTGTTGGAACTCGTGGGACTGATAGCACTAGCGGTACTGACTGTCGTTGCGGGAACACCGATGGTATCCAGGTCCGGCATATCCAAAGCAGACATCGCATCCTTATAACTGAAAATATCATCGGGCCGTCCGTGTGCATCTGCGGTTTCCAGCGTACGGAACAACTCAGTGTTATTCAGCAATTTTTGAGCTGCATTCTTTAGTTCCGGCGAGCTATTGGAATCAGCCATGATCTTTTGCACATCAGCGCGGCTCATGCCATCGGACAGGCCATTTTGCTCCTGATAATTGGCAATGGTGATGATGGCTTCGGTGTTGGTCATTTTATCCACCGGATTCACCAGAGACGCGGTGGGGTCAGCCACCAGCTTGTTAATGCAGTCAATACTGAACATACCGTCATCTTTTCCATCCAGGTGGTCTAACCTGCCTCTCAAGCCATCCTGATTATCCAGAATCGCCTGAATTACTTTCTTGTCTTCCTCGGAATATTTGCCAGTGGTATCCTTGATCGCCAGATTCAGGTCCCCGGTTGTAATCAAGCCGTCTGCTGTTCCGGTATTCTGTGCATCTAGCGAACTAGCGATACTTTGGAAGCGCCCCATCAGAACATTATCATCCATTGGTGCTTGTGGGTAAGTGGATGAACCACCACCCGCATTGGGGTCCACCAGCAGCTGATTGACACTATCCTGGCTAATCAGGCCATCCACCTTGCCATCCATTTGATCCAGCCTGCCGCGTAAACCATCCTGGTTATTTAAAATCGCCTGAATCACTGGTTTATCGTGTTTCGAGTATTTCCCCGTTTTATCTTTTAAAGCCGAATTCAAGTCATTGCTGGAAATAACACCATCACTGGTACCAGCGACCTGGCTGTCGAGCTGACTAAAAATACCCTGAAAACCACCAATCAGCGTATTATCATCCATCGGTGACTGCTGATTAATTCCGGGAGACATATTCCAGATATTAGAATGCATGTAATCGGAGGTGGAGCTGCCATAGGTGGCGCCCATCCCCATCATTCTGGGATCAACACCACTGGTTGCAAAATTCATCCAGTCCTGATAACCGCCAAAACCGCTACCATAAGCACTGGCATATGGATTAGTCGCAGGGCTACCAGACGAGTAACCACCTGGGCTTTGATACGGATATGGGTATCCTGACATCTTGATTGACTCCCTATGCTTTAATGTTCATACTGAATGCCTGTTCCTGATTCCAACCGATTCCTGTATCAAACCCGGAATCAGGTCATGAATCGTGATAACAAGCCGACCTGGCAAAACGGGTCTAAATGCGACAAACCCTCACGTAATGGCTTAAAAACAAACTTCCGGATTTTGATGCTAGTTATTTTCAAATTTGAAACCCAAATAAATCAATCAAGAACTGTCACCACCTATCGCCCCCAGAACTCACAGAGCGGCTTTCATACCAGAAATCGGACCCTAAAAAGTCTTTACCGCTTTAAGCCTGGCTTTCCCAAGCTTACCCAGGCGCTTATTCTTGTGTATTGTTTTGGACTATCCTCTACCTAACTAGCAACTGAATACCGTATTGGACTGCCTGTATCATCAACGCCCCCAGCTGAATTAAACGCTACCGTGCTTCTACATATGCTTCAGACATTTCCGCCGACAATTCGCTTTTTAGAGCCTTTGTGATACCATCGCCCTAAATTCACAGGTTTCGATGGTTTCATTATTTTCAGTAGTGGGTACGGGTTCACTCAGTGAGCACCGTGTTATCAGAGTGGAGTATTCCGATGCCGATCACACCGCCGCCACCAACGTTTCGATGCGAACCGTTTACCTTGCAAATGCAGTCCCCCCAACCGGAATTCTGGCAAGCCGGATTATCCCGGTCTCAGATTCGGGTGGCACCTCGACTCAAAGAGCCGCAAGAACAGCCCAAACGGGTCCGGCAACGGGGTGAATCACGACCAAACTATAGCAGAAAAGCCAAAGCCGACTCGTTTAGCATCATTCAATGTCAGCATGGCCGCGCCAACTCCCTACTCACCGCCAGCCTGGAGCCTTCCCAGGGAAAAATCCCCGCCCCAAGACCAGTCATCACCACCCGAATCCCCGGCAGGCAGATTCAATCCACCTGGAAAAAACTACAGGAATCAGAACAGTGGAGCGGCAGCATTTCTGGCCCGAGTCCGAGTAATCACCCCACGCCCTCAGAACAACTCTCAGTCCTGCTTAGTCTGGGCACTCAAATTTTGTCAGAAAGTCGCAGCATCGATTGGCATCAACCCGCCTATCACGCCAAACTCGTCATCTATCAACCCCATCCAAAAAAATCTGCCAAGGCATCTCCCCGAGTCCTGCAGGAGATTCGCAAACCCTTCCATTTTCAAGGGTTTATCCCTGATTTGATTGGAGTCTTCATCACGGGCCAACTGAACGAGCAATCCGTGGTGCAATATATGACCAACCGAGTCGGTGCACTGGTATCCCGAACAGGCTATGAAGTAAATCCAACCCACTGGTCCTCTCCCCTGAGCAGGACCCAGGGCAGCCAAAGCCAGCAGATCGAGTTATCCGAAGAGACCTTTAACATCATGAGCAGAACCGCTGGACAATATGGCTATCAACTGGATCGACCAGAACAGCAAGCAAACTATACTCAGGATGTATTTCGGATGATGCAAACCATCGCCGAAGGGGTATCCGAACAAAAAGAGACGCCACCCGCCCGCCTGGGCATCGCCTACCAGACGCAGGATGGCGTTCAACGGATTCTGGATTTGCCCCAGGCAAAATCCGACAAGTGGGCCTGATGACTCAAAGTGCCTGTGTTGAGTCCATGACAACCAGGAAAAAAACAACCCTAAAAAAAGAGGTCCTAAAGAACACTTTTAACCCGGCTTTGGGTTTAAAAAGGAGTAATGAGCATTTGCCCCAAGAGAAAGCCTGATTCCCATGACCAGTTTTAAATTTGGCACATACCCCCTCCATCCCACACCAACAAGCTCTACGGCATGGTCACGCTCTGCTTCGCCGCAGCGACAAGCCTCAGAAGCATCCATCCTGAATATTCAGGCGGATCAGTTGGACTTTGAGCCGAAATCTCCCAAAGGGACCTCTCACCTCCGCCAGGTCGAGCAAGTGCCAGCAACACCCACCCACAAGGCCGAAGCCTGCCACACGGAAGGCAATAGTCAGAACCTGAAGCTGTCAGAAAGTATCCTGGACTTATTGATGCCCCAGGATCAATCGTTTTGGGAGCCGGATCAACCATTTTCAGATTTTGATCTGTTTAGAGCACCATCCCCGGAGTTCCACGAGCACATCAATGCATTGCAGGCCTCTGAGCCGAACCCCTTCGCAGCCTCTCCATTCGAAACAACGCCTGCGGGAAGCCAGTGGCAAAATACCACCGACAAACATAAGCCTGGCATGTCACGATTCTCATCATTTCCCTCCTTTCTGTCGCTTGCCAGGGAGAAGAGCAACCCCTTTGAGTTGCCTCCGCTCACACAGCAAGAACAGGATCAACTGTCCTTCAAACAACCAGCCCAGCAGACAAAATCCAAAAAACGAAAGAACGGTGGAACGATCAAGCGGGACACAACCCATCGAACACGAGACTTAAACGGAAAATTTAGCAAACCGGAAAAAGCGCAAGAGACTCACCCGACTTCCTCATTGGCAAAACTGGGATTTCAACCCCTGCTGCCAACGCATGACACGTTGGATGATATTCCTGAAAACAGCATGAGCCCCTTACAACCCACCCTATCCAAACCCGCTTCCAGGGCACCAAAGTCCTCACAAAAAATAGAGCTCGTTAAAAAAGCTTCCAGTCAAGTCCAAGCCACACGTCGAACCCAAGCCGCAGACCATACCCAATCCACACGCCAAAGCAGAGCCCTAAACCGAGCCCAAGCCATAAAACGAGCCCAGGCCACAAGTCGAACCCAGGCCATCAGTCAAGCCCAGGCCATAAGACGAGCCAGGAAACTTGCAAGCCTGTTTATTACCCGAACACGTGACGCCAACGGGAAATTTGCACCCAAAAACTGATCCTGCAAGTTCCCCCTTGGGCTTGACCCCTTCATAGCTCAATTTATAAGCACCATGAACCATGCCTGTTATTTCTACCCTATAGCACTTGTTCTGTCCGGATTTCTGTATTTTCAAATCCATTTCTTCCCTGTATGATGTTGTTGTCAGTTTTGTTGAAAACCCTCACCAAACCTAGCAAGGGCTTTCATGGCTCGAAAAGCTTTAATGTCACATAATCAGTCAAAACTCGCTGATTTCACCACCTGAAAAACAGTTCAAGTCATGGTTTCAATACATTACCATCCCTATCCCTCCGGATCAGCGTGAGGCTCTCAACGGAACAAAGACCAATAGACTCTTTTACACTGTCATGATCCTTTAACCATAGGAAGCACAGCCTCATGAATGTTTTACGGTTTGGTATGAAAGGGTTAGTCCCAATTAACACCACAACAGACCCAAAGCCATCTAACCTGCCATCAGCTTCCCCCCCTCTGAATCGCTTGCCTTTTCCTGAACTGGACACGTTTGCACCCGATACCCGTAAGGTATCCCAGCTGCCGATCCTATTTCGACACACAGATTCCAACCACGCCTCGGATCCCTACCCTTCACTGTTGAGCGGGTGGTACACCCCTCAGGAACAGTCTCTCGCCCCTAGCGACGAAGCTCTGGAGATCCCTTTCCTGGACAACCTGCAGGACCCCTTTGGAGACCTTTTTCGTCTACATGACGAACCCACCCTCTTTCGGCCGCCTTCTCCCGATATGGCCGCCATGATGCAAGAGCCTTTACCCACAGCGCTGAACGAATGGCTCAATCCCATCTCTGAGCCAAAAAACTCGCCCAAATCGGGTAACCCCTTTGCCATTTTGGCCACTGAGCATCTTGCACCTGAGTCTCCTCAGGTGCAGCGTCAGGTTACAGATAAAGAACCAGGCGCCCGGAAGCGACTCAGAAAATGCTCTTCAGAAACGCCATCCGATAACCCGCCCAAGCTTCTCACGAGCGCCAAAACAGCCACAAACCAGGCTCGCTCCTCTGATGAAAAAACACCAAACGCAACTAAACAAAAACGCCCGTATGATCCTCAGGCTCGTGCCGCATGGACAACCAAACGGGCAACTGAGCTGGGCTATAGCAATTACAACGAATACCTGAAAGACCGGGCAACACTAAGAAAGCTTGGTTTCGAAGTGCACAAGTACACACCCACCACGAAATCCCACGCCTCGACCCACATATCTGGGGCCAACACACCCACTGAACCCCAACCCACCAAAAGCAACCTGCCCAAAGCATCAAAAGTCAGGGACGCATTCAGACAACGCCAACTTCAAAACAAACTCAAAATTTCCCGGAGCCTTAAAAAAACGAGCGCCCGATAGAGAATCAAAACCACGGGCGTCCAAGGCGCCCGTGGTTGATTGAACATTCAATGAAACTCTGATTAGCCGTTATAGGGCTCAAACATATCTTTGCCCACGCCGCAATCAGGGCAGGTCCAAGTGTCGGGAATATCCTCGAAACGGGTACCGGGCGGCAGGCCACCATCGGGATCACCGAGGGCTTCATCATAGATATGCCCACAAAGAGAACAGATATATTTTTGGTAAGACATAAAAGCTTCCTTTTGTTAAACGATGGATACGAATGAGCAACTGACTGCTGACTGCAAAAAGTTGGAAAATCAGGCAATAATCAGGCTTTGCCTTGCAGGCTAGCCAGCGCTTTCTGATAACGGGCCGCATGATGGGCTTCCACCGTGGTGAGCGCCTTAAAGCGCTTGGCCGCCATCTGGAACATCGCCGCATGCGCCGCAGATTCCTCAGCTTGCTCCTGAAACTCGGAGGTAGCGTCCAGATTCCCTTCCTGGCGGGCCGTCGCTTCAAACTCAGGGTACATGTGCTTGCTCTCATACAGCTCACCCTCGGCAGCAATCTCCAGCAGGCGCTCAACCGTCAGTTCCGCCTTGGGGTACAGCAACTCCAGATGAGCAAACGCGTGGGCGGTTTCCTGGTGAGCCGTGTTTTCAAACAGGGTGGCAATTTCCTCATTGCCCAATTCGCGGGCCATCTTCGCGAAAAAAAGGTACTTCCGATTGGCCATGGATTCACCGGCAAAGGCGGCTTCCAGATTTTTTTCGGTTTGAGTCGAGTGAGTGTTCATCGGCGTGCATCTCCTATCCGTTGTGTTGACATGGTTACTATAGCATCGGTACTATTGTCCGTATAATACATATAAGCGCTATGAGTAATAACCTGAAGTTATGAATGTTTCTGACCTCAGTCTTAAAGATCTGTCTTACGTGCTGGCAATCGCCCGGCATCAAAGTTTTAGCCTGGCGGCACTGGACTGCGCGGTCAGTCAGCCCGCGCTGAGCAAACAAATCAAGCATCTGGAACTGCAGCTCCAGGTAAAGCTCTTTGAGCGCACGAAACGACACGTGGCCCTCACTGCTGCAGGCATCCGCTTTGTTGAACAAGCCAGCACCGTGCTGGATGAAGCGGAGAAGCTGCTGGCTTTTTCGGCGCACCATGAACACCCCCTGTCCGGACCATTCAGGCTGGGTGCCATCGCTTCGGTCTGCCCGTACCTGCTGCCCTATTTTGTGGGTGGACTGAAAACGGCCTTTCCAGACCTACAGCTGATGGTCATCGAGGGGTTCACCGAGGATCTGGTGAGCGCGCTTCGGCAAGGCAAACTGGATGCGGTGATTGCGGCCCCTACTTTTGACCAGAACGCTCTGGCGGAAATCCCGCTGTTTTTTGAGCCCTTTCTGCTGGCCAACCGAAAACCAGACCCCCTCACCCCAGTATCAGCCCCTGCCCTCGAATCGGCGGAACCAATGATTGATGTAACAGACATCGACACGACCCGGTTATTACTGCTGGCTGACGGGCATTGCCTGAAAGATCAAACGCTGGCCCTGTGCGCACTGCCACATCAGGAGACCAACCTGAACGTGAAGGCCACCAGCCTGGAAACCCTCCTGCAAATGAGCGCAGGAGGACTCGGCATGGCGATCATCCCCGAATTGGCCAAACCCGTGGGTTCCCGACTCAACGAAACCCTGCAATTTTTCAGGTTTCGCAATCCGACGCACGGACGAACCGTGGCCCTCTACTACCGCCAGACCTATCCCCAGCGACAGAGTATCCAGGAACTGGCACAATATATTCACCAGCAGTTGCCGCCCACCGTGCAGCGTCTTTAACCGGCACTGGCGGGTATCACCTTCAGACAACACCTAATCCCACCCGGTTTTAGGCATTTCCTGGCAATGTGGCGTTCAGGACTCAACATCCGACAGATGCGCCTCTGTTTCCTGCTGTTTCTGAAACGCCTCTTTCCAGTAGTTCCGTTTGGGATCAAACGTGAGCTGATCTTCCGGATTTTCAGTCTGAGTCATTTCAGAATGAAGGGCTTCCCGCATGGCCTGAAACTTTTGCTTGAGATAATCCCGATAGTTAAAACTGAAGGGCTGATCCGACTTAACCAGCTCCAGCTGTTGGGTTTTACCCGTGCGACCAAAATGGCTAAAGGTAGCGACCATCTCATAGGGCGACTCTTGAGATTCATCCTCTGCAAAATCAGGATTTTTTCGTTTACCCGAAATCCGGATCTGAAACGGCCCATCTGATTCTTCGATCAGGTTGTAAATGAACACTTTTTTTTCATGACCATCCCGAACAGATTCATATTTGACGCCCTTTTCAGAGTTCCTAATGAAGGGCACCATTTTGATATGGTTCAAATCGGGTCGAAAAACCACACCCGTTTGTGTGTCCCGCACCAAATGCTGATCGGATAACAACTCACCCACAGAAACCGTATCGATGGGGACCGTGCGGGTTCGGGTGTGTGAATGCTTCAGGGGCGGATAAACCGGCTTTGATTTCAGAAAAACATCTTCTTGTCCGCCGGAGGAGGAAAGTCGGCTCTTCCCAGGCAAACCGGCATTCAAGTTTGTTTGCTTGCCCTTTCTCGCAGGCACAGGCTGATTCCGAGAAGTCAAACTGGCAGACACAGGCATCGTAAAACTGAAAGTCATTAAAAACTCCCCTTTAGATTGGTTAGTAACAATCTCTAAAAACCCACTATGTGAATGCGACTATGCGATTTATATCCAAGCCGGTGAATCATTCAAGTTGCCATTCTGGTCAACCCTCCCATCAGGGGGGCACGCAGCTGCCATTCCGGAAATGAAACCCCAAACTATTCATGTCAATTGACATCAATATGTAACCCATGAATCCAACTATTTTAAGCCAAATTTTCACGAAGGCAAGTTTTATTTCGTCCAAAATCGCAAAGTACCCTCTATGGCCCCATCAGTATCTCCCCTCCGTCGCATTGATGCAGGCGACGCCCTGCAAGCATGAACGCAAACAATAGAAAGCGATACTTTCCAAATCCAGATCCCGGCATGGCACAAGATTGCCAAAAGTTGTTTTTATGCGTGCAGCAGGTATGAAAAAACCAATCGAAACGAAAAACCTGACACGACTATTTTAGGATTCTAACGGATCTAACTGAAAGGATGCCTTCAGGAATGGGTTATCAAGGTGGTTTCAATAACTGGAGCGGAAATGGATATGGCAATCCCTTCCAGTTTGTGCCGCCTCCACCGCCTGGTATGTTCAGCTATACGCCTTTCGTCCCGTTTCGGCCGGATGTCGTATCCATCAATGGCGCGCCCAATCCTGCCAAGCAACCCAACAAAAAGAAAACCGGCTTTTTTCAGGGCTTCGCCCAGGCCGCCCAGTCTGCCTTTCACACCTTAGGGACCGCTAAAGGACTGGCCATTATGGGCACCTTATATGGCGCTAAGCTCTTATTTGGCCCAGCCTTCGCGGCACTCCTGCTAATGGGTGCAACTGGTGACGGCCTTTTCAAACTTGCCAAAGGCCTGAACCATCACGATGCCGAGGCCTCCGGCAAGGGCTTCTTCAATATGCTGGTACCCGCCTTACTCCTGATTGTGGGTGGCCGATTCGGGTTCTCCCTGCCCGCAGCATCCACGCGCCTGTTGGGGAAAACCTACAAACTGGCCACTCAGGAAGGCGAAAATATCACGCTCTGGCACCGAATAAAAGCCGTCTTTGGCCGTTGCAATTACGTTGGCCCGGATGGAAAAGAGCTCAATGCCTACGCCTTGCATCGTATCAGGTTGCAAGACTGGCGGGTCAGGTTCCAAAACTGGTTGGGTCGCCTTAAACCTGCGGCCACCAACTAAAGTTTCAGCAAAAGAACGCCCCCGGCTCAGATTTCAAGCCGGGGGCGTTTTTTCTATTTAAATCCTTCAGGGCCGGACTAAACCGATCTGTTCAATCTCTGCTTAATCTCTTTTACGCTTGGATTGAGGTGTGCTAAAAGGAGAGCGAGCTTGCAAGGTAATCGCAGAGGCCTGAGAACTTTCCGAGTGCGCGAGCTGGACGTCGGCGGGGTCAGGCTCAGCATCTTGCGCGGGCTGCTCTGCGACCTGATCAAACAGCGCCAGAAGATTTCGGACAGCGGGACTGGGAACCAAACCCTGACGCCTGACGGGTGGTGGAACGTTGTTCACTATTGGTGCGTTATCCGGGGTATGAAAATTAGCCTGCTCCTCCGGATTTGGGTTTTCCTGCCCCTCCGGATTTTCAGCGTCCCCGATGTTATTATCGCCCACCGCATCCTCCGGGAGCTGGTGCCAGGGACCCGGCGGCGGTGGCGGTGGCGGCGCCGCTTCCATGCCAAAATGGGGTGCTTTAAAAGCGGGTGATTTCTGGAGACTCCGGCTGAATTGATCCGGCACAACCGATTGACTCCAGCCAGTTGATGGCGACGTTGCCATAGTTTGTGACGAGGACGAGCGGGGTAAATCACACCCACCAGCAAAGGTCATCAGACGCATCGGGAAGATTTCCTTTTTAGTTCATTTGAACAGAAGTAACTACTAAACACCGGGATTTCAAGCGAGAGGAACAAAGCCCATCGTCTCTTTCTGGATACGCATCGAGACTATTCGGGCTTGCAGAACAACCACAATGACCAACAAGGTGATGAATGTTCTGGTAACTGGATTAAAGCAAAACCACTCGGGAAATTGCCTGAGTTAAGTAAAATCCCCAGGACGGTATAAAACACACAGGGACTCAAACATCCGCGCAACCAGTCGTCAAAAAACACCCGTCGCCCACAACGCATAAACGTATCGAACGGCATTATATTGTCGCCCTATTGTAAATATTAGTAACAAGCAGGCAATACGCTTTCAATATTTGTTTTTTAAAAATCATAGCGATAAAAATTCATAGGCGAGAAAGCTTTCAAACAAAAGAATTAGTTCAGTGAGAGAGGACAGAGAGAGTATGACAAGTTCAATTCCGGGTACAACCACGTATGTCACCAATAATTATTACAATACGCCTGCCCCAGCAGCGGGCTCTGGTAATATCCCTGCAGCCAGCACAGGTGCAACGGGCCAGGCTTCGGCCAGCACTAGCGATAGCTATACCCCGTCTCAGTGCTTAGATACGGGCATTGCAGGACCACCGGCAAATGCTTCTGTATTGGCACCCAGTCAAAACGCCGGTTTTTGTGGCGAAGGTCACATCTATGGTGCCGATAAAGGACAATATGACTTTAAAGAGTCTGGCACGTTTAACCTGCTGCAGGATAATAACCTGGCAATGAACGCTCGGATTGATGGCCCGGCTGGCAGCGATAAAAAATATGTAAAAGACATTGGTTTGACCGTTTCCGGACAACAGGTGGAAATTCGCTCCGATGGCTCAGTCGCAATCAATGGTCAAGACAAGGATCTCAGTGATGGTATGCCCGTGGTCCTGGCATCGGGCAGCACGATCACCAAAAAAGGCGACCAGATTATCGTAACCTCGCCAGAATACACTCTGGGGTTCAACACCAATTTACACGATGCCAAAAATAATGATACCGAGTACATGAGTGTCAGAGTTGCCTCCAAGGGGATCGGTGTAAACACAGATGGCGTTGCTCCCACTGGCTTGTTGGGTGAAACCTTCGATGGAGCAACTAAACCTCAAACAGCACCACAATTAGACGCTTCAGGTTATCAACGGCCTAACATTTTTGCAGTTCCTAGTACGGCGATTGACACCGGTTCAGGTACCGGTGCTGGCTACACAACCGGCGCAGACACCACAACGGGCAATGGCTCAACAACCGGTACTGGTTCCACAAGCGATACAGGGTCCACAACCGGTACGGGCTCAACAACCGGCGCTGGTTCTTCTGACGCAACAACCGGTGGATTGGCTGGCATGATTGCTCCCATACTGTCCACGATGATACAAATCTTTACCACACTGCTGCAAGTACTGGGCGTAAGCCAGAATGTCAGCGGTGCGAGCTCGACCACCGGGACTGGGTCCACAACCGATCCCACCACTACTACCAGCACTGGATCCACAACCGATCCAGCCACTACCACCAGCACTGGATCCACAACCGATCCAACCACTACCACCAGCACTGGATCCACAACCGATCCAACCACTACCACCAGCACTGGATCCACAACCGATCCAACCACTACTACCAGCACTGGATCCACAACCGATCCAACCACTACTACCAGCACTGGATCCACAACCGATCCAACCACTACCACCAGCACTGGCAGTTCTGATCTGGTCAGCACCCTGGTCCCCATTCTGACTCAATTTATGCAGGTCCTGACCCAGATCGTGCAGTCTCTGGGGATCACCATCCCGCAGTCGAATGCCCAGACCAGCACGACACAGACCCAATAAATCAATCTAAAATAGAAACCATGAACAGCTTGGGCCATTTCGGATTGAAGTGGCCCAACGCCTGCTTTACCAACGCCTCATCTCAACGTTTCTAAATGGGGACAAAAATGACCTCATGAATAGCGCAATTCGCTATCCCCCAATATTTCCCGTTCAAAAGTGGTTCAGCCCTAACTCAATGCTTGAGGCTGCGTGCCATTAAACGCCCGCCGAAACCCTTCATGGAAGGTATTCGGCAGGAAACGGGGAATTTGTGAATTCAAATATAAAGCATCCTCTGGGCGAGGCAAAGCCCGGACAGCGGCCTGTTCATAAAACCGCTCCGCGCCAGCCAGTTCTTCCGGGGCAGAGAAGGCGTCGTAAAATTGCTCACCGTCATGAATTTCCATGCGGCGATCGATCTCCATAACGCGATCCTGGTGCAAATTTTTGAGCTCCTGGGCAACGGGACGACCCGCCGCATGGAGATTCTCTAACCGAACTTGGGTCTGTAAGGCAGTCTCAACCTGGCCATTGGCCATTTGGCGGCCCAGCGCATAGCCCACCTTGCCCTCGGCCTGCTGGATTTGTGCCTCTGTAAACGGCGCCTGTGCATCGGCGCTTTTAGGCATTTTAGGCCAAAGATAACCGGCAGCCATGGTCACAGCTTCCCGAGGTTGACTGATCAAGGCCTGACCCACCTGTTTCACCACCTGCACCTGTGCGGCGTCCCGCTGTTGCAAAGCGGCTTGCAAAGCGACCGGGTCCTGCTGACGCAACTGCTGATCGAGTTGTTCAATACGCTGGTCCCGCTGTTTCAATTTTTGAATGGTGAGCTCATTGGGTGTTAACGACGATTCATCTGCTTTTTTACCCGTGAAGAGCGACTGATTCTTTTCCGTTTGCACTTGGGGAAGCTGCAATTTTTGCGGAGCAGACCCCGGCAGCAAACCCGGCACACCGGGAATCGACAGTTGAATATCGGCTTTGGTAATATGACTGACCGGCGCAGTCCCGCTTAAAAGTGCCACCAGCTCCTCCGGGGAATTGGCCTGCAAGGAACCGGACTGAATCCGCCCTTTTTTCTGCTGGTTCAGGGTCCCGTTCTGCGCTGCCAATTGGGCCAACCGGACATCCTGCAACTTGTCTTTTTCTTTGCCAAAACGCACCGCCTGCTGCCCAAGCTGGTGTTGCCGATAGGCCAGTTTGGCCACATCCGGAGAGACAGCCAGTACATTTTGACCGGTTTGTACATAAGCACAGACGGCAGGTTTAACATATTGCGCGGGCGATAGCTGAGCGACGGCAGCCTTACCGTCAGTGAAGCCCGTAAGCACCCCTTGCGCCAAGGCTGGACTGATATTCACATTTTGCAAAGCCGTCAGCATGGCCGGGTTAATGTGCTGGGGATTTTGCGCGACCTGCTGAGCAGCCAACGTCATATTGCGCTGCATTCTTTTGGCAGTCTCAGAAGATACCGGTTGCCCGGCCACCGAAAGGGCCACCTGCTGCACGGCTGGCTGACTCGCCAGATTGACCGCCTGTTGCACGACTTCGCCCTGCTTTTGATTGCGAAGTTCAATGGTATCCACCACCTCATCATGGATTTGAGCATACTGTTGCTCACGCTTTCGCGCCAATTTAGCCAGTTTATCGGCTTGTTGCTCGGCTTTTGTCTTTTTTTTGGCACCTTTATTCGGCCATAATCCACTGGTGATGTCTGAGAAGGACATATCAATAACCCATCCACTCGAAACGCGGAATCGCTGACTTATCATGGATTAAAACTGTCGATGCCGATTTTGTGTTAGTCAACTTTCAGGCAATGATCCTCGTTCATAAAACAGGGATGAATTCTTCTATAAAGCGGATATTGGCCTGAGATTTTCGGAACAACCTTGTAAATCAACCGGCACCTATTTTGATGAAATTATGTTCATGCCCATAGCAAAGCTAGTGAAACATTCAGGCGTGTTCAATCAGGAAACGTTAAAATACCTCATGCGATTGAGGTGTTCGTTTTGCACTAATGAAGGTGAGTGACGAGACAAGCAAGAAGCCCAATAGGCCAAAGGTCAATCAATTTTGCCTGCCCCAATATGCTGGTCCAGTATCACGCCCCGAAACTGGACGTGGCCCACGGATTACGAATAGCCCGATACTGCCGATTAAAACCGATGCGGTAAACGCAATCGCCACTATTCACGGTGGCCGTTCATTTCACGCCATCGCGTAACTTTGGCACTCACCTCAAAAATCATCTTTGACAGGCTCAGTTTAAAGGACACGATTGGCCACTCTCTGCCTGAAACGGCAAGGAGTGGCCTTTTAACGATCAAACACCTGAGCCGTGCCAGTTTTCCACAATCTGGGAAATTTCGCTCAGGGCTGAATCCAGCTTGTGGTTAATAACCACATAATCAAAACGATCCTGTTGCGTCAGTTCGTGTTGGGCAATGCGCAGGCGATTCTGGATGTTGAGTTCATCTTCGGTGTCACGGGCGCGCAAGCGTTGCTCCAGCGTCGTCATATCCGGGGGCGCGATAAAAATCTGGCAGGCTGCGGGAAATTTTTGTTTCACCTGCATCGCCCCAGCGGTTTCAATTTCCAGCAACACATGACGGCCCGATTGCAAGGCCGCCTCCACGGGCTCCCGAGGGGTGCCGTAAAACTGACCGTTATACTCGGCCCACTCCAGCAGATGATGCTGCGTGGCATCCAACGCTTGCCGATCGTGTTCAATCATGGCCTCAAAGGCCTCGCGGGTTTTGAAATAGTAGTTCACCCCGTCCACTTCACCTGCGCGAACCGTCCGGCTGGTTGCCGAAATGGAGAGGGTAAAGCGGGGATTGATTTTGAGAAGCAGGGCACACAGAGTGCCTTTTCCAACACCGGAAGGCCCGGTAATGATAAAAATATGGCCAGTCATGGGTTTCACTATCTTGAGGAATGACGCTTATAATAGATATTGTACGCCAAAGTGATTTGTCCCCCGGCAATCACTTCTAATCCTCAGGATGCTATGAACCAGTCGCAACCGCAGTCCTTGCAAGCCCCGGCCTCTGCCCGAACAGGCACCCTGCTCATCGTCGATGACGAGATGATGGTGACCTCCAGCCTCCAGACCATGCTCAGTCTGGAGACCACGCACCGCATTCACTGCTATAACAACCCGCTGGACGCTCTGGCACAGGTAGAAACCTTGCGCCCGGATGTGATTATCTCGGATTTTTCAATGCCGGGGATGGACGGAATTGCCTTTCTGCGCGCCGTGAAAGAGATCCTCCCGGAAGCCACCCTGATTCTGCTCACAGGCTATGCCGATAAAGAGAACGCCATTCAGGCCATCAACACCGTGGGTATTTATCGCTACCTTGAAAAACCCTGGGACAACGAGGAACTCAAACTCAGCATCCACAACGGCCTGGAACGCAGCCACCTGATCGGCGATCTCCGGCAGTCCATTCAGGATTTAACCGAAACACGGGCCGAGCTGGAGCGGACCAACCGCCATCTGGAACAACTGGTGGATGAACGGACCCGCGATTTGCGAAGCACCTACCAGAAACTGCAATCCATTGTTCAAAACACCGCCGATGGCATTTTGACACTGGATGAAGACCTCTGCATCACGGCCATTAACCCGGCGGCGCAACACTGGCTGAACACAGTCCCCCCACTGAGCGCTCTCAATCCGGTGGGTTTACCCATCGAAAAAGTACTCGTCCCGTATTCAGAGCATGGAAAACCCGGCCCCTTGCGGGACATGTTCCAGAACCCGGCCAGCTCGAATGCCGGTCTGCCCGCCTCGCCGTCACATCGGGTTCAGGAGGTGCTGATTGGTGAATTACCGCTGGAAGCAAGCATAGCCCCGCTTGTTCTGTCATCCGAATCAACCACCGGAGGCTTTAGCGCCCTAAACCCTTCAAATGCATCAACCGCTGACCCCGTGTCGGATGCTGGATTCAATCCCAACGGGTCCTCCAGCGGCTTTGTGGTGGTTCTGCGGGACATTACTGCCCGCAAGGAGATTGAACGCCTGCGGGATGATTTTGTATCCACCCTGACCCACGATTTACGCACCCCCCTGCTGGCCGCCATCCAGACGCTGGGCTTCTTTGCCGATGGCACGCTGGGGGAACTCTCCAGCCGTCAGCAGGAGTTGATCACCATGCTCATCCAGAGCAACCGCGAACTCTTGGGACTGGTAAACGTGCTTCTGGAAGTCTACAAATACGAAAGCGGACGGCAAAAGCTGATTCTGGACACGGTTAATCTGACGGACCTGATTGGCGGGATTGGTCAGGAACTGGAAGCCCTGGCGCACAATCGGGGTCAAACGCTAGTGCTGAACTTTGAAGCGTCTGAAAACACCCTGGCAACCAGCACGAAGCCCTATTTGGTGCATGGCGACAAACAGGAACTGAAACGGGTCATGGTGAACCTGATTGGCAACGCCATTAATTTCACCCCCAAAGGCGGCGAGATACAGGTCAGCATGCGTTTAAAATCTCCCGCCGGTTCAGCTCAACGCGCGACGGCATCCGCAACGGAACGCCCACTCATTCAAATCTGTGTGGCGGACACAGGCCGGGGCATTCCCGCCCAGGATATTCCCCTGCTCTTTCAACGCTTCTCTCAGGGAACCAGCAAACAGCGGTCTTCTGGCTCCGGGCTGGGCTTGTACCTCAGCCGCCAGATCGTGGAAGCCCATCAGGGCCAAATCTGGGTGGAAAGCGAAGAGAACCGGGGCAGCCAGTTCTATGTCAATCTCCCCCAGTTGGGATAAGGCTGGACAGTCCACTTTTTGTCTATCTGACTTCAAGCTGACCCAATGGTATCGGCAGAGCCTACAAACGAAACGCCCTGAGGGAACCACTGGCTCTGCAGTCGGCTTTTCTATTCTTCGATTTTAATCACGCTGACCGGGCAAGCCGAAGCCGCTTCACGACATTCGGCCTCATAGCCCGGTACGGCGTCATTATTGGCCTCGGCGCTGTCATAGACCGTAAACACGTTAGGACAAAGCGTTTCGCAAACGCCACAGGCGATACAGCCGGGAACAATATTGACGTACATCGAAGGGTATCCTCCAGCCCGATAGGGTTTCAGAGCCAAATAGCACCGTTTGCCCGAGGTTTAAACGTGGGCGGCCACTTTGTTTTGCTCCTGAACGCGGCGAAGATTGGCGACCACGCCCTCGGCAACCTCACGGAACACGGCAGCCTGCTTGCTGTCGGGAGCCGCGATGACCATGGGCTGGCCCAAATCGGCCCGCTCGCGCTGTTCCACCACAATGGGAATCTCACCCAGGAATGGAACGCCGAGTTTCTCGGCCGCTTCGCGACCGCCACCATGCCCGAAGATCTCGTAGCGCTGGCCATGATCGCATTCAAAATAGCTCATGTTCTCAATAATGCCCAGGCAGGGAATATTCTGGCCGGTAAACATGGCCAGCCCCTTGCGGCTGTCGTGTAAGGCCACCTCTTGCGGGGTGGTCACGATAATCGCGCCAGCCAGCGATGCACCCTGCATAATGGTCAGTTGGGCGTCCCCCGTACCGGGCGGCAAATCCACCAGCAGGAAGTCCAGCTCGCCCCATTCAAAATCGCTCAGGAACTGGCGAATAATCCGGTCGAGCAGCGGGCCACGCCAGACCACGGGCTGTTCTTCCTTAATCAGGAAGGCCACGCTCATCACTTTGACATCGTGGTTTTCCGGGGGCAGCGGTTTGCCTTCAGGGGATTCCCCGGTGATTTTGGCGTGACGCAAGCCCATCATCAAGGGCACGTTGGGACCGTAAATATCGGCATCCACAATGCCCACCTTGTAGCCCAGCTGGGTCAGGGCGCAGGCCAGGTTCACGGAAACCGAGGTTTTGCCCACGCCACCCTTGCCACTGGAAACGGCAATGACGTTTTTAATGTTGGGCAGCAACTGTTTGCCCGCCACGGGTGCGGTGGGCTTGTTGGCCGGGCGCTGAAAAGCCGGTGTGGCGGCGGGTGTTTTCAGGGAGATGCCCACCGTGGTCAGTTTAACATCCGGGAGGGCCTGAATGGCTTCACGGGCAGCTTGCAACACCTGATCACGCTGCGGGTAGTCGGTGGACGGGAAAATCAGATCCACTTTTACGCTGTTGTCGCAAACGGAAACGAAATCGATCATGCCCAAGGCCACCAGGCTTTGCTGCTTGTTGGGCTCTATCACCTGGGTCAGGACTTCCAGAACGGCTTCGCGAGTGATTTCAGTCATGATGGCATGTACCTTTTTATAGTCTGTACAAAAAATCGAGTGGGAGAGTGAGGAAAGAAGAGCTTCTTGAAAAATACGGTTTCGGGCGCTGGGGCTTGGGGGAGCCGTGAAAGAGCGTCCAGAACCGGGTGAGGGATTACTTAAAACAGTCCGGCTGAAAAAATTCAGCCTATCGCCTCAACTGATGGAAGCAGCGGTTTCATCATCCGAATCCAAATCAGACGAAAAGCTGCGGGGGCCGTTCCATTCAGCCATACCGGCGGCCAGTTGATACACCTGCTGGAAGTCATGCTGCGCCAGATAGTGACTGGCATCGTAGCTGCGAACGCCATGCTCGCAAATGACCACCGTCTTGCGGGATGGATCGAGCAAGTTCATGTTGCCGGGAATGGTGTGAATGGGCATGAGTTGCGCGCCGGGAATGTGACCCAGTCCATAATACTCATCCGGGGTGCGAACATCCAGTAGGAGCAGATCAGGCTCTGCGACGAGCAATTTTTGTAAACCGGCGTTATCCAGATTCGTGACGCTCATGGCGGGCTCCAGGGTGACTTCAACGCAATGAATCAAGGTTAAAACAAAAACTGCTGCCCGAGGCACGGTGACAATTGAGACCACTCAGTGGCGAGACCATTTTAACCTTGACGTCAGGGTAACACAAAAAAAGCAGGCGATCGCATGCTCGACAGAACACTTCCTAGCCACCAGTCAAGAAACGCCTCAATAAACCAGCACACCCCAACACACTGAATGAGGGAAATGGAGCGGAGGACGGGGCTCGAACCCGCAACCTTCTGCTTGGAAGGCAGAAGCTCTACCAATTGAGCTACCTCCGCACGAGGATTTCCCGAAAAGACTGCCTGTCTTGGGCATCGCGCCTGAATCACAAAATATGCCTAGACTCAGAACAAGATACAAGACCATGAAAACCATTGTCAATTAAGGCTTTCGAGTTGTCAACTTTTTCCCTGCAGCGCTTCTGTTTTTCATACGCTGTGTAACAGATCCGTTACAAGTGACACCCTGACCAGCTCGTATGAACCGGATAAAAAGGTTACGGTCACAGGCCTCCCATCAACAGAAGCAACGCGTACTATCGCAAGCGTCTGGCAACGAGTCCACCCAGGCTTGGACGCACAAGATCCGCATTGTTTTTATCGGCCATGCCACACTTTCGGGAAACCCTGCAATCACTTTTTGACAGTGAATTGCCATGTGCCATGTGACGTTTCAGCGCATGGCATTTTAACCATTCAGGAATCAGACCGGAATTATTTTTTTAAATTGAAATTTTAAGCCCCCCCAAAAAAATCTACCCGGACACCCGGCAGCAGGAAGCTGTATGACCGCCAGCTTCATTGGCAGCCCGTTGCCCTATCCGAACAAGATTAAACCCTATTTCATTCAAAAAAACAGGATCAACCCATAATTTTATTCATTCAAGGCTCTATCGGTAAACTTGTTTTCACAGTGGAAATTTAAGCATCGAAAAGCAACTCAACTTTTTATAAAACACTGCTTATAAAAAACGTCAGTAATCATGAATTGATTGGATGAGCTTGGCCTGCCACTGAAGCAGACATCTTAACTAATCTTTCCGAAATCAATGACTATTGCACGCTTCCGATCTGAGGCATTGGGGATAAAAGTAACCCCTAGCCATGATTTACCCACCCAGGGGATTGTCATCGTCATTGCAGAAGGGTTAAAACTAAAAGCTGGCTCAAAGTTCAAACTATCAAGCCAGTAAGGGCCTGAAAATATTTTACAAAACGGTATCATTATGTTAAGTTCTTTAACTAACGTAGATTAAAATCCAACACCCGGTTTAAACGGTTGGTGCTTTCATCAAATCGAAACTCTAGGATTGACCTAATGGGTTCAGCCTCAAAATCCGACTGTAGTCATGAAATTTTAATCTCCGACTCCCTGAGTCAGGCCAGCCGGCAGATTCTGACGCTATCCAAAGCCTATCAAACCATTATTTTGCTGTATGAAGACGATTTAAGCGAAAAAATTCAGGCCGCCTGGGCTGAAAAAGACCGACTCAATCTCACCATGCGAAAATTAGGGCAGGTTTTAAACGGCATTGAAGTTTTCACTTTCGGCATGGAGCCGTTTTCTCCCGGGATGACGCTGGAATTGAACCTGCGGGAAGCCAGCCAGGATCCCAGCCGTCAGGATCCCTCCCGGACGGCCTACAAGAGCCTGCTGAACGAACTCATTCTGATTCAAGTCAAAATGCATCCAGCCCCCAGTGATTGCATTCGGCTTCAATAGCCATCGGGTTTCCATCAAGACGTTCGGGCGATTTTATGGTACTGTGCTCCTCAGGCTACGATGAAGAGACGTTGGGCGCCCGCTGGGCTGTAGGCAAGATAACATTGGGCGGCAACCAATCGCCGCTTGCGTCTTGGATGTAGCACGTCCGAACCGTGACTTGGGAAATGGAACATCATGAGCGAAATTGCGTATTTTGAAGGCCAGTTTGTCCCCTTGGACCAGGCCAATATCAGCATTAAAAACCATTCCTTCCTCTATGGAACCTCCCTGTTTGAAGGCTTGCGGGGCTATTGGCTCCCGGAGCAGGGCTGCGCCGCCATCTTTCGCATGAAAGAACACTATGAGCGCATTCTGGCCAACAGCCGTATTTTCTTTATGACCCCAGAGGCCTCACTCGAAGAGTTGATGGACATCACCACCGAACTGGTACGCCAGAACGCCCATGAGACCGATTTTTACATCCGGTTCACCCTGTTTAAAAATGGCAACAGTATCGGCCCCTATCTGGACAAGGTCAAAACCGACGTCTGCATCTGGACCAACCCGCTGGGCGATTATGTGAATATCGCCGATGGCCTGCATGTAACCATTTCGGCCTGGCGGCGCGTCGATGACAACGCCATCCCGCCCTGCGCCAAAGCGGCCGGGGCTTACATGAATACGGCCATCATGATTACCGACGCCAAGCGCAAAGGCTTCGATGAGGTCATCGCCCTCACCCAGGAAGGCAACGTCTCAGAAGGCAGCGCCATGAACCTGTTTCTGGTACGCAAGGGCAAGCTGGTCACCCCGCCCACCACGGAGAACATTCTGGAAGGCGTCACCCGCGACAGCATTATTACGCTGGCCCGTGAAGAACTGGGCCTGGAAGTGGAAGAACGCACCGTGGACCGCACCGAACTCTACCGCTGCGAAGAGGCCTTTTTCACCGGCACCGCCGCACAGGTCGCCCCGATTACCCAGATCGATCACCGCAGCATTGGCACGGGCAAAGTGGGCCCCATCACGCAACGCATTCAGCAAGCCTACTTTGACGTGGTGAAAAACAAAAACCCGAAATACAGCCACTGGTGTACCTTGGTCGATCTGAAGCGCTAAAGCTGCACCCCGCAGAGGATCGTTGGCTTTGTTATGCTAGCGGCGCCATGCGCTTGTGTTAAGTTTTTATTGATTTTTCAACTAAAAAAGAACAAAAAAGACCACAAAGCGTCATACTGACTAAGATGGTAGTGCTGGTGAACGCAATTCAAAGTTTACCGAAACGGATGCCCAAGCCCCATGAACAAACGGTTTTTAAGTGCTTTCTTAGTGCTTGCCACCTGGGTGGTGACCCAGTGTAGCATTGCCGTGCCTGCACATGCCTGTTGCCCAGCCTCCACCGACCACAAACTGACCGGCCCGTTGCCCGCTTGCTGTATGGTTCAACCCGCTGGTGCCTCAATAACCCCTATGGGCGCGGGAGGTACCAGCGATCACACGATGGTTGCTGTTGCTCCCCCCTCATTTACCGTTCAGGATTGGCTGACGGCCTACCAACAAGTTTCTATTTCCCGGTTGGCGCATCATCATATGCCCGATCAATCCAAGCTGCACAGCGAGCTGAGTGTCTGGCTGAATTAAAACGCACTGTGAATGCCATTGAATGAGCATCCGTTGACCCGCCTATCAAACATAGCACTCAGAGCTGTCAACCCTCATTCAACGGCAATGAAACCCCTCGTTTATTCATTGACAGTGACTTTAATTCAGGAGAAACCTCATGAAAAAAATCTTATTAACCCTGCTCTTAATCGGTTCCGTGTTTGGTGGCGTGGCCTTTGCGGCCGAAAGCTGCTGCCCGGGCGGTTCTTGCTGCGGTGCCCAGGCGGCCTGCTGCAAGTAGGATTTAAAAATCCGAATCAGCCCCTGTTCGCTTCGGCGGGTGGGGGCTGATTTTTTGCGATACCGAAGTACTTTTACGTAGTTTTAGCGCAACATGTTTCAGCACAACCTAAAGTGTCTATCCGGCCTGGAGCGAGCAAGGGAGAAAGCCGAAAGTGCTTACTTTAAACGCCAGATAAACCCATCCAGCAAGTAATGCGTGGCCTGGGGCAAGGCCAGCAGAGGGACCAGCCAGATGAGGATTGCCGGTGCGCCCACGTGAGGCAAGGCGGCAAAGGGTGCCCAATGCGCCAAAGCAAACAAAGGCCCGTGCTCTCGCCAGATGAAACCATCCCACGCCCCTTCTTCCACCCAGGCCAACAACCACAGCACCAACAGATAAACCGAAATACCGGCCCACTGAAACAGCGCGGCGAATCGAATGCGCTTGGGCGGTTGAGCCTGTGCAGGCATACTGCGGAGTTCGGCGCGATTGGTCAGCCAGACCAGCGCCATATAAGGAATTCCGTGGCTGATCACATTGGTGGCTGTGAAAATGAGGTCGCCGTTAAAGTGCACAATCCCCAAATACCACGACAATGCCGTTCCCAGTATCAACAAATTTTTGGGCCACTGAAACTGTTGAGCCCGAACAGACAGAATGAGCTCCTTGATGACATAGGCCACGCCCACCACCGCATAAAGCATACCAACCCAATGCAGCCAATCCAATGGCAAGCCGGTGAGAAAATCGCCCTCCACAAACCAGTTAAAGGCGCGAGGCAGGCGCACGTGCCAATCCACCAACGGGTAGAGCATGGTGAGGTAAATCAGCATCGCATCCAGCCCCCGCCACGCCCGGAAGGCCTGATTTTCGGTGCGGGCGTAAATGGCCATAAAGCCATATTGCTGGCGAATAAAATGAAACACCGCCAGATAGGTCAGCGCGCGCCAGAACAGCAGCCCATCCATCGCATAGAGCGCCGCGCCGCACAACCAGCACGCCAGAGGCAACCCGATGAGCAGGGCCTGGCTGGTTTTGGCCGGCGTCACGCTCAAATAGGTGCGAAACAGGGTGGCGTAGACATGGGCCACATCCACCCCGAGAATGAGCACGCCCCAAAGCCAAAGCGGAATGGAATTGTCTGGTGCAAAAAATGCCGGAAAGGCAAACACCGCAGCGGTAATCAAAAATGCAGGCCCGATAATCAGGGTGAGATCCACCAACGGCGAGGCAATCCAGGCTTGCGGAGCGCGATTGGCTTGCAAGTCTGAAGCGTCCGATTGCGGCAGACAGAGGCTCATGCCAAAGCCCTCACGTGCTGCAGCACCGCTTTGGCCGCCTCCACGCCACGATACTGCGCTTCTTCAAAAATCGAAATGCCGCTCATATCCGTATGCGCAAAATGGACATTGCCCCAGGGTTCTAACAGCTGCTGTCGTGTCTCCCCCCAGATGTAGCCCACTTTGGGCTGAATCATCCCATGCCCCCAAACCCAGACATCCATGTGTTCGATCTGATCTTCAATGTCCGGATGCATGGACTTTAAATCCGCCAGAATCAGATCCTGCCATTGCTCAAAAGAAGTGGCATACGCTGCCCGGCGGGCCTGATGCGGCTCGGTGTGATCCAGCGGCCGGTAATAGGTGATCACGGTTTGGGTGGGAAACAGCGTGATATTCTGATGCGTCGCCACCACATAACCCAGCGAGTGATCGTGATAACCCACATTATCCCAGGCCAGCGGAGCGCCCCTGCCTTCGGTGGGCCGCTGTTTCAGGGTCAGGTTGGCCACCAGCCACGGGGAATAATCCAGCGTTCGCACGAGTGCATGATGCGGCGCTTCCGGCATCACCCGCTGGGCCACAAAACGAGGTCCCGCAAAAATGGCCTGTCGGGCTTTAACGCGTATGCTCTGCTGTTTGCTGGCATCCCAGAAATCGACTGTCACGCCCGAAGGGGTATTTTCCAGATGATACACCAGCGCCTGAGTCTGAATGTGTTCTTGTACCTGCTGCTTGAGCTGTTGCACCAACCAACCGTTCCCGGCGGGCCAGGTCAGCACCGCCTGAGGCTGGGCGTTGGCCGCCACGCCATCACGGGCCGCAAAATAATGAATCCCCGCCCAGGCCGAGACGGTTTTCATGGTCGCCCCGTAATCATCCCGGCAACAATAATTGACGTACCAGTGCAGGAGTTTCGAGTGAAACCCCTGCTGCTGCAACCAGTCCTGCATACTCAGCCAATCCAGCGCCAGCCATTCCGGATCCTGGGAGGAGTCATCGACGGGAATCGAAAACACCCGCTTCCCATCTCGCCCGATACGCTGGCGATACTGCTGCATCAGCGCCAGAAAGCGACGAATCTCGTCATGGTCAACTTCACGCGCACCACGGGTGGGAATAAGCCCATCCTGCCAGCGGCCATCCTTAAACAACCGCTCATCCGGCTCGTGGCAGAGATACAGCTCGTTGTATATGGGCAAGCCGTTGGCGGCATACCCTTCAATCACGCCCAATTCTTCAAACAGGGTGCGTACATAATGAGCGTTTTCTGAGGGCAGGGGCACATAATGTGCACCCCAGGGATAGGCGCTGACCTGATTTTGTCCGCTGTGGGCGTTACCGCCCACATGATTTTCCAGCTCCAGCAACCTGAAATGATGAAAGCCCTGTTTTTTCAGCCACCACGCCGCAGACAACCCGGAGATCCCGCCACCCACAATCACCACATCGGTCTCTATGGCTTGAGTGGGAGAGGGAAACGCGTGGTGATCCCGAAGCTGATGCCCCAACGAGGCAGAGGGCCCCAACAGCTGGCCGGGAATACGTTTGCGAGGCGCATGCCCCCAGGGCAACGTCCCCCAGTAGGGAGAACTCAATCCACCCAACCAGGCCGCCCCGGAAGCGGCCAGCAAGGTTTTCAGGAAAACGCGGCGGCTGATTGCGGGTTCGCCATGATCTGGCAACTTGGGCGACTTAGTGGACATTTCCATACTCGGACCACTCTTCCTCAAAATAGCGCACCAGTTGTTGATTGTTCAATTTATTAACCACGGCATCTTTCACTTGCATATCCGCTGGAAAATACAGCATCCCCTGCACTGCTTCTGGGGTGATAAATTTCAGTCCGTCCGGATAATGGGTGGCAGGGTGAAACGGCTGATGGGTGGCCAGCACATAACCCCAATCTCCGAACGAGGGTACATAGGCGTGATATGGCGTAGTCAGCAAGCCCACGGACTTGAGGGTATTCACCACGCACCAGAACGATTTTTTGGCGTAATAGGGCGAGGTACTTTGAATGACCATCGCCCCCTCAGGTTGCAGCGAGCGGCTAAGCACCCGGTAAAACGTATCTGAGTAGAGCTTGCCAATGGAATAATTGCCGGGATCCGGAAAATCAACAACAATAAAATCAAAGCGTTTGTGATTGTTGCGAAGCCACACAAAGGCATCGGCGGTGACCAGATGCACCTTGGGCGAATTGAGCGAATCCTGATTCAATCCACGCAACATGGCCTGATGCGAAAAAAGGCCGGTCATGGCCGGATCCAGGTCCACCAGCGTGATGGACTGAATGCTGGGGTACTTCAAAATTTCTCGCACCGCCAGCCCATCGCCCCCGCCCAGTACCAGGACATGACGCGGATTCGACAACGGGCTCAGTCCAACATGGATCAGCGCCTCATGGTAACGGTACTCATCACGGGAGCTGAATTGCAGATTGCCGTTTAAAAACAGCCTCAGATCATGATCGGCTTTGGTAAGCACCAGCCGTTGATAGGGCGTCGATTTGGCGTAGATCACCTTGTCCGGGTATGTCGTAGCCTCCGCAAAGGACATCAGTTGATCCGAATAGATAAATCCCAGCAAGAGCGACGTTAAAGTGAGCAGGGCTGACGCCTGATGCGTTTTCACCCAGGGCAGTTCCCGGCGAAAGAGATGCAGGGTCCAGAGGGCCACCAGCACGTTACATAGCCCGAACAAAAACGCGGAGCGAATCAGGCCCAGATGTGGAACCAGTACCAGTGGAAACAGCAGGGACGCGATCAGGGCACCAATATAATCGAAGGTGAACACCTGAGACACGAGATCCCGAAAATCGAAATGACTCTTGAGCAAGCGCATGAGAATGGGGATTTCCAGTCCTACCAGAATGCCGGTGATAGAAACCAGCCCGTAGAGCAACACCCGAAAGGATTCCACAAATTCAAAGGCCATAAACAGGATGGCCGCAGAAAACCCACCCACCAGTCCAATCAGTAATTCCACTCGAATAAACACGGACACCAGGTTGCGGTGAAAATACCGGGACAAAAAAGAGCCAATGCCCATCGAGAACAGATACACCCCAATCACGGTGGAAAACTGCGTCACCGAATCGCCCAGCAGATAGCTGGCAATGGTGCCCGCAATCAACTCATACACCAGCCCACAGGTGGCAATCACAAAGACTGAAAACAGGAGGGCATACGCCATAAATTTAAAATCCTTAGCCGTTCGCTCGCATGATGGAAAACAGATCAAACGTTAGGGGTGTCACTCCCCGCTTCGATCTCCGTTTGTTCTGCAAGCTGTCCCTTCATTGAGTATCAATAACGTAACCGTGGGCAGGGAGGCTTTTAGCCCCGACCTACCCATGAATGGCCGATGCAATAATTTGTGCAATGGCCAACGTAAAAGCTGCGGCAATAATCGACAGCGGCAAATTACGCTCCAGGATAATCTCTTTCCACAAGGCGCCGGGGGTGAGCTTATCAAACACAATGAACGAAAAACTCAAAATCAATAAGCCCAAAAAAGAGTAGGCGATTGCAGCTAGAATATATTTCCCGGTAATCAAGTCTTCCATCGGATCATTTCTCCTCGTTACTTATGGTAAATATTAGGCCCTCGAGGGCCAATCATCGTAAAGGTCTTGGCATTGAAAATCTCCCAGCCAATCGCATTCGCGTAAGCCAGCATGACGCACAACACAAGCCCGTAAATCAGATAAGTTCGATCTTTCAATCTTCAAGCCTCCGCAGGCATGGGGTTAATTGTCCTGTCATCCTAAACCCGGCCTCCCGTTTCAATTAGTCATTATCGGTACTCTGTCTGGCACTCTTCAAGGGAGAGTAATCACTATCCGCCCAACGCTGGGTTTCAAAACTGTTCTTTCTTAAATAACACCAAATCGGATAGAGCATCAATAAACAGAGCATCCACCAGAAATTCGTCCATAACGGTACACCCCGCTTAAAGGCAATCTTGTAATCCATGCCAGGTGCAATCGTCACATACTGGGAAACATCGGAAGGACGAGCCCCCGTCACAGTCATATCCAGATGATAGTCCCCTTCCGGAATCACTGAATAAAGCTCACTATGACTGTCAGCACCCTCAGTCCAACGGCCATCGGAATCAGAGCCTTCATAAAATTCCACCGTATTAGTCAAAGGAAACGTCTCACCGGTTTTATCATTCACCAGATCACCGTCAATCGAAAGCCAGGTCCCCCTGACCGGAGCACTCAACTCAAATTGCAAATTCTTGAGCCCGTTTTTCAAATGAAAGGCTTGCGACACCTCATTCACGGCGTGCCCGGGATAACTTCCCCAATACTGAAATGCCGTTTCACCCGAGGAGGTGACCAAATTGAACAGGTGCAAAACCAACACGACCGCCATGAACCCAAACAGTTGCTTGCGAACCAACTTCCATCGCTGCTCCAGCACCGAGGGCTGATTGGGTGCCACGCCAATTTGTCGGGGCCAGGGTAAGTGGGTGGGAAAAGCCGCCGCCACTTCCCGCAAGTCAATATATTCCGACAATGACCAGTTCTGTTCACTACTATCCTGCTCCAGGGACAGCATAAACGGCGGGCTGATGAAATCCTTCACCCGAACCGTCTCACCAGTCTGAACCCGCCAGTAAAACTCACCCAATACCTCGTTCACAATGGCTTGACCGGCATAGTACAACTTGTATTGACGGTTTTCAAAGGTAAACGACTTAATCAACGCTGCATGGGTCGCATTTTGAATGCCATCGATCAATACAGGACGCACCTTTAATGTTTTCACAAAATTCCAGTGCCCATTGGCCTGAGTCAGCCACCGATACCCCTGATAGGGGTTGAAAAGCAGATATTCCTCCCATTTAAATTGACTTGCGGCGTCGAGACGCTGCATAAAGCCAATCACTTCCCACAGGATGCCTTTCAGCTTACCCCGGCTGCCCAGGGGAATAATGGGTAACCTGCTGATTTTGTCCTGTGCCGAAACGATGATGTTGAAATTGGGATCCGTTAAATCAATGGTCGACTGACACTGCCCGCAAATGGCGACGACACTGTCCCTGTTATTTCGAATCAAGATCGCGCCACCACAGTGACGACAAGTCATCGACTTGACAAACGGCGAGCAGGGACGTTGCACACTACCAGCCATCGAGCTCCCTCAAATTTGAAAATTGAAATTTATCAAACTCTACATATTCTCCGTAAAAAAGCCGAAACTGTTTACCGCAATACTCCATGCAGGCATAGGCATCATCGAGATTACTCAGATCCACACTGAGAGACTGTCGACCAATCGGGGCCAAAAACGGTAACTCTCCCTCGCTGCCAATACAAGTGGCCTTTTTAATATCCTGAACCTGATAGGAAAGCGCCAGACTGTGTTTACCCCGACTTAACAAAATCTCTTTGCCCGGTATTAAACTGTTCGGATCAGGAATTTCCTTCATGCTGGTGCTTTCAAAACACATGGCATAGAACCCCTGAGCCTCAGCCAACCAACCAATTTGTCCGTTTCCGAACATGGCCACCCACTCGTTCCAGAACCCGTTTTCCCAACGGACCCGCAAGCGTCCAATCAACTCAAACGTCTTCTGACTGTAACGCCCCTGAGTGTGGAGCTGCAGTGGACTGGCATCCAGTGGTACGTCCGCCATTTTACCGTAGGCCGACAGATTCATGTCTTGCCTAACCGCCGTCGTTTTACAGTAGCTGCAAACCGCATATACCGAGGCGGTTGAAAGAAAAACAACAGGCGCCGCACAACTGGGGCAGGGGAGCTTTAACATATCAGTTAATTTTCTTGAGCAACTCTGCTTTTTTAGACGCAAACTCTTCGGCGGTAATGACGCCCTTGGTCATCAGATCGTGCAGTTTATTCAGCGCCTCAAACGGATCAGGCGCAGGGGCGTCAGCGGATGGCGTTGGATCCGCGCCAGAAAATGCAGCAGCAAAAGCCTGACCCAGCCCAACCCCGGCACCCAGCCCCGCACCGACACCGGCCATACCGCCCTCATTGGCGGCCGCAATGGGCATGCTCTCGGCGGCCTGAAACTGGGCGTACTGGCGGACGTTGCCGACCATCTTCATCGAGATGGCCTTGTCAAAGTACGTTTGCAACTCCGGCGGCAAGGTCACGCTTTGCACGAAGAAAGTTTTGAGCTGAAGGCCGTACTCGGCAAAATACCCTTGCAAGTCGGCTTCCAGCTTTTTGGAAAATTCAACCTGATTGGCCGCAATGTCCACAAAGTCCACCTCGGAACTACCCAAAGTCGAAGCCAGGGCAGTCAGAATCATGGCCCGCAACTGGCCTTCCAGCTCATCAACGGCATAATCCGCGCGGGTGCCACTAATTTTCAGGTAAAACGCACGAGGGTCCTGAATTTGAAAGGAGTAAGAGCCATGCGCCCGAAGCTGAATGGCGCCAAACATCTTATCGCGCACGGTCACCGGTGCCTGTGTGCCCCATCGCTGGTCAATCTGTTCTCGCGTGGAGAAAAAATAGACATCCGACTTAAAGGGCGACTGAAACTGCTTATCCCAGTTTTGCAGATTGGTCAGGATCGGCAAGGTCTGGGTATTCAGGGAATAACGACCGGCGCTGAATACATCAGCAATTTCCCCTTCATTCACAAACAGGGCCATTTGCGAATCACGCACGGTTAACTGCGCCCCGTTCTGGATCTCCCGATCCTGCATGGGAAAACGATGCGCCAGCAGACGCTGCTCACCTTCTACCCACTCGATGACATCAATAAACTGCTTGCTGAAAAACTGGTTAAACATGGATTGCTCCCTCTCCCATGAGAACCGACATGACCTGTGGAAAGCATTTTAAGCGCAACGAGTCCTGCGAATACCACGGATTTACCTCTTGGTATTATATCATTTCCTTCCCAGTCATGTCGGGATGATTCATCTTGCTGGCGCCATGCTGATGGCCGTTTATCCAGATGGGTTTCGGGATCAAGAATTATCGGTTAGCACAACAGGCATGCGCGACGCACAATCCGACAGGCCATCGTTAAAAAAAGAGGCCCCTCCGGAAGGAAGAGCCTCAAAGAACTGTGTGGATTTAAGCGGGGACTTGTTCGTTATACCAGTCAATGTTGCGGGTGATGTACATCATCACCACCAGCACCACAAACAGGCCGATGGCACCGAAGAGCAGGGATAACTCTTCCAGTTGCAACAGGACATAGAGGTAGGTGTACAGCACGCTGAGCAAACCGCCAATGATCCACTCGGCGTGTTTGCGGATTTTGCCCAGAATGGCTTTGGCGTAAAGGGTGATGGCCGACACAATGGCCAGGCTGGCGATGCCATAAGCAATCTGAAAGTCGCAAACTTCGGAGATAGCGATCAGCAACAGGTAGAACAGGGCAATGGCGCAACCCACCAGCAGATACTGGAACATGTGCAGACGGGATTTGCTAATCACCTCGAAGAGAAAGAAGGTGGCAAAGGTCAGCACCAAAAACAGAACGCCATACTTCACCGCCCGATCGGACTGCCGGTAGCCATCCACCGGATTCAGCAACTCAACACCGACTGCCGATTTCATGATCTGGTTTTGCAGATCGGGGGTGTCCATAAAACTTTGTCCGTAACTTCTGGCGTAGTAGGGAATATCCCAAACGGCCTGGAACCCTTGTTGAGTCACACTATGATTACTAGGCAAGTTTGCCCCGACAAAACTGGGGGAAGCCCAGTCCGAAGTCATCTTAATGGTGTTCTGCTTGCCAATCGGAATCACTGAAAAAACCTGACTGCCTTTAAGGGTTAGTTTTAAATTAAAGGGAATTTCAGCTTGTGTCTCCGAAAGGGCAATGGGAGCATGTAATCCAGCAGAAATAAATGAAACGCCATTCACACCCGGCAACAAATCGGTCAACTTGCCATTCACGAATAAGTCATGCTGCTTGTCAATGCCTTTCATGCTCGGAATACCAATGGCCATAAAAGCTTGCCCCCACAGGATATTTTTACTGTTCAGTCCCAGCGCTTTGATGGCGTTTAAATTGAACGTGCCTGTCGCAGCATATGTGGACGTATAAACGATGGAGTCGTAAATACCGCGCTTTTTAATGTCCGAATCAATATTGGTATTCACCCCATACTGCTGAGGCAGGATATAAGCCAGTTGCGTGGATGTCAGATTCTCTTTCTGACCTTCATCATTGACCGTCTGATAGGGCGCTTTATAAGGGACCACCAGCACAGGTCCCAATAGGGTTTGCGGGCCTCCCCAGGACTGGGCAATTTCTTCCTGTACTTTCGTTTTGGTCGCCTGTCGGTCGTAAATGGTGAAATTAATCATGCCCAGGGGAATTAAAAGGCCAATGATCAAGAAGATGATCATCACCACTTTCCACATCACCGAAATGCCCTTATAGGCTTTTTTAATCGGGCCGGGACTCGGGCTAGAACTGGGGGGGAACGGGTAATCCATAAACATTGTGCTCCTGTTCTCTAACAACGTTGAGTTGGTTGATAACTGGAGTATGACAAATGGTTGTGCAGTTCCCGCAGCAAATTGGTGCAATTTTTGTGCAATTTTTAAAAAGCTATCAGGCGATTTTAAAAAAACGGCTTAGCCGCTGAGCAGCATGAGCCGAAAATGTGCGCCGGTGGTACTATCGAGCAGTGTAATTTTCCCATGATAGCGTTCCAGCAGGGCTTGAGTGATGCTCAACCCCAAGCCGGTTCCGCCCTGCTGGCGCTTGGTGGTAAAAAACGGGGTGAACACCGCGTTCTGATTCGCTGGGGTGATGCCGGGGCCGTCATCTTGAACGTCCAGCCAAACGCCATTAGCCTGTGGCGTCACCGTAAGGGTCATTGTTTGAGCACCTGCCTGTTTGCTGTTTTCAATCAAATGGGCCAGCACGGCATGCAGGCTGTCCGGGGCAATGGCCGCCCGAAAGGCCTCTTGCTCCCCCAAGGCGGGTGCCTCAAAGTGCACCTGAATCTGAAAGTCTTGGGCAGGCCCAGCGCCCTCGGGCCAGAGGTCATCTTGCACGGGGTTTGCATGAGACTGATCCTTCTGGGAAGCTACGAGTTCATGCAACACCCCCCGAAGATCGGCCGTTTGGGCGCTGCGATCGATTTTCTCCATGAGATCGACGCGGGTGAGTTCCAGCAGGCGGGACACCAGACGGCCCAGCCGATCCGTGTCCTGGGCGATATTGTTTAAAAAGTGCTGCTGCTGCGCCGGGGGCATCTCTGCCAAATTGTCCTGCAACAGCTCCACACTGCCCTGAATAGCGGTCAGCGGTGTTTTAAATTCATGGGAAATATGCGCGGTGAAGTTCTGAATGTAGGCGCTGCGTTGCTGCAAGGTGCGCGCCATCTGCGCAATGTTATCCGACAGTTCGGCCACTTCCCGCGTGATGGGGGCGTGCAAGGGTTCCTGCCCTTGCGGATCACCTTGGGTAATGAGTCGGGTTTTCTCCACCAGCGCCCGAATGGGGCGGGTAATACTCAAGGAGGTCAGTCGGGCGATTAAAATGGCAATGACCACCAAAGACAGCACCGTCCAGCCCAGTTCATAGCGTTTCCAGAACAGGGCCTGCGGCAGATCCATAGGTGTGCGATTCAGCCACACCACCCCAATCAGGCGATTTTGCAGGGTAATAGGCAAGGCCACAAACACGTTGATGTTCGCATTTCGGCTGGTTGACCCCAAAGCCGCCGAAGTGTCCGACATGCGCCGTGCCCGCAGAAAACTGACAGGCTTGCCTTGCCGGGACGCCTGAAATTCCTCCACCTGCGCGAAAGACAAGCCTTTTTCGTGCGCCCCGGCCACGACCAGCCCCTGATAGTCCAGCACCTTGATGCCAGACAGGGTCACACGCTGAGCCTCCTGCAAAACCGGCATGATTTGCGTGCCCGCCAGACTGGCCACGGGATCGAGGGTGTCTCGGGTATACTCCGGCTGGGGCCGGGCCGCATGAATGGGGTCCTTGGCCAGATCCAGCTGTGGAAAGATCGGACTGAGCGCGTTGGACTTCTGGCGCTGAGCATGCGCCAGCGGCAACCCATACCGACTCACCGGGAGATGCTGTTGGGTCAGCCGATCGGCAATTTCATGCTGATAGATGGCCGCCACAAAGGCCCCCTGCGAGATCAGCTCGGACTCGGTTTGCCGCAGCAGGGCGCTTTCATAAATCCGCAAAAAGTAAATGCCACCCACCGGCAACAGCAAAAAGAGCAGGCTGACCAGCGCCAGAATGCGCCGAATGGAGAGATGCCGTTGCAGGATCAAGATTCCGCGCCCAGCCGGTAGCCAAAGCCATGCACGGTTTCAATGGCCTGAGTATAGCCGGCATCGGTCAGTTTGCGCCGTAACCGCCGAATATGACTGTCAATGGTGCGCTCGGTCACAATGTCCTTGAAAATATCGGCATCACTCAACATATCGCGGGTAAACACCCGACCGGGGTTTTGCATGAACGTCTGCAGCAGGTTAAATTCAGTCACGGTCAGAGGAATATCGATTGCGTGCCAGCGTACCTGAAACGTCTGCGGGTTCAGGGTCAGGGCTTGATAGGAGAGCAGCCCCGAGGCTTCCGGGGAGAGGCCCGAGAGTTGACCGGCACCTGGCCCCGCACTTACCCCCGACGCATTCGCGGCAGTCTGCTCCAGTCGCCTGAGCATGACTTTAATGCGGGCCATCAGCTCGTGGGGGCTAAAGGGTTTGACCACATAATCATCCCCGCCCCACTCCAGCCCGAGCACCCGATCCAGTTCGCTATCGCGGGATGACAGGAAGAGAATAGGAACGGCACTGGTTTGACGCAACTCCCGACAGGCTTCTAGCCCGCTCAGTTCCGGCATCATCACATCCATGATCATCATGTCCGGCTGGCACTGGCGGGCTTTTTCCACGCCTTCCCGTCCATTTTCGGCCTCAATGACCACCAGCCCCTCTTTTTCCAGCGCATAACGCAGGACATCGCGAATATGCGGGTCATCATCCACAATCAGGACTGTGTGCTGGGGCATGCCGACGCGGTTCTCTTCACCAATACCACGGAATTTTCTCTGTGATTATTCTACAGGAATCCGTCTTGCTTGCCGCTATTTGGAAAAAAGCGCTTCAGGTCAAAAAGTCAGGGCAACAAAGACGAATCATCGACTAAGAGACTATTTGAAAAGTCTTTCAGCTGGATTGGCCACAAGGAAAGAGCAGCACAGACAAGGAGCGTACTGAAGTACGTGACGAAGGTGAGCAGCTCAATGACGCAGTGGACGGCCAGATGAAAGGCTTTTCAGATAGTCTCTAAAAGCCAAATAGGCGCGAGGCGGGTGAGGTGCTATGCTAAGAGGCACCTCAAAAAGGAAAGCCTCATGTCTCAATCCCCAGCACCCAGAACCACCCCGGCCGGGTGGCGCTTTGACAACAGCTACAGCCGCTTACCCCAATGTTTCCATGAACAGATAAAGCCTGTGGCCGTGCGCGAGCCCAAACTGGTACTGCTCAACGAGCCCTTGGCTGAAGCGCTGGGCCTGAATCCAGTCGAATTCAAGAGTGAGGCGGGGGCACGCTATTTTTCCGGGAATGAGACACCTGCTGGAGCCGAGCCTTTGGCGCAAGCGTATGCGGGCCATCAGTTCGGGCATTTCACCATGTTGGGCGATGGCCGGGCGAACTTACTGGGCGAGCACATCACCCCGGCGGGTGATCGCTATGATATTCAGCTCAAGGGTTCCGGGCGCACCTCCTTTTCCCGACGCGGCGATGGGCGTGCCGCACTGGGGCCGATGCTGCGCGAGTACATCATCAGCGAAGCCATGCACGCGCTGGGCATCCCCACCACTCGCAGTTTAGCCGTGGTGACCACCGGCGAGCCGGTTTACCGGGACACCGTGCAGCCGGGCGCGATTCTCACTCGGGTGGCGGCCAGTCACATTCGGGTGGGCACCTTTGCCTACGCCGCTAGCTGGGGAACCCCCGATGATTTGAAAGCGCTGGCCGATTACGCCATCCAGCGCCATTATCCCGAGATTTTAGAGTCTGAACCATCCGCTAAGCCATGCACCGAGCAGAATCCCTACATTCGCTTTTTACAGGCGGTGATCGCGCGACAAGCGGCGCTGATCGCCCAGTGGCAGCTCGTGGGCTTTATTCATGGGGTGATGAACACGGACAACATGACCATCAGTGGCGAGACCATTGATTATGGGCCGTGCGCGTTCATGGATGCCTACGACCCGGCCACGGTGTTCAGCTCGATTGACGTGCAGGGGCGCTACGCCTATGGCAACCAGCCCCGCATGGCCCAATGGAATCTGGCCCGGCTCGCCGAAGCAATTTTGCCCTTGCTCTCCCCCAATCCCGAGGAGGCAGTGACTTTCGCCACTGCGGCGGTCACCAGCTTTTCGGATCAGTTTGAGTCCCATTGGCATCAAGGCATGCGGGCCAAACTGGGGTTGTTTTCCGAAGAGCCCGAAGATAAAGCACTCATCGACGATCTCTTGCAATGGATGCAACAATCGCAAGCCGATTTTACTAATACGTTTAATTTACTATGCACCCAATTATTACCCAGTAGTGCCGTCTCTGAGTGTTTTTCAGGCGACCCGCATTATCAACAGCCTGCTTTTCTGGCCTGGCTCAGCCGATGGCAAGCACGCTTAACTAGACAATCTCAATCGAAAGTGACCGTTTTTGAGCGGATGCGTGCTCATAACCCTGTGGTGATTCCCCGCAATCATCGCGTGGAAGAAGCGCTGGCCGTTGCGGTGGATCAGGGAGATCTCAGTGTGTTAGAGCGGTTATTGCAAGTCCTCAACCATCCGTTCAAAGATACCCCAGCGCATGCGGCATATTATGCGCCCTCTAATTCATCCATCCCCTATCAAACGTTCTGTGGCACTTAACCGGCACTTCAGCCAGCAATCCTGAAAACAGCCTCAACGGCGCGCGCCCATGCTCTTGGGATCGAGAATATCCCGCACCGCATCGCCGACCACGTTAAACGCCAGCACCGCCAGAAAGATTAAAAATCCGGGCATCAGCATGAGAGGGCGGCTGATAATATTGCTCACGTCCTGGGCCTCTTTCAACATATTGCCCCAGCTCGCATCGGGCTGCTGAATCCCCAAACCCAGAAAGCTCAACCCGGACTCAGCCAGAATGTATCCGGGCACGCTGAGGGTGAGTGCCACCAGCAGATAACTGGTGGTTTGGGGCAAAATATGGCGCACAATAATGGCAAAGGGGCTCAGGCCAATGGCGCACCCGGCATCCACGAATTCCTCGTTTTTAATCGACAACACCATCCCGCGAATGACACGGCTCAAGCCTGCCCAACTGACAAAAGCCAAAATCAGGATGACCATCGCAAAGCGTTCGCTGCTGGGCAAGCCGGGGGGCAGAATCGCGGCCAGCCCCACCAACAGAAAAAACGTGGGAATGGACATCACAATTTCGGCCACGCGCATCATCACATCATCCACTTTGCCGCCAAAATAACCGGCCAAACCGCCGTAAATCATGCCAATAGGGAAGACGATAAAGAGGCTTAAAAAGCCGATAGTCAGCGAAATTTGCCCGCCGATAAGCATGCGAGAAAACAGATCACGACCATTAATATCGTTGCCCAGCAGCGAAAGCTGTCCAGGGGCCTCCACGCCCATCAAGCGAAGGTTTCCGGGAATTAGGCCCAACAGCTTGTAGGGCTCTCCTTGCACCAAAAAGTGGAGGTAATACTTGTGATCGGTATCCGGTGTGAAATCTTGCGTAAAGGTTTGGGGATTGTACTGCATTTTGTAGAGAAAAACATAAGGCCAGCTCAGGCCCCCGTTTTCATCCAGCATATAAATAGGCGTGGGCGGCGCTTTGGAGAGTTCGCGATCGTAATGTTGCGCGCTGTAGGGAGAAATAAACTCGGCGAAGGCCACGGTGAGATAGAGCCCCACTAGCACGATCAGGGCAATAAAGGCAGCGCGATCCCGATAGAGCCGGTTGAACATTTTGCGCAGTAAATCCAGTTCCGGGTTATTCGCCAAGCGCTTCAGCATGATTGTTCTCAGAACCTCTCTAAAATGCCCTTTTTATAACTCGATCCGGGGGTCGGCAAATTTTAACAGAATATCGGCAAACAGGTTGCCCACCACCAGCATGGCCGCCGATAAAATAATGGTGGACATCACCAGATTGGTGTCAGTCTCAATCACCGCCTTGTAGGCCAACTGGCCCAAACCGGGAAAGCCCAGCACGGTTTCCACCAGAATGGCCCCGCCCAGCAAGCCGGAAAACTCATAGCCCAGCATGGTGATGAGCGGGTTTAAAGCGGTGCGCACGGCATGCCTGTAAATCACCTGCTTCTCGGGCAAGCCCTTGGCGCGGGCGGTTCGGATGTATTCGGCGGCCAGCACGTCCAGCAGGTTGGCACGCATTTGACGTTGAATACTGGCCAGCGATCCCACGATTAGGACGATCGCAGGCAAGGCCAAATGCATCGCCCGGTCCCCAATTTTTTCCAGAAAACTCAACTGATCGTAGTTGTCGCTTTGAATGCCCCCCAAGGGAAACCATCCCGTTTTTACAGCGAACACGGCCAGCAGCAAGGCCAGCACAAAACCCGGCAAGGACATCCCCACGGCCGCAAACACGGTCATCAACCGATCGGCCAGCGAGCGCCAGCGCAGGGCGGCAAAAATCCCCAGGGGCAGGGCAATCAACCAGGAAAACGCAAACACCACCAGATTGAGCAAGAGGGTGTTTCCACCGCGCTTGATGAGAATCTCCAGAACATCCTCGCCCGCAAAGGTGGTACCCAAACTGGGGGTGAAAAAGCCCGCCCAGTTGCCTTTGGGTAATTCCTCGGGGTGAACGCTAAAAAAATTGGTCAGCCAGCGCCAATACTGCACCGGCATGGGTTGATCCAGTCCCATGACATGCCGAATTTGCGCTTTGGCAGCTTCGGAGATCTGTGGGTTGGTTTCAATCCCGGCTAGCGGATTGATGGGGTTTTTAAAGCGCGTGGCTTCCAGCACATGCAGCCCATGTCCGCCGCCGGTGGGAATCTCAATCGGCCCAATGGTGAAGTCGTAGCGCATCATTAAAAAGCTGATCATGGAAATAATAAGCAGGGTGGGAATCGCGGATAGAATGCGCTTAAGGATGTAAAGCGGAATGGACATACTGCTCCCCCGGCCGTAAGACTGTTTGATGAGCAGGATTTGGGGTAAAATGCCGCCAGTCCCTGCCAGATTCCCATTGGAGGCCCAATGGCCCTTGCGAAGCCCCAAAGCGCTTCATCTAAATCATAGCGGAATTCGAGCGGGAAAGACACCCTCTCTTGTGCAGTTGCTTCAGGAGCCATCGCCCTATGCCCCAGTTCTCCAATTCGCCCCCGGCCTTACCATCCCTCATCCTCCGACAGTTTCTCAAGGCGGAAGCACCCGCCGATTTTGAACGGGCCCTGGCCCTACGCTTGACTGTGTTTGTGGAGGAACAAGCCGTTCCCCTTGAGGAAGAACGCGATGAAGCGGATGAAACGGCTCTGCATTTTCTGGTTCTGCATCCCGAGACGCAGGAGTCACTGGCCACGGGCCGCATGATGGCCTATCAGGAGGGCTGCCAGATGCGCCCCGTCGCGAAAATTGGGCGCGTGGCGGTAAGCAAAAGCATGCGCGGGCAAGGCCTGGGAGAGTGGCTCATGCGCCAGATCCTGAATGCCATAGACGCTGAGCGCTTTGATCAGGCTATTCTGGATGCCCAGGTGCAAGCCCTACCTTTCTACGAAAAGCTGGGCTTCATGGCCGAAGGGGATGAATTTCTGGATGCCGGAATTCCCCATTACCGGATGCGGTTGGTGTTGAGTTAAAGTTTCAACAAAGGGGAATTATTTTTTCCGTTAGGCGATTCCGGTAGAATCGGGGTACGGTAATTGCATCGATTGTGATGTTCGACTGTTGAACAGATGAGGAGTCTGATATGAGCAACTACGTTTCCGAGTTTCCGAAATACCGTAAATGGGCTGTGGTTGGCGTCTCCGAAGATCGCGAGAAATACGGCAACAAAATTTATCGCGATCTACGCAACGCCGGGTATCAGGTTTTTGCCGTGAACCCCAAGATTGAAACCGTGGAAGGCGATCCCTGTTATCCATCCGTGAAAGATCTACCCGAAGTGCCCGATGTCGTGGATTTAGTGGTGCCTCCCGCTGCCGCGACTAAAGTGGTGGAAGACTGCTTGGCGACTGGTGTCAAGCGCATCTGGTTCCAGCCGGGCTCTGAATCGAGCGAGGCCGTGAATATGGCTCAGGCTGGCGGCATGGAAGTCGTTTATGATGCCTGCATCATGATTCAGAAGGTGGCTTTTTAACACACGGTTCCGTCAGAACCGTTTCTGGGATGACCAAACCCCGAATATATGCTTCAAAACACCGGTCAGGTAGCCCCCTGACCGGTGTTTTTTTGAGGGATTTCCAGCTCTTGGGCTTTGCAATGTTTATTTTCACCTTGAGAAGCCCCTGCTAACCCACACGATTAGGCGAGAAGCCGATTTCCTGCCTTAAGAGCAGCCCTGCATCAAAACGCACCCGAACGCCCAACAGATTCAGGCTGATATTGCTTTGTGTCTTGGGTAGAATAGAAGGACTGACGGAGATTTTACTGATGGTTGCTTCATCTGCTTTTGTACCTAATCAGCATCGACCGCCCATTGTGGTCGGCATTACCGGGGCTTCCGGGAGCATTCTCGGGTTTCGCCTGATCGAGGAACTCATCCTGCTGGGCCAGTGCGTGGAAATGGTCATGACCGAAAAGTCCTATCAGGTCATCTTTGAGGAAACCGGCTTTAAAATGGGCGGTCAGGACAAGGCCGTTCGGGTCATTCGCCATCTCGGGCTGGCCGAGGAACGACTAGAGCAGCTCAAAGTTTACGAAAACAACCGGCTAGACGCCCCGCCATCCAGTGGCACCCACATGACCCAAGGGATGGCCGTAATTCCTTGCTCGATGGGGACACTGGGACGCATTGCCAACGGCATCACAGACACGCTCGTCGCCCGTGCCGCTGATGTCACCATCAAGGAGCACCGCAAGCTGGTCGTTGTGCCCCGTGAGAGCCCCTTCAACCAGATTCATCTGCGTAACCTGACCACGCTGGCCCAGTGCAACGCCGTCATCCTGCCCCCCATGTTGTCCTTCTATCTGCCCGATTTCGGCACCATCGAAGGGCAAATCAACTACACCGTGGGCAAGGTGCTGGATCAGTTCGGCTTCCAGCACACGCTATACACCCGGTGGGGCCAACACACCAGCCCCTCGAAAGCCCTCACAGAAGCATAAGTCTGCCACACACCTAACTCATCCGATGCCGTCCCAGAAGCTTGGGCCTAAGAGACTTTTCAGATAGCCTCTTAGGCTGCTTTCAAAGCATTGAGAGTTCAAGCATCGTTCCATGTAAACCCCATCACGCCAATTAAACGCTAGAAACACAAGATTTAATTAAACACGCACGAACACCTTTAACGATTCCCGACAAGAAGAAAAGCCCCACTGCAAGCCCAAAAAAGCCTTGGCTCTTTTCATCCACCCAAAAAGCCCGAACAGCCACGCGAAAGCAACGCACGCTTGGCAGGGTTTGTCTGGGGGCGCCACTGCCCCCAAAGGGGATTGATAGGGGGCAAGCCCCCTAATACCAATCAGCTGGAACTGAAACCATGATTCAGTCCCCCAAAAAACTAAGCCCAGCAAATTTACTCTGGAAAATCCGCAGCCTCAAAAGGATAAGGAGCCGGGGGTTGTTTAAAGGTAGATTTGTAGATAAACGACAGATCAAAGCCGGAGTTAATTTTGTCGAGTTCATACTTCACGGCAAACATTTCCTGCAGGGCATTGGCAAACTTTTTACCCAACTCGACCGGAAAGGTCTCGCCGCAGATGTGGCACAACACGGGTTCACCGTTTTTCAGACGAATGACATTCGCATTGAACTCATTCCCGCAATCACAGTGCAGCGTGATGCGAGGATATTGCGTAAGCTTGGGCTTTCGGGATTCTTCTGGCATACTAGAGATTATAGTATAGGCTTTCGGGTTTTCAAAGGACGGGTTTTTGACCCGCCTCCCCTTTTTTCTCAGGTTTTACTAATGAGGTCGCTCCATCTCCCATGTCTCAATCCCTCATGACTGTTGAATCCAGCGCAGCGATTGCCAATGTACTGGCCCGCCTGCAAGAGCAACACACCGATTTGGCAGGCTACAAACTGGATGTTCAGGGCTTTGTTGCCCATCAGGACGACCTGAGTAAAATGGTGCACATGGGCCTGGGCGAACTACCGCTGTCCAGCCTGGCCATTACGGAAACCTCTCCACTGCTGCACAGCCACCGGGCTAAACTGAGCAGTGCCGTCGATTACTCCCGCCAGCTTAGCGCGTTTTTTCCAGTGTACTTTGTCGCGGCACTCTACGAGCTGCAATCCCTGATGAACCGCTTTGAGATCAAGGCCTATGTCATTGGCGGGATTACCCGCGATCTCCTGATCTACAACGAAAAACGCCTGCAGGTGAAGGATGTGGACATCACGGTGGAAGGCGACGCCATTGCGCTGGCCCACTTTCTGGTGGAACATTCCCGAAATTTCACGCTGATGGAACAGTACGCTGAATTTGGCACCGCCAAAATGCGGTACAAAGACAGCCTGATGTTCGATCTGGCTTCAACCCGGCAGGAAGTATACACAGCCTGCGGGAGTTTGCCCGTGGTGGTGAACCGGGGTGTGCCTCTGGTCAATGATATTATTCGCCGGGATTTCACCGTAAACGCCCTGGCCTTCTCCATTCACGAACTGGGCAAGGTGCTGGATTATGCCAACGGCATCCGCGATATTCAAAAACGGGAACTGCGGGTGCTGCACGCAGTCTCCTTCTTTGAAGACCCGAGTCGGATTCTGCGGGCCATGAAATTTTGCGCCCGCTTCGATTTCAATCTGGCCGAAGAAACCCGGCAATTACTGGAAAACTTTTTACAGGCCCAGCCACTCCCCCGTGCCCTCCCTGAGGAACAGAACCCGGAAGCACCGGCCGCAGCACCCGGAGAGTGCCTCCAGTATTATAAGGGCGGGGGAGAACGAATCAAGCAGGAGCTCAAAAGCTTTTTCGGAGTGGAAGACTCCCCGGTCAAAAGTCACTGGGTGGGCTTCTTTCTGGAATCCGGCTGTCATCGCCTGCTGGATATGGAAAATCGGTATCAACCCGATGCCGACACCGTGGCGCGTATGGTCGCTATCGGATCCATTTTGCCAGAGATTGGCGCAGCGCTGGCCCAGTATACTGATGCGGATTTTCGGTTTGACACCTACCTGTGCCTGTATTGCCGGGACATGGAACCGGAGCGCTTTCAGCATCTGGCCCACCGGCTGGGGCTGACCCGCAACGAGCGTGATTTCGTGGAGCAGTTCCGCAGGCTGAAAACGGTCATTCCCGAGCAGTTGGCCCACCTGCACGATTTTTCCTCGCCCGCCGAAATTTATGATCTCTTTCGGGGTGTGCACCTGATTACCATAACCGCCTGCCTGGTGGAGCTGGGCCTGGCAGATCGCAAACGCATGAAAATCATGCTGGAAGCCTTTTTAAAGTACAAACGCAAATGGGAAAAATTGCGTCTGGAACTGGACGGCAACGATTTAAAAAAGCTGGGCGTCCCCGAAGGCAAGCAGATGGGTCAACTGCTGGATCAGTTGTTGCACGCCAAACTCGCCGGACAAACGCGTGACCGGCTGGACGAAATCCAGTATATTCAAAACCATCTGGCGGATTTAAAACAGGCCATGCAGGCCGAAAACCCGCCGTCTGAAACCGCAATGGAAGGTTCAGACCAGCAGATAACACCCATTCATGCTACAGACGTTCAGTTAGAGGCGGGTCGTGATGTCCAGTAATTTGCTGCTAAGTGGAAATCCCTCCGGGCGCAACCCGATGGACGCACGCGGGCTGATCGTCACGGGTACCCATCCCAAATGCGGAAAAACCGTCGCCTGCGCAGGTCTGGCGGGCGTGCTCAACGAGCTGGGGTTTCATGCTCAGGCAATGAAACCACTCGCCTTCCAGCCAGAAGTGTCCTTGCGAAAGGGCTACGAACAAGCCTTTTTCGATCGCATAATCCCGCCCTTGCAGCACGTGGATGTCCTGACCACGGAAGCGCCCCGCTCGGTCAACCCGGTCGCGTATCAGCGCTTGCTGGAGACTTGCCGTAAACGGGTTTATCCTTACTTGCTGGAAAGCCCCGGCAACGCCGCCACGCCCATACGGTTCTCCAGCACCGAACTGCTGGATGCCGCCGATCTGGCGGAAACACTGGGCCTGCAAATGCTGGTTGTGACTGCAAAACAACCCGATATTATTGGCGCACTGGCCCCCGTGTTTGCCTATTTATGGAGTCGGGACGCCAAAGTAGCAGGCTGGCTCGCTGTGGAAACCACGCCCATCGACACCCCGGACTGGGATCAGGAAATCTTGTATTTGCGCGCCCAGTACGATGTGCCTTTTCTGGGCGAAATCCCCTACAGCCCCAGCATTTCGGTGGAAGCCCTGCAACAGGGCAACCTGCTCCGCGCCACAGAAACAGGCGTGGATCTGCTGCCCATTCAGCAAGCGCTGGAATTGTTATTGCCCTTTTAATAAAGGCGCCGTTGTTACGAAATTAATTCACCTGGAACACACTGAGCACCTTGCCAAAAGTATCCTGCTCGCTGACTTCAGCAATCAGGGTGATGGCTACATCATTGGGCTGAAGGGCAAAGCCGTTGGCGTTGAGTTGCACTTTCAGATAATTTTCGCTCATGCCTTGCGTCAACCCTTCTTCCACGATCACCGCAAGGGTTTGGCCTAAAAAGCGCTGACGATAAGCCAGACTTTTGACATCCGACAAGGTACGCAGTTGCTGTGCCCGCGCCTTCTTCTCACGCTCCGGCACCTGTTCCGGAAAACTCGCCGCTGGGGTTCCCTTGCGCTTTGAATAGCTGAACACATGAAAGTAATTCATGGTCGTGTTTTTTAAGGTTTCAAAAGTGGCAGCAAAGCGTTCCGGGGTTTCGCCGGGAAAGCCCACAATAATATCGGAACCCACCGAGGCGTGCGGGATTTTTTGGGCAATCGTCTCGCAAACATAAACCATATCAGCCACATGGTGCCGACGGCCCATACGCTTGAGCACAAAGTCCTCAGCGCTTTGCGCGGAGAGATGAAAGTGCGGACAAATCTTCCCTTCCGACTGCGCCACCACATCAATCAGCTTATCACTGACCTCCATCGGATCCAGCGAGGTCAGGCGCAGGCGAAACTCACCCGGCAACTCAATCAGTACTTGCAGGAGATCGGCCAGATCCCGGCCATCATGCTCATATTGACCAATGTTGATCCCGGTGAGCATGATTTCCTTGAAGCCTTCAGCCAGCATGCGCTTGAGCTGATACTGAACATCCTCCACCGGCAAACTGCGACTCAGGCCACGCGCTTCCCAGATAATGCAGTAGGTACATTTGTAATCGCAGCCATCCTGAATTTTCAGACTGCCCCGCGTCCGATCAATGGCCGAGGACGAGGCCCCTTCCATCATGCGGCTTTTATCAATCTCGGAGACTTGCACGAGGGGACTCTCGCTGACTGGCGCGTCTTGCACAATCCGCACCAGTTGATCTTTAAAGTTGTTGCCGATGACAAAACTCACACCCTCCACCCCGGCCAGTTCATCCGGAGAGACCTGGGCATAACAGCCCGTTACAGCCACCCGCCCCGCCGGGTTGGACAGTCGCGCCCGGCGAATCATGCGCCGGGACTCCTGATCGCTGCGCTCCGTAACCGTACAGGTATTGATCACATAGACTTCTGCGGCTTCATCAAACGGCACAATGCGCCAGCCCTGATCCTGAAACTGATGGGCCATCGTGGCAGTTTCCAGCTGATTGGCCTTGCAGCCCAGCGTATGAAACGCCACGGTTCGCCCTGACAGGGTTTCAGGGGCGAATGCCTCCTCCTGTGTCGCGTCCGCCTCAGCGACGGTTAAGCCTTCGGGTGATGGCAAGCCCGCTGAACCGGTATTTTCACGCGTGACGAAAGACTCAATGGCCATAAGGGCTCCTGTGGATCGGGGTAAATCGTGAAGTCAAAAACAGTGGTTTCAAGCTCAAAAAAGCCTGTTTATTTTCTGTCAGCCAGGGCAAATGATCAATCCAGTGCCTACAGAACAACCCAAAACCAGTCATCTGCCCAACGACGCTACTTAGGATACTCCCCTAAAAAAGGGCCTGAGACAAGAGAATTGCCCCACTTTTGTCTGTCACGGCAAAGACGCTTTCATAATTTCACCCTCTGGAGGGATACCCAAATATCACTTACCAGTCCAGAATAGATACTTATGTAATATCATTGAAGTCCAATTCATGTTGAGTAGATGTCAGATTGACTTTCGTGAAAGAGGAACTATATCCCTCCGCCATCAAGGCCATCGACATCATTCATCAGCTTAAAACCCAATCAGCACTTCCCATTTTATCTATGAAGGTCAGGTAATGGCTGTAAAAAGGATGTAACAAAATGGACCTTTCAGGCAATAAAACAATTCTGATTGTTTTTATTTCTTTTAGAGAGTCTATTCCCCATTGCTTTATAGAGATTTCATAGTTTGTAGTGAGACAGAGGAGAGCCGATTGATGGCCAAAGTATTGATTTCCATGCGTGAAGATTTTCTGGGTAAGATCGATGAAATTGCAGATGTCGAGCAACGTTCGCGGAGCGAACTGATTCGTCAGGCCTTACGTGTCTACATCCGTCGCCGGGGTGGTTCGCCTCAGCTTGTAGATGCCCTCCTGCAGGATTAGCAGGTTATTCACACTGGTCAGTATTCTCCAAATCCCCGTCCTCCAAATGAAAGGATTCATCTCCAATGGCGAAAACAACCAAAAGTACCCGTGTACTGATTTCCTTGCCCGAAAAATTTCTAACCGAAATTGACGTGCTGGCTGACGAGGAGCAGCGCTCACGGAGTGAATTGATTCGGGAAGCCTTGAGGAACTATATCCGTCAGCACGATTCTGATGGGTACAAATCCCAGGTCGTGGAATAAAGGCTCCCCCAAAAGCGCAGAGCCAAAGGACTTCTACAGGTCGTTTGGTGAACATTTCTGCTGAAACACCATCGAGCAAATCAGCGGGATCGCCAGACGACTGAGCGTCACCCGGACCACGCATCATCGTTAGACCCACCACTTATTGCGCCCCGCTCTGACTAGGGTGCAATACTGTTTTGCCTTTCCAGAATCCGCTCAATGGCCTGCTTGTTTTCGTTGCTTAAACGGCCATTGGCCTGCGGCTGGGTTTCCGGCAGATTGGGAAACGCCTGCGTGCTATTGGCAGAAAGCCCCTTATTCACCAGCTCACCCTGCACAGCTGTATCATACTGCGGAATCATATAGGCTTCTTTGGGCGTCAAGAAGAGAATCTCCTGACTCATTTGGCGAGAAACCCTGGCAAACGCCTGCTGACTGTCGCTATCGGTGTAAACCGAGGGCGTGACGTTATAAAACTGGTCCATCTTGACCGAACGCCGCCAACTGCCGCCCCACACCACCGGAAAACCGGGCTTTTCCGCGTCAAAAATCTGCAAACGACTGTTCACAAAGTACTTCATCTGCTTGGGGGTATCATCGGTCATGGCCAATTTCACCCGATCCATCAGGTTGGTGCTGGCATCCGGATGCGTAAAATCCACATCGGCCTCCACAAAGACCACACGGGTGATCGAAGGACGGTTGGCGCTGATCTGCTTGAGCAGATAGTCCATTGCTGTAGGTTCAGGAGCGCCGGTTTTGATGTAATAGGACATAATTTGATCGTATACATGCCCCAGACCCTGCATGCGCAACTCATCAACGGTATAAATGGGGTTGTAGATCTTCGTGCCGGGCACTTTCACGCCCAGCCGCTGGGCATACTCGCGGGCAAACAGGGTCGGTAAATCACCGAACACGCGCTCGTTGCCGTGTTTTACCACTGCAAATACGGCAATCCCCGGCATGGGGGTATAACTGACAGCCTTGATCGCATCCGGCTTGAAAATATTTTTGGCGTCCTGAATGGCCTGACTCACATCCACCGAGATCTTGAGCGGCTTTCTGGCTGCTGCGGCTTCAGCATCTGAAACCTCGGGCGGAGTGGATTCCGGCTTTATCAAAGCAGAAGGCGATGCCAGCGGCGTTGCCTCCAGCACCAGGGGCTGCGCCTTGGCCTGAGCCTGACTCTGGGGCTTAGGTTGCACAGAACGTGATTCAAGCTTGGCACTTTGGGCAACGGGTTTCACGTTTTCCTGATTCAACACGGCCTGCGGGTATGCCGTACCCGTCAAAGACTCAGGCTGAGCTTTGGAGGGCCGATGCTTTTTCTGCCGGGAGCGTCCTTTCCTCATAGATGATTCTGAATCAGATGCGGCATCCTGAATAATGGCGGCGGGTTTCAGGCGAAAATCAGCATCCGGCGTGGACAAACTTGCCGAAGGGTCCGAGGTCAACGGTGCAACCGGGCCTGCCGCCGGGTGTTGCTCCGGGGCCTGCTCAGATGGTTGCATCGGGGCTTGCGCGGAACGCTCCACCGGCGGGACCGTATCGCCATACCCCGGCAACGGGGACAGTTCGGGTTTCGGCAAGGTGGCTATCTTGGCAGCCGCAGGCTTCAGAGGCATCGACTCCAGAACGCTGGAGGGGGCTTTCACAATCGGCTGAACCCCGGCGGCGGACTGACTGGCCGGTTTCACAGCCGATTCAGTTTTGGCGGCGAGGGGCTGGCTGGCAGACATCGGGGAAGCGCTGGCAGGGGCCATTAATTCCATGACGGGCGTCATGCCGTTGGGCAAGGTGCCGGAAGATTCCAGAGAGGGCAGAAAGCCTTGAGCCACGGCAGTCAGGGAGAAACCACCGGCCAGCAGCATGACACAAAAGCCCCAGCGGGCCATTGTCAACCAGGGCAACACATCCATCCCGCCAGGAGCATGCTGTCGGTTTTTCATCTGAAGTACCCTCCTTGACCACAAAATTGCTTTCGGAAGAATGGCGCTAAATGGCCCTGACGAGCGAAACACGCTGGAGAGACGACAAGGCCCTTGCAGATGGCTCAGCATGCCCGGTCCTTTCCCGTTCCTTGATTATGCGGTCTGTCTGGCGCAAAATAATCGGAAAAATAGTTGATTTCTTTAGAGAAGCCCCTACCGCCATGATTGAACGCTATACCCTCCCTGAAATGTCCGCCCTGTGGACCCGCCATGCCGTCTTTGAAACCTGGTTGACGGTTGAGCTCGCCGTTCTGGAAGTCCAGGAGCGCATGGGTCTGGTACCCGCTGGCGTTACCGCCGATGTGCGGGCCAAAGCGGGCTTTGACATTGACCGCATCGATGAGATTGAAGCCGAAGTGCGCCATGATGTGATCGCCTTCCTGACGGATGTGGCGGAGCACGTGGGCGAGAATTCCCGCTTTGTGCACATGGGCATGACCAGCTCTGACCTGATTGACACCGCGTTGGCCCTGCAAATCCAGACTGCGGGAAAGCTGATCACCGACAAATTGGCCACCCTGATTGACACCGTCAAGGCCAAAGCGGTGCTGCACCGGGATACCGTCATGGTGGGCCGCTCTCATGGGATTCACGGCGAACCCATCACCTTTGGGCTCAAGCTGCTCAACTGGATGGATGAACTGGAGCGTCAGCAGAAACGCCTAAACGACGCGCTGGAAGAAAACCGGGTAGGGCAAATCAGCGGCGCCATGGGCTCCTATTCCAACATCAGCCCAGCCGTGGAAGAACAAGTATGCGAGTTGCTGGGTTTAAAGCCTGCCCGCACTTCTACCCAAGTGATTTCCCGCGATATTCACGCGCAATTCTTTATTGCGCTGGGCTCGTTGGCCACTTCGATTGAGAAATTCGCGGTGGAAATTCGCGCCTTGCAAAAAACAGATATTTTAGAAGTGGAAGAAGGCTTTGCCAAAGGGCAAAAAGGATCTTCGGCCATGCCTCACAAGCGCAACCCCATCAGTTCGGAGAACTTGACGGGACTAGCCCGTATGCTGCGCGCCTACATCACCCCGGCGCTGGAAAACGTGGTGCTCTGGCACGAACGGGACATCAGCCACAGCTCCGTGGAACGAGTGATTTTCCCGGATGCCTTTATTCTGGCGCACTACATGCTCAACCGCTTCAACACCGTCATGCAGGATTTGGTGGTGCATGAGGACAACATGCGCGTCAACATGAACCGCTTTGGGGGCATTATCTTCTCGCAGCGTGTGCTGTTATCCCTAATCGATCAGGGGATGAGTCGAGAGGACGCTTACCGACTGGTGCAAAAAAACGCGCATACGGCGTGGAATGTCATTGGTGGCGATTTCAAGGCCAACCTGCTTGGCGACCCGGATGTATTGACCAAGTTATCCCCCGAAGACATTGAAGCTTGCTTCGATGTGGCGGATTACCTCCGCAACGTGCCTGCGGTATATGCCCGTTTCGGCTTATAGCAAATCCATCCGTCGAGTAGTTCTGCTGGGCCCGTTTCGATGTCATAATAAACGCAGCACCTGATCGTTCATCGGGTGAAGTTTTGACAGAGCAGCCGGGGTTAAAGTGAAAAACGCGCCAGAGGGATGCGTCACGCCCACACCTGTGGCCCGCCCGAAATCCGGATTTCAGCTGAGGGAGAACCCAGACCAATCGTATGTTTCGTGACGTCAACACCGTTTTGAACCAAGCCCTGTTACAGCATGGATCGCTGAAAACCCCGCCCTTGCTATTGGCATGGGAACCCTGGACCTGGCCGGGCATTACCGTATTTCTGGGTCTGGTGGTGGGCTGGATTGCGGACCGAATTATGTTGCGCGCGGTGCAGGAAATTCTCAAACACACCTCGCTGGAGCTGAACCAGCAAATTACGGATACCCTACGCGGTGTGATTTTCTGGCTGTTTACCATGTGGGCCATTTACATGGCCACCTACGGCATGCCCTTCCTGCAGGACAATCAGGTCACGCTGGTGCGACATCTGGTATTCATCATCGCCATGATGCTGTCCATTCGACTGCTGGCCAGAGTGGCGGTTTCGGTGCTGCGGTTTTACCTCAAGTATTCCACGGTGTTTTCGGCGCTGCCCAACACCTCCATCTTTGAAAATATTGTGCGTGTGACCGTGTATGTCATGGGCGCGCTGATGTTGCTGCAAACCCTGAATATCTCCGTGGTGCCACTGATTACCGCCCTGGGGGTGGGCGGTCTGGCCATTTCGCTGGCGCTGCAAGATACATTGGCCAACCTGTTTGCGGGCATTCAAATGCTGCTGGCCCGACAAATTAAAGTAGGCAGCACCATTCAGCTGGAAAACGGTCAAACCGGCGAAGTGGTGGACATCGCCTGGCGCACCACCACCCTGCGCCAACTCTCGGGGAATTTGCTAATTTTGCCGAATAGCAAGCTGGCTTCTAATATGATCATCAGTTATAAACAACCGCACCCGGACTTAACCATCAGCTTACCCCTGGCGATTCCCTTGACCACCGATTTGGCCCAACTGGAAACCATCGTGCTGGCAGTGGCGGAAACCGTGGGCCTCAAGCTGGTGCGCCAAAAATCCAGCGGGAAAAACAAGGCCATTACGTTTACCCCCCTGGTACGCTTTGTCTCCTACGGCGAAGCGTGGATCAATATGACCGTGCAAATGCCCTTTACCATTCCGATGGATGCGGCGCTGGTCAAGCACGAACTCTTGAAAGCACTGCATGAGCGCCTGCTTGAAGAAAAAATTAACCTGCCCTTGCCCCAACGGGTGGTGCATCTGGAATTTCCCGGAGGCCCACCGAACTGGGCTAACCCGGTAACGCCAGTTAAAACAGAAGAATCCGCCTAAGCCAGTGTTTGGATTAAAATACAGAGATTAAAAACAAGCGCCAGATTGTCAGCACCAGATTTTAATTAAATTCAATCCATTGAGTTCAATTAAAATGATTCAATCACTTGGTTAAAAGGCACACTGAATCCAGTTTCACCCGGATAGAGAAAGGACAACAGCCCACATGCACCCTCCCCTGCCCACCCAAAGCGACTTACGGGTCTACCCCGGAACCTCGTATCCGTTGGGCGCCAACTGGGATGGCATGGGCGTGAACTTTGCGCTCTTTTCAGAATCAGCGGTGGCAGTGGAGCTTTGCCTGTTTGATTCGGTGGAGGCCACCGAGGAAAGCCAACGCATATTGCTGCCCGAGTACTCGGATCATGTCTGGCACGGCTACTTCCCGGATTTACGACCGGGTCAGCTCTATGGGTATCGGGTACATGGACCCTGGGAACCGGAAAAGGGACATCGGTTCAATTCGAATAAACTGCTGGTCGATCCCTATGCCAAGTCCATTGTGCGCCGGGAAGTCTGGGATGACGCGCTGTTTGGCTATGCCATGCCGAGCACAGAAATCAAGCCAGAATCCGCCACACTGCCAGCCAAGGCGTTTACTCCCAAGCCTCACCCGACGATCGATCTGGATTTAGTGATGGACACCCGCGACAGCGCCCCATTTGCCCCTCTCTGCGCGGTGGTAGATGACGCCTTTGTGTGGGGCAACGACAAAGCGCCCAAAACGCCCTGGCATAAAACCATCATTTACGAGGCCCATGTCAAAGGGCTAACCATGCGGCATCCCCAGGTGAATGAGGGCATTCGGGGCACCTATGCGGCCCTGGGTAGCCAGCCCATTATTCAGCATTTGCTGGATTTGGGCGTGACCGCGGTGGAACTATTGCCGGTGCATCAGCACATTGATGATCACTTTCTCGTGGAAAAAGGGCTGAAGAATTATTGGGGTTACAACACCCTGAGCTACTTTGCCCCAGACATTCGGTATGCCAGCCACAGCAAGTCTCCCGAGGATGTGATTCGGGAATTCAAGAGCATGGTGCGCTCCCTGCATGCGGCAGGCCTCGAAGTTATTCTGGATGTAGTCTATAACCACACCTGCGAGGGCAACCATCTGGGCCCCACGCTAATGTTCAAGGGGATCGACAACCCCAGTTATTACAAACAGGTGGAAGGCGCGCCGCGTTTTTATATGGATTACACGGGCTGCGGCAACACCCTGAACGTCAGTCATCCCCGCGTGCTGCAACTGATTATGGACAGCCTGCGCTACTGGGTGCTGGAAATGCACGTGGACGGCTTCCGCTTCGATCTGGCGGCCTCATTGGGCCGGGACGGCCACCATGTGGATAAACTGGGCTCGTTTTTCGACATCATCCATCAGGACCCGGTGTTGTGTCAGGTCAAACTGATCGCTGAGCCGTGGGATCTGGGCGAAGGTGGCTATCAAGTGGGCAACTTCCCGGAACTCTGGACGGAGTGGAACGGCAAGTATCGCGATTCGATTCGCCGCTTCTGGAAGAGTGATTCCGGCACATTGAGCGAGATGGCCACCCGACTGGCGGGCAGCAGCGACTTGTACTACGAGAAAGATCCGCACGCCAGCATCAACTTTATTACCTCGCATGACGGGTACACCTTGCACGATTTGGTGAGCTACAACGAGAAGCACAACGAGGCCAACGGCGAGCACAACATGGACGGGGACAACCACAACAACAGCTGGAACTGTGGCGTGGAAGGCCCCACCGACGACCCCAAAATCCGGGAGTTACGTTACCGGCAAAAGCGCAATATGATGGCCACGCTGATTTTATCGCTGGGGGTGCCCATGCTGGTGGCGGGCGATGAGTTCAGCCGCACGCAGCAGGGCAACAACAACGCCTACTGTCAGGACAACGACATCAGCTGGGTACACTGGGAACGCGACGAGCAGGCCGAGGCATTTTACCAATTTGTGAAACAGCTCATTCAAATTCGCAAGGACAACCCGGTGTTTCAGCGCCGCAAGTTCTTCATCGGGCAGACCTCCAAGGTCACGAACCAGAAGGACATCATCTGGTACAGTGCCAAAGGCTTTGAAATGACCGAAGAGGACTGGCTGGAGAGCGAATTACTCTGGATTGGCGCGCTGCTGAACGGGGCCGCCATCAACGAAATGGACGAACGGGGCAATCAAATTCAGGGCGATACAATGGTGCTATTGCTGAATGCCTCGTATAAACCCGTGGCCTTTCATTTGCCCAAGCTGAAAGCGGGCGATGTGTGGGAACTGGTGATGGACACCGCCGATGAACTCCCCGAAAACACCGCGCCCCGATACTCCGGTGACGCCTTGTACAAGCTACATGGTCGCAGTGTGACGCTTTTGCGTCTACGGCGGTAATAAAACAGCGTTAATGGTGTTTATACCGTGTCGCTAACCGCTAAAGATGAAACAACACCCACACACTACCAAGTAAACCAACTGGGGGTGCTATTGGGTTCTGCAGGCACGGCCCCGTTACTATTGACCGTACCAGATTTCAAATCACGAAAGTTAGTAATTTGGCCATTATAATAAAGCGCAAATGAGATACCACTGGCAGCTTGATTCACGGAAGCATCCGGATCAAAATTCAACCAGTTCATGTTTAAACTTGAAGCCCCACCAAACGAAACATTGGCGCTAGGAGAGGCCATCCAGGCAATGCCACCATTATGAAGTTTTAAACAAATCCACGTAGAACTAGAACAACTTTGATTCCCCCAGCCAAAACGATCATTAATGGTTGAACTGGTATCCACCCTCACATAATTCATGTAAGGCGTTAAATCCCCCATTTGTGTATTGCCATTCACCGTGCCAGCAGCCTGAGCCTGCTGATAAGCGGCAGAAACCATCGCAACCACCTCGTGTGCTGCAGTGTTGTATCTGCCATTTTGCTGACCCGATATAATTTTAGGGATTGTAAACGTGGCAATCACACCCAGAATCGCTAAGGAAATCAGCAATTCAGCCAAGGTAAAGCCCTGCTCGTTCGCCCAACGACGATGACACACCGAAGGGAGCCAACCCAGCCACTTTAAAGCCAGCGCACTCAGCCTAGGGCTAGGCCGCCCCAACCAAGAGCGCAGAGAGCACCAAAGCAATCGCAGCTCAATCATTAAGTTTTCGGGGGGGGGGGGTACACTCTCAATACTCCTACTTAAATTCAATTCACCTATTCAAGTATCGTCCGGATACCCAAAAACTTGAGGGCAACTCGCAAAAAAGCATTTAAAAAAATTTCTTAAAACCCCACAGACGACTTCAGCCCATGCAAATACTCAACTCAACCCGAAAAATCACTATCGAGACTGCACGAATCACCACGCCATGTCATCCAATCAGAACGAAGACAAGCGATTAGGTCTTGCGGTAAAACCCGAATTGCACCGGCTTAAAGCGAGACAGCTCATACTCCAGCGCTTCTTTGCTGCGCACGGCCTCATCCAGCTTTTTCTTCAGCGTATCATTCTCACTCTTGCAGCGAATCAACTCCACCACCACTTCATCCAACCCGGAGAGCTTGTCATCCAGCAGGCGGGAGAGATCCTTGAGGATGCCTTCTTTCACCTGGCTGACGGCTTCCACCATCACCGTGATGTTGTCTTTGCTGGCCGAAGGGCGCAGGGTCTGGCTGGGTGTCACACTCGACATATAAGCCGACTTCCCGGAGCCAGATGACACAAAATCCTTCTCACCCGAGTAAGTGGACTTGTTCACTGGGGCATTCAGACTGCTCATGACGCCAGCTTGCATCGAACCGGGCGCCACACCCGGACCCGCAGGCTTGCCGCCCAACTGACGCGCAATGGTGTCCGGGTTATCCCCATGTCTTTTCATATCTTTGGCTTTTTTCAGGGACTCAATGTCACGATGCGTAAAAATCAGCCGACCCGTCTTGTCATCCTTGCGGGGAGACAGGCTCAACATCTGGACGTAGGTCATCAACTCCCGCTCATCCAGCCCCAAAAGCTCCATCACGTAGCCAATCGTATAGGGAAAATCCTCGGTCGTCAGGGATGTCATTGTCTCTCTAACCCATCCTTAAAAGCTCAACACCGTTTATCTTACCACAAGGCGGCCCTGCCACAAACAGGGGCCACGATAACCCTACACTTTTACCAGCTTCGCAGCCAGAAGTAAAATGATCGCTCCGATTGGATCAAAACCAACGGAAGCACCCTCTGGCCCCTCTAAAACAGACGGTTCAGAATGTCAGAGCAACCCCTGGTACGAGCGAAACCCCCAACGGCGTAAACCCGCCAACCGAACAAAGCAAAACCAATCCCTCTGAATGATTGACTCGAATTCAGCCAATGCCCGGCCCACAGACCGGATATGTTATAATCAAGTCTACGCTTTTCGCATCTGTTGCGTAGCTCACGTATAACCTGTCTCCTGACATAGAGAGTCTTTTGGAATACCACGCATTGGCGATAGAGAAAGCACCGGGTTTTCTGACAATCTCTAGAGGAACAGCTTCCAAATTTATTAACCCGACAAGAAGGATCAGCGGACTTTATGAAAAAACATCAACTCACGGGTTTCTGGATCCTGATGATCCTGATTTTTCTGTTCCTGTTCATCCCTATGGTGCTCAAACCCAATGCTTCATCCGGACCGACGGAGCAAACCTACTCCGAATTTGTCGCCCGGGTAGAAAAACATGAAATTACTTCGGTGAAATTCGAAGGCAATCAGGCATTTGGTTACACCAGTAGCTTATCCTCACAGAACACCCCCACCACTGCTGTCATCCCCAAAACGGAAGAGTCAACATCACCCAGTCCTTCCGCAACGATGCCCCCAAACCCGCCAGGGCAAGGCGCCGACACTTTAAAAGCACCGCCGGAAGTCAATCCCGGAACGCCACAAGGTATACTACCTTCAGGGAATCACCTGGGCACCAAGTCATCCCAGTTCAGAACCATTCTGCCTGAGGAAGGCGGGGCTGGTGTTCAGTTACTGGTTCCGGTCCTGCAACGAAACCACGTGGCCTTTACCTTCCAGGAACCCAAAACGGAAGGCGCATGGCTGGGCATCCTGACCTCGTTCTTTCTCCCGTTGATTCTAATCGGCTTCATCTACATCCTGCTCCGCAGCGCACAGGGTGGGGGCTCTCAGGCCATGTCCTTCGGCAAAAGCCGCGCCAAAATGAACATGGACAGCAAAGTTAAAATCACTTTCAGCGACGTGGCCGGGATTGATGAAGCCAAGGCCGAACTGGAAGAAGTCGTGGACTTCCTGAAAAATGGCGAACGCTACCAGAAGTTGGGCGCAAAAATCCCCAAAGGCGTCTTGCTGGTGGGTTCTCCCGGTACCGGTAAAACCCTGTTGGCCAAAGCCGTTGCAGGAGAAGCGGGCGTGCCCTTTTTCACCATTTCCGGTTCCGACTTTGTGGAAATGTTCGTGGGCGTCGGCGCCAGCCGGGTACGTGACCTGTTTGAACAGGCCAAAAAGCACGCTCCCTGCATTATCTTCGTGGACGAAATCGATGCCGTCGGTCGCCAGCGTGGCGCGGGCATGGGTGGCGGTCACGATGAGCGCGAACAGACCCTCAACCAGTTACTGGTGGAAATGGACGGCTTTGACCCGCATGCCGGGATCATCGTCATCGCCGCTACCAACCGCCCCGACATTCTGGATAACGCCTTACTGCGGCCGGGCCGCTTCGATCGCCAGGTCATGATCGACCGTCCCGATGTCCAAGGGCGCGAACAGATCCTGAAAGTCCACGCCAAAGGAAAGCCCTTGGCCAGCGATGTAGACTTGAAACTCCTCGCCAAGCGTACCCCCGGCTTTACCGGTGCCGATCTGGCCAACCTGCTGAACGAAGGCGCGCTGCTCGCGGCCCGCTACAACAAGGATGTCATTCATCAGAGCGACATTGAAAACTCGATCGACAAGGTGCTGGCCGGGCCCGAGAAGAAAAACAAGATCATGTCCGAGACCGACAAGGAACTGACCGCCTACCACGAAGTCGGGCACGCACTGGTGGCGATTATGACCCCCGGTTGCGATCCCTTGCGCAAAGTCACCATCATCCCCCGCGGGATGGCGCTGGGCTTGACCTGGACGATGCCCGATGCCGATAAAGTCCACGTCAGCAAGAACCAGCTCATCTCCACCATCGCAATGGCCTTGGGCGGCCGTGCTGCCGAGGAAGTGGTATTCCAGGACATCACCACCGGCGCGAGCAACGACCTGGAGAAAGTCACCTCCATTGCCCGTCGCATCGTGACCGCCTACGGCATGAACGAAAAACTGGGCCCTATCACTTACGGTAAGCGCAACGAGCACGTCTTCATGGGCCGTGACTTTGGTACCGAGCGTGATTACGGCGAGGAAGTGGCCACCATCATTGACCGCGAAGTCAAATTGATTGTAGACAGCCAGTATGAATATGCCAAATCCTTGCTGACCGAGAACCGCGATGTGCTGGATGCTGTGGTAAAAGTCCTCTTGGAGAAAGAAACGCTGGATGACAAGGAAGTCATCGATATTTGGGATGAAGTCAAAGCAGCACGCACCAATGGCAGCGGCCGCCGGGACGTCCCCAAGAAGAACGCAGATGCTCCCCACAAGGAAAGCCCGCTGATCATCCAGCCCACAGGCGCTGAAGCCTGTGTGACCGAGCCAGTGGGTAGTCAGGACTCCCACACTTAAGGCCAACCTGTTTTCATCAATTTTTCAAAAGGGCATCCGGACTCGCACCGGGTGCCCTTTCCAATTGGGCATCTTTAAAATAAGATAAGAGAGTGGTGGCAGACTATCCTGGCCCAAAGTGGCTCCATGAGGACTCAGCATCCACGCCTAGCATTTTAAATCATCTATAGCATTTAAAGACGATCAAGCGGAAGAGAATTTAAGCCATGAAAATGACCAGACTATTAGCACCCACCCTACGGGAAAACCCGGCTGAGGCCGAAGTGGTCAGCCATCAACTGTTGGTGCGAGCCGGGTATATCCGGCGTTTGGCCAATGGCGTGTACAACTATCTGCCTCTGATGTGGCGCGTACTGCGCAAAGTAGACCAAATCGTGCGCGAAGAGATGGATCGGGCAGGCGCGCAAGAATTGCTGATGCCCATCCTGCAACCCGCCGAAGTTTGGCAGGCTTCTGGCCGATGGGATATATACGGCGACCTGATGATGCGCGTGAAAGATCGCCACGATCGCTGGTACGGGCTGGCCCCCACGGCTGAAGAAGTCATCACCGACATCGCCACAAAAGAAGTGCGCTCTTACCGCCAGTTACCCGTGAATCTGTACCAGATTCAAACCAAGTACCGCGATGAAATCCGCCCCCGCTTTGGCTTACTGCGTGGCCGCGAGTTCATCATGAAGGACGCCTACAGCTTCCACGCCTCGCAGGAGTGCCTGGAACGTGAATATGAGAGTATGGCGGCCACCTACACCCGCATCTTCAACCGCTGCGGCCTGGAAACCCGCCAAGTGCGCAGTGACAGCGGCTCAATCGGCGGCAGCGTCAGCCACGAATACATGGTCCTCACCCGCATTGCCCCCGGCGAACAGGAAAGCGGCGAAAACGAAGTCTTCTTCTGCGACCACTGCGACTACGCCGCCAACGTGGAACGCGCGGATTCAATTTTACCCAATAAAAAAATTATGTTTGAAGGATCAAATAATTTAGAACCAGTAATCACTGATGGCACTGATATATTCTCAAAGTATAAAGCTTATGAAGAAGTTGAGACGCCAGGCACTAAAACAATTGAGCAACTTTGCAAACAACTCAACTGCCCGCCTACTCTGATCTGTAAAGCTATTTTATATATGAATGAGCAAAATGAGCCCTTTATTGTACTAATCAGAGGCGACTTAAAAGCTGAAGAGATAAAAGTATTAAACGCCGTTCAAGCCCAAGAAATACGTCCAGCAGACGAAAAAGAAATTTGGGAACATTTAAAAACGACACCCGGATTTATTGGTATAGGTGACATTAGTGAATTCACTGACAAAGCCTATGCTCACAGAGACATTGAATACATTAGAAAACATCGTCAATTCCCGACATCTCTGAATATTACATTGCAATATGGGACACTTGCGGAACTCGCAAACAATTCTGGCATCCCCTTCATTTTAGACAAATCTGTCTTAGAATTGAAAAACTTTGTCATAGCTGGAAACAAAAAGAATGTCCATATTGTTAATTTCAACTGGGACAAAAGCCCCTATTTCAAAGAGCTCTTACAGAAAAACGCTGACGAGCTACAGTCAGATCTGCGTCGCGCTAATGTAGGCGACACCTGCGCAGAATGCCAGCAAGGCACGCTGCAAATGACCCGAGGCATTGAAGTCGGGAACATCTTCCAGTTGGGCACCAAGTATTCCGGCTCGATGGGTGCAACGTACACCGCCGAAGACGGGACGGAACAGCCCTTTATTATGGGGTGCTACGGCATTGGCGTCACGCGCACGGCGGCGGCGGCGATTGAACGCTTCCACGACAAGTTCGGCATTATCTGGCCAATGGCGATTGCGCCGTATCAAGTGGTCGTGGTGCCCGTCAACGTGCTGGATGAAACTCAGATGAATCTCGGCGTACAACTATACGAACAATTGCAGGCCGCTGACATCGAAGTGGTGCTGGATGACCGCGACGAGCGCGCTGGCGTGAAGTTCAAAGACGCCGACCTGATTGGCTTCCCCATTCGGGTGACGGCGGGCAAAAAGGCCGTTGAAGGTCTGCTGGAAGTCAAGCTGCGCGATCAGGACAGCGCACAGGACATTCCCGCAGCCGAGGTGCTGGCTTATGTTCAGCGTCAAATTGCCGAATGGCGTCCGTTTGCACAGGCCGCCGAACCGGCTTCGGTTTAAATTATCGTCGAATTAAATTGATTTCCAATCAATTTAATTCAAGCAAAGTCAAGTTACTATTATTTTCCCCAACCTCACTAGGGATACCATTATGACCGCTCCGAAATCCAATCTTCGCAATTTCTGTATTATCGCCCACATCGATCACGGCAAATCCACGATTGCCGACCGCCTGCTGGAGGTCACCAAGACCATCGACAAGCGCGAGATGAAGGCCCAGGTACTGGACAACCTGGAACTGGAGCGCGAGCGCGGGATCACCATCAAGCTGCAAGCGGCCCGTATGGATTACCACTACAAGGGCGAAGATTACGTCCTGAACCTGATTGACACCCCGGGCCACGTGGATTTCACCTACGAAGTGTCACGGTCGTTACAAGCGTGCGAGGGTGCGATTTTGGTGGTGGATGCTTCCCAGGGTGTGGAAGCGCAAACGCTGGCCAACGTGTATTTAGCACTGGAAGCCAATTTAGAAATTATTCCGGTACTGAATAAAATTGACTTGCCCGGCGCTGATCCGGATCGCGTGAAAAAGGAAATCCTGGAAGTGGTGGGCATTGACGCCAGCAACGCCATTCTCTGTAGCGCCAAAGAGGGCATTGGGATTGAAGAGATCCTGCAAGCGGTGGTGGAGCATGTGCCGCCGCCGGAAATTCACCGGGAAAAGCCCCTGCGCGCGCTGGTGTTTGACAGTTATTTTGACCCCTATCTGGGCATTATTACTTACGTGCGGATTATTGATGGCGAGCTGAAACAAGGCGACAAGATTCGCTTTATGGCCAACCAGCGCGTGCATGATGTGACCGAGGTGGGCGTGATGAAGCCCGCGCGTCAGGCTTGCGACAAACTGGTATCCGGGGAAGTGGGTTATATTGCCGCTTCCATCAAAGAAATGGGCTCCTTTGTGGGCGATACCGTCACGCTAGTGAACAAGCCCGCTTCCGAGCCGCTGCCGGGTTACCAGAAGGTGATGCCGATGGTGTTCTGTGGCCTCTACCCGGTGAATAACGATGATTATACGATTCTCAAGGATTCGCTGGAAAAATTAAAACTGAATGATTCCAGTATTGCCTTTGAACCGGAAACATCCGAGGCGCTTGGCTTTGGGTACCGTTGCGGCTTTTTAGGCCTGCTGCACATGGAAGTCATTCAGGAGCGCTTGGAGCGCGAATATAACCTGGATTTGATTACCACCGCGCCCAGCGTGGTTTACCGCGTGCACATGACCAACGGCGATATTATCGAAATCGACAACCCGTCTAAATTACCCGACCCGGTGAAGCGGGATTATATTGAAGAGCCCTTTGTGAAAATCAGCATTATTGTGCCCAACGAATTTGTGGGCGCGTTGATGGAATTATCGCAAGGGCGGCGCGGGATTTTCCTGGGGATGGATTATTTGGACCCGACGCGGGTTAATTTGCAGTATGAGCTGCCCTTGAACGAAATGGTTTCGGATTATTATGACCAGCTCAAATCGCGCTCCAAGGGTTATGCCTCGATGGATTATAATTTCTCCGAGTACAAGCGTTCCAATTTGGTGAAGCTGGATATTTTGCTGGCCAGCGAGATTGTGGATGCCCTGAGCGTGATTGTCCACCGGGATAAAGCGCACAACGTGGGGCAGATCCTGACCGAGAAGCTGAAGGAAATCATTCCGCGGCAGATGTTTGAAGTGGCCATTCAGGCCGCGATAGGCGGGAAGATCGTCGCGCGTTCGACCGTGAAAGCCCAGCGCAAAAACGTGTTGGATAAATGCTACGGCGGCGACATTAGCCGCAAGCGCAAGCTGCTGGAAAAACAGAAAAAAGGCAAAAAGCGCATGAAATCCGTCGGCAGCGTAGAAGTCCCCCAAGAAGCCTTCATGGCCGTGCTGAAGCTGTCGGATTAGAATAACACTCTTGCTACACCATAATTTCATTAAATTTACCCTCTGCTCTATTGTTGAGCCTGCTTTATTCTTTGAAAACTTTTTTTGAAAGCAAAGTCATGTTGCCAAACTGGTTATCCCTCCGTACATTTAGTGTGACCATCATCCTGCTATTTTTCAGCAGTGCCAGCAAAGCCTGGTCGCAACCTGTTCAGGCAGGCCCTGATGTCCCCCCACCTGTCAATGTAAAATATGAAACTATTATTTTTGGGGATGAAAAAGTTTGCAAAGGCTGTTTAGTTTCTGATACGGACAACTACATTAAAGAAATCCGAATGCCCTCCGGAGCATTATACCCCCTAGGATGTAATGAACTCGTACTGAGAGATAATCAATATCGACCTCTTTTTATTGGCGGTTCTGAAAACGGCGTCAACTGTTCGAGCAGTTCATCCATTGGAACATACCCCTATTTTAAATTTTTTGGAGATCAATATTACAAACGTTATCTAATCGACCAAGATAAAGTCAATTTAAATTTAGCACGCAGCTCTTACCACAGGGCTTTTTGGCTTGCTCCAGACATGGATAAACCCAGCTTAAATATCCGACTTGCTTTACTATCGTATTATCAGGGAAGACGTTACATTGATTACTGGGATGATTCACCGGCGGCATTACTGGAACTTGATTCGGCTTTATTTTTCTTAAAATGGAATGGCCCCACAGAAAATTCACAACAACCCATGACAAATTCGGAACTTGAAAAATCTATTTTGTTTGAAATAGAGCGAATAAGAACACAATTAAATCTAAATAATCGTGAAGCAAGCTTGAATCGAATTGAATTTTTAAAAACACGTAACCTTAAAGCAGAACTTATCAGTGAGTGCGAGCAATTATTAGCACATGACTCGAATGATGAAAAGGCAAAAGCAGAAATCGCTCAGCAAAGACCACAAATTTGGTCAAAGCAAACTACTTTACCGGATAAAAGCGATGATACAAAAACAGAATGGAAACTCTATGTAAAATCAATTGAAAAAAAAATTGTTCGCAAATGGAAAGAACCTGAAATTGCTAGTCCGATGCACTTAAAGTTCAATGCAGAAATCACTTTTTCACTGGATGAGCAAGGGCGCCTACTTCGCTATTGGCTATGTGAGCCGTCCGGCTATAAAGACTTTGATGAATCAGCAGCTCAGGCAGTTGTTAAAGCTTCTTTTTTTGGAAAACCGCCTCAAATTATACTTGATAACATATCCGGGGTGAAAAAAAATATTTATGTCTTTATGAATTTCCACCTAAAAACATCACCCCAATAAAAAAAGCCCACCCGGCGAGAAGCTCTCCGGATGGGCGATAACAACATGAACAAGAGAGAGAACAGGAAAAAAGTTAAGCTTTCAGCAGGGCCTGAACCTTGCTGAGAAACGCCTGCCCGGCGACGACCATGTCCACGAATTCGGTTTCGGTGACGGGGCCTTGGGGGGTGCGCCAGTTGGCGGGCAACTGGGCAAAGACAAAACGGGCCACATCGCCAATTTTGGGATTATTCAGGGCTTGGCGAATAATGCGCAACAGCAGCAGGGACAAGCCCAGCTCCTTGCCCAGAAACAGTTGGGCAGCAAAATGAGAAAAGCGTGTGAATAACATACGTCATCCTTTTCTTAGCGTTATCCTTGAGTTTTCATTGGATTCAATAAGCATTTCAATTAAAGAAATTACGGTTTTAAATAACGGTGCAACATCCGCATTAATCCCGAACCGGGCAAATTTTGCCGAACGGTTCTCGCTAGCGTTGTATCCAACGGGCGCGATACGGGCGAATGTCCAAATGAGTGAAATGGGCGTAGCTGCCCAGGCCACCCGACCAGTCGCGGAGCTGCGCCTGCACTTCACTGGCGGGCAGGCCGGGCACGATAATATCCGCCGCCAGCCCGCGCAGGTGATAGCTGTTTTTCATGCCGCCCACGGCCAGATTATGGGCCACAGTGCGGTAACCGGAGTTGATCAGTATGGGCAGGCCCAGTTGCTCGCGCACCAGTTGCAACCGCTGGGCCAGCCGGGTGAGGTTTTTCACCACCCAGGGCGGCGGCAAGGGGTCATCCCCGTGCAAAAACTCGCAGAGCTTGAAATTGGGCGCCAGCCATTGCTGCGTATCCAGTGTCATCATCGACTCCCTTCGTTAGGGCTCCAGGCTGGAGCGTGGCTTGGCACAGGAGGCTCCCCCAGCCAAAACCTACGCTCCCGTGAAAAAACTGACGGTTCCTGGCTGCCCGCTAGTTGGGCGCTGGCAATCCCATCGAAAACAGACCGGTTTCCGGGTCATACCGATAGCCTGGACTCACTTGCGGCTGATCGGTTACATCCACCAGCGTAAAGCCTTCGGGCTGCCATAGGGAAACGCCATCCCAGACGGCGATATTTTCCACGATACCGTTCAAAATCATGGCAATTCGATGCATGAAATCAAGCTCCTTTCTAATACGAAATCACCAGCACAGCGCCATCCGCGCCATTGCCGCCCGCGCCGGAGGCAAACCCGTTCAAGGACGCGCCGCCACCGCCGCCACCCGCGCCGTATTTTCCGCCGTTGCCGCCTGCGCCCGCTGCGGTGGTTTTGCTCGCGCCACCGCCGCCACCGCCCTGACCGCCGGTCATGGTATAGGTGCTGGCCACCGTGCTAATTGCTGCGCCGTTGGGGCCGGGATTATTACCACCCGCCGCGCCACCGGCCGAGCCGCTTCCACCACCCGATGCGGACGGCCAACCGCTTCCCGCGCCGCCTGCACCTTCCACATCGCCAGAGGTAATGCCGCCGCCAGATCCGCCGCTGCATCCGGCATGGAGAGCACTGCTGCCCGCGTTGCCGGCACCGCCAGTCACCGAAGCCGCAGCGCCTGTTGCGCCCGCCGTGGTGCCAGCACCCGAAAAACCACCGGCTCCCGAAGAGGCAGTACCGCCCGAACCGGGGCTTCCCGAAGAAGCACGGGCGAAATTCAAACTTTTAAAGTAGGAAACAGCGCCAAAAGAGCCCGCAGCACCATCGGTACTATCCACAGTTTGCGCCGGAGCACCGGAGCCCCCGCCGCCAATAGTCACGGTTTCCGTGCTGCTCAGCACCGATGCAGGATAAGATAAAATCGTGAGCGCACCGCCGCCACTGCCGCCACCACCACAACGCACCGTACCCGCCGCCGCTCGACGACCTGCGCCACCACCGCTACCCGCACCAATCAGGTATAACATCACCACGGTCGCGCCTGCCGGTTTGGTCCAGGTGCCGGACGAGGTGAAGAGTTGCACATCGGGCAGCGCGGGGCTATCCTTGGCCCACTTGGCCGCCCCCGTGCTGGCGTTGGTGCAAATCCAGGCCACGTTGTTGCTGGTGTTGACCCACACGCTGCCGATGCCATAGCCCTGAGTGTTGTCGTTGCCCGTGCCGGGGTCAGTGCTGGCACCCAGATTCGACTTGCAGGTGCTGATCACATCCAGCCCCAAATTGGTGCGGGCAGTGCTGACGCTGGCCACGTCGCTCAAATTGTTACTGGCCCGCAGCACACCCGCATCAAAGGTCCACTTGTTGCTGCCATTGCTAATCAGGCGTCGTGCGCCATAAGCCGAATTAATCGCAACCGAGGTCGACCCGTTTAAAGTATCACTGCCCGCGCGTTGAAGGGTGATCGTGTTGGTCGCCGTCACGCTTCCGCTCATATCGCAGACAATCAGTTCATAACCAGCCGGCACCGCATTGGCGGCGGGTAAAGTCACCACCCGCGCCGCTGTGAGGGTTCCGGTTTGGCCCACGATGGTATCCGTGGCCACCGCTGCATAATTGGCGTCCGAGAACGTGCTAAGACTGTATCCACTCTTCAGCAAATTGGCAAAGGTGATCGACTGGCTGGCGGGCGTGCCTCCCGGTGTGGTCACCACCAGCACCAAATCAGTTGTGGCCAGACTGGCGGGATGGGGCAACGCGCTCCCTTTGGTATCCGTCATAATTCAATGTCTCCTTGTGCCGATTAATAGGTAATATTTCGGCTTAGAATATCTTTAATCGTGCTGGCCGCAATGGCCGCCATCGCAGCATATCCGGCATCGTTGGGGTGCAAGGTGTCGTATGCCAGACCGGACTGAAACCGCTCCGGTGTGGCCCCATCGCCCACTGCCGGGTTTAAATCGCAGACCGCGAAACCTGAGGCCTTGCAGCGATTGATCAACGACTTGCGGAAGTTATCCGTGGTCGCATCGTAGCTGTCGTTGGGATTGGTAAACAAAAACACCGGCAGGCAATTTTTAGACATCGCATAGTTGGCAAAATCCATTGCCCGCTGGTACTGAGCGTTGACGGTATTTTGCGTGGGTGTGCCATCGTTCGGGCTAAACACCTGATAAAACACCATAGCGGGCAAGTGGGTATCAATCGCGGTTTTGCCGTAAGCCGCATAGGTGCTGGTGGTTTGCGCGGCATACCCATAGTTAAACAGGTTGGCTGGAACGCCATCTGACAATAGCAATTCTTGCGCAATGGGCACCCAGGAGCGATACGCGCTGTCAATCGGTGTGGAGCCATAACCCTGCGTGGTGGAACTCCCAACACACAGCACTTTAATCACCCGACTGGAACTTAAAAACTCCAACCCGAAAATGGGGCTGAAAGATTGCGAACTACTCGTGGTCAATGATTGCGGTGAGGTGACATAATCGCCCACCGTACCAATCATTTCCAGATACGTGTCCTTGGTGTTGTCGTTGTTGGAGGTGCCGGTAAACAGCGCACTGTAATTGCCGCCCAACTTAATGCGCGCCATCACATACGGGTAAGTCGTGCCATCGGTGGGCGCAATGGAATTCAACGGCATCCAGTCACTCACCACCACCGAAGGGGCCGCCTGTGTGCCAGTCACCAGCGTGGGGGAATTGGAACCGCCAAACGTGGCTTGAACCCATCCCGTGGCCCCGTTATTGGTTAAGTTATTGCCGGTCGTCGGCACTACCTTGTTGGCATTGGAAGCCGTCGCAGCAACCAACACACCGGTAACGGACGGCGGCGTGGCCTCCGCATTTTTAAGCACCACGCGTACATGGGTGTATTCCAGGCAAGGCGCTTTGGTGATCATCCCAAACGTGGAACTATACGCCATTTGTCCCACGCTGAGCTGCTCTTTCCAATGACGCGTATAACTATTATTCAGGTTGCCCAACAAGCGTTTCCCCAAACTGGGGCGCGCCAGATACGCCGCCGGGATACCAACATTGGCCCCCGCCCCCGCCGCAGGAATTACCCAGGCATCAGAAACCGAAGTCACCTGACTGAGTTGAGAAATTTTTAAAGTCATGGCTTAGTTCTCCAATAAAATGGCCGTGCCATCTTCCAGTAACAGGTCACTACCATCCTCCAGCAAAAAATGGTTGGAAAGCTCTAAAATCAGCTTGCTAACCGCATCTTCCAGCAATAAATAACTGCCGTTTTCCAGCAGTAAAAAATCGGTAAGTGGCGTAGTATCCGGCGACACCACAAAGCCCGTCCCGTGAGAACCCGGTGCAAAAAAGCCCATCGAAAAACCTCCTCAGCGTGAACGCATTAAGGTTCCTGATTAAACCAGAGCGTCATCCCAATGGGGCTGCTGGCGCTGCCTTTCACCAAAGAGAGCGATTCACCGCTGGCGCACCGAATGTACAAGGGATAAATCGTGCTATCCAAGCCACTATTGGCACCCAAATAAAGTTTCCCGGTTTTATGATTGGTGCCGCATTTCAGATAAAAATTATCCGCCGTGGATGTGGACAAAGTGAACTTGTACAGACTAATCGTTTGACCGGTCACACCCGCCACCAGAGTCACAGTAGCGTTGCTGCTGTCTTCAATATACTTGAAATCAGTCGCATCGGTTTTAGCCAGCGTGTCGGCAGTTTGGGTCGTTGCCAAAGCCGCACACGACAGAATCGTCCAGGTCGTCGCCACGGCCAGAAGCGCCGTCAATAAATTTCTCATGGAACTATCTCCTTTGAATTTAGGGATTATTGACCATTTTTTCAAACAGGGAAATCACCGCATCCAGCAAATGAGTAATGGCACTGGAATGCCCTTCAAACTGGCGCACAATCGCCAACAGCAGATAAGTCTGCAACCCGGCCAAAGTCACGCTAAAGCGTTTCCCGTGCAGATAGTGCATCACTTGCCGAAATACGCTCATGGCCGTATGCATCTCTTCTTTTTCTTCAGGCGTGACCCCGGAAATTTGATCCAGATCCTGCTTAAGTTCGTTCGCGCCGTCCACCAGCGCATTGTGCTTCTCTGCGAAATGGATAAACGTTTCTTTTAAAGTGCCATCCGGAACACGGGATAAATCAACCTTGGCATGACTATAAGGCATTAAACACCGCCAGCATCTGCGCTTTTAACTGCGCGATAATCGCCCGCTGCTCACTGCTGACATCAATGCGATCGTCTGGAATCACAAATCCCTGAAGGCTCTCCAAAATCAAGCCGATGGCGCCCCGCTTATAATAATTTTGAATAAAAAGTTCCAGATCAAAAATCTGTTTCTGCAAATCCAATGGCAACGGATTAGCCGACATAAGCGCCTGCCCCTGGGTAATGCCTTGCTCGACCAGCGTCAGCGGATCGAGCGCAATATAAGGCTTAGTCCCCACAGGCGGTTCGCCCTCCACCCAGACAAACCCGGCGGGCAAGGTCACCTGATCGATATCGGCATAATCTCCCGCATTTAAAAATTGATCGGGATGACTCACCGACTGCATAAACGCGCGCATCTTAAATCACCTCCGTAATGGTGTAACCGGAAACCCAGATGCTAATTGGCGTACCGGTTCCGTTCGCTTTAAAATCAATTTGTTGCATGGCATTAATGGGCACTTCCGAGAGCGCATTCACGACAAAATAAGTAGAACCTGCCTGCTCGGTGACCGTTCTCCCAGTGCTGAGCCCGCTGCCGGTTTCTCGCATGTAAAACGTGGTTTGCGCCGTACCGCTGCCCGCAGCAGCCATATCAATATCCATCAACCGACTTACAGACGGCACAATGAGGTTGGCATTAAAAGTGGTAAAACTGGTCACGGCGAAAGAACTAACCAGCTGATAGTAACCAGCTGCCGCCTCGCATTGCGTCAATATTATCCGGGGGCGATTCGGCCAACCCGATCCCACCCGGAAGGGCACCAGGTTGCCCGCATTGTCCAGGCTCACCGCGAAGGCCAATTGACGACTGACGGTATAACCCGTAGGCAAATCGACCAAGGTATCACCACCCGCCACGTTGCGAGGCGATAAAATCAGCCCCGGCGTCGTGCCGTCACTGATCGCATATAAGCAGTAGTGCGAACCCGTCCCTGAGGTGCTGGCCGCTTTCCCGCCGCGCTTGTAGGTCGCATTATTTAAATTGGAAGTCGTCGCCAGACTCACCGTCAACAGCGTATCCGAAATCACGCTAGTGACCTTGCGAGTTTCACCGCTGGTGACCGCAATCACATCACCCACTTTAAACTGATTGATACCAGCCGTGTTAAACGCGGTGCCGTTACCCATGATATAGGTCGGATCAGTCGTTGCACCGGAAGTGGTAGCGGTAATGTCAATTTTTCCCGTGCCGGTTCCTGCAATCGCATTGGCGGCGCTGTTATACAGTGTCACTGTGGTGCTGCTCTGATTGTTAATCCAGTACACCGTGCCCACCGAAACCCCGGCAGGCACTGTTCCCTTGAACACAATCGACTGACCCGTGGTCATCCCATGCGATGCACTGAACGTGATCACATCCGTGGTTGCGTTCACCGAGGAAATGGTAAGCGCAGGCATCGTACTGACGGTACCCGCCAACACATCCGATTGCGCCAGGCCGTTCAAGCCCACAGTGGCAATATCCACCGTGGTCGCAGCGGTTTTGGCAATGGTGCTGGCATCACTGGCGTCGCGTTCCCGAATAAACGCGACCGAGAACGTGGTACTGCTGGCATACACCGGCGCAGCGCTGCCATGATACCCAGTAGGGGTAAGCACATCCGCCGTGGTTAACACTTTAACAGAAGAGCCCGCCAGTACCGTTTTCAAGCCCATGGCATCAGCAAATAAATCGCCTTCTTTCACGATGGACGGCGTCCCAATCAGATGAATCGTTCCGCTTCCGGCCGAACTCAGATCCACCACGGGCGTTCCAGCCAGTGCATACGCAGCCGTGGTAGCCAGACTCAGTGTGGTCGCGGTCAACACTTTGGCATAATAAGTCGTCGCCCCGGACAAACCACCGGGTAATGTCGCCCCACTCACCGCACGAACCTTCAGCGAATCGCCCGTGGCAAAGCCATGGGCAGCCGCAGTAGTGATCACATCCACCGAAGTATCAATGTTGCTCACCGTGGCACTGATGGCCTGCACGTTCAAATACCCGTTACGAATCGGCGTGCCATCCACCGTCACCCCGGCATCTGCAGTGCGCTCCGAAATGCCGTTGGTCAACAGATTGTGGGTCGTAGTCAAGGTACCGGATTGCGTAAACGCCCCGGATTCAACGGTGCCAATCCGGGTATCCTGCGCGTTGGATTCCGTAACCAACTGGTTGAGTTCTGCCGCAATATCATCCGCATTAATCAAATTGCCATTGGCAATTTCCGCATTTCGCAAACGTGAAATTTGAGACATGGTTAATGAGAACCTCCATAAATCGTGGTGATATTCCAACCTTCAATTTCAACCGGCTTGTTAGTGTCCTGGCCCGTGAATTCCAACTGAAAATAAACCCCGGAACCCGGCGGAATAAACTTGAAAATGGACGATCCACTCACGTTGTAATAATCCTGCCCGAAAATAGCGGTACTATAAATACTGCTGGACGCATCCGGCACCACATTCAACACCTTGGTCAGTCGATTCACCGAACCTCGCCGAAAATCCCAGTAGCAATTCACCGTCACACTCACCGTTGAAATCTGCTTTAAAAACAGCTCAATATCCTTAATGCGCTTTCTCAGCTTGGGTGCGGCAAAATTCATAAAACCGGTGCGGTATATCCAGGAAATGGGCTGGCCATTATAGCTATTCCCATAGAGTTGCTCTTGCACAAATCCGGCGTAGTTGCCGGTGTACAAAATCCCCTGACGCATCGTGCCACTCGCCGCCACGATTCCGGTGCGTTTGCTCCAGGCCTGATTCATGCCGTAGTTATAAACCAATACAGTCTGATTCTGCGTGTACCCGCTATCCGGCACAAACCACCAGACCTCTTGCCGATGGCGCAAATGAATGGCAAAACTTTGACCCAGAGCATTACGATTCAAACGGGTAATTTGAGGTTGAATCGCATTAGACAAAAAGCCGGTCACGATATTGCCCTGCGTGGTGGAGGTCGTCAGCGAAGTAACCCCTTCCTGAGACAAAAACATGAGATCATTCCCCACCAGAATCACACTTTGATGGCTCACCGCACCAAACTCGCAGGAAACCTTTTGCAGCGCAAAGTTTGTCGCATCATTGCCGGTGAGCATGTACGTGGAACGCTCTTTGAAGATGATCAGAATTTCTTCGTTGGTGTTGGGCAAAAACAGGGTTTTAATCGCCGTTATTTTATCCCCGTCTCCCGGAGAAACCTGAATCGCCCCGGCTGAAGCTGCACCAAAGGCCGGGGTGAAATTCTCGGCATTTTCCAACGCCGAAATATACAACATCGATGGATAATTGGCATCCCCGGAAAAAATCAGGCGATTGGCAAAAATCTCGGATAACGAAGGCTGCCCCGGTGTGACGCCATCAATACTGGGCGGCCACCCTGCCAAATCCGTAACCGCCGAAACCCCATCCCACTTCTTGGGGACATCCGAGCCATTACAGCCAATTAACAACCCCTTAAACGTCACAAAGTTGATCCGGAGATCCGGAGTCAAAGTATTGAGCAAAGTGGTCGAACTCCCTGTACCCGGCTCAAAGGTCGCCAACCGGCTACCTGAAACGGTCATCAGGTAAGAAGTTCCTGCCAGCGTAATAAATTCATATAACGCCGTCACCGCAGCACCAGCACTGAGCGGCACCGTGTTCAAATGTCTGTAACCTGCATTGTTGCTCGACCAACTCCCACGAGACGTCGCATGGAGATTCACAATCTCCTCAGCTTCCCCACTACCCAACGACACATCATTGGAGCGCAGATTCATCCCGCCGGTATTATCAAAAAAACCAAAAGTCTGTATCGGCATCTGAGTGATTCCTTAATTATGACCGCGATAAAACCCTTTCATCCGATGTTGAGGCTTTAACGCAGACCGCTTCCTCAGTTGGCTCATATTATCCTGGTACAATAAATACGATTCCTGGGCCGATTCGCCCAAAAATTTTTCCAGCCGTGCCTGGGTCCCCAGGATTAATGTCTTCTCCCATTCCGCGGGAATTTGCGGCGCATCCGTATCTGCCGCCAAGTTCACGGGTTTAAGCAAGTATGCATACTGAATCGTATAAGTCGCATTCGGTGTCGGATAAAAATAAATTTGGTTGCCTGAGCGGTAGAAACATTCCGGCTTGCCTGTCACGCTGGTGCCCCGCAACAGGGGATAGGTAAAATCCGTTTCCCATAACTGTTGCTGCGTCGCCGTTTCAAGCAGAGAATTTCCCAGCAATGCATTAATTTCAGCATCGCTGGCAAGATTGTAAGCGGCTGTTCCATTAGCGGTTGTCAGAGTAGCCTGTTTCAAAAAACGTTGGGCTTTTAGCTTTTGCAGCATTTCAAAGTAGGTTTCGTTTAAAAAATCCCGAGCCTGTAAAGCAGGCGTTTGTGCCGTACTAAGGTTGACAATTTCTTCCTGCCCCGTACGCCTTAATACTTCATTCACCAGTTGCAGCAGGGTGCTCATGACGAGGCTCCTTTGCGAATAGTAAGCGCAATCTATAATCTTGAGGATATTTTTTCAGGATTTGAGCCAAGGCCCCATGAATGCGAGTCTTGTACTGGGTTTTCCGGTTTTCACACAACCAAACCGATTCCTCAGAGTACAAAATCGAGTCATCCAGCGGACGTCTCACGAGGGCCTGTTTTTCGGATTCCCGTTTTGAGGAGTTTAATTCATGCACGGCTTCAATTCCTTGCATCATCTGCTAACAATCAGCGGTATCGGTTGAATTTCATCGATATTGCATCCCAATTCATCCCTTTTAAAAGAAAGACGACGCCGTAACCGCTGCTACGACGTCGCCTGAAAGAGAACGTAGATAAGAGAGATGAAGAGACCAATCAAACCCAGAAATTAAGTTGAGGAAGCCTTCAGTACAGCGCCTGCTTTGGGCATCATCACCTTGGAACCATAAAGATAAAGCCCCTTCACCGCATCGGCAAACATATTGTAAGGCCGCACTGTTTCCACCTTGCTCACCTGGCTGGCAAAACTGATGTAATCCTGCGTAAAGGCCATCAGATTAACGACACCACTCACGGCAGGGTTATTGGTGGTGACATGTACCCCAAAACCGGCAACATTGCCAATATACCCATTCTGAATCACGTTATCACCCAGGCTGGTGGCGCGGGTAAATTCCGTCGATTGCAAGAGCATGGTTTTAAACTTGGGCGTAATCACTAAATTACGGCCTTCACTAGAAACATTGGCATTATCCAGCTTTTCTCCCAGCTGAGTGATATAGCTATAAATATTCCCGCTGGTCAAGGTGACGGGTGCCAAATCCGTTCCAATCACATTCCCGGAATCCACATCGGCATAGTGCCCAATCAGGCGGCTATCCACGATATCGCGAATGGCAATAGCGGCACGACCGGCATACCCTTCCAGAATATCAATATTCGCCTGCGCCTTGTCCAAATCATCCACTTTAAAGGCAAAATACTTTTGTTGATCAATGGTTAAATCCACCATGGGATCGGTCAGGGACTGAAACGAAATGGTCATATCGCGGGAGTAATCATTCACGGTCACATCGCCAAAGGTCCGCACATGAACCACATCGCCCGCGCTTTGAATTTCGCCTTCAAAATCACGATTGACCAGATTGGCCATCACCACCGACTTATTAAAAATTTTGAGCAGTTTCTTGCTCCAGATTTCCGGAATAAAATTGGAAAGTGCCATAAATCCATCTCCTTTTTAAAGGTTTAATTGTATTTAGCGAATCCGGTTATTTTTCAGCGCGTCATTAATTGCTGATTCGTTTTTCAGGAAATCCTGCATCGACATTTTGGCGATTTGCTCACGCGTAAAATTGGCTGGCATTTCAGGTAAAGCCCGGTTGGCAGAGCCTTCTACATGCGGGGGCGTCTGAGCCTGAGCTTGAGCCACAGTCACATTTTCCTGAATGGTTTCAGAAAACTTTTGTCTAAACTGTTCCATTGCTTTCTCCAGAATTTTGGGCCAGGGTTCACTTGCAATTGAGTCATCTTTTCTCAGTATTTCGGCGGCTTCCTGCACAATAAAAGGCTCAAAACGAAGAAATTCAGGATGAAGCCTTCGGAAGAAACTTAAGGCCCCATTCAGTTCCGCCTGCTCTTTCAAGTCCGCCAAATGTTCATTGGCAGCATCCGAAACAATTTTCTGAATAAAGCCAACTGGATCGCTTGAGAATAAATGCATGGCCTGAGACGCAGACAGTGTATCCAGATTATTTTCAAACCTACTGGCCGCATTTGCCGCTGCCGTGGATGTAACCGACGGTTCTGCTGGCAAACCCGCAGACCCAGACGTCTCAGCCTCGGCCCTTTGTACTGGGTAATTCATAATACCTCCTCACGATTAAGCCTACTATGATAAAAATGCCCCAAGGAAACCTTGCTACGATAATTCAGGAATGACGATTCCGTTCCATTTAACCGGGTAATCAGCGTTCGATAAAAAGCCGCTAACGCTACTTTTAAAGCGTTAGATTGCTATTCGCGTCATCCGCCGGGCTTGCGTTGTGATTCACCGGATGGCGTAATCGTTCCCGCTCAGCCTGATCAATGATCAATTGAGGCATGGAAAAAATTTCCTGAATGACCTGCGATCGAATGGCCTCATACATGAACGCCTCCTTGCTGTTTTGATCCGAAATCCGCACTCGAATTTCCGGAGAAAAAGCACGCTGCAACATGAGCCATCCAGGTTCACGCAACAAACTGGAACACATGGCAGCGCGCTCCCGGAGACTGATTTGCCTATAATCCACACGCATCAGGAACCACCTTCCGGATTCGACTGAACTTGCTCATTCGCCAACTGCACGATCGGCTTGAATATTTCAGTTTCATCGGTAAAGCCCAATCTGCGGTAAATCTTCTTAAACAAGGCCGGAACATTTACCTGGGCCTGAATCGCAGGATTACTCTCCACCAGTTGTAAAAAAGCAGTTAAGGAACGCAATTCCTGCTCTTTAAACAAAGCTCCCTTTGAGCCATCAATATGGAAGCAACATTCAGCCCCTTTTAACAACGCAGGACTGAGTTTTTTATACTGCGTACGACCCGAATGACAAGCCACTCGAAAATTTTCAGTTTCCTGAATAAACTGCTTGGCATTTTCAAACACAATCCGCAAAAAGGGTTCCAATGAAGTCTTTTCGAGATGCGACAAAAACGAGGAAAACTTCTGTGTTCCGCCATTAACCAATGCATTTACTTCGGTGGCCGTTCGCCCTTGCAGACTATCGCCACCCACAAAATACTTGAGTGCGCCGGTTGCTTCCTGAATTTCAGACTTCAAATCGGCAATTTCAGTAAACGCAACCGTAAAGTCATTCAGATACTGAATGGGTCGTAACGTATCATGGTCTTTCACCGGAATAAGCGCACCGGGCCTTGTGACCATCGTGTCCGGATCAAACACATCATCATTAATAAGATACGTGAATGGATTATTGATAGATAAATTAATCACATCCAGCTTCTGATTGGTCAGGGTATTAATGACATGTTGCAAGCCCAGTGATTTTTCAATCGCGCCAATCCCATAAATTTCATTGGGCACTGGAATAAAGCCTGTAAAAATAAAAGGCTTCAACCCGCAGTCGTAAGGGTTAGGTTCAAAGCGAATCACGGTTTTTTCATTGGCAATGGCACAGACATAATTACAAAAAACCTGATCCCCAATGACAAAATCACCCCAAGCCTCCAGCACTTTGACCTGATCCGCATTGGAGGTTGAATGTTCGAGTGGCAATTCATCCAGCCCAAAAGCACGCCGTTTGGATGCTTTATTGGCATCACCCAAATCAGTCGCAAATCCGTCCTTAACCGGATTCAGCTGATCCAGGTTATGATAGGCCGCATTACTTTTCAGCTCACGTAAACTGCGATCCACCTTATGAATCACTTTGGCTTGCCGAAAATTGGTGGCATTGGGATCGATCAGAAAATCAAACATATCCAGCACTTCAAACTCGGGACCGTTGTAAACAACGTCCTCCCGAACCACGCGCTGATAGCCCACCGTCACCCCAAACAGTTGCACCGGCTGCTCCACCCGACGAATTCGGGATTGCTTTCTCCAGGGCACAGCAGCCACCGTATTCCCAATTACAACAGCCTGTTTGAGGAACATGGCGTATTTTTCGATAAAGTTCGCGTCTTCCAGTTTACCGCGCAAAAATTCCTCAATCACCTGAGCATTTTGATGATCCGATTCAGACTTGCCCGCCACAGAAAAGAAACGCTCATTCGCCGGAAACAAGGCATTCAGCAGGTTCGCATGAATAGCTTCCACCGCCTCATATAACACCGGACGAGCCACCTGACTCAAGCCCACGGTTTCATCAACGGGATCAGCATACAGCGATTTCACCTCGCAAAGATACGCCTCCCAGCATTCCCGCCACTTGCTTTCCAGCCGGACACGGGATTGCTTCCAACGACGAAAATCACCTGCAACAGAACTCGCCAGTTCGCGCTGTTGCTCTTCACTCAGGAATTGTAAAAGACTGGGATCAGTACTGAGGAGCTCTTCACTCATGCGGATTCTCCTTGGTTTGGTACAAAAAATAGCGACTCCAATTCGAGCAACACAACCTGTGTCAGCGATTGAGTCGCGACAATTTAAACAACATTCGTAGAACACACCCTTCACATGGATTCAGAATCACCTCACCAACAGATCCAGTGATTGAATCACTCACAATTTGATGCCCCCATGAAAAAATGGAACGGGCAGCAAGCTGCTGGTAGCAACGGCCTAGAGCACCCAATCAATACAGCCCTGTGCCAGAAATCCGTTACAAGATTGAGTATCGCATAGGGTTAGAGGTAAACATAGCGAAGCAAATTTATGATTTTATAATCCCCAAAATACAGCCTGCAATTTACAAAACCGCTGGCTCTTACAGCGGCTTATCCCGACGAATCCGCATCCCCTTCTTGTTGCTGTCCAGTTTTTCATCGTATTCAACCGGGGAAGGCTCCATCAATTTTGAAATGGCAGGCAACGGTTCATTGACATTGCCTAAATGAGTCAACTGAAACGAATAATGTGTACTGAGTTGAATTTGCGCGCGGATAATCGTCAGAAAAATAGCCGGATCATGCAGATCCCCTTGAATATAGGCAGCAGCAATTTCACGCGCAATGTTTAAGCTGGGTTGAATGCCTTCCGTCTTGCAGATTTTAAAATAATCCACCAGATAACTGCCCAGGGTAATCAAGTGATTCGCAATAAAGATACGATCACCTTCCGCGAGAATATAGAGACAATTCAGAGCATGGTGTACTTCTTTGCTCACATCCAGTGAGCGACGTTTGCTCTTGGACTTGAACACACTTAAAACCTTTTCAGGCCCCAGTGTCCGTAGGTCCGCCATCATCTCATTGACTTTACAATGCGTTTCCGCCATCTCCACAATACTGACAGCCAGCACGACCTGAAACTCCACAGGAAAGTCATTGAGAATATCCACCGCTCTAGAAACAGTCGGTTGCTGATCGTACCAACGATTTTTTTCGGGGGGCAAATTCGTCATCAAAAACTCTTCCCAGATTATGGAAGTCGTAACAACGTAAAATTCTACCTACTTATATGACATTTTAAGCCATTTCCAGCCGTATGGATCACCTCGGCAAAAAAAAGACCTAAACCCAAGTCCTGCAGCTACTCATGCAAATGGTACCGGACGGTGGTCACCACCTTACCCGGACGATACCGCAAGAGAGCCTTCAACATAATGGAAGTCTGGTTATGCAATAGGTTGTGCCAGCTCTTCTTGGTCACGAACTCAGGAACAATGATTGTGACCAAATCGTGCTCATACCGATCTTCGACCTCGTCAATGTATTCCATCAGGGGCTCCGTGATGGATCGATAAGGAGACTTCAGGATGGTTAGCGGAATACCGCAACCCCAGGCCTCCCAGGCACGCTTGAGCCGTTCAGTGGCGGCTGGATTCAACTCCACATGAACCGCCTCTACACGCTCCGAGATGGTTTTAGCATACTCCAGCGCCGGGATAGTTCCTCGGTGCAAAGAAGAAACCAGCACGAGTACGGTATGCTCAATGGCAATCGGGCAATACCCGCCCTCAGGCAAGGCCAACTGCTTACCGATAGACGCATAATGATTCTTGATCTTCCGGAAAATGGCAATAATAATTGGCATGGCCACCAGCACAATCCAGGCACCTTCCCGGAACTTTTCCACGATTAGAATCAAGGTCACAACACCGGTTGCAAGCGCACCAAGGGTATTGATGATGGCGCGATGCTCCCATCCGGGCTTTTTCTCGATCTTATGATGCTTAATCATGCCCCACTGGGCAATGGTAAAGGAGAGAAACACCCCGATGGCATATAGCGGCATCATGGCGTTGTAGTCCGCCTTGTAAAAACCAATCAGCAGAATGGCAAAAAAGCTGAGAATCACGATGCCGTTGCTGTAGACCAAGCGATCACCGAGGTTCATCAGTTGGCGGGGCAAGTAGCCTTCCTGCGCCAGAATCATGCCCAGCCGAGGAAAACCGGCAAAGCTGGTGTTGGCCGCCAGAATCAAAATCAGGGCCGTCACACTCTGTACCAGAAAGAACATAAACGTCCCGTTACCAAACACCCCGGCAGCAATCTGAGACACCACGGTTTTGTTTCCGACGGTCATCTCAGGTGGCACAATACCGGGAATGACATAGGCCAGATAGGTTACGCCCAGGAAAATCACCGCCAGAACCAGCCCCATGTAAACCATCGTTTTACTGGCGTTATACTCGGCAGGCTCTTTAAACGCCTGCACCCCATTGGAAACCGCCTCAACTCCGGTCAATGCAGCACACCCATGAGAAAACGCCTTAATCAACAATGCTCCCAAAAGCCACGGCGACATTGCCTGAGCCTGCTGCAAGACCTGTAATGTCGATACGCTTTGATGTTGAATTTGGCCGGTAAAGACCTGATACAAACCTGAAACAATTAATGCGAGCATGGAAAACATAAAGATAAACGCAGGCACCGCGAACGCCTTACCCGACTCCTTCACGCCACGCAGATTCATGATCATGATCAGCAGCACCAGCCCGACACTCAAGGACACTTTATGCTCGGCCGGCATCCAGCCTGTGGACGTAATGTTGGCCACCCCGGAGCAGACACTCACCGCCACCGTGAGCACATAGTCAATCAGCAAGGCCGAACCAGCAATTTGGCTGGCTGTAGCGCCCATGTTGGTTTTGGCCACTTCAAAACTGCCCCCGCCATTGGGATGGGCATAGATGACTTCCCGGTAAGACATCACCACGATAAACATCAGCAGGATAATGGCAATCGCCACCGGAATCGCCCAGAAACCGTAGAACGCCGGAGCAATTTCCTTGGGGATCAGGGCATCTTTATTAGCACTGAATAAAAACAGTGCGATTAAAATCTCTTCGGTAGCATACGCGGTGGAAGACAAGGCATCTGAGGCAAAAACGGCCAGGCCAATAGGGATGGACAGCCGCTCATGCCGCTCACGATGTGAGGCCAGGGGATTACCAACGATCAATCTTTTCAAACGATTCGACATAAATGATGATTCACTTCTCTACCCATAGCCAAGATAGTCGGATCGTAGCAGTTTTATCGACACTTGAGCAACATAGGTATAGAAAATGCAACAAAACCATATAAAACACTTGCATCCTTGCTAACCCGACTGGCTTAATGAGAACATGAGAGTTGCAGTTAGCGTCATGTTTCGATGAAAATCCGTCGAAATGGCGTAAACAATGAGGAGACAGGGACAGGCCATGCAATCAGCATCCGTACAAAAGATCTACAAATTCGGAACCTCCGGTTATCGGAATGATCAGGAAGAGGGGTTTAACGAAGCCGTCATTCGTCAAATCACAGGAGCCATCAGTGATTGCCTGATTGAAACACTGGCAGAGAAGGGCAAACTCCTGCCCATTTTGGTGGGTGGCGATACGCGCGAAAAAACCCGGCGCTTTATCCCCCTGATTACCCAGATCCTGCAGGAAAACGGACTGGAAGTGTTCAAGGCCAGCACCGATCTTCCTTCACCTGTGTTGGCCTATGCCGCCAAATACTTTGCGGCCCTCAATCTGGGCTACCCGGAAACTCTGGGTGCAATTCTCATGACCGCCAGCCACAATCCCTGGCCCTATGGGGGGTTCAACTTCCTCACCCCGGATGCCGCCGTGATGCCAACCCCAGTCTCAAAGAAGTTTGAGGAAGCCCAGGGCAACCCTCGCCATCGCAAGCTGGATCGCAGCAAACTGGGGGTAAACACACCCGCCATCATCCACGAATTCGACCCCTACAAACTCTATCAGGCCCACTTAAAAGATGGCATGGCCATCGATTACGCCAAAATCAAGGCTAGCGGGCTGAAAATCTTCTACGATCCACTCTATGCCACAGGTCGTCGTTATCTGCCCCAGCTCTTAAAAGATGAAGGCATCGACATCACGGTCATTCACGACACCGATCAGCGCCCCGAAGGCTACACCGGGATGCCGGAACCCACTGGTAGCAACCTGACTGAACTGACCGCACTCATTCAGGCAGACACCAGCAACGCACTAAAAGTTGGCCTTGCCAACGATGGTGACGCGGATCGCTTTGGCGTTCTGGACGAAACCGGTCGCTACCTGAACTCCAACGAAGTACTCTCCCTGATTCTGTATCACTTGTTGAACAACCGCCATCAAACCGGGGTTGTGGTGCGCTCTCAGGCCACCACTCACCTGCTGGACGCTCTGGCTGCGAAGGCCAGCCTGCCGGTGATTCAAACCCCGGTGGGCTACAAATACATCGCTGAGGAGTTTATTGATCACGAAACCGAAGGTGGCCTGCAAGTGCTCATTGGCGGCGAAAGCTCCGGTGGTATCAGCGTACTGGGCCACATCCCGGAAAAAGACGGCATTCTGGCCAACCTGATGATTGCCGAACTGATTGCCGTAGAAGGCAAAGCCCTGAGCGAGATCCTGAAAGAGGTTCAGGCTTCTGTGTCCCAACGGTTCATCTTCCGAGAACTGGGTGTTAAAACCGAACGCAACCTGGAGATCATGAAGCATTTCCAGGGCTTGCAAAGCAAAGGCGGCGATATTGCGGGTTTCCCGATTGACACTCAAAAGTCCACAAGCGCCCCCGATGCACTGGAAAGCAAATACGGCACTCGAGATGGCGCCAAGCTATACCTTCAGGATGGCAGCTGGCTGCTCATTCGGGCCAGTGGCACCGAGCCCATTGCCCGCGTTTACGTCGAAGGCGTCGCTGCCACGGATGAAGAAGCGCAGACCAAGAGCGATCGCCTGCTGGAAGCCATTACGCAAAGCCTGATCACTGAATTTAATGTTGCGCCCGGCAATATTAAGGAAAAGAAATAAAACACTCAAACCAGCGGATCACCTGAGTTTTCAGGTTGATCCGCTGAGTTCTGGACTTATCAGGTTCTTGGTGCTAAATTATGAATTCCTTTTGTGCCCGTAGCTCAGTTGGATAGAGTGACGGCCTCCGAAGCCGTAGGTCGCGCGTTCGAGTCGCGCCGGGCACAATTTCCCCCTCCCCGTGGTCAAAACGACTGGGTAGGTCGTCTAATCACAGCTCAGCCATTCACGTTTACAAATTCGACACTGTCGCCTTTGTAAAGCTGAGAAACGTGTTTATTACATAATCCTTTTAAAGCAATAGTGTTTTAGATACCCTACTCCTCAGAATTACCCCCATGGTTTTCTTCGTTTTTAACCTCAATTTTCAACCTGATTTTTAACCTCAATGTACAATCCAAGGGAGAACCGCTAGTCAAATGCAATCACCCATCCTCCTTTTTTCCATCCTCTGCGGTCTTGCAGCCATTGCCTATGGCTTCATTACCCGGAGCTCCATCCTGAAACTTAGCGCAGGCAACGCCAAAATGCAGGCCATTGCCGACGCCATTCAGGAAGGCGCCAAAGCCTACATGGACCGCCAGTACAAAACCATCACCATTGCCGCAGTGTTGCTGATTGTGGTGCTGTTTTTGCTGTTTAACGCATTAAAAGGAACCGAATACGCCACCTTTGTCTGTGCCGGTTTCTTCCTGGGTGCTTTTTTGAGTGGCCTGGCTGGCTACATCGGCATGTTTGTTTCCGTAAAAGCCAACGTAAGAACAGCTGAAGCGGCACAAAGCGGCATGTCCCCCGCTATGGATGTTGCCTTTAAAGGCGGCGCCGTCACCGGATTGTTGGTGGTTGGACTGGCCCTCGTGGGTGTTACCGGATTCTACTATTTTGCCAACACCCCGGCTTTGTTTCCCTCCATCGTTGGCTTGGCCTTTGGTTCCAGCTTGATTAGCGTATTCGCCCGTCTGGGTGGTGGTATCTACACCAAGGCCGCCGACGTCGGCGCTGACCTGGTCGGCAAAGTCGAAGCCGGTATTCCGGAAGATGATCCTCGTAACCCTGCCGTTATTGCCGACAACGTGGGCGATAACGTAGGCGATTGCGCGGGTATGGCTGCCGACTTGTTCGAAACCTACGCCGTAACCACCATTGCCTCCATGTTCCTGGGCAACCTGATTTTCAATCACGACCCCAACGCCATCCTGTATCCCCTGATGCTGGGCGGTTTGTCCATCATCGCTTCCATCATCGGAACCTACTTTGTGAAAGTGGGCCCCGATAACGATCCGATGAAAGCCCTGTACAAAGGCTTGTACGCCACTATCTTCCTGGTGGCCATCCTGATTTCCGGTGCAACCTATATGTACTTCCCCGCCGGGTTGAGCTTTGGGACCACCGCCATCAGCATGACTGGCCTGATTGGATCGGCCATGACCGGCATTGCCGTCACCCTGGCCATGGTCTGGATCACCGATTACTACACCTCCACCTCGTTCTCGCCTGTGCGTGACGTGGCCAAGGCGTCCGAATCCGGCCACGCGACCAACATCATCGCAGGCATCGCCCTCGGGATGAAATCCACCGCAGCACCCGTTGTGGTGATTTCCATCGCCATTCTGGCAGCGTTCTTCCTGGGTGGGCTGTACGGTATCTCCATCGCTGCAGTTTCCATGCTGTCGATGGCCGGTATCGTCATCGCGCTGGATGCCTTTGGCCCTATTACCGATAACGCCGGTGGTATTGCCGAAATGGCCGAAATGGATGAAAAAGTCCGCGCTGTCACAGATCCGCTGGATGCCGTGGGCAACACCACCAAAGCCATCACCAAAGGCTACGCCATTGGCTCTGCCGGTCTGGCCGCCATCGTGTTGTTCTCCTCCTACATTCAGGACATCAACGCCGCCGCTGGCGAACTCGTCAACGGCGTGGTGAAAAACGCTGAATTGGCTGATATGACCCACCTCAGTGCCCTGTTCTCGCTCGGCGACCCCTACATTATCGTCGGCCTGTTCGTAGGCGGCCTGATCCCTTACATCTTCGGCGCGATGGCAATGGAAGCCGTCGGTACCGCTGCCGGTGAAGTGGTTCAGGAAGTCCGTCGCCAGTTCAAGGAAAACAAAGGCATCATGGACGGCACCAGCAAGCCCGATTACGCCGCTTGCGTGGACATCGTGACTCAAAGCGCCCTGCGCCAGATGATGGTTCCCGCCCTGTTGCCCGTTCTGGTTCCCGTGGCCATGTGGGCCATTGGCACCTTCCTGGTTCCCCATACGGGCCTGGTCAAAGACTATGCAGCCATCAAGATGATTGGCGGCGTGCTGGTCGGCAGTATCGTCACTGGCTTGTTCGTGGGTATCTCCATGACCTCCGGTGGTGGCGCCTGGGATAACGCCAAAAAATACATCGAAGATGGCCATCACGGCGGCAAAGGCTCCCCTGCTCACCAGGCAGCGGTCACCGGCGACACCGTAGGCGATCCTTACAAGGATACCGCCGGTCCGGCCATCAACCCGGTGATCAAGATTCTGAACATCGTTGCTTTGCTCCTGGTGCCCTTGCTGGTTTCCTAGTCCCAACAACGAACTTGAATCCGAATCATCCAACACTCAAAAAGAGCCTCCCGACCTCAAATCGGGAGGTTTTTTTCTTGAATTTCAACTCAATTTGTTATAATATAATTGATATATCAATCCCCTAGGTATGTACCATTGCGAGAGAGGTTGGCTCGATGGCGAGAGTTCTAATATCCATGAAGGGTGAATTCCTGAAGCGTATTGATGAAGTTGCCGAAAAAGAGCAACGCTCCCGCAGTGAACTGATTCGTGAAGCGTTACGCACCTACATCCGCCGCAATTCGGTGCCCAACACAACGGCACCCACACAGCCCGCGACAGACGTCTAATAGACAGTCTCAACCGACTGCGACTGTAAACTGATACATAAAGTAGAGGGCTTTTGCCCTCTGGCTTTGATCATAATCCGCTAAAACCCGCTATGATTGTATAAATACTTGGGTAAAAGCGAACTGTTCTTTTAAAGGTCTATGCTAGACGATCTGCAAAAAGCCATTAAACCGGACTTAAATGTACAAGTCACGGTCTGGGATCCAAATAACGAAAGTGTAGAACTCACTTTCGATAGTTATGTTGCAGAAGCCTCCGGGTTGCTGTTTCGGATTGGCCCCCCCAATAAATCAAAAGCCCCCAGCGTTTTACCGCTACTGGATAAAGGGCTGGTCGTCGGTATCGTTCTGGAAACCTACCCGAAACCCTTCATTTTTTATCCCATCATCGCAGAGGTCCCCAAGGACCCTGCTCAGGGGATCTGGCTCAAAATCCTTCAGAATGCCGAAGTAGAGGTCTTTCAACGGCGAAAACACGTGCGGATTCCAATGGTGCTCCCGTTTGAAATCACATACTCCGGCCTGGAAAAAAACTCCGAGATTCGGATGGCGGCCAGAACTTGCGATGTCAGCGGCGGAGGCTTGCGCTTCACCTCCAGCAAAATCTTCTCAAAGGAGCAAAAACTGGGCATTCACATCCAGTTTGATGACGACCAGCCGATCATGGCACTAAAAGCCACGGTTATTTTTTCCAAGGAAAACCTGATCCGCAGACACCAGGATGATCTGTACTCTACGGCTTGCCAATTTTACGACATTGACAACGCCAAAGAGATGATCCTGGTTAGGGAATGCTTTCGCCGGGAGCTGAAACGGAAACAACAACTCTAAATTCCCGTGTGTTAAAATAGGGCCATGTTACTGGGGAATACGGAATTTTCTGGGATATGACCTCTAAAAGCAGCACAAAAGAGGACTTAAAAGCCCTTTCCACTGAAGAGCTGGTTGTTTTAGCGCAAAACAACAGCATGGCGGCACTTGAAGAGCTGGTTTATCGTCACCAGAAACTGGTTTACGTTAGCCTTTACCAGTTAGCCCCCGAGCGAAACGACATTACCGACCTCACCCAAGAGGTGTTATTGCGGATGTGTCGCTCTATCAAGTCGTTACGCAACCCTAAAACCTTTAAATACTGGCTTAACCGCATAATCACCAATCTGTTTTACGATGAATTACGCAAGACGCCTCGCCAGCTCAAGACCATCTCGCTCGACGAGCCGCTCTATGACTCGGATGAAGATCAAAGCCCCGCGCGTGACATTTCGGACACGAGTGACATGCCGGACAAACAGGCATTAAACTCCGAGTTGGATCGAAAGATTCAACAAGCGATTCAAAATCTACCGGAACAGTTTAGGACCATTATCGTCCTTAGAGAAATACAAGGGTTAAGCTACGAAGAAATTGCGAGCCTGACTGAAACCAATATTGGCACGGTAAAATCCAGACTGGCCCGTGCCCGTTTAAAGCTCCAAGAGGTACTGGAACCCTACCTCGCAGGAAAATAAGCCTGTCTATAGACCTTAACTGATACAAAAAACAAAGGATAATCATCCAATGAGGGACAATCCCCCATACTCTTTATCTGAAATTCGGTTACTCCTCTCCCAGTATCTGGATGGAGTGCTTGAAGCGTCTCAGATATTGAGGGTGGACGCCTTGCTCAACGACTATCCCGAGTATCAGCAGGAATTTTTGAAGTTACAAGCGACCCGAGCCGCGATTCAAAACAGCGTCTCCCCCCCGGAAAAAGTAATGGACCTTCTTCCCGAAGGTGATGCACTCTGGAGCAAGCTTTCCAGTCAACTGCAAGCGGATGCCGGCACAGCTCCTTCCGATTACCCGGCAGAATGGATTTCAGCTTACATGGACGGTGAAATCCCCAGCCAGAGCGAAGATTTTAAAGCATTCGAGCGCCAATTACCGCGTAACGCTGAGGCAAATGAACGCCTGGCCCAGCTTCGGCAGGTTTCAGAAACGATTAAACAATTCGGGTATCGCCAGGAAAACCAGTGCAGCTTTGAGCAGAGCAAAGTCATTATAGCTCAATTTCAGGCGGAGCAAGCGGCTGCCAGCCTGACAGTTTCCCAAGCCCAGCCTCAGGCTGATGACACCCCCATCGACCCACAATGGGAGCTCCTGTCGGGCTTTGTGGATCAAGTCCTGACTCCCCGGGAAATGATCCAGGCCACACAACACATTGAATCCAGCGATCTGGCGAGAACCCGCCTGCTTCAGTTCAACCAGATCAGTGAAGGCATCCAGCGCATCTCCAAACAGATGCAGGCTCAAGCCCCCAATGTCTGGCCCGACATTCAACAACGACTCGAACACATTCAGGCGCAGCAAAAGGCAGCGGATCGAGCCCGTCCCAAACGCCTGCACTGGGCCAAACGGGCAACCATCCCGGTGGCAGCGGCCATCCTGCTAATTGTGCTTTCGCTTCCCAATCTGCACATCCCGGGCATTAGCCCCGTCGAGGAAGTCGAAATAAACAATACAAACGGGACAGGGTCATCCGCCGATTCCAGCCTCCATTCTCATCCTTCTGCAAGCATGCACGGACGCGAGCTGGCTTCGATTCCAGCGGCCATGACAGAAGGACGTCATTTACGGGCCCGCGATATGGCCACGCCCGGTCCCATGTTTGAAGACAGCGCCCCCGTCAGCCCCATAGAAAAGACTTCTTCAGGTGATCAACACTTGCAGCCCATTCTGGAGCCTGTGCCCGCCATGGCCAGTGCCAACGTGAACAACGCAGACCGTGCAGGCGCTAGCAGCCTGCAATCCGATACCCTGTCCACGCGAGGCAAGGCCCCCTCATCGGATGCTTATCTTTTTGACGCCCTCAGCAAGCAAATGCCGGACGAAGATATTTCAAACATCCTGGGAAAATAAACATGATCAGCAGCAAAACCAAACAAAACATTAAAGGTGTCATATTGTGAACTTCAAGGTTTTTAAGCAACAACTTCGGGAACCGCGAGCCACTATGAAGCTCCGTCAAGGCAGCATTACACTTTTTACACTCGTCATGCTTTGCAATCTCTCATCCATCAGCGAAGCTCGGCATATTGACTGGAGCACGTTGAATCTGACATCTCAACAGGAAAACCAGATGCAACACCTGGAAAACAACTGGGAAAAAACCCATCAGGAAGTGAACAGCCAGATTGAACGAGACATGGCTGAGATGAAAGAAATATTACCCACCGGCGATACACAGCGCATTCGCCAACTCCAAACCCGCATCAGCAACAATAAAATGTACCTGATGAACGAGTCCATGGACACTTTCCTGAAAAAACGCGATATGCTAACCCCCAGCCAACGGGCTCAACTGCAAAAAATGCTGCCCGGTAAGCAGGCCACCCCCTAAACCGGCCAGCCAAAAAGCCTGCACCCCGGAGAGCTTCCCACATGGGCCCATCTCCGGCTTCAGGTGATAGGCTCCAAAAGCCTGACGATGACGGCCAAGGATAGTGTTCGAGGTCTTCAGAAGATTCCGCTATTCTGAGTAGCCGTAACCACCCTGGTTCAGCAGCTTCAAATGCTCGTTCAACTTTTCAGACAGCTGCTGGGCGACATAAGGCAAGTTAGGCGCACCCAGCCCCCAATAAGGTGTATACTTGCCAAAGCTGAACGAGACCAGTTGCGTGCGCTTGGCATCCTTTACATCCACGATCAAGCGGGTGCAGTTCACGACACCAGAACAGCGTAATTCCACCTGATAATCAGCATCTTCAAGATTTTGGGTCAAGGCTAGATCACCAGTGGCGTTAAAGTTTTTATCCAGCAACTGCCAGAATCGGGTTTCCTGAAGAGGCGGGGTCGGGTACTGCGCCATCACACTGGGTGGAAATTCGGGATTGAAAATATAAATATTCTTACGGCTGGTCGCTGCTTCCTGGCTATGCGCCAACAAAGGGGACACACTGTTCACCAACAAAACACAACCCAACAACAGTGTCGGAAGCAATCCTGGCCAACGTCTCATCACTTTTGCCTCACTCTCAAACTTATGCTACAGCAAAACGCATTGGACACCAGATCACAGCGTTATTCTGCCTTGATACCAGAGTCGGTCATTCTGGCTAAAAAAGTATCCTTCAGGTGGGGGAAACTGCAAAACAGTCGTCCAGCAGAAGGCCAATTTTAGAGGCCATGCCCACCGGCATGAAATGAAAACCATCGGCCAAGGGCTTGAACTCATGCACCAAATCCATGCAAAACTTCAGGCTGTCCATGGCGGGCTGACTGGAACGCTCCAGTAGCTCGATAAAATGCTCCGGAATGTTGACACCCACAATCGTGCGATTCATCTGGCGGGCAGCCGCCGCGTTGCGCGGTGGAATAATCCCCAGCAACAGCCTGGGCTGAACGCATCCAACCTGTTCCGCGCTCAGCTGAAGCTGCTCCAGCATTTTTTCAATGGTATCCCGGTTATACACCGGCTGGGTCTGAAAAAAGTCAATCCGGCGTTCCATTTTTTGCTGCAAGCGCAACTGCTGCGCCCGATTGGACAGTTTAAAGGGATTAATGGCTGCACCGACCGTAAACTGGGTACCCTGCGCCTTGAGCTCTTGGCCACAGGCGTCTTTCCCACTATTTAAAGCCTGCACCAAATCCAGGAGTCGCACCGATTCCAGGTGAAACACCTGCTTGGCGTATTCTTTTTGATCTCCAATCTGCACGGGATCGCCGGTCAAGGCCAAAATGTTGCGCAACCCCAACGCATAAGCCCCCAACATATCCGCCTGCAGGGCAATCAGGTTGCGATCCCGACAGGTTAGTTGCCAGACGGCCTCGATCCCGGTCTCGTCCTGAATCAGCTTGGACGCGGCCATCGAGTTCATCTTGAGCATCGACAACTGGCAATCCGGGATATTGATTGCATCCACGCGACCTTTTAAGGGCAGCGCCTGAGCCAGCAAACGCGTCACATCCGTACCCTTGGGTGGGGATAACTCCACCGTCACAACGGGTTCGCCAGCGGCCAATTTTTTGCGGAGCGACAAAATAAGGGTTTCCCTTGCCTGAACGTCTATCTATCCACGATTAACATGCACTCTATTCTATCAGAACTGCCACGCTCGCCCAGAAACTCTTTTTGGGACACGCCACCGGACAATCGATCACAGGCAAACTGTAACATGACTTACCACTGTTCCGCAGGCACACCCACCGAACGCTCCAGCTCACCCCAGGCATTCTGATACTCCACCACCACATCCAGATAGTTGGACAGCACGTTTTGCGTGGCTTGCTGAGCCAACACCACGTTCGCCAGAGAGGTTTTACCTACTTCATAACTTTTTTGAGCCAACTGCAAGGACGTTCTGGCCTGAGGGATCAGATTCAACTCGTACAACTCAATATTTTTACGGGACGCCAGCAACTGGGAGCAAGCACGATCAATCTCCAGCTGCGCTTGACGCTGAGTGTCCAGCACTTCCAGCTCCGTTTGCTGCAACCGGGTTTGGGCACGCTGGATTTCCCATTTTTGGTTATGATAAACCGGCAAATCAAACATCGTTTGTACAAACGCCCCATGTAGCCAAACGACATTGCCATCCGGTAAGCGAGGATTCGGCGCAAACAGCCATCCCGCCATGAGGTTCATATCCGGGATACGTTGACGCCGGGTCAATTTCAGTTGCCGTGCCGCAATCTCTTTTAACTGGGCACTGGCCTTCAAATCCGGGCGGACCAGCAGGGCCTTGGCATAGAGCGTCGCCGGACTCGGCATGGAAAAATTCAGATCGGGCGCCAACTCCGTTTTTTGAATCCGAATTTTCAGCACCCCTTTTTCGGCGGGCTCAAAATAAGGCGGACGCTGATTGCCCAATAGGCTGTTCAGCGTGTAGGTTGCCTGCTCGGTACGGGCCAAAAACTGGTTCTTCTGGGCGGTCAACTGATTGCGGGCCAACTCGGCCTGCAACACCTCAGAATAGGCCGCCGCGCCTGCCTGATAACGCTTGTTGGCAATTTCCACCAAACGCTCCAGCAAGCTGCGCTGAATCTCCAGATTGTCGAGACTTTGTTCCGCAGCGACCAAACCGGCATAAGCTTGTCGTACCTGATTGCGAATATCCCAACGCATCTGATCCACCTGAAAGCGGGTCAATGCCTGCTCAGATTGCGCAATTTCCACCTTGAGCCGATGTTTCCCCGCCGTTTCAATATCCTGACTCAGGGCCACCATCTGGGGGTTACTTTGGTGCGTCACAACTTTACCCCAGGAGCCGTTCAGCGTTAACTGGGGGTTGGCGTATTGTCGGGCAATGCGCACATCCAACCCGGCCATCAGGTTATCTTTTTGAGCAGCCTGCAACTGCAAGTTATGCTGTTCCGCCTGCTGAAAGGCTTCAGACAAGGTAATGCCCTGGGTCGCAAAACTAAAGAGCGGATCCAGCGTGACCGGGTCAACCGGCACGGATAACGGACCACTTCCGGGCGTGATCACGCCAGATGGATTTAAGGGTAGGCCCGGCATTGCAGTCACTGGCGCAGGTGCCGTGTGAACGGGTGCTGGGGTTACAACAGGCACCTCAGCCATGGCCAAAAGACCGAAAGGCCCGCTCAGGCATAGGGCCATAAACAACAGAACAGCTGCCGCTAAAGTCCTCTGACGACACTGAAGACTGGAGCGCCCCTTCAACGAAAATAACGCCATGACCGGGATCGTTTTCACAAAATCACAAAAATTCCAATCAACTCAACAAGCGCGGATACCCGACAGCTGAAAGCAATTCGGACATCCGATTCTTAAAATCCTGCGCTCTCCAATTTCATCTTAGCGATGCTGGTACAGCCTGTCTAGTGAAACTTACCGCATTGTTAAGCATCATAGCTAAATCCTGAGGCCGCTCTTGCCCAAGCCGAGAGCGCAATCAGAATCACCAGTCGGGTGATTAGCCGGGATTGCGACAAACCTCTACGCTGACGATTGGCCATGCCCTAACCAGCATCCCTGGACTCACCACCTGCCTAATCCACAACAAGGCCCCAATGGTCTATCCTGAACGCAGATACAGCCCGCAGTGGCCAGACGCATTCCAGGTGCCAAATTCGCAAAGGCCTTATCCATGATTGACTTACTTCAACGCCAGCCTCGCTACATCATGGAGATTGATCGCCTGAAATCCTTCAGCGATAACATCTTTGGGTTCGCTATGACCCTGTTGATCGCCCAGATTATTGTGCCCCAGGTCAGCCAGAATATGGTCACAACCCAATTGCCGGGCTTGTTACTGCATCAATGGCGCTATTTTGCCATCTACGCCATCAGTTTTCTGAACATCGGGGGCTACTGGGTACTGCACCACACCCTGTTTGCCCACCTGCAGGGCACCGATAAGACCCTGATCTGGCTCAATCTGCTGCTCTTGCTGACCGTCACCTTTTTACCCTACCCCACGGCGCTCATGGGCAAGTATGGCCGGGACACCGTCACAGCCTCTGTCTACGGCATCAGCATCACCCTGACCTACGGCATGCTGAACATCGTGTGCGCCTACGCCTGCTCGGAGGCCCGATTTTTAAAGCCCAACATCGATCCCCACCTGCGTCGCATGTTTCAGCTCCGCTTGCTGGTCCCGCTGATCATTGCCGCGATTGGCACCATGCTATCCTTCTTTTACTTTCGGCTTAGTTTTTTGGTCTATTTTCTGGTGGCTGTCTTCAATAGCATCCCGATGCCGATCTGGGCCAACCAGTTGGCCAAACTGCCCGGGAACAAATCGTTCAAACACCCCAAGGCCACTTGAGCCAATAACGCTTCAAGGGCTCCGAAACGTGCTACTGTGGAACTGGTAATGACCGAGGAGATGGCCGATGTCTAAAGAAAAAAGCGTGAAAAAGGATGTTAAAAAGAAGGCAACCAAAACCATGAAAGAGAAAAAAGCCGAGAAAAATATCAAAAAGGCATCCAAATAAATTTTTCACAACCTCGACGTCTAAAAAGCCTCTTCGACTTTTGGGAGAGGCTTTTTATCAAGCATCCATCCACTTTAAAGCGAGACTTTCCCCAGGTTTTTACGCAACAGCAGCACAATGAAAAACGGCCCGCCTAGCAAAGCGGTCAGGGCCCCCACCGGAATCTCCGCCGGGGCGATCAGGGTTCGGGCCACAGTGTCGCACACGCACAGCAAAATGCCACCCAGACAAAACGTGGCAGGCATTAAAATCCGGTGATTACTACCAATCAGCAAGCGGCAAATATAGGGGGCAATGATCTCCACAAAGCCAATGGGGCCACAAACCGCGACTGTGCCTCCCACAATCAGTGCCGTGGCCACAAACAGCCATTGGCGGGTTTTGGCCAATTCCAGCCCGCGACCCACCGCGATTTCATCTCCCAGCGCAATCAGGTTAAGTTCGTTGCACAAGCCCGCCAGAATCAGCAAACCCGGCAGCACAAAGGGCAACAGCTCCAGAAATGAACCATAGGTAATGCCCTCAAAGCCTCCCAGCAACGTCCGCAGCACCCGAAACACATTGGTGTAATCACTGGCGTACTGCACAAACACCACGGCGCTGGCCATCCAGTAATTAATTGCCACCCCGGCCATGAGCAGCACTTCCATCGAAAAATAGCGCCTCAGGCTGGCCAGACTGTACACCAGCAGCATGGTACCAAACGCCCCCACCAAGCCAAAAAGCCCGGGAAACGAATAGGTCCCGATCATCACCGTCAGGCCAAAAAAGGTGGCCAGCACCGCCACAAAGGAAGCCCCACTGGCAATCCCCAGCGTATACGGCGTGGTGAGCGGATTACGAAAGAGCGCCTGAAAGGTCATCCCGCTGACCGCCAGCCCTGATCCTGCCAAAAAGGCAAACAGCACCCGAGGCAAACGAATTTGCCAGAAGATCTGGGCATCCAGCGTCTCCCGGACATGCCAACCGCCCTGAATGAAACCCGACCAGAGATCTCCCAACACGTCCCACGGTGCAATGAAGCGACTGCCAAAACCGGGCATCCAGAACAGCACCAGAACGGACGTCAAAATCAGCCCGAGCAACCGGGAGCGCGGTGAACCCCACATCAGGACATCACCCGATCCGGCACAATCACCGGAAATGACTGGCCTGCGGCCGTCAGCACCTGAAACTCCACATCGAATAAATCCTGCAAGATATTAGATTCCAGCAAGGTCTGCGGCGAACCGTCAAACAACAACTGGCCCGCCTTCAGGCCCACCACCAACTGGCTATAACGCAACACGCTGTTTAAATGATGGCTGACCATCACAATGGCCATGCCCGTTTCCCGGTTAATGCGCTGCAACAACTCTTGAATGTCCAGCTCGTTGCGCGGGTCGAGATAGCTGGCCGGTTCATCCAGCAGCAGCAACCGGGGCTGTTGGGCCAGGGCTCCGGCAATGAATACCTTTTGCCGCTCGCCCCCGCTCAGGCTATCCATCAAACGATGGCGGAAGGACACGGTATCGGTCAACGCCAATACCTGATCCACGATTTGGCGATCCTCGGCACCGGGTGAGGCAAAGGCGGATAAATAGGGATAACGCCCCATCATGATAAATTCTTCCACCGTGCAAGTGAGCCCCTGCTCGGCAACCTGAGGCACATAGCCCATCACCCGCGCGCGATCCCGAGGGCTGATCTGCTGCAAGGATTTACCCAGCAATCGAATGGCGCCGGCGCTCACTGGGGCCAGACCCAGCAAGGTTTTAAAGAGCGTGCTTTTGCCCGCGCCATTGGGGCCAATCACACTCACCCAGTCCCCGGCTTTAATCTCAAAAGAAACGTCCTGCAAGATGACTTTTTTGCCCAATTGCACGGAAAGGTTTTCAATTGCCAGCAACGGTGCCTCAGCCACGGCCGCTCCAATCCAGCTCCGGATGAAGAATACGGGCAAACCGATCCAGAATACGCACAAAGCGCGGGCCGGGAATGCCCATATATTCTTCGGTGAGTTGATAGACCCGGTGCGTTTTCACCGCCGACACCCGTTCCAGCCCCCGCCATGGCCGAAAGAGGGCCTCAGGGGTTTGGGGGTGTTTGGCCAGACTGGGCAATAACTCCAGAATCACATCCGGGTTCATGCGTAAAATGCCCTCCGTGGAAATTTCCGCAAAGCCCTGCCCTTCAACGGGATAGGCATTTTGCCCGCCCGCCTGCGTCAACATCCAGTCGTAAAACTGATCGTGGGCCGCCACATACACTTGCCGAATGCTGCCGTAGCGCACATCGCGATCCACCACCACCAGCACCCGAGGACGCGTTTTAGCCCGCCGGGTCTTTTGCTGAATGCGATGGATTTCCGTTTCCAGTTGAGCCACAAGCTGCTCAGCCTGAGGCTCCCGGTGGCAGACTTGCCCAATTTGCCGGAACGATTGCAGAATACCCGCGGCACTGCGATGCTCTACCGAAAACGAGGGAAGCTGCAAATTGGCCAGATTCCCGCGCAGATCCACTTGCTCCTGCCGCAGCAAAACCAGCGTGGGCCGCAAGCGAATCACAGACTCCAGATTGGGATCCAGATACCCCCCCACCGAGGACTTCTTTTGCGCATCCAGCGGATACTTACAAAAGCGGGTCACGCCCACCAGTTGATTTTCCAGCCCCAAGGCATACACCACTTCGGTAATGCTGGGCGAAAACGAAATCAGGCGCGCGCAACTGAGTTCTGCCCGTGCTGAAGTTTGAGCCGCCGGAGAACCCGAAAGCGAAGCGCCCTTCCCGTGGCAGCCGGTTAACCCCAGCAAAAGACTCCCCAACACCATCAGTGCGGGAAGCCCAGTACGACATTTGATTTTTTGAGGGTTAAATGCCCAGCTGGAAGCCGCCATAAGCGGCAATCCGGGGCGAGCCATACCCTTTAACAGTTTCATAAGGGGTGTCCAGAATATTCATTAACCGGCCAAAAACGGTACAGTTCTTGGTCAGTTTATAACTGAGGGCCAGGTTAATCAAGGTATAGGGATTTAACTTGGTGGTCGTGGCCGGATAATTGGCAAAATTCAAATCACTGCGCACGCCAATATGGGTAATGTCCAGGTTCAAATTAAACTTCTCGGTTGGATGAATATTCATGTTAATCGAAAACTTGTTCCGGGGACGACGCACCAGATCCTGATCCGTCACCAAATTGCGGGCAATGGTGGCGGTATAGCTGGCCCGCGTGGTCAGCCAACGGCAAGGGGTCCAGGTAGCATAGACCTCACTACCCTTCATCTGCGCTTTGCCGATGTTTTGATACAGGAAAGTCGCATCGTTATATTGAATCATATGATCCACACCGTTGTGGTAATAAGTGGCCCCCGCCACCAGCGAATTACGGAATAACTTCTGTTCAACGCCGACATCCCAGCCCTTACTTTTTTCGGCATTCAGGTTTTGATTGCCTTCAACCGCATACATCTGATACAGGGTGGGGGCCTTAAAGCCAGTACCATAACTGGTTCTCAACGTGGTACCCGTTTCCGGAATCAAAAAGGTGCTAGCCCCGCGATAAGTGGTCGCGTGACCAAAGCGGTTGTATTCATCCCAACGCACACCCGCAGTGGTATACCAGCGACTGCTCAGCTGAATATAATCCTGAAAATATAAACCCACGTTGGTGGCGGTATGATTGGCAAAATCGTTGTTAAACCCACCAAACGAAAACTGATAGTTATTCCGGAGGTCACCACGTTCGTTGGTGATTTCCGCACCACCGGTCAGGGTATTGGTTTCATTCAGGTGATAATTATTTTGCACATCAATCTTCACGAGTTGGCTGTTATACCGACTGCGCTCGCTGTTACTGAACGGATCCCCCGGATTAAAGTCATTCTGGGTGCGTCGCCATTGATTGCTGACCGAAAACCGGGTGATTTGCTCAAACTTATTGTTAAACAGCGTCACACGAGAACGACCGCCCAACAGCACGCTTTTATTGCGGAACTTATAGTTAGGGTCATCCCCACCATAGCCACCAAAGTTATCCAAATCCGTTTTGGAATTGGCGTAGGTGCTTAAAAAATTCATAGAGACATTGGGCAAGGGCTGCATGGAGACTCGCCCGGTGAGGACGTTGTTCTGGAAGCCGTCACGTTCCGGGTTGCCATAGCGGCTACTGGCCGCAGAATAACCGGTAGAACGGATTTTCATGCCATGCAAGGTATACCGGAACTTATCTTTTCCAATGTTGCCCCGCACATCGGCATCACCTTGCACCGTGCCATAAGCACCACCCTGCGTGCGGACGTACATGGCTGTTTTATCCGCACCGGTTTCGGTAATGATATTGATCACCCCGCCAATGGCATCGGAGCCGTACAACTGGCTTTGCGGGCCACGCAGAATTTCAATGCGATCCACCGAGTCCAGACTAATCTGATCGGGGAAGTTAAAGGTTCTACCCGGCGAAATGGGGTCGTTGACCTCAATCCCGTCCACCAGTACCATCGTGTGCTCGGCGTTCATCCCGCGAATAAAAATGGAAGCCGTCTGCCCCAGCCCGCCACTTTGCACCACATCCACGCCCGGCACCCGACGCAGGACATCCAGCAGAGAGGTAGCCTGCATCTGCTGAATTTGCTGTCTGGTGACCACCGTGGCCAAACTACCCACCCGATTGAGGGGAATGCCAATTTTGGTCGTCCCCACCACTAGGGACGGGGCAGCGGGAACATCCATCGAAGCCACTTGCGGCGCTGCTGGCGACAAATTGCCCTCATTGGGCACGAGGGGCGTCATAACAGCACCCTCTGTATTTCCGTCAGCGGATGCCAGGGTTACAGTTTCCAGCGTCTGATCCGCAGAGGGAGCGGCCAATGCCCCCGGAATTGTAGCGAGTAACGTGATCGTGACGGCCAGCACTAAATCGCTACGACGACCCAAAAAGAGATTCATCCGGTTTAAATCGTTCAAAGAAAAAATCCTTTTAAAATCAAAACTTTATTTGTATCAAAATCAGTGAGTTCGCCCATCACAGGCGAAATGACGCTGCGATCATCAAACAGCAACAAAACAGGCCGACACCAAACCCTTGAGAAACCACAGCATCAACTGCACGGTTGACAGGGTTGGCTAAACCGTTTGGTTATGAACCCACTAACGCGGAATAGACAAAATCATGGGGGATTCCTCTCATGCTCGTAAGAGATTGCTACATCGTAAACAAGTCACCCGGTGTTCTGACTTTCTGCGGGGCAGAATTACAGTTGCGGCACAGTCCTGGATTTGCACCAGGTTTCCCAAAAGTGACTGGAACCAGAAAGATACAATAGACACCCCCAGACAGCAAGCACTAGCCTTACCCCAAACACAAGAACAGAGGCTGGACAGTGACCAATCGGTCATTTCAGGAGATTAGAGAAACATCACAAACTATGAATTAGTCATGTGTTTTCCGGCAAAGCACAGATTGTTTCCAACCGACCAGAAGGCCCCCAATGCCATTCTGGATGAAGTTTAAATCTCATCTGAATTGCATCTACAAAAAAAGATCTATACGAAAATAGATCTAAAAAAAAACACGCCCGCCCTCCAAAAAGAGGCAAAGCCTCTTTTCCTAAGCCCAAAAAGCATCCCAGCCACGCACTAAAAAACAACACTCGGAGGGGTTTGGGGAAAACGTTTTCCCCAATGGAGGGAGTTTGAGGGAGGCCTAGCCTCCCTCAAGACCAATCAGCTAAACCCAACGGAGAATTCTACAGCAACCAAACCCCGAGCCTAAGCGAGGACTTTTCCTCTTCTGGTTGAGGTTGCGGCACAGGTTCACCGCATTTGGGGCAATTATAATCCCCATAAATCAATTCTGTGTTGCAATTGGGACAAATCATGGCTTTATCCTTCACTCACCGACCGAAGTCTTCTACATATGACTACACGCTAACAGAAACACTCACCAACGATACAAACTTATTGTAACGGCCTCAACGCGGGGGCATAAACCTGTTCTGGCTGCTGCCAGCCTCTTATCTCGATTTTCCCGGCATTGCGACAGGGAATACGCCCACCCAAGCGATTATACGTTTCACTGGAGATCAGCAAACTGGTTCCCTGAGCTTTGTTAGCCTCCTCCAGCCGGGCCGCCAGGTTGACCGAAGGCCCAATCAGGGTAAAATCCTTAAAATCCTCGGAACCAATATTGCCCACTATCGCCTCGCCCGTAGCAATGGCAATACCAATTTTTAAAGGCTTCTCGCTAGGCTTGGTGTGATTCCGAAGCTCGACCTCATGCAGAATATCCAGCGCGGCCTGCGTGGCCGTATAGGCATGATCCGGGTTAGGGGCCGGGAAGCCCCAATAGGCCATTAGGCCATCGCCCATCAATTTGCTGACAATGCCATTGTGCTTCTGCAGAATATAATGACTGGCAATCCCAAAATATTCTTCCAGATAGGCCACCACATCAGCCGAGCTCGCAGACAGGGAATAATTGGAAAATCCCCGAATATCGCAAAACAAAACACTAATCAAATGCTTTTCATTTTCTACGTTCAGGAAAGACCCCTTGTTCTGTTCCAGATACTGCAAGGCTTGCGGGGAGAAATACTGGGAAAAGGTGGACCGCAATTGATTTTGCTGGGCCTGTAAACTGGCGTTTTCCTGCTGGAGCTGGCGAACCATATCCCGAACGATCAGATCACCCTCACGCGCTTTATACTGCTCCCAATCACGCGTGGTTACCGGCTTAATGACCAACCCGGACTGAACAGGAGCGGTTTTAGTCTCAGCCAGTCGCTCGGATGTTCTGGGGTCATGAGCCTCAGTCCTCTGCCCACGCTTCGGGGATTTCAGAATAATAGACTGACTGGTCATCGTTGGCTGTTCGGCATTCTCTTGGCCTACTAACCTGGACGTCCACTTTCTGGCCTCTTCAGCAATCTGCTGATAACCAGAGTTTTCCAGAATAAACCACCCACCATAATAGATAAACAACAGAAAAAGATTCCAGAAGCCAATGGCCAACAGGCTCAACCAGTCAACCTGCCCCGGAAACTCAGACTTCAGTAAGCCCACTGGCTGATTTGTGAGCTGAGCCATTAATTCAGCAGCAGGCATCAAGGGAAACCATCCTGGAATCACATCAGGGTAATGGACCAGCGTCCATTGCGTCAGAGACAACATCGGACTTTTCAGAAAAAACGTCAGACTACTAAAGCAGGACCAAAAGGGAGCAATCCTCTTAAACAGGTCGGAGGTTGCCGGTGTACCCGGAAAATAGAGCATCAACCAGAATCGAAGCCCCAGCAGCACGCTAATAAAAGCCATCACGAACAACGTGGCCCTAAAAGTGCCGGACTTTCCAATGTTATTCATCTTATTGACTTCTATCATGTCCTGAAATAGCCGATCTTGGGTGGTTGCCCAATTGACTAAAAAGTAATATGCGCTTTAGTCTCGTTATCGGCAATTCTCAAACAATCTTTAAAAAGAATTTTTGAATGTCATTCGCACGTCAGGGGGGCCAGTGCGTCACAACCCGATGCATTCAATTCAAACGAGTAAAGAGGACCCCGTTAGACATTGCAGAACCAGGTTCGAGAGTATCCAAACAGCCTGAAATCGGCTACCCCACACGAAATGAGTGGCTCTTTCTTTGGGAAAATGGGTCAAAGCACTAAAACGTGAAGAAATGTTACAATCCCCCCCCCCCCCCCCCCGCACAAACACTAAAGTATTCAAACAATCGAGCGATAATAAAACTATGGTGAACGATTGAATCGAGCATCCCTCAGACTCCCTCCTGGTTTAGCTGGTAATCATACTTCCCTGAAAGGTCAAGTGACGTTTATGCATCAACCACCTCGATTCTCAGGTTTCACACTGGCCGAAGTGATGATAACTGTAGCCCTCATTGGGGTTATTGCTTCTATTGCTATCCCCAAAATTCTAGCCAGCTCTCAAAGTGAAAAAAGCAACGCCATTGCCAAAGAATCAGCGAGTATGGTCAGTGCCGCACTCCAGCAATACAAAGCGAGTAATATCCTGACCCTGAGCACCACCCTCGATAACCTGACACCCTACATGAACTATGTTTCTATCGATACCTCTGGTGCACTTGTCGTTGACGGCCATCCGGGGGGTGGCATCAGTGGCAGTTGCAGTGGTATTTCCAAATGCCTTCGACTCCATAATGGAGCCACAATGATGTATACAATCGGTCACCATTTCTGTACAAGCTTAACCGGAAATACAGCCATCTACTTTTATATAGACCCGGATGGTGTGTATGGTGGCAGCGGCACCAATGCGGATGGGCCTTCCAAAAGTATCGTATTCTGGATTTATCCCGATGGCAGAATCAGAGATTATGGAACTTTGGCATCCAGTACAGAGTGGGGCTGTGGCATCTTTAGCTCTGCATCTCCAGCATTTGTGCCCTCCTGGTTCAGGTGGTAATCATGAATAGCCCATCCCGGTCTTTGGCTCCCGTTATCGCCCCAAAGCCCAAGTCCTTTCTATCGCGCACACTTTGACGTCAAACGCTCACACCAGCAAAACTCGCCCATCAAGAAGAGAGACCACAGTGCTCACCCATCCAGCCGGGACTGCCTCCCTCAGCCGCCAGCCCCTGAAACCACCACAAAATGAAGCCACCATTTTCTGCATCAGTGAACACTCACCGCTGGGACACCTTCTGTTGGGAGCCACCCAAAATGCGCTTTGTTTTCTACAGTTCGGACCCAGCAGAACACACCTGTTCACTTCGCTACAAAACCGTTACCCTCAGGCTCAACTGATTACAGTGTCTCAACATGCAGACACCACAAGCCATTTCAACACAGCGGAACCACTACAAGACTGGCTCAATGCGATCTCTGAATTCTTAGCGGGCAAAAATCACCCGCTGGATTTTCCTCTGACGCTGCAAGGCACCGAATTTCAACGCAAAGTCTGGTCCTACCTCCAGCAAATTCCATACGGGCAAGTGAGATCGTATCGTGATGTTGCCCGTGGCATCGGGCAACCCGGCGCCGTCAGGGCAGTCGCCAGCGCTTGCGCCGCCAATCCAGTTGCTCTGGTGATTCCCTGCCATCGCGTAATACGCAGCAATGGCGAACCAGGCGGCTACCGCTGGGGGGGTGACCTCAAGCAAGCACTACTGGATCTTGAGCAACAACAGCTTGAGCAAAAGCAGATTATTTAAGCCACCCGTGCCCAATGACCCTCCGAGCCATAACGCTGAAATTGGCCCGTCACGGGATCCAGTACCACCAGCTTAACCCATTCATTGTGAAAGAGGGTCTGCAGCACGGGCTGCCGCTGAATCAGGCGATTCACAGTCTCCACTGGGGCAACCACAATCGCCGTGAGGCGTAAGGGCATATGATAAGGCGTCTCCGGATCCCGCATCACCGATTGCTGGGGCAGGCCCAACTGGAGATCGCTGGCATTGCCCAACATGACGCCCAGTTGACCAACCACATTATGCTGCACCTTGGAGGCACTGCCAAAACGGTGGTTATCCATCAGGGAAAACCAGTACTGGAGGTTGATCCATTCGCCCACCACCAACGGGGCGGTTAAAATGCCTTCCAGCACCTTGCCGTCGGGATCGTTCTGCCAGTCGTAAGAATGCAGGAAGGCGCGCCCCTCCAGATTCACATCGGTAGTCAGGCTTCTGGGGCCGATAATGAAGGCCGCATTGCCAGCCAGTCCCCACTCTGGACGAATTTGGGACCAGTCAATCGCATGGTCGTGTAAATGCTCCCCGGCATAAGACGAAGGTTCCAGAAATGAAGGCAATAAGGCACTACGAACTGCCCGGTTCCTGGCTGCGGCTTCAGTCAGTACTTTTTCCAGCCGCTGAAACTCACGTCCGACCTCTGACCCCGCATTGGCCAGGCAGTAGGTATTTAAAATCTGGACCTCATCGGTCACGGTGTTGTGCTCGGCAGCCAAAAAGTGGGTACGGGCAGGAATGACAATGCCTCGCTCAGCCAACTGTTCTCGCACCTGCAGGGTATTCAGGATTTCAGCCAGCACCCGAGCATTGGAACCACCCTGATTGCCGCCACAAGCGCCACAATCCAAGGCCGAAGCATAGGGGTTGTTGGCCACCTGCGCCCCGTGTCCACACAGCAGCACAAAGGGCGCAAAGCCCTCTCGCAGGCCAATACTGTTCAACATGCCCTCAGCCACCTGAACCTGAGCCGCCAGCGGCATGCCCAATTGCAAGGTCTCATCGGCGGTATGCGTCATGGTATCCGGCGTTAAATGCGGGCGCACCGAAATGTTGGGCTCCATCAAGTGCTTGAAGTAATGCTTCAGCTTCAGGGACAACCGCGGGAACAGCGTACCCAGAATCATAGGCACCGAATGCACCAGACCCACAGTTTCCACATAGCCAAAAGTGGCCGAGGGTTCTCGCTTCAGGCTTAGTAACGCCATCTTGAAATGCTTGCGACTCAGCTTGTTTCCCAAATGCCAATGCGCCCGTTCCGCCACATCCGGAATCGGGGCTTCTGCAAGCACATAACCGGGTTTTAACAGTGCCGGGCAGAGGTCTTTACTGTGACAATCCCCAAAAGCGGTCAGCTGAATGGAGGCCCCAAAAAATCCGGCAAACCCGAAAGTCTGAACGCCCCCCTGAGCTTCCAGTTGACGACGAAACGACTCGGATCGCACATCAATACAGAACACCGCCTGAGCCTGAAGGGCCGAATGACCCGGTTCAGGCGCTGCAGCCAACACAGGAACCTGAGGTTTCAACTGCTGAAGCAGGGCCGTCTGATAGGCGGCTTCCATCGCTTCGAGCAACAAGCGCCCCTTCTGATGCCAGTCGAACTCCGACAAGGCACACAGCAAGGCTTCTCCAGTGGTTTGTAGACTGCCTGCCACCGCGGAGAGCGGCAAATTCATCAGGCCGGTCAACCGCAACAGGCGTCGGGCAAAAGCCTGCACCTCCGGCAACGAGAGCACCTCCTTGCCCGAGTGACCCGAACGAATCTGGTGTTCCTGCCACAGAGAATCCAGTGCCTGCAAATTCGGCTCGCAATGCCATTGAGGCAGGCTAATCGCGGCAGACAGCGCGTACTCATAACTCAAGCGCACCACCAGATAATCCGAGAGAATCGTTTCAGTCCCGGTTTGCTCGGTCACCCAGCGCAAATGACCAACCCATCCGGGTAAGGCCGCAAAATGCCCACGGAGATAGGCTTCAGCCTCAGCCTCGGGCACACCTATCCAGTTCAACAGCAGGCCGATGGCGGCATCCGAATCGGCTGGCAACTGTTTCAGACACTGCCCCAGCCGCTTGGCTTCATCGCCAGTCAAATGATGATCATAGCAGGCGAGCAACTGCCAGGCTCCCCGCAAACCCAACTCCCGATTGGGCATGGACCAGACCGCCTGCCCTTGATCCAGGAAACTGGCACACCACTTCACCAGTTGCTCATCAATCCGAAGTGCCACGGGCTGACCGCTCAGTTCACCCACCCGCTCAGACAACAACAGTGTCCCGGAGTCGGCATGCTGCATGAAGTAGGCCTGTGCCCGCTCCGATTTGAGCCAGGTCAGGAGAAAGGGCATCAGAGCGTCCGCATTACCTGCGTCATCCTCTGGCAACGCCAAATCATCATCCGTAGCACTGCTGAAGGCAGCTTCCCAATCCGCCCAAAGAAAAGCCTTCAAGGGCATCGCGTCCGGGCCAATCCTGACCAGATCCAGCTGATGCTGCTTCAGGTAGGTATCCAGATGATCACTCAGCTGTGCCTCTGAAACATGTCCCGCCTCAATTGCAGTGCGATAGAGGTGCTTTAAGAATGCGGGCTGAAAGGGGCCTTGCCAGCGCAAGTCGGTTTCCGCCTGCTGAATGGCGTCAAAAAAGGACAAGTCCTCATAATGAATCAGGGGATTACAGGCAATAAAGGTTTGCAGGGGCCAAACTTTCACAAAGGGCTGGACGGCAGCGTGGACCCAACCCTTCACCTGCGTTGCCGGGTATGCCGATTGAGGCGCAGAAGGCCGGGGACTGGCAGAAGAGGCGAACGCAGCATCCAGAGATTGATTGAGCAAATCCGATTGAACAGAGGTCAAATCAGACTCGCCCGACTCCGGAATATTCTGTTTGGAGAACTCAACCATGACATCAAACTCCTATCGAACACTTTGAGAGGGGCGAACCGTCATCAAGCCGGGCACCGTGGGCACGGCACTCTGATTCAGCAGCCAGACATACAACCGGGCTTTCAGCGAAGCAGGCATCAACGGACGGCCCAGCCTATCCGAAAGGGACAGAACGGCGCTGAGCACAAAGAGCAAGGACACCAGCGCAAACACCACCGTGAACACCGACCAGCCGCCAATGGGCATGGCGTCGGCGTTGGTGACGTGCAACGATAAAAACGCATGCATGCCGTGCTCAAACCCGACGTAAAGCATTAACAACATCGCGCCTGTCCCGATGGACTGAGCAATTCGGGCCAACGAAACCGGATGTTCCAGCATGGTACAGGTGAGAGGCAATAACGCCAGAGCCGGAAACAACAGCAACAGGGCCGCAGAATCCGAATAGAGATCCGACAAGCCCACATCGCCGGCATCCATCGCCTGAACGACTGCAAAAAGGCCCGCCAACCCGAATACGAAGATCACCACGCCCCAAAGCGTCGCAGGAGAAAGAAAGGAGGCAGGAACCACCAACCGTTTTTGAGGCATGAACTGCCGGGCATCAGTCTGGTCGTGGGCATGCACAAACTGCTTGTCCCGGTTTTTCTGGATAATGGAACCGGCGCCCAGAAAGAGCGAAGACTTAAACAGCCCGTGCGCCAGCAGGTGAAAAATGGCCGCGGAATAGACACCCAGACCGCACTGCATCATCATGAATCCCATCTGGCCAATGGTGGAGTAGGCCAGATACCGCTTAATGTCCGTCTGAACCAGCATGGCCCAGGCGCCAAACAGGGCGGTGATTGCACCCACCACAAACACCACCAGCAACAGTTGCGGAAAATGAACGTAAAGACCCGCCAGCTTGGTAATCAGCACCGCCCCGGAGTTCACGAACCCGGCATGCATGATGGCCGAGACGGTAGACGGGGCCATCATGGTGTTTGGCAACCATCGACAGAAGGGGAAGTTCGCCGTCTTGGTGAAGGCCGCCAGCACCCATAGACCTGCCGCCAGAGCACTCCACCAAGAAGGATGATGAAGGGCATTCAGTCCGGCAGCGATCTGAAAGCTACCAGTGGCCATCACAAAACAGAAAGCCGCCGCGACAAACGCCGCATCCCCGGCACGAAAAACCTGACGAGCCTGAGCGCCCGCCGTTGCCGAAACCGTTCCCAACGCCTGATGTTGTAACAGCGCCAGCATCGTAGTGGACATCCCCACCCAGGCCACCGACATGAGCAAGACATTTTGAGCCGAGACAAAGCACAGCAACATCCCGATCAGGCAGGCCAGCTTTTGATAATAGGACCGGTAATTCAGGTCCGTTTGCATGTAATGCACCGAAAACCGCTGAACAATCAGCCCCAGCAAGGCAATCATGGACACAATCAGCGCAGTCATTCGGTCGAAGGTCAGCCAGCCGGTTTGCAGGGGGCCATACAGCAAGACCCAGCCAAACGACAAGAGCGCACCCATCAGGGTTAAACTGGCAAAGGTCAGGCTCAGCGTCGCGATTCTGGACTGGTTCTGAGACGGCACGCAGTAAAGCGCCACCGCCTGCAAAAGGGGGAGGCTCACTAGAAACGCCATCGCGGCACTGGTCGCATCAAACGCTAAACTCATTGGCAGATCCTTATCCGACACCAGATGAATCTATCATGATGCAAGTTTAGCAATAAATAAAATTAATCTTTGAAATCCCAGTAATTAGAAGAAGTTATTACATCAGCAAGTTCGAGATATAGTCTTCCAGGGCATGCACCGCAGGCGAGGCGTTGGGCTGCGTCAACACACAGATAGCCGTCTCACTCAGGGCCGGTAAATGCTCTGTGTGGTACTCGGTGTGCAAGTCAGGCGGCACAATATTACGAGGGAGGACCGTTACCCCCAAACCCGCCCGCACTGCCGCCAGCACCCCGGTAATACTGGGACTGGTATAAACCACTTGCCAGGGAATATTGGCGTTTTCCAGCGCCTCAATAGTGCGATGCCTGTAAACACAAGGATCAGGCGACAACACCAGATTCAAAGGCTCAAATGAACCATCTTCCGGCTTGATGCCCTGCTTCTGACTCACCCAGACCAACTGTTCCAGCCACAACAACCGCGCCCCGGGATAAAGCTGTCCGGGTTGCTGCTTGATGATGATCAGGTCATAGGCCTTTTGCTCAAAGCGCTCAAGCAAATTCAGGGTCAGCTCACAACAGACCTTGAGATGGATATGGGGATGCGAGCGCACAAAGTCAGCCAGAATATTGGGCAAAAAGTGGGTCGCAAAATCTTCAGGAGAGCCAAAACAAACCTCACCAATGGCCTGCGTTTCCTGAAACTGAGTCAAGACCTGATCGTTCAGCGACAAGAGACGATTGGCCTGCCCCAACAGAATCTCCCCGTAGGATGTCAGGGACACCTTGCGCTTGTTTCGCTCCAGCAACTGCACACCCAGCTGCTCTTCGAGCTTGTTGATCTGCTGCGTGACCGCCGACTGGGTCAAGCCAATCATCGCGGCAGCCCTGGTGAAATTTTTAATTCCAGCCACCGCCGTAAACGTTCTCAACAGGGAAAGATCCAGATCCCGCATCGTTCAAAGCCCAAACTTAACGCGAAACAACAAAACAATGGCCCGACCGGCAGCACATCCAGACACAATGAACCTGCAACTCATCTATCCTGAATGCCTGTGAAGAGCGTATCGAATTTCCCCGACTCTGGCAAGAGATTCCACCGGCCCCTGCCAAATCAAGCCCTCCTCCCAAACCGGAATCGCAAGCTCCAAGCACCCGCCTGACAACTGTCTATTAAACGAGACATCTCAAGCCCAACAGCCCCATCCGTCTGAGGATTAAACAGACTAAAAAAAAAGAAAGATTGTAAAAAAAACTTCAGCGTGAACAATAAAGACCCATAAAGGTGCTGCTATTATCGATCTACTTTCGGCGCCATATTATCCAATTTTTATTTTGAAAGTGAACCATTCCAAAAAAATCGGGTCATAGAACCTTTGCTAAAGCCTGACTTTAGCGAATGCCTAAAACTTGCGACGACATCCTGAATCAAGGGAGTAAAAGTGAATAATCATGATTGAAAAAATCATTCAGGCCTGGGGGCCAAATGCACGCCTTCTGTTTCGCGCCACGGAATTTAACCCCAAACAAATGAGCGAACTGGCGCAACGCGTGCCTCCCGCTTTAAACACCCCAACCTCACCCGTGGATATATTTTTGCGCTGCGACACGATGGGCACAACCTTTGCCACGATCAAGACCCAAAATACAGAATCGTTTCTCCCAGCCCTCAGTGTGGAATCTGCATTGAAAAAGGCCGCGCTTTTTCTAAAAAAATGCTATCCCGCATCCACTGAACCCTCATCCGTCATAAAGACAGGACCAACCAGCTGATTGCTGGCACAAACTGACTAAGGCCATCATGTAAAGTAATATAACAATATTCTGATGCTACATCATCAATCGGCCACAAAGCGTTTTTCTGCGATTAACGTTTGTAGTCTAATGATTTTGCTCTCTGGGCGAATCCTATTTTGACTCAACTTTTCTGTTCATCATAAAATCGCATATTGTATCGAGGCATTATGGTAAAAGCGACGGAAGCGCTGCACGCGCTTAAAGGATTTTCGTCTCCCCAAAAAATAAAACCCAATCTGAATTCACCCCCCATCAGTCCAGGAGGGGTGCAAAAAGGGCTTCAAAAATTTTCACTCACCGAAGATCAGTTCACCCCCGGCCCCAGTTCCCCTGCGGCGATTAAAAAGGGACTCAATTCCACATCATCAGCACTCAAATCCCCTCTGAAATCTCCCAATGCAGCCGGTGTCCAAAAGAAACAATCCCAAAAGAAGAAATATTCAAAGGCATCACTCGCATTCTGGTATGAATCGTCAGGGCGTGTGATAGATCAGGCCAAAGCCGACGCATCCCAATGCCTGCTTGGGAAGCCACAAATTACATTTACCGAAGAGAACCTGCAGCCTTCCGACCATGCCCTTAAGCGCATGGCCGAACGTGACTTCACGATGCAAGAAGTGCTCAGCGTGGTCAACCATGCTCCCATCTATCGCATTATCAAACCGGGAGAAAATCGCGTTATTCAATATGGACGGTTCGGGTCAACTCAGGCCGCTGGCGATCTGGCCGTCGTTCGGCCAGACCCCAACAGTCACAACCTGATCACAGTCATTCGAAAAGAAAACACCATCCCGCCGGGTTACAGCTATTGGCTCGACTAACCTCAAAACTATCACAGATAGGCACAGGCGCGATTTGACTTGACACTGCCCCCCAACAGGCTGAATCTTGCCAATGCCGTCCCATTCAGCATAGAGTATTGCTTTTAACAGGCAATCTTCAATGATCATGAGGCGGCTGATGAATCGAGTATTTAAAACCCTTTCCGGCATTTTTTGCGCTATCACGATACTGGCTGGCATCATCTCCGAATCGGCGTGGGCCAAGCCGCCCGCCCCCTATGAGTTACAGCCCTATGACAGCGCCCACTACCAGGATCTCCAGGTCGGTCGGGACGGAAAGCCCACCGAGTTACGTCCCAAGGAAATTTACGGCACAGCGCCGCAAATTGGCATTCGACTCGCCAATGGCGGTGCAGGTTATACCGGCCTGTTGCGGGCACTGTCCGAGGCTTATCTCGCCAAGCACCCCACCATTCACGGTAAACCCTTCTCGATTGCCTGGTACGCCACCAATACCACGTATTCCTTCCGCGCCCTGAAAGATCATGTCGTAGATATTGCCTTAGTGTATGAGATCTCACCTGAAGCACTAACCGGCAAACAAGCGTATGCCCAACGCATGAGCCCCCTGTTCCGGGACGCTTTTATACTCATCGGCCCCGAAGAAAACCCGGCGAATCTTCTTGCCGATTCGCCCCAAGCGGCTGGCGATTCTGTAGATACCATGCTGGAAAAAATCATCAAGAAAGGGTGTAAAACCCCATTTGCCTCCGGGTGCGCCATGTATCTCTCCCGCTCCGACTTATCGGGCACTTATAAAAAAGAAACCACCTACCTCATCGCCCACCGAACCCCGCAGGACCTGATTCAAAATAGCCAATGGTACTATCCCCATCCCAGCACGCCCAGAGAGGCGTTGAAAGAGGCGCAACAAAAAAGGCTCTATGGAATGAATGACCGAAGTACCTGGTTGTCTCAGCCCGCCTTGCAGCAGGGACTCAAAATATTTGCCGATGGCTCATTGGGCTATGATAAAAACCTGCTCAACCCGTGTTATGGGCTGTTGGCCAAACCAGATTATGTGCAGTCGAATCAACCCCGAGAATTCTTAAAATGGCTCACCAGCGCTGAAGGACAGCGCATTATTGCCAGGTATGGGCAAGTCCAGTTTGGCGCAGCCATCGTCAAACCCTGGAAATAAATCCAGAAAAAAAGGCAGAAAAAAAGGGCCCTGAAGGCCCTTCTTTTTTAGATTCAACGCAAAAACGATGATAAAAACGGGGCTCTTTTAATCATCTTGGCCAGTTCTTCAGCGGACGCTTTAAACGTCACGCCATAAGGCATGGCATACGCGTGGTAACCGGGAAACATCTGCGGACAGGTTTCAGCAAAAGACTTTTCCAATGCTGTGAAATCAGCATGCGCTTGAGTGGGTGAACCGCTTGAGGCCAGCGCATGCAAAGACTGTGCACTGGCAAATTCCGAAATCTTTGCCACTGAGGAACTGGGGGAAGCAGGTCGAAATACAGCGGCATCAGGATTCAGGGTAAAGGGAGAAGACCCCCGTTGCATTGGCGTCGACGAAGCACTTGCAGGGCCTGCTGAAGGCAATGAATTGGGAGACAAGCCGCTATTACGTTTTTTATTCGATAAGCGGGGATTTTTTGGGCCATTCTCCTGTAGCGATGATCGGGAAGATTGCGATGGCTTACTGCCTCCTCCTTGAGCATTGCTCCCTACTTCAGAGTCCCGTTTTGTCCTCTTGGGATCTTGTGGACGCGGGGCCCCAACTTTCGGACGCTGATTCGCGGGGCGTATATACTGATCCTGCCTGGAACCATACGGCTGCAGAAGTTGTAAATCCCTAGGCGAGGGGTGGTAAAAAACGACGACAACCTGTGGAGCAAATCCCAAAGATGGGCCTAATGGCCGACGGCTCTGAACCATAACGACAACTCCTTTAATTTCTGGCAAAGATTAAGCAAAGCTGACAATACTGTACCGACCAGTGGCTTCATCATTCCAATTTTCTCGTTCTAACACAATGGTCTGGATATACAGAAAACCCAACCATCAAAAATCATTGCTAGCTCAAACCACCAATCAGAATATATCCATCACTATTTCTGCCAATAAATAAGGGCTTCAACTGAATTAGATTAGACATTTCAATAAACACAAGGTGAACAGCAACCTTACAAAAGTTCACATTAATCCAGCAAGCCAGGACGTCAGAACCATTACCCTAAATGCTTTCAGTGTAACGAAATATAAAAATTATCACAAAGCCTTTGAAATGCTAACATCAAACAAAAAGTTTAGGTTTTTATATAAACAAGTAGTGAGTGGTTTGTTTGAATGGCGTGGTGTGGAGTCGAAATATCGATGCCGTTCACTCGATCAATGGCATTCAAGCAGAAGGAAAAAAGGGATGGGCTGTTTTGGTCTTCAAAATTTTTCAAAAGATTTACTCCAAAATATTGCACGCCAACGCATCAGTCCAACTGTAACCACTTTTGCCCCTTTAGGAGAGGCGCTTGAGCGCAACGCGCCTGACACTTTCAAAATTAAATACAGCATTCCTAAAAACAGCATCATTGGCAAGGACCACATTCATCATCCTCACATTCAGGCCGATCCCAGCATCTGCAAACAACATGCCAGACTGGATCAAGATGGCCAACTTCAGGATCTCAACTCAGCGTATGGAACACGGGTCAATGGCACCCGGATTAACGCTATCACACAACTCAAAAAGCACGATGTTGTACAGTTTGGTACAGGCGAATGCTACTACGAATTTGATGGAAAACAGCTGCTGCCAAAACAATCCATCACCCTGAGCAGAGAATCAGAAAGCCAGTTGCAGGCACACGGGAAAGATTTCTGGGTGAGTCCGCAACATATCAACCTGTCACCCGATGGCCTCCTGACCGATCTCAAATCCACAACCGGCACATTTGTAGATGGCAAGAAAATCCAGGGCAGCCATCAACTCAGGAACGGGAATATTGTGCAGCTGGGCGACTTGGAATCGAGTAATTATTATTATTCTTATGGCAAACTCATTCCGATATCCCCGAAAAAAGCCCGCTTACTGCGCACATTGTTTCCAGAGGGTCTTGCCAATTGCGAATTTAAGCAAGGTCAATTTGGGAATTGCACCTTTTTAGCCTCGCTGAAGTCGATGATCAAAAACAATCCTGCCAAACTCATTGAAAAAATTGAGCCCTTACCCAATAACCGAGTCAAACTCTCTTTTCCAGGAAGCCATAATCCCACTATTGAAATGGATTTATCCGATTACAAAGAAAGTGGCGTCAAAGGCCCAGTCGGTGTCAGGCTACTTGAAACGGCCTTTGTCAGAAGCCTACAACAATACTCTGTCATGGACAGTGTTGCAATCCTGAACGAAGGCAGTTTAACCCATGAAGCCCTCAAAGCGCTTCATGATGGCAAAGAGCCAGAAATGCTATACAACAGCGGAAAGCCACTAATAAAGCTAGACCAATCTAAAGTATTAAATTATTTAAAAAAAATAGAGCTCAACCCAGCTAACCATATTGCTGTAACTTCTACAGGTATCGATCATCCTGAATTGGGAATAATCGGCCAACACGCCTACTCACTGATCAATGTGGATACGAAAAATAAGGTCGTCACACTGTCCAATCCTCACGATACAACACATGTAATGCAACTCAGCCTGAAAGATTACTTAAACTATTTCAGACGTTTAACAATCAGCCAACCGAAGTAAGCACTTGGCTGCTGAAAAACAACATTCCACTCACTTGCCTTAACGCACGAAATTGAGCGTCTTTTTTTTGGCACAATAAAACATGACAAGCTCTTATTTACAAAAGTTTACAAAATACCTCTTGCTTTATTTGATTTTTTTTATTATGGTATGAACCGTGATTATCCACGAGCTTTACGTCAACGAAATACTCATTAAATCACCAAGCATTATCTCAATATTGGATATAGAGGGTTTCTGGGTTTCTATTCATATATAACCGGTGCATCCTAATGCAGCGTGAGCGCTATTCAATCGCCAGCTTGCGTTCGCCATGCCTACATTTTCCAAATACTAAATTCAGATTGAAGGGAAAGAGATGTATACACTCACTGTCTTGCCAACGCTTGCCAACTTTTCACGTCGCTCACCAATTGCAACCAGTCAACATCAGCGCGCACTCGAATCTCCGGCAGGGGTAGAGCCTAACTTAATCCCTCTGAAATCAGTACCAGCGGATTTAGCACGCCTACACTTTGCAGGGGTGAATCTAACGCAGGCTATTCAACGCAGCTCCCATGTGGCCAAGGCCCAACAATTGCCATCGGTGATGACCCTTCAGGAATATGTGGACGCCGTGCAGGAACACCCTCACCTGTTGCGCAATACGGCCCAATACGCGCAAGACATGATTAATCAGGAAGGCGTGCGTAAAAAATCAAAATATGGACGCACCATTCTGGAGTACGACTTTTTCTCCCATCCCAAAAATCCCAAACTGTATGGATTGAAGGGCAATCAGGGCTCCATCAACGATGTGATGCTGCACATCCGGGCCGCCGCACAGCGACAGGATTTGGGCAAAAAGCCCATCGTACTGATGGGAGGCCCTGGTTCCGGAAAAACCAGCATCGGGGATCTGCTGGTCGATGGCTACGAGCGCTACAGCAAAACAGATGAAGGCGCCCGCTACGCCACCAAATTAATTAATCTGCCCGATGAATTGCGAATGGGGGAAGAATACATCGATGAAACACTGGCCGATCCACTGCTATTCCTCACCCCGGATATTCGCCGTGCCGTAGTGGATTCAGCCAAGCCCAAATTTGAAGCACTCCAGCAAAAAGTCGCCAAAACAAAGCCGCCCGAAGGCTTCTCACGGCCCAACCTGTATGATTATGAACTGGGCGTGGAAGGGGAACTCACCCCAAAGGCCCAGTACATCGTGCAATCCTTGCGAGATCACTATTTACAGGCCTTGCTGTCGGAACAGCATCTGGATTTAAAACAACTGGAAAAAGAACCCGGCCAAGAGAAACTGATCGAGCTCAAGCGGCAAGCCTATCAGAAAGTGTTGAAAAATCACCTGCAAGTCTACAAGTTTGAGTACGATCCCAATGGCGTTCCCGGTGGGATTGGCGTATTTGCCGCGACGGATTCCAAAACGCTGAACACGGCAAAAATTAACGGGCAAGTGAACATGGTGCGCTTAATGGATCTCCCGGAAAGTGATCCCCGCCGCTACGATTACGTGGATGGTGCGGCGTTTCGGGCCAATCGCGGGGTGTTGCGATTTAAGGAAATGCACAAAAACCCGGAATCATTTTACCCACTGCTCCTGGATTTGGCCCAAAGCCAGTTAATTGAGATCGACAGCGGGAATGCCTCGGTGCATACCCTCATCATCGCCGATTCCAACTTCCCGGAACTGGTGGAAAAGAAAGGCAAAGATGTCCTGACCGCAGCCATGAAACGACTGGACCATGTGTTTGTGACTCACCCCATGGAATTATCCGCCGAGCAAGAAATACAGGATGGCCTGTTTTCCGGCTTTGAAAAACAGAAAGGGCCGCAAGGAAAAAATGGGCATGTGGCGCCTCATACCAAGGATATAGCGGCCCTGTGGGCAGTCATGTCCCGCTTGACCTTACCCGAAGATAAAGTCGCAACCGAAGGCCTACCTTTCCTGGCCAAAAAAGCCGCCGCTTACGATGGCCACATGGTCGACGGAATTGTAGAGCGCGAAGTACAAGACTGGTACGAAAAAGGACAAAAGGCAGATGACATCGAAAAAATAGAAGGCATGGACGGGCTCTCCGTACGAGAAATGCAGACCATTGCCAATTTGGTCACCGGAGACCTGAACGTCCGCGAGCTGAACGCGGTGGATGGTTACGCCTATTTGCGCATCGCCCGCAACGTTCTGGAAAAAAACCGATTGACCCTCTCCGAGGACATGAAAGACAAGGCCCTGAAATTACTCACGGTGGCCGAGCAACATCTGGATGATAAGGTCAAAGGTGATGTCGCCGAAGTGCTGGCCGGAGACCCTGCGTATCTACAAAGCATCTTTGATCATTATCTGAACAACGTGATCGCTGAGACCCTGCACAAGGGGGTAAAAGATCCGCTCACGCAAGAACGGGTGCCCGTGGATCGGGAACTCATGGAAGATCTGGAAGGCCGTATGGGTCTCAAAACGGATAACACCCGCAGTGAATACCGCCGCAATATCGCAGCCATTGCTGGGGCGCTCGCCAAAGAGGGTAGAAACTACAAACTGGACAACGATCCCAAGCTGAAAAAAGCCATTCTGGATCGCGCCTATGCCCGCACCGTTGACCGAATTGATCCGCGTGTGCTCTTGCAATCCGAAACTCTCAGTATGCGCGATATGGACAAACAGAACGAGCTGGTGCAACGTATGATTGTCAAGGGATACAACGATATTACAGCCAGGAATGCCCTCGCTCGGGTGCGCACGTTGGCCCGCCGCGACCCCAAAATTCTCAGCAGTTAGGAGGGGGTAACATGCTATTTTCCGCTGCTTCCCCCGAAACCTTTCAACTGCGCCAACAAAGCAGCGCCAGCTTGAAAACGCCCGCATCCAATCCGGGCAAAATCACGAGCAATGCGTTACCCATTCGAAGCACCCCGCGCAGTGCGCTCACGCAGGCAGTTGATACATTTGCCACAGTCCACAAAACGTCAATCACCCCAAAATCAGTCATAAAACCGAGGTTGAAATTTTCGGGTGGACTGGGCTCATACCCCTTTGACAATGCAGACATTCAACTGGGCAATCATCCCACCGACAGCCCCTACTACAATCAATTGGATGTCTGGCGCAAAAAAATATGGCACGAAGCCACCCGCCCGCGGCCCGGTTTTCCGCAGGGGTGGTTGCAACCCATGGATACCTTATTCCAAATGGCCAGCCAGATTGATCTGATGGAAGCGGCCGCCCGCAGTGGCTTTCCGACGCGGTTTAGGCATTGGTCGTGGGGGCAGGATTTTAACGAGCAGTACCAGCGGCAACGCTTCGGACTGGGACGGCTCTATGAGATGGTGATTAACACCAATCCATCCTATGCGTTTCTGTATGATCGCAATCCCGTCTACGCACAAAAAGTAGTGATGGCGCATGTGTTGGGGCACACCGATTTTTTCAAGAACAATCTGATGTTCTCAGAAACCAACCGCAACATGGTGCGCGTGATGGCCGATAATAAAGCCAAAATTGAGCGGTATTACACCGATCCCTGGCTCACCCGGCACAGCGTGGACGGAGTGCATCCGGTGGAAAAATTCCTCAACCAGTTTAACTCGCTGGAATGGCTGGTGGATCTGAGCGCACTCAAACCGCCATCCCTTGATGCCTTGCAAAAACATGAGCCCCTCCAAACCCGGCTAGAACAGACCATCACGGGATTCAAGGCAGATTTCTTGGGTGCAGCCCCCTGGATGCAAGATTTTCTATACAGCCACTCAGACTGGAAAAACTATCAGGATAAAACACAACAAGAGGCTGATGCCCAGCAGGAAAAACCCGTACCCCATCCCACCCGGGATGTGCTGGGGGTGTTGCTCACCCAGGGACAAGGACTCAAACCGTGGCAAAAAGATATGCTCACCAATCTGCGGGAAGAGTCCTATTATTTTGTACCTCAAGTACGTACCAAGCTGATGAATGAAGGCTGGGCTACATTTTGGCATCACAAACTCATGAGCGATTCCCCAAGCCTGATCGATGAATCGGAAACTGCGGATATCGCGCATATGATGGCGGGCGTTGAATCGCCACCACAAGAAGGGATTAATCCGTACCAGCTGGGTTATGCCATTTTTAAAAATATCTATGAGCATGCCGGATATGGCCTCAATGACTTTGATACCACCTTTCAACCCAACCGAGCCATTCGGCAGGAGGACTGGAATCACCGGATGGATCCTCAAAAATTCAACGAGGAAGCGGCGCTAAAAAAGGTACAGGACGTTCGAAAATACTTAAATGATGTCGATTTTATTCGCCAGTATTTCACCCCGGAAGTGGCCGAACAACTGGGCATGGTCGTCACGCAAGAGCGCGAGGAATGGGATCGCAACGCCATGCATGAAGTGAAGGTCAAGTACGTCGAATCGGATAGCTTCAATCAGGTCAAAGCCATGATTCTGCAGCAGTATGAAAATATTTTTCCTTCCATCAGCGTGGTAGATGCCAATCACAACGGCAAGGGAGAGTTATTGATGAAACACGACAACCCCATACAGGATTTGGATCTGGAGGACACCCGAGAGACACTGGCCAATATAAGTCAGTTTTGGGGTAAGCCCGTCCATCTGGATACCACCTTCGAGGCCGAAGTCGGAGAGACCAAACCCAAAGAGCACAGCGTTTACTGGGGAAGCCGGACGGATGAAAAAACCAAGGGAATTCACGAGCGCCGCCCCGTCAGGCTGTCCTATCAGCACGGGCAACTGGAAATTTTTCTACTGAAGCCCGATGGAAAGATTGAAAAAGAAATTACCAAAAAATACTTCTAAGCCACTTTTTTAACCGCACAATGAGCGAGCAAAGAGAAAGCCCGATGCGCCTATCCAACACCACCAGTTATCGCGTTTTACCCACGCCCCCAAGCGTGCACTTTGGCATGGAAAACCACAATCCCGAAGGCCCCAAGACATCATCCAGCGAAGCAGAAAATCGCGATCACTTTGAACCCACACGAGCAGTAAAACCATCCGGCACATCGGCTTCCATCTCCGAGACTTCCGAAGTCTCTCCAAAGGCGAAAAAATCGCCCTGGCTGCAAGTGATCGAGGACTGGCTTACGGATGCGTCGCCAACGCAAACTGACGTTCAGGGTATCCCTGTGGCCGAATTGATTTATTTGCGAGAAAAATTGCGGCGCACCCTACCGGCTGCCGAAATTGATGCAAATGGTAAAGCACAAGAATTACACCCCTGCCCCTTTCCGGGGAAACCCTCAGCACCCTGGGCCTTGCTGGATCGCGATACTGTGGGCTCGGATCATCCCGATTCCAAACGGTTCTGGGATATTGTGGACGGCAAAAACACCCCCAAGGATTTGCTGGATAAAATTTCCAAACGTCAGGTGAAAATCGGCCCCAAAGGGCAGGTCAGTTTCCCCTCGCCAACCATTAAACGCCCCAAAATCTGGTGGGGACAAAATGGCTCCCAGCAGAGTAAAAAAGGGAAGCAGGGAGACAATGGCGCGGCCAAACCGCAACCCGGCATCAGTTCTCAGCCCGGGAAAAAACAGGGCGATATTATTAGCAAAAAGCCGGGCGATCAAAAAGGCCCCGGCAGCGGCCAGGGAGAGGGTGAAGGGGATTACCCCAAAGAACTCTGGTCGCCGCCCATGCCCCGTTCTCAAGTGGCCAAACTACTGCAAAGCCAATGGGGCCTGCCCTTTATCGAACCACGGGGTAAAGGCAAAATGAAAGAAACCCGTGAAATCTGGGATCAGACCACCATCACTCCGCCCAATCTCATTGAACGCCACGCCACGCTAAAAAATGCAATTCAGCGTTCATACGCCATTGCCTGGCATGCTAAGCCACTGTCAATGACGGAGCGCATTCAAAACGGCATGCATCCAGGCTCTGAGCCGATAGAAAATCATCAAATCAGCATTACGGGCAACACGCTGGTCGGCAAGCAAACATTGCAAAAGGTGGTCAGTGCGTTTCAAGGAAAGCCACTGACTTACGACGATTTAATCCAGATTCTGAACCGGCTGGATCAAAGCTATCAGGCCATGGGGTTTGCCAGCTCCAAAGCCATTATTCCACCCCAACGGCTGGATTCCGGGATGCTCAAAATTGATGTGCGGGAAGTGAGGGACAGTTTCAGTCCTCGTCACATTCAGGTGCACCGAAAAGATAATGTACGCATTGCATCACGGGAAGAATCGCGACCCGTGGCAAAAACAGCGCTGATTTACATCATGGATGTGTCCGGCTCGGTGAGTAACGACATGAAAGAAATGGCCCGCGTGCAGAATTACTTTCTGGATACGCATCTCATGCATCAATATGGACTGGTTGCGGCCAATTTGGCGCATGAAAAATACGATGACAAAAAGCACTTTGGACAAGGCGTAGCCCGCCGCTTTATCGTGCATACCGATGGTGCCCAAGAAGCCAGCGAAGAAGAATTTTACACCACCGGGCAATCAGGAGGAACTCGCATTTCCTCGGGATTTGAGTTGGCCAAAACCATGATTCAAAAAGATTTTCCGCTGAAGGACTGGAACGTCTACATTTTTTATCAGGGTGATGGTGACAATATTAGCGAAGATAACGACAAAAGCATCCAGCTTATGCAGGAATTACTGGATCAGGGAGTCAACATGATCGGCTACACCCATTTAGCACCCTACACTGAAGGCAGCACCTCACAAGCAGATGGGCTTTCGAAAGGGAATTTCTATAACGCCGTGAAGCACAAATTAGCCAAACGCAATAATGTCAGAACATCCATTTTGCACTGCCCCGAAATTAATGAGTATCAAAAATCCATTCAAAAATTACTGGCTGAAACACCCAGCGGAGCCAAAAAATGATGGTAATTTTTCAACCTCAAGGCAATCCAATCAGAACTGCCCCTAACCTGCTCCGTCAGGATAGCAGCCAACCGACACAAGCACAGAAACCCTCATTAGAATTTGCTAAGCCTTTCCCAACAAGTGCACCATTGTTCAGAGGCACTGTACACGACACCGTGACACTGTCAAAAAAAACTGCGAACTCATCATCCGAGCAAACCGCAGAACAACGCAAGGCAACCCAAACAGTGGATGCCCTGCTGAACCAGTGTGATCAACAATCCCAATTAGAGCGCATGAGCCTGCGTGATTTTTTAATCAAAGCAAGCCTGGAACCACAGCGCTATCTGCCCACCACGAGCGCTTATGTGCTGGATGCCTTTCAGCATTATGACGGCCCGAATGGCCCGGAAAAGATCCGGGTGTATGGCGAAACACAGCCGCAATTTAAAATGATGAGCGCACCCTGGAGCAAGCACCTGAGTCAGCCCGTTCGCCTATACGGTCAAGAGCCCACGGTGAAACGGGTGTGGGATATTATACGCACCTTTAAACAACAGCCCAATGTGGATCGCGGCATTGTATTGTTTGGGCCGCACGGCAGTGGTAAAAGTATCATTCCCAAAACACTGATGGCGGGACTAGAGCATTTCTCCCGGCAGGAGGAAGGCGCCCTATGGACCTATTCGTTTGTGTTTCCCGACGGCAAAACCATCCAGGCCCAGCCAGAGGATGAAGCCAATCGGTGGCGCGAGTCGGTCAATGAAAAAAATCGTCTGCTGGATGCGGATAAAATCGCGGCACAATTAATGGCCAACCTGCATCTGAATCCACTCTTTCTACTTGCGCCCCAACAACGCATTGCCTTCTTGAATACTTTAAAATCGGAAGGCAAAATCCCCAAGGATTTCAACATAGACTACTACCTGAAATCCAATTTGGACAGTCATTCCCAGAATATACTCAACCAGCTGCAGCAATTTTATAGCGAGCATCCGCAACGCTTTCAGAAAGCACTGGAACACATTCAGGTAGAGCGATGGACGCTGTCGGCTCAGGATTTTCGGGGCTTGGTCGAAGTGCCCGCGAGCAAAAATCCGGATGCCCTGTTGCGCGAAGTCCCCGGCAAAAGCGCCTTGGGCAATGCGCCGGAACGCTTGCGGTCCATGCCGCAACGAACAATAGAAGGCTTAATGCCTCGGGCCCATCGCGGGATATTTTACCTGGATGATTACGGGCGGGACGGGCGCACATACGACCATTTGCTCATGCCCCTGGAAACCAACGAAGTCATTCTCCAGGAGGTAAATGGCGGCCCTGCCATCAGCAAGGAGCTCCTCGATTTTATCCCCATGCTATCGGTCAACCCCGAAATTCTAGAGAAAAAGCGAGCCGAGGGAGACTTTGAAGCGCTGGAGCAACGCATGCTGTTTGTGCCTGTCCCCTTTGAACGACGGTACGGCATTGAGGCGCAAATTTTAGCCCCCATTATTCAACGGGCCACGGCACAAGGCAAACGCATCACACCGCAAACTCTCGATGCTTTTGCCCAATGGGTCACCCTCACCCGTCTTTTTCCCAGCGATAAAACAAACAAAACGTATCAAGACATTTCAACCAGCAATAAGGCGTTTGCTTCAGGCATCGCCAAATTAACCCCGTTGGGCAAAGCGCTGCTTTATCAGGGAGAAAAAGCAGATAATCTGAGCAGCGCTGAATTTGAAGCGCTGGATAAACACCTGAACAACATCGCGCAAGAGCATAACCACTCACTGGGAGAAACCGAATTCAGCCTCTATGAGGGCGGTGTTGGACTATCAAACCGTGCGGCTGCCAACCTGCTCAAACAACTCACCACAAAGACAGGCGAGGCCCCCATCAGTTTTCTGGACAGTTTTGAGTGCATCGCCCGATTTATTCAAACCAAACCGCAATATGAACAAAAACGTGCTGAAATTCTGAAAAACAAAGGGCGGACGATGCAATTCCCCTCAGGAAAAGCCTTGCTGCGCGAGGTGGAAGATCACACGCGAGCGCTCTGGATGCGCCAACTCAGAACCGCACTGGGCGTCTATCAGGAACCGGCGGCGTATGTGAATCGCATTCAGCAATATGCCGAACATGTTGAGGCGTTGCGGAACGGCCGCATGGTTACTGAACCCTATCGGATTGATGGTGACCCGGCCCCTCGACCAGATTTACTGGAAACCTTTGAAACAGCGATAAATGGCGATAAAAAAATGAGCCAAGCCGAGCAAACCACTTATAGGGCCTTATTCTCGGCGCGATCCATTGACTGGGATCAGGAACAATCCCCTTCCGAGAATATTCAAAACCTATATAATACGGAGTTAGAACAGCTCAAAAAAGCGGATGAATTAACGCATCAAAAAATACTCACTGAATTTCGGGAACACTTAAAAAACTTACAGCGCGCGCCAAAGTCCCAACCATATACGATGGCCCACACGACGACCGGGCGGTTTGAAGAAGCGCTGAATCAGCTCAATGACTCGGGCTACCCCACCGAAACACTCCCCCGACTAATGGATTGGGCGCTCAAAAACGAGTATATTTCCGATGCTATCCGGGAAGGTAAATTCTAAAAGCAGCGAATAGAATAAAAGTCGCTTCAGGTGCAACCAAATTGCTTGCTTGAGCGTGCGAAAAAAGATACCATGAGGGCCGTGTTCCCCAAATAAAGATTTCCGCATGAACATTTTTGGCATCGATTTCACCAGTGCGCCCAGCCGCAAAAAGCCCCTGACACTGGCCGAGGGCTTCTTCGAAGAGCAACATCTCCACTTGCAGAGCCTGAATACCCTGCCCCATTTTGAGGCATTTGAAGCCACTTTAGCTCAGCCCGGCCCGTGGGTGATGGCGCTGGACTTTCCATTTTCCTTGCCTGAAAAATATTTATACGATACCAACCTACCGCTTGCGTGGGCCAACTACGTGCCCATTCTTTGCAAGGAAGCATCCGAGCGCTTTTTACAGCGGATTCAAGAATATCGAAACCGGCAACCCAAGGGGCAAAAATATCATTTCAGGGCAACCGATAAAATTGTAAAATCCTGCAGCCCGATGATGATTGACTACACGCCCGTGGGACGCATGTTTTATCAGGGCGCGTATCGTTTACTGAACGCCGGGGTCAGCGTGCTACCCTTTCAGGCTGCGCAATCGAATCGGATTGCAGTGGAAGGCTATCCCGCACTGCTGGCCAAAGAAGCACTGGCAGCCATTCAGTACACGGGAAAACTCAGTTATAAAAGCGATACGAAAAGCAAGCAAAGTGTAGCCCATCAGCTGGTCAGGGAACACATTGTACAGAGTCTGGCCAAGCAACATTTAAAAGCAGCCCTGGGGTTTACCGTGAATCTGGAGGCCCTCCGCGACGTGCTGACTCAGGATCCTACCGGCGACAGCCTGGATGCGGTGCTATGCGCCATTCAGGCGGCGTGGGCCTACACACAGAAAGACCACCATTACGGCATCCCCCAGACACAAATAGCCAGAGAGGGCTGGATTATTCACCCATTTTACAAAGCCTGAATTTACAAAGCCTGAAATTGATCAGCCACAAAAAAAAAACGCGTGATATTGCTCAGTGTGATAATTACGAGTCGAAATTGATTCCATTGAAATGGATTCAATCGCAAAAACCATTCAAGCACCAGTGCTGCAACGTATTAATGCGCTAAAACCGCAGCATGATTCTGAATGCGATGCTTGAAGGTTAGCTCCGAAACACCAGACTTGTCGAGGTGTCCCAAACCCTGTTGCCGCAGAGCTTCAAACTGGGACTGGGTGGCCTGCGTTAATACCATCGGAAGCCCTTGAGCTTGACCCAGCGCCAACGCAATCCCGGTATCCTTGGCCGCGTGATCTACAGAAAAATAGGTATCGTGATCCCGGTTTTGCATGTCTTCCGCATCAGTTTCCAGCACCCGTGAATTGGCTCCGGTTTGCGCGAATACGTCGCGCACCAGATTTAAATCCAGACCCAGGGCATCAGCCAATCCCAAGCCTTCAGCCAGAGCGGCGGTATTAATGTTCATCACCATGTTTACCAACGCCTTTAACTGAGCCGCTGAACCCGGTTTACCCGTATAAACCGTTTTAGCGGCCAGCGCATTTAACAACGGCTGCACCTGCTCATAAACCGTCGGCTCCCCGGCAATCATCAAAAACAAAGTGCCCTGTCTGGCCTGGGGAATACTAGAGGCCATCGGAACCTCCAGCATGTCAGCGCCCGCCTGCTTTGCGGCTGCCTGAAGCGCGACATGCACATCCGGTGAAATTGTCGCGCAATTGATGAATAATTTACCGGCTGCCCCATGCAACAAATTATCATTCGGGCGTTGATAAATATCCCGCATGGCGGCATCATCGGAAACAACCGTAAAAATCACATCCGAAAGACGCGTCAGTTCCGCCAGCGACTGGGTGGCCAGACTCTGCAATTCCTCAGCCAATGAAATGGCAACCGCAGCTTGCACATCATATATCGCAGCAATCGGATAACCACACTCCTGCAAGCGACGGGCCATATTGGCACCCATGCGTCCCACACCGACAAAGCCAATCGATTGTTTCATAACACTGCTCCTAAACTGCTGAGAGAATCAAACATTTTATTTTGAAGACGCAAAGAATGGATTATGCTGGCGCTCTTCACCCACCGTGGTCAGTGGACCATGTCCGGGACAAATCACGGTTTCGTGCGGTAAAGTTAAAAGCCGACGCTGAATATGCTCAATTGCTTCGTGATAAGCATACGCCGCTCCGCCCATAGAACCTGCAAACAGGGCATCTCCGACGATCACCAGTGGCTTGCCTAACCCTTCCACAAAATAACTCAGCCCTCCGGGTGTATGCCCCGAAGTACCCAGTACCCGAATGGTTAAGTTGCCTAAAATTAACCCATCACCATGCACCAAAGGCTTTAAACCCAGAGGATTTTCAACTGCAGAGCCGTAACAGAACGCCTGTTTTGCCTCCTCAGCAGACTGCAAGGTCTCCAGATCTGCCAGATGGTCCATATGGGTGTGCGTAATAAAAATGCGTTTTAACTGTAAACGGTTCGCCTGCAAGTGCGCCACCATGGGCTGACAACTGGACCCGGTGTCAAAAGAAGCCGCCTCCCGGCTATTGGGGTCCCAAACAACATAGGCATTCACGGTCATATCACCATACCAGGTGGTAAACATCGCCAAACCGTCCATCACAGAGACAGGCTGCGGCTGCCACGCCGCTTTAGCCAGTGCAAGCAAAGCCGGGGGATGCAAGTTCAGCACAAACGCCAGCCGAGCCAGCGCACCTTCCTGAGTTTCAGGCTCCAGAATACCTTGCCGAAGGGCCTGCACCAGATTCAACGGCAAGTCAGCCCGCTCCGCCAGATCCTCAGCCGTTAATTTCAAACCACGCTGGGCCTTGCCAATAATATCTGCAACCTGATCTTCCAGAGCAAGCAATTCGTAACCGGGCATCCTGTCTCTCCTGCCTGAACAGTTTGAGCACTATTCTATACCAAAGCCACCCATTCCCCTAGTGCGACCCAATAAACCGAACACTTCAAATCAGCCCCTGTATTCAGAAGCTGACAAAAGCATTTTTTACAAAACCTGGTTACTTCAAACCTGGTTACTTCAAACCGGGTCAACCCAACCGCTTAAAGCAAACGCTTAAGTGGAATAAATATTGCCCCCGACAATAATTTGGGAAACACACTGTTTGAGTGCCTTACCCAAATGATCATCAGGATCAGTGGAAAGCCAGCTTTTTTTGATATTCTGCAAATTTCCCCGGCTGGTGGAAACCGTAATCCGATTTTCCAAGCTGGAGAGCACTTCACATTTCAGGGTCTTGAGTAACTCCAACGATTTTTGAGGCCCTTCAGGCACTTCCTCATTAAAAATAAAAACTCCCTTAACGCGCTGGAGCTGAGGATCGGAAGGATAGCTACGCCGCATGATTGACCGCTTTCTGTTTGCTTGTGGGCTATTTTATATTGACACATAACTGGTATGAATACAAATCTGACCGCTGACGTAAATTAGAAAGGTGGGGGGTTGTAATTCGGATCTCAAGCGGTCATACTGGCAATAACGATTTTTGGTACGGGTTTGTTTACAATCATCTTTTTAACGGACCTCCGCTTGAAATCTACTGAACAAAACAATGAAACTATCTTAAATAGCGAGGTTCGATAAACATTCAATGACAGTAACCGAAATTACCTGTACCGTTTGCGGCGTTGGTTTTCCTTTTACCGACGAAGAGCAAGAGTTTTACCAATCCAAAGGGTTTCAGCCGCCCCGCAAGTGCAAACCTTGCCGCGATGAAGCCAAGCAGAACCGTGGTGGCGGTGGTGGTTACGGCGGCGGAAGCCGTGGTGGCTACGGCGGCGGTGGCGGCGGCAGAAGCTTCGACCGTCCGGCACGCCCAATGTACGATGCAGTTTGCTCCGCTTGCGGCGTGAACACCCAAGTACCCTTCCAGCCGAACGGTTCCAAGCCGGTTTACTGCCGCGAGTGCTTCCAGAACACCGCTTCCTACTAGGAGCTGGTCAATAAATCTCCCCGACTAGCAATTGTCTATCCGGGTGGGGTTCTATTACTCTGGGAACACCGTTGTGTTTCCCATGAGCCCGGTCTTTCACCGGGTTCAACTTCCAGGCATTTCAAATTCTGACACCCAATGGGATGCACATCCCATTGGGTACAGAACTAAGCTGGATCACTTATTTCAGGCCTCAGGCTGAATTGCCCTGGCCTCGCATGGCTGTCATTACCCAACCTTGGGATGAACAGCCAGAAAGACAGGATGAATGACCGTACTCACTTTTGAACAACTCGCCTTATCGCCCGCAATGCAACGCAGCATTGCCGACATGGGCTTTAAGGAAGCCTCCCCCATTCAGGCAGAAGCGATTCCCGTGCTGCTGGAAGGCCATGATCTGATTGGGCAAGCCCAAACCGGCACCGGCAAGACGGCTGCCTTTTCAATCCCGCTGATTGAACGCATCGATCCCGCCCGTGGTCCGGCGCAAGCCTTGATCATGTGCCCCACCCGTGAACTGGCCGTTCAGGTGGGCGAAGAAATTCGCAAACTGCTCAAACACAAGCCGGGCATTTCGGTGGTCACCATTTATGGTGGCGATCCGATTGTGCGCCAGTTCCGTGCCCTGAGCAAAAAGCCCCAAATCATTGTGGGCACCCCAGGCCGCATGCTGGATCACATTCGTCGGGGCTCCATCCGCCTGAACACGGTGCAAACCGTGGTGTTGGATGAAGCGGATGAAATGCTGGATCTGGGTTTCCGGGATGACATTGAAACTATCCTGAAAACCACGCCACCCGCGCGTCAAACGGTGCTGTTTTCGGCAACGATGACCCCGCAGATTCTGGAACTGGCCAACAAGTTCCAGCGCAACCCGCATCAAATCAAGGTGCAGCAAACCGCCACCGATACCGCTCGCATTGAGCAGCTCTACGTGGAAGTGCACCAGCGCAAGAAGCTGGACGCCTTGATTTACCTCATTGAGTTCCATCAATTGAGCCTGGCGCTGGTGTTCTGCAACACCAAACGCCAAGTGGATGACCTGGTACTGCGCTTGCAGGATCAAGGCTACTCCGCAGACGGCTTGCACGGCGGCATGGCGCAACCCAAACGGGCCAAAGTGCTGAACCGCTTCCGTCAGGGCAACCTGCAATTCCTGGTGGCCACTGATGTCGCGGCGCGCGGCATTGATGTGCGCAACATCGAAGCAGTCTTCAACTATGACCTGCCCAAGGACATGGAATACTACGTCCATCGCATTGGCCGCACCGGGCGCGCGGGCAAATCCGGGCGCGCGTTCACCTTTGTGAGACGCGAAGAGTTACACCAGCTCAAGAAAATTCGCCGGGTGCTCAACAGCGCCCTGCTGAAACAGGAAGTGCCCGCCTAAATCAGGCAGGCCTTCACTGAGCCAATTACCCAAAGAAGATGCTGTTTACCCGGCATCTTCTTTTTTGTCCTCATTCGTTCAGACAAGCACATTGCCCATCGTGAAGCAAACGCCCCACTGAGGCTATGGGATTACCCTACGAAGGGGTTTGCTATAATGGCGGACCAGAATCCGCATCCGTGCGGGGCTCTTCTGGCGGGGGCTCTTTGATTTCGCCATGCTTGGGGCTCCACCATTTGCCCTTGGATTGAAAATAGACCGCGTCAGCATGCTTTTTGTCCGCGCGCGCCTGAGGGTCTGAGCAGCGCAATAACTGCTTCTCCTGACCCTCTTTGACGTATTGATAGATTTCCATGGGCTTCTGGCAAGCCGGGCACGGATGAGGGGTCAGGTTCGCGCCACTGGTGGCGGGTTTAGCCTTGGGCTGCTGCCAAGCCTTGTCGCGCTCCGACCAGAACATAACCACATCCTGACAATCGCCCACACACTTCAAAAAGTAGCCCTTGGACACTTTCTTGGTAGGCACCTTCGACAACATCTGCGCGCACTGCGGGCAACGGGTGCGTGACTTGGCCAGATTCTGATCGTTCGCCGAAGAACGATATAACTTATTAGGAAACTTTTCCTTAATGGCCAAGCGGGCCTTTTCCAGGGCGGGCTGCAAATAACTGCGGTTCCACTCAATCAAATAGTGCTCCCAGCCTTGCTTTCCGTCTGCAATGGCGTCCAGTTTGCCTTCCATGGCCGCCGTAAAATCACTAGAGACAATATCCGGCAAAACCTCGGAAAGCACGTCATCAGTGCCCAAGCCCAAGGCGGTGGGATGTAGCACTTTGCCTTTCAAGTCCAGATATTGGCGCTCTTTCAGGGTTTTCAGAGTCGAGGCATAGGTCGATGGCCGCCCAATACCGCGTTTCTCCATAAGCTGTACCAGTTTTGCCTCGGTATAGCGAGACGGCGGTTGGGTCTGCTTCTGATCGTGGCCCGCTTCAGCCACTTGCAGGGTTTGCTCCTTTTGCACCAGTGGCAACTGAGAAGCTTTATCCAGATTATTCCAGTAAAACGTGTATCCCGGAAACTCCACCATCATGCCGCGCGCCTCCCACAGGGCCGTGCCGCTCTGGGTCAGGATCACCGACTTCACCAGCTTGGCCGGGGCTGCCTGAGAGGCCACCGCTCGCCGCCAAATCAAGGCGTACAGGCCATACTGGTCTGGGGTAAGATAACTTTGCACGCTCTTGGGCGTGAGAAAAACATCGGTGGGGCGAATGGCTTCGTGAGCCGCCTGAGCGCTCTCCTTGGTCTTATGCTTGGTGCGCGCCGCTGGGAGGTTTTTTGGGTCCTTCTGTTCCAGATAAGCGCGCGCCTGCTCGATAAATTCCGGGGACAACTCCACCGAATCGGTACGCATGTAAGTAATCAAGCCCTTGGGGCCATGGGCCAACTCCACCCCTTCATACAGGGATTGCGCCACGGACATGGTTTTCTCCGGGTTAAAACCCAACTGGGAGCCCGCGCTTTGCTGCAAGGAACTGGTGATCAGCGGCGGAGGCGGGGCTTTGGTGGTCAGTTTGCCTTCAGCCTTCAGCACCTGATGGGAGTGTCCTTTGGCGGTCGCCACCAGCCGCTCGGCCTCTTCCAGGCTAAGCACCCGCGTGGATTCCGGTGCCTTCACTTCGTCTTTGGCGTCATCGTGCGCCTCATCCGCGTCATCGGCAGCCGACTTAGTCGCTTTCGCCGAGGCTTTGGCCTGCATGGCCTCGGCGCTTTGCCCTTTGTAGAATGCCCGAAAGCCCTCTTGGTAATCCACCCAGACCGACCAGTAATCTTGCGGCGTAAACGCCTGAATCTCACGCTCCCGCTGGCACACCAGATGCAGCGTGGCGCTTTGCACCCGCCCGGCGCTCTTACCCCCGGTCGAGTTCCACAGCAGGGGCGACACCCGATAGCCCACCAATTTATCCAGACACTGACGGCAACGCTGGGCATCGATCAAATCCGCATCCAGAATGGTAGGCTTTTCCAGGGCGGCCTTGACCGCTTGCTCGGTAATCTGGGTATAAACCACCCGCTTGGGGTTGGTCAGGTTGAGCTGCTGGGCAATGTGCCAGGCGATAGCCTCCCCTTCGCGGTCCGGGTCAGTCGCAAGATAGATCTCTTTGGCGTTTTTAGCGGCGGCGCGTAACTTTTGAATGACCTCCTTGCCCCGATCGCCCCGCGGGATGTAGCGGCATGTCACCGTAGTCTCGCCCAACTCAAATCCCAGCGAGTCGTCCCCATCCTGGGCCAGCTCGGTAATGTGGCCCACACTGGGCTGCACGTTCCACCCCTGCCCCAAAATACTGCGCAGGGTCTTCAATTTACCGGGAGACTCAACGATGAGCAGGTTATTCATATGGACGACTTCTCTAAGGCTCTCTCAGACAGTTTTTTAAGACTTTCAGGCTAACAGGATAGCACTTTTGAGCCCCCTTTTGTGGAAATATAACGAAGCGCAGCCCGCATGTTTACCTGAGGCCCAAAACACTGTCCACAGGGAGCCTCCCGATTTCCCATCAGGGGGAATGGAGCGACGACCGGAAACAAGCCCCTCTGTCGAAATAAAGATTATGTCCCGGTCGCAACCGCCAAGCGGGGATCCAGATTTAGCCAAAGCGATTGATATGGCGCCACCTGAATCGTTAGGCTATTTTCCAGCTTTTGATAGGCTAAATCCGCTTGGGCAGTATTTAAATTCCACAGGGAACCGGACGTCGGCAAACCTGCCAAAGCTGCCCGAGGAAAGGTCAGAATCGTTTCCTGCGTTTTTGGGGCCAGATTGTTGATAATCGCTATTTTTTCATCACCAAACACCCGCAGATATGCAAACACGGCAGGCTCCAACGACGTCAGCTCCACCAGATTTCCCCGCGTTAAGGACTGATGCGATTTGCGAATTTGAATGAGACGACCGATGGACCGATACAAACGGCCCCCATCGCTTTCCGGTTCATGCATGGCTGCTTGCATGGCATGCAGGCTGAGGGGCCCTCGATTCACATCGCGACTATCGTAAAACGTCATGATTTTTAAATTAGGATTTTCCACCCGCTGCGTGGCTTCGCGCTGGTTGGCGTAAGCTTGCGCAAACTCAAAATTATTGCGCTCCCCAATTTCATCGCCGTAATAAATTATGGGAATGCCCGGCTGAGACAACATCATGGCAAAGGCCAACTGAATGCGGGCGGGATCATCATCCAGAAAGCTGGCCATGCGCCCGCTCACGCCCCAGCCCTTGCGGAAGGCTGCCCCCTTGGGCTCCAAATGATCCGCAATAATCTTGCGAGTGATGGGATCTACCATTTGCAGGGTTAATTCATCATGCACCCGCAAAAATGTGGCCCACGTGGCCGACTGCGGCAAGGATGGCGCCGTATGTGCCATATTCCAGAAATGGGATTTATCCTGCGTAATTAAACTACTCCACAAGGCCGACATATAGGGAAAATTATAGGCAATCTGCACCCGATCACTGCGGCTCATCCCTTTTTTCTGGGGCTTCTGCTCCCCCAGCAAATTCGTTGAAACAGGTACACCCTTCAGCGCGGTAGAAACGGCATCCAAAGCACTACCCGGCGTAGTGCTGGCAAAACTGTAACGTTCTTCCTTGCCAAAATAAGGCAATAAATCATCCAGTTTTTGCGCGGCTTCGGCTTGCAGCACCGAAGCGGGTGCGATGGCTTGCAAGTAAGCACTCAATAAACGAATGATGGCCAAGGTGCCCGGTTGATTTTCTCCTGTGGTGCCCGAAGTTTTAATCAGGTAGGGCGCGGCATCCAGCCGAAAAATATCGATCCCCCGATTGCTCCAGAAACTGATGATCTCCAGCACTTCCAGCAACACTTCGGGGTTTTCCCAGTTAATATCCATCTGGAAGGGATAAAACGTGTGATAAAAATAATATTTTTTACCCTGAATCGTCTCTTCCCGATAATGCGTCGTGGAAATATCCGGGAACACCAGACTTCGCGTGGAAATTTTGCCACAGGGCTCATGGTAATCCACCATCAACCCTTTCGCGGGATGATCGTACCGGGTCAACTGAGGTTCTCTCTCTGACACCACAAAATAGTGAATCTTCTCCACATCGCCAGCCAGAGCGGCTTGAAACCACGCGTGCTGATCCGAAATATGGTTCAGAATGAGATCAGCTTTCAACTTAAATCCCCGTTGACGGGCCGCTTTGGCAAACTGCTCGAAGGCTGACAAACCGCCTAAATCCGCCCGCACTGATTTAAAATCACGCACATCAAAACCGGCATCGCCCATGGGTGAATCCATAAAAGGGAGAATATACAAGGTGGTTACACCAAGGGTTTTCAGGTAATCCAGCGTATCCATTAAATCGATGAAGGTGGTATTTTTCTCACCCGGTTTTACGCCAAACCGATCGGCATAGATCATGTAAATAATTTCATCTTTATACCAATCTGCAAAACGCTCCAAATCCTGACGTTGCAAGTCAATAGACCTGTGTTGACGAGCCTCCTGAATACAGGCCATCACCTGCGGATAAATTGCACCGACCTGATTTTTACCGTACACCGCCGCAATGGATTCACGAATATTTCGCGACAACAAGGGGGGAATCTCATGTCTGACAGGTACTGATTTTTCAGTCAACTGATTTTCACCCGCCAATTCTGAACTGTTCTGTCCCGACGATAACCATGCAAAAAAGGTTCCCCTCTGCATTTCTGGGGGCATGCCCGACAGCCGCCCTGCCAAGCTGAGCGTTCCTGCCAGCGCAAAAGGAGACTCAGGGTGAAGCATCATCAACCAAACAACCCTCCAGATTGGATTTCTTACGGCCCAAACATAAAACACACACTATGTATTGTAATCACGGAACGCCATTTTCTTCAAGGCGCAGCATCTCCTCTTTTTTAACCAGGCTTGAGCTTGAGTATCCTAATGGCTCAGTCTTTTTCAACCCTCAGGAATGACGCAAGCCAACTCCTTTTTAAACTTAAAAACCGATCGAGACCGATCGGTTTTTAAGACATTTTCTTGGATTAAAGTTCAACCTTCGGCGATCTCTCACCAGCGAAACAGTGAACGCATGCCACTATGCCGTTTCAGGCGCCAGCAGGGCTTGCGACTTTAATTCAGCCTGTACCACCGCCAGAGCTTCCAGAATTTTCGCGGGAATGGTCTGTACCACCGGAGCCGTTGTAAAGGGCGACATGACATAAGATTTAATAGCCACAATCGGTTTACCATAACTGCTGGAACGGTAATTTTCGGTCAACGAGAGCATTGCGCCGCGACCTTCCAGGGCTTCCCTGTAGATGTAATCGTGCACCAACCGGTTGAGCTCGTTGTGTTTTTCCAGCGAGGCCGCATATTCCGGATTGCGCATTTCGTTCTGGAACATGGTCTCCGCATCCACGCCCTCGGGATACACCCGAAACAACGTGACAGAGCCATAGTTATAACTGTTCACGCAAGTAATATTGCCATGCACTTCCAGCGATTCACGCAGGTTTTCAGCCATTTCCACCAGATGCCCCAGGAGCACCTGATAGCCTTCTTTGCCGAAGAGCAACATGTTCGCCATGGCCGCCAGAGGAGCAGCGCCACCACGAGAGGCTTCCAGGGTATAAATTCCGGGACAGTAAGATTTATCCTGCTTGATGTACGGAATCGACTCTTCCGAACGGTTCAGCAGTTCCAGATCCGGGCGATTTTTTAACAGGAACAGGCTGGACGTGTAGGGCGTGAAGCCCGTCTTGTGGAAATCAATCCCGATGGAATCAGCCAGATGCAATTGCTTGATGCGACGCGCCGAATCGGATAAACGGCGCAGGGTACGAATGGAGAAGCCCAGGCTGTTTTTGCTGAAGTCGTAATCGTTGAACACGCTCCAGATCCAGCCAATCACCGAATCGGCATGGATGTGCGGACGATAATCCAGATTAAACTCTTCCACGCAGCGATTGCGGATGTCATGAATCTCTTGCAGGGGATCAATCCCAAACGAGTCGGTGGTACCCATAGTGGCCACAATGGCCGCCACCCGGGTGCCAGCTGCCAGCGTTTCACGCAGCTTCTGCTCAAAAATCTGCACATCCATGCTGTTATTTTCGTTTGTGGGGATAATCACCACGTTGTTCATCCCAATGCCCAGCCAGGCGGAAATGCTCAGCTTGCAGTAATGCGCGGTTTCGGAGGCAAAGACCACGGTCTTTTGCGTGATACCGGTTTGCAGAGTGCCGGGACAAGCTTTTTCAAGGCCGATTTTGGTGCCATAAAAGTTGGTCCCGGTGCCGCCAAAGGTAAACAGGCCCACACTTTGCTCGGCATCGTAGCCAATCAGGTTGGCACAGATTTTAGACACTTCCTGCTCGGCCTTGGCCACCCGACTGCTGTAATCAATGCCTACCATGTTGGGGTTATAAATGGCCCCAATCAGGTTCCCCACAATGGAGGGGATGGTGGTGGGCGGCACCACGTTGGTTTGGGCATTAGGATGACCCCAAATGGTCAGGCCACTGAGGTACTCAGTAATTTGATGAATGGACCATTCCACGTTTGAAAAATTCTCGGGAATTTCGTTCCAGCTCTGGGGCTCCTGATTATTGCGAAAGCCCAGAACCGGTGCACTGCTTTTGAGATCGTCCACATGGTCCAGGGTACGCAGGATGGTGTGGATGAAATAGGCCTCATGCACCTTATCGGAAGTAGGCGTAGGGAAGGCCAGACGAATTTTTTCCAGAATACTTTTATAATCGGACATTCAAAAATTCTCCACACGGTTTGTACAGGGATGGCAGTGCTGAATCCCAGCTTTCAAGACAAGCTGAGCATCATTCTACAAGGCAAAAGGGATGAAAATATGACAGAGCCAATGATGGACAAGCATCGTCATTGCGTGACGCAATTCAAAAAAGGCCAGTCTCTCCCATGTATAAAACCAGACTCAAACCCGAATTGCCAGCTTCAGTGCATCCGCTGGCAATATAAACGGTATCCCGAAGATTTCAGCGAAACAATGCTTTCCCCAACAGGGTTCACCAGCCGAAAACAGCCTTTAATATCCGGAAAGGCATCGTTCCAGGACTTCAAACACAACTCAAACAAAATCAGCCGGATATTTGACGCAGCAGGAACGCCGTGATTTCCGCCATAATCAGGAGATGAGCACGATCGCTGCCGACGAGAGGCTGGCCACTCAGCGGCCGGGGGGTTAGCTTTTTGCTAACCCGTTCCGCCCGAATGCCCTCAATGGGCTTTGCTTCCGCCAATGGGTCTTCCCGTAAAGGCTTTCCGGTTTTGAGGGTGTGCGCAATGCGTCGGCGGGTTTGCGGGGTTCGCAACAGGGAGAGAAAGGCTTCGCGCTCCAATTGGGCAATATCGCTTTCGCTCAGGATTTTGCCCACTTGGGTTTCACCACCGGAAAGCACCTCGCAAAGGGCATCAGCCACCACCACATCATGCCAGGTGGCATCGCCTTTCACATAAAAATCATCCACCGCCATGCTCAAGGCCGCTTTACCGGCCGGACCGGGAAGTTTGTACGTGGCACCCACAGGCAGGGTGTAATGTTCCGCCATGGCCAGCGCCCGCGCCTTCGCATCGGCCAGCAGGCGATCCGGGTTCATGGTAATGCCGTCTTCGGGGTGAATCCAGTGCTTTTTATGGGCGTCAGCGGCAGAGTTGGACACCGCAGCCTGTGGCATGAGAATGGTTTGAAAAGCAGCCCGCACCGCCGGAATGGGACCATGCATGGCATCGGGAATTTGCTGACAGCGATCCAGATAGCGCACACAACCGCCCCACGCGGGAATCAGGCCAACACCGCTTTCCACCAGCCCCATATAGGTTTCCGAGCTGGCCTGAATGGCATCACAGTGCAACAGAATTTCGCAACCACCGCCCAGAGCCATACCATTGGGTGCGCCCACCACCGGAAACGGCGCGTGCCGGATGGCGTTGAACACACTCTGCCCTTGATAAATGAGGGTTTCGGTGAGTTGATAGACATACTGATCGATGGGCCCTGTGAAGCCCAGCGCCTTGGCCCACTCCAGCTTACCGGCCTTGAATCCGGCGTCAATCAGGCCCAGATTCGCGCCGAGGGAGAAGTTCTTGCCCTCGTTGTAGATCACCATCGCCTTAAAGCGATTTGCATTTTTCTGTATGAATTCCAGACTACTGTTAATCACCCACAGGACTGAGGGATCCAGCGTGTTCATCTTGGAGTGGAATTCCAGACAGGTCACCCCGTCGCCAATATCCCACAGGCTGGCGGAATGATGCGTGACCAACGGCTTGCCCTGGCGTTTGAAATCACTCAATTTGAGCACGCCCTCGCGCACCGGCAAGGGTTCGTAACTGGCCGACTGTTTTTCAAAATCAAAGGTCAGTCGCAACGAATGTCCATTCACCTCTCGGTAAAAAGAACGGTTTTGCGCCAGTTGCAAGGTCGGCGGCAAGGCAATGCCATCGGCTTGCACTTTATTACAGAACCATTCCACGCCCAGCTGATCAATCACCTGAAAGGGGCCCCAGATGGCGTTATACCCGCCCCGCAAGGCCGCATCCACATCGGCGATGTCATCGGCAATTTCGGGAATGAGGGTGGCAGCATAGAGCAAGGTATCCCGGACGACCACCCAGGTAAACCGGCTCAGGTCGTCATCGCCTTCCAGCACGGCGCGAGGCCCCTGCTTTTTGGCGGCCTTCACCTGCGAGAGCTTCACTTTTTCCGTGTCCCGATATTCACCGGATTGCAGGTCAGTGGCCTGCTTTTGCCTGCTGCCGTCCTCTTTTTTGTGCATCCGGTAAAAGCCGCCCTTGGGAGAATTCCGTCCCCAGCGGCCTTCGGCCAGCAAGCCGTTGACCAGCTTGAGTCCCTTGTCCTGATCCAGCTTGCGGAAGGCGTCGTCGGCAGGCAACACTTTCAGCATGCTTTTGGCCACCAACGGAATGATGCCAATGCCCACCAGATCCAGCAGGCCAAAAATGCCCTCTTTGGGGAAGCCAATGGGGGTGCCCAGCAGGGCGTCCGCCACATCAATCGGCATGTTGCGATCCAGCGCTTCGTTGATGGCGCGGAACATGTAATAAATACCAATACGGTTGGCCAGAAAGGCCGGGGTGTCCTTGCATACAATCACGTTTTTGCCCAGACGAATATCCCCAAAGGCGCGCAGGGCTTCTAGTAGTTCCAGCGGGGTATGCTCGCCGCCCACGATTTCCAGCAGGTGCATAAAGCGGGGCGGGTTAAAAAAGTGGGTGATCAAAAAATGCGACTTAAACGCATCCGATCGGCCGTCCACCAAATCTTTCCACGGAATCGTGGACGTATTGGAAGACACAATCGCATCGGGGCGTTTCAGGGTTTCCAGTTTCTCATAAAGGTCGCGTTTCACTTCGATGTTTTCCACGACCACTTCCACGATCCAGTCGGCATCCCGCACCGCTTCGGCCAGATGATCCTCGATGTTGCCCGTGGTAATCCGCTTTGCGTTATCGGGGATCATAAACCCGGCGTTCAGCGGGTCGCTGGCCGGAACGGCTTTCAACATTCGCTGCATGGCGTTGTTGGCGACGACATTCCGATCCGTGGCATCGGCAGGGACAATATCCAGCAGGTACACATCCACGCCCGCGTTGGCCAGTTGCGCCGCAATGCCCGAGCCCATGGCCCCGGCACCAATCACCGCCGCTTTTTGAATGGCAAATTGATCTGCACGCATGATGCTACCCCTGCACGTTCTCTAAAATAATCGCCACACCCTGACCGCCACCGATACACATGCTAGCCAGCGCAAACCGCTTGCCGGTGCGTTGCAGCAAACTCGCCGCCTTGCCGGTCAAACGCGCGCCCGAAGCTCCCAAAGGATGCCCCAGCGCCAACGCGCCGCCGTCCAAATTGAGTTTCTCGGGTGACACGGGCATGCCTTGTTTTTCCAGTTCCTGCAACACGGCTAAACATTGCGCCGCAAAGGCTTCGTTGAGTTCCACAATGTCTATATCATTCATGGTTAAATCGGCGCGCTTGAGTACTTTTTTGATGGCTTCCACCGGGCCAATGCCCATGATTTCCGGCGCACACCCGGACGAGGCAAAAGCTTTCACCCGCGCCAACATGGGCAACCCATGCTGCCGGGCGTATTCTTCGGAAGCCACAATCACCCCTGCGGCCCCGTCGGTATGCGGAGACGAAGTCGCCGCCGTGACCGAGCCTTCCTGTTGAAAGGCGGGCTTCAGTTTAGCCATCTGCTCCAGCGTGGTTTCTTGTCGAATGGTGTCATCGGCACTCACACCACCCACGGCGATGATCTCATGCTGAAACAGCCCAGCCGCTTGCGCTTTGGCCGCTTTTTGATGCGACTGAAACGCAAATTCTTCCTGCGCGGCGCGGGCAATTTGATATTGCGCCGCCAGATTTTCGGCGGTGATGCCCATGTTGATAAAACCCTTGGGGTTGCCGTCATAAATATTGGGATTCAGCATGGGATTCCAGCCCGCCAGCGGAATGCGGCTGATGGATTGCACGCCGGTGCAAATCATCAACTCGGCCTCGCCCGCGAGAATGGTATTTTTGGCGTCGGCCACCACGTGCATCGACGATCCACAGAAGCGATCCACGGTCACGCCGCCAACGCTGTGCGGCAAGCCCGAACCGGGATGCAGCACCACCAGACGCGCCATGTTCAAGCCCTGTTCGGCCTCCTGATGCACACAACCGGTCAGCAGGGTTTCCACATCGGCGGGGTTAATGCCCGTGCGATCCAACAACCCGCGCACGACGGCCACCAGCAGTTCATCCGGCGCAATGGGGGCCAACCGTCCCTGCTTGCCGCTGGGCGACGTGGGTTCAATGGCCTTGGCAAACGGCGTGCGCAAATAATCAATAATGACCGCCTGTTTCATGATGCCTGCTCCTCAGTGTAATCACCGTCGTGTAAATTGGCATAATCCAGCATACCTTCGGGATGCGGGCCGCCACAGGCCAGATGCGCGAGGCGATCCTGCTCCTGCATGCGCCGCCAGTCGGGTTTGCCCACCGAGGTTTTCGGAATTTCGTCCGTGACGAAGTCAAAGTACTTGGGCAGTTCAATCCGGCTCAGGTGATCCTTCAGGAAGAGGCGCATGTCCTTGGCGCTGATCTGTCCCATAAACTCCGGCTTCAGGCGAATAAAGGCCTTGGCCGCCTCACCGGATCGCGGATCGGGGACGCTGATCACCAGCGATTCAACCACCGCCGGGTGCTGGGCAATGGCGTGTTCAATCTGGCTGGGATAGACGTTAAAGCCGTTCACCAGAATCAGGCGCTTCATCCGGTCCACAATGTGCAGATAGTAATCCGCATCCAGAAAGCCCAGATCGCCGGTTCTCAACCAGCCGTCGTGCAGCACTTCGGCGGTTTCTTCGGGGCGATTGTAATAGCCCTTCATCACCTGCGGGCCCGAAATGCAAATCTCGCCAATTTCCCCAATGGGCAAGGTGCGTTCCGGGTTTTCCGGGTCGCTGATGCGAATTTGGGTGCGTGGCAAGGGCAGGCCCACCGAGTCGGATTTATTCAGGCCATACGGCGGATTACTCGTCACCACGGGCGAGGTTTCCGTGAGGCCGTAGCCCTGCTTGAGCAGGCCACTTTTGCCCGAAGCCGTCTCAAAGGTTTCCTTGAGATTGGGCGGCAGGGCCGCGCCGCCGGAAATCACAGTTTCCAGACAGGACAGCTCGTGACCGGTCGCCTTGGGGTTTTCGGAGATGGCCTGCAACAGGCGCGGCACGGCGGGAAACATGGTGGGTCGTTTCTCGTGAAAGACCTTCATGGTTTCCTTCATATCGCGCGGGTTGGGCAGAATGATCAACTCCCCGCCGATGCGCAGGCCGGTGATCATGGTCACCGTCATCCCGAACACATGAAAGTAGGGAATGGAGGCCAGCACGCGCTCGCAGCCGTTTTTTAGCAGGCTAGCGGTGTCTGGCCGATCGGCGGACGATTTGAAGTATTCTTCCACCTGAATGGCGTTGGCCACCAGATTGGCATGGGTGAGCATCGCGCCTTTGGGCGTGCCGGTGGTGCCACCGGTGTATTGCAACACCGCCAAATCCTCCGGTAAAACAGCCACGGGCTGACAAGTTTTAGAGTGGTTCACCAGCTCCTTGAACATCAACACCGCCGCGGGTTTATTCCCGTGGGGGCGCTTGTCGTCCTCCTCAATCCAGGCAATGGTCGAGGCTTTCAGCAAGCGATAGGCCTGGGCTTTCAGGAACGGCAACACCTTATGCATCCGGCAGACAATCACCTGATCCAGCACCCCTTCCTTTTGCAAGGTGAGGGCGTTCTGGTACATGTCTTTCAGATCCATTGTGACTAATAGCCGCGTGCCGCTGTCCTGAGCCTGATGGCGAAGTTCCGACACCGTATTCATCGGGCAGAAATTGACCGCCACCGCGCCCACTTTGAGCGCTGCAAAAAACAGGATGGGATAGTAGGGGCTGTTGGGCATGTACAGGCCGATCTTATCGCCCTTTTGGACGCCCTGAGCCTGCAAGCCCGCTGCCGCCTTGTGAATCAGCTCATCGAGTTCCTGATAGGTGTATTTCTTGCCCAGAAAATCGATGCAGGCGTGATTTTTATAGCGCGTCAGCGACTCCTGCATCAGCGTCATCAGGTCGATTTTGGGAATGTCTACGTCCCACTGAATGCCCACCGGATAGGCCCCTTTGAGACTGTCCCGGTTCGCCAGTGCGAGGGGTTCAGTCAGGGGCACGCCCATGTCCGGGTCGAAGTCGTCCACACGAATCACCCGCTGACGCAGGGTTTCTGCGCGTCGCAGCGTATCGCCGCCTTCTTTGGAGAGAATGCTTTTTTCGATGGCCTCCAGCATCATCGCTTCCGGGTTGGAAGCCAACAAGCGGCCCTCTTTTTTGGCCTGTCGGAGCTGGGCTTCCAGCGGTTCGGCGGCCACGATGGTGATCATGGCTTGTTCCATCAGGGCCAACGGCTGCTGACTGGCCTCTTCGGGGAGATAGATGCCCGCCGTGAGGCGATCCCGAGCCGCGCCGGGCGTCAGGGCGACTTTGGCGACCTTGCGATCCAGACGATGCGAGGGCATCTTGCAACGCCGCCCCGCCGGGAAGATCACGGGGCGCAGTAACGCACCCATCAAGGCGTTGGGGAAGTTCTGCAAGAGTTTGTCCATGCTCTCTTCCGCCAGAAAGAGCATGTGCTGGCAAGACCAGTGCATCAGGGGCAAGTCTTCCGCCTGCTGGCCCTGGGCGTTGTAATGCCGCAGCACGCAACCCGCCAGAAAGAGGTAACTTAGCGTATCGCCCAGCAGCGCGGAAATGCGCTCCTTTCGCTTCACGCTGTCGCCGAGCAGCATCAGGGTCATATCCGCCAGCGTGGCATAGGCGGCGCTGAGACGGTTGATCTGCCGGAAGTAAGGGGCCTGCACCTTGCTGCAATGCTTGGGCATGCCGCTCAGGTGGCCATCCAGCAGGCCATACAATACACTGGCGATCCCGTTGCGGGTGCTCATTTGCACGTGGCGGGCCATTAAATCGCTGAACTGCCGCTTGGCCGCTTTGGCGTCCGGCAAACGCGCCGCTTCAATTTCCTGCAAGAGGTAAGGATGCGAGCGCACCGAGCCTTGCCCGAAGATGATCATGTTGCGGGTCAGAATATTGGCGCCTTCCACCGTAATCCCAATGGGGATGCCGAAATAGAGCGGCGCAATCAGGTTATCAGGGCCATCGCAAATGGCCTTGCCGCCCAGAATGTCCATCCCATCGTTTACAATTTGGCGGCCGCATTCGGTGAGGTGATACTTCATCACCGCCGATAAAATGGTGGGATGCTCGCCGCGATCCAGCATTTGCAGTGTGGCCACGCGCGCGGCTTCCATCAGGTAAGTGGTGCCGCTGATGCGCGCCACCAGTTCCTCAATGCCTTCAAACTGGCCGATGTTCACTTTAAATTGCTTGCGGGTTCGGCTGTAGGCGCCCACCATTCGGCACACCAGCTTGGATGACCCAACTGAGAGAGCAGGCAAGGAAATACAACGCCCCACCGAGAGGCACTCCATCAGCATGCGCCAGCCTTGCCCGGCGTACTCGGGGCCACCAATAATCTGCGCAATGGGAATCCAGACATCCTTGCCCTGCGTGGGGCCGTTCTGGAAGGGAATGCCCAGCGGATTGTGCCGCTTGCCATGAATCACCCCCGGTGTTTCCACGGGAATGAGGGCCAGCGTAATGCCCCAGTCGGTCTTGGCGTTGTCTTGTCCGGGGCTCAGCAGGCCTTCCGGATCTTGCAGTTTAAAGGCGATGCCCAACAGGGTGGTGATGGGGCTGAGGGTAATATAGCGTTTGTCCCAGGTCAGGCGGATGCCCAACTGGCCGTCCTTCATGCAGACCACGCCGCGCGAAGTCATGCTGGAAGCATCGGAACCCGCATCGGGCTCGGTTAAGGCAAAGGAGGGAATTTCCTCGCCTGAAGCGAGGCGGGGCAAATAATAATTTTTCTGGGCATCGGTGCCGTAGCGGGTCAGCAACTCGGCAGGCCCCAGCGAGTTCGGCACCATCGCGGTGACGGTGGCCGTGGTGCTGCGGCTGGCCAGTTTTTGAATCACTTCCGAATGGGCATGGGCCGAAAATTCCAGACCACCATAGGCTTTGGGAATGATCATCCCGAAGAAGCCCTGGGCTTTCATGTAGGCCCAAACATCTGAGGGTAAATCTTTCAGCTCGGTGCGAATTTTCCAGTCATCCAGCATCTCGCAGAGGCGTTCCACGGGGCCATCCAGAAAAGCTTGCTCATCGGGCCTTAGCGCGGGGGCGGGCATATCCAGAAGCTTGCGCCAATCGGGCTGGCCGCTCAACAGCTCACGCTCAAAGCCCACGGAACCAGACCCCAGAGCTTCCTTCTCGGTGTCGGAAATCTTCGCCTTTCGGGTGCCAATAAAGGCCTGATCCCGGATGGGACTCATCACCGTGTTGACCATTGCCCTGAAGAGGAGATTCGCGAGGCCGTCAATAATTTGCATATAGCCCTTCCCTGAACGCATTTTGGGTTCTTAAACAAAAGGAATGAAGGCATTCCTGTATTCTTCTTATCGGAACCTTGCTCAAAAACTTTAGGCTTTTTTTCAGAAATCCCGAAATGGCCGGTAGCCCTCAACACTCAGATTAGCCGAAGTCTATCATCCTCCTTATGCGGCATTTTGCGGAACTTTCGCCCAAAAGATCATTCATCCGGAGGATTTTTGCGGACGCCGTCAGGGCAACTCCGGCCCGCCAAAGCCCCCTCTTAACCGGAGGCTCAGCTTATGGCATAATGGTGTTTTATTATCGAAGGAAACACACGCGTGAATCCCCTGAATGGAGCAAAGTGGGCATGAATGCCGGTGATCTCGCATGGGTGCTGGTCTCCTCCTCGCTGATTATGCTAATGACCCCGGCGGTGGGCCTCTTTTACGGTGGCATGGTGCGCCGCAAAAACGTGCTGTCGACGATCATGATGAGCTTCTCGGTGCTGGCCCTGCTGACCATTCAATGGGTGGTGTATGGCTATAGCCTGGCCTTTGGGCCGGATGTGGCCCATCTCATCGGCACGCTGGACTGGGTTGGCCTGCGCGGCGTGGATCTCAATCCGGAGCCGCATTATGCGGCAGGCATTCCGCATCTGGCCTTTATGCTGTTCCAGATGAAATTCGCGGTGATCACCCCAGCCCTCATTAGCGGGGCCTTTGTGGAGCGCATTCGCTTCAGTTCATTCCTGATTTTCTGCCTGCTCTGGACGACGCTGGTTTACGACCCCATGGCGCACTGGATGTGGGCCACCAACGGCTGGCTGCACAATCTGGGCGCGCTGGATTTCGCGGGCGGGACGGTCATTCATATCATGTCCGGGGTGGCCGCGCTGGCAATGGCGCTGGTCATTCGCAAGCGCAAGGGCTTCGGCAAAATTCCGATGGAACCCAATAACGTGCTGCTCACCATTATTGGGGTGGTGTTACTCTGGTTTGGCTGGTTTGGTTTTAATGGGGGCAGCGCGCTGGCAGCCAATGGCACCGCGGTTTACGCCATTGTCACCACAAACGTGGCCGCTTCCGCAGCGGCCCTCACATGGATGTTGCTGAGCTGGCGACACAGCCGCCCCAGCGTGATTGGCGTGGCCACCGGCGCAGTCACCGGATTGGTAGCCATCACGCCCGCCTGCGGCTATGTGGGCGTCCCGGCGGCCCTGATTATTGGCGCCGTGGCTGCCGTAGTTTCCTATTACTGCATGCAGTTACGCAGCCGACTGAACATTGATGAATCGCTGGATGTATGGGCCTGCCACGGAATGGCGGGAACCTGGGGCGCACTGGCCACAGGCATTTTTGCCAGCAAGGCCGTCAATCCCGCCGGGGCCGATGGCTGGTTCTTCGGCAACCCCCACCTGTTCTGGGTTCAACTGGCTTCGGTGGCGGTGGCCTGGGTGTTTTCCTTTGGCATGACATATCTCATCGCCAAGGGCATTGATGCCGTCCACAGCCTCAGCGTGGGGATCTCGGAAGAAGAAGTGGGCCTGGATATTTCCCAGCATGGAGAGGATCTGTATGCAGGACTATAGAGTGAGTGGCATGAAAAAGATTGAAGCCATTATCAAAGAAGAGTATGTGGACGCGGTGCGCGAAGCCCTGGAAGTGGCCGGTTTTTCGAGCATGACCATTTACCCGGTGCGCGGGCGCGGGGCCAGCGGCGGCATGGAGCTGGAATGGCGCGCGGGCACTTACAAGGTGAACTTCCTGCACAAAGTGATGCTGATGCTGGTGGTCAAAGAAGAATGGTATAAAGTGGCCATCGAGATCATTGTGGATGTCTGCAAGGATGATCTCACCGGCGGCGCGGGGAAAATATTTGTCTCCACCGTGGATGAAGTGATCCGCATTCGCACCGGCGAGGCCAACACCGAAGCCTTATAAACTACACTGTTGAGCTTGACCTCCTCCAGGCGTTCTTTGCCTCACAATATTGCAATGACGCCATTGCAATATTGACCTACAGAATCAGAAGGCTGATTCCTACTCATTTGTAACAAACGAGGCAATTTCTCTGAAGTAGGCGTTTTTATATAAATATAGCGCAACATCATCATACATATTGTTAGATTGTTATACACAGCATGATTCGAGGAAACCCCGACTATGAGTAAAGAAAACGGAGCTAAAAAAGTGCTCATCTCACTGCCGGAAAAATTCTTATCCGAGATTGATTTGGTGGCCGAAGATGAGCAACGGACCCGCAGCGAACTGATTCGCGAAGCCCTGCGGATGTACATCCGTAAACCCCAGAGTCAATTTGGCGTATAACGCCGTCATCGGGTTTACTGCACACTTTCCCCAAGAGGTCTCGATTCATTCGAGGCCTCTTTCGCTGGGCTTTAACCCGCTATACCGCTCGAATCACAGCCAGATGGAAAAGACGACGCTGGCGAAAGCCCAATGCCTCATACACCCGTATCGCCCCCGTGTTATCAGGACGGGTATGCAAAAATGGCGTTTTCCCACGAGCCTGAATTTGCCGGGCAACGGCATGAATCAACTGCCGGGCATAACCCCGCCCCTGATAATCCGGGTGCGTACAGACCGCGCTAATTTCGGTGTAACCCGATAAATTCAGGCGCTCCCCCGACATCGCCACCAAGTGCCCCTCTTGATAAATCCCCAGATACAGACCCAGTTGATGGGTATTCTGACGAAACGGACCCGGCTTACACAACCGGGTTAAAGCCAACATCGCGGGAATATCACCCTCGCCCAAAACAACAGGAGAGGGGCTACTGACTAAGTCATCCGCCGGGCCCTTCAAAACGTTTGGCCATTCAGGCTCAAAAACCATTTGGGTGAGTTCACCCCCCACATCCAGCACCCAACCCGACGGAAGATGAGGCGGCTCATCCAGAAACAACACCAACTGATCCGACAACTTACCGCTGACTGAATCTTTTCCGCTTAGCGGGGCCAAATCTGCATAAGCCTCACTCGATTGCTCGGGCAAGCCCGCCAGAGGGCCAATGTCGTGGGGATACCGACGAGCCTGCCCAGCGCCTTCAGCCAAATGCGACTGATCTGATGTCAAGGCGTGCCAAATCGGATTATCCAGAGGGTTAGCTACACAGTGAGAAGCTGACATGAAGTTCCTAATCGTGGGTCAGGTGGGTCAGGTGGGTCAGGAAGGGGCAAAGCGACAGTTGCCGCTTCTTGCCATCGCAGTCCCTATCCTAACGAAAGCAGCCAAGGGCGACAAGTCAGGAAGAACCTCACCCTTTGTACCGCCTGTACCGTGCACTCAAATCGAAACGAGATCTGCCCCCTGCAATTTCCCCTCTAAGTGAATGACTTTATGGCCTGCCTGATGGAAGACCCCCAACGTCAAACCTTATAATAAAACGCTAATAGGAAGGCGAGCGTGATGAAATCGGAATTACACCCACACCCTGAAATACCGGCCCAAACACTGGCCAGAACGACGGATAAACATCCGGTACTGTCTGCTGCCACGCCCAAAGAACGCACGCCCCGTTTATCCTGGTTGCACCAAATACCCCAACGGCTCAAGCTGGCCCTTCAGTCACTACAATTCCGGCAGGCACAAAGCGCTCCGAATTATGAGCCCTTACATTTATATCTATCCCCGGCAGACTTAAACCCTCAACTGGGTACTGCGACAACTACACCTAAACGCTACGCCACCAACCCGGTCAACACCTTTTCAAAACGCCTCGCCCAGACACAGCGCATGGATCTGGATAGTTTTCGATTTATGCTGGATCAACTGCCGGAACTCGTCAGTATTGAATTTTTCGGCCATCAGCATGATCCCCTGGAAACCCCCGAACTTTTTGAAATGATGAAGTATGCCGCCCGCTTGAATGGGACAGTAACCACCCTGAAAACCCATGGCCTGTTACTGCCCAATCGCTGGCATGAACTCCTGGCGAGCCCTCTGGACACAGTCGTTATTAATCTCATCGGTCATAAACCATCCATTTATAGCCTCATTTCAGGGCGCCCCCTGAACGAATTCATGCCTCTGCTGAACAACATTCAAGCCCTGGTACAACAAAGAAATGCGGTTCATTCACCGCTCAAGATCGTGCTTCGCATGATTGTGGACGTGCACCATGTCAAATATATTCCGGAAATGATTCAATTCGCTGAAAGCTTGGGTGTGGAGGGTTTGCAACTCGATAATTTCGTTAAAATGACCCCGACCGGCCCCATAAAAACCGATCGCACCCTGTATCGGGATCATCCGGGGTTTGTCGAATTTCTGCAACAAATTCAAGACACGCAAGTGTCCTCCAGCCGGTTACAAATTACATTACCCGTCCTGTTAAACAGAGACATGGCCACACATCGATATTGCGAAGAAGCCTTCACCACCATTTCCGTCGATGCTCAATTTAACGTTTCAGCATGCTCACAGCAATATTTAAGCGCAGACCCCATCCACAAGATTTGGCACAGTCAAGCCTTTAATAGCGTGATGTATCAGAATCTACGTACCCATTTCAGCACACCGAAAAGCACCGTCCCGTTGGCCTGCCAAAATTGCGCCAAAAACATGCCCTGCTCCTGAGCGGCTCACGAAAAGCCCACGCCTTGGCGTATGCAGACCACCTCGGCCAGAAGTGCAAATCAAAAAAACGCCCGACTCTTTTTGAGCAGAGCCGGGCGTTTTTAAAAGGAAACCGAAAACCTAGGCAGCGGCCTCAGCCTGCTCCAAGGACTTCTGGGCAATTTTGTTAAATTTGGCCTGCGCCCAATCCCAGGCCGTTCTGCCCAAATGGTCCTTTGCCTTAAACTCCAGCTTGGCACGATGGGCTAATAGTTGATCCAGAATTGGCATACGACTGTATTGGACCGCTAAAATCAAGGGTGTTTTACCATCCACGGTGGGCAAACTCAAGTCAGCCTTGCCCGTTTTTAATAACATCCTGACCATCGCATCGTTGCCATAACGAATCGCCACGGCCAGCGGAGTAAACCCATGTTCATCCTGTTCATTAATGCCGGAGAGATCCGTTTTCAATGATTTCTCTAACCGATCTACTTTACCACCAGCAACGGCAACCCACAAAGGACCCATGCTCTCAAAATGCCGAGTTGGCTCTTTTTCAGACTTCGCAGAGCTAACCTCATTTCGGGAGACAAACATATCGTACCCATTGCCTTCCCGCCGGGGAGGCACGGGAGTACTTTGGCCCAATCCACTCTCCTCCACGGGAATGGGAATGGGAATCAGTTGGGGCTGAGGCTCAGACTGAGGGCGCCAAAACGCTTTGGGTTGCACCTGAACCCGGCCATTGGCTCGGCGTGGCTGATTGGCCTGCACTGCCCGATTAGGGCGCAAGATTGAAGAAACAGAAGAAAGCAACATCGCAAAAACCCCTTTCACTTGAATAGAACTCACCACTTGAAGTCTGTTTAGAAAACCCAATTTCTAAAACGGACACTGAAAAAACCAATTCTACTCTAAATCAAAAGGCTTATTTACACCAGAACCCATGCCGCTGAGTGCATGCATGACCTGAGGCCCGACAATCAAAAACCGGACGCTCAGACTATCTGCACCAGCCACAAAAAAACAGTCATTGTTACATGCCGTGCTGGCTCAATCCATCGCAAGGGGCACTGCTTCCGGAGAGGTCTCGACATGGTTTTTGAGAGTGAACCAAATCAAGCCCCCTAAAATGACCGCCAAAACACAAGAAGAACCCACCGTGCCGAAATTCAGGCCGCCTTTGATGTGCGGCTTGGACAGCAGATCGCCCAAGGTGGCCCCAAACGGACGTGTGAGCACAAAAGCAACCCAAAACAGCAACACCCGCGAGAGCTTGGTGAAATATGTAGCCGCAATTAACACCAACAGCAAGCTGCCAATCAGCAGTGCGCCACCCCCAAATCCCAGACCGGAATCATCGGCCAGAAAATCGCCCAGGGCAGTCCCCAAGGTATTCGAAAACAGAATCGCCACCCAGTACAGCAGCTCTACTTTAAACCCACGAATACCCGTAACAGACATGGAACCCACTGCAAAATGCCAGAACGCAAAAATCAACAACAGAATACTTAGCAAAATTGCGCTCCCCGTCATATACCCCAGACCCAGCGTGCGATCCATGAAATCCGACATGGTGGTGCCTGCGGTGCTAGTGGACAAAATCACCAGCCAATACAAGGCGGGGTTATATTTTTTGGCGCACAATTGCGTGATCAGAGTGCCTAAAAAAATGGAGATCAGCAAAAGAGAACTAATGGCATAGCCCACATGCAAAGTCATCGAGAGTAAATCCCCGGCGGTTTCCCCCAGGGTGGTCGCGCAGATCTTCATGATCCAAAAAGTGAGTGTAATTTGAGGTAGCTTGCTCATGAACTAAAATACCCTCACAGCGAGAAACAGCAAAATAATCCAACCGAATTCAATACGCCTATTATAACAGGATTTCAGGGTGTCGCCGGATTAGCAGCCTACACGCCCGAACGAATTTGTACTTTTCAGAATTTGCAGCAAAATAAGAACCTAAAAAACGCTAAACCATTTTCACCCTAGAGCTACCCAATAAAAAGCCCCCTTGCGTTTACACACAAGGGGGCTTTTTGGATTTAATTCAGCCGGTTAACTAGGCGTTGTTGGCCACCAACTGAACGTCGCTCAGGGCCAGAGTACCATCGCTGAAGGTGATGGATTCAGTGTATCCACCGCCTGCGCTGCTGGCATCTGCCGTTGCGGCGTTGTTGGCGAAGTAGTTGAGGATAGCCACCGAGTTGCCACTACCGAAGTCGAGCAAGAGGGTATCCACTTTGCTGTCGCCGTTGGTATCGACTGCGTAGAAGGTTGCTGCCGTGCTGGCGAGATCAGAGATATCAACCACATCAGCCGTACCGGACTGATCTTCGACCACAACATAACCACCCAGGTTTGCACCAGTGAGGGTATAGGTGTCATTGTCACGTCCGCCCTGGAGGATGTCGTTACCGCCACCGCCAACCAGGGTATCGTCGCCATCATCACCTTTCAGGTTGTTGATGCCATCGTTACCAGTCAGTGTGTTGTTGAGACGGTTGCCGATCCCATCGACATCATCGTGGCCCAGCAAGGTCAGATGCTCAACTGCACCATCGAGTTTGTAGTCGATCGTACTGTTAACGGTATCCGAACCTTCGCCGTTCGCTTCAACGACTTTATCGCTGGAGCTGTCCACAAAGTAGACATCGTTGCCGAGTCCACCAATCAACTGGTCGTTGCCACCGCTACCATCCAGGGTGTCGTTACCGGCACCACCCAACAGGGTATCGTTGCCCAACCCACCGGTCAGGGAATCGTTGCCGTCGCCGCCCAGAACGTTATCGTTGCCGTCACCGGCATCAATCGTATCATTTTGGGTGTTACCGTTAATCACGTTAGCAACCGCGTTACCCGTGATGTTGGCGGCCACTGCACTGGCAACCGTGAGGTTTTCCAGGCCGGTGCCGGTCATATCAAAGGTATGGTTACCACCGTTGATGGTCAGGTTGATCACATCGATCGCACTGTCTGCACCGGTGTCGTTCACGGTGTTGGTACCGCCAGCGGTCAGGTCGACGTTGTAAACGTCAGCGTTCAGGCCGCCATCCAGCGAGTTGGTACCAGCGCCATCGGTGATGGTATCTTTGCCAGCGCCACCGGTAATGGTGTCGCCGCCGGTACCACCGGTGATGGAGTCATCACCCAGACCGCCATCCAGGGTATTGCTACCACTGGTGCCGATGATGGTATCGTTGCCGTCACCGCCCAGTACGCTGTCGTTGCCAGCGCCAGCCGTGATGCTGTCTGCACCTGCGCCACCCGTCAGGGTGTCGTTACCGTTACCGCCCGAAAGGGTGTCGTTGCCCGCAGCACCGGTAATGGAGTTATCGAGAGCGTTACCCGTAATGTTGGCACTGTTAGAAGTGGAAAGGGTCAGGTTCTCAATACCGCCACCAATGGTGTAAGCAGCCCCAGCCGCAGCGGTCAACTGGATCAGGTCGGTACCCGTACCGCCATCCGTTACGTTGGCTGCCAAGGTGCCGGAAGTGGTATCGACCCCGTAGGTGTCGTTACCGTCGCCACCATCCAGGGTGTTGTTACCAGAGCCACCCAACAGGGTGTCGGCACCTGTACCACCGGTCAGGTTGTCGTCGCCAAGTCCGCCATCGAGGGTGCTGCCAGCGCCGCCAGTCACGGTCATGGTATCGTTCCCTGCGCCACCGGTCAGTACGTTCACACCAGCGCCGCCAGCGATCACATCGTTACCGTCGCCACCGTTAATGGTATCGTTACCGCCAGTACCCGTCAGCTGGTCATCACCAGAGCCGCCCAGGATACTGTTGTTGCCAGCGCCACCGTTGATGGTATCGTTGCCCAATCCGCCATCGATGGTATCGTTACCGTTACCCGTAGTAAGGGTGTTGGCTGCAGCGTTACCGGTTACCACGTTGTTGAAAGCAGCGGTTGCAGTCACATTTTCCAGGTTAGCCTGAGTCTCATTAGTGACATCAATGCCGTTGGTGGTGTTCCACAGAGCCACCTGAACACCACTCCGGCTACCAGCCGCATCGGAGGCCAGGTTCACTGTGATGGCAGCAGTCAAGGCAGAGAAGTCGAGGGTATCGGAACCGCCACCCGCTGCTTCAACGATGCTGTCAAACCCGTTGGAATCATGGAAGATGTATTTGTCGTTACCGCCGCCACCGGTCAAGGTGTCGCCAGTAGCGCCAATGCCACCATCAATGGTATCGGCACCACCACCCGTGGTAATCACGTTGGACAACGCGCTACCCGTAATGGTGTTGTTGAACGTATCTTTAGCAATCACGTTATCAATGGTTGCTGCCGCAGTGCCATCCGCCACGGTGATTTTGGTACCACCTGCGCCGGTGAACAACTGGAATGCGCCCGTACCGCCATCCAAATCGGTGGTCAGGTCAACCGTCACCGCACTGCCAAAGCCAGTGAAGTTCAGGGTATCCGTACCGCCCGCATCGGAGACGATGCTGTCCACACCGAAGGCCGCAGCGTTGTAAACGTAAGTATCATCACCCAGACCGCCGGTAATGGTATCGTTACCCGCACCACCGGTGATGCTGTCGTTCCCGCCAGCGCCAACCAGACTATCGGTACCGGAGCCGCCCGCGAGGGTATCGTTGGCTGCGCCACCGGTAATGGTGTCGTTCCCGTTACCACCGGAGAAGTTACCAGCCAGGGCAGTACCCGTGATGTTATCGTTGCCCGTACCACCCGAGAAATTCTCGATGGAGCTGGCTGCGATTGTGATGTTGGTTGTACCGTTGTCAGTCACCGAAGTTGAAGTCAGGTCGGCCGTGATGTTGGAAGTGTAAGCACTCATATCCAACGTGTCATCGGTGCCGCCTGAAGCTGCAGTTGCTTCGGTCACGGTCAGGTTGTTGTTGGCCGAGGTGGAACCCAGAATGTAGGTATCGTTACCGGTAGCGCCAATCAGGGTGGCAGCGGCGTTGGTGTTGTAGCTCAAACGGTTGTTGCCGGTGTTGCCAGTCAAGGTGCCGGTCGCCGTCAAGGTGCCGTTTTCCACGTTGTTGGACAAGGTGTAGGAAACAGAAGTCGAGATGTTATCCACACCCTGACCCGACGCTTCCACCACCACATCGGAGGCGTTGTCCACGAAGAAGGTGTCGTTACCCAGACCACCAATCAGGGAGTCTGCACCGGTACCGCCGTTCAAGGTATCGTTGCCTGCGCCGCCGGACAGAGTATCCGCAGCACCGCCACCAACCAAATTGTTGTTGCGATCGTTGCCGGTAATGACATCCGCACCAGAGTCGCCGGTTACGTTTTCCAGCGCCTGAGCCTGCGCCAGATTGGCCACAGTCACAGTACCACCGGTTCCGGTAGCCACCTGGAAGCCAGCAGTACTGCCATCAGCATCGGCGTTCAGGTTGGCGGTAATCGCAGAACCAAAGCTGGTGAAATCCAGGGTATCAGTACCACTGGTATCGGATAAGGTATCCGCACCGAAGGCTGCGGCGTTAAATTTGTAAGTATCGTTGCCATCACCACCGGTCAATACGTCAGCGCCATCGCCACCAATCAGGGTATCGTTGCCCGTACCACCCAAGATGGTGTCCGCGCCAGCGCCCGCAGTGACGCTATCGTTTCCAGTACCCGCCGTGATGCTGTCCGCACCGCCAGCCGTGGTAATAGTATCTGCACCGATACCGGCATCAATGGTGTTGTTGCCTGCACCAGAAATGGTGATTGTGTTCGCTAAATCGTTGGCAACAATGCTGTTCCCACCGATGGACGCAATAATGTTGGAGAATAATCCGGCAGCGGTAGTGTTAGCCACAGTCAGGGTGGAAGCCCCTGCATCCCCGGTCATAATTCTGTCCGTACCACCAGCGGCACCATCCAGGGTGTCATCTTTCAGGTTGACGGTTACAGCACTACCAAAGCCGGTGAAATCTAGGGTATCAGTACCACCACCAGAAACGAGGCTATCCGCACCAAACGAGGCAGAACCAAACTGGAAGCTATCGTCGCCAGCGCCACCGGTCAGGGTATCGTTGCCGCCACCACCAATTAAGGTTGTGCCGCCCACACCAGCGGTAATGCTATCTGCGCCCAAACCACCACTCAAGGTGTCTGCGCCACCGCCAGCGCCACTGATGGTATCGTTACCAGCGCCGCCATCCAGGCTGTTGGCTGCCGAGTTACCGGTCAAGGTATCTGCGCCACCGCCACCCGTTAAGTTTTCTAGAGCAGTGGGCACAGAAATTGTAATACCACCGCCACTGACGACTTGCTCTGCACCTGATGCCAAGGAAAAGGTAACGTTGATTGCGTTAAACGACGCATCCGCAAAACTAATCGCATCCGTTCCCCCACCCGCGTCAACAACATCATGATCCGCCCCAACCGCGTCATGGATAACGTTAAAGTTATCCGCTGCTCCGCTGCCTGTTAGTGTATCATCTGCACCGCTATTAATATGAACTGAAAAGTTTGCCATTTTAAAACGCTCCTTAATTAGTTTATGTTTTGCTGTAAGTAAAACCCTGTGTTGAATTTAAACCCGTTTTATCACCTGATGAGGTACAAGAAGATGACAAAGGATGCAGAACTCCCTGCATCATTCCTGAATTCACTTCCCAACTAGCCCAATCAAAACTATTATTCGCCTTTACAAAAACAACATCGACCGAAAAACAATCGTGAATAGTTACTGCCTGCCAATTACAGCGCCTGCCTTTTCTATTCCTCGGGGAATAAACTCACTACCAACATTCAACAATACAGACTTCGCACGACAAAATATCAAAAAACCAGTCTATCTTCGCGAGCTATTTCTTTTCTTAACCAAGATCTAAAAAACTACACTGACAAAGATACAACTACATCTCAATTATTGTTTTTGAAGCCATTAAAGTCAATACTAATTCCACAGGAGATCGAAAAGTATATCAAAGCCCTGAAAACACAGAATAACTGCTTAATTGACTGTAGTAGAGGTTCTAAAGTCTCTCATAAAAATTACTCATGCGAAGCCATTGATTTAAATTGCATACCAGAGCTGCCTAAATAACCCCTTGATTCCGAAAACATTAGATTATCTGTACAATTAGGGTTATTCATCAGGGCTTTGAATTGCAAAATTAATGAATTCCGTTCACTTCAACCTGAAAAACCGCCACACTAAATGACTATAAACTCATGAGCGCTCGTGAGCACAACCATTGAAACCCGAATACAGGACGTCCAAAAACCCTTCACAGAAAGCCTTTGCCAAACATAGAACCGAAAGAATCAAGCCCCGCAAAATTTTAAAATTCGATTTGACTGAAAACAGTCATCTCATCACGAAGCTGATCAGCCCCTCAGGCTTCAACCGTCCGTCGTCCCCATTCTATTCTGCTCAAAAGAATCTACACAGCCAATGCTCTGCTTCAATCAGCAAATCATTGGCGCAGACAGCGCTAGCTCACTTCGCCCGTGTTACACCACTTCAGTCAGCAGATGCACACATAACAAAAATCATTTGCTTTATTTTTTAAATTGAAATTTTAACAACTTTAATATTTAACGCACGCTCAAGCCTTCGTTCCAATGCTTGATCAACGGATAAATAAAGAATTCAATAATCTTGCGCTTACCCACTTTCACCTCGGTAGTGACGCTCAGGCCATTACGCAGGCGTTCTGTTTTACCGTCTACGGTCAGTGTTTGCTCCAGCGGTGTGACATCAATCAGGTACATCAAGCCCTCTTTTTCACGATTGGCAACCGAATTGCCGTCCTGATTCACAAAACTACCGTTGGGGATTTGAGAAATCTTTCCTTTCAGAGTGCCATACTTCTGAAAATCAAAGGTGTCGACTTTAATAATCACCGGCATGTCTTTCTTGACGTAGCCAAAATCCCGACTTTCCACCAGCGATTGAATTTTAAGCGGCGCATTGGCGGGCACAATGGACATCAGCTTTTCCGCCGGGGTGACCACGCCCCCAACGGTGTGCACAAATAACTCATGCACATAGCCATCCACCGGCGACACAATTTGCTGGTGCGAATTCTGAAACGACAGTTGTTCCACATTCGCTTTCAACTCGGTAATGCGCTTTTCCTTATCCGATAAATCCGTTAATGTCTCCGTTTTGAAGCCTGCCTGAATGACTGCAATGTCCTCGCGGGTCTGATCAATCTGGTGCTGCATCTGCTCCAGCTCAAAACTCAGACTTTTCAGCTTCATGTTATCTTCCAGAATCTTGTCAGTCACAGCCTGATACTGATCCCGCGTGATGAGATCGCGCACTTCATCGAGATGCGTTTTCTTGTCGGTCTGCAATGTCAAGTCTTCCTGGGTATGCGCGATAGCCACCTGCGTTTCCTGCATTTTCGCTTGCAAATTCAGGATATTCGCCTCTTTGGATTCAATCTGCTTTTGCAATTTTTCATTTTCAGCCTGAAACAACGCCCCTTGCGTTTGCGTGGCCGAACCCAGAAAGCGCCCATTCCCATTCACAGCATTCAAGCGCGAGCGTTCCACTTCCATATAGCGTAAATTCTGCCGAGAGGACTCCAGTCCCGGCTCGGTGGTCGCCGGATCAATAGTGAGCAAGACTTGTCCCTTATGGACAAAGTCACCTTCCTTCACGGCAATTTGCCGAACCACCCCGGTACTCAAGGGTTGCAGGACTTTCACATCCCCCACCGGGGCCACTTTGCCGTGAGCCGTCACCACAATATCCATCTCGCCCCAGATGGCCCAGCCGGTAAAAAAGGCAAACGTCAGAATCACCGTCCAGAACACGCTTTTTCCCAGTGGGCTGACTGGCTCATCTTCAATCTCGGCCAGAATGGGCTTGAACTGATAGGTGTCATCCTGCCCAAAAAAACGGCCCGCCTCAAACAAGCTGCCAGTGGAGGCAAATAACTTTTTGCGATCGCCTTGTTTTTTCCGATCTGATTCAGTTTTAGGCTCAAACAACTTGGGGCGCATTCATCTTTTCCTGCTGGGTTACTAAAGAGTAGTAGTAGCCTTCCTGATTCATCAGCTCATTGTGATTGCCCTGCTCGATGACCTTGCCCCGATCAAAGGCAAAGATGCAATCGCAATCACGCACCGCCGACAGCCGGTGAGCAATGATGATCATGGTGCGGCCCTGTTTAATTTTGGCCAGATTCTCCTGAATGATTCGCTCGGATTCATAATCCAGCGCCGAAGTGGCCTCGTCGAAGATCAGAATGCGCGGATTGGTAATCAGTGCGCGCGCAATGGCGATCCGCTGTTTTTGGCCGCCAGAGAGCGTCGAACCTCGTTCGCCGACCTGGGTATCGTACCCCTCAGAGAGATCCTTGATGAACTCATGCGCGCCCGCAATTTTGGCGGCCTGAATCACCTGATCCATGCTGGCATCCGGCTTGGGCAGCGCAATGTTTTCGCGAATGGTGCCGCTAAAGAGATAGTTCTCCTGCAACACCACCCCGATTTGATGCCGCAACCAGGACGGGTTCATGTGGCGAATGTCCACATCGTCAATGTAAATCGCGCCATCGTTGGCCAGATAGAGCCGTTGAATCAATTTGGTGATGGTACTCTTGCCACTGCCGGAACGCCCCACCAGACCCACGCTGGTGCCCGCCTGAATATTCAAATTCAATTGCTCCAGCACATAGGGGTTATCCATGCCGTATTTAAACGAAATTTTATCCAGACGAATGGCGCCTTCCAGCTTGGACAACGTGATGGCATTGGCCGACTGCAATTCGGCAGGCTGGTTCAGGATATCGCCCAAGCGCTCCACACCCAGCAAGGCTTGCTGGAACTCGTTCCAGGTGTTCACCAGACGCAACACCGGCCCGCAAAACTGGTTGGCAAACATCTGGAAGGCGATCAACTGACCCACGGTCAGCTCCTGATTGATCACCATCTTCACGCCAAAGTACAAAATTGAAACCGTCATGCCGCGCTGCAAAAATCCAGCCAGCGCCCGAGACACATTGATCATACTGGTCAGGCGGAAACTGGAACGCAGATACGTCCCCAGATTGTCTTCCCACTTTTGATGCATGGCGCCTTCAATGGCCAGCGCTTTCACCGTCTGCACGCCCGTAATGGTTTCCACCAGATACGAGTTGGACTTGGCGCCCATCTCGAATTTGCTCTTCAACCGATTCCGAAACTCTGGCGTGACCACCGCGTAGAGAATCGACAGCACCAAAATGAAACTCATTGAGATGAGGCTGAGCGGGACACTATACAACAGCATCATGCCCAGAAACACAAAGGAAAACAGTGTATCAATAATCACCGACACCGATTTATTGGTGATGAAATCGCGAATGGTGTCCAGCTCGCGCACACGGGCCACAATGTTGCCCACCTTGCGGGTTTCAAAGTATAAAAACGGCAAGGAAAACAGATGCCGAAACAACTTGGAACCCAGTTTGGCATCAATCTTATTGGCGGTGTGGTTAAAAATGTAATTCCGGCTGATGTTCAACATCAGCTCAAACACCATAATCGCCAGAAAGGCCAAACCGAGCACATCCAGCGTGGTCATGGAATGGTGCACCACCACTTTATCCAGAATCACCTGAGTAAACAGTGGAGTGATCAAACCAAACAACTGCACCACAAACGAGCCCAGCAGCACTTCGGCGATGATGCTCTTAAACTTCAGAACTTCCGTATAGAACCATTTGAAGCCAAACTTGGCCACGCCTTCTATTTTGCGGTGCCGGGCAATAATGAACTCCCCGGAAATGACATCGGCAAACTCTTCAAACGAGGCGCTGGCCGCCTGTTTTTTCTCAGGGCAAAAGTAGAAAATTTTCTGATCTTTGACACTCAAATTGACCATGGTGCGGTAACTGCCATTTTTCATCACCGCGATAGAGGGAAAGGGATACTTTTGCAACTTGGCAAAACTCACCCGCTTCACCTTGGATTTAAAGCCCTGATGCTTCAAAATCCGCAATAATTCTTCCGTGCTGAGTTCGGCCTGACCCACGTTAAACTGCCGCATTAAACCGCGCGTATCAATGGGTACCCGGTTCAGCACCGAGGTCAACTCTAACGCGACGAGACCTGTTTGCATGCCGAAGGCTCCTAACTTTGCCCAATCGAGATAAACTGTAATTTTTTCATGGCGGCGACGCCCTGAATAATCGAACTCTCCACCTGTAACTGGCGTTGAATGCGCTGAATGTGTTCTTTCACCGATTCAGCCTGTTCAATCACCTGCTGGTCGGATAAGCGCTGCAGCATAGACATTTTGTCCTGCGTTTTGTTCAGAATCACCGCCTTGGTTTTGAGCTGAACCGAATAACCCTGCGCCTGACTGGTTAAAACGGCCACCTGATTTTTCATATCAGCCAGCTTGTCTTCTTTTTGAAGCGCCAGTTTCTGTTTTTCCAGCTCGGCTTTTTTAATGGCCGCCAGATTTTTAAAGCCATCAAACACTGGCAAGCTGACGGACAGACCCAGGTTCACGCTACGCTGGCCCAGATTACCAATGGCCTTGTTCAGGTGATCCAGATCATAACCGTACAAGTTGTAATACGAATACATGCTAATCTGCGGCAGATACTGACGTTTCAGCAACTCTACCTCTTCCTGCTTCTGCTGAATTTGCAAATCGTACATCTTCGCTTCCGGCGTCAAATTCTCGTTGAAGACGGGCAGGTTACCCAATTCCGAATCCTGAAAATTCAACAGCTCAATATCAGCTGGCTCGTAACTATCACGGGTCAACAGAGACAACCCATCCAGACTCTCGGACAGTTTCTGCCTGTACACTTCAATATCATCCAGCGCCTGAGCCAGCTGAATGGCCTCTTCTGCCATATCCACCTTGGGAATGGCCTGAGACTGATACAAACGCTTTTTCATTTGATAAACATTCTGGGTCAGCGTCAGCACGGCTTCAGCCGCTTTGAGCGATTTATAGTTGATCAGCGCCTTGCAGTAGGCATCCACCACCGAATATTTGATATTCCGAAGCTGTTGTTCATAAGCCTGACTTTTCACTTTGACTTCCTGTTTGGCAATGTCCAGCTTGCGCTTTCTCACGCCAAAATCGGTAATCGTGTGGTTCAAGGACAGCCCCACAGTATTCTGAAAGCGCGTGCCGTAAGGCAGGACCATATTATTAATCGTCGCAACGCTGCCCGGCTGCGTTTGCAGATTCCGCAAGCGCTCCACACTGCCACGCGCCTGAATGACCGGAAAATACTGCGACCGGGCCGCCATCACATCCGTCTTGCTGATACCAATGTCCGTCTGGGCAATTTTCAAATCGTAAGAATGGGAAATGGCCGCCTGCAAGACGTGATCAAAATCCAGTGTTTCCGCTCGCGCCACAGAAACAGCCAGCCCGGCACAAAATCCAAGACCGCAAAGGGCTAATTGAAACTTGAACAATTTACTCAACATCTCTCCCAGCCAAAATTAAAGAAACCTGCATCACGCTTTCACTTCACTTGTACTGATTAGCATACCTGATGATCGACCTGACTGCCAAGTCCAAACCTCCAGTTAATCATGGGCGTAGCACTCAATATCACCCCAAAAAGCCTCCCGGAATTGCAGGACAAGAGGTCAGCCCTCCTACGCTTTGCGGACAGAGCCATTATTACAAGACTGATTTCAAGCAAATCCCAATGCCGGACGCATCATCCGATGCAACCGGTTAACAGCTCGAAGCCTGAAGCTGCCCATCGACAGACGATTCTGTCGCTTGAGGGCTCGCAGGGCTCAGGTAGAATTCTGCCAGTTTAGGCAAACAGACCTCAAAGCTGAATTCCTGCACCATACGCTCTCTGGCATTATCGCGCAGATACTGATACCCGGCCTGATTGTCCAGGGCATCCAGAATGGTATCCACAATGGCGTCAATCTCATACGGCGGCACCAGCAGGCCATTCACGCCGTGGGTAATGCCATCGCGCACCGGGGCGCTATTGGAACCCACCGCCAGCACGCCCGTCGCCATCGCCTGAAAGAGACTCCAGGACAAGGTAAACGGTACTGTCCAGTAAAAATGACAGTGACTCAGGCGGAACAGATCAACCAGCGCTTCTTCCGGAATCCAGTCCAGGAAGTGAAAGCGGCTGAGATCAAAGGGCTGTTTTTTCAGCACAAACTCTTTAAACGTCGCCTCTTTGATACCGATCATTTCGGAACCGTAATGCGTTTTGGGATTACCCGCAATCACAAAGTGGACATCGCTGCGCTTTTTGGAAATGCGATGAGCCACTTCCATGAAAATATCAAAGCCACGCATGGCCTCCAGACCACGGGAGACATAGGTAACCACCTTCGCATCGGCGGGCCAGGTGATGGGCAGCTTGGTGTCCGCCTTCACTTCACCGGGGCAATAGAAATTGGTATCAATCCCATCAAATAGCACGTCCAGCTTGTGTTGATACACACCAGGGTATGTCGAACGCTGGAACGCCGTGGGCGAATAACCCTTGGTGCAGTATTCCAGCTCAATCAACTGGGTAGCGTTACGCAACGGAATACGCGCCAGATTCGCCAGAGGCACCGGATATTCGGGCCGTCTTTCCGCATGATTGGGAGAGGCGTTGTAAAACAGCTCGAAAAAGCCCACCTTGGGCACTTCCGGATACTCCACGTGCAAGAGGCCCATGTTCCCGAAGGCCACATGCCCCACAAACAGATCCGGATCCACGTTCAACGCTTTTAAGGCATCAGAGACACCATGCATGGAAGCGCATTCCTGTTCAAAATAGCGAGAAAAGAAATAGGGCGTTTCCTCGTGGCCCGTTTTGGCAGGCTTGTAAAAATGATGCTTCAGGCCATCAATGGGGGCTTTAGAGGCATACTGGCTCAGAAAATGAATGTCTGCATCATACTCTTTCAACAGAAATTGCGTAATCGGCCCAAACTGCGCCGGATAATTCTGGTGCATAAAAACCAACTGCTTTTTCAACGTCATCACGCCCCAATCTCAACTCTATGAACAAATCTTGAAAAGAAGGAGAAAACACTTCTGCGGTAAAGCCAATACAGTTATATTAACACTCATTCCGGACCTTGCAAAGCTGATTTTTAATGTTCAGCATAGTACCTGCCCTTACCCAAGCTTAAAACCCTTCTGCAAAGACCCCATATAGAGGCTGACACGATTTTCACCGAGAGTTAGCAACCTCTCACGAAGCCGCTGCGGAAACGAGCCCACTGAGAGACGCTCTTCTATTTGCGCCGGTGGCTGAATGACTCACAGTCTAAAGCATTGACGCATTAAGGCGTGCCATAAAAGGTATGCTGCCCTTTTTCAATGATCTGCATTTGGGTCGTGGTTAGCGTACTGGGGTATAGGATGACTTCGCTAATGGTGCCATTCCAAAACTCATTAAAAAACGTGGTCGGTGCAGTCCCCACCCAAAGCTGGTTGATACTAAAATTCCCACTGGAAGCAACCGCAGTGGCCGCCAGTCCATTCACGCGCATGGTATGATTCGTGCCGTCATAGATAGAAGTCGCCTGAAACATTTTACCCAGGGTCACAGTGGCTGCACTTTTTGCCGAAGGGCCAGTACGCCATCCTGCCACTTTGGCAGTTGCACCATTAGTAATCATAATGCAAGCAGATGTCACGGCAGAGCTATCATCCGCCACGGTGTTGTCTTTACCACTGAAAAGACGACCATAGGCAGGAGTGGTGCTATACATTTTCCCCACTGCAAATGCGGTTAATGTGTTACCCGTAATACTTAAGGTGGTGGGTGACTTGAGAAACGTAGTAACCCCGTTAAAATAAATACTGGGGCGATTGGTTTGATTGTCCCAACGAATAATCGGCTGCAACAGTGGGGTGGTTTGGCTTAAATCATAACCATTCCCGCTTTGGTCATACCACTTCGTCACATAACCCGTACCGGCAGCCTTGGCATCGCTCACATTGAAATAAGCCATCTGGTTGGCTTCCACGGTCTGCAGATTGTCCGTCGGTGATGCAGCCGTTAATGCAGTGGGATATAAAATCAACTCACTCTGATACCCTTTCCAGCGACGATTCGCCGCTAAACCTGGGTCTGCACCGATCCACAACTGATTAATCCCAAAATTCCCACTACTGGCGACAGATGTGCCAGCCACTCCATTCAGCCGCAATGTATTATTTGTTCCATCATAGAGCGCCGTCATTTGCGCAACCTGACCATACACACCACTCACCGTAATGGAACCCTGACTCGCGTTTTGACGAAACCCGGATATAACCCCACTGCCATTATTTCGACAGAAAAAACATGCCGATGTCGTCGAGGCATCATCGTTCGCATCGCCGTTGGCTTTTCCACTCATCACCCTGCCATATGCCGGTGTCGCAGAATCCATATTCACAACGGCCAACGCGGTTGCACCGGTTCCTGTAATGCTCATGGTCGTTCCCGTCGTCATATACGTGGCAGTACCATTAAAATACAAAGCCGGTCGACCGGCCTGGGTATCCAGGACGCCCGCATTCACAATGCGAGGCTGGTTTGCTGCGGTGGTCTGACTCGCATCATACCCATTACCACTTTGGTCATACCAGGTCTTCACATAAGCGCTATCGGTACCGACGAAATTCATGAGCGTCGGCACATCCAGATTTGCCAATGTGTCAAAGCCAATATCTTTCTCGGTATTATCACTGGAACGACGCACCCGGATGGCCGAACCCGCATACGCTGCCTTCAACTTTCGCAAACCAAACGCTGCCGATGCACCTGCAACCGAATCAACAGGCTTGGCAAATCCCGGATCGATCATGTTGACCTGCCAGTAGCGGGCCTGCTCATTTTCCAGTTTCTGCCGATTCGCCGTGGTTAAATTGGTAGAATAGATAATTAACTCGCCGATCGCAGCATTAGCACTGTAATTTGCAAATCCTAAAGCAGTATAATTATGCGCGAAGATAGTGGAACCTTGCGGCGTCGTATTCCCATCCACATCTGGCCAGCGCACATTGATAAGGCCGTTGTAATACATCGCATAATACGATCCACGATTCCTCAAATAATCAATCACCACCGGGGTACCATCCGTTGGCATAGCCGTCGCACCGGGAATGGTATACAACGTACCAGCATCTGTACGCACCTGGTAGGTAAATTTACCACTCTGATTCATCAACGATGCAATCGGGTTACCACTCACAGCGTAATAACGATCCATGTAATAACTGCCATTTACCGATCCGTAATCGCCAAGCACCGTAAAATAATGCCAACCGCCCGTACCCGCTATAATATTGGCATTACTGGCCATCATAACCTGAGCACCCAACGACCTGATGGCAGGGTGGCCATTCAACGTATCGATCACCCCGGCATTCACTATCCGAGGCTGATATGTGGTATTCGCCTGTATGGCATTATAACCATTACCACTTTGGTCATACCAGGTCTTCACATAAGCGCTACCGGTGCCTACAAAACTCATTAAAGAATACACGTCCAGGTTACCGGCCGCATCAAAACCAATATCCTGCTCCGTACTATCGCTAGAGCGACGCACCCGAATGGCTGAACCCGTATAAGCCTGACGCAGCTTGCGGGTGCTGTACGCCGCAACCGCCCCAGTCACCAAATCCAACGGTTTGGCATAACTGGAGCCACCCTCCAGAAAATTCCGCAAGCCCGCAAGGTCCAGGCCACCCGAAGGCTCAAAGCCAATATCCTGCTCCGTGTTGTCACTCCCGCGACGCACCCGGATCGCTTTGCCCGCATAGCTTGATTTCAGCTTCCGTAAACCGTACGCTGCGGTATAGCCGGTAATATTATCCAGCGTGTAAGGGTTATGGGTCAAAAACACCAGCTTCTTGAGGGTATAGTTGCCGATACCCACCGTTGCAGTCACGCCAATCAGCACACTATTCCCGTTTACCGCAAGCACTGCACCCGTATAGGAGCCCACCGTCTTGTTCACCGTGCTCATCGCATCAGGGCTCGTCGGCATATTCACCGTCGTCGGCGCACTTGACGACGAGTAGGAATAACCCGTCGTAATCGCCGTGCCAGAATCATACTTGACTTGCAAATCCGCGATGACCGCCTTAAGACCCGCATAGGCCAACTGATTGGCCGCAATGTTATCCTTGGACGCCGCTCCCAGATACGCAGCGCTGATCGGACCCATCATCATCTGCATGGAGGTCGCCACAACCACCGTCGATGCCACAAAAATTGCCATCATGGCCAAACCATAACCCAGAGCTCTCTGACTCTGGCGGAAAATTGCTGAAAGCTGTCGACGTTTCATACTAAGCAACACTCATAATCTCTTCTAGGCTGAGGGAGTCAAACTCGGAAAAACGGTCTAATCATCTGATTAATATCATTATCGACCACTATTCAAAAAACTTTAGGGTCCATCAAAATTAAACACACCAATATTACAAAATTATAAGAATTGATCCTTGTTAGCAAGCAAACAACGCAATCACTCTCTCCATTTTCCTCCATCAGGATGAATCTTATCTCCTTCAGAAAGATTAAGATTAGAGAGGCTTTTGCACCAATATTCAAGTTTTAATGGAATCGGCCGATACAAAACTGAGTCAGATCGATCGCGCGCCTTTCCACTTTACAAGGCATTCCAATTCAAGCACCTGTAACCTTGGATCAAATGACATGTTGAGGCATCCTTTGACAGCACTACACTGCCAGCCTGAACCGTCAGGAAAACAACGCAGGCAATGGAACACAGGCTTCTCGCTCCCGGAAGTCCTGATGACCATGGCCATGATCTCTCTGACCATTTTGCCTTTTATGGCCATGATGACCATGGTCGCCACAAACGCCAAGGCCACCTACATACAATCCACCCGCAGTCTGGTGCTCAATAGCCTGATGGATGAGGCCACCGGTGATCGCGACAATTTTGCGCCCAATTACAATCAGGCGTCTATGGATACCTCTACCTACAGCGAGTCTGGAACCGCCATCCCAACCCTGCGCGCAGTCGACACAACCAACGCCAGTGCAACCGATACGTTCCAGAAAACCCTGTATTATTACCTCTACAATAAAACCAGCGATCCCCTGAATGCGCCACTCTATCAAACGCAACTGGTACTGACCCGATCAACCATGCGTGTCCGCAGCAACACGACAGGCTGGGTGGATTCTTCATACCAATGGTGGGAACCCTATAACACCTATAGCGCCGGGAACGTCGTGCCCGGACTGGATAATGGCGCGCCCACCAATAAGGCGGACGCTACTGCGATTGTCAATTTACCCTCGCACAATGATGCCCTTCTCTATCAGAGTGCAACCACCTATACCAACACCACCTGGAGTTACGCCGCCCCCGTGAGCAATGGCCTTTACACCGTGAAACTCTACTTTGTCGAACCCGGTGCATCGGGGCGCTTAATGGATATTAGCATCGAGGGAACCCTGATGAATTCAGGCTCCCCGTATAATGCCTACGTCACTTGTGGTAATCGCTATTACTGTGGCAATGTTCAGATGTATGATGTCAACGTAACCGATGGCACTATAAATATTCAAATTGTGAAAAATGCCAGCGCCACCACGAATGATCCCTATGTCAGCGCCCTCATGATCAAAAAAAGGACCTAGAATTTTGAGGAGTCTGTTCAGATTAGCTAAACATAAGATTCAACCGGGCACCACACTCGTGGAAGTCCTGATTGCCATGGTGCTTATGAGCTTTGTCATGCTCTCAATCGCAAACTTCGTGACCAAAAGCAACATCCTCTCCGCCTCTATCAGCACCCGCTATAAAGAAGCCAGCGAAGTCCAGGCTCTGATTCAGGACATGACCACCGATTTCCACCGGGGCGTCTACATCAGCCCCAACTCCTATGATAGACGACTGGAATACACCACTTACGACCCCACATCTCTGGCCGCCGTCAAGAAAATTTATACCCTCACCCCTGTAGGCGGTGGTAATCCCAATTATTACCTGCAATATTCGACCGATAATGGGACTGGCACAACGCTGACCTCAATGTCCCCCTACGCCATTTCACCTTATACAAAATATCAGCTCTCCGGGAGCCCGAAATTTCTATACGCACACGCCTCCAATGATTGTCTGGATTATGTCGACGATAACGGCAACGGTGTTCTAGGCTCAGGAGACTCTACCCAAACACAGGTGAACTGCTCATCCACCTCATCCTTTACAGCAGACTCCTCTGCCAATAGCCCTGATAAATCAAGCAAATTGGTATTGGCCAATTTCAATTTCACCTCTGGCACAGGTCAGCCGGAATCCGTTCGCAACCTGCCAGCCTATTTATTTATTGCCGCCACCCCCGGCCTGGTAAGGAGTAACTTACCCTCGTCCGTCCTGTCGCCTGGCGTTAAAGATGTCGCGTTAGTGCAGTCATTCTCCTGGGATAATGCGGTTAATCCACTCTGGCCATCAGGCTTTTCACCTGTTGGCATTACCTGGGACAGCACCCATGAACGTTTACTATTAGGCAGCGATGTTTTAGGCACAGTCTATCAAACCGAACGCAATGGCGTTTTTATCAATATACCCATCACACTAAGCAGTGCCATTGCCTATACCAGAGGTATTGCTATTGAAGATGATGGACAAACACTGGATGTTTTAACTTACGATGGTACTAATGATCAATATTACAGCTATAACTTAAGTGGCACTGCCCCCTTAACACCCACCACCGGCCCCACAGCATTTTCACCTGTTGCCACCACTCAAACGGTTAGAAAACATCTGGCTTACGATTCCAAAACCCAGAACATTTATTCCGCCACATATGACACCAGTGACACCACTTACAAAATCGTAGAGTACTACAATGGCACCAATGGAACAGCTGGCACCCGTTCTGGCACCCCACCCACACTCAACACCCACTACTGGACTCTTCCAGCAGCCTTTACCGCAGCCAACCCTGCCGGTGGCCTCGTCATTGATAACAGCACCAGCGATTTTATCCTGGCCCGGAACTATGTTTATGCCAGCGGTGGCAGCAATTACATCGATATTTACCGCATCACCAGATTGAGTGTCGCAACACTTCTCTTTTCTGTGAATATCAGCGATCTGGGCAGCTCAGCCACCGGCACCACAGGAGTGTGGGGCATGGCTTACGATTCGGTTCTGAACCGCATCTTCCTCTGCGATAATGCCAGCAAAAAAGTGTATGAAATCTCACCGCCGGTCGTGATTTCTTCTCGCTAAAGCGTTGCGCTATCCGGGTGACAATCCATCCTCACTGCCTGCGCCGCAGCCAACCCGGACAGGGCGGCACTCTCCACACGGGGACCACCAAAGGCGTCTCCCGCCAACAACAGCGCCGGGGATTCATTAACCTGCATAAAAAGCTCACTCAGGGTGTTTCTTGCTAAGGCATAGGTCCAGCGCTTCATCTGCCATGCCAGAATCACCGCATCACCCAACCAGGGAGAGGCCTCGCGCATCAGAATGTCCGCCAGTTCCGCATCCGAGAGCTGATAGTGGGCCGTACTATAGACGGGCGATGCTTGCACGGTTAAGCCATAGCCATTGGGCGACACCCCTTTCTGGTGATTGTCGGCCACCCAGCCCACGATTTCAGAATCCGGCAGAAAACCACCCGGCGCGGGCAGCATCGGCGGTCGATCCAGCACCGCCAGCAAAGCCAGACAGGGATCGTAAGTAACCCCCATCAGGCGCTCCAGAAGCTCAGGGGCCACGTCAATGGCACCACTCTCCAGCAAGGCTATACTTTGCGGCAACGGCGCGGTTAAAATCACCCGATCCGCCTGATAGTTGACCCCGGCTTCCGTCTGAATCCGGTAGCCTTCGCCGTGCCGCTGGAGTAGCATGGCTCGCTGGTTTAAATGCACCGTCAGGGGTTCCGCCAAAGCCTTCGCCAGCCGGGTCATTCCCCCAGGCACCACATAACAGGGCTCAGACGCAGCCTGCCCCGCATCCGCCGCATCCTGATCCAGGGGGATGGCGCCGGGTTTTTCAAACCAGCAGGATACCAGACCATCTGCCTCCCACTGGCGCACCAAGGCCTGAAACGCCGGATGTCTGGCCGTAAAGTACTGCGCCCCGTGATCCAGAACCGCCGTCCCCACGCGACGGGTGGCCAGCCGTCCACCAACGCCCCGGCTCTTGTCCAGCACAATGACACGCACCCCTTGGTCTTGCAACGCCGTAGCCGCCATTAACCCGGCGATACCCGCACCCACAATCAAGACATCCGTCTGCTTCACGCTTGGCGATTCCACATTCATGAACGTTAAACTCCTGCAGCAAACTGCTTGAACACCACCTGATGCCGGTATTCAAACATGCGGGCCAACTTGCCCCGCACATGCCACCCGGCCACCCAGTCGCTCAAGGGGCTTAGCGGTAACTCGTACACAATGCGATCCTGCAACACACAACTGCCATCCTCCTGCGGGATCACTGAATGCGTGTGCTCCCAGAACTGAAAGGGCCCGCTCACCTGTACATCCTGAAACTGCCGCCCGGCAATGTAATTTTGATGCACCGATACCCATCGCTGGCGAATGGGGCCAAACAAAGTGATTTCAATCGTCACCCGGCTACCGGCCTCAGAAACAGGACCCGTTTGCTCCAGAATGGTCACTTTTTCCCAGGGCGGATTGAGCCGGGCAAAAGCATCCGGTGCTTCGTGCCAGGCAAATACAGCCTCCGCCGGGGCGGGAATGCGCGATCGCTGAATAAACTCATGCCTCATCGCGACAGCTCCGCCGGGATTTGCCGTTGGGCTTGCAAAACGCTGGCATACGGGTTTTTCTCGAAGAGGTAATGCGAGACAAACCACTCCTGCCCCTGCCGGTACCCCCACAGCTCCGCGCAGGCCAGAAAGAAGACTTTCCAGTAGACCCACCACTGCCGTACATTTTCTGCGCCGTAGGTTTGCGCCAGAATGGGCTCAATGGCCGCACGATGCGTGAGCATGTTTTGCAGCCACGCATTCGAAGTTTTCTCGTAATGCTGACCGCTCACCACCCAGTGCTCCACAATAGACACATCCTTCTGGAAGTAGAGTAGCAGATCATTCGACGGCATTGTGCCACCGGAGAAAAAGTGACGGGTCAGCCAGTCAGTGCCGTCTTTATCCTCGTAGTGGTAAGCAAAAACCGGATGCGTAAAAATATGCACAAACAGCTTGCCGTTAGGGTTCAACCAACGCCCCACGCGACTCAGCATGGTTTCATAATTTTTCAGGTGCTCAAACATTTCCACCGACACCACCCGTTCAAACTGACGATCGGTGTCAAAATGCAGCATGTTGGCCGTAATCACTTCCAGATTGTCAAAGTTTTTGGCCCGCGCCTGACTGTCAATCCACGCTTTCTGCGTGCGTGAATTCGACACCACCACAATCCGGGATTTCGGATACTGCTCGGCCATCCACAACGACAGTGAGCCCCAGCCGCAGCCCAGCTCCAGCACCGTTTGACCGTCCTGCAACTGAGCGCGCTCACAGGTCAGCCGCAGCATATTTTCTTCCGCGTCGGCCAGCGTTCGGGTATCCGGATTCCACCAGGCACAGCTGTACTTCATACGCGGCCCCAGCGCGTACTTAAAAAACTCGGAGGGCACTTCATAGTGCTGCTGGTTGGCCGCATCGGTTTCAATAGCCACCGGGCTGGCTTTTAGTTCCCGCACGAAATCCATCAGCCGCCGTTGTTGGGCCTCCCAATCCGGCGCGGTTTCCGAAGCTTTTTTCTGGCGCAGCATATTCCGTATGCCCACCCGGATCAACCACTCCGGGAGCAGGTCGGTTTCCAGTAGTTTGTAGATCCACATCACTTGTCAAAACTCCGTTCAAAAAACGACTGATTCCGATTGAAACAATACACCATTTATTCATTCCCGATGGGCTGGGGAAACCAGGGCACAAACGCGGATGTCGTCTGCTGGTAGCGTTTGTAGGCTTCACCCTTGCTGACGGATAAATGCGCTTCCGTGGGGGGAACGCCGCTCACGCAAGTCAGTAAATACAGCATCAGCAAGGGTGCGTACACCGTCCCAAGTCCCAACGGGGAGGCCAGCGCAAAGGCAAAATAACCCAACCATTGCACCCACTGAAAAAAGTAGTTCGGATGCCGGGAGTACCGCCACAGACCCTCCTGACACACTTGCCCCCGATTGGAGGGCTCTCGCTTAAAGCGGTCGAGTTGCGCGTCGGAGAAACCTTCACCCAGATAGCCAATCAACCAAAGCCCCGCGCCCAGCCACTCGCTGACCCTCAAAACCGGATGCGCGTTTTGCATGGGCACCCAAAACACGCCAGATAAAATCAGGATTAAAACGCCCTGTAATAAAAAGACGCCCCAAAAACCCCAATCCGCGCGCGTTCCCCACAGGTCGCGCAACACATGATACCGGGGATCTTCTTCGGGATGAAGCTGCACGCAGCGTTTCAGCAAATACGAACCCAAGCGCAGGCAGGCCAGCATGATCATCGTCAGCAGCACCGCCTTTCGCAGCCAGAACCCGTCTAGATTGCAGGCCCCGATCCAGCCCATCGGGATAAATCCGAACCCCCAGAACACATCCACAATGCCCGCGTTTTTGAGCCGCGCGGCCAGGACCGCCAGCGCACTTAAACTGAGGGTTAAAAAACCGGCAGCCAGGGCAAAAACGGGCAAAAACGGAGCCAGCAAGACAACGGCCGGATTCGCTACCATCAGGTGGACTCCCGACGCAGGAGATCCATCACCGTGGCCTGGGGCGGCAAGCGGAACAAGCGCAGCAGGAAATACGCCGAAATACCGATATTGCCCAGCCCCATCACCATGAAAAACCAGAAAATGCGCGCGGGCCAAGCCGGCGACCGGTACGCCATCCACAAATAAATCACGATAAAGGCAAAATAGGTATCGAACAAAGTGGCGATAAACCAGGGATCGCCGCCCACGCGCGGGGGAATTTGAAATAAATTCTCATTAAAACTCGCCCAACTTACCACCCCAATCATGGTGAGCAAAACCAGAGCAAACCAGATTTTTAAAGCATTCATGGGCCGACCTCACTGTATAAACTCAGGTTATTGGGTGCCGTGTAAATGGCCTGTACCACGCTGATATTTCGCATCCGAAACGCCGCCTTGCAGTAGAGAAAATACAGATTCCACTTGCGAATGAACCGCTCATCAAAACCCAAGGCCCGTACATCATCCAGACGTTGATTAAAGGTGGCGTGCCACTCGCCCAGCGTGCGGGCATAACTGTTGCCCATATCTTCCAAATCGTGCAGGAACAAGGTGCCGGTTTTATTCACCGCTTGATTAATCCGACCAATGGATGGTAACAGCGAACCCGGAAAAATATGCTTCTGGATAAAATCCACGTTGTCTTTCAACAACTGAAACCGCGAATCCGGGCAAGTAATCATCTGAATGCCCAGCAGCCCGTTGGGATTGAGCAACGCCTGACATTGACGGAAGTACGTCTCGTAAAACTGATCACCCACCGCTTCAATCATTTCAATGGAAACAATCTTGTCGAACTTGCCGGTTAAATTGCGATAATCACAATAGAGAATCTCAATGCGATCCTGCATGCCTTCGCGCTCCAGCAAAGCTTTCACGTAGGCGTACTGTTCCAGCGAAATGGTCGTGGTGGTCACCCGACAGCCATACTGTCGCGCCGCATACAACGCAAACCCGCCCCAGCCGCTGCCAATTTCCAGCACGTGATCGCCGGGTTGCAATTTAAGTTTCCGGCATAATGCGTCCCATTTGGCGATTTGCGCCTCCTGCAGACTTTGCTGGGGTTCCGTGAAATAGGCGGAAGAATACGTCAGTGTCGGGTCTAAAAAGATCTGGAAAAACGCGTTGCCCAAATCATAATGCTCATGAATATTCTTCTGGCTGTTGCCTTGCGTGTTGGCCCGCAGCAGGTGATATACCCGGTTCAGCTTGCCCAGCAGATTCACCCAGAAGGCCTTGCGCGATGAACCTTCCAGTAAGGTCGAATCATCAATATTTAAAATAAACCAGGCAATCACCGCTTCCAGATCCGGCGAATCCCAAGCCCCGTCCATATAGGCTTCACTCAAGCCAATATGCCCAAAGGCGATCACCTTCTGAAACAACGCGTCGTCCTGCACCTGAATCTCGGCCTGAAACGGACTGTCGGGCTCCTGCCCAAAACGATGCGTCTGACCATCCGGGGTTTTGAGCAACATTGACCCTTTGGTCATACCCGCCAGCAGTTGCAACACCAGCTTACGCGGCAATCCGGCCAGACCGGTGGGGGCAGGCTGGGACGGGCTCTTTTGGGTATGCGGCGGGTGTTGCGAACGAACCGGTAACGGTGAAGGTTGACTAGGCATCAGACATCTCGACTTTCGATCTTCAGGGCATTAATCAGGACAAACGGTTCAAACGGCGCATCGGGCAAAAAGGGCATCCATCTTTGATGCGTTTTTTCTCAAACCATTATTTTGGAACTTGGACGGGGAACGGCTCAGACGGTTCCACTAAAAACGGAAACGGTTCCCCGGTGATTCGCAACGGAGGGCGCGGACGTAGCACATTGACTTGCAGCGTCAGGGCCTCCTCCTTGGCGTGGAAGGGCACCCGCTTTAAAAACAGCAACAGGGCATGCCAGTGAATCCCGGCAATCATCTGCCAGCTCATCAAGGGGTAGCGCAGCAGCAGCCGAAACAGGTTTTTTGAATTCAGCGGGAGGCGTTTTCCGGTTAAACCGGCGCTCACAATGGGTTGCCCCGCTTCGCCACTGTCCACACGCACCTGAAGCGTTTCCGTGGGAGTGCTGAGCTGGAACTGAAACTGCGCGGTCAGCTCACTGAAGGGTGAGACATAAAAATGCTTGGGTAAGCATCCTTCAAACCAGCCCGACTGCTGGGCAACCGGGTGCAGGGGAAACAGCTTGATCTCCCGGAAGGTATTTTCCACTTGCACCAAGGCGGCGAGGGGTTGGCGCTGTGCATCCAGCGCATAAAACAACGCAATCGGATTGAACCCATAGCCCAGTGCGCGCAACTGCGCCACCAGCAAAACCGAGGCAATGGGTTGCTCAACGCCCATTTGCCGAAACTGCGCCAGGGCACGACTTTTTAAATCATCCCGCGTCCCAGTCGGTAAAAAATCCCGATCGTCAAACGAAACCAGCCCCCATTGGTTGAGTCGGATGATCGGACATTGGCGATGGATGTTGGGTAACTCATCCAGATCCAGCGCAAACCAGAACATCCGGTTTTTGAAGGCGTGCGGGCGCGGTGCTTTTCGGGCATGAAACACCTCGCATTCGTAGAGACAGGAATTCAGGGCTGGTGCCATGGCAAACCCTCCGGCAAGAGGTGTTGACAGAGATCGACCGCCGAGGAAAAGGCGTCCTCATGAAATCCATACCGAAAATAACTGCCGCAAAAATAAACGCCCCCGTTTGCCGGGTCGGTGTTCAGCGCAGGCAGATCGGCCTGAGCGGCGATGGCCTCTCGGGTGAATAAGGGGTGCGCGTATAAAATCCGGCGATGGATTTTGCGTTCATCAATCAGATGCTCACCGTTCAGGGTGACGATATAGGGCGTGGTCTGCGAAACGCCCTGCAGGTTGTTCATCCAGTAATGCGTCGAGGCACTAAAAGCCGAAGCCGCCACTAACGGGTCCGTCGAGCGGGTCATCGCCCCCTGATGATCATGACCGGCAAAAATCTGATAATTCCAGGAAGCCCAGCAGCGACGCGTTTTGGGCAGCACCGACGGATCACTATGCACCAGCGCCAGATTGTCCTGATACTGAAAGGCGCCCAGCAGAGCGGCTTCTGACGGCGTGGGTTCATCCAGCAACCGCAAGGCCTGATCGGCATGCGCGGCCACGATCACGGTATCAAACCGTTCGGATTCCAACGCGCCAGAGGCGGTTTCAATGGTAAGCGCCACGCCACCTTCCGGCAAGCGGTGGATGCGCCGCACCGGCTGATTCAGGCGAAGGTTCGGCTGCGCCATGGCCAGAATACGCTTGACGTATTCGCGGGAACCACCGGTAACGGTGTACCACTGATGATGCGTATCCATCCCCAGAAAGCCGTGATTGTAGAAAAAACGCAACAGCGTTCGGGCCGGAAACTGGAGCATTTTATCGGGAGGGGTGCTCCAGATGGCCGACGCCATGGGTACCAGAAACAACGAGAGAAAGTCCGGGCCGTAGTCGCGCTCACGCACATAATCCGCCACCGTCATGGATTCCAGACGTGGGTTTTCCAGGTTGGCGAGAGCTTCTTGCGTAAAGCGGCTCATCTGCATCAACATTTTCCAGAAGCGCAAATTCCATAAATTACGGCGCTGCCCGAAGAGTTTGTCGTAGCCCGCCCCGTTCCACTCCAGCCCAATGGCATCGTGTCGCACACTGAAGGACATGTCCGTTTTTTGCGTAGGCACCTGCAAGGTATCAAATAAACGCTTCAGGTTGGGATAGGTTTGATGATTAAACACCATAAAACCGGTATCCACCGGCAGTTTCTGACCCGCTTCCTCGACCTCGATGGTGTTGGTATGCCCGCCCACGTAATCGTTCTGCTCAAACAGGGTGATTTCGTAATGCCGATGTAAAAAATACAGACATCCCAAGCCTGCAATACCGGAGCCAACAATGGCCAGTTTTTTCATAAAGCAGCCTGCCCGCTCACGGGACTCAAGGGCTTCAGGGTAACCGGGGGTTGAGGCTGATAAGCCTGCGCCGGTACTGAATTCATGTGGTGAATGATCCCCAATGCGGCCATGCTTTTGAGGATGTAGTAAGTCACATCGATCTCCCACCAGAATAAGCCCTGACGGGTCGTAAACGGGTACCGGTGGTGATTGTTGTGCCAGCCCTCGCCCAGGGTGATCAGGGCCAGCCAGAAGTTATTTCGGCTCTGATCACCGGTATGGTAGCGCTGGGACCCAAAGCAGTGCGCCAGCGAATTGATGGTACAGGTGCCATGAAAGAGCACGACAGTACTCACAAAAAAGCCCCAGATCAAAAACTGGAAGCCGCTGGTATGCCACTGCGGAAACAGCGCACTGCACAACCAACCCGCCCCATAGAGCAACAAGGCAAAAAACGCGGAAACCAGACCGTCATAGCGATTCAGCCACACCAGCTCGGGAAACCGGGCCAGATCTTTCACCGCGTCGTAATCGGTTTTTAAATTTTCCGCCGTGGTCAACCAGCCAAAATGGGACCAGAACATGCCTTTCACCACCGGCGAATGGGGGTCTTCGGGCTGTTCCGTGACCCGATGATGCTTGCGGTGATGAGAGGCCCACCACAGAGGCCCTCGCTGCACGGAGAACATGGCCCACAGGGCAAACACAAACTGCCAGAATCGACCGGTCTTAAAGGTGCGGTGCGAAAAATAGCGGTGATAAAACGCCGTGATGGCAAACATGCGAACCCAGTATAAGCCCACCGCCAGCACAATAGCTACCGGGCTCCAGCCACAGCAGAAAACACCCAGACATCCCAGATGCAAAAACAAAAAGGGTAGCACCCCATGCCACTCCAGCTTCTCCCGGCGAGGGGATAGGGCAGGTAAAGGCCGGACAGGGCTGGTTTTCGGGCGTAAAAGGCTACTGTTCATGATTTATATACCGATTGGTATGTCAGCATTAGCATATAGAGAATCCATTTCTGGTGTCAACCGTCATTCAAGTTTCAATCCCGTAAAAAATCCGAGTCACGCCCAGTCCACCCGTCAATCGTATTGGCCTGGGTGATACCAACACCGTCAGAAACAGGCCGGTTTAGCACTGACGAGCCCGCTCGACTGGACGAGTCACAGCACACAAAACACTAACCTCAAACACACAGTTTTTGTATACCCGAGTTTAGTATACCTGTTTCTCTGTTCGACGTTAAGCCGCAGACCCTTGGGGATTCCGGGGGTATTCACTGTCAAAGCCGTTTCACCAACCATCGCCCCAAAGATATTCACCATACAAGCTCAGTTTTTCACCATTGCAAATAAGGCGGATCATTTTGCGGGCGAGGATAAGAGGTTGGCAATTGACCAAAAGATGTAACTGTGCCGGCAGGAACGGTGCCTTCTGTTTGCAAGCGCCCATCATAAAACAAATAAAACGCAATGCTTCTGCCTGGACTGACAGTCGTGCTGTCGGTTACAATACCATCCGGATCATAATGAAATCTAATGGCGTTGGTTGAGGTGGTTCCAGTAAATTGGTAATTGTAAAAATTCAGCTTCCCACCGCTATGCAGAACAAAGCAATGAGTACAATTTATCGAAAGAAGTGGATAGGAATATAAATAATCAATCGTACCGACTGTATCCATGGACACATAATTCATATAAGGGGTCAGGTTTTCCAGTTTCGTATTTGCGTCAGCCATTCCGCTGAGCTTATATTTTTGATAAGCAGCACTAACCATAGCTGCCGCTTCCTTGGCCTGCACGTTATACTGTTGAGTTTGTACAGAGATCAGAATTTTGGGAATGGTGAACACGGCAATGACCCCCAGAATAGCCAGAGAAATTAGCACTTCCGCCAGCGTAAAGCCCCCGATCGCCTGTTGATGACAAACCGACGGCAGCCAGCCCAAATCTCGGCGAGCCTTTTCCATCAGCCAGGGTGACGGCTTCAGGCAGAGCGATGAGCAGCAGACAAGCCACAGACTCATATCGAATGACTCTAAGGGGTTTGGCGATTTCGGGTGGGGGTACAATAAACCGCTCCTTGGGCTAATAGGCTACCTTTCTATTATCGAGCATATTTCTAAAAACTTGAGTTTTTGGCTGAGCGGCAATTTTGAAATAGACTGATTTGTCCAGACAGGTTTCCTATTGGGGATTCCGGGGATGCTCAGTTTTAAAATCAATTTCAAAAACACTTCGAAAAAGAAAAAACCCTCTACCGAAGTAGAGGGTACGAGTGGTAAAGCGTGGAAAGTACGTTTGAGCTATAGGGTTAAAACTTGTTTCAATGCAGTTATCTTATGTTTTTTAAATCATTTGTTGTATTACCCGTTTGTCGATAGTTCTTCATGGCGTGGATTACCTATTGGACTACCTCAGGCGATTCATCTTTTTAAATGCCTATTCAAACCCAGCCTGCCCAAACAGGCCTGCTGTCAAGCAAACCGGACAACAACCCGTGCCATAAATCAGAGTCGCACCATTCAACGAACGGGCAGGGCGTTGATTCAAACTTGATTAAAAGTTGCTTGAAAATTGCCAGAAAATCTTAGGCGCAACTTTTTGAATGCTTCTGGTTTACTGCGAATAATAAAATGAACCCACTTGGGTATCACGCAAGCCCATCATCGTTACTGTCCGGTGCGTGAGCACCACGCACCACCCATCGCCCAACAGACAAGCATGAGGAGAGAAACAATCATGTTAACCTTTGGTCGGGATGCATCCAGCTATGCACCGCCTTCTATGCCCGCCATGCCACCGATGCCACAGCAACAAGGCGTCTATGGCGGTATTCCCAACATTGGCACCCAGGCCTATCTGCCGGTCATGGAAAAACACGACCTTGAAAAACCCGAGCAGAAAAAGATCGATCAGGGCCTGAACCGTTGGTGGCCGAAAATCGGCGCCGGTTACTCTACCGCAATTCCAGAATTGTTGGCCAGTCCAGGAAAATCAGCCACACTCAGTGCAGTCGGTACAGGGATTACCGGTGCAGGCCTTGGACTAATGGCCTGTAAAAACGCGATAGGTGCCAGCATTGGCGGTTTGTTGGGTATGGCCTTGGGCGGTATTACCGGCTTCATCAACCGGCGGCAACAGAACGAAAACATTCTCGATCTGATGCAAAGGCTTCCCCAAGGCGCCACGAAGAGAGATCTGCTGAGCGATCCCGTTTATCAGGCCGATCTGGCCCGGCAAGCCGCAACGCGGTCCAATGCCGGCGGCGACCTGTTCACCAACATGGCCATGCTTTCCATGATGAACGGTGGCCTGAACGGCGGTTACCGGGGCGGCAGTCGCCGATAGGGTGGGCTTTTCCTCCCCCCATTGCACACTTCAAACCGCTCCCAGGAGTATCCGCATCAACACAAGGCCCATCCTTCAAGGTAAACTGGTAACTATCCAGAGTTGGCTGAAAGGATCTCCGCATGTTTACGGTTCGTGTCCCCGCCACCATTGCCAATATGGGGCCAGGCTTTGACAGTTTCGGGCTGGCTGTCAGTCTTTACAATCGCTTTACCTTTAACATCGCCGAACCGGGTCAGGCAGACAGCCTTTCCTTTGCCGCCAGTGGCAATGCCGACCTGAGCGCACTCGCCGGAGAAGCGGCCAGCGAGAACATTATTCTTCAGGCCATGGATCGCCTCTATGCCAAAGCTGGGCAAATACGCCCCGCCATGCGCGTGGTCATTCAGGCGGACATTCCCGTCACCCGAGGCTTGGGCAGCAGCTCCACCGCCATTGTGGCCGGGCTCCTCGCCGCCAACCAATTGTTAGGGGAACCTTTTGAGCAGGATGTACTTTTGACCGAAGCCATCGCCATGGAAGGTCATCCCGATAACGTAGCACCGGCACTGCTGGGCGGCGCAGTCCTCTATGACACGGTTGCTTACGCCTTGCCATGGCCAAGCGAATGGCGCGTGATCACCCTTAGCCCGACTTATCCTATTCGTACCGATGAGGCCCGCCGCATTTTACCCCAGCAGTTCAGCATGAGTGATGCCATTTTCAACCTGCGTAAAGCGAGCGTCCTCACTTACGCCTTGTTGCAAGGCGACCCGGACGCCCTGCGCCACAGCTTGCAGGACAAACTCCATCAGCCCTACCGCCGCCACCTCATCCCAGAATATGAAACAATTGAGTCCGTGGTGATGGACGCAGGCGCCTATGGCATGATCATCAGCGGTTCAGGCTCCACGATGGCCGTGTTTTATCCCACCGTGATTCACGCCGGACTTATCGACAAGCTTGATCGTCTGATCCACGAAAACAACTGGGCCATTGAACGTCACGATCTGGCAGTGGATACCGAAGGCGCACAAATTGAGGCCGTGGCTATCGCGGGCTAGACCGTGCAACCCGCCATTGGTAATTCCAGCGAGATGCCAGCAAATCGTGCCATTGGCGAGCGCCTCAGGCACTACAGCCTGAAGAACTCCGCGACCTGACCCGCATCCGCAGGCAATTGCGCGCGTTCCGGAGAGCCAAACTTGATGGCAGAATCCGGGTCTTTCAGGCCGTTGCCGGTGAGGACACACACGATGGTGGCGTTATCCTGCACCTGTCCCAATTCGGCAGCCTTAAACAACCCGGCCACGCTGGCTGCGCTGGAGGGCTCACAGAAGACCCCTTCGCGAGCGGCCAGAAACTGGTAAGCCGCCACGATTTCATCATCAGTCACACTGTCAATGCGCCCGCCGGACTCATCCCGAGCTGCGACTGCACCATCCCAGCTGGCGGGGTTGCCAATGCGAATGGCCGTGGCCAACGTTTCCGGATTTTCAATCTTGCGATTGAACACAATCGCCGCTGAGCCTTCGGCCTCATAACCGTTCATGCGCGGGCGCTTTTGGGTGATGCCCTTATCGGCGTACTCTTTAAAGCCCATCCAGTAGGCGGTGATGTTGCCCGCGTTGCCCACCGGGATGAACAAATCATCCGGCGCTTCGCCCAGCACGTCGCAGACTTCGAATGCGCCGGTTTTTTGGCCTTGCAAACGATACGGATTGATGGAGTTCACAATGCAAACTTTGCCCGTGGAGCCCAGCTCACGGACAATATCCAGCGCCTGATCGAAGTTACCGTCAATCTCCACGATGGATGCGCCGTACAGAATGGCTTGAGATAACTTGCCCAAAGCCACTTTACCGCTAGGCAGAATGATCAGCGTTTTCAGGCCAGCGCGCGCGCCATAGGCCGCAGCAGAAGCACTCGTGTTGCCGGTGCTGGCACAGATAATATGCGTGTGCTTCTCCTGCACTGCGCGAGAGACGGCGTAGGTCATCCCGCGATCCTTGAAGCTGCCGGTGGGATTCAACCCTTCAAACTTCAGGAACACTTTCAGACCGGTTTTGCCCGACTTCTGCATCACCGCATCGCCCACGTTGCAAGCGGGAATCAGGGGCGTGTTGCCCTCTTCCAGGCTGATAATCGGGAAGTTGTCCCCGAAATCGTAAAATTGACGATAGCGCTCTAAAATACCAGCCATCTTACAGAACCCTCAACAGGCAGCCGATTTCGGCAGTGCTGGCCTGACCCCGAATGCTCTCCAGCGCCTGATTCATCTGCTGTTCGGTCACGCTTTTGGTCAGCAACACAATGGAGGCCGTACCGTCCGGGTTAATGCCCTTTTGCATCAAGGCTTCCAGAGACACGCCGGCATCGCCGCAGGCATTGCCTAAATGTCCCACTACTTTGGGGCGATCCTGCGCGTTTAGGCGCAAGTAGTACTTGCTGGTGGTCTCGCTCATGGGCAGCAAATTGGCCGGGGTGGCCGGGTCAATGATCATGGAGGGGATCGGCTCGTTGCCTTTTAACAGGCCGGTGGCAATCGCCAGAATATCAGCGGCCACGGCGCTGGCGGTAGGCATTTCGCCCGCCCCGCGCCCGTAGAACATGACATCGCCCACCGCGTCGCCCTTGACGAAAATGGCGTTAAACTCATTCTGAGTATTAGAGAGCGGGTGCTCATTGGGCACCAGCATGGGGTGAACCCGAATATCCAGACGCCCGTCGTCTTCCATCTGCGCCAAGCCGATCAGCTTGATGACATAGCCCAATTCACGGGCATGCTGAATGTCTTCGGCAGTAATGCGCGTAATGCCTTCCCGGAAGATGGACAGCGGGTCGACCACTTGCTTGAAGGCAATCAGGGCCAAGACCGAGATTTTGTAGGCCACATCGAAGCCTTCCACATCGTTGGTGGGGTCCGCTTCGGCAAATCCTTTGGCCTGGGCCTCGCTCAGGGCACGCTCAAAGGTCCAGCCTTCCTGGGTCATTTTGGTGAGAATATAATTGGTGGTGCCGTTTAAAATCCCGGCCACGCGCTGAATGCGATTGGCCCCAAGTGAGAGTTTGAGCGGCATAATAATGGGAATCCCACCGGCCACCGCGCCTTCAAACAGCAGGCGCACATTGTTCTTGCGGGCCAGGTCAAACAGTTCCGGGCCAAACTTGGCGATGAGTTCCTTGTTGGCGGTCACCACATGCTTGCCGTGGTTGAGGGCCTCAGTGACCAGCTCGCGAGCCAGTTCAGCACCGCCCATGAGCTCTACGACCACTTGTGTTTCCGGGTCGCGCACCACGGCGAAGGGATCCTGAGAGAGCAACTCGGTATCCACATCATCAATGTTGCGAATTTTGCTGGCATCACGCACCGCAATTTTCTGAAAGAAAATATCCGGGTGATCGCGGAAAATTTTAAACACGCCCGAGCCCACGGTTCCCAGACCAATCATGCCAATCACCACGCGGGTGTCGGGGGTACGGGACTGTTCAGCAGCAGAATTCTGGGCAGATAACGCCTGACCGGACGGGGATGGCATATGAGCAAACTCCTTAATGCGAATATTGTGTCTCGATCCTACCATAGTCAGACGCAAGCGGCAGTCCCTATGAGACGCGACCGCATTAAAAGTTACTCAAAGCAAAATCAATTTCAGGGCTGGCCATAACCGCTTTCTACGTTTCCGCCGATTTATCCTTCTTCAAATTTTAGTCATTCCCACGAATGCGGGAAGCCATCTCGCCTGAAACCCAAAAACCCGACCGCACAATGGATTCCCGCATTCGCAGGAATGACTTCGCGGGAATGACAAAGATGCAATATGAATAAAGTGGATGCTCACAAGGTCTAGGCGATTGGCCGTTGTCCTGCTAAACTTTTGGCTATGCTACGTTTTACCGAACTGGTCTATCTGGCCGCCCCCTACGAACACCCCGAAGAGCGCGCGTTTAACGAGCGTTTGGCGCGCCTGATGCGGGCCTATAATTTTCCGCTGTTTATGCCGCAAGAGGCCGTGATTGAGCTGGCCGAATTTGGCCACCTGCGCGACTGGCAACCCACCCCGGACTGCATTCCGGCCAATGCCTCGCCGGACGAAAAGACCGATCTGCTCCTGACCCAGGCTTGCGGCGACGCCCTGAACCGGGCCAGCCTGGTGGTTTCCGTGTTTTACGGTGAAGAGTTTGATCCCCTCACCGCCTATGAAGTGGGCTATGCGCTCGGGCGACGCACCAATGTGGTGGCCGTGCAAAACACCCTCTGCGAGGCACTGCAACGCACGAGCCTGCAACCCACCCGCATCACTTCCCCCCAATTTTGCTCCCGCGTGGTGATTGCCCCGGAAGAAGATGACCGCTTCCCCGATCGCTTGATCCCGATTTTAAACCGCTATTTTGTGGCCCATAAGCTGTAATCTGTTCGATTCAAGAGCGGCAGTGAGTCAGGCTCCCACTACCCCGGAAATCCCACTTTTTTAACGATTACCCAATCTTGCACCCGATCCGGCAAGAGATTGAATAACACCCGCAGACGGGCATCCCAGCCTACCAAATAACGGGTGCGGGGACGCTTAGAGGTCAATGCATCCGCCACCGCCTCGGCCACGCGTTCGGCTGGAATGCCCCGATGGGCCGCATTTTGGGTTTCCCGCTTTAAAATAGCCAATACTTTTCCATACAGTTCCTGCAGGCGAGACGTACTGGGCAAAGGCATCTCCGCCTCAGGCAAGCCATGTGCGGCCAACATGGATTTCTCCCAGATGGGCGTGGCAATCACACCCGGTTCAATGATGGAGACTTGAATGCCCCAGGGGCGCAACTCCACGCGGAGGGCATCCGTCAAGGCCTCCAGCGCAAATTTGGAGGCCGAATAGGGCCCCACAAAGGGCAGGGCGCTCAGCCCAGCAATGGAACCCATGTTCACCACGCGCCCCCGCGCTTGACGCAGCAGGGGGATCACAGCCTGTGTGAGGGCAATCACCCCAATCACATTCACATCCAACTGCTGACGCAGGGCGGTGATCGGCAAAAATTCCAGCGGCCCGCCAACGGCAATGCCCGCGTTATTGACCAATCCTTGTAAGCCCTGCCCGGCCAGCAGCGTTTCCACCTGAAGCACCGCGGCCTGAATGGAGCTATCCGAAGTCACATCAAGACTGAGGGGCACAATATGCGGATGCAAGGCCCGCAAGCGATCCGCATCGGTTTCGTTGCGATAGCCCGCCAGCACGCGAAACCCTTGTTCGGCCAGCAGTTTAGCGCAACTCCAGCCAATGCCCGTAGAAGCCCCGCTGATTAGAATCGTGCCTTGATGGCCTGCAATCTCGCTTGCACTGTCACCCGAAAGATCGGATGTCTTGCGGATCATTGAATGGCTGGGGGTATCACTCACGCTGGCCGATCCTTAGGCGCGCACAAACTGGTTGTGGCGCATTTCGTGCCCAATGGTCGTGCCGGGACCATGCCCTGCGACCACTCGCGTGGATTCATCCAGGGTGTACAAGCGCTGACGGATGGAGCGCTCAATGGTGGGATAATCCCCGCCCCACAGATCCGTTCGGCCAATCGCCCCCTGAAACAGGGTGTCCCCGGCGAGCAGCAGGCCCGCCTCTTTGAACCAAAAGCTCATGGAGCCCGGCGTATGACCGGGCGTAAACAAGGCTTGCCCGGTGCTTTGCCCCACGGCCAGTTCCTCTTCATCGTCTAGCCAGTGATGCGGCGCGGGGACGGGTTTATATGGCAAGCCATACATGCCACACTGGGTTTCCAGATTGGCCCACAGGGGCTGATCCGCCTTGTGCAGGCAGAGGGGCGCGCCGGTTTTATCGTGCATTTCGCCGGACGCCATAAAATGATCAAAGTGCGCGTGGGTGTGAATGATCCGGTTGACCGTAAAGCCTTCCGCACTCAAAACATCCAGAATTTTATCCGCATCGCCGCCGGGATCGACCACAATCGCCTGCTTCGAAACAGGATCGCCCACAATGGTACAATTGCACCGCAACGGCCCCACCCCAAAGGTTTTAATAAACAGCCCGGCGGGTGGCGTATCGCCGATGGGCTCCGTGTGAGCCGTCTCAAGATGATCGAAGGGACTCTCTGAATAAGACATGGCGACTGCGTCTCCTATTTAGATCCAAAAAACTCGACACCAAAGCCGATCGGGTTCGGCGAGCGGGAAAAAAGATTAAAAAGAATTGTCCCCGGCAGAACTTGATAGCAGTATATCGCAAGCGCTCAGGCAATAGATTCCGGGCACCAATCTCGGGGGCTTCCCATCGCACGGATTTGTTTGTTGTAATATAGGAGAAGATGAGTTGGGGTCTTATCCAATTACCCTAGCGCGTGAAACAGCAGTATTGAAGAAAACGAGGAGGCAGGATGGCGCTTACCATTGACGTCAGCCAGGACAAATGGGGTTTGAACGAGCAACAGCGGATGATCCGCGACATGGTGCGCGAATTTGCCGTATCCAATGTCGAGCCTCGTGCTGCGGAAATTGACCGCAACTGCCGCTTCCCGGTGGAAACGTTTCAGGAAATGGCCGAAATGGGCCTGATGGGCCTGCCCGTTGATGAGCAATACGGCGGCGGCGGAGCTGATTACCTCAGTTACGCCATTGCCGTGGAAGAACTGGCTCGCGTCTGCGCCTCGACGGCGCTGAGCTTTGCCGCGCATACCTCGCTGGTGGTGATGCCCATTTTTCTGTTCGCCAGCGAAGCCCAGAAAATGAAGTACCTGCCGGACCTGTGCAGCAAGAGGTTGGGCGCTTACGGCCTGACTGAACCCAATGCGGGCAGCGATGCCGGTGGCACCGAAACCACTGCCGTGCGTCAGGGGGATGAGTACATCCTGAACGGCACCAAAATTTTTATCACCAACGCCAACTACGCGGAAACCTTTATCGCCACGGCAGTGACTGAAAAAGGCGTGGGCACCAAAGGCATCAGCGCGTTTATCTTCGAGAAAAACACGCCGGGCTTTTCCTTGGGCTCCAAAGATGAAAAGCTGGGCATGCGCGGCTCCGACTGGGGCACGTTGCAGTTCGACAACGCCAAAATTCCTGCCGAAAATCGGATTGGCGAAGAGGGAAAAGGGTTCAAATACTTCATGCAAACCCTGGACAATGGTCGCATTTCCATTGGTGCACTCGGCGTCGGCATTGCCCAGGGCGCACTGGATAAAGCCCTGCGCTATGCCAAGGAACGCCGTCAATTCGGCAAGGCCATCGCGGAATTTCAGGCCATTCAGTTTATGCTGGCCGATATGGCCATGGAAATTGAAGCCGCCCGCCTGCTGGTATACAACGCTGCCCGCCTCAAGCTGGCCGGTCAACCGTTCTCCAAGGAAGCGGCAATGGCCAAGTTGTACGCCTCCGAAGTGGCCATGCGCGCCACCAATCACGCCATTCAAATCCACGGCGGCTATGGCTACACCAAGGATTTCCCGGTGGAACGCTACATGCGCGACGCCAAGCTGTGCGAGATCGGCGAAGGCACCTCCGAGATTCAACGCACCGTGATTGCGCGAAATATTCTGAGCTAGTCAGCGCCTTTCGACCGGCTGCGCCCCTATTCCTTTTGATAGACGTGATAGACGCCCTTGCGCTTCAGGGGCGTCTATTCGTTTGGATCCGGTAGCTTGCGCTGTTTTTGAATATACAGTCGCTTCACGTCCTGATTGATTTGCACGTTTTGCGTGGCCAGATGAAACTTGCCCATTTGACTCAAAATATCATGATGCTGCATCAAGACTTCGGGCTGTTGGGGTGGCGGGGGCGGCAGAAAATCGATCTGCCGCGCATTGGCCACATCCGGCTGGCGGCCTTCGATATGATCCAGCACATCCTGCAAAGTAAAAGGCTCCGGCAGCTTGAACTTGCGCCCCATCGCCACATAATCGAACACCGGCGGTAGCTTGTACAAGGCCACCAGCGTATCCGCATCCCGCGGCGACAGTTGCGTCACCCCATATTGATGCGGCACATACATCATATCCGAACCGCCGTCGCTGTGGCCCACCAGCCCGATGGCGTGGCCCACTTCATGCAGAATGGTATGCCGGACCTCGTCCATGTCGTTGTATTGGGCGTGCACCAGCCCATCGGAAATGCCAATTTTGATCTCGGCGGAGTACAAAAGCCCCTGCGGATTAATCAGATACTGGCAATGCCCCAGAGACGTGCGATCCACCCGCCGCCAGCTCACATCAATCTGGGAGGCCGCCTGGGAGGCCACCTGCTGAAACCGCACCAGCTCACCAGATAGTTTTTGCCAGGTATCAAAGGCATCGTAAACCATCTGATTGTAGGCGTAGGATTCACGCTGCTTGGATTTTTCGTACCAGCGAAAGGGTGCTACGTAGACCTTGATGGGCATGGCGGAATCCGGCCAGCGCACAGTCAGGCCGTCTTTCAAGCAGGCTTCCAGATAGGTGGGTTCCAAGCAGCGTCTCACATTTTCGTTGCGGTGACTGTTCCATTATAGAAGCTGCGCGATGGCGTGTGTAGACTCTCCTTCATTTGAACGACTGGCCCTCATTCGAAAAAAATTGGACAATAAGACCATGCATATTTATCATTTGGTACGCAGTCAATTATTACCCATCACGCAGGATGTGGCCTGGGCATTCTTCGCGAACCCGGCCAACCTGCAGCAACTCACGCCGGAGTGGATGCAGCTGACCGACGACAGCCCCGAAAACTTCAAAACCATCTTCACGGGCATGGTCCAGATTCTGGGACTCCAGCTCCCCGGCGGCTTGCCGTGCCAATGGGTTTCCGCCATTACGCATGTGGAAGCCCCCCATTACTATGTGGAAGAACAAAAGGCGGGGCCCTTCAGCTTCTGGCATCATCGCCACCAGATTATCCCCACCGAAGGCGGTGTGGAAATTCGGGATACCATTGATTACGCCCTGTCCTTCGGCTGGCTGGGCCACTGGGTCCATAACCTGTTCATTCGCGCCCAGTTACATGACCTGTTTGATTATCGCGCCAGGGTGCTTGAAGAATTCTTTGGGACCTATCAACCCCGCACCTGGTCGAACGCAGACGACGCCCTGGAAGAACGCACAGGGCAGCGCCCGGAAAGACGCAGGACCGCCAAGGCAAACCATCTGACAACACCTCCTCGCTTTTGATACGTTTGCTTCTTTTTGCTATGCTCAAACCAATCAACCAGAGCGTGCCATCCACCCACTCAACCCGCCAATTCATCTGCTCATGAAGCGCGTTTAGGGGACTACTTACAAGATGTCATCTGGTTGCCAGCCAATGTGAGGGGTAAAGGACAAGCCATTGATGACACCATGCACAGGACCAAAAACACGGACGATCACGCAGGCCGGCGTTCCTCATCTGGAGCCACTGAGTCAGCTTCTCAATGCACATCGGGTGACGCAGGGCTTTGCTCACAATCTACCCGCCGTCTCTCATTTTTTGTTTGAACGATTGATCAATCACGAAGCCGTTCACTTTATCGCCTTGAACCCAGGCAACGCACCCGATACACCCGCTCAAGGCCTGGGCTTTATCCAGCTCTATCCTGCTTTTTCCAGCGAATCCCTGATGCCCTATTGGACCATTGGCGCCTTCTACGTCGCCCCCGAAGTCCGTGGACAAGGCATTGGTAATGCGTTAATAGCACAAGCCTTGCAACTCGTCCGTGAACGCGGTGATGAAGGGGTACGCGTTGCGCTTTTACCCACCCAGCCTGAAGCAAGCCGGCTGCTGGAACATGCCGGATTTCAGGCCAACACGGACAGAACATCCTATCAATTCACCGTGAAATCCCAACAGCAGTAACTCACAGATTACGCCCAAACACCGGGAAAATTACTGGGGTTCAGTGATTTCACGTTGTCTATGACAAATGCCTTTTAACCCTGATTGCCACTCATATGAGTGGCAATCAGGGACTTCACATTAAAAAGCAATGGAATTTTAAATACAAGCGTCTTCACAAGCTCAGCAAATTCAGTTAAGATTGTACTGGAATCTCATCTGGAAGAATCACGCTTGAATTGAGAATAGTTTCGTTTCACTCAACTTCCCGCTAGGCAGAGAAGATTTACTACTGCTTTTTTTGGCCTGCAATCACTTTGAGGGGTTGGCATGAATTATCCGCTAATCTATCGAAAAACCCAACACAGCATTTTTAACTCGGACGTGTTAAAAGAGGCCGAGCGCTTTTTTGAGTGGGCAACGTCCTACGATCGCAAAGGCCTATCGGCTGCCGCTGATGCGATGCGCGACGAGGGCCGCAAAGCAATGGATCGCTTTTTAGCCGAATACCTTGCCAGTTAAACACGTTGAACAAGCAGCCCGTACCAAACACGGCAAAGCTATAACCACTTCACAGGGATTTGGATTTATTGCTTAGCTCGATCCGTGGCTAGGCGCTAACCGTTGGACCAATATAAGTCCCGATTTTTTCGCCTAACAGAATTTGGGAAATCGCCCTTGGCTGGTTGAAATCAAACACCAGAATGGGGAGTTTGGTTTCCTTGCACAAGGTCACAGCGGTCTGATCCATCACCTTAAGGTTCTGGATCAGGACTTCATCGTAGGTCAGCTCATCAAATTTTACGGCTTCTGGGTGGAATTTGGGATCCTTGTTGTAGACGCCATCGACGCCATTTTTAGCCATCAGGATCACATCCGCGCCAATTTCAGCGGCGCGCAGGGCCGAGGTGGTATCAGTCGAGAAGAAGGGGTTGCCCGTTCCACCAGCAAAAATGACGACGCGGCCTTTTTCCAGATGACGGACTGCGCGCAGGCGGATATAAGGCTCAGCCACACGATCCATGCCAATCGCGCTCATCACGCGCACCGGAATGTTTTTGGATTTCAAGGTTTCCTGCAAAATCAGGGAGTTCATCACAGTGGCCAACATGCCGACGTAATCAGCAGCCGCACGGTCCATGCCCAACTTGGTCGAGTTTTGCACGCCCCGGAAGATGTTGCCGCCGCCAACCACAACCGCGACTGAGCAACCCAAAGCAGCTGCTTCCACGATCTCATCGGCCACCAGGCTAATCACTTCGGGTTTAATGCCAAAGCCTTGATCGCCCATCAGGGCTTCACCGCTGATTTTCAGCAGGACGCGCTTGTAGCGCAAGGGTTGGGCCGGTTCTAAATCTTCATTCATGGTCGCCAAGGTTTCAAAAGTCTCTTCGATTTCAAGCTGGGTCATCATATCTATTGTAAGGCTCGCTGGTTCTTGAGGGGAGTACTAATAAAAATTAAGGAATGGTGGGATCAAAAGTAAGATTATCCGGGTGAGCAACAGGAGGAACAAAGAAAGGGAGATCAATGGAACAGGTGACTGGTGTATTAAAGTGGAGAGCAAGCGGAAAATTGCTTTTAAAAAACCCCTCCCGGAATGGGAGGGGTTTTAAAAGTTGAACTAGACTCGGGCAGCGGCAGCCACTTCTTCAGCGAAGTTGACTTCCTTCTTCTCGATGCCTTCACCCAGTGCATAGCGGGTGAAACGAACCACTTCCACCGCTGTGTCGCCCAATTCGGCGGCACGGGCTTTAATGACGTCATCCACGGACTGGGAAGGATCTTTGACGAAGGGCTGCTCAATCAAGCAGCGTTGGCCCATCAGCTTGGAAACACGACCTTCCACAATTTTGCGGCGGATTTCTTCCGGCTTGTTGGCCAAGTCTTCCTTGCCCATTTCCACACGGGTTTCTTCAGCAATCACTTCGGGATCGATGCCATTGCGGTCCACGAACTCGGGAGCCGCGCTAGCAATCTGCATCGCCAAATCCTTGATCAGCTGTTTGAAGGTGTCATGGTTGGCGGTTTCGGCTTTAGAAGCTTTCAACTCGATCAACACACCCACTTTACCACCGGTGTGAATATAAGAGTGAACAGCGCCATTGCCTTCGACTTCAAAGCGCACAAAGCGACGGATGTTCAGGTTTTCCTTGATGGCCGCGATTTTGTCAGTCACGTACTCTTGCACGCTATGACCGGCCAGGGCCACCGAGGGCTGAGCCAACAGACTAGGCACGTCTGCAGGGGCTTTTTCCAGGATTTGTTGAGCCACTTCACTGACCATTGCCAGGAAGGCGTCGCCTTTGCCCACGAAATCGGTTTCGCAGTTGATTTCTGCCAGCACACCGATTTTGCGGTCAGCAGAGATCAGGGCGGTCACTTGGCCTTCAGCAGCAACGCGGCCGCTTTTCTTGTCAGCGGTAGCAATGCCCTTTTGGCGTAAGATTTCACTGGCTTTTTCCATATCGCCTTCGGCTTCCACCAAGGCTTTTTTGGTATCCATCATGCCAGCGCCGGTTTTTTCACGGAGTTCTTTGACTAAAGAAGCTGTAATTTCCATGGTTTGAAATTCCTTAGTAATGCTTGCTTTTACGAGAAAGAGAGCGGGCTTAGCTTTCCGGGGTAGCGGCAGCAGTCACCACTTCACGCTCTTCTGGTTGTGGGCCAGCCATTTCTTCGGCGGTCACGGTAGTGCCAGCTTGGCCACTGCGCAGTTTATCCACATGGCTCTCGCGGCTCGCAGCGCCTTCAATGATGGCGTCAGAGATTTTGCGAGTAATCAGGCGGATGGAGCGAGTGGCGTCATCGTTGCCCGGAATTACGTAGTTGATATTCTCGGGGCTGCAGTTGGTATCGATGATACCCACAATGGGGATGCCGATTTTGGCGGCTTCTTGCACAGCAATCAGCTCGCGGCGCTGGTCGATCACGAACAACACGTCGGGCATGCCGCGCATTTCCTTGATACCGCCCAAAGAGCGCTCCAGCTTGTTCAGTTGGCGGGTCAACACGGCGACTTCTTTTTTGCCGAGGCGGTCGAAGTGGCCATTGTCGCGCATTTCTTCCAGTTCGCGCAGCTTGTTGATGCGGGTGCGAATGGTTTCAAAGTTGGTGAGGGTGCCGCCCAGCCAGCGGTTGCTGATGAAGAAGGCGCCGCAGCGTTTTGCTTCTTCTTCAACAATATCGGTGGCTTGGCGTTTGGTGCCCACAAACACGATCTTTTTGCCTTGAGCAGCGGCTTTGCGCATGAACTCATAGGCTTCATCCAGCAGCTGGCTGGTTTTGGTCAGATCGATAATATAAATTCCGTTACGCTCGCCCCAGATGTAGGGTTTCATTTTGGGGTTCCAGCGGTGAACCTGGTGTCCGAAGTGAACGCCAGCTTCCAGCAGTTCTTGTAATGAAGCGACAGGCATAAAGTAGTGCTCTCCTATTAATACTCACGTGGGTGATACAGACGATACCGGTAAAAACGCTTGCCTGCATTGACTCACTACCAGACGGGTGGTCAACCAATGGGCAGACTAACCCCCTTATACAATCAAAAAAATTGAAGAGGGTCTATTGATCTTACATACTGAAAAAAAATGTACAAGCAGCCCGCTCAGCGGGAAAGCCAAGCGTTACAAGTTGTCATCTCCACGCAAGGAGCAACGTTTACCAGTAGCCTCATTCGACGCCAGGGCTTTATCCCCTACAAAAAACCCCAACTACTCAATCGCGAAGAAGGACCAAGCTAGCAAGCCTGAAACCAGCCTTTAAGCAGTATGCATCACAATCCAAACCGCTTAAAAATCGGTATCAGCAGGAGCCGCCGTGATTTTTTCCCGTTTTTTGCTGGCCTTGAGGTCTTTTTTGTCCTTGATCATGGCATCTGTCAGGGCAATCTTGGCCAAAGGTTCTCGGCTGTACTGTTTGAAGAACACCAACTTGTGCTGGTACTTGATATTATCCACGTTGAAAGTCAGGTTGTTGGCCGCATGCGAGTTGGGCGTGATTTTGCTGAACCACATGCCGGTATCCCCAAAGGGAGACGGATAAAAGAGGTTTCCATACTCATCTTCCAGCCCGATTTCAAAGGTGGAAAAGGTATTTTCCGTCTTGTTATCCACGTCCAGCGAGAGGGTTATCTCGTTAGGCTCGCCAAAAGGGTCTTTTTCAAAGCGCATGCCCAATACTTTTACTTGCAAGCCACTCAGGGCATAGTTTTCTGCCGCTGCATCCGGCATATTCACCGTTGGCAAGTGTAAATCTTCCGAGAGCTTCACCCGAATTTCAGCGCCAGGTTGAATCATGGCGTTACGGCCTTTTGTCACCATCGCCGAAGTCAGGCCCAAGGCACCACCCACGGCAGCGCCACCTGCCAGAGCGTATCCATTGGTCGCCGCTACGGCAGCCAGGCCACCATAACGAAGCACCATGACGGCGCCAACCACGCCGCCACCCAACGTAAAGCCAGCCGCACGACCCACTACCTTGGCAGCCGCTTTGCCAGAGCTGTCCCGTGTGGTGCTCTTGCCTTCAATGACAATCTCGCGCCCGTCGGGCGTAATCATGTAGTCAAACTTAGTGCTGATATAGCCATTGCGGCCCGCGCGCTTGGGGCCTTCCATCTGCTCAACCAGACCATGCACGATGGTGCCCTTGGGGATCACCACTTTGCCGTCCACGGTGTAATCTTTGCTGACTTTCCCAAAAAACTCGTCGCCCTGCACGTTCACACCCGCCGTCACGGCCGTGGAAATGACCATATCCAGGGTGGTGCCCGGTGCGATCTCCTTGATGTCATTGGCGTTCACGGTCGGGACATCGGCATGCTGGGTCGTTTTGATAATCGAGCCATTTAAAGGCGCACCAGAAGCCCGTGATTCTTCGGCATAGGCTGGCAGCGCACCCAGAGAAACACTCTGGACCAGCATACCCGCCAATAGCGCAGTAGCCAGTGGTTGTTCTACCCGATGAAACTGTTCAAAAAACTGCTTAACCATCAGCCGAAGGCTCCCTGTTGTGTTGTAAAAGATTGAACCACTTAAAGTAAAAACAACACTTCACCAATAGTTTACCTCAATCTGGATCCGAGCGTTATCCACTAAACACTCTAGCCCCCAAGCTCAAGTGGTAAAGTATCCAGACATACACCCAATCAGCCGGGATGACTGAGGATTAAAGCCCTTGCAAACAGGCAAATTTAACCCCTTGCATCCTCCACAAGCAAGGACTGTTGGCATAAAATACCCTGCGCATAGCCAGGCACCCTATGCCAGAGCAAGCGCCACCAAAATTCCCAACCCCTTGAACACCACTACCGGAGCACACAAAAATCCGGCTCCACAGACGCCTATTGCACGAGGGCCATCCTGAGGTCATATAATGCTGAATACCATAAATTGAACTTTACACAGTTTCATCGAAGAGAGAGGCGTTACATGATGGGTCTACTGAGTTTATTGATACCGTTGGCGCTACCGATTACAATTTTTCTGGGGATTTACCTGATTGGTTGGCTCCGGGTACTGAGCGAGTATGAGCGCGGCGTGGTTTTTCGGCTGGGTCGCATTGTGAAAGAGCCCGTGGGCCCTGGATTGTTTATTCTCCTGGCCCCACCCGTCATCGATCGCATGGTTAAAATTGACCTGCGGACGATTGCGCTGGATGTGCCTCCGCAAGACGTGATTACCAGCGACAACGTCTCCATTCGGGTCAACGCGGTGGTTTATTACCGGGTGACAGATCCGGTCAAAGCGGTCACAGAGATTGAAGATTTTGCCTACGGCACCTCACAGATGGCCCAAACCACCCTCCGCAGCGTCGTGGGCCAAGGGCATCTGGATGACCTGTTGTCCAAGCGGGACAAGATCAATGAAGAGATCAAAACCATTCTGGATTCACAAACCGAGCGCTGGGGCGTGGAAGTGAGCAACGTGGAAGTCAAAAACGTGGATCTGCCCGAATCCATGCAGCGCGCCATGGCCAAGCAGGCCGAGGCTGAACGGGAGCGGCGGGCCAAAATCATTGCCGCAGAAGGGGAATTCCAGTCGGCTCAAAAACTGACGGAAGCAGCCGACCTGATGGAAGACCACCCCATCGCCATGCGGTTACGGTATCTGCAAACGGCCGTGGAAATTGGCGTAGAGAAGAACACCACCATCTTCTTCCCCGTGCCCGTTGATATGCTGGAAAATATAAGCAAGAGTTTCAGTAAACCCGATTAGTCACCCACCGGAAGGCCATTAGTCTCCCCGGTTGGCAGTGAGATTGTCTTGAACACGGGTTCAGCATCACCGTCAAACCCAACCGTAAACAAACACCCCCTGTGCCAAGGCGTCAGGGGGTGTTTAATTTTGGAGCAACAGTCTGTTTAAGCCGTTTCTACCAGTAGCCGCGAACCGGGACACGCTTGGGTGCGGGTTTTGGCTTGGGTTTGGGAACCGGCTTGGGATCGGGTTTCACCGGAGGCGGTGGCACCACCACTTTTTTCTGGATCACCGGCAGCGGGGCACGGGCCAGGAAGATAGAGCGGCTGTAGTTCAAGACTTGACCCGCCGCACCGGGGAGGGTATCACCCAAACGGGCATATTCTTTGGGGTAAAGCGGGAACAGGGGCGGAGTTCTCGGAGGGGTATAAGGGGTTACAGAGTAACCACCGGGGCCACCGCAAGCGCCCTTACTACCGGGCGTCGCGCAACCGCAGGCGCTTTGAACGGTGGCCGCGCCACCCTGACCACCATGACCGCCTTGCAGATTCATGTTATCCAGTACGGACTGAGAGGGGTTGCCGTAATATTTGACGAAGCCGCCATCACCACCATTACCGCCATCACCGGCAGAAGCAATTTGGTGGACACCGGGCTCACCGGCAAAGGCCTCTTGACCATCACCACCATTACCGCCCTGAACAGCAATGGAACCGTTATTGGTCATAGAGCCTTTAAAGTAGACTTCGACCAGGCCACCATTACCGCCATTACCACCGGATTGACCCAGACTGACCTGTTGCTGGCCACCATAGCCATCATCAGACACGGGGCCAACGGCCACATCGGGGTTGGTCCCGCCGTTGCCGCCATTGGCAGCAATCAGACCATCATTATCCAAATGCTTGTCAGCGGACACGATCACGGAGCCACCATTGCCACCACTGGTGGGAGTATCGCCGGAAAAGCCATCCGCGCCATTGGCCAAGACTTGACCGTTGGAGCCAATATGGAGGCTATCGGTGGCGTAAATAGCCACCTGACCGCCAGCATCGCCGGGGTTTAGACCGTTGGCCTGCACCACACCATCCAGGTTGACGATGCTTCCCTTGATTTGAATCACATTGGTGTTGTAAACGCCAATCACGGCGCCGGAACTATCAATCACCGCGCCTTGGGGGATATTCACCACCCCGGCGGAATTGATGCCCACCAGACCACCATTGCCTTGCAGACCGCGCGCATCGATAGTGGCATTAGGCCCCATCGTCATGCTGTTGACGTTCAGTTGAACCACGCCGCCGTTGGCGCCACTGGCAAAAATTTGTCCGTTCTGGTACAGCGCACCGGCATCAATCGTCACCCGACCACCATCGCCGAGGGTGCCGTTTTTCAGGAAGCCGGAAACATCCAGATTACCATCGAGTTGGACCACTTGGCCGTGGGCATCGAAGTGCAGGTTACCGCCGTTGCCGGTTTCAATGCCGCTGCCATCCACTTCGCGACCCACCACGGTATCGCCCGCTTTCAAATAGAGGCCCGTGTGCGCCGAATTGGTAAAGGTGGTTTTGCTGTCGGCGGTGTTGAAGTACGTGCCGCCGGCGATGTCATGGCCATTATTGACACTATTGGTGTCGCCCACACCGGCAAACGCCAGGGGTAAACCGGAGAAACCCAGACTGGCGGTCAGCGCCAGGGATACCGTCCACCGGCCAACATTACGTCGATAGTCACGCATGGAAATGTATACTCCTTGGTGTTTGCAGGGAAAGGGCTTACTGAAAGCTAAAACGGATAGAAAGGGATGGATTGGCTGCTTGCCGAGGGGCAAAAAATAGTCAGAAAAACTTTCAAGTATGAATCATACATTAAAAACTGTAGAGCACAAGACCAACCTTCACAAAGCGCAAAAAACGAATGGCTGAGCTTCATTGGCGCTTTTTCCGGGCATGATTGTAATTATTTGTAAGCTCATCTATTCATTTTGATTTACATTTACTTTTGATTTCATACAATAACACCTGAGTTCATGATACTATCCCTGTCGCATGTCATTACCTGATTGTTTTTCTTACAAGGAATGACTTAGCCCGATGACCTGACTTCCTCCCTCCATTTGAATCCAATGCCGACAGGTCTTTTGTTTTTTACCCCCCTTTCGCACAAGGAAACCCTTCCATGACATCCAACACCAATCGCAAGCTTGCAACCCTGGCCTGCCTGATGGCCGGACTGCCCTTGGCCCTGACCAGCGCCGCACTGGCCCAGGCCGTCTATGCACAAGGAAACGCCGGCATGTTGGTGCCCAATGGAACCGATGCCTTTGAAGCGCCCGGCAACCCCATCACCAATGCGTTTCCCGCAGAACATGAAACGCCTGCACTGCGAGTGGCCCCACAAGCGCCTATCGTACAAGTGACGCAAGATGTGTTCAACGTGCAGCGCATTGACGTGGAAGGCAACAGCATTATCTCGAATGAGGAAATGCGCCGGATGGTGGCCCCCTACGAAGGCCGCGCACTGACCCCCGGAGATTTAACCGGGTTGGTGAACAAGATTAATGAAGTCTACCGCATGCGCGGCTACCTGACCTCGCTGGCGTTTGTGCCGCCGCAGGATCTGGAACGCGGCGCCATCACCGTGAAAGTGCTGGAAGGCATGGTCGGTGATATGGAAGTCAGCGGCAACAAGTACTTCAAGGCCAAAGTGATCGCCAAGCGCATCGCGGAAAAACCGGGCGACCCGCTGAACATTCCCCGGCTGGAAAAAGAACTGTTGCAGATCAACCGCACCGAGCCGTATCGCCTGAAAGCCAGCCTCACCCCCGGCGATCGCACTGGCGAAACCAATTTGCATTTAGAAGTGAAAGAGCAACAGCCCTATCAGGTGGCCTTGCTGGCGGATAACGCGGGCCGTCCCGGCATTGGGACTTACCGCTACGGCACCGAGCTGACCGACCGCAACGTGACGGGTCGCGGCGATCGCCTCAGCGCCCGGTATATGATGGGTGCGGGCCAGCAACTGGTCTCGACGGGTTACACCTTGCCGGTAGGCAGCAAAGGCGCAGAAGTCAGCGCGTTGTTTGGCTTCAGCCATGTGAACGTGGATTTGAACAGTCTGGGCGTAAAAAACCAGTCCACCCTGATTGGTAACGCCTACAACTACGGCCTGCTTTACTCCCGCCCCTTCGACCGCGAGCGCGTGTGGGTGATGGACGTGGGCCTGAACGCCCGCCGTTCCAGCAGCTTTTTTGACGGCGAGAAAACCCGATCCAACGATGTACGTTCGGCCACATTGGGCTTGAACTTTGACAAATACGACCGTCTGGGACGCACGTTCTCGCGGGTGCAAACCACCTTCGCCCCGGAATGGCTGGGTGCCAACACCCACTTCTTTAAACTGGAAAATTACGTCACCCGCGTGACCCGCCTGCCCAAGAACAACCTCTTGCTGTTGCGCGGTTACTCGCAATATAGCCCCAACGCGCTGCCCACCATCGAGCAGTTCCAGTTGGGCGGGATCAACAGCGTGCGCGGTTACTCCCAGGGCTTGCTGCTGGGTGATCGGGGCTACAACCTGAACGCCGAGTGGCGCTGGCCCATCCCCATGCTGAGCCATGTGAACCCCTGGATGGCCGAGCGGCTGCAAGGCGCGCTGTTCTTTGATTACGGTCAGGCGTGGCTGAACAAAAACAGCCAGAACTTCGTGGCCGGGATTTCCAATACCAGCAAGCGCACCACCCTGATGAGCGCCGGGGTTGGCCTGCGCGCCCACCTGACCGATTACATGCAGGGCTACGCCGATTTGGCCTTTGGCCTGCTGAACCGTGACACCGTGGAGCCCTTTGGTCAGCCCTCCATGCGCGTGCACTTCGGCGTACGCAGCGAGTTGCTGTCCAATGATTACAAAAGCCGCACCGATGTGGTCACCCCCATTAAAACCGAATTCGCCCGCCCCAAAAGCGTCGGCATGATCCAGCAGGAAGAACTGCAAGGCGACGTGGCCGATCCGACGTTGGAGCCGGTGGATAGCATCAAGACTCGCATTCGGTAGGAATTCATAAAAGATAAAACACTTTATTAAGGACTATGAGCCGCTTGGTTCATAGTCCTTAATTTATTGAAGCATCCCACTTTTAATCAACTAATTTTTAAAATTTAATGCCTTTTTTATTGCTGGCTCGTTTTGCTTTAAATAGTCATAAGATTGCTTTTCTGTTAAACAGCCTAAAACGTCCAAAAACAGATCTTTATACAAGCACTGAATATAGAGCTCCAGAACAAACGGGACATGAAACTTTAACCCCTCATGTACAATTTTAGATCTTAATTTATAACTACTCTTAATGTAAAAAACATCCTCTTCACCATCTAAAGAATAAATCGCTTTTAATTTATTTTGTATTTTACTGTATCTATCATTTTGACCAGGCATGCCTAATATTTCCAAAGCCTGCCAATAATGGAGATAAGCCCTACTAGACCCCCCTAAATAAATAGCCTCTTTAAAAAACTCCAAAGAAAGCATAAGCCTATTTTTATCTTTATGAGAGGCCAAATTTACAGAATAATCAAAAAACTCTTTTAGATTCACATCATTGAAAATAGGCTTTGGGTAGGCCTCTGGGAGCACCAACATATCCGTGCCCTCCACTTCTATTTCCTTTTTTGTTAAGTCTATTACATGATCAAACAACTTATTATAAATAATATTTCTGCCAAACTTTAAGGCAAACAAGCCTGCAAATGAATTTAAGTTCCCCCTAACTTCATCTTCAGGCTTCGACACCCCCTCTTTCTTAAGGATACAAGAAACAAACAGAATCCCAGTTGGCTCGAGATTAATGTCTACAGCCATAGTCCTATATTTGAAAACATCTTCTTGCTCATCCCAATTTCCCTGAAGTTCTACGTCTTTATAGTTGATTGGTCCATAACCTAAAAGAGCAGACATTTCTAACTCTGGTAGAGTAAGAGAATGTCCCACCCCTGGAGAAAAGTCGTTGCTACCTACTCGCATCACTTGATATGCACTCATAAGAATGGTCTCAATATCTGGATCTTGCTTCCAAGAATCAGGCAAAACGTCAAACATCTATAAATCTCTTTTTCTCAAACTCTAACCACTTGCATGGTTAATATTATGTAAGCATTTAGCTTGAAAAACATGCCCAAATTCTTAAAAAACCCTTAAGCCTGAGCGGGTTGGGCGGAAGTCTCCTTATAATGGGAGGCATAGCATGTGCTTTGCCCCCAAGAAGGAGACACCCGAAATGACCACCCCCACACTGGAACGGCATGCGTTTCAAGCGGAAACCCGCGAGCTGCTGGACTTGATGATCCATGCGATTTACAGCAACAAGGATATTTTCCTGCGCGAGCTGATCTCCAACGCCTCTGATGCCATAGACAAGCTGCAATTCGAGGCGCTGACCAACCCGGATCTCCCCAAGCCAGCACACGCGCACATTCTGCTGATCCCGGACGCAACGGCGCGCACGCTAACCATTCAGGACAACGGCATCGGCATGTCCCGCGAGGACGTGGTGAACCTGATTGGCACCATCGCCAAGTCCGGCACCAAGGAATTCATGAACACGCTCAAAGAGAGCAAGAACCAGCACAGCATTGTCTCGCCAGAGCTGATTGGCCAGTTTGGCGTGGGCTTCTATTCCACGTTCATGGTGGCGGATAAAGTCACACTGGAAACGCGCAAGGCGGGGGAAGAACACGGCACGCGCTGGGAATCCGCCGGGGACGGGACGTATACCATTGAGGCGCTGGAAAATCAGACCGCTCAGTCTCAGTTGCCCAGCCACGGCACGCGCATTACCTTGCACCTGAAACCCACCGACACCGAAGACGGTATGCACGACTACGCGCAAGAGTGGACGCTGAAGGGCATCGTCAAAAAGTACTCGGATTTCGTGAGCTACCCCATTGAAATGGACGTAACCCACACCGATTACGACCGCGACGCCGACGGCAAAATGGTGGAAGGCAGCGCCAAAACCCGCATCGAGCGCGAAACGCTGAACTCCATGAAGGCCATTTGGACCCGCGCCGAAAGCGACGTGACCGAAGAAGAGTACAAAGAATTCTACAAACACATCTCCCACGACTGGAACGAGCCGCTGAGCTGGTTCCGCATGAAGATGGAAGGCACCTTCGAGGCGCAATCCCTGTTGTTCATCCCGGAGAAAGCCCCGCAAGACCTGTTCTACCGCGACGGCAAACGGGGCATTCACCTGTACGTCAAGCGCGTGTTCATTATGGACGACTGCAAGGAGCTGATGCCGGACTACCTGCGCTTTGTGCGCGGCGTGGTGGATTCTGAAGACCTGAACCTGAACATTTCCCGCGAAATCCTGCAGCAAAACCGCCAGATTCGGGCGATTCGCAAGCGATTGATCAAAAAAGTGCTGGGCACTTTAGAAGAAATGGCGCAACACGAGCCCGATAAATACCTCACCTTCTGGGGCGAGTTCGGTAAAGCATTAAAAGAAGGTTTGTACGAAGACCGCGACAATCAGGATAGTCTGCTGGAGCTGGTGCGCCTGGCTTCTACAAATTCCCCCACCGAAATGACCACGCTGAAGGATTATGTCGCCCGCATGAAGCCGGAGCAGGACAAAATCTACTTCATGACCGGCGAAGATCGTCAGATCATTGAGCATTCCCCGCACCTGGAAGCCTTCAAGGCCAAAGGCTACGAGGTCTTGATCCTGACCGATCCCATTGATGAACTGTGGACCCAAGGTGTTTACCAGTACAAAGAGAAAGCCTTCCAGTCCGTGGGCAAAGGCACCGTGGAACTGGGCACCGACGAGGAGAAAAAGCAGGCCGAGCAAGCACTGGAAGCCAAAGAGAAAGAGTATCACTCGCTCTTGGAATCCATACAATCGCGCCTGAGCGAATTCGTCAAGGAAGTGCGCCTGTCGAACCGGCTGACCGATTCCCCCGCCTGCCTGGTAGGCAATGCTTCAGATCTCTCCCCGCAAATGGAGCAGATGCTGAAGGCCATGAATCAGCCCGTGCCCGTCAGCAAGCGCATTCTGGAGCTCAACCCCAATCACCCCCTCACCCAGAAGCTGCAAAGCGCCTATGCCAGCAACCCCAGCGATGGCGGCATGAGCGACTATGCGTACCTGCTCTACGGGCAAGCCCTGCTGGCCGAAGGCAGCCCGCTGCCCGATCCGGCGCGCCTCAGCAAGCTCATGGCCGAGGTGCTGGTGAAGGCACTTTAAACCAACATCTCAATCTAACTTCAACACTCACCCACACTCTAGCCCCGTCACAGTAACCTGTGGCGGGGTTTATTGATAAAGAACAACAAATAGCACAAAAAATATTGTTTTTACTTTATACCGTCAGTTCAATCACCGAAACCGTCCGGGGGTCTCTATGGCTTACAACAGCCCAACTAGCTATAGTTATGGTTATCGTCCATACGCCGTGGCTTCTACTGGCTATGGGGCGCTTTCCCAACCCACGCCATGGCCGACCCTCCCTGCGACCAATAACAATACCTTTTCCCAGCCCATCCCGCGATACAACGCCCAACCAGCTTCGTCTCCGTATACTCGCCCCATAGCGCCCGCAGGGGGCGGCCACTGGTACTCCAGCCTGATGAATCTACCCCAATCGCCTCAATCGATGGTGATTTCGCTGAACGCCCCCAAACTAACCCCCGAAGAAACCCGCAAAAACTTCTGGATGAAAGTCGGCGGCACAACGCTCTCCATTGTTTCCGGCTTAGGCATTTTCGCCTATTTCGCTATGAAGATCCTGCCCCGGAAAATTGTCCAGGAAATGTGCGCACAGGCACACAGATCAGCCATTAATAGCCTGACGCCCAAAAGCCTGGAAACATTGCTGGAACAAATTAAAAACGGTGAAATCATCGAAGATCCCAAAGCACTGAAAGACATTCAGACAAAATGGGGCTCCCGCGATCCTCTGGCGATTTACCGTAACAAAAAAGAGTTTGCCCAATTTAAAACGATGATTGAGCCTCATATTCATCTCTGCGATATTTTAGCTTTAATCTCACAGGATATTTTTTACAAAGCCGCGACCCCTGAGTTCATCCAGAAACTCACCAATCAGACCGCAACGTCGGTTGGTAATGTATTAAACAACCCAACCACTCAGGAAAACATTAAAATCTATGCTGTCACAGAAGGTGGGAAAATCATGAATGAAATCCTAGCAACCGTTCCACTTTTTGGGAGGTTGTTTAAAAGCAAATAGGCTTCATTTTTCCAAACTGACTAGCACAAGATTTGCATCAGTGGTTTTACTAAAACAAATTCGATCGGTAACCTAGCCGACCGATTCAGAAAACAACCCATACAAGCATCTTACACAACCCAGAGGAACCGTATCATGTCGACGATTTACCCGTTTTCAGCCAACCCGTTTGTGCCGGATCTCAAGGGGCATCGTGCGGGCCGCACTGGGCATCCTGTCATCAGTGTTCGCTGGGCAGAACAACCAACGCCCCAACAGCCGAACAACACTCACATCCTGATGACAGTCATGAAACTTGGCGCATTTGGGGTTGCCGGGATCTTGGCCCTCAGGGTTTTAAGCCCCACCAGCTATGCCAAATTGGCTCAAGGGTTTAAAGACAATCTTCCCGCGTTGGCATCTCAGACCGAAAAGGTCAAAGAGTATGCCACGACGGTGGGTACCAAAATTCAGAACAATAACACATTCAAAAGCGCGATGGAGACGGTCAAACCCGCCTACACCAGCGTCAAGAATAGTCTCAGTCAATTCTTCAAGTCCATTTTGAGTAAATAATCCGGTCAACCCGTTCCTCCCGAACGGGTCAACCACACAGACGCCTCGAGTTGCAGCACTCGGGGCGTCTGTTTTTCTCTAGATACCGCAGTGACGACCATGCTTCTGATTGTACTTCTGATGATATTCTTCAGCCGGATAAAACACCGACGCCGCAACAATCTCAGTGACAATAGGCCGGGAAAAACGCCCGGATTGATCCCAGCGTGACTTCGCCGCTTGCGCCATTTGCTCCTGCTGTGGACTATGATAAAAAATAGCCGAACGGTACTGACTACCCACATCAGGCCCCTGACGGTTCAGGGTGGTTGGATCGTGCCACTGCCCAAACAGATCCAGCAAGGTTTCATAACTCACGACAGTCGGATCAAATTCAACCTCCACGGCCTCCGCGTGTCCCGTGGTGTCGCTGCAAACTTCGCGATAAACCGGATTTTCGGTGTGCCCCCCGGTGTAGCCCACCTGGGTGGCAATCACGCCGGGCACCTGCATAAAGGCATCTTCAACGCCCCAAAAACATCCGGCGGCAAACGTGGCTTTTTCCGTGTTGCTCATGACCTAAACTCCTTTATGGCCTACATCTTAGCACGTTGGCCCCAATCCCCGAATCTCCCCGCACGAGACGCATCAATAAATCGTTTAATCGTTCAAACTAACAATAAAATCCCGGCAAAGCCAAAGGGTCTGGCATACAGACCAGACCCTTTGCAATGACAGCGTTTAAAACCGCACATCGAGAAACAATTTGACTTACGACAGTTACTTACGGCGCCTTTAAAGCATTGTTAGCATTCACGATGCCACCGCTCTGCACCTTGGCATTTAAAGCTGTATTCTTTTTCACCGAGCCGAGCAGGGTAGCGCGAATTTGAGCCCCGCTGGCTGAAGCACCTTTTTGAGACCACAGCAAGGCCGCCACACCACTGACGCAAGGCGCGGCCATTGATGTCCCGTTGAGCAGGGCGTACTGGTTTCCCGGCCACGTGCTGGCAATGTAACTACCGGGTGCGGCCAGTTGCACGCTGCTGGCGCCATAGTTGGAGAAGGATGAAAGCTGGCCCGTATTGGCAATGGCAGCCACGGTCAACTGACTACTCAGGTTATAGGACGCCGGGTAAAATGGGGCAGAGTCGTTATTGCTCGCATTATTACCCGCTGCAGCGACCAGTAAACCGCCGGTGGCCTGATACCGTTGCATACCTGCCAACAATGCCTGGCTGTAACTGCCGCCGCCCCAGCTCATATTGACAATCTGGGCGCGTTTGCTGGCCGCATAATCCAGCGCGTTAACGGCATCAGCGACATAGCCGCCGCCAGAGGCTGACAGAAACTTCAAGGGCATAATTTTGACGTACCCTTGTCCAGCCACGCCCGCCACACCAATCTGGTTATTGGTCCGGGCGGCGATGGTACCAGACACGTGAGTGCCGTGACCATTGTCATCCATCGGGTTGTTATTATTCTGGTTAAAGTTCCAGCCGACCACATCATCAATCTTGCCGTTCTGGTCGTCATCCTTGCCGTTCAGATCGTCTTTGGTGATTTTTCCATCGTGGTTAATATCCTCAGCGGCATTGACCCAGACGTTTGCATTGAGATCCGGGTGGTTGTAGTCAATACCCGTATCAATGACGGCCACCACAATCGTGCTGGCGGGCTTGTAGATTTTCCAGGCTTCCGGCGCGTCAATATCCATATCGGCTTTACTGCCGCTGAGCTGACCGGCATTGTTCAGCCCCCACAGATAACTGAAAAAGGCGTCATTGGGCAACGGAATCGCGGGGGCCGCCGCGTTCATCTGCACCTTATAGTTCGGCTCTACATACTCCACCCAGGGATGGTATTCCAGCTTTTGAATCCAGCCGCTCAGCGAGCGAGAATGATCCACCTGAATCAGATCCGCATGAATGGAAGCCAAAGACTGTACCGATTGCGCGTGGATCTCGCTGAGCAATTTCAGCTTACTGGCGTCACTCACGTTAGACTTAAACTTTACAATCAACTGGTCAGGCGCATAAGGGAGTTGGGACAAATCACTCGCCCAGCCCGGTGCCGCACATCCGGCCAGGACACAAACCGAAAACGCTAACTTAGCCATACGTTGAAACATAGACTCAACTCCCAAATCAATGAAACTGATTCTTTTGCGGAAATACGCAAAAAAGCTGCCAACTCAAAATCAACTAATATCCCTATACCCCGATTTCAATTCATTCAAACCCATCCATACAAATAGTCAGTCCACAAGGCGCCAGCAAACGTCACATTACTTAACATCTTTACACTGAGAGCATTTCAGCCCTTACCAACCCTCAACCCCAACCATTTCGGTTCTAACACCCCTACCCACTAATCAACGAAAAGTGCCACGACACATCGTTACCCCTCCCGTATTTTTTCATCGTGCCAGGCACGTTGCAATAAACTGATAACCGCCTGATCCGAAGTCTGGGTGAAATCTCGATACCACTCCCCCACTGAATGCAGTTCTTCAGGCTCCAGCAGACAAACCAGCTCATCCACACAGGGTCTTAATTGGGCCACGGTTGATTTTGCCCCGACAGGAATGGCTAGCACAACTTTGGCAGGATGCATACTACCTAGCGATTGAAGGGCCGCCCGGACCGAAGCGCCGGTGGCCAAACCGTCATCCACCAATAATACCGTCTTGTTCCGAAGCGAAGGGTAGGGACGCACCCCTCGAAAGACTGCCAGTCTGCGCGTCAGCTCGGCTTGCTCCTGAGAGACCACGCCTTGCACATCTTGGGGGGTTAAATTAAAACAGCCCAGCAAATCCGCATTCCAGACCACCCCACCCTGAGGACCCATTGCCCCCAAAGCCAACTCTTCCTGACCGGGCATTCCAATTTTACGCACCACCAGAATATCCAGTGGCTTTTGTAAGGCTTGGGCCACTTCAAATCCGACCGGCACGCCCCCGCGCGGCAAAGCCAGCACCACACAATCTGCGGTGCGATAAGCCGCCAGCTGCATCGCCAGTTTTCGACCCGCATCCGAACGGTTATCAAAGCGCATCCCTGCATTCCCTCAGACTGAATTGACGTCAGGGGTATTCTAGCAGTCGATTGCGGGATTGCACCATTCGCTACACAGGCAAATAGTCGTCCAAAAAATCAACGGGCCTGATCAGGGGTTGAGGCGCAACAACAGCTTCGCCACATTGGCTCCCAAGGCCTGAATGCCCGCTTGCTGACGCGGATCTTTCAGGGCGCCTTCCGGTGTAAATGCCTCCATCGCCTTGGGGATGGCCATTTGATCGGGTAAAACCACAACGCCGATATTGCCCAGCAACATCCGCAACGGGACTAGCCCGCGAAGCCCGCCCAAGGCACCCGGCGAAGTGCTCATCAGGGCGCACACCTTATCATTAAAGCAGGCCAGTGGCGCTTCACCCTCTTCCGAACGAGAGGCCCAATCGATGGCGTTTTTAAGCACCGCCGAGAAGGAACTGTTGTACTCCGGCGAGGCAATTAACAAACCTTGGTGAGACTTGAGCAGGTCCTTAAACCGGCGGGCATTCTCCGGGAGGCCCGACGCTTCCTCCAAATCACCATCGTACAGGGGCATCGGCAAATCACGCAGATCGAGAAATGTCACAGTGGCCCCGGCCGCCTCCGCGCCTTGCAGGGCCAGTTGCACCAGTTTTTTATTCCAGGAATCCTTACGGGTGCTTCCCGCAAACCCCAAAATCGCAGGCTTGATTGGACTCATAACGCGGTCTCCTTTCTCGATGTTGGATCTAACGATTGGCTCTGACGATGGAATCTACACGCTTGCTCTGTGACAACGTGCCTGAAAAACATCCCTTATAAAATAGCGCAAACGTCCGCCAGAAAGCGAGGCCCGCAAAGCAATCGGTGCGGACTCAAAGCAGGATGACACCGCAGGAACGCGCACTTAAATCCGATTCGCCCGGAGCTCGGCCAGCGAATAATACGTCCCTCGCCAGTGAATGCCGTTTTTCCACAAGGTAAGCACCGTGGCACGCAGAATAATGTATATCATCAGCAACGAAGACAATGGAAAAAACGGTCCGCTCAGTGGATTCAGCCCGGTAGCGAACGCATTGGACACACACAACCACTGCATCAGCAGCACACTGAACAGATTGAGCCACCAGACGGGCCCCTGCGTGACCCATAAAGCCAGCAACGGCCAAACCCCAAAGAAAAACTGAGCCACCAGACGGGCCCCTGCGTGACCCATAAAGCCAGCAACGGCCAAACCCCAAAGAAAAACTGAGCCACCACGCCACCCAGCACAAAGACCAGATTGTACTCCAGCCCGGCAAAGGCGTTTTTCATGAGGCCTTGCACCAACTCGGTCAGGGAGGCGTACCATTCCACCCGCAAGAGGCCCAACCCATTGCCTGCGGCCTGTCTGAATCCGTTCATTTTGACCAGCTTGCCCAGCTTCATATCGTCATCCGGTCGCAAGGCAATGGCCTGATGGGTGCCGATGGCCTCGTACACAGAACAACGCATCATGTTAAACGCCCCAATACCAATAAACGCCTTGTCCTTGGGATCACTCACCCGCCATGGCCGAGCGTACAAGGCAAAGTAAATCGAAAAGGCGTTCATGAACAGAGACAAGGCCAGACTTCGGCTTTGAATTTCCGGCATGATCGCCAGATGATCCACCGCATGGGCTTGCAAATAGGCCACCGTGCGCCGCAAGGTATCGGGGGCCATCACAATGTCCGCATCCGTAAACAGCAGAATCTCACCAGTTGCGGCTTTCGCACCTTCAAACAGGGCATGATTCTTCCCCAGCCATCCGGCGGGCAGCGTGGTAATATGCTGCACCCGCAACTGGGGATGCTTCTGCGCCAACTGGTCCAGAATTTCCCCCGTGCGATCTTCCGATCGATCGTTAAGCACCACAAGCTCATAGTGCGGATAATCCAGCGCCAGCACCGAACGCAGCGCTTCTTCCAGATGGCGCTCCTCGTTACGCGCGGGAATGATCACCGAAACGGTTGGCCAGGAAGCATCTGCGGGCGGCAATGGCATTTTTGCCAGCCGGGGAATCGCCCGATTTCCCCGAATAAATTCGGCGGTAATACTGATGTAACCCAACAGTGTGACCACAGCCAGCATTGTCGAAATTGTCAAAATGATCGAAACGGCCGAAACGGTCGATAACACTGAGAAATCAGTCACGATAGAACCATCCGTGCTTACTGGGGGTATTGGAGATGAATGACTGCATGACGAGAATTATTCAGTCATTGAGATTGAGCCCATTATACGCCGTCCCGGCGGCCAGCCATAGGATGAACCTCAACCCAAGCCCACCTCACTACCGGATTGAACCAAGGCAAACAAAAGCCCACTTCCGGGGAAGTGGGCTTAGTGGTGCCCTGGGCCAGACTCGAACTGGCACACACCGTAAGGTGCTGCAGATTTTAAGTCTGCTGCGTCTACCATTTCGCCACCAGGGCTCTCTTGCAGTATGGTATCAAAAAAAAGAGAAACACGTCAGTAATTTACACAAATTCTTGCATGACTCACGATTGGCGTGCGTTCAAGCGTATAATAACGAAACGGTTGGGTGGCAGGCACAGGCATTCACGCATCGCCCCAGGACCAGCCGATTAGCATTGATCGCAGAAGAGAGCGGAGTATGCGCACACTATTCCCGGCAATCGAACCTTACCAGAAGTTTTATCTCCCGGTTACCGACGGACACCAGCTTTATGTGGAAGAGGCGGGCAATCCACAGGGGAAACCCGTTCTGTTCCTGCATGGCGGACCGGGTGGCGGCATCTCCAGCAATCATCGCAGACTGTTTGATCCTGCCGAGTATCGCATTATTCTCTTTGATCAACGGGGCTCCGGGCAGAGCAAGCCTCACGCTGCACTGGAACATAACACCACCTGGGATGTGGTGGCCGATATTGAAGCCATTCGCGCCCATCTGGGCATTGATCAATGGGTCGTCTTTGGCGGCTCCTGGGGCAGTACACTGGCCCTGGCGTATGCCGAAACCCATCCCGCCAGCGTTCGGGCGCTCATCTTGCGGGGCATTTTTCTGTGCCGCCCGGAGGAAATTCGCTGGTTCTATCAGGAAGGCGCCCATTGGCTCTTCCCGGAACGCTGGGCAGACTATATCGCCCCGGTAGCCCCGGAAAACCGGCAGGATATGGTATCCGCCTATTACGCCCTCCTGACGCATCCGGATGAGACCATTCGACTGAATGCCGCCCGCGCATGGAGCAAATGGGAAGGCGCCACCTGCAAGCTCCTGCCCAACCAGAGCGTCATCGATCACTTTGAGGAAGTGCATCACGCATTGGCCATGGCCCGGATTGAGTGCCATTACTTCATGCACCAGTGCTGGCTGAGCGAGAATCAGCTCTTAAGAGACGTGGATAAAATCCGCCACATTCCCACCTGGATTGTACACGGCCGCTATGATGTCATATGCCCGGTCAAAAACGCCTGGGAGCTGCATCAGGCCTTTCCTGAGGCGACGCTGGAAATCATTCCCGATGCGGGACATGCCTACGATGAACCGGGCATCCTGAATGCCCTCATCGAAGCGACCGAAGCCTGCAAAACACTAACCTAGGGGCTCTCAGAAACGAGGGAGCAAGAAGCAAACGCTTACTTCACCAGGGCCTGCACCGCCTTGAATTGAGGATGACGAGCAGTGCCCAACATTTCAAACAGGGCCATTTCCACCCCGGAAGGGATGGCCCCGGCCTGATGCATCTTGAGCATGGCCAGATCTTTATCTCGCGCCTGACGGGCACTGATGGCATCCTGAATCAGATGCACCTGATAGCCTAAAGCCAACAGTTGATGCACCGTCTGGTTCACGCAAATATGGGCCTCAATGCCGCACACCAGAACTTGCGGACGCTGCAACCCAGACAAATGTTCAACCAGTTGGGGTTCCTGCCCGCAACCAAAAGCCGCTTTCTCCAGCACAACCGCCGAGCCGGGCAAAACCGAGCTGAGTTCCGGCACCGTGGGTCCCAAGCCTTGAGGGTACTGCTCCGTCACCACCACGGGCACATCCAGCAGCCCACACCCTTGAATCAATCGGCTGGCCTGCCCCAGCAGAGAGTCCGAATCCTGCATGGCGGGCACCAGCTTGCCCTGAATATCCACCACCAGCAACACAGCCCGGGCAGACTGCAATAAACAATCCACTAAAACCGATGCTGGCGAAGCCATTACATCCCTCGATCCGACATCCAGATTCATCATGCAGCCTTTCTCAACACGAAGCCTTTGATCTAAGCGCCTTCGGTGGCTTTTAATATAGCTTGCATAAATTCATTAGGGGTCTTCAGGCGAAACGGGCCGCCATCCCGACTGCTGGTTTCAATGCTCCGCAGTTTATGGTTCGGCATCAAGACGTAAAACGAAGGGTAGCCCTCCGCGCCATAGTGTTTCATCAACTGCAACTCAGCCTCTTTATCATCGGGATAGATTTTCACATGCGGGTAGCCCTGCACAAAGGCCTTCATCTTCTTGTCGGCCAGGATCCGGGAGTCAAACCGCTTGCAATAAGGGCACCAGGGCGCATAAAAATAGACCAACATGGGCTTATGCAGCTTTTTCTGGTCCACCAGGGCTTTCTCATAGCCCGCCATCCCTTCGTACCAGCCCACAAAGCTAACCTTTAACTGATGCTGCGCCTCAATCGAACGATAGATCATGGCCCCACCCAGCAGCATGACGGTTGCCATCAAAATACAGAGCACCAGTCCGCTGGAAGTCAGCCCGAGTTGACGGACACGATAGGACAAAGATTCGGGTAGCCGAAAATAAACTTGCACGGAAGGCCTCACACACGCTCACGATTATGACAGACTGACTGAATGGGAACTGCGGGGCTATGATATTTCACTCTATTATGCCACAGGAAAGCCACCCCGTGGACAAAGCGCAAAGCAACCGTTTTGGATCTGACCCCGAAGCATCAGTCCCTCAAGGCGGATCGGCGGTTAGATGGTTTTCACCGTCACATCGCCCGTAATGCGGCACTGACACGACAGGCGATCTTCCGGAGACAGGTAGAACACCGCCTCTTCCACCACGGACTTGGGGCCGATATTCTCCAGACCCTCAAGCACGGTGACTATACAGTTGCAGCAAGCCCCCATGCCCCCACAGCGATCGTGAACGCTGACCTCTACGAGATGTGCAGCTTCCCGAATGGTGGTTTCTCCGTCAATTTCAACGCTTTCACCACCGGGCAAAAAAGTGACCTTGGGCATGTTGTGTATAACCTATTCTCTATCAGACCTTGCGGTTTCAGAATTCAACTATCAAGGGCTTCTCCTGAAGCGCCTAGAAGCGATTATAATCCCCACAACGGGAATACGGAACCCCAAGGCCAGACAAAGGTCACAACCCGAAGCCATTGACCAGTTAGACTGTGCAAGACTCACACCGCAGGCAGCCCAAGCCTAAAAGGCGTTTTCCAGATGAGACACCACTGCGGGACGACCTTGCCCCGGATAGGCCACACCCACCACATCAAATCGAATCTGAACGGTCGACTCTGGCGGATGCTGAGCAAGATACGCTTCGGCCAAACGACGCACCTGAGCCTGCTTGGCTACACCCACCGCCTCAAACGGGTGCCCGTACTCAGCACTCTTTCGGGTCTTGACCTCCACAAACACTAACAGTCGCTGAACCGGGTGATATGCAATCACGTCGATCTCACCGGAGCGGCCCGCACGCCAATTCAGGGCTTCTATACGAAACCCTTGCGCCATATAAATTCTCTGGGCGATTTGTTCACCCCTCAAGCCCGTCTGATTAGACGTCAGGGTCATTCGGAAACCTGCAAACCAACATCAATTCAGCATCGCCCGGTCATCAAACAAGGCCCCCAGATCTTCAAGACAATCCGGAAAGCAAGACACTGGACCTTAATATTTTTATGCCGCCTATGCCATAAGAAGTTTACCTTAAAAAGGACTCAGGGCGAGTGCATCTTGACTCGCTGCCCGGAATCATTGGGTCTTAACCGAAGGTCTTGAAGGTACTTTCAATGTTTTTTCCAATGACCTTACGAACCGCATCGATCTCGGTCTGAACGGCATCCCGCTGGGTATCCACCCGGCGCAACTGCAATTCCAGAGACTTGTCAATCGCCTGAATCGCCGCGATTCTTGCCTGAAGCTGCTGCGTTTCGGGAGATTCCGGTTCAAGGTTGGATGAAATCGTAAACAGGTTGCCTGTAATGTTGGCCAACTGCATACGGGACTGGTTGATAAATTGCCCTTGAAGCTCCAGATCACTTTTTCGTGCCGTGAGCATCATATAACGAGCCTGACTAGCTGCGAAACCCATAGTGTCGGTCTCCTATTAAACTGACATTCAGCCTATCTATAATCTTATAAATATATAAAAACACTCATTGAGATATAATTGCCATAGCAGCCCAAGATGCAAACTTTTGTAAAGTTCAAACCTGCCTCACGGCTCCCTGTGGCCTGTGACTCACAGCCCACTGCTCCCGTTTTATTGTTCAAAACCATCCATAGCAAGCACTACCGCCCGTGAGCGGCAATGAGCTGGCCCCCTAAAGAAGGTCGCCAGCCATAAGCCAACCAACCCACAACAACAGTCATTAAATGTCCAGCGAGATTTTCCCGGTGGCCGTATCGACCGAAGCCTTGTTGGAGATGGGGATCACATAATCCGGGTCCACCAGCAAATTCAGGATCATATCCTGATCCTTATCCAGCTTGTTAAAGTGCACCCCAATCAAATGCTGGTGGGTTTGCCAGTCATACTGAATGTGCTTGATCTCACCCGGCAACACATAAGATGTCTCTTTGTGACTCATCACAAACTCATAGCTGCGACCTAGCACCAGGCTGACCATCGCATGATTGGCCGAGTACTGAAGCGTCAGGCCTCGATTGTTGCCATTGATAGCTGTAAACAGGGCCTCGGAGTTTGCCAGGGCGACCGGAAACTCCAGCGCTCGCCGAGGGGCAGCCCGTAGCTCCTCGCGCTGCTTTTTGTCTACAGCCGTGCAGACATGAAGCATCTGGCCGTTTACTTCCTGAACATGAGTCACCTTGACCGAGAAAATCGTATAACTCGGGGGCGTGTCGTCATCACCCTTATTGAGTGGCTCTACCTTAAAGAAGATGGTGGTGCCAACCGGGACTTCCGAGAACCCCTTGGCCTTAAGCTTGAGATAGGTTTTAATCTCATGCTGGCTGGCCTCTACAACATGTAAGTAGCAGATGACGAAAGTATTTTTCGTAATCTGATATTTGCCTCTAAGGATTTTGGTTGGTGTATTAGCAGATTGCATTACAGACTAGCCACGCTCTCGAGGAAGAATCGAATGAGTTCTAGCATATCATATTCCTCGCTGGCAGGAGAGGTTTCTCCCCCTTCCCAAACCGAAAAGTAAAGTCTACCCGTTTCAAATCGCTTGTCCAAGGTCGACAGGGGCCAGACCTGTGCTGCCGTATAACCCGGAACCCGGATTGCACAATGACGGCGCTCCCCAGAGGCGCTCCATGTTTTACGGCAGCATATAAAAACACGCCCAATCCGCCCAAACAACGTAAAATAGACAACAGGGCTGAGTGAATCCTGATATTCCCATGCCAATGGGTACCGGCCATGCGTATCGCTCTGGAAACAGCGCCGCAACGCCGGGATAAAACCCGGCAGACTCGGGCAACAAACCACGCCACCCAAAGAACCACCGGCTAGAGGAGCGCAAGTCTGCCAGACTAAGCTAGACTAAACGGGTCGAGACATACTCTGTCCCATGCGAAAGCACCCCAGCCAAAGGAACAAAGCATTTCAATCACAGTCATTAGTTGATGATAAAAGAGGGTCAGGAATTGGTATGAAAAACACCACAATTTTTCTGATTCAACTGCTCTTATGGCTGAGTATCGCCGGGAGCAGCATCATCGGCATAAGCCCGGCAGCGGCCATGATGCCCAAGGAGGAGATTCAGGCCGTCCAGACACTGGAAGACTCCCTGTTTGCCATCCACTATGACCAGGACCCCATCAGCAGCCGTCTCAGCCGACTGGAAGAAACCGTCTTTGGTCAGGCCCAAAGCACGACCAGTGTTGATGCCCGAATCGCCAAGTTACAGGGCGCGCTCTCTCGAACGGCGCTGGGGCCACTGTCGCCTACAGCCGCACAATCAGCCAAACCAGCCACCCAGAGCAATGCGGCCACTCTGCCCTCAGCAACGCAGCCAACCACAACGGCGGGCAATAGCATTGCCTCTACCAGTGGCACCCAGTCGATCCCGGGCAGGCCATTCACACCGAATGCCTCAGCCCAGACGGCTGGAAAAAGCGTCAAAACAAACACGGTCAACACCACCCGGCCACCCGCCAATGCCTATCCGGGAAAAACCACAGCGGCCATTCCCGAACCGGGAGAAACCGATTATCCCACCGTCAGCCAGATGGAACTGAAAACGTTTGGCAAGACGTTTCCCAAAGAAGACATTACCAATCGGCTGAATCGCCTCGAAAATCAGGTGTTCAAAATGCCTCAAACCGGTTCCCTGGCGGATCGGACTGATAACTTACGCCTGGTGGTTCTGGGCGATGCAGGGCAAGGCGCACCCAATATCACCTATGGCCCCGCCAGTATGAGCCCCAATTACACCGGTTCCGGTCAGCCGGATCCCAATCTGAACAACGGCAGCTACAACGCAGGTTATAATCCGGGTTATGCTCAGGGTTATAATCCAGGCTATACTCAGGGCAACGCCGGTTACCCACAACCACCGAACTATGGTGGACAAGGCAACTACAGTTATCCTCCCGCCAACCCCATGCCCGGATACAATAATGGAACACCCATGGCACAGTCAGGAAGCACTAGCAGCATTGGCTACAGCATGCCCAACACAGGAAGCACCAATAACCCCATGCCCGGATATGGTAATGCCAGCCCACCTGTAGCGACCCCCTATCCCACGCCCTCGGCCAATGCAAACAATGCCGCCACACCCGACATGCTGGCCGCCATGAATGAAGTGGAAAAAGAGGTACTGGGCACCACCTACGCGGCCGAACCCATCAACACCCGGCTGGATCGAGTGGAAAACAGAGTATTCAAAACCACCTCACCAGACCTGAGCTCAGAAGATCGCATTCAGCGTGTCATTGCAGTGGCCTCGGCGGGAGGCGCGCCCATGAGCAACAGAGCCAAAACCAAAGCCACGCTTCAAACATTATTACCCATTATTCTCACCCTGTTGCCCCTGATTTTGCTGTAGAACGCAAACCTGAGGGTGTCAGCCAGTCAGACCCAAACACGTTTCATAATCAAAATTCTCTCATGACAACGTTCGCGGGAATGAAAATCCTTTTAACCCAGTCATAATGGCCAACACGCCCTTAGAGACTTTTCAGACAGTCTCTATCTAAAGGTTTTACGTTGTTAAAACTTCCCTATCGCCTGTCATCTACCTCTATCCTGTTCGTTAGCAATGGTACCCAAAAATCGACTTTGCCCGATTTAACACCGAAACACCCGTCGACGTATGACTCTTAACCCCGGGCATCACTGGGCTGATTCGATTTAAGCCATTGTTCAGTATTCCCCTGGGTCCGGAAAAAGATGCCGTCGAAAACATGCCCATACCCCGATTTTGCCGCTTGCCGTCTGAGATCGGCGACCCGGTTCCGCTATTGCCCTGAGTACCAAAAGCATCCCCAAACGATCGTTTCCAGCCAGCGCGGGCAGGCAAAGGCAGCGTTTTCAGCCGAGAGGGCTCCAACATCTGAGCATCCCGGGGGTCATGCGAACCATCAGCCGGAACATCCTCGCCATCCGTATCGGAATCGGAATCCGTATCAGATTCCGTATCTGAAATATCCGACATCTCATCCACGGAAAAGCTACGCGGCGGCGGCGGCAGATGCTTCCAACCTTCAGCCAATTGCACTGCCGCTTCCGGCGTGATTTCCCCGTGGCCCTGATCACTGACTGGCACACCAGGCAAGCGAACGGACGTCTTCTTTAAAATAGCCCGAATATCAGCCGGTTCCAGTGCAGGATTCACCTGTTTCATCAAGGCAATAACCCCAGCGACATACGGGCTGGCAAAAGAGGTACCGTTCACCAGCGCCTTAGGGTTTTTGGACAGTTTTGACCCACCCCGCATGGCAGGGAATTTGTCCCAGCCATAGACCATCATATCCGCCCCCGGAGCGATCAAGGTCGGGCTCAGCTTACGATGCAGACTGTCCCCCCGACTACTGAAAGAGGCCAGCCGATGCTCAGAGCGACGCTCGCTGCCCTGGGTATTCACGGCCCCGACCGTAATAATTTTATCCATAATAAAATCATGCTGTCTCTTTTGCTCGCCGGTTAACTTATCCACATCCAGACCAAACAGGCTTAGGGTCCCCAGGCCCGGAAAACCGATCTCCTCGCCCTCATTACCGGCGGCAAACACCATTTGTATGCCCGCCTTCTCAGCCAGTTCCACGACCGTTTTAAAGTCTTTCAGTATTTTTCGCTCGTCCTGATTGAGTATGGGCGTTGAATTCAAAAAACCCCACGAATTATTAATCACCGAAACCTGATTCTCCCCACGCAGTTTACCCTGAATGATCTTCTTATACACATCCATCGGGTCACTGCTTCCAAAGTCCGGCCATCGATCGGAATAAACCCGGGCGTCTGGCGCCACCCCTTTAAGGTGACCGTTACCCGCCGCTGTGGTCATCACCATGGTAGGATGACTGCTTTCCTGATCACCGGAGAACTGGGATGGCAAACGAACACGCCGCTGAAACCCCTCCCGGTAAGTCGCATCCACAAAGCCACCATCGACAATGGCCAGTTCTACCCCCTGCCCCGTAATGCCGCGAGCATGCAGCGCACTGACCCCCAAGGGTGGCACCAGCATCTCTCGCACCAGTTCATGATCCGGATGCTCCGGCGTCAGGGCGTAATCGTTACTGATCAGTGCAGACAAGGCATGTCGCTTGAAATTCGGATTGGGAATCTGGGCAGCATAAGCTTTTAGGGTCTCCGGACCACCCGTAAACTGAAACAGTGCATTGGCCGCATCCAGCCGCAAGCGTCGCATCCCGCCACTGCCATCCGGCACAGCCATCAGGCTCACCAGTTTTCGGCGAACTCTGGCCAATTTGGCGGAACTCCCCGTCTGGTTGATGGCAGGGGCCAACTGACCCAACGGAGCCAGAACGACAGGACGTAAAACCGGATCATCCAGCGCATTCAGCATGACCGTCAAGGCGCGTTCATCTCCAATATCCCCCAATGCGGTCAGGGCATTATATCGCAGATTCAGGGCCTCAAATCTGGGGTCACGGGTATGACTCGTGGGCGCTTCCCAGTCGATTTTTCCCTTCATCGGATCTTTCACCCGATCACACAGATACTTTACGCTGTCCTTATCTTTGATAAGCCCCAAAATACGCATGGCCAGCAGAGGGGTGATCGGGGATTGATCACTGTCCGCCAGCCGAGTCAGAACGGGCCTCAACACTTCCAAACCGGAAGTGAGCGATGCCAGCAACTCAGATGCGAGGGGTGGTACGGGTGGCAACACCTCTGGCGTATCCAGTAACTGCGGAATCAGATGACGCAATGAGCGCCCATGATGTCCGGGAAATACGTCCTCTTTCAGACCCGAACTGAAACGTGGTGCATACAACTGATCATCTGGCACACCTGTCACACCAGGATGATGATTGGACTTCAGAATATTGACCACCTGATTCCTGAAGAGGTGCTTCTGCTCAGTCGAATCCAGCTGTTGCGCATCCAGAACCAGAGCTGAAAACACGGCACTCAGCAATTGCTCCTGATCGGCCGGAGCAATTTTACGCACTTTGGAATCCGCCATAAAAATGGCCGTGCAAATCCCGACAGGATCCCGTGTCTGGGCCCAGAGCGCAACCGCCATATTAGCCATTGCCTGTTTCTCCACATCGGTTTTCCCCGAAGGCCTTAAGGCCAGCATCTCTAGAATTTGCTGGGCCTGCTGCCGTGTTTCCACTGAAATGCCTGACTGCTGAGGCTTCAAGCAAATCAACCCGAGCAACTGCAGAGCCACTTGACGTGCCTCCAGGGAATACTCAGGATTTATAGCCCGCTGAACCACGGCCTCCACAAATTGATCACCATGATCAACCAGTTGTGACAAGTAATCCAGATACGGTGTGAGTAAATCAGGTGAAAAACCGCCGACAGACTGAAAAAAGCCCTGGGGTGTGGCAAGCTCCATGGCCTTTTGGATAGCAGACTGTTCGGGCGAACGGAGCAAGGCTCGCAAAGACGCCTGACGCAACTCCGGATTAGTAGCATTCAAACCGGGGTAAACATCACTGGCGTAATTCAAGGTATGTCGTTCACTCAAGGCATGGATAACCTGTGATTTAATCACCGGATCATGACTCTCCAAGGCCTGCTTAAGTGCAGCCTGAAACTCACGGCCATCCAGCTTACCCAGCGCAGAAATCAGGCGGGTCAGCAAGGGACGTTCAAAATGCGACTGAACACGTTGCAATAAATCAATCTGTTTATCCACATCCAGAAGGGACAAGGGCGGGGAACTGTCAGCATCATCAGACGCCTTGTCCAGGGTCGTTTCAGCCCGTAAGACCTTCCACTCATCTGGAGGCAACTTCGCCAGAATCTCAGCGAGTGGTAACTTGTACTGTCGCTTCAGGCGCTCATGCAAGGCATCTTCTAATAGGGCTTTATCATTGCCAAGAGCATGCAAGTCATTTTGAGTTTCCAAAGATTGGTGGAAATATTTTTGAAAACGTTGAAGCAATTTTTGATTAAATTGAGCGACATTCAAACGCACCACGCCCTGAGTCAGGGCATCCACTTCATGCCATAAAGCCTCATGATCCTTTTCCTGCTTCAGCTGATCGGCATAAGTCTCGGGTGCAGACGATTCAACCTCAGCCTGAAGGGATTGAATGCGCTTGCGGGTAACATTCATTAAAGTACGGGCAAGCCCAGTGCTGGTGTAGCCATCAGCATGAGAAGAGCCTCCAATTTGAGCCAGCGCATTGGCAGCAGCAATACGCACCGGAACCGGTTGACTAGAGTCCAGTAACTGCTTCAGGCGTGGCAGGGCGCTAAGGTTCTGAGCGCGTCCCAGCATCTCCGCCACAGCTGCCAACTCTACAGGATCCTGACTCTGCCTGAGCGTATAGAGAAAATCCTGCTGCAGCTGGTGACCTTGAGCCGTGCGCAGCGCACTTCCCGTGAAGGTAAACATGCGAAGTGCCTGAGCCTGATGAGCGGAAAGCGGTGACAAGGCACCCGCAACAGGGGAGCCTGGACGAGATAGCAAGGGCAAAGACGTAGTAGCGTCGATAGCGGTAGGAGTACCGCCGATTGGCACGCCACTCAATAGAGGGGCCTTAGCAGGGTCAGAAAAAACCGGCATCATACCGGCCGAAGATTTCCAAACCAGAGGCCTGACACCCGGTGGTTCACCATACCCTCCGTTCAACATCATAAAACCCATGCCCTCCCCCTTTCATCGTGCGATGCGCGATTGATTCACTAAATCAAAAAAAATGATCAATAAACCGGAAACAAGCCATTCAAACCATCCAAAGTGAACCGGATAATCCATTACCTGAACCGGGCCAAAGCACCCCGATACGGTTATATTGCTTTGACAACTTGTATAAACCCGAACCCGGAGCGATCAATACCAGAAACCCATAAAACCCCTAAATCACTAAAACGCAGAGCAAAGATCTAAAAATGATCAGTGGCCACACATCCGTCAGCTCAACGCGCGCCGATGGCTGAAACCCGACTATCCATAAAACTGCAAAACCCACAGAATCGCTGAAACAATCCCGTCTATAAACTTCATATGCCTATATAAATACAATCAATATCAATTGATGCTAGTAAAATTCAAAAAACAATAAATTTCGTTACATTTGGTAACATTTAGACTTCCACCGCACCCATTCATTCAGGTCAAAAGTCCCACAACAGGGACTCTAGCCCGTCGAGTGGCCATGAAAATGAAAGTCAGGCAATCCAAAAATGAAACAAAAACGAATACCCACTTGAATTTCAGGAATGCTCACGCTATAAATAGATTCACCCACGGGGCATTAGCGCAGTTGGTAGCGCGTCTCAATGGCATTGAGAAGGTCAGGAGTTCGAATCTCCTATGCTCCACCAAAGAACCACAAGGCTTTACAGCTCTTGTGGTTTTTTCGTTTCTGGGGCAATGGTGCACTGATGGTGCAGTTGCCTGTAACAAACTCGGATAAGCTGAGAAAAACAATCTGGTTTTTGGGCAAAATTTTTTTCAAAAATACTACTATCGGGGTGACATATTACTGGCCCTGAATGGCCAACCATAAAGCATCTCCTAGCCTCGATTCCAAGAGCTATTATAGCTCTAGCATTCCTAAAACCTTGATGGCACAATATGGGAATGCTTATCTATATTGATGAATCAGGTGACGCAGGGTTCAAAACCAACCAAGGGTCAAGTAAATGCCTAGTAGTATGCTTAGTCTGCTTTAATAGCCAGGCGCTGGCGGAAGAGGCGACACAGGCGATTCAAACAGTGCGCTCTGAACTGGGATGGCCCTCTCACGTTGAGTTCAAATTTTCGAAGACTAAACATGAAATTCGGGAAAAGTTCCTGAGAGCTGTAGCTGGTATCCCTTTTGAGATTTGCGCTATTGTGATGCAAAAGGACCTCATCCGCAGTGAGCATTTACGCTCAAACAAAGATGACTTCTACCGTTACACGGTAAAACACGGCTTAGGTTCAGCCACCAGCCTGATCGAAGGGGCAGACATCTTCATTGACGGAAGCGGCGATAGGGTCTTCAAAAAAGAGTTTTCCGCTTATTTACGCAAAGAGTTCTCTCCTGCCAATGGCGCTTCATTCAACTCGTTTCGCTTCGTGAAAGAGTCCGAAAATAACCAGCTTATACAGCTAGCTGATATGTGTGCCGGGGCTATTGGAAGAGCCTATAGCCCAGAAAAGAAGCATTATGACCTCTACCGGCATATTATTAGCAAAAGAATCAGGAATGAATGGCCTTTCAAATAAAAAAGACCCGAGGTTCTATCCCTTTCGGGCACGCACACCATTCCGGTGACAGTTCGAACTTCGAGTCTTATGTTTTGAATTATGAACCCATAGCAAAACAACTGCAATCATTTATTTGTTGATTAGCATTTACACCAACACTTGAATAGGGGCCTATGTTTCAAGCCACCAAAAGCCTAACTTTAACCACTTATTTGGCCGTACTCGCCCTATTGCCAGGGACATGCCTCAGCATTCCAGCCCACGCCGAGCAAGTATGCTCCGTCCACGATGGCGATACCATCAAGCTCTGCACCGGCCAGTCCGTCCGCTTCCACGGTATAGACGCCCCTGAGCTTCACCAGCCAATGGGCTACGAGTTCCGTGATTTCCTTATGAGCTACCTAAAATAGATCTCAATGCAAAGGGAAGTCATACAAGCGCCAAGTATGCCGGATTAGAGCTAATGGCAGGGATGTGGAAGAGGAAATGGTAAGCCAAGGCTGGGCCTTTGATTACCCCAAGTATTCCAAGGGGCAGTATGCTCAAGCCCAAGTGTTTGCTCAAACACACCGGTTAGGGGTCTGGCAGCAGACCAACGGAGGGCAGCGGCCTTGGGACTGGCGTTATACGCGGAGACATAAGAGTAGATAACTAGGGTAAATCCATAGTTATTGGCTTAGGTTCGCTCATGAGGGCTTCTAGGATGTGGCGGAGGATTTCCAAGAGGGTCACGGCCTTGGGCGGCCTTCGTATTTAACCAGTGTGTTGATGAATTCCATTTTTTCCCAACACTGCCAAAGCGGCTGATTTTGCTCACTGCAAGTGACCATGTGCCAAGTGGCACCAGTTAGATTATCAACAAGAAAAGTGCCGTTTGCCCTTGTCTCGGACTGATATAAAACAAATCGACCATTGTTGGCAGGGTGTGGCGGCGTTGACGGTTTGGCTGGTTCAACTGCAAAAGATCGACCTAGACTCAGCAATAAAAGTAAAAGAAGGGTTTTTCTCATCAATTGAAACTCCATAAGCTCATCAATTCAAGCCATCATAACTGTTCAACGCGAAGCATCAATCATTCCGACGTATATCACAATGGCTTAAAATGTCGCTTTTTGTCTTGTTTTGTCTACTTTAAAAGAGGCTAAAATCAACCCGGTGAGAGAGTAAAAGCTGGTTTTAAAATTACTTGGTTTTTTTGCTGAAATTTGCTGCTTTTTACTTACGATAGAATCGGGGGAATCGTTGTCCTTGCCTATGCTTTCCTGATGAACGAATACTCTCCAGACTCCAGCTTTTGAGAGACTCTTTTCAGACTGGCTAGATGTTCGTTCACTTCATCTATGCCCATGGTCATCGCCTTGGCTGGGTGAAGTATCAACCCCATAGCCGCCTTCATTGCTCGCAATTCCGCCTTGTACCCCTGGGAATATTCCCCGTGAATCAAATTTGCCCGCTGGGAACGTGCCAGCCCTTCGGGTGTCCGTGGTCCGGTGGACTTGCCCCCATGGAGTCGACAACGCCCGTTTGCCATTGCCGGGGCTTTGCAGATTTCAACCTTACCCCGTCTTTGCGCTCCACACCGTGGGGCATTGTTTGGATTCCCTGCCGGGTTTCCGTTTTTCAGACGCCCCATTGGCGGGAAACTGTGTGTTTTTGTGTCTTTTTGTGGCTTATCTGTCCGGGGTTCATAGGGTTTATTGTTTGGCTTTTGGGTCATGCCCCTTACCCTCCCCCCGCTTAAATACGGTTCTGGTTTCAACACTGACCTTATTCCGAGTGATGGTTGTTCGCTGGATCCTGTTCTCATCGAGCTTTACCCAGCCGGTGGATATCTTCTTGAAGTTCTTATACTTGGCCTTCTCTTCGGCCAGCCTCTGTTTTAACTGCTCCATGGTCATGCCAGTTAGCGACAAATCGGCATCATCGTTCATCGCGTTTGCCCTCCCTGGTTCACGTCACCTATGACAGCCTGCCCGCCATGGTTTACTTGCACATGCTGAACGGTGATTTTTTGTTGCCCTTTGTTCCGAAGCTTCTGCAAGGCTTCCGCCTGGGTGGTAAACGTCCGCATCATCTTTGTAACCCGGTTAATGTTGCGATCAACTCCCTCGGTGGTCTGGCCTTCTTTCATGGCCCGGCGGCTGAACTCCATAGCCATAGAATGGGCAACGGTCATCTGTGCCGATAGCAAACCCTCAAGCGGGTTTTCCGGGGCTATTCCGTTCATCATGGCTAATGCTGCATTGGCTGAATCAGGGTTGCCGTCATTTTGAACGGCATTGATAACCTGAGTGATTAGCATCCCGGCCCCATCAATGTCCGTAATGCCTGTGGTTTCGTAGAGCTTGCCGATAAGCTCTGTGCCGTCATTATCCGCTGTTACTGTCAGACTTTTTTCTTTTTCGGGGTGAGCCTCAACCTTGACCGGATACCGCTGCTTTTCGCAGACTTTTTTCGTGGTCGCCTTCAACCATGCGGCTTTAGCTTTGGGCTGCATTGGTTGTGCAATAACGTCTGAAGGCTTTTGGCTTTTCTCTGTTTCACTTTCCATTGTGTCCCCCTGCTGGATCTGAAATTTTGTTGTCTTTTTTCGCCGATTTTCGACTTTTTTCGAGTGAGCAAAGCCTGCGATCTGCTTACTATGAAAGGTTTACGGGCCTTTATTCCTCGTCTGGTTCTTCCTGTTTATCAGATGGCCAGTTTTCCGGGTGAGCCTGTAGGGTACTGAAAGCCAAATCGGTAAGCTCCCCCACACTCAACCCGCTGCGTTCTGATTGGATTTTAATCCAGTCGTATAGGTCTGCATCAATCCGACAATTTAGGGTCTGTCTGGCCTTCTGGCCTTTGGTAGCTAGGGGAGGTCTACCGCCTCCTCTGTTGCCGCCGCGTGGGGACATTGGATCATCCTTCTTTGGTTTCTGTCATACATTTATATCTTAACCCGAAAAGCAATCCCTTTCTAGGTTTATTGGTTAGCGTATTGCTTATATTAAGAAATATTTAAGACTTTGGTTAGGGTATTGCATAAACCAAAGATAGGGTTTATTATCATATTGTTATCAGCAATACAGAAACCTAAAACAAAGGCAAGACAGGAAAATGGAACACTTAATGGACGCTCACTTAAACGAGCCACGCGACACATGGAACCCATGGCAGGCGGATGAAGAAATGCTTTACGGCATCATGACCGGGCAACTAACCCCTGAAATGGACGAAGCCCCCGCAGTTCGTACCTGCGAAGGCTTCTTAATCCAGTCCGCCGCGTAAACAACAGAAAAGATTCATCCCGAATATAACACACTGGCCGCCCTGGGGCGTGCTTCATGGCGGCCAATAACTGAGGAGTAACAGGACATGAACCCATCAGAGAATCAGGAACCGCAAAGCGACACTCAAGAAATCAAGGACTGGCTCGCCAGCCTAACCGGGGATCAATTCAAGTTAGTAGCCGCAATTTGGGGACTGTAGAGCAATGAGTAACCAGACACAACCGGAAAGCATCGAGACGCTGAAAGCCTATTTGGGCGCTATGAGCCTGGAAGAGGTCGCCTCATTCATGGCCGCAATTTATAAGGCATCTGGTGCGGCTTAGGCCGCATTAGGCGCGAGAGGTAGTCGCGCGACTAGGTCGCGTCAAGCACTGCAAGCGTTTGGGAGTTTCAAAATGATCAATCCCGATCCAAGCCGATTCTATGACACGAAGGACGCCGCGATTCTGGCCAACATGACAGCAGACGGTATCCGAAAAATCCTGAGGGGCACAAAGGCCGGTAAGAAAACCCTTTTAGCCCACCGTATCAAGGTAAACAGGCAGTATCACTATTTCATTGAGAAATGGGTCTTTCATATCTGGCTGAAAAACGAGATAGAGAGACACAACCGACACATTCAACGGTTACAAAACAGTTTAGACAACCCGGAGGCAAAGATTAATCATGGCAGATCCTAGACCTAGTATGTTGTACGTTCAACCCACAACGGCCGAGACGCAAGCCCAAGCACAACCCACCGCGCCCAAGTCCCCCGGCTGGTTGCAAAAGGGGATTCATACCGCCTGGACGGTTCTATGCTTCCTCGTGTTCTGTGGCTTTAGCTTCTTTCTGGGCTGGCATCTGAAGGGCTGGCACTTCTCCGCCTACTATGACGCGCCCGGCCATGGTTCCTACTTGGGGGCCAAGTCTGCGGGGATTCACGTTCCTGTGGAACCAGACTCACAGATCAGCCAAGCCAATGGGGGGAGTGGCAATGCAGATTCAACCCATTAGTGCCATTCGTGAACTGAGCGCCGATATTGTGGAGGCTGGACTATCCGAAACCCAATTCCGGGCTACCGTCATTGTCATGTTGGGGATTGGCGTTTTCCTCCTCCTGGTGATTACCCTAGCACTTGTTCCTTGTCTCTTGGCTGTGTTGCCGGTATCCGTACTTAAAGCAGGAGAAAGAAAATGGTCTGGTTCCCATTGATCCCTTGCCCCTTTGCCCGGTTTTTTCAGAGGCCAAAGGCGCCCGTTGTGGCGCCACCTCCCCCATCCTTGGAAGCGTTCACGGTGGAACACCCCACAAAAACCGTTCTGGAAATCGGGCCAGAGTTCACCCTCCCCGCTCATGAATGGGCGCATGACGTGATCCTTGCATCATCCGGCTTTGGTAAGTCCTACCTTGCCGGGGTGATGACTGAGGAAATCATAGAGTCAGGCGGTCTAGTGGTCATTATCGACCCGGAGGGGGAGAACTACACCCTAGCAGAGCGTTACCCCCTGCTTATTGTGGGCGGGGATCATGCCACCGTGGGCCTGAACCTGGACGAAGCCAGCGGGGATGATATTGACCGGATAATGCAAACCGTCCTTCGGGATGGGGTATCCATTATCTTTGACCTGTCAGAACGCACGCAAAAAGGCCAGCGGGAACTATTCACCCTCATAGGCGGTTCCCTGTTCACCATGCAGGACAAGCCAGAATTGCGCCGCCCGGTGAAATTCATTGTGGAGGAGGCGCGCATTTTTGCCCCACAAAAAGCCAGTGACCTACCCAAAAACAAAGACGGTGAAACCTGCCTGTCAGTCTTTGAGAATATCGCCACCCGTGGCCGCAAGCGGGGCATCAATATGCTGATAGCCACCCAACGCCCGGCCAGCATCAGCAAGGATATTTTGAGCCAGTGTAATCGCTGGTGGTTTGGCGGGATGCAGTCGGAGCAGGATTACAAAGCCCTTAAGCCTCACCTTGAAGAGGCAGGCGTTACAGCAGAAGAAATTAAAGCCCTACCCAAGGGCGCGGGGGAGTTCTACTTTTCCGCCAATGGGGAAACCGCAAAGATTCAAACCCGCAAGCGCAAGTGTAAGCATGGGGGCTCAACACCTGGGATAGACCCGGAAAAGATCAAGATTGCCAGCCGGTCAGACTTGGCCGCAGCCGTTAAACAGTTAGACGGCCTTGGTTCATTAGATATTTAACTCACCTCTAACAATTCACAAACCACCCCACCTCGGACGGTGTTTCTATAGTGGCTCCTTCATAAATTCCCTATAGTGGTCTGAGTATTTCAGACAGGTGACATGTTTAAGGGATTCGTTTTAGAACAAAAATACCAGAAAGGACGAATCTCAGATGAAAAGAAACAGTTACTCCCCGGAATTGAAGGCAGAAGTGGTATTAGAAGTCCTATCCGGGCTTAAAACGATTCCCCAGATTGGCCAAGAGCGGGGGATTCACCCAGTGAGTATTGCCAGTTGGGTGAAGGAAGCCAGAAGCAAGATGGTGGCCATCTTCAAAGGGGAGATCCAAGACCCAGAAGTCGCCCTGCAAAAGGAAATAGACACGCTACACAAGAAAATTGGGCAAATAACGGTGGAGAATGACTTCCTAAAAAAGGTGTCTGGGAAATGGAAGTAGAAAAACGTCTGGCCTGGGTCAAGCAGAGCCAATCAGAGCTTTCCATTTCCCGCCAGTGTCAGCTTTTGAAGGTAAACCGAAGTCGGGTATATTACCAGTCCCAATCGAAACAAGCAGAACGAGATAAGCCTCTCCTGGAGGCCATTGACCAGATTATGACCGAAACACTTTTTCTGGGCAGTAGGAAAGTCACCTATCTTTTGCAGCGTGAAGGGCATTCCGCTTGCCGTCAGCTAGTTCAAGGGCTATTGCGGCAACTCGGCTTACGCGCCGTGCAACCCAAGAAACGCTGGAAAGGCAAAGTGGCCGAGAAGCCAACTTACCCGTATCAGCTGAAAAACCTAGTGGTCACAGCACCCAACCAGGTGTGGTGTACGGATATTACTTACATTCCCACCCGCTTTGGCTGGGGCTATTTAGCCGCTATTCTGGACCGATATAGCCGGAAAATTCT
>CAIPMU010000019.1 GCA_903866275.1 Vampirovibrio chlorellavorus | reverse complement strand
GAAATTCCGCTCCTAACTCTTCCCAGCGGCCGCCAGAATGCAGTAAGTATAAAACCGCGTCCAGGCAAGCACGATCGCTCCACTTGCGGGGTCTACCCATCACCTGATCTGGGAAACAAGCCCAAATTAACTCCCACTCCTACTCACTTAATCTGCGGTATGCCATTGAAAACGCTGCTCCAGTTCAACCAGACAGCCAATATTCTACAACGAACTTACCGGATAGGCTCTAGCCACCCAAGCTGCGGAAGGAAATCTCACCCACGAGCAATTCTTACAACTGTTAATTGAGCAAGAAGTCCAAACCCGCGAGCAAAACACCCTGAAACAACGCATTCGCCAAGCCCGCTTTCCAGCGGAAAAAATGCTCAGCGAGTTTGACTTTACAGCCATACCGCATTTGAATAAACCCTTAATTCTGAAACTGGCCCAAGGAGAGTATCTGAATACAGCCAAAAATATTGGGCTGCTGGGCAATTCCGGCACTGGAAAAACCCATCTAGCCACCGCATTAGGCATGGAGGCCTGCCGCCAAGGGAAACGCGTGGCCTTTTACACTGCCGCCGATCTCGTGACTTTACTACTGGAAACCAACGCGCAGTACCAGCTCAGTAGGTTAGAAGCCCGGCTGAAAAAGCTGGATTTGCTCATTGTGGATGAATTGGGGTATCTGGCCTTGGATGAAAATGGGGCTAAACTCCTGTTTTCCATCTTTGCCAGCCGCTACGAGCGAAAATCTCTAATTGTCACCACCAATCTCCCCTTTGAACAGTGGCAAACGGTATTTAAGGATACCGCAATGACCGCTGCTTTGGTGGACCGCCTCACCCACCACTGCCATGTTCTGGAGATGAACGGCGATAGTTACCGCTTTCGCCAAGGCTTGAAAAACAGGGAAACCCGCTAGTTTCTCGAAAGCCACCCACCAATCCCCTGGCTGAATGCCCTGGACTTTAAATCCACGACATTCAGCCAGGGGATTGGTGTTTCAAGGGCAGGGATACATTCGCGGGGTGGATCACTTTTGCTCCGCCGAAGTGGATCACTTTTCACTTGCCATTTGCACAGCTACCATATCTTAAGGAAGGCTTGTAATGCACTTAAATTGGAGTGCACCTAAAGCAGGATTTACCTATTCATAAGTCTTCATAACAAAGGTTTATGTTTTGACATGTTACTTGCTTTTTATTACATTTAATCAAAGCAAAGAGAAGATCGTTTTTTTCTCTAGTCTCTAAAGTTATTGAATACTCAAATATTTATGAACAAATGACTCCTGTCGCATAGGCATCGTCATTTGTTCTGATGCTCGATATACACGCTTTTGTATCAAATGTTGAAGATGACATGAACACAGCAGCACTTGCGCTCTAGAGTGAAATAGCCATCAGCGTTCTTAAGCAATTTATGGATTGTCTTTTGTAGACTTTTATATTTTAAGGCTCTGCTTGTTACAAACCATGGCTATTAGATGGTAATAGATACCGAAAATTAACAAGTGAATTGATTCTAATGATTTTCACTCAAGCAAACTTCGGACTTTCTTTGAAATGCGATTGAGCAATTTGACTCATTTCTTACCTAGGCCAAAGGGTGCCAAGTACTCTGGAAATCCATACAAGAGAATAGTAAATTGAAAAGGAAATATCAATGAATCTAGTTACAGGAGGCGCCGGATATATTGGGAGCCATTTTATCAAAGCATTTCTTGATGTCTTCCAAGATGATAATATTATCGCTGTTGATAATTTAACAGAAGGACACGCCTCCGCACTTTCCTTTTCTAATCGCATTCATTTTGAACAGGAAGACATTGGCAATACTGAAGCGATGGTTAGGATTTTCAGAAAGTATGATATAAAAACCATCATTCATTTCGCCGCTAGCTGTTATGTTGGTGATTCCCAGATTAATCCAGCAAAATACTTCCACAACAATTGCATTCAAACATTAAACATGTTTAAAGCCATGGAGATTTGTGGTATACGGCAAATCTTGTTTTCTTCAACCTGTGCCACTTATGGAAATCCTCAATATTTACCATTGAATGAGGTTCACCCACAACAGCCTATTAATGTGTATGGCAGTACAAAGTTAATGACGGAGCAGGCCTTACGTGCATATAGTATTGCCCAAGGGTGGTCTTATGTAGCTCTGCGTTATTTTAATGCGAGTGGGGCCGATGAAAGTGGAATCATTGGTGAGAGCCATGATCCTGAAACTCACTTGATTCCGTTAATTCTCAAAACAGCATTGGGTAAACGAAAAGCCCTTCAGATATTTGGCAATGATTACGAGACACCTGATGGCACCTGTATTCGTGATTATATTCATGTTAATGACTTGGCATCTGCCCATATAGCGGCCCTCAGCTATTTAAGAAACCATCCAAGAGGAGAGTCTTTCAATCTGGGCACCACCAACGGTTCTTCTGTTCTGGAAGTTATCAACATGTGTAAAAAAGTTACTGGATTGGATATTCCAGTGGAATATGTGCCTAAGCGTCCTGGGGATCCTCCTGTGCTGGTGGCCAACGCAGATAAAGCGAGAGAATTACTTGGATGGAAAACAAGCTATGACATGCAGTCAATTGTGCAAACAGCTTGGCATTGGGAACAAAATCGTAGATACTAAGATACTATACGAGTTTCACCTTTAAGGGATTAGTGACCGGGTCCCTTTTTCAGATCCACTTGGGCCTGGAAATTGCATACTGAGATCCTGTTGCCAAAGTCAGTTTATTCTGTTCAAGTGGCCAATCGTGTCACATTTAGGGCTGTGACAATGGCAATTTGTTGTAAATGAGTTTTTGACAGGCGTCCGAAATTTAGGAATTTCTTATCTCCAGCCTCCTCCTAAGGCACGATATAAATCCACTTTAGATCCCAGTAAATTCATTTTCAATTCCACCAATTCCTTTTGAGCATTAAGCTTCTCTTCTTGAGTCAGCAACACTTCCACATAATCGGCTTTAGCATATTGGAATAAATTATTGGCAATAACCACAGAGTCATCAAGCAACTGGACTTCTCGTTGTTTCGTATCATAACTTTGCTGAATGTTCTTGATATTAGACATCTGATTAAGGACTTCAGTATATGCCTGAAGCAGGGTTTGCTCATAATTCAGCACCGTTTGCGTTTGATGGGCGTCTGCTATTGCTATTCGGGCAATGAGGGCTTTCCTATTAATGACAGGAGCCATTAAATCGCCCATTACGTTATAGATAAAAGATTTCGGATTGAATAACAAGGTTGGATCAAATGCGGAAAATCCTGTCCCTGCCTTTATACTCAGGCTGGGGTATAAACTTGCCTGGACACTTTTTACATCCAGTTTGGCCGCTTTAATGGCAAATTCTGCCTGGCGAATATCAGGTCGGTTTTGGAGAAGCTGCGCAGGTACACCGATTTGCAACTCATCGACCTGCATTGACATCAACTTTTCAGAATTTCTGATTATGGGGGCTATATCATAAATACCCGACAAAAACTTTAAGCGGTTTTCTTTTTCTATAATTTTTTGGCTGATCTCGAAGCGTTGGCTTTTAGTCTTCAATAACTGTGCTTCAAATCGATTGACAGCCAGATTGTTGGCTTTGGCATATTCTTTTAAGGCTTTCATTTTAAGAAATGCCTTGCTCTGGATCTCAATGTTTTCGTCCAATATTTTTAGAGAATTATCTAGCGCCATCAATTCATAATAATTGCGAGCTATTTCGGCAACCAATCTTGCAACCAGATAATTTCGACCTTCTTTTTGCGCCATCAGCCGCATTGTGGCGGCATCTTTTGCATTCCGTAATTTTTTCCAGATGTCAACTTCCCAGCTCAGGCTTGGGCCAACGTTCAACTCCGAGTTTTTGGAACTGAGATTATTCCTGTCGATAATCTTGTCTAGCTCTCCGTCCAGTGTATTTTTTGAAATTTTGTAATTGCCTGCGCCTATGCCTAAACCGACTTTGGGCAGGTACTCGCCTTGTTTTTCGCTGACTTCGTTTTTGGCAATTTCAATATCTTGTATAAAAATATTGATTTCTTGATTGTTTGTCAGTGCTGTTTCAATCAGATAGACAAGATTCGGGTCAGAGAAAAAATCCCGCCAATTAATGAGGGCTACATTATCCAATTCTTCTGATTTTTCATGATCCTTTGCCTGTATAGAGGCATATATAGTGGGTACATTAAACTTGACTTTTTTATCCGAAAGCTTAACGGGGTGAAACCAGGAGCGTGCAAATACAGTCTCATTCGGGTTACATGCCAGTAATATCAGTAACCATAGATAGCTAATTATTTTTATCGACTTCATAGTTATTCCTTACTTAGAATCTGGGAGACTGCAATGGGGTCAAAACAGCGGTTTGGGTTCATGAGTCTCAATTAGATAATTAATATCATTTGGGTTACCAGTCTTGTTTTTTGAATAAGAAAAACTTCATTTTTGGAAATGGATGGGGGAATCAGCTTCTATCAAAAGAGCTAGTGTTTCTCGAATCGTTCAGTCAACGGGGTCAGACTTTCATCCATTAATAGTTTTTTACCATCCACCAGTTTCGCAAACGCAAAGTAGAGGCCTGGTATGATTAAGATGCCGATAAGGGTTCCAGAGATCATGCCGCCCATAGCAGAAGAACCAAGGGTTCTATTTCCCACAGCACCTGCACCGTGAGATAAAACCAAGGGTAATAATCCAGCTATAAAGGCAAAGGAAGTCATTAAAATAGGTCTAAACCGCATTTTGGCACCTTCAAGTGCCGCACTTAATATGGGTAACCCTTCATTTCGTTTTTGTACGGCAAACTCTACAATCAATACAGCGTTTTTACCCAAAAGGCCAATCAGTGTGATGATAGCGATCTGTGCGTAGACATCATTCGCCAAGCCCATGAGTTTGAGCATTAAGTAAGATCCAAAAATCCCTATGGGCAGGGAAAACAGAACGGCCAAGGGCAAGACAAAACTCTCATATTGGGCTGCTAGTACTAAATATACAAATAATACTACTATCAAGGAAATAATGGTGAATTCATTGCCACGTTTCGCCTGATCGTATGAGAGATCTTCCCAGGCTATATCATACCCTCTGGGCAGGGTCTTTTGAGCCACATCTTTGATGGCATCAATAGTGTCACCTGAGGTGAAATTATTGGCTGGAAAACCTCTGATTACGGCAGAATTATAGAGATTGTATCGGGTAATTTCATTGGCGCCTTTTACCTTTTCTGTAGTCATAAAAGAGGTATATGGCACCATTTCATCGTGATCATTTTTTACGTAATAATTGTTCAAGTCAGCCAGATTTCTTCTATATTCCGGACTGGCCTGGGTAAAGACCTTAAAAAATCGTCCAAACTTGATAAAGCCTTGTTCGTAGGAACCACTAATGAGAATATTCAAATTTTCCATGGCGTTATCAATAGATACGCCCTTTTGCATGGCTAACTGGTTATCTATTTTGATTTTATATTGAGGATACGAAGCATTGTAAAAAGTAAACAAACCTTCAATTTCTTTTCGTTGCTCCAGATTATGCATAAATTCTTGAGTTACTTTTTCAAGTTCCTGATAATTCGTTTCCCCCGACTTGTCCAGAAGACGTAAGGAAAACCCGCCAGAGGTGCCAAAGCCTGGAATGGCTGGAGGTTCGAAAAATTCCACTTTAGCCCCCAGGCTAATGGTTTTTTGTTCTAGTTCTTCAATAATTTCGTGTACACTTTGACTTCTTTCTTCCCAGTTTTTCAGGTTGATTAGACAGGTGCCCGCATTAGAACCTCTACCTTCTGTCATAATCTCATAACCTACCATTGACGTAACTGATTCAACGCCTTTAACCTTTTGTGAGATTTTTTCTAATTGATTGACGACTTGATTGGTGTATTCCAGCGTAGAGCCGGGAGGGGTTTGTACAATCGCGTAGATTGTACCCTGGTCTTCATTAGGTACAAAGCCTGAAGAAACGATTTTGTTTAGAAAGAAAATACCAACTGAAAACAAGACCACGGCACCGAAAGTGATGCTTCGTTTTGAAACAATCTTGTTCAAGAGCCACATATATTTTTCTGTGAGCTTGTCGAAAAGTGAGTTGAATTGGCTGATGCACTGCTTCAATGGATTTTTTGATTTCTTGTGACCGGAATGATTTCTGAGAATCATGGCACACAATACGGGTGTAAGTGTTAGTGCTACCAAGCCGGAAATAATGATAGAGCTCGCCATTGTAATGGAAAACTGTCTGTAAAATACACCCACCGGTCCACTCATAAACGCAATCGGGCAAAATACGGAAATCATAACCAGAGTGATAGCAATAATGGCTCCCCCTAATTCCCCCATCGCTTTTTGGGTCGCTGAATAGGGTGTTAAAGTTGGATCTTCTTCCATTTTGCTGTGCACGGCTTCCACAACAACGATGGCATCATCTACAACAATCCCAATGGCAAGTACCACCGCAAACAAAGTGATTAGGTTGATAGACATGCCAAATACGAGGAGTACAAAGAATGCGCCAATGAGCGAGATGGGCACTGCAATAATGGGAATGATGGTCGATCGCCAATCACCCAAGAACAAAAATACAACCAATGTTACCAGAATGAAGGCATCTCTAATGGTATCTATGACTTGCGCAATAGAGGCATCTAGAAATTTGGAAACGTCATAGCTGTATTTTACTTTGATCCCGTCCGGGAAATTCTTCTCAAGTTCCTTGATTTTATTTTTAATGTTCTTGATGACCTCTGCACCATTGCTGTTTGGTGTTTGTTTAAGTATGAGTGAGGCAGAGGGCTTTCCGTCGAGGTTGTTATAAATATCATAAAACTCACTACCTAATTCGACCTCGGCTATATCTCGAAGTTTAACGATCTCCCCAAATTCAGAGCTTTTGATAATGATATTTTCATATTGCTTAGGTTCGTTGTATCTGCCCTCATAATCGAGAACATATTCGGAAGATTGGGCTTTTTTCCCTGAGCTTTGTCCTAACCGGCCGGGGCGTGCAATGATACTTTGTTTTTTAATGGCCTCAACGACTTCTACGGGAGAAATATTGTAAGCTCTCATCCGGTCTGGTTTGAGCCATATTCTCATGGAATATGTTCTGGTGCCGAGTAGGCTGGCATTTGCCACACCATTAATTCGCTGAATTTCTGGAATAAGCTTGGTGTAGGCGTAATTGAAAAGGTATTTCTGATCGATTGTCTTGGATTCCGAGTATAAGTCAATATACATCAGCATGGATGGCTGGAGAGGTAATAGAATGACACCTTCTCTTTGCACCAATTCGGGTAATGTGTTCATTACCCGGTCCACACGTGTTTTAACATTAACCACAGCCTGGTTTGGGTCTGTTCCAGGCTCAAACACCAGTCGAAGTGTGGCTTCGCCTGCACTGGTAGCATCCGAGGCCATGTAACGCATGCCTTGTACGCCATTAATCGCAGCTTCTAATGGAATCAGCGTGGATTTTGTAAGCACATCAGCGCTGGCGCCAGGGTAAGCAATGAAAACATTGACGACCGTCGGGGCAATCTGGGGGAACTGTGAAATGGGTAGCTGCTGAATGGAAAGACAACCCAAAAAAACGATAAATATCGAGATGACCAGACCCAATACAGGTCTTTTTAGTATATCTTTAAACATAAGTTGTCTTGACCTTGGTTAATTGGCATACATGTCTAAACTTTTTATGACCGTCTTGGGGGCAAGAAGTTGATACTTTATTTTGTCTCCCTTGTAGAGCTTATTTTGTCCCTCAAGCAAGAACATTTCATCGGGGTTTATTCCAGATTTTAAAATAAAAATGTTCGGTGCCTCTTCGGCAACTATAATTTCGCGCTCATGAAGAATGCCACTTTTATCAACGACGAGTATAAATTTTTTGTCCAAAATCTCAAACGTCGATTTTTGGGGGATGATGATGGCTCTTTTTATCATTTTGGGCCAAAGAACATTCCCGGTTTCTCCGTGACGGAGTAATGCGTGAGGATTATTAAATGTAGCCCTGAATGCAATGTTTCCAGAGGTATTGCTAAAATCGGATTCAATTATTTCCCGGTTGCCAACTTCAGGATACACTTCCTTGTTGGCTAATCTTAATTGAACTGTTTGAGCGCCGTTGGTGTGTTTGTTTTTCATATAGTTTAAATATTGGACTTCGGGCACGTTGAAGTACACCCACATTTTGCGATTGTCGCTCAACGTGGTTAGTAATTCACCTTCATCCAGCAAGCTGCCAGTTCTGATGTCTCCAAATTTACCAATCAGGCCGTCAAACGGTGCTCGGATTTGCGTAAATCCCAGATGAGTTTTTGACATCTCCAGTTCTGCCTGGGATTTGGCCAATTTTGCAGCAGACATTGCGGCTTCAGTTTTGGAGATAATATCTTTTGCGACCAATGCTCTGTTGTTTTGTAGCTCAATCTTGGCAAGCCCAACTTCAGCCTGTGATTTCTCAACATCTGCCCTGTAGATATTAGGTTTGATTTGAAACAGTATTTGCCCTCGATGAACAAACTGGCCCTCATCTACGTAAATTTTCTGCAAGTAACCTTTTTCCAGTGACCGAAGCTCAATATGTTGAATGGCTCTGATCTGACAAACATATTCATCATTCAGCCTCATATCCTTGATTAAAGGCTTACTTACCTGATAAGTGTTTTCGACTTCCTTGACTTCAGGAGGAGACTGACAGCCTGTATAAAAAATAATTGAGATAGCACTGTAAATTAAAAACAGTTTATTAAGTGGTTTCATTATTTGCTGTTCCTTGTCTCGTCCATGATATGGAGGTTTTGGCCTCCTGGCTTTCAAGAAGACTTCTATTCAAAATAGACTCAATGAGGGCTTATTCACTCAATTGCACATTCTATACATGCAAACTTCAAGCATTTTGGCGACCAGTATTAGCATAAGCTCTTAGTTGACATTCAAGGATTTTTCCACGAGCTGCTCTTCAAGACATTTTATCAAGGTTCGCGGTAAGGTTGGGTTAAAATTCTGTAAGAATTTAAATATTTCCCTCTGATTTAAAGCGTCTAAATCTCATTGGAGCAGGTTATCTTTGCCCGAAAGAGACGCTGTAAGGGCGCAATGCTGAGGGAATTGTACGGTAATTGCGTGTTTTGGCCTTTATATTCTATCACAAGCGGGATAGATAACACTTATTGAGCGTCATTTCGCCCTAGGTGACGAGCCACCAAGCGTAAAGCGTTTTGGATGAATCATTTAAATCTGCCTGGTCAAGACGTTCATTGGTTGTTGCGTTTGGGCACTCTACAATAAACAGATGACGCTTCGATGACTGATTTGTTGTTGGTGGTGACAGAAACTTATGCCATGGGAGCATGACTACTTCAAGTGCATGCATGAAAAGGCCACATACAAAAAGCCCTTCGACGTAATTGCCGAAGGTGCTAAAAAAGAAATATGGTACCCCCAGGGGAATTCGAATCCCCGTCGCCTCCGTGAAAGGGAGGTGTCCTAGGCCTCTAGACGATGGGGGCGTAAAGAGGTATGGATATAAAATACTCAAACCAAAATCCTGAGTCAAGCCTGATTTTCACATATTTTTCAAAATGGCTCTCCCAATGAGCCGAGCGATAAGCGCTGACGCCTTTCAGATGGGCGTTTCTCAGACATTCTGCCGGAATGCCTTACCCGTCGCTTTTATATCCTCAAAAATAGACCTGTTTAGCAATTTGAATGCTTAAAAAACCTGACCTATCAGCGTTTCAAGGTATCTTTCACACTTAGGGATACTTTTCCCGCTTCTCGGCTCACCAGATCCAGTACCAGTTCATACGGCCCATCCGGCAGATCCAGTTCGGTGATTAGGCAGGTAATCACCTGATTCAGGAAAAACGTGGCTGGATTCTCTTCAGTGATTAACTCTCCGGGAACTATATCACTGCCAATCAAGAGTTTGAGCTGGCTTGGCAGGTAAATTTGCCCATTCAGGGTTACGCTGTTCAACTTGGAGATTTGCCCTGGCCCCAGATTGTTCACTATGTCAAAGCCTATCCCGCCATCCAGTCGACGCAGACTTTTGTCTTTATACATACGCTTGAGAATAAAATTCGGTATAACGGTCATCAGCTCACTCGATTCATGGTTGGGTTTTGTGCACAGCTTTTGTGAACACCCCGTAAGGGCGTAATGTCACCTGTTGTGGGTGAAAGCTTAACCGGGCCCGTTCTATGGGGGGCTCAAAGTTGATCAACACCAGCTCCAGCTCGTTTTGCGATTCTGAACCGGTTCTTAACACCCCTTTGGGCAGGTAAAAGATCTCCTGACGGCGACAATCGCGCCAGTAGCGACCCACTAGCATGCCATTCAGATAAATATTGATCCGTTCAAAGTCCACGTCCTGAAGTTTCAAACCCCAGGGAATTTCGCTTTCCCCATTGCCCGGTAGTGTAAACGAGGTGCGAAGCAGCACCAGTGGTGACCGCTCAAAGTCTTCCAGCTGGCTTTGAGGGAGTTGTCCGCTGTCGCGACGGCTATGCTCCCGACCGAGTATTTGGGTGTCTCCGGCCCGTTCAATGCCGTCCACCTTGAGGCTGAGCAAGCCTTGCGGTGTTTGGGCGTCATCATGGAAGCCCTTGGGATGGCCTAACCCATTAACAAAGATCAGCAGCTCATTGGGGCCGTCCACTCGCCACAGATGAGCGGGAACCGGCAGGGCGACCGCTGCCGGTGCTTCCATCCCATAGATAATCACCAGCTGGTGTCCGTGACCCAGGGCTTCGCCGTTCAGAAATGCACCCCAGATGTGGCGGGCGTCAATTTCAATCTGCTGAGGGCCTGCGCCTTGTAAGGTTAAGCGATACCAGGCTGAGCCTTCATAAAGCTCATTGGTGTCAAAATCGGCCAAGCCTGCCTTAACCGGCTGAAAGGCCTCCTCAAATGCCTTGATATGAGCCAATTCCGGGGCCTCGTTGAGGACCTGCCAATGGCGCAGCGTTGGCACGTTCAAGGGTTCGCTCTCGGGCAGTCTCTCGATTTCAATGGCATCCCCGGAGGCGCTGATGTGATACAGCGTCTGAAAGCCCGTTGCCAGGGCATACGACCCATCCGGCAATCGCATATCGGCACCCGTCACGAGGTTGCCGTTGGGTTCGACCCAAAACGTGTCAATCAGGCGCTGTCCCAGCAGAATAATATTCAGGGTGCCTACCTTCAAATGCCGCAGGCTGGTTTCCGGTAATTCGGCACATTGCAGCGTGATCTGTCCCTGTGCCGACTCCAGGACCTCAACCTCGTCGGCATGCGAGCCGCTGATCAATAACGGGGTGCTCAACGGGGACTGTAACATCAGGGTAACCAACCGATCGGCCTTGATGACCAGTGTGCTGTCATTCTGGTAGAGGAGCTCCCCGGTGCTAAACGCCAGGGTCATCCCATTTTTGAGCGGCACCTGATAGGGCAGAATGATGGTCTCAAAGGGCTTTACCGTGACGGGCATCTGTTCGCCCACGGTCAGGCTATGGCTTTCGTAGGTTAAATTCCGCAAAAACAGCCAGTGCGTTTCGGGATGACGCTGGTCGGTGCGGATCGCATACAGACACTCCGGGTGGGATAAGGCCAGCGGGAAGTCAGTTGCCCGATCCGTCGCTGCCAGATCAAAGCTTTGCAGGAAGTAATTCAGAGCCTTGCTTTCAAACAGGCGCTCCGTGTTGATGCCCGATTCCGAGATGGGTGCGCCAAAATCGTAGGAGGTGTAGGTTTCGATGCTGCCCGTATAATCCCAGTTGGTTCCCCCAATGGCCTTGTAGTGGTTGAAGATGGTCAAGCCCTGTCCCAGCAGGCTCTTGGTGGAGATGTTAATATGTTCCCGGCCCAGCAATTCCGTGATTTTCTCGTACTTCTGGCCTTTCCAGGTGCCAAACCAGCCCGCCTGAAGTTCTGCGGCCATCAATGGTCGATTTTCGCAGAAGGGGCGAAGATTTTCTTCCACCGCATCCAGTACCTGAAACACTTCGGGCATTTCCCGCCAATCGGTTTCAAACTGGGTCACGGAATAGTTGTCAAACGAGTAAATGTCCACAATGTCTTCGTAGAGGCCCGCTACATAGAGATCGTTGTGGAACAGCGGCACGGTTACGCCCAAGTCCCGCGTGAGCTGGTAAAGGGCCTGCATATAGTCAGGCTCTACCTCCAGCGTGGCGTACTCGTTCTCAATTTGCATCAGGATAATGTTGGGGGCCTCGTTTAAAATCGGAACGATTTGATGCCACCACTCCCGCACATAGCCCATGTATTCTTCCGACCACTCAAAGGCCCCTTCCCGACGATGGCGCAAGGGTAAATGCCGCTTGGCCAGTAGCCAGCCGGGAAAGCCTCCCCCGGAGTATTCGGCGTTGATATAGGGACCGGGGCGGGCGATCACATACAAGCCCAGCTCCTGAGTGATTTGCAGCAGGCGACGCACGTCGCGAATGCCGGTAAAGTCGTACTCGCCTTGTGCCGGGCTGTGATAATTCCAGCAGAAATAGAGGTCTACCGTGTTGTAACCCGCGGCTTTCAGCTTGTAGAGGCGATCTTCCCACAACTCCTGGCTGGGCAGACGAAAATAGTGCATGGCACCGCTGCGGATAAACTCCCGCTGCCCATTGATGATCAGCGAGTAACGATCAAAACTGATGTCCATGTGTCGCAGTCCGCCTCAAGCCTCTCTGGAATTGAATGAATCAGACGCACCGGCAGTCTCTTGGCCCGACGCGCTTACTTAATCATACAGGGATGTTAGAATAATCGCACACCTCCATTTGGATAATGGTTTTGTTTTTTGGTTTGGATTGTGATGACTCCTGGACGAGACGGCTTTTTCAACCTGTATTCTGCGGCCATTGGCTTGGCGGCGATACTGGTGCTTGGGTTTTCCGCATGTGGTAGCCCGCTGAAAGCGGATGTCGGACCGCAAAACTCGCTATCGACTGCTGAAAAACCTGCTAAAATTTTCCGCATGAACCTGGGTACAGAGCCTCCGGATCTCGATCCAGCCAAGACGGATGATTTGACATCGTTCTCCGTGTTACTGCCCTTGTTCAAAGGACTCACCCAACTGGATGAGCACATGCATGTGCAACCCGCCATGGCCGACCATTGGGAGATGAGCCCGAATGGCTTGCACTATGTCTTTCATCTGAGGCCCGATGCCCGCTGGAGCGATGGCCGCCCAGTGACCTCGGGGGATTTCCTGTATGCGTGGCACCGGGTGCTGGATCCCAAAACGGGTGCGCCGTATGCCTTTTTTCTGTATGAGCTGAAAAACGGCAAAGCCTTCTACGATGGCACGCTTACTGACTTTAAACAGGTGGGCGTCCATGCCCCCGATGCGCGCACTTTAGTCGTGGATTTACAGCGACCCACCCCATTTTTTCTGCAATTGACCACGGCCCCGGCAATGCTGCCTTTACGGCGCGATGTAATCGAGCGCTACGGCGACAATTTCACCGAGGCGGGGCATCTGGTGAGTAATGGGGCTTATCAGTTGAGGCAGTGGCAGCATGAGGAAAAAATCCGGCTGACCCCCAACCCCTATTTCTACGAGAAAAATCGTGCCAAGCGCCCCGGTGTGGAGGCCATTGACATGATGATGATCAATGATGCCAACACCAGCGTGGTGATGTATGAAAACAACGAGCTGGATTTCATCGAAACCACCACCAGCATGCCGTCATTCGATGTGCGCCGCTTGCGGAAAAGCCCGGATTGCCACACCAGCATGCTGCACCGCATCAATTACTTTGGCTTTAACGTGACCAAGCCGCCCTTTAACAATCCCAAGGTGCGGCAAGCCTTTGCTTACGCGCTGGATCGCAGTTATTACCCCCGACTAATGCAAAGCGGCCAGCAGCCCATCGCGTCCTGGATCTCTCCCGGCCTGTTGGGCTATAACCCCAAACTGGGTTTGCAATTTAACCCCCAAAAAGCGCGCCAGTTTCTGGCGGAGGCGGGCTATCCCGATGGGAAAGGCTTCCCCCCGGTGCGCCTGAGTTTCCAGACCCAGTACGACATCCAGAAAGAGGCGGAAATTGCCCAAGCCTTGTGGAAGCAAAACTTAAACGTGGATGTGCGGCTGGACAACATGGAATGGAAAGTCCTGCTGAGCAAGCTGGATGAAGATCCGCCCCAGATCTTCCGGTTGGGCTGGTTCGCGGATTACCCCGACGCCGATAGTTTTATGGGCCTGTTTCTCTCCGATAACGGGAACAACCACACGCGCTGGAAGAATCCGCGCTACGATGAATTAATCCGCCAAGCCGTGGTGACTTTAAATCCGGTGTTACGTCAGAAAATATACGACCAGGCCCAAGCCCTTTTATTAGAGCAAGATACGGCCATTGTCCCTGTTTATGTGGCCGAAAAAACCTATCTGGTGAAGCCCAAGGTGCATCACTTGACCATCAGCCCCTTGAATTTGCCCAATTACGATACTTTAACCTTGGATTAATCGATTCAAGCTGCTCCACCGATTTCAATAAGCCTTTAAAGCCTTCAACCCAAGCATCTTCAGGTTAAATTAAAGTTTTCTGGAAACTAGGCGATAATAGAATAGAGATAGAGTACATTTTCAGAGGAAATAAAACGTGCATGTATACTCCCCCCCCCCCCCGAAATCGTATTGCTGAGCTTGCGCTTGTTTGGAGTTTAAGCTTACCCTTACTCCTCAAGCCAACGCCGCTGGTTCAGGAAAGAGCGCGTCAATGGCTAGGGTGGCTTCCCCAGCCATGCCACCAGAAAACGTCGCTGGGCTTTACCCTGGCGGAAGTGCTCATCTCCATGGCTATTTTAGGCGTCATTGTCACCTTCACGATCCCTAAAATCATCTCAGGCTCTCAACTGCAACAAATGAACGCTGTAGTCAAAGAAGATGCCGCAGCCATTGCCTGGGCATACCAAGAATACAAAAGAAACAATATTGTTCCCAGCACATTTAATGCGGAACTGCTTACACCCTACCTCAACTACGCCAGTATCGACACATCCAGTAACACCGTTGATCACGTCCAAACATTAACCACCATATCATGTGCAAGTCGTTGCTACCGAATGCATAATGGTTCAGTTCTGGTTTTTGATACTTTTTGGTATTTCGGCGGCACCAACACTACCAATGCAAATCCCGTTATTGTGGACCCTGACGGAAAAGTAACAGATGGTACCACCAATGGCCCCGGAAAAGCAGTAGAATTGATGTTGTATGCGAGCGGCAAAATCACAACCAGAGGAACTTCGGATCCCGCAACCATATGCAGAGGTGGTAGTTTTCCAGCTTGGCCACCGTATGATCCCCCCTGGTTCAGTTGGTAATTCCCATCCTGAATTTTATTCAAAAAAAGGCCCGACTTGCACTGTGGCAAAATCGGGCCATGATTTTGAGAGAGAGAGAAAAAAACTGATCGGGAATGGATGGCCATTGGCCGGCATCATTGCGTGGTTCCCATTCCCTGAAACACGAGCCTCTATAAATCCCAATCGCATAGGATTATTGTCGTTGCTGCACGCTGGCAGTCACCATCCACCCACCCTGTTGTCCAAATCTATCTGGCACTCCGCTTGCCGGTTTGCCCTTTTATCAGCCTGTTCCACACTTGCAACCGTTACGTTGAATGTAACTGTTGGCTTTGTTTCTACTTCTACCTTCAACCTGTTAGCCTTGGAGTGATTCGGGCCTATGTCCAACCCTGTCTCCTGTTAATATAAAAACAATTATTTTAGACTTTGGAACAGTTGGTAACAGAATGTAAACGGATAGCCTCAAAATGCCCGACCTGCACGCATTTTTCGCACGATACGTCGGGCATATTGAAGGAGAAAGGACTTATTCCTCGATGTACTCGTAGACATCGCCTTTAAAGTTGCGAAGTACGGTTTTACCAGGCTCCCGAGAGAGCACGTAATCCGGACTGACCGGGATTTTTCCGCCGCCGCCAGGGGCATCCACCACGTAAGTCGGGATGGCATAGCCCGTGGTATGGCCGCGCAGATGCTCCATGATCTCCAGCCCTTTATCGATGCTGGTTCTAAAGTGCGAGGTGCCCTGCACCGGATCGCACTGGTAAATGTAATAGGGCCGAATGCGTAGTTTCAGCATTTTCTGCATCAGGGACTTCATCAGCACCGGGTCGTCGTTCACGCCCTTCAGCAGCACGGTCTGGCTGAAGGTGGGAATGCCCGCATCGGCCAGCATGTTGCAGGCGCGCTCCACTTCCGGGGTGATCTCATTCGGGTGCAGAAAGTGGATGCTCATAAAGAAGGGGTGGTATTTTTTTAGCATGTTCACCAGATTTTCGGTGATGCGTTGGGGCAGTACCGTGGGCATCTTGGTGCCCAGTCGGACAACCTCAATGCTGGGAATGGCCCGCAGGTTGCTGATAATCCCTTCCAGCTTCTCGTCACTCATCACCAGCGGATCGCCGCCGGAGATCAGCACGTCCCGCACTTCGGGGTGATTGCGCAGATAGTCGTAGACTTCCTCAAACTCGACCTTGTGCTTGCCGCTGCCCACAATGCGGCTGCGGGTGCAGTACCGGCAGTACACCGAGCAGGTTTCGTTCACCAGAAACAGCACCCGGTCCGGGTAGCGGTGTACCAGCCCCGGCACGGGCATGTGGCTGTCCTCGCCGCAAGGGTCAACCATTTCGGCGGCGGTGGTGGTGAACTCGGTCATGCGGGGAATAACGGTTTTCCGCAGGGGATCATTGGGATCCAACGGATCAATCAGATCGATGTAGTAGGGGGTCACGGCGAAGGGCAGGTTTTTCCCGGCAGCCTGAAAGGCCTTTTCCTCTTCAGCGGTGACGCAAATGTAGTCTTTCAGTTGTTCCAGGCTGGTGATGCGGTTGCGGAACTGCCATTTCCAGTCTTGCCACTCGGGCGACAGTTTTTCGGCAGCAAAGGTTTTAAACACCTTGCCACTACAAGGCAACGGCGGGTCCAGGTGATTGATCAACATTTGAGCCATGATGGGAAGTCTCCCTTTTCTGATTCGTTTCAGTAAGCAATGAATGGCGTTATAAATCTACAAACGGTGTGGGCTGTATGGCATACTTTGGCGCTTTTTCAGACGGCCAGTGTGCATGGGGATTACGCGATTGGCGGGTTTGCCTCCGACGATTTCAGGCTCATCCATTTTAGTGGAACCAGCCGCCGGTGCAAACCCGCTGACGCATGTCAGGCCAGAGGCCTAGATTCTTTTTTCTTCAATGTCATACACATCGAACCAGTGGTAGACCACTTTGCCCTTGGGCAGGTTCTCGGGAATGTACTCTTCCATATACAACTGCAACTTGTCCGGTAGCTCCTTGATGGTGCTATAGCGTTGCTCGTTGTTCCATTTCACGATTTCCAGCTGGTTTTTTTGCTGGGCGTTGGCTTTCACCCATTCGCCCACTTCCGCATCGGAAGCCCCGGTGGCCACAAAGGCTTCAAAGTCTTCCGCGCTGATGCCTGCAAAGCCCAGAAACATCTGATCCAGCGGGCAGTTGAAGTGATATTCACCGATGCTGCCGTTCAAATGCGCCCGGCATTTGTCCAGCGTCCGTCCACCGATTACAAAGCCACCCAGTGTTTCCCGTGGGCTGCGCGGGAAGTCATTCGTGAGGTCTTTGGCCAGTGTTTTCAGTTTGTCTGAAATAGTGATGGTGCTCATAGGGGTTGCTCCTCATTCATTGACGTAACGATATTAAATTAATGACGCTTGAATAGAATGATTCAGGCTGGAATGGTTTGATTCATTGCCTATAACCGGCCTTCTTCCAGATCAAAGATGTCGAAAACATGGTAAATGGGCCGGTGTTTGGGCACGTTTTGTGCGATGTATCCTTCCATAAACAGTTGAACATTATCGGGAAGCAGCTTGGGCGTCATGGCTCGGGCATGGTTGTTCCATTTCACCACTTCCATCCGGTCTTTCTGGGTGGCGTTCGCCTGAATCCACGCGCCGACCTCTTCATCGGAAGCGCCAGTGGCCACAAAGTTCTTGAAGGCTTCGGCCTGAATCCCTGCGAAACCGAAGAAGAGATTATCCATAAAGCAGTCAAAATCATACTCCCCAAGGGTGTTATTCAGGAAAGCCCGACACTTGTCCAGTACGCGGGCCGCGATCACATAGCCACCCAATGTCTCTCGGGGACTACGGGGCGGCTCTTTGGACAGATCCCTGGCCAGTGTTTTGAGTTCTGGTGAGAGTTCAACGGTGCTCATTTAGTTCTCCCTGGGCGTTTGCCCGATACTGACAATCATGGAAACAGTTTGGCTTGCGACCGGTTCAATCGCTCGACCGGGCAGGGTTTGCTCAGCCGCACGCCGGACCCTTTTAAAAAATAGTTACCTGTAGTAAGCTGGTTACTATAGGTAACTGAAGTGAAGTATACACATGCCAGTTACTTAAAGAAAGTAGGTACTTTTTGGTAACTACCCTTTCCCAATTTTAGCCCGGAATTTTTGAGCCTGAACCCCAATGCCTAACCGCTCTTTAAAACCAAAACTCCCAAAAAGCCCATCGGGTTGCCCCATGGATTCCCTCCTGCGGCTGCTGATGGGCCAGTGGACCTGCTATATCTTATGGGTGCTCTGCACCAATGGCCCCCTGCGCTTTGGCGAGCTTAAGCGCAATGTGCCGGGGCTGTCTTCTAAAGTCCTGACCGAGCGCCTGCGCATGCTGGAGGAATCGCGGATTATTTTCCGAGATCATCATCCCTCAATTCCCCCGCAGGTGACTTATGGTCTGACCGAGCGGGGAAAAGAATTGCTGACCGCGCTAGATGAGTTGTTTGAGATTGCCAAGCGCTGGTGTGTGGAGGATGAAAGCGTGGCCTCCCCAGAGAGTCTTTAACGTATCAGGTTTAGCTGGTTGCCTTGAGGGAGGCTAGCCTCCCTCAAACTCCCTCCATTGGGGGCCACTGCCGGCCCCCAAACCCCGGCAGAGATCGTTTTTCTGGTGGGTTATCAATTTGCTTTTTGATTTAGGAAAAGAGGCTTTGCCTCTTTTTGGAGAGAGGGCGTGCTTTCTTTTTGCAAGACACCATGATTATCACCCTTTTATAGCCATTATAAAATTTGATAAACATCATAAAATGTGTTTGAGATAGCAGTGCAATGATCATGTGGGGATGACCAGATGAAGTGCTTTTCTGACGGCCTCAGTGGACGGGTTGCTACAGCCCAAGGGGTAGGCCGGGTTGGGTTTTCTGGATTTTGGCTTGCCTTAAACAGACTGGATAGTATGATAGGGTCATGATTAAACTTGTCGCCCTGGATCTTGACGGCACTGTCGTGAACGATCAACTTCAAATTTCGCCTCGGGTCTTGAGTCTCCTCAATCACCTGATTACCCAGACCGATGTGCGGGTGGTGATTGCCACCGGGCGCATGTTTCTCTCCGCCCTCCCTTTTGCCCGCCAGATTGGTGTGGTGGAGCCTCTGGTCACCTATCAGGGCGCCATGGTCCGGGAAATTACCGAAGGCCATGCCCAGCGCTTTCATGCGCCCATTCCGCTGTCCCTGGCCCAAGAAGTGATGCAAACCCTGCTGGCCGAAAAGTATCACATTAATCTGTATATGCACGATCAGCTCTGGACGCATCCCAGTAACGTCCATGCCTCCTATTACAGCCAGAAGGCCGGCGTGGCACCCGTGTTTCATGATGACTTGCTCGACTGCATGACCGTAGACCCCACCAAGATTATGGTGATTGACGATCACCGGCTGGATCATCTCTTGGCTCAGTTGCAGTTACACTTTGCCGGGCGTTTGTCCTTTTGCCGCTCCCGCACCAACTTTTGCGAGATCATTGATGTCTCGGCCTCCAAGTGGAACGCCCTGCAAACCCTCGCTCAGGAATGGGGTATCCTCCCCAGCGAAATTATGGCCATTGGAGATCAGGGCAACGACCTTTCCATGATTCAGCATGCGGGCATTGGCGTGGCCATGGGCAACGCCCCCGACGACGTGAAGCAGCATGCCAACTATGTGGCCCCCACCATCGGGGAAGACGGTGTGGCCGATGCCATTGAGCGGTTTGTGCTGGGCCACATGCCCCTGAGCGTCTAAGCATGCCTTCTCAGGCTTTCAGCGCGTATCGCATTGGGCAAGGCTATGATTTACACCGTTTAATACCGAGCAAGCCCCTCCTGCTGGGCGGTATCCAGATTGACAGCCCCGTGGGCAGTGAGGCCCACAGCGACGGCGATGTTCTGTTGCACGCCCTGATTGATGCCTTGCTGGGCGCTTGCGGACTGGGCGACATCGGCGATCACTTCCCCCCTTCGGATGATCGGTATAAGGGCATCAGCAGCGTGGCCCTCTTGCGGCTGGTTTTGCCCTTGATCACTCAAGCCGGGTTTCAGGTGGTGAATCTGGACAGCACCATTTTTCTGGAAAAGCCAAAACTGGGGCCGTATAAGGCGCAAATCCGGGCGCAGTTGGCCGAGTTGTTCGGTTTGCCTCTTGATTGCGTTTCGGTGAAAGCCAAGACCGCTGAGCAGTTTCCACCCGTGGGGACGCAAGAAGCCATTGCGGCCAGTGTGACGGTATTGTTGAAACAGTAATCTCTGGTGCTAACTGGAAATGTCCTGACTGGTTAAACTGGAATGAACCAAGTGATCTTTTTAGCAGTCATCCCCGTTTGGGCGTGAACTCTTTCGAGAAGTAAGCGGGATCGAGCTGGGGGTATTTGTTGCGGAGAACAGAAGAAAGCACCAACAGTTTATTGCGCAGCATGGTTTTATCTTCCAGTACCTGAAAGCGGGCCATTTTGGAGAGTAAATGACCGACAGGCACCTGGGCAAATCGACGAATCGCGCGTTTTTCAGGCGGCAAAAACCCCCCATTCTTATAATCAATTACACAAAGCTCCATCTGCGCGATGACATACTCCACAATTGAGAGTATGAGAGGTTTGGGTTCTGTGATCATTGTTCACCTTCCTCTATTTCATCAAGATGCTTTGAAGGTTGAGTACTTGGGGATTGAACGAGCCCTTCACTTTAGATTCTAGTAGATTCTAGCACATGTGCGTTATCGCGGGACAGCGTTCGTTTGCTTTGAACACTCAACCAGCACAGCATGCTCGCCCCCAACACCAGACCGCCCAGACTCACCACTTGAGAGGCGCTGAGGTTAAAGCTCTGAATCCACACCAGCCGGTCGCCCCGAATGTATTCCAGACTAAACCGCACCAGAGAAGCGATGATAAAGAACCACCACAGCGTAAAGCCTGCATAAGGCTTGTGTTGATCCAGTTTGAGCAACAGGCCAGCGGCCAGCAGCATCAGTGCGGTTTCGTAAAGGGGTGCAGGATGCACGGCCAGTCCATGGGTTTCGTGCCCGGCGGGATAATGAACGGCCCAGGGTAAGTCGCAAACTGCGCCATAGCAGCAACCGGCCAGCAAGCAGCCAATACGTCCAATGGCCAGCCCCAGCGCTGCTGCAGGAGCCACAATATCTCCAAAATGCTGCAAGGAGATTTTTTTGATGCGGCAAAACACGATGGAGGCCAGCAGCACGGCAATCACGCCGCCATACCAGACCAGTCCCCCCTGACTGAACAATGACCCCAGTGGATCGTGGAAAAAGACCTGTGGGTACCAGATGAAGTAAAACAGCCGGGCCCCGCCAATGCCTGCTATAATGAACCAGATTGCCGCTTCCAGATAGTCTTCCGGGTTATCCTGAGCCTCTCTGACCCGCTTGAGAATGAGGGCGAAGCTGAGCAGATAGGCCAAGGCCATCAGGACACCGTAGGCGTAAATTTTAATACCGGAAAATTCAAACAGGATCGGATGCATGGCAGGTCTCAGGTCACAAGGGCAAATGGGCTATCATCATAAGGCATTATGAACCAAGACTCAAATCAAAGCCAGGCGCCCCTCTACTTTGACTGCCATATGTGCGGGGAGTGCTGTAGCAGCTGGAATATTCCCATAGAAACCGAGAAGGCCCGGCAACTTCTGGAAAGACCCTGGGTGCAGGCTCGCCTGACTGAAACCCGCAGGGCATTAACCCCCATGACTGCCGAAACTTACCGAATCCCGCTGACGGATGAGAACATGTGCGTGTTTTTGGCCGATGACCGCCGCTGCATGGTAGAAATCCACGAGGGGCTGACGTTAAAACCCCACGAGTGTCAACGCTTCCCCTTTGCCACCGTGCGCCTGCCCAATGGAACAGACTGGCATGAAACGTCAGCGGCCTGCAAGTCTATTTCAGAGAAGCTTCTGTTGGCCTTTCAGCCCATTCAGCCCCGACAGGAAAGAATGAACCAGCCTCAGACCGTTGCCTCTCAAGACCCAAAGCTGGAGGCCAGTGGTGATTTATGGTCGTTTCCGGACGAACTACTTCAGGCGAATCACGAACAGGCGGCTTCGCTGGAGCCGGTGGCCTTACTTCCCGAGCGCATTCCCCTGCTGGGCTTCAAGTCGCTATCTGCGGCGCAATATGCCACTTACCAGAATGCCCTGAAGCGGATCTTTCAATCGACCACCCATCCGGAGGCCGCCTTGTTTCAGGCGGCTGCCTGTTTGCGCGAGTGTACCGCTTCAAAGCGCCCTCAGAACAACTCGGGTGAGGGGGCGAGTAGGGGGTTCACGAACACTATGGGCTCGCGTCGATTTGCTCAGAGCATGGGCGGGTTGCTGACGTTGTTGTTTTTACGCAAGCCTTATCGAACGCTCAGTTCAGTGCAACTGATACTGGGGCGGGATTACACGGACCCTCGCCTTTTTGGTGAGCCGATTGCCTTACGGGCTCAAAGCCGGATACCGTGGAATTCGGAGCTCAATCTGCACCTGAACGCCTTTTTGTTTAACCTGCTGCAACGGAAGCGACTACTGGCCCTGGGCTCTTCCTTGTCTGCTCAGTTGGCCATGGCTGGGATGGCCTGTCTGTTGGTGCAGTGGTATGCTCGCGCCTTGGCGAGTCTGGCGAGCCTGGATCAGCTGGGTGAAAAAGAGTTGACGACGGCCATTCGCCTTGTGGAGCGGTACTATACCGGGCATCAGCCCCGTTTTATACAGTGGTTCAGTTGTCGGTGGCGTGGGGCGATCAGTTACAGGCTGTTGTTTGAAGTTTTTTGGGGAAGTAATCCGGCTAATTCTTCTTGAGGGTTAATTTTGCTAAACTTAATGAATCCTTAATCTCAAGCCCAAAAAGGGATTTCAGGGATTGATGGGGCTCTGGCCGCCGTTTTTCCCTCAGGGTTTCCTTTGAATCATTTGCAACTTCCCGTCATTCGTTTAAAATGCTCAACAGAACCATTTCTTCAATTGCCTCCTCCGAAAAAAAACTAAAGTTTTGGCAAAACGGTCGATAACTAAGCAACAGCCCCACTGTCCACAGGTTGTTCGAAAGCAGGTTGACTCATGTCACACGTCCACCGATACGCCAAACCGGCCGTTTCACTATCCGTCATCGTCATTGCCGGATTTGTGGGAATGATGCTCACTGGCCTGGTGAATCCCCCCGCTTTTTCCCAGACGCATTACACCATGAATGCCTACCTGCGTTGCACGCGGGACGATGCCATCATGAAAGCCTTTAACCTGATGGGCACTGGCCGGGGTGAAACCTCGCTGGACCGCATTGTAAACAAGCCCATGCGGGTTATCTTCAAGGATTTGAAGACCATGCACAAGGCCCTGAAAAACTACGACGCCCTGAGCTGGATCAGCAATCAGGGTGAGGAAGTTATCTTTATCAACGAGAAGCACCGGAATGCGCCCCCGGAAGCATTGGCGGCCCTCATCGCCCACGAGGCCATGCACGATGACGAATACAACTCGCTGAGCGAGGAAGTGCACAGCTGGAAACACGAGGCCGTTGTCTGGATGGAGTTGAAAGCCAAGAATCCCGGTCTGGCCAAAATTCAGCCCGGCACCGATCCCCTGGTGGATCGGGAGAACCGCATTGAGGCCGAGTTCCTCAAAGGGCATCTGGAGCAGTTTGTGCGGAACAGCCCCGGTTATCAGAAGCTGCCGGAGACTTCTCCGGGCTTTACCACCACGACCGCCGCTGATCGGTAATAAGCGGATTGTGCGCAGTTACGCGTGACAGCTGGGTGAGCCCCTGAGCTGACCGTTTCTAGCTTGGCTTGAGCCGCAGTGAGTCATATCATGGCGGCGATTCATTAAAACCTCCCTCATCTACCGGACGTATTGGGTGTGGGCAATGCGCTAGGATGCAGGGAGAGGCTTCGGTTCTGTTTGGGCCAGTGGCTTAAGGTGCAGGATGACCTGCCGCCTGTGGGTCAGGCGATGGATGGCCCGGAGAGAGATGAATCATGTTTTTTGAGAAAAACACGCAGGCGCTCATGCAGGCCAATAACGGACACGCGCCTTTGTTGAAGCACTTACAGGACATATCCCCCACCACGGAATATACCATCTATGAAGCGGAAGATGGCTTTTGCACGATTCAGTATCAGGGTGTTTTTCTGCATGACCCCAAAAGCCCGATGGGGGAAGTGCGAGAAGTATTGACGACCCAGTTTACGCCGGGCCACGATCGGGTGCATGTCATTCTGGGGCTTGGGTTGGGCTATCTGCTGGATGAAACCTTTCAACAGAGCGAAGGGCAGATCATTCTCTACGAACCCGATACTGCCTATCTGCGGTTTATGCTGGAAAACGTGGATCTGTCCTCATTGCTGGGCAGTGGCCGGGTGATGGTGGTGGATCAACCGGTGGATTTACTCATCCGGATTCGCAAAAAGTTATACGCCCAGTATCAGCTGGATGTGTTGTTGCTGCGAAGTTATGCCCATCTGATGGCCGGTGAGATCCCGGATCTGATGGCCCGTATCACGGATCTGGAAAGGAACCGTATTTACGATGCCAAGACGGGCCGCGCATTTCACGGTCAGTGGTTGGCGCAGTTCCTGAACAACTTGCCCCAGTTTGCGCAAATCGGCACGCTGGATGACCTCATTGGCCGCTATGCCGGTAAACCCGCCCTGGTAATTTCCCGAGGGCCTTCTCTGGATGGTGCTCTGGCGGAAATTCGGGCCCAGCGGGATTCCGCGGTGCTGATTGCCGTGGGCGGTGCCGTGCGTCGCCTCTGGGAAGCGGACATTATTCCCGATTTCGCCATTTTCTATGACGCCAATGGCATGCAGGAACAATTGACGGGTATTCCCGCGACGGTACTGGAAAAAATCAACTTTCTCGTCAGTCCGTTTGTGCCGTCCTGTGTTCTGGAGGCGCCTGCGGCCAGCAAGCGTTTGTTTCTCGGGCAAAACAACACCCAGTTTGCCGACTGGATGGATTTAACCCTGGGCTGCAAGCATCAACGACTGGATGGCGGGGGGACCGTTTCTATCATCGGCTTCCAGACCGCCCTGGCGATGGGCTGCAATCCGGTGATTCTGGTCGGGCAGGATTTGGCTTTTCCCAATCAGCAGGTCTATGCCGGGGGCATCGCCCTACAGCAGGACGAACAGGGCAATCTGGCGCTGACCCCTTCCGATACACTATATGCCCAGCCGGAAACGATGGATACGACCCTGGGTCAGCAGGGGGAGCGGCTGCCCACGCTGAAAGCCTATACAAGCTTCATTCGGCATCTGGAAGATTTGGCCGTGAAGAATGCCCAAAGCGAAAACCCGGTGCGGTTGTACAACGCCTCAATCGGTGGCGCGCATCTCGAAGGATTTACGCTGCAGGCTTTAACCGATCTGAAGTTTGAGTTTCCGGCTCCCTGGAAGGCATCGGACTCAGAGGAAACACTGGCGTCAGCCCTCCAGACAGGCTTTACCTCGGCTCAAATTGAAATGCGTTGTAAGGCCTTTCAAAAAGGGTTACTGGCGCTAAAGGTACAGTTTCAGGAAGCAAACACCCTGTGCGAGCAACTGATGCAGGCTTTTCAGCAGCCCAAGGGCAACAGCCAGGAAACCATTACATTCATTCAGGCCACCAACCGGCAATTTAATGATTTCATCATCGCACATCCCTTTGTGGGTTATTGGCTGATGTATGAAATGATTGATTTCCGTGAAACCATTACCCGCCTGAAGTCCACCTATGAATTTATGCATCAGGGTACTGCCGCTTTACAAACCATGCTTCAGGGTTGTCAGCTGATTATCCAGCAAAAGGCCCTTCCCGGCGTCGAAATCGCCTATCAGCATCTGGCGTTGCAGGGCGATCGATCTTCTGGGGTTGGTTTGATACCCCACCCGCATTGAGAAAGGCTGTCCTGTCGCAGGTAAACCATTTCAAGGATAGCACCCAACAGAACATAATAAGTGCGATGCCGCAGTGAACCCGTGGTACACAATAAACCTTAATAAACAGGAAACAGGTCTAACACCCTCACACACTGGAGGGCTCAGATCAGCAGTTCTGCTTCTGGGATGTTGAGCAGTTCGTTCAGGATCTGGAAATTTCGCTGGGACTGCTGCTTCATGGGCTTGAGGTCAATGGGGGGGTACTGATCAAAGTGTGCTTTCAGGGTGTCACCATCCAGTGATTCCAATGCGTCGATGCGGGTGCCTTGCAAGTGAAACATCTCCAGCAGGGCAGCAACCTTGGGATCGTAAACCAGTCCGTAAACCGGGATGTGATGCAGGAGCCCCAGAATGAGACTATGAAACCGCATACCCACGATGGCATGGCATTGTCCCACTTTATCCAGTACGTCGGCGGGTTCAATCTGAACCACCGTGCAGCGTTGGGCCAGTGTTTCCGGTAATTTCAGGTGTCTGGCGAAATCGGCCAGCAAGTGGGTGTCTTCTTTTTTCTGAAATGGCAACAGCCAGAATTCAACGGGCCCATCGGTTTGTTCGGCTAATGCAATTAACGCCTGCGCCAGGCTTTCCAGACGTTGCTCGGTGAGTTCCGGCCATGGCCGTAAGGAGATGCCCACCCGCCAGGGCTCATGCTCGCTGGTTTTTAAAACCGGTTTGCTTTTTTTACCGGTGTTCAGCATCCAAACCGGGTCAGCCGTCATCTCGGGACGTTCGCCAGTGAGCGCTTCCACCAGAGCCACACTCCCCGCATCGCGCACGGTGATCACCTCACAGCGCTTCATGGCCGACGCTGTGACCTGACGGGACAGTTTTTTGCGTAACGGGCCGACCCCTTGCGCCCAAAAGCAGACTGGCACTTCAAAAAAGTAGGCCAGATGGATCAGGCCGCCATAGTAAAGGGCGCTCATTGGGCCAGTGGCATCCTGAAACAATCCCCCACCGCCGCTGATAAACAGGTTGGCCCGAGCCAGCGCGTCGACCACGTCAATAAAGCTGGTGCGCTTGATGGCCTCCACGCCGTATTGTTTGGCGGTTTTTTTGGGGTCTTGTGACAGCACCACAATCTCGACTTTGTGGGCCTTCAGCTCGTCGATCAGCACTTTCAGAATGAGCTCATCACCCAGGTTGTCAAATCCGTAGTAACCGGAAATGATCACTCGAGGGTGTAAATGACTGTCGCGGTGAGACTTGCGACGTTTGGGTTTCTTGCGTTTGGCGGTCATCGTAACTGAGAAGGGTCCCGGGTTAAGGCTTTGTACTGGGTCAGGTAGGCGTTCAGGCCGGTTTCCCAGGAGGGTACGGATAAACTGGGGCAATCCAGTGCGCTGAAGTATGGCCGGTTGGCGGGCAAGTCCAGTTCGGCCAGGGTGATGGGGCGAATATGATCCCCGGAAAGGCCCATCGACTGGCAGATCACTTGGGCCTGCTCAAAGCGCGAGACAACCCCTTGATCCGCCGCGTGGTGAATGCCGAATTGACCTGAGTTCATCAGGGTTTCAATGGCGGCACAGAGGTTGCCCGTCCAGGTGGGTGTGCCCAGCCAGTCCGTGGCGACCCGAATTTCGTTGCCAGCCCGAGCGCTTTCAATCACCCATTGCACAAAGTTCTTTTTATAAATCCCATAGAGCCAACTGGTGCGCACCACATAGTATTGCTCCATTAACTCCGACACCATGAGTTCGCCGTAATATTTGGACAAACCGTAGGTATTCACCGGGTTGGGTCGATCGACCGGCTGATAGGGGCCGTCCGTTTTCAGGCCGTCAAAGACGTAATCCGTGCTGATATACATCAGTGTGGCCCCCAGCTCCTGAGCGGCCAGCACCAGATTGCGCGTGCCATCCTTGTTGACGGCCATGGCCAGTTCCGGCTCCCGTTCGGCGCCATCCACATTGGTATAGGCTGCCGCGTGAATGATCACATCGGGCTCAGCGAGTGTGAGCTTGTGTTGCATGGCATGGCTATCTTCCAGTAGATTGAGCTGCTTGCTGCTCAACGGGGTGACCCGATAGCCCTGGGCGGTGAGGTAAGGCACCAGTTCCTGGCCTAGCATGCCCTGGGCGCCGGTAACAACAATGTTTTTGAAAGCCATGCGTGGGGAATCTCTCAAGGGTTATGGTTTTAAATACTGCGGTTGAACCCGAAATCAGGGAGGATACGTTTGATTGGACAGGTAGGCCAGAAACGCCACTGAGTCTGAATGAAGCGGATGGGTGTCAACCAGGCTCAGAGAACACTCAATTCGGAAAACACGGCTGCGGCGCTGAGGGTACAGACTGTCCGAAGCGGGGTGCTTATACGGAAACCGACAATAGGTCACGTTCGCGCTGGCGGACGTTAGCTACCCATTGAGGATGATCCAGATACCATTGTACCGTTTCCCGTAGCCCCTCTTCAAAGGGAGTTTCTGCTTTCCAGCCCAGCTCCCGCTCAATCTTGCTGGAGTCCAGCGCGTAACGGCGATCATGGCCCGGCCGATCGGCCACAAAGCGAATCAGGGATTCGGGTTTGTCCAGTGTACTCAGGATCAGGCTGGTGATCTCCATATTGTTGTGCTCGTTGCCGGAGCCGATGTTGTAGACTTCGCCCGGCTGGCCTTCAAAGAGCACCTTGGCCACCCCGGCGGCGTGGTCCTTCACATGAATCCAGTCCCGCACGTTGAGACCGTCACCATAGACGGGCACAGACTGATCTGTGGAAGCGTTCAGAATGAACAGCGGGATCAGTTTTTCCGGGTACTGGTTGGGACCGTAGTTGTTGGTGCATCGGGTGATGCATACGGGCATGCCAAAGGTTTTCCAATAGCTCAGCGCAATCAGGTCGGCGCCTGCCTTGCTGGAAGAATAGGGGCTGCTCGGCTCCAGCGGGGATTCTTCGGTGAACTTGGCCGTGCCTTCGATGCTGCCATACACCTCATCGGTGGAGACTTGCACGAATTTTTGCACTCCGGCCTGACGCGCCGCTTCCAGCAGAACCTGTGTGCCCAGCACGTTGGTGGTGATAAACACGCCCGGCCCGCTGATACTGCGATCCACATGGGTTTGGGCGGCTACGTTCACGCAGGCGTCTACATCACGCATCAACCGAGTCACCAGCGCCTCATCCTGAATATCGCCTTGCACGAATTCGTAGCGTGAAGCCAGTGTTGGGTCCTGTTCAATGTCGAGCAGGTTGTCCGGGTTTCCGGCGTAGGTCAGCAAATCCAGATTGATGATGTGCAGTTGCGGATGCTCGTGGAGGAGGTGGCGAATCAGCCAACTGCCAATAAACCCCGAACCCCCGGTGACCAGTAATCGTTTTAGCTCAGGCATACGGAATATCCTAAATCGGTCAATGCGAATACGCGGTACATGCCGCGTCACTACTCTCTATGCTACGGTAAAAGCCCCATTCTGTTAAGCACTTTTCAGACAGCCTCTGAGAAATGCCAGTGCGGGCACTTTTGGCCCTAATGGCGCTTAGTGACCAAGGCGGCATCAACACCCCACTTTTTCGGATTTGACGAAATATTCCGGATCGACAGGCAATTTTGGCGCACCGGAATACTTATTTAAAGTATAAGTCTTTTTTATATCGTGCTTACTAAGGTGATGGGGTATCTTCATGACGTTTAATCGATACCAAATCGTGGGCAGTTTGCTTTCAGTAGGGCTGAGTCTGGGTGTTTTCATGAGTGCCAGCCCCAGCTGGGCCGTAACCCCGATGAGTCGTCCTCAGGTTGCCTTGACGCAGGATGTGGGTTCCCTGAAGACCCTGCAGGCTGAAGTCATTGTGAACGCGCCCATCGATGCGGTGTGGCAAGACTTGAGTGATTACGGCAACATGAAGAACATCATGCCCGGCTATGACCGGTCCACGGTGGTTCAATCCGCCGGGGCTACGAAAACCGTGGATTTGGGCTTGAAAGGGAGCGGTCTGATTCCGCCTTTTCGCTATCAGGTTAAAATCCGCGAGGACAAGGCCGCGTATCGTTTGCAAATTCAACGCATCGCCGGGGATTTTAAAGCCATTAACGCCAGTTATCAGTTGATGCCTGTAGATGCGGGCACCCGCACCCGCGTGGTGTATCACCTGAGCATCGACCTGGGTGGCTTGCCGCTGCTGGGCGCTGGCTCCATGCTCAAAAACAACACCACCAAAGCCATGCTTGCTCTGCAAACCCATTGCAGCGAAAGCTATAAACGCTCCATGACCGCGCAGGCGACGCGTTAGGCGGGCAACCCGTTAAGTATGGCTTTACGGGTTGGGATACTGAGTCCTCAGCGGATTCAAAGATGGATAACTGATAGAAGCGTATCGAGCGGGCTTCAAGGCCAATTTTTGTCTGTTCTGTTGCTCTTGCAGCTTCTTCTTTTCAGATTCTTCTTTTAACTGCATGTAGAGTAAATAATTCGCCGTTCTGCCCCCAAATGAAACAGGTTGCATGAGTTGCCCTCTCCTATCGTGTGCAGTCGATATAAACCCAACCGCTAAATAAAGATGTCTGTTTTCTCCGTTTATCAGCACAAGCGGTCTTTTACAGGCTATCGCAGGGGCTTTTGAGCTTGTGCTTGTCTTCCACCATCAGGGTGGGGACCAGTAGTGGTCCTTCAGCGCCATCCACCGGGAGGCTTTGGCTTTTATGTTTGGTCTTACTCTGGGTTTTCAGCTTGCTTTTGGGTTTAAAACCGGGCGATTTGAACGAGAGCAGGCTGGTCTTCTTTTTAAAGCTGTGGATGAACTTGCAGGCGTCAATACACTCGCCGCAGTTGAAGCAGCCATCAAACTGACCCACCTTCAGGCCGCCTTTCAGCGTGCCGTCTCTGGGGTCAATATCCACAGGGCAGGCAATCTGGCAGGCGCTGCAGGTGCGACACTGAGTGGTCACATCCCCGGAGAACTGAATCTCCATAGGCTTCCACGGGCTGGATTCCTGATAGGCGGAGATGGATTGCGCCAGCCCGTAAGGGCAACAGGTGCGGCAAAAATCATTGCCCGCATATAGCAAAAACAGCCCGATCAGCATGAACAGTCCGTTGCCAAACACCAGTGCGATATGCGGATGACCGCTGGTGTACTGGGCCACAGCCCATTGGGGTGGCACCACATAAAAGCTGAGTAACAGGGCCAATGTGAATGTGATGGGCAAGGCCAGCACGGGAGAGGCTACGATCAGTGGGATTTTGGCCCACGGGGCCTTTTTCAGCAGGAGTTTCAGCCAGCGGGGTTTCTCGTGACGGCCCACCATCGCACGCAGGGTAAAGGTCCATTCGGTGAGGGTGTTGTGAGGGCAGGTCCAGCCGCAAAACAGTCGCCCCCAGATGAAAGAGATCAGGCTGATGGCGATGACCGCCCCGTAAAAGCCAATCGGCAGCCACATGAGCGTGTTGAACTCAAAGGGCAGGCTCTGCCCCAGAAACATGAGCCGCTGATTCAGCATATCCACCCGAAACACATTGAGCACGGGCCCCAGAAAACACAGCGCAGTAAAAAAGGGTTGCACCAGTTTGCCACGCAGCACGTGGTAACGGTATTTCAGCGGGTTGTTGGAACGTTTCATGCAGGGTGCATCCGGTTGGGGACGTGTGCGGACAATGGAACCAGATTCAGCCGAACAGACAGCTATTTCATCCTACCCCGGAAGGGGTGGCAGCATCAACTGATCAGCCGGCGTCAGAGCCTAAACCGTGGATTGCAACTAGCCTTCTGGCGGTATTTTCTAGCCATTTGAGGAATGGGAGAACCCTGCTGAGATGGCTAATATAAATCAAGCCGCTCGCAAACAGTGGGCAATGGTTTCTCATCGGGTTCAGTTGATGATTTTAAACTAGTCATCATTTTAAACAAGGCCCAGAATGGTTGGGAAAGAGGTATTTCTGATGCGGATTGCACAAGTTGCGCCCTTATGGGAGTCGGTTCCGCCCAGAACGTATGGCGGCTCCGAACTAGTGGTATCGTTGCTCACGGATGAGCTGGTGCGCCGGGGACATGAAGTGACCCTGTTTGCCGCTCAGGATTCTCAAACTGCCGGGAATCTGGTGCCTTGCTGCCCGTTATCCCTGAGAGACATGGAAGCTCAGGTGATTCAGGACAAGACCCATTGCACCGTGATGTCTTACGAGCTGAGTATGTTGCAACAGGTTTTTGAGCGGGCCGGTGAATTTGATGTGATTCATAACCATGTGGGTTTTCAGCCCTTACCCTTTGCCGATTTTGTATCGACCCCGATGGTGACCACCCTGCACAACGCGCTGGAGCCCATGCCCGTCAAAGCTTTATTTTTGCGAAACGCGCACTTGCCTTATATCGCCATTAGCCATTATCAGCAGCAACTGTGGCCGGAACTCAACTATGCGGGCACAATTTATCATGGCATTCAGCTCCAGAAATTTGAGCCTTCCCTGACTCATCCCGAGCAGCCTTATCTGGTATTTCTGGGGCGTTTGTCACCCGAAAAAGGACCGCACCACGCCATTCGCATCGCACGAGACTTAAAGCTGCCCCTCATTCTGGCGGGCAAGATCGATCGGGTGGATCAGGTTTATTACGATCGCGAGATTGCTCCGCTGGTGGATGGGGAACAGATTCGCTACATTGGCGAGGTGGATCATACCCAAAAGGTGTCGCTGTTGCGCCATGCCGCCGCAACCCTCTGCCCGGTTGCGTGGCCTGAACCCTTCGGTTTGGTGATGATTGAATCAATGGCATGCGGCACTCCCGTGTTTGCGTTACGGGATGGGTCCATTCCCGAAGTGGTGGATCATGGCATCACAGGCTATGTGGCCGATTCCGTTGAAGAACTGACGCAAGCCGTGTCTCGCTATCTTGACTATGACCGCTCCCGAATTCGCCAGGTGGCAGAGCAACGTTTTTCTGTGGAACGCATGGTGGATGATCATCTGGCCGTTTATCGTGCACTGGCAGAACAGGCTCAGGGCAAGACGGTGGCGTTTTCGAGGGATGACAAACCGGACTGGATGACTGCGGCCTTGGGCGCTACGGAGATCCTTGCCCTTTCGCCATTCAGCATGCCCATTCCTAAAAATCCCCCCAGCACCAAGCGGGGAATGACGGGACACAAAAATCGCCTGATCAACCATCGGGAAACAGCGGTGCTGCCTCCTCCGGAGTTGAACCTGGCCCCCATCCCGAATCCGGATGATTACGGGTCCTATTATTCCGATGCGAATACCGGCCCTTGAATGCATTCGTCTTAAGTCAGTTTCTGACTGCTTGGGTCAGTAAATGGATCTTCTTCAGTTAGCATGCGAATCCTCGAAAACATGATGATGCACTGCCACCCCTGTAAGCGTTGTTTTGACGGGTTGCTCCGGTCGCTTTTAGAGTGACTTCGCCGTAAACCTCCGATTTGGAAAGTGATTCAGTATGCAGATTAAAGATCCGGAAGATTTTCTATCGCGACATCGCACCATCAAGCACAACCACTTGTATCTGGTGGATGATGCCTTGGGTAATATTCCGTTTCACAATACTGCCGGACTTGGCATGTATCATCTGGATACCCGGTTTCTCAGCGGGTTTGAAATCAAGCTGCATGGCACCGATCCCATTCCGTTGCTGTCGTCAACGGAAATGGGGTATATGTCCACGATTGTATTCACCAACGGTCCCATTCAAACCACAACCGAAGCCGGGAAGGACGTACTGGTGCTTCCTGAGTCGATTCAGTTGAAGCGGGAAACGGTGTTGTACGGCTTGCAGTTTGAACGCTACTGGTTAATCAGTTATTACACCGAACCGATATTTATGGAAATCAGCCTGTCCTTTGATGCGGATTTCAAGGATATGTTCGAGATTCGGGGGATGGTTGTTCTGCCAGAGCGCCCCACCCCGCGTCCACCCATTCTGGATACCAGCGGTCAGACGCCCGTGCTGATTTTCAGCTATAAGGATCTCAGCTCCCGGAACCTGCAAACCGGGATTCGCTTTGTGGATTTAAAGCCGGATTTTCTGCCGGAGAATCCCAAGGCCACCGTGGTGTATCGAACCCTCTTGCGGCCCCGTGAGCCCATTAATTTTAACTATGAAATTCAGACCATCATCAACGATCGCATGATGAACGCCGGATCGATAGAGGCTTCGGTGGCCTCAATGGATGAGGCGCTGGGACATCTAAATTTCCGCTCTCGTAAAATGCACGGCGGCACGGCGGTTTTTCTCTCCGATAACGAGGACTTCAATGAGATGATGTCCCGGAACCAGAAAGACATGAACATGCTGATGACCCACACGGACGACGGCAGTTTTGTGGCCGCCGGGATACCTTGGTACGTGGCCCTGTTTGGTCGGGACAGCATGATTACTTCCCGGTTTGCGCTGCCCTTCAATGCGGGCATCGCCAAGGAGTCCCTGAAGATTCTGGCCAAGTATCAGGGCAAGGAAACCAATCCTGCGCGCGATGAAGAACCCGGTAAAATCCTCCATGAATTGCGGGTGGGGGAGTTGGCCCGGTTGGGAAAAATTCCGCATACCCCCTACTATGGCAGCGTGGATGCCACGCCCCTGTTTATCATCACGCTTTACGACTACTTAACCTGGACGGATGATAAGGATACGTTCTGTGAGTTGTGGCCTGCTGCGGTCAAGGCCATGGCCTGGATCGATCTCAACCTGCAGCAGCACAAGCTGGGCTACAGCACCTATCGCACCCAGAGTGAGGGCGGTATTTTGCAGCAGGGCTGGAAAGACTCCCACGACAGCATCATGGATGAGTTCGGGGTGGTCGGCTTGCCGCCCATTGCGTTGTCCGAGGTACAAGGGTATGTTTACATGGCCAAGCGCTGCATGGCCCGCATGGCCGATTTTATGGAAGATCGCCCCCTGCGGCAGCGGATGAAGGTGGAGAGTCAGGAGTTCCGTCGGCGTTTTAACCGGGATTTCTGGCTGGAAGAACTGGAGTTCTGCGCGCTGGCGCTGGATGATCAGGGCAAGCCATTTCGGGTGGTCACCTCAAATCCCGGTCAATGTCTGGAAACGGGGATTTTTTATGAGGCACAGGCCGAAAAGTTAATCACCCGCCTGATGTCCGCCGATTTGTTTAATGGCTGGGGGATTCGGACCCTCAGCTCCAACGCGTTGAAGTACAACCCCATGAGTTATCACAACGGTTCGATTTGGCCTCACGATAACGCCATGATCGCCCGTGGCTTTGCCAGTTTTAACCGGCAGGATCTGGTGGAGCGGATTTTTGTGGGGTTGTTTGAAGCCGCCCGACATATGCACTATCGCCGACTGCCAGAGCTATTTTGCGGCTTTCGCAAGGAGGATGGCAAGGAGGGGGATCCGCCGGTCCGGTATGCGGTTTCTTGCAGTCCACAAGCCTGGGCGGCCGCGTCGATGTATTCCATTATCCAATCCATGCTCAACATAAGTCCCAACGCGCAGCGTAAAAGCCTGTCGATTCGAACGCCCCAGTTGCCACCGTTTATGAATTTTCTCCAAATCAGCAATTTACGGGTGGGTCAGGCCTCGGTCGATCTGGAGTTCCGCCGGACCAATCATCTGGTCACCGTGGATGTGCGTAACCGGGACGGCGATCTGGATATTCTGGTGGCGTTATAGCCTCTCTTGACTAACTACAGCGAGGGACACGCTTTAGCATCCGATGACTCTGCCTGTTCCATTGGGAATCCGGCCAAGGTCAAACCTCGGCCGGATTGCGGTTTTTGGGGTCGCTCGTGCGGCGTTGTTTCAAATTGACGCTTGAAGAGCGAGCAGTATGGACCAGACCTTCAAACCCTTCGATTGGCGAGCTTGATTGAGGCACTGGGTCTTTCATAGTGTGGGTATCGGTCAGGGGCTGGAAAACTTGAGGTTCATTTTCGTAAAAGCAAAATTATTTTAGATTTGGCAGGCCTTAGGGCACTAAAATCGGAACTCTCTTCTAAAATGAACGGCTGTTTTGGCATGCGGTTGCGCTTGTGCTACCCTGTCCTCAAATTAAATGGGTTCAGGCTGGTTCTATCCAGCAAAAACGAGGGCGGGCAAGGTTCATTGTGTTCTTTCAGCTTGAATCTTGTTTTTCTCCAGCACACAAGTTACAGGATAATTCGCATAATGGCACAGATCCAGGTTCACAACACTCAGAGCATATTTCGGGCCGTGGCCAGACTGTTGCTCATCGCGGTGACATTATGGTTGCCTTTGGCCCATGCCGACGATCCGGTGCAAAGTCAGCAACCCCCTCGTTTGCCCCGTCCGGTTCAGGCGCAAGCCACGCCACCTTCCCCAACGCTTCCGGGGAATGAAATCCCGCCTGTTTCCAATCTGATGTTATCCACCACGGACAACCTGTCCACTTTGCCCCCGGATTATTTTGATCTGGAAAAGTCCAAAATTATGCGCTGGAACGATCAGACCAAGTATCTTCTGGTGTACATTTCCGATGGCTCTTATCTGCCGGGCTGGAATCCCAATAACCCGAATCTGGTGAAGGCCGCCTTTCAGGAGTGGGAGCAGGCCATGGCGCCTCGTTTCCATTTTATCTATATGCCGGATGAGCGAGGCGCGGATGTGAAGGTGATCTGGGCCACTCGCCTGACGCCGGAGGCCAACGGCGAAGCCGCAGGGGTCAATGAGCTCCAGACCTGGGGCAAGTTTATTGCCAAGAATGATATTAAGCTGGCGCTGATTAGCCCCGAGGGCAGGGCTTACACCCCATCGGCCACTCAATCGATCGCCTTGCATGAGATTGGGCATATGCTGGGGCTCAGGGCGCACAGCACCCAGCGCAGCGATGTGATGTATCCCAGCATGACGGCAGAATCGTGGGAAACGCCCCAACATTTGTCCACCCGAGACATCAATACCTTGCATCGGGTTTACGAAGCCAAGGCCGACTACAAGAGTCCACCGGGCTATCATCTCAGCAATTTTGATCAATTCAAGCGCACCCAACACGGCCGCAGCATGACCTTCATGTGGATTTCCATGCCCGGCGTCCCCTTCCCCGTGCCTATTATTTTGCCCTTTTAGTATTTTTTAATTTTTTATTCAGCATTTAAGTTCTAAATAACCCAGCCAGACTCTCCACATAATCCGGACGAGCAATACCACGTTCCGTAATAATCCCGGTGATATAGCGGGCGGGGGTCACATCAAAGGCGGGGTTGTAAAAGCTTGCGCCGGGCGAGCAGATCAATTCGCCATTCACGGTGGAAATTTCCGAGGGCTCGCGCTCTTCAATGGGGATTTCTTCGCCGGTTTGCATGGCCATATCAATGGTCGAGAGCGGAGCCGCGACATAAAAAGGCACGCCATGCGCGTGAGCGATCAAGGCCAGATTGTAGGTGCCAATTTTATTGGCCGTATCGCCGTTGGCGGTGATGCGGTCCGCACCGACCACAACCACATCCACCTTTCCGGCTCGCATGAGCGCACCGGACATGTTGTCGGTGACTAAAGTCACCGGAATGCCATCTTCCACCAGTTCCCAGGTGGTCAGGCGCGCGCCTTGCAGCCGGGGACGGGTTTCATCGGCGTACACATGCACCTGGGGATCGCGGGCAAACGCGGAACGGACCACGCCCAACGCGGTGCCGTAGCCGCCAGTGGCCAGTGCCCCAGCGTTGCAATGGGTTAATATGCCAGCGCCTGCAGGAATAATTGTGGCGCCATAATCTCCAATCCGTTGGCAGGATTCGATGTCTTCTTCATGAATTTGAACGGCCTTGCGGGTGAGGCGATCCACCAAATCGGCGGCGGTATCCAGCGGGGCGTCCAGTTCCTGCTCCATCGCATGCAGCGCCCAAAACAGGTTGACTGCCGTGGGACGGGTTTGGGCCAGTCGTTTCAAATCGGTGCGGATGGCTTCCCGCAGTTCTTCTTCCGACAATTCGGAAACAAAATGATCGCGGGCGCTGAGGACCACGCCATACGCCCCGGCAATCCCAATGGCAGGCGCGCCACGCACCAGCATGGTTTCAATGGCATGGGCCATTTCCCTGGTCGTATGAATATCCACATACTGGACCGCTCCCGGTAAGGCAGTTTGATCCAGCAATTTTACGCCCAAGGGAGTAAGCTCCAGAGCATGCACTCTGGAGCTTAAAAAGGTTGACTTGGATTCGCTGGTATTGACGTTCATGAGATCGGGCATTGCTTCCAGTGCTTGAATCCTACTTTTTGGGGCGCAGGAAATCAGGCAAATCGAGCAATTTGCGTGCCGCTTCACTCATGGTGCTGGTCGAGCGTTGCTGGGGTGCTTTCCAGGCAGGCGTTTCTTCCAGCTTGGGGGGCATCATGCTGCTCGGTGCTTGCAAACCAGGCACTGCAGGCATCGTCGCGGTTTTACCGGACGACTGGCCCACGGTTGGGCTGCTGCTATAAGAAGATGCGCGCCCTGCCGAGGTTTCAAACGGGGTTTTCAGCGTTTCGCCGAATTGCTCCGGGCGCTGGTGGTGCGATTTCAACTCAAAGCCCGTGGCGATCACGGTAATCTGGATTTCGCCCTGAATGCGCTCATCAATCACGGAACCGAAGATGATGTTGGCATCTTTGTCCACGGATTGATAAATGATCTCGGCGGCTTCGTTGACTTCGTGCAGGGTCATGTCCGGCCCGCCGGTGACGTTGAAGATCACGCCGCTGGCGCCTTCAATCGAGGTTTCCAGCAAGGGCGAGTTCACGGCCATGCGAGCGGCTTCCAGAGCACGGCCTTCGCCGGACCCTTTGCCGATACCCATAATGGCGGAACCTGACAGGCTCATGATGGCTTTCACATCGGCAAAGTCGACGTTGATTAAGCCGGGGACGGTAATAATATCGGAGATGCCTTGCACGCCGCGCAGCAGCACTTCATCCGCAATGCGGAAGGCTTCCTGCATGGAGGTGCGACGTTCGACCACTTCCAGCAACTTGTCGTTGGGTATGACGATCAGCGTATCGACATTTTCGCGCAGGCTTTCCAGACCCTGAATGGCCTGTTGCTGGCGACGACGTCCTTCAAAGGTGAACGGACGGGTCACAACGCCCACGGTCAATGCGCCGATTTCGCGGGCAATGCCAGCCACAACGGCAGCTGCGCCGGTGCCAGTGCCACCGCCCATACCGGCGGTAATAAAGACCATGTCCGCGCCTTCCAGCCCGGAAATAATATCGTCGCGGCTCTCTTCAGCGGCTTTCATCCCGATCGCGGGGTTACCGCCAGCGCCTAAACCACGGGTGATTTTTTGGCCCAGTTGCAGGCGTTTTTCGGTGGCGGCCATTTCAATGACTTGGGCATCGGTGTTCATCACCCAGAATTCAACGCCGCTCATGCCGCTCTGAATCATGCGATTGACCGCGTTGCTGCCGCCGCCGCCAACGCCAACCACTTTAATGGAGGCCCGGGTTCTTACGGGAGAAGTGTTCGCACTGGAGAACAGGGAGGGTTCTCCGGGGTTTTGCTGCTGTGAACCTTGATTTAGAAATTCCATAAAAACCTGTCCCCTAATGTAAATAAAATCTAACTCTGATGGAGAGCGTGCCTGATGTGGGTTCAGCCTGGGGTGCTCAAACCTGCAAGTCCGCTTAGCCTATTATTTCTGAAGCTTCCCCTTTTGGAAAGAAACTTTGAGAAATGTAATCAAGATTCCGACACAAACGGGTTGAAATCTGGCGAAAAGTCGCGGGAGGGCTCAAAAAGAGCTTGTTGAGCACCGTAAACAGGCATTCCTGTGGAGGACTGAACCAACATGTTCAACATTATATATGCTGGTGTCGGAAAATCATAGCGCCAGCACAAGCAGCGTGATCGACGGGGTGTCATCTTTCCCCGTCAAATGGCCGAGGGCACGGGCAAAATCGTTCCCTTAACTGGATGAAATCCAGTGTCGTGATTCAGGTAAACCCTTGAATAACCGTTAAAATATAAAGATAGTAGGCACAGAATGCTAAAGCGGCCTAGCGTTGTCAAAAGAGATGATCAATCGTAAACGCAATCTGAACGCACGAGGCATTCTCAACCAACAAGTTGAAAAGGTTCCTTATGGTTAAGCCAACCCTGGACGATATTGTCAAACGCGTCAAGCGACTCCCGGAACTCCCGGCCGCAGCCCTGCGCATCAGTCGTTTGCTGGATAGCGAAGACACCAGCGCCGAGATGCTGGCCGAAATTATCCGGATGGACGCCAGCCTGACCGGGCAAATTTTAAGGCTGTGCAACTCGGCGGCCTATGGGTTTGCTCGTAAAATCTCCACCGTGAAGGAAGCCGTGGCCATTTTGGGGTATTCGACCCTGCGCAGTATGGTTTACACCATTATTGCCAAGTTTGCCCTGGATAAAGCGGTGCCCGGCTATGGAATGAAAGAGGGTGATCTCTGGCTGAACTCACTCACTTGTGCCATCTACGCCAAACACGTTGCCAAAAAAAGCAAGCATCCCAATCCGGATCTGGTTTATACCGCCGCCCTGTTGCGAGACATCGGTATGCTGGTGCTGGGAGAGTTTGTCGGGGCCAACTATGGCGAGATTGAGCAGCTGACCCTGAAGGAGCGCATAGATTTTGTGCAGGCCGAAGGGCAAGTAATCGGCTTTAATCATTGCATCGTGGGGCATCGGGTGGCCGAAGCCTGGAACCTGCCCCTCAGCCTGACCAATTCCATCAAGTATCATCACAACCCTTCCAAAATGCCGCAGCACACCACCCCCGATGAGTTCAAGCTGGTCACTCTGGTACACTTGGCTGACCTGATGACCCGCATGGTGGGTTATGGCTCCGGGAGTGACGGCCTGATGTACAACCTCGATAACGCTGCCCTGAATCAGGTTGGCATTCAGCCGACCACCGCGTACATCGAGGAGCTGATCAGTGAGCTGGTTGAGCTGGGGCCGGTGATCCGCGATTTAGTGGAATCCATGAATCCGCCGAAGGAACCTTAACACCGTATGTCTTTGCAGCAAACACAACTGGTTGATATGGGTGAAATCCATGTCAGCACCAATAAGATGGTGGTGTTTACCATTCCCAACCTGGGAACCGGTGTGGCCTTGACCATCTATGATTACCTGCACCAGGTGGCAGGGATCGCCCATATTGTGCTGCCAGAAAGCGCCCTGTCCGAAGCTTATGCGGATGAACTCTCCGGCAAGTTCGCCAATCTGGCGATTCCCATTCTGGTGGAGCAGTTTACCAAGCTGGGGGGGCAAAAACGGGACAGTGTGGTCCGCATGGTCGGAGGCGCGCAACTGTTTAATTTTGGTGGCGGGGGCGGAAACATTCTCAATATTGGGGCGCGCAACGCTACGGCGATTCGAGCGGGCATGTCCAAGCAGGGTTTTGTGATTCAGAAGGCGGATACGGGCGGTAACAAGGGGAAATCGGTGCGTTTTATGGTGGCCACGGGTGAAATTTTTATCTGTCCCATTGGCGGAAAAGATTACCTTCTTTAGAATGCATTGTTATAATAATCTTTATCCGGTGAATCTGCCCCAAGTGAGTGTGAGGGCAGACCGTTTCTATCCAGCCTGCCATTTTGCCTGATCCGGCCAGCGGCGGAACCTCTAAAACAACCGGAAAACGGGAAAGTTATGGGACAGATCGTTTTGAATCAGCCTTTGCCTTGTACGGGCAAGCAACCGCGACTGGCGTTTGTGCTGGCCACCCTGATTGGCCTGCAGGCCATTAGCATGGCCACCAGTTGGGCTGAGTCTGGCAGTGATCTGGTGATTTCCAAAGACGGTGGCAACGTCAATGTAAACCTGAACACCGCCACCAGCTCTGATGTCTCCATCCGGCGCAGCGATGACATCATGGTGATCCATGTGCCCAAGTCCTATAAAGGTGGGTTGAGCATCGATCCCAGCCTGAAAAAGAACAGTCTGGTGCAGGAGACGGAAACGCCGACAGGCAAGGCCATCACGATTCAGTCTCAGCAGATTTATTTGCATACCTTTGAGGGGGAACCGGGTAGCGGGCCTCAGCTTCCTGCTGTCAGCAGCAAATCCACTGAATCCAAAAGCGAGCGCAAGACGGCAGAGTCGGCCAATAAGGCCGATGTCGACAATGCGAAATCGTCAGCAACCACGGGCAGTGTTTCAGGCGAAGGCAAGCATCTCTCAGTCAAGCCTAAGAAGAGAGAAGAACAAGCCACGTCGGGGAAAGAGAACGGACCACCTAACCTGACCCGGTTACTGAATCAGGAATCGCTTTTGAGTGTACCCTTAATGGGGGATGATGACGCGACACCCGAAGGCTCGGAGGCCGCTAGCGCCAAATCGGTCACCCCGGTCCATGCCAAAACGACCCCGAAAGCTGAACAATCTGGCAAACCGGGCAACCATGTACAAGGAAACAAGCCTGCCGGATTACCCGCAACCGCATCAGTTTCAGCCAAACTCGACGATCATTCACAGCCTGAGGCCGAAGCCCTGCCCATTTCGGGAGACCCGGAATCTGAGCCGCTGGAAGTGGATAGCAAGCGACAGGCCGCCGCCATGCAGGCCTCGATTGGCGGACTCTTGCGTATCTTCTTTAGCCTGGGCATTGTGCTGGCGTTGGCTGTGGCGTTTATGAAAATTCTGCTTCCCAAGCTGATGGATCGCTATCCCGATTTTTTCGACCGCTTGCGTGAAGGCCGTCAATGGGTGGGTGAGCGCGGTAATGATCCGTTTTTTGCCTGGCCTCGACCGGTATCTGTACCCGTGGCAACGCAGGCACCCCTTGCCGCTGATGCATCCAGTCTGAACCGAACGATTACCTCGACGGTTGGCATTTCATCCAGCACTGCCGAGACCAGCCGGGTGACGCCCGCCAAAGCCCAGCCGCTGATACCGCGAGCGGATTCCGGCAAGAAAAACTATCTGGAACGCCTGCAAGTGGGCGGCGATTATTTTCAGGTCCTGCAAACCACCGAACTGGGCAAGGGCAAAGAACTGCATCTGGTGGAGCTGAAAGGCAAGCAGTTTCTGGTGGCCACCACCCCCTACACAGTGACCCTGCTCAAGGATTTTTCGGATGACAGCAGCAATACCCCACTGCCGTTTCCGATGGGCACTGCGGGTAGCATGGGAAGCGTCTTCCCGGAAGTGCCCCACCGGCTGGGCACGCCCGGAAACGCTGCGCCGTCCAGAGCGACTGAACCTGCCAGACCCGCACAGCCATCGCAAACCAGTCCGCAGCGCGAAGCGGCTCCGGTGCAATCCGAGACCATAGCCTACCTCTCCGATGCCACTCCCATTCGACGGGTGACTGCGGAAAAGCCTTACGCCACGCCGCCAGGGCAAGCCCAGCGGGCCAACGGAAAATCTCAGATTCCTCAGTTTCCAGCCCGGCCCCAACCCATTTACCAGCCCGTTCAACCCAAATTTTATGCAGATACCAGCGACACGCCCTCCGTTCCGGGCATGGGTGCCTCTACCCGACGGCCTGCGCCTTCGGCCGCTTCCTCGGTCAGTGCGTCCGGGCATGCCTATGTGGATGCGGAAGAAGTGCTGGTGCTGGAAGATTACGACGATCTCTACCGATAAGTTGGCCCATCGTGATTCAGGAGTCATGACTTCGGGATTGCTCCCGGTGACATGGGCTTGACCTCGAATGGCGATTCCAAGCGTTCGTGGGTATAATAGGGGCTATGGTCAAGAATAAAGTGACGTTTTTATGCGAGTCGTGCGGGTACACCGCGCCGTCCTATCTGGGGCGCTGCCCGGAGTGCCAAAGCTGGAACTCCTTGAGCGAGCAAATTAGCATCAAGCCCAAAACAGATACCGTGCGGACACGAGGGCTCTCGGCGCCTGCGGGCATGAACCCCAAAAGCGCCATCGTCCGACTCTCTGAAGTGGAAATGGAGCACACGGCCCAGTTTGGCTCAGGCTTCCCGGAACTGGATCGGGTGCTGGGCGGCGGCATCATGCCCGGTGGCTATGTGCTGATTGGGGGCGATCCCGGTATCGGGAAGTCCACGCTCATGCTGCAAATGGCCTCAGCCGTGGGGCAGCAGGGCAAGTTGGTGCTGTATGTCGCCGGAGAAGAATCGCCCTTCCAGATTAAAATGCGCGCTGAACGCCTGCAATTGGCCACGGAAACGATTTCTGTGCTGGCTGTGACCAATATTCATCAGGTTCTGGAAGTCATTAAGGCGGCCACCCCCGATTTGGTGGTGATCGACAGTATTCAGGCCATGTACTGCCCGGATGTCAGCGGGACCCCCGGCAGCGTTAGCCAGATTAAAGAGTGCGCGGCCATTTTGATGGATGCCGCCAAAACCTTGAATGTGCCCATTTTTCTGGTAGGCCATGTGACCAAGGAAGGCGTGGTGTCCGGTCCCAAGTTATTGGAACACACGGTAGACGCCGTCCTGTATTTTGAGGGCGACAAGTACCAGAACCTCCGCATCCTGCGCACGGTCAAAAACCGCTTTGGCAGTACGCAAGAAATTGGCGTCTTCGAGATGGCCGAGGGCGGACTCAAGGAAATCAGCAACCCCAGTGAGTTGTTTCTCTCCCAAAGTATGCTCGGCAACGCCGGTAACTTGCCGGGGAGCGTGGTGGCCGCCACCATTGAGGGCAGTCGGCCCATTCTGGTAGAAATTCAGGCGCTGGTCGGGCAATCGGCCTATTCCACCCCGCGCCGGGTGGGCAATGGGGTGGAGTTCAACCGGCTGCACCAGATTGTGGCCGTGCTGGAGCGACGTCTGGGCCTCGATTTCTCCCGGCAGGACGTGTATGTGAACGTAGTCGGTGGCCTGCGTATTGACGAACCTGCCGCCGATCTGGCCGTGGCCGTGGCGATCATCAGCAGTGTGCGTAATTTATCGGTCATTCCCGGCACCGTGGTGACGGGCGAAATTGGCCTGACCGGCGAAATCCGCCCGGTGCGGCAAGCCCTGAACCGCCTGCAGGAAGCCGAGCGAATCGGATTCAAGCGCATGTTGCTGCCGCAGATGGATCTGGCCAAGGCTTCCGCGGCCAAAGGCTCGCCTGCGCCCAGCAAGCTGAAATCGTTTCAGGTCAGCACCATCGCGGATGCGATCAAGGCCTGCTTCGACCCGAGCAATCAGCCCGGCCCTGCTGTTCCAGTCAAAGCATCAGGCTATACGCGCGAACGAGAATATGAGTTCATAGAGGATTAACCCGGATGAGCAACGCCCCCATTACTCAGGAGATGAGCATTCCCGAAATCGTGGCCCAATATCCGCAAACCCAGTCGGTCTTTTCCCGTTACGGTTTGTTTGTAGAAGGTTACAAGGCCCTGGCTCACGAAAACCTGTTCGCCACCAGCAAGGTGCATCAACTGGATCTCGCCAGCCTGCTTAAGGACTTGAATCAGGCGGCGCAAGGCTAGCCTTTCGGTTGCCCCGGATTGCGCCGATTCAACGTTCAAGACGCAAGGCTGAAGGCGTGTGCCATGCCGCAAGGACTTCCCATGACCCCAGAACAAACAGACCCCACCGGGGAGACCCCATTGGTTTATATCCTTTTACTCAATTATAAAGGCGTGTCTCACACGATCGCCTGTCTGGATTCCTTGCGTGGGCTGGATTACGCGAATTATCAGATCATCGTGATTGACAATGCCTCGCCCGACGACTCAGTGACCCAGCTCAAAGCCAGATTGCAGGAGCATCCGGAAGCGTTTCAGCTCATTGAGTCTCCTGTGAATCTGGGGTTTAGTGGCGGTAACAATCTGGGGATTCGGGCTGCGTTGGTCCAGCAGGGCAAACCATCCCCATCGGATTCTCAAACGCGGCCAGATTCTTACATCTGGCTACTCAACAATGACACCACTGTTGACCCCGCCGCCCTGACCCATCTGGTGCAACAGGCACAACGCACCGGCGGCATTGCGGGATCGCTTCTGCTCTATCCGGATGGCCGGTATCAGCAGGTAGGCACCCGCATCAACTGGTGGAACGGCGGCACCAAAGGGTATTCGGAAGCCAGTGTGAGAGACGGGATGACCGTGGAAACCCTGGTAGGGGCCAGTATGCTGATTCCGCTCAGAGCGATTCTACTTGCGGGGCTGTTGAACGAGTCGTTTTTTCTCTACTTTGAAGATGGAGAGGCCTCTATTCGTTATGCCAAAGCGGGTTTTCCACTGAGTTTGGCGACCCAATCGATTGTCTATCACCACGAGGGTGCAACCACGGGGCGAACCAGCTTGCCCACCCAGTACTATTACCAGCGGAACCGGTTGCGGCTGTTGATGATGTACGCTCATCCCCTGCAAAAAATGACCATTTTGGCCTATGCGATGTTCAGAGTGCTCCGGTCTGTTGTAAAATCTCGACTGAACAAAGATCCGGAACGTCGGATTTCCGCCAAGGTGCATGTCGTTGCGGTGAGGGATTTTTTACGAGGAATTAGCGGCCCATGCCCGCACAATCTGGAAGGACTGAGATGAAAGCGTTAATTCTGGCTGGCGGCAAGGGTACCCGACTGCGCCCGCTGACCTATGCGATGGCCAAGCAACTGGTGCCCGTGGCCAACAAGCCCATTCTGCATTATGCGATGGATAGCCTATATCAGGCTGGAATTCGGGATTTCGGGATCATTATTAGCCCGGAAACCGGTGAGGCCATTAAACTCTCGTTGCACCAGTGGCTCAAGGATGACGCGCGCCTGACTTTTATCCCGCAGGATGAACCCGCCGGGCTGGCCCATGCGGTGCGTATCGCCAAGCCCTATCTGGAAGACTCCGATTTCATTATGTACCTGGGGGATAACCTCATTAACGCGGACCTGGGTGGCCATATCGCGGCTTTTCAATCCGCCGGATACGATGCTTCCATCTTGCTGAAACAGGTGCCTAACCCCTCTTCCTTCGGGGTCGCCGAGCTGGACAGTCTGGGCCAGGTGATTCGACTGGTGGAAAAGCCCAAAGTGCCAAAATCCGATTTGGCGCTGGTGGGGGTTTACCTCTTCAAATCTAGCATTTTTAACGCCATTGACCGTATTCAGCCCAGCTGGCGGGGCGAGCTGGAAATCACGGACGCCATTCAGCGCCTGATTGATGACAATGCGGTGGTACACTCCCGCATTCATCCCGGCTGGTGGCTGGATACCGGCAAAAAAGATGACTTGCTGGCTGCCAATCATGTGGTGCTGAATCAGTATCTGAACTATGAGATTAAGGGCGACGTAGATGAAGCCTCCCGGCTGGAGGGGCGTATCCACGTGGAAGCGGGTGCCGTGGTGATTGGCTCCCATATTACCGGTCCTGTCATAATCGGCAAGGATTGCCGCATTGAAAATGCCACCATTGGACCCTTCACCAGCGTGGGCGATGGTTGCGTGCTGAAAGACTGCCAGATTGAGAACAGCGTGATTCTGGAAGAGTGCCACATCGAGGCTGTGCCGGGCTGCATTGAAGAAAGCTTGCTGGGCCGGGGCTGTCGCATCATCAAATCCCCCGATACTCAGGAGAGCCATAAATTTCTGCTTGCCGATCACTCGGAAATTCAGGTGGTTTAACGCCTCTTGAAACTGGAACTACGGCTGATATTGGGCGACAAGAGTAATGCCTCTGTAAGCTGGTCTTACTCGATACTTCTGTCGGGCGAACCCTGGAGCGAAGTTTTTCAGAGGCCGCGCTTGTTCTCAGCTTGCAGGGATGGCACATTTATTAGAAGATAGGGTCAAATAAGGAACCGTGGCATCAGGTTCACTGGCCCGGTACCGCTCCGCTCTGTACCCGCAGTCCCCGCGAGATGAAAAAGAGGATTTTGTCATGGCGCCCGCATTGGTTGAAGAATATATCACTCGCTCGTCACACCCGCTGAGCGCGTTTTACCACAAGATTGTGGCCGGTGAGCGCATCACCCGCGAAGACGCCGTGACCATTTATGAATCCGATGACTTGCTGGCCATTGGCATTTTGGCCGATACCGCGCGCGTGTTACGTACCCCGCCCGAAGTTCGGGATTACGTCTACTGGGTGCATAACTTCCACATTAACCCGACCAACATCTGCGAGGCGCATTGCAAGTTTTGCTCCTTCAAAAAAGGCCCCGGCTCCCCGTTTGCCTATGTGATGAGCGTGGATGATGTCATTAAACAGGTCAATGACTATCCCATGAAGGATCAACTCTCGGAGTTCCATATTGTTTCCGGGCTTTACAAGGAACAGGGACTCGCTTACTACCGTGATCTCTTCAAAGCATTAAAGCAGCACTTCCCTAAGGTGCACATCAAGGGCCTCACCGCCGTAGAACTGGACTATCTGTCCAAGCTGGAAGGTATTCCGGTGGAAGAAACCTTGGCCGTTTTAAAAGAGGCTGGTCTGGGCTCCTTGCCCGGCGGTGGTGCAGAAGTGTTCGCCGAGCGCGTACGCGAACTGGTCTGCGTGGATAAAATCCCCGCCTCGGAGTGGTTGCGGATTCACGGCTTGGCGCACCAGATGGGCATGCAGAGCAACGCCACCCTGTTGGCCGGACTGGGCGAAACTCCGGAAGAACGCATCGATCACATTCTGGCCATCCGCGAACAGCAGGACAAAACCGGTGGCTTCATGACCTTCATTCCGCTGAACTGCTACTACGACAACAATGCCATTGATGCCAAAAATGCCCTGACCGGCGTGGAAAACCTGAAAAACTTTGCCATCAGCCGCATTTTGCTGGATAACGTGCCGCATATCAAGTCATTCTGGATTCATATCGGCGAGAAAATCTCGCAAGTCAGCCTGAGCTTCGGGGTGGATGACATTGACGGTACCGTGGTGCAGGAAAAAATCGCTCACGCCGCCGGCACGGAGGCCTCTGAAGCGATGACTCAGGCCGAGCTGGTGAATATGATTCGCAAGGCTGGTAAAATCCCGGTAGAACGGGATACCGTCTACAATATCATCCGCGTGTATGACGAACAGCTCGTCTAGCACTCTTCCCGCCGTTCGGCTGGGGGCCATTTCCTTTGTGAACACGGTTCCCATCTATTCGGCCTTTCAGCCGGATGATGAGTTGTCTCTGATTTACGACGTCCCCGCCCGGCTCAACGCCCGCATTCTGGCTGGCGAGCTGGAGATTTCGCCGGTGTCCAGCGCCTGCTACCTGCGTCATCAGGATCAACTGGTCCTGCTGGACGATCTCTCGGTGAGTTCGCCCGGCGCCGTGGAAAGTGTCCTGTTTTTAAGCCGGGAACCCCTCGGAGCAGGCTTGCTGGATCTGCCGATCATCAGCGTGCCCAACGATTCCGAAACCTCGGTGATGCTGCTGGCTTACCTGTTGCGAGAAGCCACTGGGCAGGATCTGCGCCCGTGGTTCCGGATTTACGAAGCCGCAGACTATCAATCTGTGTTGGCGGAGACTGGAAATGCCCTGATTATCGGGGATAATGCCCTGATGATGAAGGAAAGCCTATCGCAAAGCGGTGAGGCATGGCACTGTTATGACCTGTCTTCTCTTTGGCGAGAGCGGCACGGGCTTCCGTTTGTGTTTGCGGTGTGGGTCGCCAATCGTCAATGGGCCATGCAGCACCCTGAGCGCCTGCAAGCCATCAATCAGTCACTCTGTGCGGCGCGAGATGCGTTTTTTAGCGACAACAACCGTTTTCAGGCGGGGTTGAATGCGGCGCAACGCCGAAGCCATCTGTCTGTGGGTACCCTGGAGCGCTACTACCGGCATTGCCTCTCTTACCGGCTAAACCCGACACATCACGAGGCGCTCACCCGCTTTGCACAGATTATTCAGAATGCTAACCATTGGGAGGCCGCCCGCGATGAGCGACAAGCCACTCGATAACCAGTCAATCGATACCGCCGCCGAGCGGGTGGGACGTCTACTCAAGTATCACTCCAACTTTTACTACGTAGAGTCGGAAGGGGTGCTTTACGAGTGCGCCTTGCGGGGTTTGCTGAAAAAAGAAGGGCAAGATGTTCTGGTGGGAGACTTTGTGGTGCTGGATAGCATCAACGAAGTCACTAAAACCGCACGGGTGCAGCGGGTTGTGGATCGCAAGAACACCATCAGTCGGCCCAAGCTGGCCAACGTGGATCAGGTGATCGTGGTCTACTCCCTGCGAGAGCCCTTGTTTGACATTAACCAGATGGATCGTTATCTCACGCACGTTGAACTGGCCGGACTGGAACCGGTGTTATGCGTCAGCAAGGCCGATCTGGCGCAAAGTGAAGCGGAACTTGAGCAAATTCAATCTTTATATCAGGATCAGCTGGGTTATCGTACCTATTTCACTTCGGTCCGCCAGCCGGATAGCCTGAATCCCCTGCTAGCCATTATTCAGGGGAAGATTACGGTGCTGGCAGGCCCTAGCGGCAGCGGAAAGTCTTCCCTGTTGAACCGGATTAATCCCAATTTCCAGCTTCGGGTGGGTGAAGTCTCGGCCAAGATTGCCCGAGGAGCGCACACGACCCGGCATGTGGAGCTGCTCGCCCTGAATGCGGATGATGCGGAGTCCCTGATCGCTGATACTCCGGGCTTTAGCAACCTGAAATTTAACACGGTGCTGCCCACCCAGGTGGCAGGGCTCTTTCGGGATTTTCAGGCGTACAAGGCGGATTGTGCCTTTACCGATTGTCTGCATGTGGATGAAGAGGGCTGCGCCGTGCTCAAGCATCGGGATTGCATTGCCGACAGCCGCTATCAGAGTTATCTGGATATTCTGGTGGAAGCGCGAGCCTATAAAGAGGAGGCGGCGGTCAGTAGCCAAAAGCAGGAATTTGGCTACAAGCAACTGGATCGCAAGGGCAAGGAGGCTCTCCAGATTCTCAGGCTCAAGGAAAAGAACCGGGACGCCTCTCGACGGACTCAGAAGCAACAGGTACGCCTGCTGGAACTGGAAGACGGCGATGCCATCGAGTAATCTTTTTCTTCGGGCGCAGGATGTTCTGCCGGTGTTCAAGTGGATTCACGCCAGCGGCGCTCTTGTTGTCCAGCCGTCCATGCCGGTATAATGAGCTTTATGATGACTTACGCTCCCTCGCCCGCTTCGGATATTCCTGCGTCTGTCCTGTCCTCGAATCCTTTGGATGCGTCTGTACAGGCTGACTCGTCGCAATCGGCAGATGCCCCCGATTACGAAACCCGTTTTGCAGCCTCGATGCGGGCCGTTCAGATTCATTTGGAGCGCTACCTGAACAAGGACGCCTACGATGCATCACCGGAGGCGTCGGGACTTTGGGAGGCCATGCGTTATGGCACGCTGGATGGCGGCAAGCGCATTCGCTCAGTGTTGGCGCTGGAGGCGTGCAAGGCTTGTGGCGGCCAACTGGAGCATATTTTGCCCACCGCTTGCGCGATTGAACTGGTGCATGCCCAAAGCCTGATTCATGATGACTTACCCTGTATGGACAACGACGATCTGCGTCGAGGGAAACCCAGCCTACATAAGGCTTACGGAGAATCCACAGCGGTGCTGGCTGGCGATGCGCTGATTGCACTGGCGTTTGGCCTGATTTCCAAGGAAACACCACTGACTGCACCGCTTTCCGCTGAGGTTTTATTGCAAGTACTGGGGGATTTTTCGGATGTGACCAGTGTGCGGGGGCTCGTGAATGGCCAGTTTGTGGATATTCAGCATGAGGGGCAACCGTTTACCCGGGAAATTTTAGAGTACATTCACACGTACAAAACGGGGGCGTTGTTCCAGTTTTCCTTGCGAGCCGGGGCCATGCTGGCCGGGGCTTCCTCTGCGGTGGTGGAGCGATTTACCCTGCTGGGTCAAAAGCTGGGTCTGGCGTTCCAGATTGTGGACGATCTGCTGGACATTGGCTCGACTTCGGAAGCCCTGGGCAAGACCGCTGGCAAAGATCAAATTCAGCAGAAAGCCACTTATCCGGCTTTCTTTGGGGAGGAGGCCTCGCGCGCGCAAGTGGCACAGCTCACTGAGGAATCGCTCGCACTGTTGGAACAAACCGAGGGGATGCCCGCCGATTACAACCCAATGGCCCTGAAGGCCCTGGTGGGCTTTATTTCAAATCGCATTAAATAACATTAATTTTGGAAACCACTGATGACCATTGCCGGAACCAGTCTTGAAGTCATAGCCTCCAGCGCCACGGCGGCCTTTAGCGCCCAGGTGTTCAAGTGCATCATTTATCTGATCATCGGCAAACCGGTGAATTTTCGAACGCTGGTGCACACCGGCGGTATGCCCAGTTCGCATAGCGCACTGGTTGCGGGGATTGCCACCAGCGTGGGCCTGATCGACGGCTTTAATTCCACGGTATTCGCGGTGGCGTTGGGCTTTGCAGTGATCGTGATGTACGATGCCGCCGGATTGCGCCGCGCGGCGGGCAAAATGGCCGGGATTCTCAACCAGCTCACCTCGGATATTTACATGAACCGCGACGGGCATGTGCCGGACAGGTTGCGGGAATTGCTGGGCCATACGCCCTTTGAGGTCATTGTGGGCGCGTTTTTGGGAATGACCACGGCCTACGTGTTTCACTATAAATTGATGATGGGCTAATGCATCGCCGCATGAAGCCCTTGGTAATGCTGTTCAGTTTGGTCATCCTGATTGTGGCCTGTGGCTGGGGGTGGAGTCAGTTGCCAAAAACAAACCCAATTTTTGTCCCGACCTGGAGTAATAGTGTGAAATTATACGGTCAACCGCATGCGGTCTGGCTGGATCAGTTTGACCATGTGGGCGATAACCAGAAGGCCCTCAGTCGGGTCCTCAAGGCGGCCCAGAATGCCCGGCAAATTCCGGAATTGGTAATTTACGCCATTCCTCAGCGAGATCTCGGGCAGGCGTCCGAGGGTGGGTTTGCCAATTACGCCGATTATCTGGCGGATAACCGGTTGAATGCAACGCTGATAGAGACATTTGTGCGTCAAACCGGGTTGCATCCGGCGATCTATCTTGAACCGGACAGCCTGTCGCTGGCGGTGCAATATCGCAGCGATCATCAGGACAGCCCTGAATCGATGGCCATTTACACCCAGCGGGTGCAAACCATTCGCGCGCTCATTGCGTTGTATCAGCATGCGGGCGCCAGGGTTTATCTCGATGCCGGGCACAGTGGCTGGTTTGATTACGGCCCGGAAGACCGCCAACGCATCGCAATCGCATTAAACGAGACCGGTATCGCGCAAGCCGACGGTGTGGCGACTAATATTTCCAACCGGCAGCCTGTCGAAGCCAAAAGCCCTCAGCAACACAGCGAGCTTCATTATCTGACGGGCCTATTGCCGCTGCTGGATCACGATCACTCACGGCCACCGCTGGATGTTCGGGTGGATACCAGTCGTAACGGCGGCCCCACGCATGCCCGGCAATATTATCTGGCGCCCAACGGACAATTAATTGATAACGAAATCCCGGCAGGTCGGCTGGTTGGGCATTGGGATACCGATGCTCGGGGAGAGATTCATTTTCGCCCCTTCTTTGGGAAGTCTCGTACCTTGAGTCGACTGACGGGGAAAGAAAAATACAGCTATCATAGCCGTCGAAATATTCTAATCGCGCCCGCCTGGCTGGATGCCGTGGGCGATGTACAACCCGGCCCGGCCCCGACCGACCATGTGCCTGCAACGGTCGCTCGCGTAATCGATCAGTACCGTTATATCAAACCCCCGGATGACTGTGATGGTGCGCTGAATTGCCCACCAGGCGCTTCCAAACAAGCGATTAATATCGACACACAAGCCCGACAGCCGGAAGCCTTATTTCTGCCCGCTGGAATCTGGTAAGCCTGATTTTTAGTAATTAATTTGAGGCAACAATAAATCCATGCTTGAAGTTGTCAGCAACCTTTTTTTGTCCATGATTTTGAGTGCTGAAAACATGCAAATTAGCAAACATATTAGGCTGAAGTCACTCTATTATTGAATGAAAATTCAGGATTTGGGAAAACCTGTTCGCTTGAATTGATTAAAAATTCGCTAATTCCTGTAAAATTTCCGTTTGTTGCTGATTGGCGGTTTTGCGTTCCGCAATCAACTTGGACGGGGTTTGCAGGCGGTTCAGGCAATCGACCAGATCGTTCACGTCATTTTTAAAATATTGACGCACGACTTTTTTCAAGGCAATAATGCCTGCCTCATCCCGGTTCACCACGGAACGATACAGGTACTTTTTGCCGTCTTTTTCGCGGATGGCGATTTCTTTATCCACCAGACGGTCCAGCACGGTTTTTACGGTGGTGTAGGCCCATTTCTTTTTGGCGGATTTAATCTTCTCCTGGATGTCACCCACGAAGATCCGCTCATTACCGTCACCCTCTAAATCCCAGAGCGCGTTGAGAATAATATTTTCCAGATCACCCTGTTTTAAATCCATCCCTTCAATCTACCTCCGAACATCCATGTCTTTTGATCAACTTGCGCTCTCAATGATAGTCGGACTGTGACTATCATCAGGTTAGGCTTAGTTTAGGAAGGCTACTGAGAATGTCCATGTTTACCGTGTTTGAACGGAAACAGGGGTCAAAAGCCTCAATCGACCGAGCCTGAAAACTAGTATAGTGAAGATCGTGCCCAAAAATCAATGACTTTCTGCCAGATTTTCATTAATTTTTCTTGCGGCATGTAGGCTGAGCTTGGGTTTTGGGCATATCGTCCCTAAAACACCATCTCTGGAATGTCCCCGTCAATCACCAGTTCGGCCTCGGTCAGTCGTACAATCTCTTCCACCGAGACGCCAGGGGCGCGTTCCAAAAGGTGAAACCTTCCCTGCCGCAGCTCTAGCACCGCCAGATCCGTGACCACGGTTTTCACGCAATGGACCCCGGTCAGGGGAAGGGTGCAGCGCTTGAGAATTTTGGATTCGCCCGCCTTGTTGGCATGCGCCATCGCCACGATGATGTTTTCCGCCGAGGCCACCAGATCCATCGCGCCGCCCATGCCTTTTACCAGCTTGCCGGGCACCATCCAGGAGGCGATATTGCCCGCTTCATCGACTTCAAATGCGCCCAGCACAGTGAGATCGACATGGCCGCCGCGTATCATGGCGAAACTCTCAGCGGAAGAGAAAAAACAGGCACCCGTCACAGCCGTAACGGTCTGCTTGCCGGCGTTGATCAGATCCGGATCCAGTTCAGCCTCGGTCGGAAAAGGCCCCATGCCCAGTAGTCCGTTCTCGGACTGAAACAGAACTTCAATATCCGTGGGAATGTGGTTGGCTACCAATGTGGGAATCCCGATGCCCAGATTGACATAGTATCCGTCTTTCAGCTCCTGGGCGATGCGTTGGGCGATTTGATCTCTGCTAAGCGCCATGATTGACCTCTTGTCTGTCTTCTAATGCCAGCGGCATGCTGATGGTTAATGCGGAAAAGCCAGTGTCCCGGAAAGGGATGGGGCAGGCAGTGAGATTAGCCGGGGCTGATGGTGCGCTGTTCCACCCGTTTCTCAAACTGGCCCACAATCACCCGATCCACATAGATGCCGGGCGTATGAATGAACTCCGGGTCGAGTTCGCCAGCGGGTACGATCTCTTCGACTTCGGCCACGGTGATCTTCCCAGCGGCCGCCATCATGGGGTTAAAGTTCATGGCTGTCTTGCGATAGATCAGGTTGCCCATCGTGTCCGCCTTGTAGGCCCGAATCAGGGAGAAGTCCGCCTTCAACGCTGGTTCCAGCACGTACATGTGCCCGTCAAACTCTCGGGTGTCCTTGCCTTCGGCCACCACGGTGCCGTAGCCGGTGGGCGTATAAAAAGCCGGAATCCCCGCGCCCCCGGCCCGGATTTTCTCGGCCAGTGTCCCCTGCGGGGTGAGGATGACTTCCATTTCACCAGAGAGAAAAAGTTCTTCAAAGAGGGCATTTTCACCCACATACGAGGCGATCATGGTCTTGATTTGTCGCTTTTCCAGCCAAAGGCCCAAGCCAAAGCCATCCACGCCCGCATTGTTGGAAATACAGGTGAGATTGTTTACCCCCATGTTGTAAACCGCCTGAATCAGGCCTTCCGGAATGCCGCACAGGCCAAAGCCCCCAACCATAATGGTCATCCCGGATGAAAAACCCGCCAGGGCTTCTTCATACGTGGACACCACTTTGTGAAAGCCTTTTTTCGGGGCGCTTTGCCCTGAGCCGGGCGCTGTATTAGAAACCGCCATCGTTCGTTCTCCCTCCAGGCTGAATTCCGGATGAAATTTCAGGGTCTCCCTCTGACGGCGCCTTATGCGGGCAGTCTATTCAGACTGCGGCTTCCCAGACTCGGCTCAAACCGACCGTTGGTCCTGCTTGCCTGTGCCCCGCTCGATTGAACAACCTGATCATGATCATTTTAGAGAAAATCACCCTAAAAAACCAGAAGAAAACGCAGTTTCAACCTAAATTATGCACGATGCCGTTCGGAAATGAGACAAGCTGTCCCGTGTATTAGCAAGGAAGAAACCGGTGATCAGGCTGGCTCTTTTCACGTCAACTCTTCTGGTGGTACCACACGCACCCGCAGCGAGCCGTCATAGATGACCTCCATTGGGATCACGTCGCCCGCTTTGACCGAGATGGCTTCTGACAGGGTGTAAATGAGGTGTGTCCAGTGGGTTGACGGGGCCCAGGGCGAGTTGGTGAGCTGGGTGTCTTCATCCAGATGAGCTTTGAAATACCCGCAGAAGCTGTCAATTCGGCCGTCGTGCTTGGCTACCAGCTCAAAACGATCCACGAAAAAGGCCTCTTCCAGCGTGCGGAAATCCAGTGACTTCACCGTGCGGGGATCGCTCATGGCTTTTTGAAGCATGGCGTTATAACGCTCCAGGCGAGTGGTGGCCTTGCGACCCATCACTTCACCTAGCAGTGAAAAATCAAAACCATACAGGTCGTTGATCTCTCTTACCTCATCCATCCGGTTCTGGTTTACCCCGGAATCAAAGGCAAAAAAGCAGATGTCCAGACCATAAGGGATGAGCTGACCGCCCGGTTTCAGGAAACGACGGCGGGCATCCAGTGTGAATTCCAGCACGTTTTCTTCCAGAATGCCGTTGCCTAAAATCTCGGACACCAGCATATCTGCCTTGGGCGTGATACGGGCTTCTTCAATGTGACTGGAAGCCCCTTCCACAAATTCGATTTGATCCTTCAGGCCATTGACCTTGGCCAGTTCGCTGGCCAGCAGAATAATATCCGGGCGACGTTCAATGGCGAACACTTTTTTGGCTCCGGCTCGCGCGGCAAAAAAGGATAAGATCCCCGAGCCACACCCCAGATCCAGCGCAATGGTGTCGGGTTTGACCGCACGTTCAATGGCGCGACGGTAGGCAGCCAGCCGCACATAATCCCGCAGCATGTAATGATGATTTTCCACGTTGATGTGAATATTTTTACCCAAATGCGCTGAAAGTCCGCTTTCCGGCACAGCCGCTTCCGGTCGATCGGAACTGATAATAATGTGCTGGGATTCCAGCGATGCCAGATAATCAATGATTTTTTTCTGATCACATTCAGGCCAGGGTTCAATTAAGTCGCCGACACTCTTCCAGTCAATTAATTCATACAGGATGAGCATAATGTCGTATTTCAGACTCATGCCTTCACTGGAATGAATATTTTTAATCATCAGGTGATCCGTACCGTCAAATTTCATGTAGGTTTCGGAATTAATTTTCACCTTGAGCGTTAAATCTTCAAATTTAGACATGGTCAGCCTTTCCAGCATGTTTTTTTAGAATTTTTAGCACCACTTGCCCACCTGAAACGCCATTGCTTTTTCGCGGGTCAGATAGACGTGGGGATAATTGTAGGTTTCCCGGAAACCCAGACGGCGGTACATTTTAATCGCTGGAATGTTATCGGTATCCAGCGTTGCGGTAATTTTAAAAATGGTAGCCTCTCCATTCACCATTGCTTGAATGGCCTTGATGAGCGTGAGTTGCAGCAAATGCAAACCCAACCCTTTATGTTTCAGGGTCGGGCGCAAGCCAATCAGGGGGATATTGGCGGTCATGGCATCGGATTGGACCAGAAAGCAAAAGCCCACTGGCACCCCGTCCTGCAGGGCAATCGTGCTGCATTCCGGGTGCAACGTACCCATCGCACCCGAGGTGATAAAGTGCACCACTTCTCTCGCCCCTTGCAGGGAGCGAAAGCGGGGGTCCCAGAATGCGTCCGTCGTTTTGGAGAAGGCCTCAAAAATACTTTGCACGGTTCCCCCGGCATACTGGGGATGCCACGGCGTCAGGGTTATGCCATTGTCCAGCGGGGGTAACTGTTGCTGTTGCATAATCTGCAGGCTGATGGAATCCATGAAGTCAAACTCCACAATGGCTTGCCCCACCGGCTTGAAGCCATACCAGTTGATGCTGCGAATAAACCATTCCTGCTCGCCCAGCATGGGATAGCTAATCACGTCCCAGCCATCGATCTGGCGGACATCCTGGATGAAAGGCACTATCAGCTTGTCCAGAATGGCTTTTTGATCGTCGAGTTCGGAATAAATGACGTTGATCTCAATGGCCCGATGCGCTTCGAGGCAATACAGCAGAAAGCCCACGGTGTCCTCCACCGAGGTGTCTTCCACAAAATACCCTCCCAAATGCCCTTGAGCGATGGCTATTTTGAAATCCTCAAAGGGCACCGGTTCCAGCGACCAGCGATAGTCGGGAATTGCACGCTGAGAAAAACGCTGATAGATGCCTTGCATCTGCGCCACATTGTCTGAGGTAATCCGCTGCGCTCGAATCATGCCCGCTTTGCCGCTCCGCTCCCACTTGCCCCGGTGCCAACCACCGCACCTGAGGGCTTTTATTATTCTAGCCTTTCTTCGCATCGGGTGGAAGGAAAGACAAGGGTGACTCATCCAGGTACAGGAGGTTTGCCCACGCCAATCGGGCGATTCACTGACGCGCCAGAAGTAGCGCTTTACAGAACGGCATTTCATGCAGACAAGGACGGGCAAAAGTGCTATCTTACTGACAGCGAATATTTTTTCGAGTTTGTTTTTATTTTGAAAACCTGACCACAGCGTCCATCCGTCCGTCCCGCCCCAGAGAGCCAGAGCATCAGCCAGAGTCAGAGAACCCGCCACCCCATGAATATTCTGGAGAAGTATCACGACATTTTGCGCCAGTTTAACCGCTACGAACGGCGGGAAGCTCAGGAAATGATGGTTTCCAGAGTGGCGGACAGCATGGCGGAGCGTAAAACGCTGGTCATCGAAGCGGGGACGGGTTCCGGGAAGTCTTTTGGTTATCTCATTCCCGCCCTGTTTCAACGGAATCGGGATATTGACGGCAAGAAAAAGCCGGTGATTGTCTCCACTGCGACCATTGCGCTACAGGAGCAGCTGCTGGAGAAAGACATCCCCTTTCTCATTCAGGCCGCGGCGCTGGAGGATGTCACCGTCAAACTGGTGAAGGGGCGCAACAATTACCTGTGCATTCAAAAACTGACCGAGGTGGAGGGGCAAATTCGCCCCAACTCCAGCGAAATGTTGCACATTCAATACCTCAAGGCCGAGCTGCAGCGGGGCTGGGATGGTGATTTGGCCAATCTGGAATTTGCCATTCCCAATGAGTTGTGGAAAGAGGTGCGTTCCGACACGGAAGACTGTCTGGGCCGCAAGTGCCGCTTCTACGACCGGAATCCCTATCGCAAGGCCCGTGAGGATCTGGATCAGGCCGACATTATCGTGGCCAATCATGCGCTGTACCTGCAGGATTTATCGGCGGCGCAAAGCTTGCTGCCCCCACATGATGTGGTGGTGTTCGATGAGGCCCACCAGCTCAAGCAGTGGGCGCTGAACGCTTTTACGGTGCGGATTGGTAAGTTCGCCACGCAAAAGCTCCTGCAAAAAATCCACCGGCGGCTGCAGCCCTTGCCCGAGCATTTTCATCATCTGGTGGCCGATTCCGAGGCGGCTATCTTTGAGTGGCTGTTCCGCTCGGAGCAGGCCGTTTATAGGCTGTATGCCGATGACTTGTTTTTATATGTGGTGAACAAGCACATTCAGGTGCTCAAGGATCTGGAGCTATGGCTCACGGGGATGGATGTGAAGCAGTTATCGGTGTTGCGGCCTGATATTATTGAGTCCGATCTGGATTTGGACAAGGCCCGTGTGCAACGCGAAAAACTGGTACAGCAATTGCACGGTTTAATTGCGCGTTGGGAATTTTTTCTGGAAGAAGATCCGTTTTCCAAGCAGCGGGTGAATTGGGTGGAAGTGGATCGCGAGCGCCTGTACTACGAGTTAAAATCCACCCCGCTGAATATCGCGGAAATGATGGGTTTGCAGTTATGGCAGCAAAAAGCGGCTATTTTGACCAGTGCGACCCTTTCAGTCAATAACAACCTGAACTTTACGCGAAAGGACCTGGGCATCGGTGATGAAGCCAGCGATCTCCTGCTGCCCAGCCCGTTTCGGTATGAAGACCAGTGCGTGTTATACCTGCCGGATAACCTGCCAGATCCCAACAGTTTTGAATTCAACCTGGCAATTGTCGATGAAATTGAGCAGATTCTGACGCTGTCGCAAGGGCGGGCCTTTGTGCTGTTTACCAGCAATTCGGCCATGCACCGTGTGAGTCACGCCCTGATTCAGCGCTTGCCCTTCCCCTGCAAGGTTCAGGGCGACATGCCCCGGAATCGCCTGATTGAATGGTTTAAGACCACGCCCAATAGCGTTATTTTTGCCACCGCAACGTTCTGGGAGGGCATTGATGTTCCCGGTGAGGCGCTGAGTTGCGTGATCATGGACAAGATTCCCTTTTCCCCGCCCGGCGACCCGGTGAATCAGGCCGTGGTGGATTATATTAAGGCGCGCGGCGATGACTGGTTTGGTGCCTATGTCCTGCCGCAAGCCATTATCAAACTCAAGCAGGGTTTTGGGCGCCTGATTCGCACCGGGAACGATAAAGGGCTGGTCACGATTCTAGACCCCCGCATTCGGCAAAAGGGCTACGGGCGAATCATTCAGCGCAGTTTGCCCAGCGTGCAAACCGTGTATCGGCTGGTGGATGTCCCGAACTGGCTGTTCTCAGAAGCACCGGAAATTCAAGTAGCTGCATTGGCTTCGCCTCAGATGGAAAGCCAAACCCAGCTATCGCTCGGGAGCATGCCCCCCAGTTAAAGCGATGAGGCTTTCTATCTGGAGCGTTCAGGAAGCTTGTCGGTGACAACGCTTCTGCTTGCTGTGTTTTTTAAAAAAATTAAAGTTTCCTGAAAAATGCTCGATAATAGAACGGTGACAGTTTAGTCAGAGGTCGAATTCTCCATGAATGTAGCCCCCACCCCGAAATGGCTGAAACTCCGTAAGGGCTTTACGCTGGCCGAATTGCTGATTTGTTTGGCCATTATTGGCGTGATTGCCACGTTTGTGATTCCCAAAATTATGGTGGGTTTTCAAAATCAGCAAAATTTATCAAAGGCCAAAGAAGTCGCTGCAATGATTACGAGTGCGTTTCAAAAAGCGCAAATGGATGGCATTATTACGGGCAATACGAAACCTTCAGATTTAACGCCGTATATGAATTATGTAAAGTACGATACTTCTGGCACTGTGATTGATAATACACCGACATTAAGTTTTTCAACGTGTAATTCAACGAGTCCTTGTATCATTCTCCATAATGGTGGAGTTCTATGGTTTGCGGATAATACCACTTTTACAAGCTCTACAGTCCCTTTAGGCGGGATTATTGCGTTCCGGTTCGACCCGGATTATCAGAATAACACCCTCTCAACCGCAGATGGTCCATTGAAAGTGATACAGTTTATTTTGTATTATGATGGATTTTTAACGACGCGGGGGCTAGTTCGGCCAGGCTCTTGGTTTGGCGGGCCATCTACCTTTGACCCTTCGTGGTTTAGTTTTTAGACAGAAGCGGACTCGTTTTGGGACAAACTTCCCCTGATGCTGCCAGATGGCTTAGCCTGAGCCTGCAGGTCTCTATCAGAATTCTTGCTCAGTTAAGGCATTGATCGCTGGTTTTTGTGCTAAACTTCCTGATGTTTACCATTGCCCCGACAAGGACTCCCTCATGATCGATAATAGCCCCCTTGAGAACGATATTTTTGAAGAAACCGACATCATCGAGACCACCGATGAAGAGGGTCAGGTTCATATCTTTGAAAAAATCAGCGAACTGGAAATCGAAGGCCAGGAATACGCCTTGCTCATCTACAAGGGCAACAGCGTGGACGAGGAAGCTGCCGAGAAGTCTGAAGAGGAAGGCTACGAGGAAGAAGTCGTGGTTATGAAAATCTCCTACGAGGACGGGCAGGAAGTCTTCGAGGCCATTGAGGACGAAGACGAGTTCAACAAGGTCGTGGCCTTTATCGACACCCTGGAAGACGAAGATGGCGACTCTGCCATTGACGTGGAAGAATTTCTGACCAACCTGAAAGAAGATCCCAGCCAGAACTAAGGTTCTGGCTCAGGCCTAAACAGGCATTACACCTGATTAGGCGGGCTCGGGCTGTGTTTGCCGCAAGTCGGGTTTGATGCCCGCTCAGGTGGCTCGGGTTTTGAGTTTAGTCTATTTTTTGAACTGTTTTGAGCATTAGAGATGCAGAGGTCCCCACATGAAAATCCATGAGTACCAAGCCAAGGAACTGTTCCGCAAGTACAACATTCCGGTGCCCAACGGCCAGGTGGCTTTTAGCCCGGATGAAGCCGTGCAGGTCGCGCAAATCCTGAAAACCCCGGACAACCGCTACGTGGTGAAAGCCCAGATTCACGCCGGTGGGCGCGGCAAGGGCGGCGGCGTCAAAGTGGTGGATTCTCTGGAAGGCGTTCGCGAAGCCGCCAAACAGATCCTGGGCATGCAGCTGGTGACGCACCAGACTGGTCCCGAAGGCAAAAAAGTGAAGTCCGTGCTGGTGGAAGAAGCCTCTGCCATTGCACGCGAGCTGTACATCAGCATCGTGCTGGACCGGGCCACGTCTTCCCCGGTGTTCATGGTCAGCCAGGATGGCGGCATGGACATTGAAGAAGTCGCCGAGAAAACCCCTGAGCGTATCCTGAAAGAGCATGTGCACCCCACGCTGGGTTTGCAGCCGTATCAGGCCCGCAAGATTGCTTACGCGCTGGACATCCCCAAAGAGGGCATGAAAGATGCGCTGCAACTGATCAGCAATCTGTACAAGTGCTTTATCGAAGCCGATTGCGCGATGGTGGAAGTCAATCCGCTGGTCGTGACTAAAGATAACCGCGTGTTCGCGCTGGATGCCAAAGTGGGCTTTGATTCCAACGCCCTGTTCCGCCACGCCGACATTGTGTCCTACCGCGATACCGATGAGGAAGATCCGCTGGAAGTGGAAGCCAGCCGCTACAACCTGAACTACATCAAGCTGGAAGGCAACGTGGGTTGCCTCGTCAATGGCGCTGGTCTGGCGATGGCTACCATGGACATCATCAAGCAGTACGGCGCAGCCCCCGCGAACTTTCTGGATGTGGGCGGCAGTGCCACTGATGAAGCGCTGGAGAACGCCTTCCGCATTCTGCTCAGCGATGAGAGCGTGAAAGTGGTTTTCATCAACATCTTCGGCGGGATTCTGCGTTGCGACAAGTTGGCAGAAGGCGTGGTCAAGGCCGCCCGTAAACTGGAGCTGCATCTGCCGCTGGTGATCCGCATGAAAGGCACCAACGTGGAGCAAGGCAAGCAAATCCTGGCCGAGTCCGGTATTCAATATGCCGTGGCCGAAACCATGGAAGAAGGCGCCGAAAAAGTCTCCGGCTTTTTGAAGCAGCCCGTTGCTGTAGGTTAATTTCTCTTTTTCTGATTTCCCAAGTGTTTGAACATAATTTTGAGCACTTGGGAAATCCATAATTATAATTTCAAAGGTTATAAATTTTGGTCGATATTATTTTTTTGAAAATATGGCTAAATCCATTTGGGCTTTTTTGTTCCATCGTCGGAACAATCATAATTTTTATTTGGGGTCCACCTCAACCCTCTTTTGAGGAAGGCACATATTTGGCTCTTGAAGACAACTCAATATTTGCGGATGGAAGAACTTGTGCTGAACATGATCAAGAAACAAGAATGAAAAAAAAATATCATGCATTAATGTCAAAAATAGGACTAGGATGTATCCTATTAGGTTTTCTTTGTCAATTTGCTCATGAGATTTTGTGAATAGTTGAATAAAATTTACTCTTTACTTACCTGATTATTTTAAATTTAAGCATTTTATTCAAAAAGGAACTAATAATGGCAGTACTTGTAACTAAAAATACCAAACTCATCGTTCAGGGGATTACCGGAAAAGAAGGCCACTTCCATGCGGAAGGTTGCGCCAAGTACGGCACCAATGTGGTCGGCGGCGTTACCCCCGGCAAGGGCGGCACCACCGTGGAGGTTAACGGTGCGCCGATTCCCGTGTTCAACACCGTTAAAGAAGCCCGCGAGGCCACTGGGGCAAACGCCACGATGATCTTCGTGCCCCCGCCATTTGCAGCGGACGCCATTATGGAAGCCACGGCGGCTGGCATTGAGCTGGTGGTCTGCATCACCGAAGGCATTCCGGTGAATGATATGATGGGCGTGAAGCAGTTCCTGCGTGACTTCCCCAATACCCGCCTCATCGGCCCCAACTGCCCCGGCGTTATTTCTCCGGATCTGGCCAAAATTGGCATTATGCCCGGTTCCATTCACAAAAAAGGCCCGGTGGGCGTGGTTTCCCGCTCCGGCACACTGACCTATGAGGCTGTGGATCAGCTCACTCAGCGCGGTATTGGCCAATCCACCTGCATCGGTATTGGTGGCGACCCCATCAACGGCACCAACTTCATCGATGCGCTGACCTTGTTCCAATCCGACCCGGAAACCAAAGCCATCATCATGATCGGCGAAATTGGCGGTTCCGCCGAGGAAGAAGCGGCCGAGTTCGCCAAAAAGCATGTGACCAAACCCATTGTTTGCTTCATCGCTGGACAAACCGCCCCTCCCGGCAAGCGCATGGGCCACGCGGGCGCCATTATTTCCGGTGGTCACGGCACGGCCGCTGAAAAAATGAAAGCCCTGCAAGCCGCTGGCATCACCGTGGTGGAAAGCCCCGCCAAAATGGGCGAAACGATGGCCCAAAAACTGGGTGCCCTTGCACTGGTTTAGTTAGGCTTAGCACCATTCAACATCACAAAAGGAAGGCATTCGCCTTCCTTTTGATTGTGCCTGCTTCTGATTGAGCAGGTACACACCCTCTCTCTCTCTCTCTCTCTCTTTAAACTTGTTGTCTCGATGCTCGACTGAAAGCAAGTTGTCGTGTGAAGTTGGCAGTGGCAAAGGACGTTGTTCGTCCTTCGGCAGTGACATTACCCAAGCCAGAGTTGGGATTGGCCAGTCCATTGGTGGCGGATTGCACCGCAAAGGCTTTATTGGAAATCAGTGAATTATGCTGACTGGGTCCGTTGTTTCCCGCAGCCACCGCAACCGGAACACCCAATGCTGCGAGTTCATCGATTTTGGCGCGTACCTGTGCGGTTTCCGGGCTATTGCTGAAATCCTGCTGCGATAAGTTTACAGCGTCGATGGTTTCACCATTTTTGACACGGGCAATGACGGTATCCAGCGAGTTGGCAATCTTGGCCAAGCGATCCCCGCTGCCGCCGATATTGAATTTCAGGACGTTCACGCTGCCATCGGGATTGAGCGTATTGGCGATTTCTGCCCCGTGGTTAAAGCCGGTATTATCCGTGGTAAAATCATCAATTTCTGCCACCACCGGCTGGTGCTTCCCTGTTACGGGTATTGCCGGAGCGGTCGGGGCACTGGATGTTGCAGGTTGAGACGGTGCAGTAGTTACCTGACCACCGGTCGGTACCATTGCGCCTGAACCTGGGCTGCTGGCGGCAGTGCCAGCAATCGTGGGAGACCCTGTAGGAGTGAGTGAACCACCAGCTGCGGACGGGCTTGCAGTTGCTCCCGGTAACGTGGATGTCATATCGCTCATTGCCAGTTTCAGGAACTCAACCGTCAGTTGCAGCAGTTGCATCATGGAGGCGTTGGGTATACTGGCTGATGCAGGCGAACTGCCTTGAGCAGCCACGGCGGAATTAGGTTTTGGCGCTGCCGTGTTGACCGGTGTAGCGCTGCCGGTTTTGGCCGGTGGGCTGGTAGCCGATGATGCTGAATAGGCTGAATCGTAGAGAGATAGCAAGGTTGTCGCTCCAATCAACAGTTACGGCAAGCATTTGTAAGGGCTTGCGGTCAGGAAAGGGGAAGCACATTAGGCCACGGGTGCATTGTTTCCCTTAAACAATTCGAAAATAGTCTCTCTTCGTGTGGTTATTTATGCATCATGGATCAATAATTCAGATATGCGCTCTTTTTAAATAAAAACATTTTAAAGACACGCATTGCTTTATTTTTTGTAAATATTTAAAAACAACATAAAGCAGGTGGATCCGTCACTTTCCGCCGTTTAGAGAGGGAACCATGAGAATTTCAGGTCAAATCAACACGCATCCGAATCTAAAATGGAGGCAATTGCTGGAGTGTCTGGTTGACTTCAGTGCAACACGCCTTAAGGCATGCTATCACTGTCTTCCTTGATTGAGGTCGCTGGGGTAGCATGGGTCAAGGGCGCCTGTTCCGCCTCTGTCGGGGCTGATGCCGATGGCTTGATCTCCTGCAGGGTCAGGGTGTTTTCAGTTTTCAAACCCAGTTTGTCTGCTGTATAGCCCATTAATTCGTTCAGCAACAACAGATCGCGTTCAAAATACGCAGCCCGATAGGGGCTGGCCGTTTTATCCACGTCGCTCCAGCTTTGGCTAATTTGGCTGAGGTGACGCAGGGCCTGCTCCGCGACTTGTAATTTGGCGTGTGAAATGCCACTCAGTGGCCGCCCGGAACCTAACGCAGCCAGAGAGGCGTTAAACTGCTGCAAGGCGGCTTGCAGGGCCTCCTGTTGTTGTGGCGATAGCGTGGTGACGCTACCATTCTGTTGCAAGCCGGTGAGTTTCTCCTGATAGTCGGCCACAATGGCTTGCATGGATTTCACCACATCATGGTGAGGCGTCATGCTGTCGGTAGATTTGAACGGGCCAGCCGCCAGTGTGCCTGCCTTGTCGTCATCCAGATGCGAACCGGCAAACAGTGTGGTGCCTAAACCACCCTTTTGGCGCAACGCTTCCAGGTGTTGCACCAGTTGACCCCCATCCAGCCGGTGCAGGGCGATGCCCGGATAGACCAGCGGGTGCTTGCGGGGGGAGTGCTGCACGTACTCAAACAGATCCTGCAAGCGCTCGGGATCGGAAGTATAGGACATCGGACTCAGGGTGTCGATCCAGCCGTTGTCGATCCAGGTTTCCCAGTCCTGCTGAATGGCCGCGATTCTTGCCTCCCGATGCATGGGGAAAACGGCCGCCGACAGCTTCAGTTCCGGTTTGATTTTTTTCAGGGTGTTGGAGACCTGTTGGACGAATGAGCTGACCTGATAGGTCTTCCAGGCGGTCCAGATGCGATTGTTGTAGTCATCCCCACTGTCCAGGCTTTGCCCGGTCGCCTGGGCAAAACGCTCACGCCCAATGGCCTCATAGCCCATCCGGTTGCCGGAGGTCTGGAAAGGATAGCGGATATAATCCAGTTGAAGCCCATCGACGTCGTAATTGCTGACAATCTCCTGATAGAGGTTGAGCAGGAATTCCCGACCTTTGGGACTGGCCGGGCTCAACCAGAACTCATGCTGACGGCTATCCACGGACAGCCCGCCTTCGTGGTTGCGGAGCGCCTCGCTCATCATCCCGCCCTCAGTGAGGATGGGACCGGCGTACTCCTCGGGCTGGTTGATGATGGCATTGTGACGACGGTTTCCGACGGCGAAGGCCCACACCCAGGCATGTACTTCCATGCCTTGCTTATGCCCCTCTTCCACTGCTACTTTCAAGGGATCCCAGTTGTTGACCAGTGGGTTGTGCTTGACCAGCTTGCTGGGATAAATCGGGAAACCGGCGTTGACGGTTTCGAAATAGACAATGTTAATGCCAGCCTGATGCAGTTTTTGCATCCGTTTTTTCAATCCTTCGGGGCCACCACTAGCGATAATACTGCCCCGATCCAGCCAGATCGCGCGGCCTTCCACTCTGGGGGACGTTGTGGTTAAGGCCAACGCTTGCAATGCAGAGTGATGCGCCAGGGTGTTTTCATCCAGTCCTGCTTGGGTTTGACCAGACAGGTATAACGATTCAAACTTGCGCTTGTGCAGATCCGATTCCTTCAGCAAGACGTTCACCTGTGCCTCGGGCAAATTGAGGGAGAGTTGTCGTCCGGCTTCCAGCGCGTCTTTCACCCGGCGTTTGTAATCATCCAGCTTGCGCAGGTTCATGGAGTATACGCCGTAATCAAACGCCGGAGCGAGCACAGAGGCAGCATCGGGGTCCAGAAAGCTGAAATGTTGCTGATTCTTGGGCGAGGTCATCGGGGTGCTTCCCGAAGCCTCAGTGGTTGGTTTATTGTCGGGTGATTGAGTGCCCGATGGCTCACTTTTTTGTATATCGTCCGATGGCTCGGACTTCGGCGAATCTCCGCCGGGTAAGCCCAGAATATTATTGAGGACTTCGTCGTCGTCGTTGTCTTTGCCCTTACTGGTTGCTTTGGCTCCAGCCACCGTTTTTTTTGAGGCGGTATTCGGCTTGGCAGCTGACATGTGGCTTGTTTCAGAAGAGTTCTTTTGTCCCGCCAAGGAGGGGCTAACTCCCGGAGAACCATCAGGTTGACCGATGGGCACAGCTGCTGAAGGCATTGCAGGCCTGGCAATTGGAATGGATTGCGTTGGTATAGTTTGCGGCTGTGCGGTTTCATCCGTTAGCGTTGAGGAAGAACCCGAGGGTGAGGGTAAAGCTTTTCGGGTACTTACCGGGGCAGGGGGCATCAGCTCCTCTGTTGGCGCTGTTGGGGCCTTCGGGCTGGTGTCGTTGTCTTCCTGTTGCATCAGGATCAGTGGATCGGGGCGTCCCGGATAGACCACCTTGGCCAAGGCAATGGTGTTTACGGTGCTGGACAGTTGCTGACCCCATCGCCAGTTGAGAAGCGCACCCTTGCTGGTGGTCGCAATAGCGGGCAGATCGGAGCCCCAGGTGGCTAGAATCGTGGTTTGCAGATTGGGCTGAATCCGTAGCAGGGCGCTTTCCTGTGGCAGACTTTCTCCGCTGCCTTGTGCCAGCCCTTTCCAGTTCAGGGGCAACCCGGCCGGGGCGTGAACCCACTGTCCAATCGGCAATTCAACCAGCGATAAGAGACGGACTACCGAGGCGTCCGGGGTTGTGCCCAAGGGGATGATGATCAACCGTCCGCCTTTGGCCACATAGTGGGTCAACTGGTTCATGGCTTCCGGACTGATGTGGTTGCCCACCGGCACAATCACGGTATGATTGTTTTGCGGCGTAATGTTAAAGGAAAAATCGTCTTCCCGGATCGTGCGTGGTACAAACCCGGCGGCCTGTATGGCACTGAGCAATGTGGTAAATCCGGGGTTGCTTTTTAACTCTTGCAACAGTACGATCGGCAGTCGTTCCGCAGCCTCAGCGGTCTCCAGTCCAGCCCCTAACGGTTGAAATGGGAGCGTTAATAGTATTAGAATACAGAAACAACGCACTTTTCGGCCCAGGCCTGTCTTTGAACGCCTTAGCATTGCAGCAATCAGTAAATGCGAGACTTTTAGCACCGGGTCACCCGCCAACTCAACTCATGATTAGGAACTAGGATTTCTAAATTTCTGGATTTCAGGCTGACTCCAGTCAGAGTCCATGCATCAATTTTAACGCATCGAGGTTTTAAAAAAGAGGTTTAAATAAAAGTCTACTATGCAAGACGATACAACACCGTTGGAAACCGCCATCAATATTGTCCGGCAAAAGGAATACGCATCTTCCAGCCGCCTCAACGCTATTCTATACATGGTGGAAAAATTTGAACCCATCTGCCTCCCCGTTTTAGAGGAAATCCTGAATGATGCCGATGAGGAGGCCGATGTCCGCAGTGCTGCCGCTCTGGCCCTCGGAAAAGTTGGTGGAGAGCGGGCCGTGGATCTTCTGAAGCAACTGGCCCAGAATGAACCCCCTCCGGTCAAAACCTATTCGTTGCAGGCGCTGGGTATGTCGGGTCGGGAAGAAGTCGTCCCGGTGTTGCTGGATGCCTTGAAAGATCAGGATAATGACGTCTTTGCCAGTGCTGCCGAAGCCTTGGGGCTGATTGGCAAGCCCGTGGTGCCTCATCTGATTGCACTGCTCAAACCGGATTCTGCCGATGATGCGCGTTGTATTGCGGCCTGGCAGCTGGGGACCCTGCGATATAGCGAAGCCGTCCCACCGCTGGTGCAGGTCGTCCGAAACGATCAGAATCCGGAAGTGGTGGCCCTGGCGATCTGGGCCTTGGGCGAAATTGGTCTCAGTGAGCCAGATGTGCTGGAGGCCCTCAAGTGGGCCAAAACCCAAACCGATCCGGCTATCAATCAGCGGGCCGATATGGCCATCAAGAAGATCAGTCGGCACGTCAATTAAAGCTTACCCGATCGGACTTTTTGATTATTTGCGTCCGTATAACCGACTCTGGCGGGCGTTGTGGTGTATTTTTACTTCCTGAACGCTATCAAACAGGCTAAACGCAAGGGCTTCTACCTGCCCAACTGGCTAATTGTTTAGCCAGTGGTCTTAAACTATCCTATGGTTGAGTTTATTGCTGGAGAATAGAGTAGAGAGTTCCACATTGAACAATCGCCACACACCCGAACTGGACAATTGTAAAAGCACTTCAGGCTAAACCTTTTCGAAAAGAACGGTTTCACGGTTGTGTAAACTGATTCTGATCGGTATCAAGGGGTTTTCCAGGGTGAAGTCTGGCGGTGCCTTTCAGGCAGGCTTGGCTGTGCTCATTTTACAAGAGTCTTGCATCGGGTTTCATTGACAGGTTCACCATAAACCCAATAATCCCAATATCTTTGATTCACAGGGCTTGCAGCGATGCAGGCCTTTTCTTTGCCCGTTGTGAGTTGCTCTCCCAAAGAGAATCGCACCATTGTGATTTGACCTAAAATTGTCGAGGTTTGGAAACGCCGCTTTTCTTTTCGGGCAGGCTTTTCTTCGGGTAAAATCGGATGAGTACCCCACGGAGACTGCCTTTGGTTGAAATGGTTGTCACAAATAACCGCCTACTCTGAATTGCACCGAATGACTGATTTTTTCAGGATCGAAAGTGGTATTATAAAAGGTAGGTACTCGATTAACGTATGTGTGGACTTGCTTTTGGGTCGTTCTTCCGCGTTCAGGCATAAACCTATTCCGTGGATGTATTCTACGGTGGGCAGCATGATTGCTACTGCCCTGATCAAGCTGAATCCCATTCAGCGGCGCTTGACCGTGATGGAAATTCGCAACATCAAGGACTATTTCAACAGTGATTTCATTAGTCCCGGTCAGCGACGCCAGCTGAACGACTTCAGCGCGTTCATGATGACTTACTTCAGTGCCATTCGCCGTTTGCCTAAAATCAGCAAACTGGCTCGTCAGGATTATTACGCCTTGCAGCGTCAGGGCTGTTTTGCGGTGAAGGAACTGCCCAGTACCGAGCTGCCGGTTCATCCCGACAGCAAGGAATTGCCGCTCCTGATCGTACCGGGCCTGAATACGCCCAGCGTGTTTTTTCGGGAGATGCACGGATATTTTCAGCAAAAAGGCTTTAACGTCTCGGTGATGAGCATGCCTGAAAACGGATTGGCTGACGTGGCCACTGCCGCTGCTCATCTGGAACGCGAAGTGGAGATTCTGCAGCACAAGTGCAACGCCCCCAAAATTAACGTGGTGGGACACTGTCTGGGCGGACTGATTACCCATTACTGGCTCGAAACCCAAGGCACCTTGACCGCGAAAACCGCCGTCCAGAATCTGGTGTCTCTGGGGACCGGATTCCTGGGGGCTGAAGGTGTTCAGCAGCTGAAGGACATCTGGGTGCCCGGCAACCCGGATAAGCCTGTGCCTAAGGTGTTTGACGAATTGATTCACTGGAACCGCAACGTGGTTCAGCATTCCCGAGAAGTGGCCTATCATAGCCTGCTCACGGTCTGGGATTTCATGGTGCATTTCCGTAAAGGGGTACTGGAGCTTGCCAATGATGCGCCCTGTGAGGTGAACAACCTGATTCTCGATGATCCGGCCATCGATCATCTGACGCTGGCCCTGAATCACGAAGTTTTTGAAAAGATTGAACAAATGCTGATGGTGAATGCCACAATTTCAGGCTTGCCGGAGGCAAATTTTGGAGCTCCGCGAGGCGCTCAGGTCAGGGTCGGCGTATAAGGCTGACCGGCTTGCGGTGAGTTCGTCTTCGGTGTTTACCATCGGCGGTGCTGACGTGCGTCAAGACCAGCCCAGTGGAGCTTCAGGCATAGTCCAGCCTGTTGTGCAGCGTTGAAAAAAGCGCCAGAGGCATTGTGGATCTGGCAAGCAAGCTGACGAGTCAGGAGTCTTGTCTAGTGGTGGCTGTAAAAAAGGAGAACACTTTTTGGCATCTTGTGTCATAATGCTAACTCTGTAATTTGCCCAGCTTGTGAGAATCAAAGTTCACGATGTCCCAATCCGCTTGTGCCACTTCGACACGATGCTCCTGGAAAGGAAGCCCAGCTTTGCCTGTGCCCAGTCGTCATGCCGATCGCATTCAGCCTCATCAATACTATGTGCCGAACGCGAAAGCCAAAAGCAAGAGTCGGGCAACGTCTCACGCGATGGAATTTTTAAGTCGGGTCTTTGCCGACGATGGCGCCAGTCGCTTTTTCAAAACTTTTTTACTGCGCTACCTCTTTGATGGTGGCAGTCAATCCGCCGATGATGGCTCAGGCTTGATGATGCACGCGCCTGCCTGCGTCTGACGGATCGACTCTCTTTCGCTTGATTGGATTCAAGTCACCGATTTTTCAAGCCCTTAGGGGTTACGGTGAGCTGATGATAGCGTCATTTCGTAGACTCCCTGCATGCAGGCGTCTGAGCAACCCTCAGACTATTGGTACCCAGCCCCTAGCATAGGAATTTTGAAAATGACAACTGTATTGGGACAACATTTATTGGTGGAATTCTACAACTGTAACGCCGAAACCCTGGATGACGTAGCGGGCATTGAAGCCCATATGAACGCCGCCGCGCTGGCCTGTGGGGCCACCATCGTGCAATCCACCTTTCACCGCTTTGAACCCTGGGGGGTGAGTGGTGTTGTGGTGATTGCCGAATCCCACCTGGCCATTCACACCTGGCCGGAGTACGGCTACGCCTCGGTGGATCTTTATACCTGCGGCGAGGACATTCAGCCGGATGCCGCTTACCACTACCTGAAAGAGGCACTGCAATCGGAAATTACCGAAACCCAGATGCTGAAACGCGGTAATCTGGATCTAATCAAGGCCCGCCTGGAAAAACGTTTACAAGCACCGTCTGCAAGCGGTTTTCAAGAGCTGGAAGCAAGTTCGAAGTTGTTGAAAGGGGGTGCCTGATGAGCCAGGTTTTAACCAAAGCGCCCGCAGTAAATCTGAATAATCCGGACATGCAAGGGTTTGGCCCGCATCTCATGCTGGATTGCCGGGGCTGCAACATAGAAAAGATCAGCGACGTGGCCTATGTGTTTGATGTCCTGAACCGCTTGCCTGATTTTATCGGGATGACCAAGATCACCCAACCTTATGTGTTTCCCTATTCCGGGCTAGTGCCAGAAGATAAGGGTGTCACGGGGATTGTGGTCATTGCAGAATCGCACCTTTCGTTTCACTCCTTTATTGAAAAAGACTACTTCTTTTTTGATCTGTTCAGCTGCAAGCCCTTTGATGTCTCGGTGGCACGGCAGTTTATTATGGATGCCTTTGAAGTGCAGCACGCTGAAACGCACTACGTGGAGCGCGGTCTGGACTTCCCCCGCTCCGAAGCGCAATCGGCAGACAGTATGGTCAAGCGCATGCCACCCACCAGTTCTTCGTTCCGTCTGGAACTGATGCCTGTTGGCGTATAGTCGTCTGACTTTATTTTTAACGTTATACACTTCTAACAACCGGCTAAACCGATTCAGGTTCTGGCGGTTGTTGGTTTTTTCCGCCACCGCTGCTTGGGTTGTCAGATTGCATTGAATGGCTGAACACATATTCAATGACTCGCTCGATGTTGGCGGCAAAGCGAGTTGAATTAGCAAGCAGGCTGGTTTATGATCGCCTTACCCAGAGAGGAGTCTGCCTGTGCGTCAGTCTTTAACCATCGGTCTTGTAGGATGCTGCCTATTGTGGGGCACCCTTTCCCAGCCCTTGCAGGCTTGCGCTGAAACACCAGCAATGGCGCCATCCCCGCTGGATACCAACGCAGGGGTGACGCCCCCTGAAAATGTGTCTATGCCGTTAGAAGAGCAAGAGGCGCAACAACTCCGCGATCAGCGGGTGGCCTCGCCACAGGGTGGATTGACTGATGCAATCGACAAGGTCCGCCAGCAGGGATTGATGACAGTCTACCGGGACGGTCAGTTTCACCCGGAGCGCAGTCTGACGCGTGCCGAGTTGGCGACCTTACTGGTGAAAACCTTTCGCCTGAATACCCGAGAAGTGACCAACCCCCTTTCGGTGCTCCTGAATGATGTGCCCCCTACTCATTGGGCGGCCTCCGATATTGAGACTGTGGTGCATCAGGGGATTATGAGTGGCTATCGGCCTCATTTGTTTTATCCCAACCAGGCCGTAACGCGTGCCGAGGCCTACGCTATTTTCGCGCAGGCCTATGGGGTGCAGCAGTTGGAAAACACAGCGGTCAATCTCACCTTATCGCAATACCTGGATGCCGATCAGGTACCGGTCTGGAGTAAAAAAGCCATTGCGACAGCCTTGAAAAATGGTTTTGTAGAGACGCTTCCTCCGGCGAAATTGCACCCACTGCAACCCATGACACGCGGGAGTATGGCCATCGCCCTGAATCAATACTTGATCCGCCTGAACCAGCCAGAGCCATAAGGGCTGTTTATCTAAAAATACATTGTCATTTGGGCGAATGTCCGTCAAAATAATACCCATTAGCGCAAGCGTGGTCGCTTCATAACATAGCGGATAACCAACAATGACAGCACGGATCCCCCACACTTCCGAACGTCCTGCCTTTTTCTTGACCTGCTCCCTGATATTGTCTCTGGGTGGTGGTTTCTGGACTGCTTGCCATGCTGCCAGTGCAGCGTCAGAGCCCGTAAAGACCCTGGCAAGGACTCAAAAGGCAAATGTCGCAGAGCTTCTGTTGCCTGCCAAATCCTCGCAAGCCAAGCCGGTATCCGGGAATGCTGCAGGGCAGGCTGGGACGGTTTCGGATAAACTGCCTTTGTCTGCTGCCACTGAAGCTGGTTCTTCTTCGGCGACACCGGAAATGACTGCGCCCGAAGCGAGCCCATCGCTGTCCTCTGAGAATTCGGCCCAGCTAGATCCCGAAGGCGGCATCACCTTGTTTGAAAATCCCGCAGTGAGTGATCAATCCCCCTGGGGTGGTCTGCTCAGTGCCTCGGTGACCAAGATGTCAACGCTGCCCATTGATCTGCCTGCCGTACTCAAGCTGGTAGAGGCCCAAAACTTGCCTCTGGCGCAGAATCGCCTGAACGCCAGAATCAAGAATTTGACCTATTACCGTTCCTTATCGGCTATGTTGCCCGATATTCAGGGCAGTTACACCCAGTCACGCTTTCAGGGGAGTATTCTGGTTTTCGGGAACGCCACGGTGAATGTCTATCAGACCCGACTGGTGCCGCAACTGTCCGCGACCTGGGTCATTCATCCCGGTGGCGAGGATCTATTCACCGCACTGGCCGCCCGTCAACGGGCCAAAGGGGCCAAATTTGCCATTCAGCAAAGCCTGAATGATCAACTCACGCTGGCAGCCAATGCCTATTACGAATTACTGGCCAGCAGCGCGCAGGTGGAAAATTCCCGCTTGAGCATTCAGGAAACCGCCAGTCAAGTCAAACTCAACGAGGCCCGACTGAATGCCGGGATCGGCACCAAGCTGGATCTGGAGCGGGCGCGTAGCCAGCTGGTGGCGCGTGAACAAATCCTGATTGAGGCTGAGAATGCCCTGGCTCGCAATCAGCAGAGCTTGCTCAATGTCCTGAACCTTGACCCGGAAGTGGCCCTGAGCCCGGCCCAGAATCCCGTACAACCCCATCCGCTGGTGCCGTTTGAACTGGGTACCGAGCAATTGCTAGCCCGCGCGCAAGCCAACAACCCCACCCTGAAAATCACCGAGACAGAGCTGAAGGCCCTGCGCGATGAAGCCAGGGCCGCGCTTGGTCGTGCGGTTCCCGCCGTGACCCTGCAAACCTACATTGGTGGTCTGGGTCCTCAAATGAATCAGTTGGGTCTCACCCGCTTTGGTGGCCTGTCGTTGCAAGCCAACCTGTTTGATGGACTCGGCACGAGCATTCCGCTGGATTATGCCTCTCGTCGTCTGGCGGTGAAGCAGGAATTACTGGTTCGCGCTCAGCAGGTGCGGGACTTGCAGTCTCAGGTGATCAACGCCTATCTGGACAGCCGTACCGCTGTAAAAGCCATCATGGCTGCTCAGGAGCAATTATCCGTGGCTCAGGAAGCTTACCGTTTGGCCTTTGGCCGCTTCAAGGCGGGTCTGGGCATTAATGTCGATGTCCTGGATGCTCAGACGGTGCTGGGTGCCGCCCGCACCATACTGGTTCGCAATATTCTTTCCTTTAACCAGGCTCAGGTGCGTCTCCTCAACGCGCTGGGCGATGCCAATACCGCCAACATATTGAATGGAATCCCCACCAATGCCTTCACAAACGCCACTGCTCCCAAAAAATAACGGATTCACGCCTCCCCATAAAATCACTGCGTTTAGTTTGACCCTGTTGCTCAGCGCCAGCCTGTTCTTGCACGGTTGCGCCGGAGGCGGCGGGGGTGGATGGCAAATGCCTCCGCCGGTGGTGATCGTCAAGACCTCGACCCAATCCCCCTGGACAGTGGAGTATACGGCAACCGGCACCCTCGAGTCAGAGAACAAGGTGGATTTGAACCCGGAAAGCCCCGGTATTATTACCCAAATTGCGGTGAAAGAAGGCCAGTTCGTGCACCGGGGACAAGTCCTGATCCGCATGAAGGCGGACAAGCAGGAAGCCCAGGTGCAACAGGCCGCCGAAGGAATTACGACCTCACAGGGCAATCTGGCCCAGCAACTCGCTGATATTAGTCAGGCACAGGCCCGCGCCAACAGTGCCAACGTCAAGTACAAGCAGGCTCAGTCGGAGTACCATCGGTATCAGAAGCTCTTGGCCGAGCAGTTTGTCTCACAGCTGGAGCTGGACCAAAAGCGCAGCGCCTACGAATCTTCGCAGGCCGATTATCAGGAGCAACTGCAGGGGCTCGCTGCAGCCAGAGCCAGCTACAATCAGGCGCGTTCCAGCGTGGCGCAGGCCCGCTCCAGCTATCGCTACAACGTGGCGCTGGCCTCCGAGCTGGTGATTCGCGCGCCCTTTAATGGTGTGATTGGCCAGAAATACGTGGCCTTGGGCGATTACGTCATTCCCACCGAAAAGCTCATTACCATGGTCGATCCCTCGCTGTTTAAAATTCAGTTCCCGGTGCCAGAGCGTTATTTGAGTCAGTTGTATCCGGGGCAGCCGGTGCAGGTGCAGTTTGAAGCGTTGGGCAATACAGCCTTTAGCGGACTGGTCAACTTCATCGATCCCGTGATTAATCCGGATTCCCGGATGGTGATTGTGAAAGCCCGTGTGGCTGGAAAAAACAATCTGCGGCATGGCCTGTTTGGCACCGTCAATCTGGCACTGAATACCATTCCGGACGCGGTGGTGATTCCCGAAGAGGCCATTGTGCCACAAGGTGAAAAGACCTTTGTGTATGTCATCCGGCACGAAGTGTATGTGCCCAACCCCAGCCCGGACGGAACTACCAAGAATGACAAGCCTGCTTCGGAAGCACGGAAAGCGCCCTCGGATGTGGCCCACCTGCAGGAAGTCCTGGTCGGCCATCGTAAGGCTGGCCTGGTGCAGATTGAATCCGGTCTGGCCGCTGGCGAATCCGTGATTGTGAGTGGCCTGCAAAAGGTGGGCGACAATATGGAAGTGAACCTGAACGGGCCTAAGGCGCCCGGCGGCAATCCTTCTACCGCTGGCTCGAAAGGACACTAATCACCATGTGGATTTCCGATATTTCCATTCGGCGCCCTGTTCTGGCCTCGGTGGTCTCCATTCTGCTCCTGCTGTTCGGGGTGGTCAGTCTCACCTTTTTATCCGTTCGGGAATACCCGGACATTGATCCGCCCGTCATTTCCGTGACCACGGTGTATCCGGGGGCCAGCGCGGAAATTCTGGAAAGCACCATCACCGAGAATCTGGAAGACGAGCTGATTGGGATTGAAGGCATCCGCAGCATGAACTCCATCAGCCGCGAAGGCGTGAATACGGTCATTATCGAGTTCGAGCTGGGTCGAAACGTCGATACCGCTGCTCAGGACGTCCGCGACCGGGTTTCCAGAGCCCGTGACAAACTACCGGATGATATTGAAGAACCTGTGATCTCCAAGCAGGACACAGACGCCAGCGCCATCATGTGGCTGGGTCTATCCGGAAAAAACTATACCCCCTTGCAGATTACCGACTATGCCGATCGCTACATCAAGGATCAGTTGCAGACCGTGGATGGTGTGGGGCAGGTGATCATCGGTGGTGAGCGGGAATACGCCATGCGACTGTGGCTCGATCCCGCCAAAATGGCTGCCAGACAGGTGACCGCGCTGGACGTGGAAAAAGCCCTGACCACGGAAAACGTGGAAATCCCCTCGGGCCGGATTGAAGGCCAGAAGCGGGAATTTACCATTCGCACCCTGGGAGAGCTGAAAACCCCGGAGGAGTTTAACCGCCTGATCGTCAAGCGGGTCAACACTCAGCCGGTTTACCTGCGCGACATTGGCCGGGCCGCGATTGGCCCGCGTGATGATCGCTCGCTGGTGCGCTTTAACGGCGAACCGGCCGTGGGCTTGGGCATCGTCAAGCAATCCAAGGCCAACACGCTGGATGTGGCCAAGGCGGTCAAGAAAAAACTGGTGGACATCCGCCGCAACCTGCCACCGGGTCTGTCGATGGGGACGGCGTTTGACAGTTCCGTCTTCATTCAGCACTCGATCGATGAAGTGATTGAGTCCCTGTTTGTGGCCTTTGGGCTGGTGGTACTGGTTATTTTCCTCTTCCTCCGAAATTTCCGGGCCACCTTCATTCCTGCCGTGTCCATTCCCATCTCCCTGATTGCCACCTTCAGCGTGATGTACTTCCTCGGCTACACCATCAACACCATCACCCTGCTGGGCATGACGCTGACCATTGGTCTGGTCGTGGATGATACCATCGTGGTACTGGAGAACATCTATCGGCGCATTGAGCTGGGTGAATCGCCCATGCAGGCTGCGTTCAAAGGCACGAAAGAAATCGGCTTTGCCATTATCGCCACTACGGCCGTACTGGTGGCGGTATTCTTGCCCATTATCTTTCTGGGCGGCACCTTGGGTCGTATTCTGAAAGAATTTTCGGTCGTTGTTGCTGGCTCGGTTCTCATTTCCGGCTTCGTCTCGCTGACCATCACGCCCATGCTCTGCGCCCGCTTGCTGAAAGCGGATGCGGGTGAGCATCAAAAAGCCTCCAATCCCTTCTCCGCTTTTCTGAATGGTTTTTATCACTTGATTGAAAACATGGCCAACTGGTTCCAGAATGCGCTGTATGAGCTTATGCGCCGGAAAGTGGTGGTTTTCGGGGCTGTGTTGGTTCTGGTGGCCGTGTGCTGTGGCTTGTTTACCTTGTTGCCCCGCGAATTCCTGCCGGTGGAAGACCGGAGCAACATTCTGACCTTCATTTCCGCCCCGGAAGGCTCCACGATGGATTACACCGATCAAGCGGTACGCAAGGCCGAAGCCATTTATCGCAAGACCCCCGAAGTGCGTCAGTTGTTCTCGGTGATTGCCTTGGGCAACAACGGCCCCGGCCTGGTGAACAGTGGCATCATGTTCGTTGATCTGGTGCCTCGTGAAGATCGCCAGCGCAAGGTGTCCCAGATTGTGCGCGGCTTGCTGCCCCAGATGATGAGCATCCCCGAAGCCTTTGTGTTTCCGTTGAGCCCGCCATCCAGCCCGGTGCAAACTTTCGGCAAGCCCATCGAGATGGCCATTCAAACCTCCGGCGATTTGCAGCAACTGGATGCCGTGGTGCAGAAAATCCAGATGCGCGCCTCCAAAGAGATCTTCGGGCTGGTTAACGTGGACAGCGACCTGAAACTGAACAAACCGCAACTGGAAGTGTCCCTGAACCGGGAAAAAACCTCCCTGTTGGGTGTGCCGGTGCGGGATGCGGCCCGAACCATGCAGATTCTGCTGAGTGGTTTGAATATTTCCACCTTCCAATATAACGGCAAACGCTACGATGTCATGGTGCAGGCTGAGCCCAATCTGCGTCGCACCCCAGACCAGCTTTCCAGCATTTATGTGGGTGGGCAGAATAATACGCTGGTGCCGTTGTCGAATATCATTGATGCCCGTGAAACGGTGGCGCCCAAGGAGCTGGATCACTACAACCGCATGCGTGCGGCGACCATTAGTGGCTCCCTGATTCCCATGCCCGGCCTGAGCATGGGTAAGATTCTGGATCAACTGGAAAGTATTGCCCGGCAAGAGATTCAGCCCGGCATGCGAATCGCCTGGAAAGGGGAAGCCAAGGAATTCCGCGACGCCGACACGGCCACGTATTTTGCCTTCATGCTGGCGCTGGTGGTGGTGTTTCTGGTGCTGGCCGCGCAATTCGAAAGCTTCTCAGACCCACTGATCGTCATGCTGACCGTACCGTTGGCCTTGGCCGGGGCGATTTTAACCCTGTTTGTCCTGTCCTACGCACCGTATCTCATCAAGATGCTACCGGGCTTTGCAGATTGGGAGCCCGTGAATTACAGCTTGAACGTGTATAGCCAAATTGGTTTGGTCTTGCTGGTGGGACTGGTCACCAAAAACGGGATTTTGATTGTGGAGTTTGCGAACCAGATTCGCGAGCAACGCCCCGGACTTTCCGCGCGTGAAGCGGTGATTGAGGCGGCCCGTATCCGGTTCCGGCCCATCATTATGACTTCGGTGGCCACCATTTTTGGGGCGCTCCCCATTGCCGTCGGACTGGGCTCCGGCACAGATGGTCGTAAGCCGCTGGGCGCCGTAATTGTGGGCGGTATGTTGCTGGCGACTATCCTCACCCTGTTTGTGATTCCACTGGTGTATGATGTGATCGCCCGACGTCCCCGCAAGCACGCCATCCTCGAAGCCCCACATGAAGATTCGGTCACTGATGACAGAGTGCCTTATTAAGGCGAGCCAGGCTTAATAGAGCGACTTTGTGTGCATTTATTCAGCTTGGCCTGTGACTTTGATTCTTGTCCCTACTCGATCGGGCGATGAATGAACGTGCTGGTGGACTTCATGGTGCCGTCCGGGAGCTGTGTCCCGTTGCGATTGGGAGCCACGGTGATATAGCGGGTAGAAGTCTTTTGCAACCGCTGACAAAGGCCTTTTACCATACCGCCCAAATCGGGTGGCAGCTGTTTCATGAGATCCTGCAAGTCTTCATCAAACAGGATCTCCAGATAGACCGTAGGGCTTAAGGCAATGGCTGACGCTGTGCGCTTTTGATCCGGCGAGAAGTAGTACATCTCGCCAAACATTTCGCCGGGACCCAGTTTGGCCACGGGCATGAGGGCGCCTTCTTCGTTGCGTCGGCAAATGGCCACCTCACCGGAGAGAATGCGAAAGGCCCGATCGCCCGGTGTGCCTTCCAGCAGGATGGTTTGACCTTTGACGAATTGTTGCGTTGGTCGTTGGCTCATAATGCCTCAATGGGTCTGCCTGCGGGTATTAGAGCTTCCAAGACTTTAAAACAGGCCATAGTCTGACTGTTTGGGCCTTGAGGAGCATTGTTTGTTTTTACCCACTCTTCTTTATTATAGCTTGCTTTTTAAAGAATTGAACCTAATGTTCTTTTTAATATAAAAAATTGAAGGACAAAAAAGTCAAAACCCTGCCAACACAGTGGGCAGGGTTTTAAGCAAAATGTTTACAGAATGGCTTAACCGCGTTGTTCCCGAGTGACGTACTCGACATGCTGCGGGCCTTCGTACAGGGCTTTGGGGCGGATCAGGCGATTGTTGTCCAATTGCTCGATCATATGGGCCGTCCAGCCTGCAATGCGGGCCAACGCGAAGATGGGCGTGTAAATTTCAATGGGCAGACCCATCAGGTAGTAAATGTAGGAGGTGGGGAAGTCCACGTTGGGCACGATATTTTTCTCGCGACGCATCACTTCTTCCACAATGCTGGCGGTTTGGTACCAGTGATTGTCGCCCAGTTTCTGGCTGATTTCCGCGCCCATTTCGGTGAGGATAGCCGCGCGCGGGTCGCCGGTTTTGTATTCGCGGTGGCCAAAGCCCATGATTTTTTTCTTGGTGGCCAGCGCATCCAGCACCCAGGCTTCCGCATTCTCGGGTGAGCCTACTTCCATCAGCATGTGCATGGCTTCTTCGTTGGCGCCGCCGTGCAGCGGGCCCTTCAGGGCGCCAATGGCGGAGACGGTGCCGGAATAAAGATCCGAGAGGGTGGAAACGGTAACCCGTGCCGCAAACGTCGAGGCGTTGAAACCGTGCTCGGCGTAGCTCATCAGCGAGCAATCGAAGACATGGGCAATATACGGATCCGGCTTTTGGCCGAGTAGCATGTACAGGAAGTTTTCGCCGTGGCCCAGCGTGTTGTCGGGTTCCACAATGGATTGACCGCGATTAATCCGGTAGCTGTATGCAATCAGGGCAGGGAATTTGGCCACCAGCCGGAAAGCTTTCCGCAAGTTGGCGTCATGGCTGTTGTCATCGCGATCCGGGTCGTGGAAACACAGAATGCTCACGCCTGCACGCAACATATCCATGGGGTTGCTGTTGGGCGGAATGTTCTTAAACGCATCCACCACGGCTTGAGGAATAGTGCGTTCGCTTTTCAGCAGGGCGCAAAAATCGTTGTACTCTTTGGTCGAGGGCAGGTGGCCCTGAATCAGCAGATAGGCCACTTCTTCAAAGGTGGAGTGCTGCACGAGGTCTTTAATATCGTAGCCCCGGTACATCAGGCTGACGAGTTCCGGGTTGACATGAGAAATCGTGGTGGGTCCGGCGATAACGCCTTCAAGACCTGGACTGTATTCTGCCGTTTTCATGGTGGTCCCCTTTGTAGGATTGAATAATTTTATAAAATTTGGGATGAGTCTGAAAAACGCGATTCATCTGGACTGAAAAACTAAAGTGGGTATGGCGACGGCTTAACCGCCGGGAGCTTTATCAGAGAACTGGGTGGCCAAACTGGCGTCCAGCGACTCATAATCCTGATAGTGGATGAGGCGGTACAGATCCTCACGGGAGGTCATCCGATCCAGCAGGGAAATCTGGGTGCCTTCTGCCTTTAAGACTCTCAGACTGTCCTCAACCGACTTCATCATAATGCGAAAGGCAGTCATTGGGAAGATAACGATATTGTAACCAAAGCGTTCAAACTCTTTAACCGTCAAATAGGGGGTTTTGCCAAATTCGGTCATATTGGCCAGCAAGGGGGCTTTGATTTGCCGGGCGAACTCCTCGAACTCCTCGCGCGTGTTCAGGGCTTCGGGGAAAATCATGTCCGCGCCCGCATCCAGATAGGCTTGCGCGCGCGTCACCGCTTCATCAAAGCCATACACCGCCTTGGAATCCACACGGGCAATGATCAGGAAATCCGGGTTCACGCGCGCCTGAACAGCGGCGGCAATTTTCTCCCGCATGTGTTCCACCGAAATGACTTGCTTGCCGTCCAGGTGCCCGCAGCGTTTGGGGATCACCTGATCCTCCAGATGCAGGCCACTGAGCCCCTGGCGCTCGTACTCCTGCACGGTGCGAAACACGTTGACCGCTTCGCCATAGCCGTTATCGGCGTCGGCAATGGCCGGGATGTTCACCGATCGAGCAATATACCCGGCCTGGGTGGCCATTTCCGAGGCGGTCATAAAACCGATGTCCGGGTAACCGCCCACACCGTTGGAAATGCCCGCGCCCGAGACATACAGGGCTGAAAAGCCTACGTTCTCCACAATTTTGGCGGAAATGGCATTAAACGCGCCCGGCATCATCACGGTGCCCTGGGCAAGCAAGGCCCGCAACCGGGAGGGCTTGTTGGGCTCAGGCTGAAGGAGGGCTTCACTCATGCTGGGGGTTCCTTAAAAATCAGGCTTTAACAACCTGCCGCTAACGCATTGGCAAACAGGGTCATGATTTCAGAGATGTCCTCGCAGGTATCGATGCGCCACAGTTCATCCAGGATTTCGTTGACGGCCTTTTCGGACATCACACGGCTGGCCATCGAGCGGAATTTTTTCTCAACGTCCTGATCGCTCATGGGGTTTTTGTTATGGCCTAACGGGTAGCGGATTTCCTTGCGGAATTCCTGCCCATCGGTGGTTTTAATGATCAACAGGTTGGGAATACCGTCGGGGTAGCCAGCAGTCATTTCCGTGTTGCGGTTGACTTTCACCTTTTGCAGCAGGGCCACCAATTGGGGATCCTGAATGCGGGCATCGGTAAAGGTATCCAGCGTAATGTCCCCGTCCATGAGCGCCGCCGAAACGCAATAGGGCATGCTATGATCAGCGGTTTCGCGCGTTTTGGGATGCCAATGCTCCTCAAAGCCCGCGATAATATCCACGGCGGCATCAAAGCTCTCAATGGTGATGGACTCAATTTTTTGATCGATGTCTTTGGCCCCAATTGCCTCGCGCAGTTCCAGCGCGGCTTCAATGGCGCTTTGCGAGTGGTATTCAGCCGGGAAGTGCTTCACATAGGTGTGGTTGATCATGAAATCGGTGCTGCCGTTTTCACCACCCAGGGTGGCCAGTTCAAACGGGCCGGAGATTTGTGCCCAGAAGCCCATTTCGCCTTCAAAAATTTCGGAGGGACCCGTCATGCCCGCCTTGGCCAACATGGCCGCAAACACCGCGTTACGGGAGGCATTGGCAAAGGCGCACCCTTTCCAGTTGGAGAGTTCGCCTACTCGGGTTTGGCGCATGGCGTTGTTCGGCGTTGCGGCCAAACCCTGCACATGGACCAGTTGCTGTTTGCTCAGGTTATACAGTTTTCCGGCAGCCAAACCCGCGGAAAAGGCACCGTAAGTGACATGATCCCAACCGCGGGACCGAATGCTGGCCGCATCGCACAGGCGACACTGAATTTCGTAGGCTAGCACGATGGCGGTCAGAATATCCCGTCCGCTGCGTTTTTCGGCCTCAGCCACGGCCAGTACGGCGGCAATGTTATCGCTGGGGTGTGCGGGCTCCTTGGACAGGTAGGTATCGTTAAAGTCCAGATAGCGCATCATCACACCGCTGGCAAAAGCCGCGAGATCCGGGGAGCTTTTGTGGGTGGTGGTCAGTACCGTGGCGCCATTGGGATTACTGGCCGTAGCGGCCACCTGAACGGCAATGCGCGCAGGTTCGCTGCCACAGGAAATGGCGCCCATGGCGCAGCCCAGTGCGTCGATGATGCGTCGTTTGGCCTCTAGCACCGCGGCATGGGGGAGTTTCTCATAGGTCAATTCATGGGCGTATGTGGCCAGACGTTCCGCCAACAGCGGTTTATGCAGGGTAGTAGTCAAGACTGTTCTCTCTTCTCAACAGACTGTACAAGGCGTTTAGACAGCTTGGGTTGCAATATTCAGCCGAAAGTCGGTGGGGCGCTGCTCTCTCCGGTTTTATCGAAGCCCGCCCACAGAGACTTCCTTTATAACATTGTACCCAATATTCCTGAAAACCCCAAATAATGGGCAAGCGGGTGTTGCAATCGTTAATACACCGTTTTAATTTTATTGGTCCTGCCAATTGCGGTTTTGCAGGAATGCGTTGTCATGTCGCAATCACTGACGCTCCCGTCGAAGTCGTTCACGCCGAATCATTGGCAGCTGTGCCCCTTTCCAGGGGGTCTTTCCGCTGAACGATCTTGGCGTCGAACTGGCCCACGGTTTTGGCTGGATAATTCGATTGATCTGACAAGATTTGTTGCTTTATTTTTGAACAAAATTCACCTGGGGCTTGTTGGGGTGAATTCACTTATGACAGTCAATATTAAACACGGTATGATAATGGAGAGATTTGAGGGAGCGTGAATAGAGAATATGATCGTTCACGCCAACAGGGAGCTGCGAGTTTGCCCATGAGTCCGGATTCGGCTAAAAAAAACGGTAGTCCAGTCAGCAGCCGCCGTTTACCCCGACGGGAACCGCAATCAGGCGTGTTAAGACTGGACGCTTCCACGGAGTGGCCGCTGTATGATCTGGTGGTGATTGGCGGCGGCATCAATGGGACCGGTATTGCTCGCGATGCAGCCCAGCGGGGACTCACGGTTTTATTGCTGGAAAAGCAGGATTTTGGCGCCGGGGCGTCGGCTTATTCCAGTCGATTAATTCATGGCGGGCTGCGCTATCTGGCGAATCTGGAATTTGATCTGGTGCGTGAATCGTTGCGAGAACGGGCTTTATTGCTGAAGAACGCACCCCATTTGGTCAAGCCCTTGCCAATGGCGATTCCTGTCTACCGGAATGGACAAAATCCATTGTGGAAAATTGAACTGGGGATGCTGCTCTACGATGTGCTGTCCTGGGGAAAGTCGATGCCTCCGCATCGATTGCTCAATCGTGCCGAATTTGAGGCCACATATCCCGGTGTCCATGCGGAGGGGCTACAGGGTGGCCCGGTTTATTACGACGCCCAAGTATTGTTTCCGGAACGGATCTGTATTGAAAACGTCATTGCCGCCATGGAAACCGGCAACGCCACGATGCTCAACCACGCCAGGGTGGACCAACTGGGGGTCGACAATCAGACCCTTACCAGTCTGCGGTTCCAGGACACACTCAGTGGTCAATGCCACACTGTTCGCGGGCGAGTGTTTATCAATGCCTCGGGTCCGTGGGTGGATGAATTGCTGCAACTTAGTATTGCACAGGATTCTGAGCATATTGCGACGCATTCGCTCCGTCCCCGCATGGGTGGGACCAAAGGCACGCATATCGTGGTCCGGCGATTTTCTGGTGCCCCGGAGACAGCCCTGTACGCCGAGGCCCGCACGGACGGCAGACCCTTTTTTATCCTGCCCTGGCTGAATGAGACCTTGCTGATTGGCACCACCGATACGCGCTACATGGATGATCTGGATGCGGTGATCCCAACGGACGATGAAGTGGCTTACCTGTTGGCAGAAACCAACACGGTCTTGCCTCAGGCCCATTTGACGGCGGCCAGCGTACTCTACGCCTATGCGGGTATTCGTCCTTTACCCTATGCCGAAGGTAAAAAAGCGGGCAAGATCACGCGCAAGCACTGGATTGTTGATCATGCCCAGGACCCTGCCTGGCCTGTCGCCGGGTTGATCTCGATCATTGGGGGCAAGTTAACAACCTACCGCAATTTAGCGGAGGAGGCCGTGGATTATGCGGCTTTAACGTATCATTTAAGCCTGCCCAACGGGATGGCGCCACCGTCGGGTGATACCCGACACCGCCCTTTGCCGGGGGGAGAGGGTATCCTCAACTGGACCGACTATCTGGCAAAAGTAGTGCCTGAACTGTGTGCGTCCGCCGCTCTGGATCCGAACACGGTGCAGGGGCTTTTGTCGCTCTATGGCAGTCGGGCGCATGCTGTACTGGCCCTCCTTCAGGAGAATCCGGCATGGATAAAGCCGTTACCCCAGGTTAGTGTCAAAACGGTTGATGCCGCTGACATGTCATCGGGCTCGCCGCAGGTTTTAGCGGTACAGGTGGTTTATGCGGTGCGCTGTGAGATGGCCTGCTCGCTGGAAGATGTCCTGCTGCGTCGGATTGGGGCGGGTTTAAACCCGGATCTTGGATTTTCAATCATGCATGCCACGGCCCAACTCATGGCGGCGTTAATGGAGTGGGATGAGCCCCGCATGCTTCAGGAAGTGCAGTGCTATGAGCAGGATATGACCACGCGCAATTTAAGCTTCAGAGCAAAGTTGCTCACCGCGCAAGCTTAACTCAAGCGACGGCACTCCGAGGTTGAGTGAACCTTTTGATGCATGGAGCATTTGAGCTGTCTGTTTTTTGGGAAGGTTCAATCGACTTACTTTAACTTGTCCATGATGGCCCGAATCTTGTCATCCGACAGATCGTTATTCTGGACAGCCGTGGTGCTTTCAGTCGACATGAATTTGGGGCTGGCCGGTTGGGAAATCACACTGGCCTTCGTGGTTCTCAAGGTTGGCTCTGGTGCAGCCTTGATCTCATCCGGCAACAGAGCACCCGAGGGAATGGGCAATGGGCGGGCATAGGGCTTTCCTTCCAGCGGATCGGTACCATTGTTTTTGCGGTCAAAGGCGTGTGTTGGCATCATGGGGGGCAGCGCACTGTTGGATGTATTACTGCTACCGGAAAATGAGACAGGCACAAATCCTTTACTGCCAACTGCTGAACTGCTGAAACCGTTAAACGTGGCAGGCTGTGTTGCCGGTCCCAGGGTTCTGGGCACTGTCCGGGATAACTCGGATTCGTCGTTGATCACATGCGGGGTGATTAAAATAATAAGTTCACTCCGTTTTTTGGCATTGTCCGTATTTCTGGCCAAGGCCCCCAGGATTGGTAGTTTAGACAGCATGGGGTTGCTCAGCACGGTTTGACGGCTTGTGTTATGAAGTAATCCACCCAACACAAATGTTTCACCGTCAGCAACCTGAACATTTTGATTTAATGTTTCCCGTTTGGACAACAGGGTGACAATATTACCGTTTGAATCGGTTTTGGTGGCATGAACTGTACTGATGATGGGCCTTACCCGCATGGAAACTGTTTTATTCGCGCCGATTTTGGGCAAAATATTCAGAATAATACCCACTTCGCCGATGTTATAAGTGACTGATGAAGCTGTACCCAGGCTCGCCGCAGTTACCGTCACCGAGGAGATGATTTCGTCCACAATTTTGATAATCCCCTCATTATCGTTCGAGGTGATCATAGTGGGGTTGGCTAATAATTTGGCCTTGTTTTTGCTGAGCATCGCATTCAGCTGATAGAAAAAATCTTTACTCATCGCACTGGGATTGGTGCTAATCCGAAAAATATTCACGCCATCATCCGTGGCGGTGCGCCCAATGGCATTGGTAAATGCACTGCCCGTATTATTCGAGCCAAAACTGACGCCACGATTATTACCACCGCTGTATAAACCGAGGCTATTTTCTGTACTTTCCTGAACTTCGATTAATGCCGCTTCCAGAACAACTTGTGGCGCTTTACGATCCTGTAAGGCAATAAATGAGTCTGCCAGTTCAATCTGCTCAGCTGTACCCATGAGGGTGAGTGTATTGAGTCGGGTATCTGGCATGATAATGGCGCCAGTGGGTGAAATCGCAATATTTTGAACGGCCTGAATACGAGTTCGGATGGTGCTACTGGAGAAAGAACCAGTTACTTTACCGCTAGACCCTGCATCCGTCTGGGCAGAACCGGCTCCTTCCGAGATTGATTCCAGATTGGCTCTCATGATACTGGGCTGTGTGGTACCGCTGCTGCTAGTGGATCCAATCTGCAGGAGTGGTTGGCCTTCATTAAACAAACTGGCGCCTAGTGCTGCGGCAACATCCAAAACGTTGGACTGACTCAGTCGCCATGTTTTGGACAGTCGGGGTTTATCCAGTGCTGATAAATGAGTTTCAACCACTTTAATATCCGCAGGATCACCCACCACAATCAAGCTGTTCGTATTGTAATCTGCACTGACTGGCCCCGAAGACGAGGTTGAGCCTCCAGTGCTGGACCCGCCTGAGCCTGATGCAGCGCCCGAAGCGCTTGCGCCTGTACTACTAGCCGCTGCGCCTGATGCACTGGACGTGTTATTGCCCGTTGAATTGGCAGCGCCGCCAGCAGACCCCGAGGAGCTGCCACCTTTTGCTCGATCCACAAAAATGGTGGAATTTAAAAAATCAGCGATGACTTTGGCGTTGGCGTATTCCAGATGAAAAATTCGCGTCGTTGACTTTTTAAACGCCTGTGCTTTGGACGAATTGGCCTCGGCGACGGTTAAATTTTTCCCCTGAACTTCGTATACCAGATTGCCACAGGCTTTTAAAGTTTCCAGCGCATCCTGAATGCTGACGTTATTTAAATCGACATTGATTTTACCGGTGACGGACTCATCAATCAGGACATTGAAGTTTCCCTTTTGCCCCAGAGCGCGCAAGGCGTCCTGAAGATCCACATCGTGAAGCGACATGGTGACTTTACGAGTGCCTCCGGGAATCGGCAAACTCTCCTTAATGTTGGCCGGATTGACAGTCACACGGATGTCACCACTCAACGCCCCATTCTCTGCGGCCAGCACAACACCCGCTTGCGTTACATTCAGCAGTATGAAAAAGCTCAACGCCAAACCGATGACTTTGGAACCAGTTGCTTTTTGCAATGGAAAACGCATTATTCTCCTCCTGTAAAGCCAGTGGGAATAGGCTCATCACTAGATACTGAATGAATAGGAGCCAATTTGCTTTTATTAATAATATGCGGTGTAATCATTAGCACCAGCTCTGAACGCTTTCCGTTTTTTTGGGAAGCCCGAAACATGGCACTGACAATGGGAAGATCTCCCAGTCCTGGGAATTTTTGACTGGCCAGCGTTTCATTTTGCTGAATCAATCCTCCAATGACCAGCGTTTGCCCATCCCGCACCCTTAAATTTTGCGTCATTAAATCTCGTTTGCTCACCAGGGTAACTACCAGATGACCGCCACTGGTAACTTCTTCTAATGGTGTTGTGACGCAAGGTCGCAAGCGCATGCTGATGGTGCCATCTTCCCCAATTTTAGGGAGAATATCCAGCACGATACCGACTTCACCAATTTCGTTGGTGGTCGTAATGACGCCATCAGAAACCGTAGTGGTGACGCGTCTTAGAATTTCATCCACAATGCTGATTACGGATTCCGTATCATGAGAGGCCACAATCGTTGGATTCGCGAGAATTTTCGCTCTGTTTTTACTAACCAGGGTTTTTAATTGGAATAGATAATCTCTTTTGCTGGCGACTGGGCTTGAAGTGTAGATCAACCCGGAGCCAGCTTTACTATCGGTATCGGCTGCATCAACGGTTCTTAAACCAATCAACCCGTTTGAGCCGCTCATCACGCCACCCAGTGTCCCTTCTACCGGCTGGTTGTTAAAGCCGCTCTGCAAATCACCCAGTGCTGTGCCCCATTGAGGTGCAAATGTCTTACCATTGGTATCTGTAATTTCAATTAATGAGGCTTCAATGGCAACTTGCGGTAGTTGGGCATCCAGGGTGGGTATCAGGGATTCTGCCGTGGCTATCTGTTGGGCGGTACCCATAATGGTCAGTGAATTTTGTCGGCTATCAGGAATGAGCAGGACGCCCTCGGGGGATACCGACAGGCTGTCTGTTGTCTTGGTGTACCCACGAAGTGTGATTGATGCGGATAGACCACCACTGGAGCCAGCAGAAGAGGTTCCAAATTGGTTAATCCCGCTGCCTTCACTCAAGTCCTGTCTTTCGACTTTCATTAAAGATGGCGTTGCTGTTCCTGAGGAACCGGCATTACCAATTTTGATGTTTGCTGTTCCATCGTTAAAAACGCTACTGGCCAGCATGGTTGCCACATCCAGCGCATTGGCGTTACTGAGATAAAATGTTTTTCGCTTACGGGGCAAATCCAGTTTTTCCACTGCAGCCTGGGCCACCGCAATTTCCTGAGCAGTCCCCAGGACCATAATACTGTTGCTTCTGAGATCCGCTTTCACTTTTGTCACAGAGCCGCCACCACCACTACTGCCACTAGAAGCACCTGAACCACCGGAGCTGCTACCACCTGAGCTTGAAAAAACAGTCTGGTTGAGTAATGTCGCAATGCGAGTGGCATTGGTATAGCGTATCGGAATGAGTTTAGACAGCTGCCTTGAAACGCCTTTAGTGCTTGCGGCTGATCGAGTGATGGCCATAAAAATATTGCCCCGTTGAGGCAGAATGAGTAAGTCTCCCAGGTTGGCGACTGCTTGCAACGCTTGATCAAGGGTCACATTGGAAAGTTCGAGGGTGACATTGCCTGACACAGAGTCATCCATAATCAGGTTAAACTGTCCTTCCTCAGCCAAATCATGCAGAACGTCCTTGATATTTTGATGCGTATAGGACAGGGTATTGATTTTTTGAGTACCGTGAGGCACATGAACATTGCCGTCCAATACCGTATTCTCATCCAGGTTGGCGATACCGGGAGATGTTTGATGATACGTCTGTTGAGCCAGGACCGGGCTGGGGCATATGGCCATACCGCTGAGAGAAAATATCAGATAGGGAAGTAGCAATTTTTTCATGAAAGAGTTGCCTCACTGTTATCGTTTGAGTTGGTCTGGCAATACGGTTGAAGTGATACTATTTTTTGCGGGTATATCCAATTATCGGCTCGAGGGCTCCCTTAAAACGGGTTGTGCTGGATTGGCGTTACCATACGAACCATCGGCGCTATAGTTGCCGTCAGTATTGAAATTGGAGGTCGTTGAATTGTTTGTGCCTCCCAGTGGCTGTGGTGTACCGGTTTGGTAGGGCTGTATGGTTAATTCCCTAAGCTCACCGGCTGCATTCAATTTCACGCTTGTTTTTGAAATTGATTTCACGACTGCATCCTGGCCGTTGATGTTGATGGATTCTCCCACTTTCTTGATTTGCGTCTTGGCCATTCCACTGATTGTGTCGAATACGCGAATCAGGGCAACCTTGTTTTTGGAATTACTGTCACCAATAAATCCCGTATACATTACATCGGCTAACAGATCTTTTTTGGTGTCATCACTAATCGTGCCTCCCCCTGGTGTTTTGGTATCGATGACAAGCGGGGAAAAAGGATCAGGACGTCCCAGTGCTCCAGCTTCCTTGGCACTGGAGTCCAATTGCAGGTTAGGCTGACTGGATGGCAGGGTTTGAGCCAGTAGATCCTGATCTGTTTTTTCCATCACCGGTTTCAGGGGGGGGCTACTACTGGAGCCGCCGGTGGCTGGATTTTGCTGAATGTTATGTATATTGTTGAATCGACTGGTGGAATCCTGATTTTCCAGTGGCGTTTTAGTTTCCAGGTTTAACAGGTTTACCGGTTCGGCAGCCTGAGAAGGGGGTGCGCTACCAAGCCACCAATAGCCCAGAGCGATATACACCGAGCAGCTCACCAGACCAAGCCCCAGGATGCCCAGGAGTAATCTGGGTTTTTCAAACAGTTTGACCCAGACGGAATCATACCGGTGAAATTGACTGTTCCAATTGAGCTCACCATCTGGATTCATGGCTTCATTCGGCAGTAAGTCTGTGCTTGAATCGGACCATGTGGCCGTATTCATGAAATCGTCAATAGAAGCTCCCAGAGGCTTGTCCCATTGCGACTGTTTAACCCTGTCTGGCTCATCCGTTATTAAAAAGGTTGGAACCTTCACGTTGCGCTGAGGTTCTTGTATCTGACCCATCGCTTCCGAAAATTCCTTGAATGCTAAATGACCAGTGACTGGATTGATGGTATTTTGAGTTTGGGTGGAGGTAATATTGGCATTGCTTTTAATGGGATTGGCTTTAATAGTTGCTGGGCGGGCATTGATGTCGGTGCGCCGGGTATTTCCCTGGGACTGGTTCAGCATTTTACCTGATACCACTCTGCCAGAGTCGCCAACAGCGGCGAGATACGCTTCTCTGAGCGATGCCAAGTCAGCTTCCTGATCGGATAAACTCTGTTTTTTTGGCATTCCCGATTTCCCGGAATTTTGCAGCGTATCTTCCCTAAACATTGTTTAACCTTTCCCTGAATCGTTCACTCACAGAAATCCCTGATCACCGATTGGTGTGGAAAGACTCTTGGATAACTTTGCCGGTTTTGGATTGGCGCAAAACCAATGAGCATACTGCGACTCAATCCACTCATGTGCCGCTTTCCCAGAATGGTGAACAACCTTGCAATGCTCGATTTGAAACTCATTCAATGGCACACTACTGACAGAATAGCCTTTAATACCAGGGCTCTGAGTCATCCAAATGAATGAAAGCCACTCCACCACATGCAGGAATTTAGAGTCATTACATTCAGTGATGCATTGCAGACCCCAGTCAATTCCGGACTATTCCGGTTTGACTGGGGTGCAACGATGTCGGCTTAACCTTTGATTCGTTTGGCCGCATGGGCATGGCCCTGTTCATCCACTTCAATGCTCAGCAGCTTTTCGCTGGAAGGGGATCGAAAATCGAAACGCCAGACCGAATGTTGATCTTGGGGTGCAGTCGCCTCCTGCAAGGTCATGCCTTTAGCGGGCAGGCCCTGTTCTTCACAAATCACGCGCAGCGACTGTTCAGCACGATGGAGTGCCTCAATGGAGTTTAAGCCGCTTTGACGATCCAGGCCCTGAAAGACATGCCCCAGCGTCATCAGGGTGAGACAGTTGCATAATCCGATTGATACCCAGCCTTTATCCATAGCCAACGCCTGCCCCTCCTGTTGATTCAAGTTCACAACAGCCTGTTAGCCTGTGAAACAGCAATTCATGCTGATTGGCTCGGCCATAACCTGTTTAGCTTTGTTATTCAAGGTATCGGCAGGCAATGGATAGACTTGAATTCTTTTTGCCTCGATTGATGAAACTCCAGCAAATGGAGGAGTTTAGCTAAAATGCAGGAGTCATAAAATACCCAATTTTGCTTGCTGGCGCGATGGATTCGCGGTAAAAATAGCTTTTTAGGGGTGATTAATCATCAGGGACATGGAGGAGTTCAATCGCGAAAAATCCTTCAAACAGTGTTCGCTGGCTACAGGTTGCCCCCCACTGATAGATGGATTTATGATTCGTTGCCCTGAGTCATTCAAAGGCTGCCGGAAGGCACTCTCATGAAATGTTTTCGTAAACGACTGCAGTGTTTTTCCAGGAGGTGCCAGGAGAGCCAGGCGAAGAGTACGGTGGTGATCAGGCCGCATAGCAAACTAAGTATCCATGCCAAAATTTGATCCGAGATTATGCCGGTTCGGTAGGCATCCAGGATCAGGGAATCCGTTAGATGTTTGGCCAGCGGATGAAACAGATACAGCCCAAAACTAAGTCGTCCCAGCCATATTAGCGGTCGAATGGAGAATAAACGTTTCGCCGGCGGCCAATAGAGTAGTGCCAACAGAAAACTTCCCGCTCCCAGTGCGCTCAGAGACATAATCAGAACCATCGAGATGTGCATTTTGTCCAGGTTGGGAGCCCCTAATCCCAGCCCCAAATAGAGTAAAATCGGTGCCAGAAAAAGCACTGCCCCCCAGGATTCGAGCCGTGTCACAGGCAATTTATTGGCATGAAACAGGATGGCTATACTAATACCCACCAATAGCGGATCCAGGTGGGTTAGGGGGTTGTAATAGAATGCAAACGGATGATGGAACGAAAAATAAACCGATAACCGTAACAGCAGGGTAAACGGAATGAGCATGATGATCAACATGGTCAGGGTTTTTAGCTGTTGAACACGGGTCAGAATTAATCCCCAAACCAGATAAAACTGTTCTTCCATCGCCACACTCCAGGTAATCCTTAAGGAGTCTGCTATAGGGGCTTTGCTGAGCAATGCCAGTTTCATGTTGCCCAGAAACAGCAGAAAAGCCGGTAAATAGCTGGAAATCATGGCCTTCCACTCAGGACTTCCCCAAGGGTATTGATAATATTGGCATGCGGGTAGTATGAAAAACCCCAACAGGAGAATCAAAAAATAGAGCGGCCAAATGCGTAACATCCGTCGCATGAAAAATTGGGGAAAGGAAATGTTCCCAAATTGGGCCCGTTCGCGCAACAGCAGGGTAGTGATCAGGAAGGCGCTGAGCACAAAGAATACATCTACGCCCATCCATCCCCATCCAATGATCCAGTTGATCAGCAGAACGACCGGCATCACTCCGGGTATGCTTGCTGCTTCCGGAGACACCAGAAAAGGGGTTTGGTGGGTCAAAAAGACCATTAAAAACGCGAGCGCCCTTAGCCCATCGAGCTGAGGCCAATACAGCACTTCGAGAGGCTGAACCAGAACAGGTTCTGGTTTGTCAGTGGGTGTCTCATCTGCCTGTTCAGGCTGAAATGCCATGACTCACTCCCTGGAACGATACAGTTATCGAACCCGCTTAACACACTCTCAGAGACTCCAGTATACCGCATCATCAGTGTCTGTAATCTGGTTCAGCTTCTGTGGCCTATTGGAGGTCAATGATGCCAAGTCACCTTTTCAAAGGTGTCTGATAGTCTTGGTGTTTAGAATTTGGGCGGTCATGTCGGTGCCTTTAAGGGCTGAATTCTTCATGGGGTACCGGAAGGGACTCTCATGAAATGTTTTCGTAAACGATTGCAGTGTTTTTCCAGCAGATGCCAGGATAACCAGGCCAGCAGGATGGTGGCCAGTAAGGAGCTCATCAGGTAAAACCCCCAGGCGAATAGCAAGTGAGCTGATAGATTCGCTTCAAAGACAGACATTGTGAGTAGACGACCTAAATCCTTGCCCAGTGGGTGCAGCAGATAGAGACCAAAGCTCAGCTGTCCCAGCCAAACCAGCAGCGGATGAGAAAACAGGCGCTTTGCAGGCTCCCAATACAACAGGGCGAGTAAAAACATCCCTGCGCCCAAGGCAATCAGACTCAAAATGAACACCATAGAACCGTGACTCTGCTCTAATGGCGGCGCCAGAAGAACCAGCAGCCCGAACAGGGCAAGGGGGGTAGCCATCAGGGCTGGTCCCCAACGTTTCAGTTGGGCAGGGCCCAATTTGCCCGATTGAATCAGCAGAGCAAGCCCTGCGCCAATCAGAATGGGGTCCAGATGAGTGAAGGTGTTAAAGTAGAATGCCCGCTGATGGTGTGTTTGAAGATAGATCAGCCAGCGCAGTCCCAGGGTGGCCGGAAATCCCAGAGTGATCAGCCAGCCCAATACTGCGGGTCGCAAACAGCATTTGAGTATCAGCCCCCAGACAACATAGAACTGCTCTTCCATGGCCACGCTCCAGGAAATCGCCAATAAAAAGGACAATGGGGCTGGCTGAACCACAGCCTGCTTCAGGTTGCCCAGAAAGATGAGATAGGCGGGCAGATAGCTGGAGATCATGCTCTTCCATTCCGGGCTACCCCAGGGAAATTCGTAATACTGCAGCGCGGGTAGTACCGCAAATCCCAGCACCAGCGTGGCAAAATACAAAGGCCAGATACGCAGCGCCCGACGGATAAAGAATCTGGAAAATGAGAGGGTTCCAAAGCGTTCGCGTTCCTGCAAGAGCAAGGTGGTGATCAGGAAGGCGCTGAGGACAAAGAACAGATCGACTCCCAGCCAGCCCCAGCGCATAGCCTGGTAAATCAATGCGATGACTGGCGGTAGCCCAGGAATGGCAGCCATTTGAGGCGTGATGGGGATGGGAGACTGATGCTCCATAAACACCAGCAAAAAGGCGAGCGCACGCAAACCATCCAGTTGTGGCCAATAGAGCGATTCTGGCGGACGTCCGTCCGCTGAGACAAGCCCCTTGTCCGGGGCTAATACATTTTTGAGGCGTTCGATCGCCACCACTCACTCCTGATTCTGGCCATTTGGGGAATGTGATGAGTCTAGTATACCGTTTTAGAGCGAGACGGGTCGGTATTTTCTGCGGATTTGGGCAGAGACAGCTTCCATTCTGGTGTTTTCAAACCATGTAGTCATCATGACTTCCGCCTGTTGCCTCAGAGGCTGTTTGATAAGGGGGGAGCTGAATCGATATAGTTTTAGCCCAAGGGGCAATTTTGGTTTTGTTTGGACTCTGATTATATAGAGCGACCCTTGGGCCAATTCATTTGGGCAGCAGAATGTTTTGAATAGTTTGCAGGCCTAAGCACAACAACAAGTTTGACCCCTCAACCTTCACCCCTCAAACCTTTTCCAAAACTGAATTTCAAAGATTGAATGAACGATGCGTATTCAAGTTCTCCCTGATTTACGACACTTTCCGACGATTCCAGTATGGCCTGGGGAATATCTGATGCCCCTGTTCTGGAGTGGCCTGTGTCTGCTATTGGCGCTGATGCTGGCGCCTGAAGCCATGCATCGCTTTTTTGCCCTGCTCTGGGCGGGGATGCAGATTTACTGTTCGGGGCAAGCGGTTTAATCCGGCTAAAACGGGCTGTAAAAAACGTATGTGAGTGGTTCAGTATCCTTTGTTAAAATGGATCAACTCCTGGCTTTTGCCATGAAGACCGTCTTCCTGGACATCGCTTCCGGATTTGCTTTAAAGTAACATCAGCAGATTTAGATTATTGGCTTGGAATTGAACGGATGCTCCCCCAGTCTCGCGCGCTCCCTCAGGCTTTTTCCGTGGTTCGATATTTCGGGTTGGCTCTGAGTGTGGCCCTGTTCAGCCTGTTGCTGTTTCCGCGTGTTTTTATGGAAAACGACGACATTGGCTTTATATATCTCCTGACGCATGGGCTATATGCCCCCTGGATTTCCAAGGTGTGTTGTGAGCTACTGCTCTATCTCTATGGGCATTTTCCGAGTTTTGGCTGGTATGGAATCCTGCATTACAGCCTTTTAACCATTGATTTGGGCATTCTGTTAATGCTCACCTCAGACTGGGCTCAGGCCCAACGCCTCTCGGCCAAACTTCAGTGGGTTTTAATCGGGGTGGTCATTTTACTGTTTTATCCATTTTTTCTGAAAATCACGTTCACTTGTACCTGTATCCTTAGTCTGGGTATTGGGCTGATGGGCCTGTTGACGATCCTGAATCGGCAGGAGCAGGCACGAAGTGCGATCGGGGTGAATTCGGGTGCCCATGCCCTTGCAGAACCGGGTGGTGTCAGTCCGTCGTCTCACTCGTTCTGGTCTGTTTTAGGCTTTGGTTGCATTTTTTCGGTGGGGTATCTGGTTCGTCCCGAGGGTTTGGGGACGCTGATCTTTCTCTTTCCGGTGCTGCTTTATGGCATGCTGGCTGCCAGAAAGACTGTTTGCTCCCGCAAGGGTATGCGCCTTGGGCTTGTTTTTCTGGCGCCGCTTTTGCTCTGGCTGATTTTGGAGAAGGGCTGGCTGCATTATCCGGCTGCTCAGGTTCCTTATCTTCACTATGTGGTGCAAAGCAATAATGCTTTTGGCTTTGGCTTTACCGAGTTGCTCAAGCGCCACCCCGAATGGCTTAGCTCCATAGGCTGGACTCGGGCTGACTTCGGGATGCTGGAGCGCTTTTTGTACTGGGATGATCAGGTGTTCTCTCAGGCCCGCATTACCGCGCTGAGCCAGCTCTTGCCCCAAGCCCTGGGCGCTCGGCTACAGGAAGTGCTCACGCCAGCCACTCTCTTATCGTCAATGTTGCGGACGTTTCAGAAGACCTGGCTGTCCAACTTTCCATTTACCCTCTACTGTGTTGGCTTGTACCTGCTATTTGTAAAAATGGGGACAAGCCGTGCGGCTCGATGCTTTCCGGCGCTTGCCCTGGGCGTTGTCTTTCTGGAAAGCCTTCTGATGCAGGCGGTTTTGCGCTTCCCCTACCGGGTAGCCTACCCCGTCATAACGGTGAGCGCCTTGAGTTTATTGGCGCTTCCCGGTTTTTCAGTTCAGCGGCTGTTCAGTTCCTCCGGGCGCTTGCAGCCGGTCAGTCGCATGGTTTTACTGTTCACCGCTGCAAGCTTGCTGATTTTTAATGGGCCGGTTCGCCTCTGGAAATCCTGGACTGCCCCGGTTAAACAGACTCGCGCCTTACTGGCAGGGTTTAACCAGCTGCAGACAACGCATTATATTTTGCGAGAGTCCAGTGTGATCCCGGTGAGCAGCTTTGACCCGCTGGACCCTATGCCGCTTTCCGCACCCGATATTGGTCCGGGTTGGCTGATTCACTCGCTCCCCTTTTATGCCCGGTTGCAACAGTTCGGTGTGGCCAATGGGGCTGGTCTGATTCCGGCCTCTTTCGATAATCCCCAGATTTTATACTTCTTCAAGGATCAAAACTTGCCTGTGCTGCAGGACTTTATTGGGCAACACTACCATCGCCTTGTACAATTTGTGCCCGTGCAGGTTCAATGGCTGTCATCGCAGCATAAAAATCGCCATCTGTATCGGGTGGTTGCCCGCCCCGAACGGTCTGAGGCCGGGACAAAACCGATAGCCGGTCCTTAAAAGAGGAGCTGACCGAGCGGAATCGATTAGGCGTTCATGAGTGCTAACAGCGCACGGGCCACGTTTTGGGGTGCGTCGCCCACCGCCATGTCTTTTCTGATCTTTTCAAAGCCTGCTTTTTGACGGATCCATTGCGGCGTAGTGGCGTCAAACAGTGGTTTAACCGCTTCGGCGATGCCTTTGGGGTTGGCTGCATCCTGCCAGAGTTCTGGCACGATGGGGTGTTTCATGTCCGTCAGAATATTGGGCAACCCCATGCAGGGCAGGTACATAATCCGAATGGCGATTTGATAAACCAGCGGGTGCAGTTTGTAGATCAGAATCATGGGGGTGCGGTACAGCGCCGCCTCTAGCGTGACGGTACCCGAAGCCAGCACGGTGACGTCCGAGACACTGAGCAGGGCGTGATTCTGGTTTTGGACCACGGTAACCTTGGGGCGATTGTAGTGAGGCACGCTCTCCAGGGCGGCATCCAGACGTTGCTGGAAAAACGTTGGGTCTAGCGAACCGGCTTGCGCCACCACGAACTCCGCATGGGGAGCCTCCCGCTGCATAATGGGCACACTTTGAATGATGGGCTTGAGGAGATAATCGATTTCCATTTTGCGAGAGCCCGGAAACAGGCCCACAATGGGGACGTTCTGCTTCAGGCCGTGCTCCTTGCAGAAGGCCTCCCGGTTGGCAGGCGGTGGCAACTGGCCGACGAGCGGATGCCCCACATAGGTCACGGGAATGCCGTGCTCCTGATACAGTTTTTCCTCAAAGGGAAAGATACAGAAGACATGGTCCACAAAGGCCTTGATTTTTTTGATGCGGCCTTTGCGGGTCGCCCACACTTGCGGCGGAATGAAGTAATAGACCGGAATACCGCGCTTTTTGAGTTGCTGGGCCATGTACAGGTTAAACACCCCGTAGTCGATGAGCAAAACCGCAGTGGGGCGAAATTCTTCCAGAAACTTTAAAATGCGCTGACCCAAAAAGTAATGGTAGGGCGCTCCCAGCAGGCTACCCGCCCCCACCCGCCCCATGCGGGATTGATCGCTAATCAGCTGAACCCCCTGGGCCTGAAGATGCTGGCCGCCCACGGCGGCAATTTCCAGATCGGGTTGTTGTTCACGCAGCGCCTTGACCACGTTACCCGCATGCATGTCCCCGGAATAATCCCCGGTGAGGATAAATAACCGTTTGGTTGAAGGGTTCGCGCTCATACTCTCTCTGTAATCCCCTGACTTTCAGACTGTGGCTACTGTGGGCGATTGGGTTAAATCCGGCTGGCTTCGGCAGACTGACCGGGTGTGCCCGGATTGGCGGTGGACCAGAGGATCATCCGATGCCGATCGGCAAAGGCGATCATCTCTTCCGGTTCGAGGTAAAGGGTTCGGTTGGCCTCGGTGACCAACATGTGCAGGCCGGCCTTACGCATGGTTTTCAGGGTGCGCAGACCCACCGTGGGAATATCAAAGCGGGGGTCCTGATCGGGTTTGGCCACCTTGACGACCACGCCACCCTTGCGACCCGAGACTTTGCCCGCCCGCTTCAGACACTCATCCGTACCTTCAATGGCTTCCACCGCCAGAATCATGCCGCTGTGCGCCACGATGCTCTGCCCAATATCCAGACGGCCCATTTCCTTGGCCATTTCAAAGCCGTAGCGCGCGTCTCGCAACTCCCACTCCTGTGGTGCCCGTTTCGTCAGAAGGCGCTCCGGCAGGAATAGCTCCCGCAGGAAATCCGCCTGAGGCAGCACCTGAATGCCACGCTGTTCCAGCTGGTCAATCAACCAGAGCATAATCGCATCGTCATTCATCCGGGAAAACTGACGAATGGCCTCGACGGCAATCGAATCAATGCGGGGGTCTTTCAGGAGGACCCATTTGTCCACTTTGCCTGCAAACACCAGATGCGTGATCTTTTCTTTCAGCAGCATGTCCAGCGTTCGTCCCACCAGGCCGGGGACAATCCGGTGCCCTTTATGCTTGCACAGGTCGCGCAGCTTGCTGCTGTCCTTGCCAACCATGAACGGCACCACATCAATGCCCTGAATGCGTGCATTCTTGGCCACATACAGGGGCAACTGTCCCTCGCCTGCAATCAGTCCAATCCGGGTCACATTCGAAAATCCGGAGGACAGACTGGAAAACTCGAATTTAGAGGGGGCTTCCGCCTTATTGCTATGGGATAGTGGATTCATCAGGGCCATGTCGTTTCCAGAGTCACGCGCAGTCTTACCATTCGTAAACAGAAAAGTAAACTCTATTATACAGCCAAAGTGCTTCAGGCAAAGCCTCCCTGCCTGCAAAGGCCACTGGCTCAGCGCAAGCGCCCGGTTTGACCGTGGATTCCATTCCCCTCTGTCGTATCGGCTTGGACGAAACCCTGTTCTAAAAGGCAGCTGTCCTAAAAAAGTTCAAGCTTTTCTCAGTCGCAAGGCGTTTAAGACGACGCTGATGGAGCTTAATGCCATTGCACCAGCAGCAATCATGGGGTTGAGCAGGCCCAATGCGGCCATTGGCAAGGCCAGCAGGTTGTACCCAAATGCCCAGAATAGGTTTTGGCGAATGGTGCGTACAATGGCACGGCTTAAGGTGATGGCTTCAAGCACTTTGAGTATATCCCCCTGCACCAGCGTCATCTGCGCGGTCTGCATAGCAAGTTCTGTGCCCGTACCCAGCGCAATGCTGACATCGGCCTGAGCCAGCGCCGGGGCATCGTTGATGCCATCTCCGACCATACCGACAATGGCTGCCTGACCGGTCCCATCCTGAACCAGTTGCAGGGTTTTCAGGTATTCCAGCTTTTCTTGTGGAGACAGCTCCGCCTTGATTTCCTGAGGCTCCAACCCGGCCAGACGACCAATGGCCTGCGCCGTCTCCTGACGATCCCCGCTGAGCATGATGGGCTTGATGTGCAAACGCCGAAGGTGCGCTATGGCATCCGCCACATTGGGCTTTAGGGGGTCGCTGATGTAAAAAATACCGGCCAGCTGATTTTCTACCGCCATAAGCACCGGAGTCTGGCCTTTTCGGGCGGCCGCTTCCAGATGTTCGGATACGGGGGCAACCACCACCCCGTGCAATGCCAGATAGTCGGCCTTGCCAATCAGAACCCGTCGCCCTTCCACCTGCGCGCTGACTCCGGAACCCGTCTGACTGACAAAATGTTGAACTGGGCCTGTACTGGCATCCGGGGAGAGATGGGTTTTGGCATAGGTCAGCACCGCCCGCGCCAGAGGATGCTCGGAACGGGCCTCCAATGCCGCCGCCCAGCGCAAACAATCGCTCACGGAGTAACTGGCGTTATCACTGGCCGAGCCACCCCGGTTCGCCTGCGAGGCAAGACGGGGCTCAAACTGGACGACTTCCGGCCGACCCAATGTCAGGGTGCCGGTTTTGTCCATGACCAGCACGTCCAGTTTTCGGGCCAGTTCCAGCCCTTCCGGCTTGCGAATGAGAATGCCTTTGGAGGCCGCACGCCCCAGACCCACCTGAATGGCTGTGGGGGTGGCCAGACCCAGCGCGCAGGGACAGGCAATCACCAAGACGGCAATGGCGGCGTTCAATCCGCTGGAGAGGGGATGCCCACTGAGCGTCCAGCCCAGCAGGGTCACTAGCGCCAAAAACAACACCACCGGTACAAAGACACCCGCAACCCGATCCGCCAGCCGTTGAATCGGGGGCTTGCTCGTCTGGGCCTCATTCACCAGGCTGATGATGCGGGCCAGCACCGTCTGAGAGGCGACTTCGGTCACGGTAAGGATCAGGCTTTCGGTTTTGCGGTCGATGGCGCTCAGCACTGTCCCGCCAATGACCTTGTCGCCCGGACTTTTAGCCACGGGGATACTTTCCCCAGTCATCATGGCTTCATTCACCAGGGCATGGCCTTCCAGTACCACCCCATCCAGCGGAATCCGGCCACCGGGCTGCACCATCACAGCAGTGCCCACGGTGACACTGCCCACGGGGACTTCCACCCAATTGCCCTGCTGTTGTACCCAGGTGGTTTCCGGTTGCAAACGCATCAGGGCGCTGATGGCCTCGCTCGCCTTGCCTCGCGCGCGGCTTTCCAGATAACGCCCGATAAGTATCAGGGTGATGATCATGGCGCTGGTTTCAAAATAGAGACTGGGGGAAGCGTGGGGCATTCCCGACCCCAGAACTGCGGGGGGAAGGTTCACATGACTGGAGAAACCTTCCAGCAGAATTGTCGAAAGACTGGCCGACCATGCAACGCCAGCACCCAGAGCAATCAGGGTGTCCATATTGCTCTCTCCGCGCAGCAGCAAACGCCATGCAGATTGAAAAATGGGAAAGCCGCAGAAAAAGACCACCGGGGTGGCCAGCCCAAATTGAATCCAGCCACTATGGGCGAGAGGCCAGCCGGTCATATGCAACACAAACAGGGGGAGCGTCAGGCACACCGCGAGCATCAACCGCCGTGTTGCCCGCATGGTTTCTGAATGGCCGGATTCCTTCGTCTTGACGGTCTGTTTTGAATCGGTTTGACCCTCGGTTGATTCGGCGGGTTGCCAGTGGGCCTGATACCCCATCGCCTGAATGGCGTCAACGATTTGTTGTGGTTCAATCGCCACACCGGTGGAGCCTTCCATCACCGCGACTCCGGTGGCCAAATTAACCCGCACATCACTCAGTTGAGGAAAAGCGCGCTTGAGCCCCGCTTCAATCCGGGCCACGCAGGAGCCACAGTGCATGCCTTCAATCCTGAACGTGTCGGAAGAAGGGGTTGATGTGGTGGCGTCAGTCATCTGGCTCAGTTGGCTCATATTCTCGACGACTCCCTTTCATGTTCTCAATGCCGAACTGGGTGCCTTGTCATCCGTACAGTGCGTTCATATAACCATTGACGAAAGAAAAGGACAGTTGTTCGAGGTCAAAAGGATTTAATATTGGGCAGGTTCAATCCAGGGTATGCAAGTAGTGTAGCAGAACCCCCGGCTGGCAGATTGGCGTCGCCAGGACCCGCGACTCACTGACCGTATTTCCAGTTTCTGGGCGGCTCTTTGTTGCAAAAAGCCTAGCGCAGATTATACTGGAATCTGGATCACACGGCATTCAATGGATGTGGATCCGAGTCGCACCCGAACTGAAACCATGAAATCCGGGCTACCTTGGGCGCGTTGAAATGGCGCTCAAGCCACAGTCCATTTGTGTAAGATGAAGATTGATAAGGATCTTACTGTTGACAGAACTTTATTCCCCGCAAGACCCCATTATTATTCTGGATACCGAAACCACGGGTCTGGATCACAAAACAGAAAAACTGATCGAAATCGCCGCCGTGAAAATGCACAACGGCGAGATCATCGACACCTTCACCTCGCTGGTGAACCCCCAAAAACCCATTCGGCATTCCAGCTTCCTCATCCACAATATCTCGCAGGAAATGGTGGAAAGCGCCCCTAACATTGATGAAGTGCTCCCCAAATTTCTGGAATTTGTCGGCGAGCATAGCTTCGTGGCGCACAATGCCATCTTCGATTACAGCTTTATCAACGAGGCCACCAAGGCCCTCTACGGCAAACGCTTTACCAACAACCGCATCGACACCTTTGAGATGTACCGCGCAGTATTCCCGGATGACCTGTCGCACGGGTTAAGTTCGTTGTTGCGCCGGTTTGGCTTTGACCCGCATGTATTGCATCGGGCGCTGGATGACGCCGAGAATCTGGCCAGAGTGTATCCCCGTCTGCGCGAGCTGTACGAGCAAAAGTACAGCTGGCAGTTGTCTCAAATCAAGAATGTACCGTACCTGCTGGAGCGCTATTTGCGGGTGCAAAAGGCGGCTCAGGCCATGCAGGCGGAAATGAGCGATCTGAAAGACATTTTCAAGCTCTACTTTCAGCATGGCGGTGCCTCGCTGGAAGCCAGCTCGAACGAAGTCATGGTGTCCCACTACCGGCGTTCCTACAGCTACGATGAAAAGCGCATCTGGGACATCGCCATGCGGGCCGGGGTCTGCGAGAAGATCTTCAAGCTCAACCCGCGTGCGCTGGATAAGCTGATTGACCGGGCCGACATCGATGAATCCTTCAAGGAGGAGTTCCGCGAGTGCCGATTGTCCATGCACGAGGCGCGGGGGATTAACTTCGTGAAACCTCAGGTGGTTATTGAAGAACCTTCTGAAGGCTCTGAAGAATCGTAGTCCGGGCCGCTTCGCCGTAGCCGAACTTGTAGTCCTTGCCGTTGTACAGCAGGGTGGAGCGGCCATGCTCCACATAATACACTTGCGGCGGGCCGTCATTGGGAATGGATAAGCCGTAGTTGCGGGCCTCTTTGGGCGCGGTAGGCGCGTCCACGTCAATGGCGGTAATGCTTAAGCCGTTCTGACTGGCAATATCCCGGACAATCGGATCTACCTCGCGGCAACTGGCGCACCAGTTGGCATTAAAGAGCACAATGTTGCCCCGCGTGGCGGCCCAGCCCATCATCACGCCCCGGCCCACGGTCAGGCCTAAGATCAGGGCCACGCCCAGACTGAGTGTCAGTTTTTTCGATAGGTTCATAATTGCCTCGGCTTTACGCATGGGACGCTGTTTCCTGATTGAGTGGGGTGTGGCAGTGGCTTTGCCCTGCCAGAGTGCAGATTTTCTGGCGTTTTTTGGGCGGATGGTCAGTCGGAGGTCGCCAAACCGGAATCCGCTATTCCTGATATTAAAGACGTGTTCTCATCATAAAAGTTTCACCGGGCTTTGTCGAGCAGCCGGGGCAATCGCAACCCAGGCAGGACCCGCTCAGGGCGACAGCAGAAATCAGCGCTTTATCGGGGCGTTTTCGCGGTTGGTCGTTGGGCATTATTGCAGTAGAATAGGCCGTAAACCAGAAACATCGTTAGCCAGTATTTGCGAGTGACTTCTCTTATGACTTCCACCCCACAAACCCTGTACCAGAAGATTTGGAATCGCCATGTGGTGCAACAGTCGCCCGGTTTTCCCACCATTCTTTACATTGACCGGCATTTAATCCACGAAGTCACTTCTCCGCAAGCCTTTCAGGGGCTCCGCGATAAGGGTCTGCCCTTGCGTCGGCCTGAAAAAACTTTTGGCACGGTGGATCATAGTATCCCAACCACCGATCGCAGCTTGCCCATTGCCGACCCGGAAGCCGCCAGCCAGATTCAGACCTTTGAGCAAAACTGCCGCGAATTTGGGGTGCAGTTTTTCGGTGTGGACAGCGACCAGCAGGGCATCATCCATGTCATCGGGCCGGAACAGGGACTAACCCTGCCGGGTATGACCATTGTCTGCGGCGATAGCCATACCTCCACCCACGGGGCGTTTGGGGCACTGGCCTTTGGCATTGGGACCAGCGAAATTGAGCATGTGTTTGCCACCCAATGCTTGTTGCAACAGCCTTCCAAAACCATGGAAATTCGGGTGGAAGGAACACTTTCCCCGCTGATTACCGCCAAGGATATTATTCTGGCCATCATTGCCAAGATTGGCGTGGGCGGCGGCACAGGCTATGTGCTGGAATACACCGGCAGCGCCATTCGCCAGCTCTCCATGGAAGGCCGCATGACCTTGTGCAATATGTCCATCGAGGCCGGTGCCCGTGCGGGCATGGTGGCCCCTGATGAGACCACCTTTGCCTATCTGCGTGGCCGTCCCTTTGCCCCGCAGGGGGATGCCTTTGAGGCCGCCGTGGCTGAGTGGAAAACCCTGGTCAGCGATCCCGGTGCTTGCTATGACGCCGTGGTCACACTGCATGCTGAAGAAATCGAGCCGATGGTGACTTATGGTACCAATCCCGGTATGGCGATGGGAATTTCTCAAACCGTTCCCACCGTGGCCGATTTTACCAACCCCGATGATCAGAATGAATTGACGGATGCCCTCGGGTATATGGCCTTGCAGGCTGGTGCGCCGATTGCGGGCACGCCGGTGGATGTGGTCTTTATCGGCAGTTGCACCAACTCCCGGATCGAGGATTTGCGGGACGCGGCCCAAATTGCGAAAGGTCAGCAGGTTTCCCCCTCAGTGCGCGCGCTGGTGGTACCAGGGTCCTACCCGGTCAAGCGGCAGGCCGAAGCCGAAGGGCTGGATCGAATTTTTCGGGAGGCCGGTTTTGAGTGGCGCGAACCGGGCTGCAGCATGTGCATCGCCATGAACGGCGATATGATTCAGCCGGGACAGGCCTGTGCCAGTACCAGCAACCGGAACTTCAAGGGACGTCAGGGCAAGGGCGGCCGAACTTTTCTGGTAAGTCCCCCGATGGCTGCTGCTGCGGCCATTACCGGCAAGCTGGTCGATATTCGAAAATTTGCCCCAGCTCACTAATCCCGTTTCACGCCTGCATGCATCGGTCGTGATTCCTGTCAGGTTTCAGTATGAGACAGTTCAAATCAGGCTCATCCCAGATCAGATTCATCAAATTTTTACAGGAAAGCAGAACGCCATGAGTAATAAAATCAGCACCCTGACCAGCACCTGTGTCCCCCTGAATCAAAATAACGTGGATACCGATCAAATTATTCCCGCCCGGTTTTTGAAGGGCACTACCAAAACGGGACTGGGAAAAAATCTGTTTTTCGATTGGCGCTATCTGCCGGATGGGGAACCGAATCCGGCGTTTGCCCTGAACAATCCACGCTATGCGGGTTCCATTCTGGTAGCGGCGCACAACTTTGGCTGCGGCAGTTCTCGCGAGCATGCCCCCTGGGCCTTGAAAGACTATGGTTTTCAGGTGATTCTGGCCGTGTCATTCGCCGATATTTTTCGCAACAATGCGCTGAAGAATCAACTGCTCCCCATTCCCTTGCCCGAACCCGTCATTCTGGCCTTGTTTGAAGCCATTGAGGCGGATCCCGCATTGGCGGTCACGGTGGATTTGGCCAGCCAGACCGTAACTATTCCCGGACAGGCGCCTCAGGGGTTTGAAGTGGATCCGTATCGTAAAAAATGCCTGCTGGAAGGGCTGGACGATATTGGTTTTACCCGGCAACAGGAGGTCGCCATTCAGGCCTACGAAGCGGCCCACGCCTAGCTTCTGCTGCCCTAGAAAACGCTCCAGGCTGGTCGCCGATTTTTAGCTGAGACCCATTTTAATCCACCCCACTTAAATTCAAAGGACTTCCACTCATGATTCAATCTCAAGACTTAATTGCCCTGATTCAGGCCGATCTCCCGGATGCCAAAGTGGATGTGCTGGATAAAACCGGGATGAGCGATCACTATATCATTCGCGTGGTGTCTCCTGCGTTTGAAAACGTACCGCTCATGGATCGTCATCGCCAGGTGATGAGCGCTTTACAGGCCGCCATGCAGGATGGTCGACTTCACGCCGCAGAAATTCAAACGGCTGTATCCTAAAATCTGATTCGGGCAGTCTGATTGGTCTTGGCAATTGCAAATCGCAATGTTTATATTGCGATTTGCACGATCTGCCAAAACAGCTCAGGTGGTGCTTTAGCCCGATGCGTTCAATTAGACCAATGGGGAATAGTGTTTTCGAAAACGGGCTGCTACCCTAAAGAAATTCAAATTAGAAATTTAATTCGTCGTGCATGCAGCCAGTCATCCACTGGATAATTACTGAATTATCCTGATCGTTTTTGCACTCCCAACCAGATGACGAAAACACCAGTCTCCTGTTATTAAAAGGCTTTGGGACGATCTTTGGGCTGCATTCCATTGTGATTGATGATTGGTTGTTCAGGCGTAAAACCTTTCTGTGATGGCTTAATGGCGCATCTAATTTAAAAGATTTCCCATATTCGGGATGTGTTGATTTCGCTTTTGAGCGCTCCAGGTTTTAGCGTTTCAAGCCCATTTTTTTGAGGATTAGAAAGGGGAAAGATATGGACCGGATCGAGAGCACCATCGTTGTTAATGCTTCCCCGATGGTTTGTTACGATAAATGGCATCATTTTGAGCAGTTTCCGCATTTTATGGAAAACGTGGAAGCGGTGGAAAAAATTGGCAATAGGGTCTGGCACTGGGAGGTTCGTGGCCCGTTGGGACAACGGACTGAATGGGACGCCATTCTGGATCGGGATGAGCCCGGTCAATTGATCGCCTGGCATTCCCTGAGCGGCTCCAGCTTCAGTCTTTCCGGTATGGTGACCTTTCAGGCGTTGCCAGCCGAGCAGGACGTGGAGCGCACCGCGATCACCTGTGAACTGGAAACATCCCCTCAGTCCGGCTGGATTGGCGACATACTGACCCATTTGCTGCTGAACCCGGAGCAACTCCTGATACAGAATCTGGAGCATTTTAAAGCGTTGGTGGAAGGCACCAATGTTCCCGCTGCGAGAGTGCATGTGGGGCACACCCTGGAGCCAGATCCGTTTGTGGTGCCGCCTCAATCGGCGAATCCGCTCATTTACCGAAAAACCGATGCGGACATGCAATCTGAAAACAGACGGACTCCCAATACGGGCAACCCGTTAATGCCGGAACCGGTGGAAGAGTCTGAACTGATGACGGAATCCTGGCAGGTATCACAATCGCAAGGAACAGGATCTGCCCGAACCTTTAAAGATTCGGCTTTCAGCGGGTCGGCTGCGGCGGTGGATGAAGATGAGTACGAGCTGATCTATGGCATGGAAGATGACTTGCCAGCCCCGACGGAAGCGGTTCGCTTGCGTCCTGAGGATGCTCTGGAACTGCAGATGATTCAGGATGAGGAAGTGCCCTATCTGGGTGCGGCTGGTGCTTTATCCAATGAGGACTGGATTGAGATTCGGGACGAGGAGCTGGGTGTGCCCTCCCGCATGGATGTCTTTACCGACAGCATGGATGTCTCGGATGAGGATCTGGACAGTTTTCGTGAAGAGCTGGATACCGAGATGGACACGGGAAGTCTGCCGGAGTGGCAATCGCTGCGGGGGGAAACCTCGGTGCGTATCGAGCATGTTGAGGATGAGGCCGATGTCGGTGGGCGCTCCTCCCGAGCCGATGCCGGATTGGGGCCGCGTGAGGTTGCGAAGCCTGCGGAGGGTTCAACCTCTTCGCCTGCCTCGATCCCACCTGCCTCAGAGGGTTGAGAGCAGCGCACAATTTTCGAACGGCAACGGTTTCTCCGAATGGGCTCGCTCAGGCGGGATTGGGCTTGTGTCCGTTTAACTTTCAAGGTGTGAGTGGGGGTCATGTTTTGTCTGGCAGGATCGCTTGTTGCCGCTCAGTAGCAAAAACTGAAGGTTGGCTGCTGTCGTGAGGGCGGCTGAATTCCACTGTTCTCGTGGTAGAATGACGGCGTTCGATACATTCAATGGAATCTTGAGGAGTTGCAGACATGACTGCTTCACGTCAATTGAGAAAACGTCAACCCGGCCTGGGTGCTTTACCGATTGTTTTGCTGACGCTGGGCGCGTTGGTGATTGTGGTCGGCCTGTGGGTGATGGGCGGTTATAACGGTCTGGTGTCCAGGGATACCGAAGTGCAGTTGCGCGCCTCCAACGTGCAGTCGCAGCTCAAGCGCCGCGCGGATTTAATTCCCAATCTGGTGGCCACGGTCAAGGGGTACGCCAAGCATGAGAGCGGCGTGTATGCCGATATTGCACAGGCTCGCAGCCGGTTATTGTCGGCGAATGTGGGAACGAACCCCCGTGAGGCCGCGTCCGCGAATGCCGCGATGACCAGTTCACTGGGTCGTCTGCTCGCCATTGCCGAGAACTATCCCCAGCTCAAGGCGGATCAAAACTTTATCCGCTTGCAGGATGAGTTATCGGGTACCGAAAACCGCATCAACTATGCGCGTCTGGAGTACAATGATTCGGTGAAAGAGTACAACCTGTCTGTGCGCACGTTCCCGAACAACGTGATTGCAGGGATGACCGGTTTTGCTCCCAAAACCCCCTTTGAGGCCACTGAAGCCGAAAAAGCGGTACCGAAAGTCGAATTTTAGCCCACGCTTCCGGGATAGTTTAGAACGGGTTGGGTTTTCCTTCATACAATCAAACCCAACCCGTTTCCGTCCTTTTTTGTTTAAAGGTTACCGATTGATGGGAAATGTGAACCACATCAGAAATCGAGTTGTCGCCATGGCCGCCTGTCCTCTTTGGCGCAAGCGGGTGCTGGTTTGGCTGGTTTTTCTGATGTTGGCCGGGGCGCATTGGGCTGGCCTGTGGCCGCAACCCGCTGTGGCTGAACCCGTTCAGGCTGGTTCAGGCACTGCCGTTGATGCCCCGCCGTTGCAGGATGCCCGAAGGGCATCGGATCATGGTGCTGTGCCGATGATGAATGCCATTCCCCGTCAACCCAGGGGGCTGCATATTTATGTCAACGATTACGCCCGGTTGCTGACCCCGGAGGATACGGCCCTCTTGCAGGAGCGGCTTCAGGCGGTGGATGAGGCCGGGCTGGCGCAGATTTCGGTGTTGATCCTGACGGATACTGATCAGGATTTATCCCAGTTTGCACCGGATATTATGAACCGGTGGGGCATTCGGCACCGGGATAAACCGGATGGCTTGCTGGTGCTGGTCAATGCCCGGCGGGTCCGGGAAAATCTTTCCGGGAACCGTATTTTTGTGGGTACTGGACTGGCACTGGAGGAAATTTTGCCGGATCCGCTGGTGGGTCGTATTCTGGATGAACAGGCTTTGCCTGCTTTTGCCCAGGGCGATTACTCCGGCGGGGTTACTCGTGCCACGTTGACGCTGGCTAAAATTGTCACCGGCGATAAACAACTGCGGGCCACTTACGCCAGCCCGAAACATTCGGTGGATTGGCGCAGTGTGTTGCTGTTGCTGTTTTTTCTGTGGTTTTTGTTTGGCCGTCGAAACCGCTATGGCGGTGGTGGATTTTATGGCGGGGGTTTTGGCGGCTTTGGCGGTGGTGGTGGCTTCGGCGATGGCGGCGGCGGGTTTGGTGGCGGCTTCGGTGGGGGTGGCGATTCCAGCGGTGGCGGGGGCGCGGGTCGCTAGTTTTTCAATGGGCACAGATTAACAACATTCTGTTTCTGGGGTGGTGTGGGAATCAGACCTAAAGGTCTGGGTTTCAGCGGCCAGCACTTTTCGGGCCAAGGTAAAAACGGCGTCAAACATGGGCTCGGTGAGTTTGCCGGTGAACGTATTTTGCTGGCTGGGATGATAGGAACCAATCAGGGTGTGCCCGGCGGGGAGATCCACGACGAGCCCGTGGCCGAATTTGGGTTTGGGCGTGCCTTTGGGCATGGCGAACTGGGGCTCACGTAAAATGGCATCCCAGGCAATTTTCCCCAGGGCGATCATTACTTTTAGCCGGGGCAGTTGCTCGAACTCCTGTTGCAGATAGGGATGGCAGTGTGCAACTTCGGAGGGGAGCAGTTTATTTTCTGGCGGAGCGCAATGGGCCACCGCGGTGATGTAACAATCCTTCAGATAGAGTCCATCCGAGAGACTGACCGACTCGGATTGACTGGCAAAGCCTGCCTTATGCAAGGCGCGATACAGCCAGTCGCCGCTGCGATCGCCGGTAAACACCCGGCCAGTCCGATTGCCTCCGTGGGCCGCAGGGGCCAGACCCAGGACGAGCAAACGGGCCCGTAAATCGCCAAAGCTGGGCACTGGACGACCCCAGTAAGGCTCGCTGGCAAAACGTTTGACCTTGACTTCGGCCACGGTGTCTCGCCACGCTACCAGCCTGGGGCATTTGCGGCAGTGGGTCATCGTTTCGAGCATATCATGCAGGGCGCTAATACTCGCTTCTTCGCGCGCCTGTAACTCAACCGTTGAGGCGGATTGGGTCGGGTCTGGACTTGGTGCTGAGTCGGTCCTTTTGCGCGGATCCTGGATTGAGGTCTGGCGATTTGTCGGGGCGTTCATGCTTCCAATTTAAAACAGACTGGCCCCACACCACAAGGGAGCAGTCGATGGCGGTTGGGATCGGCTCCATTCACTCAATCAGAAAAAACCGGCTCGCCTGATGGAAGGAAACCGGTTTTTTCAGCGTGTTAAGCGTGTGGGTTGAGCGATTGAACGCGTTGCGCGAACCAAAGGTTTTAATTAATGCTTTTCGTCCATGTATTTACGCAGGAGGCTGTATCCCGCTCCGGCGCCCGCGCCTACTGCGGCACCTTTCAGCCGGCTGGAGTCGGTCGCGTAGCTTGTTCCTGTGCCAACGGCGGCGCCTTGCAGGGTGTTGCGCAACAGGGGTTTGTCTTTCAGGTATTTTGCCTGACCCAGCGCGCCGACACCGGCCCCGGTCAAGCCACCCGCCAGAGCGCCTTTGCCCACCGAGGTTTTATGGGTGAACAAACCGGCGCCTACCCCAATGGCAGTTCCGACCGCAGCGTCACGGACCACCGGTTTTTGCCAGAGGCTCTTGGCGCTCCATTTGTCCTGTTTGGTGTCGTTGGCCAGTGCGCCAGAAAACGACCCCAGGGTGAGCAAGGCCGACAGGGCGAGCAGACTGGTTTTGACAGCGGTTGATTTCAGATGTTTCATATCCCGTACTCTCCTTATTAATACAGCGCAGACGCTAATCTGTTCGCCCGCGGTGGTGCCTGGTTGTAGCCTTATGACGCACAGGTTGTATTATTGTTCCGTTTGGGTGTCATATTAACCTGAACAGTACCATTTACAAATGACAAGATTATAAACAAGATTCTAAAAAGGTATCGTGTTACAAAAGCCTGCCATGACACTTTTGACCGCCTGAGCGTGGGCAAATCGGGAGACGTCCGGGGTGATAGCCCTCCGTCTGTTTGTGGGTGGAAGCCCAGCCTTTTGGGGATATGAATGTTAGTCTATTGTCGGATTGTGCATGGGTTGAGTTCTGGCTATCCTAATGCCAGGTTTAGTGCATTCTGAACAGTCGCACCCAATTGCTGTTTCAGGCTTTGGTTGCAGTGCTTTTCAAGCTTGGTATTAACCTTGGCGGCATTAACCTTGACGATGACTGAATGCATGGCCAGAGATTGGCCAATGGTTCAAGTCGGTCAAGCTGCAGTGTTCGGGGATGCATGACCTTGTTTCAGTTGTTGAGGAAAGGGAAATGATCATGATTACGCAACAGGCTGTACCGATTAACATTGGCATCTCCGAAGCCAACCGCAAGCAAATTGTGAGCGGGCTGGAACGCATGATGGCGGATAGCTTCATGGTCTATCTTAAAACTCTGTTTTTTCACTGGAACGTCACGGGCCCCATGTTTCAGCCGCTGCATAGCGTTTTTGAAACCCAGTATCAGGCGCTGGCCCTGGCCGTGGATGAGCTGGCCGAGCGGATTCGTTCGTTGGGGTATCCTGCGCCCGGTACATTCCAGCAGTTTAACCACCTGACCTCTATTGCCGAAGAAGCCAAGGTGCCCGATAGCGACACCATGTTGCAGCTTTTGGTCGAAGGACGTGAATCGGTGATTCGGGTGGGCCGAGAAGTCGCCAGGGTCGCCGAGCAGGCCAATGATATTTCCACGCTGGATTTAGTGACCAAGCAAGTGGAGGCCCATGAAAAAACGGCCTGGATGTTACGCAGTTTTTTGACGCAATAAAACGATTGAGGCGACTGGAGTCAGCCGGAAGGTTTTTGATGTGATGGAACTGTTGAGTTTGTTCTCCGTCAACGGACCTTACCATCAAGGCGAGAATGAACGGGTGATGGAATCCGATGGGCGTTTTGATGGTCCCGTTTCGGTTTTCAAGCCCATCCCCCTTAACCCTTTCCTGCTGGAGGAGTACGTTGTAAAGTCAATGTACCCAGAGAGCTACAGGTACCGCTGTTTAGTAGGAGTAACACGATGAACCCTAAATCAACAAAATGGCTGACATTGGCCATGACGGTGCAATTGCTGGCAGCCCCCGCAATGACCTTAATGGCCTCGGCAGCCGTGTTTCAGGATACCCAGTCCAACTGGGCCCAAACACCCATTCAGACCCTCTCCAGTCAAGGGATTATTACCGGTTATCCCGATGGCACCTTCCGGCCTCAGGGACTGGTGACCCGTGCCGAATACTCGGCCATGCTGGTCAAGGCGCTGGGCCTTGCGTCGGTGGCATCCGGCACGGAAACCTTTAACGATGTGCCACGCACCAATTGGGCGTATCCGGCGATTGAAACCGTGCGGGCGTCCGGTCTGGTCAGCGGATACCCCAACGGGGCGTTCATGCCTAACCAGAGCATTACCCGCGCTGAGGCCATGGCCACTCTGGCCAATGCGTCGCGGATGCCCATGCCCAACGACGCTGCGATTAACCAGACACTGGCAGCGTACAACGATTCTGGCAGTATCCCAGCCTGGGCCCGTCCGGCTGTGGCTGCGGTAATTTTAAACGGAATCTATGCCAACGATCCGGCGATGGGTAATGCCATTACCCCCTTGCAGCCCGCCACCAGGGCAGAAGTGGCTGCAATGGTCGAAAATCTGCGGGAGCGCCTGAACCTGGCAAACGCCGGTCAATCTGGCACGGCCCCAGGAATGGGCGTGCCGTCTGGATCATCGACTGGTAGTGTATCAACGCTCCCCAATGGCACGACGGTTTTGCAGGGGCGGGTCGCCGTGGTGCCTGCCAACACCAAGTTTACCGGCACTATCACGCAGGGCGTGCTGAGTTCGGAATTGAACAAGGTGGGCGATGAGATTCATCTGACTACCGATCAGCCTTTACTGAGTTCGGACAATCAGGTGATTATTCCCGCCGGTAGTCACATCGTGGGACGGGTCAGTCAGATTGAGGCCGCCGGTCGCACGGGTAAACCCGCCACGATGGACATCAATTTCGACAAGATCATCACCCCGGATGGCCAGAGCTACGCCATTCAGGGCTCTGTGGATACCGTAGATGGCCTGTTGCATGGCGGCACCACCAAGGGCCGTGTTTTAAAAGCCCTGGGGACCACCGGCATTGGGGCTGGCTTGGGCGCTGCGCTGGGAACGGCGATGGGCCCACTGTCTGGCGGCAAGGTGGGTAAGGGTGCAATCTATGGCACCGCAGTGGGTGCCGGGGTTGGCGCTTTGGCTGCCGCAGCGCAAAAGGGCACGGATGTCACGGTGAGTTCCGGTGACAAACTGGAAATTAAACTGGACCAGCCCATTACGGTGCAGGTTAACCAGTAAGGTAGGGGGCGGACTGGCGCTTTTGGGAGCCGGTCCGCCTACTCCCATTCCGAGAATAAGGGGTGTTTTTTAAATTCAAATTATCGCAGTTCGTTAGTTGTTTATGATTAGAGGAGAGTAATGATGATTCAGTTCGTTTGGCATCGTATGACCTGCCCGCAGCGGATGGGTGCTATCTTGTTGTCCAGTTTGATGAGTCTGAGCCCGATGCTGGTATCCGCGCAAATGCAGCAACCAGAATCGGCAAAGCCGATGAAGCCGGAAAGCAAGGTAACCACTAGCCAGAAAGTGGAATCCAGGTCTTCTACCGGGCCAGCCACACCCTCTGGACAACCGGTTAAAACGGGTAAAAGCATGGTTCGGGAAAAAGAAGAGGCTGAGCATGAGACACCGGCGCAGGAAAAAGCCGAGCATGGGATGAAGCCCGTTACCACCACGCACAAGACCACGGTGCATCAGAAAATCACCAAGCCCAGCGGTGAGTACACGGTCAAAAAAGGCAAAAGCGAGATCCGCCAGATCCCGGTGACCACCACGAAGACCCGAACTGAAAAGCATGTGATTCAATCTAAAACAGGAGAAGGAGCGTCGAGCCGAACAATCACTGAGCCCAAAAAGTCCGAGCCGGTGAAGAAGGGCCAAAGCGAAGTTCGGCAAGCACCCCAGACGATGACTGAAAAAAACATGGTCAACACCAAAACCGAGAAACAAGAATCTGAGAAAAAAATGATTGAGCCCATGAAAACAGAACCTAAAAAATCAGAGCCCGTCAAAAAAGGGCAGAGTGAAGTGCGTCAGACTCCTGAGAAATCGGTGAAGAAAACTGAACCGGCCCCCGCCAAGGAGTCTCCGGTGCAAAAAGTGGAGCAGGGTGTTAAAGACACCGGCAAACACATTGAGCAAGGCTGGAATAAAATGATGCACCATTAATCGTGGGCAGAAGCCAAACTGGCACAACAGGTTTCACCACACCATTAGCCCTCTGAAGCGTTGCTGACAGGGGGCTAATTTTATACAGACTGAAGCCGACGTGCGTCAAAAGCTGAGCGTTTTCGTTGAACTTTATTCAGGGCAGGGGTTGCCACTTACTGCCAGCCACATTGGCGCTGCTGCCCAGATTCAGGGCACTGTCCAGATCGAAGTCCGCTTGTTCGTCCTGCTCTGGTAAGGGCAAGGGAATCACCTTGGGGAACAGATCCACAATTTGATCCATCAGATGTTTGCGGTTGAAATGCCGCAGTACATACTGCTGACCTTTCAAGCCCATCTGAGTGCCCGTGACCTGATTCTGATAAAACCAGATCATGGCTTCCGCCAATGCCGCTGCATCCTCGGGCGGCACGGTCTTGCCCGCGTTGCTTTCTTCAATCACCCGGCACACTTCTCCGGGCGGGGCGGCGGCAAGAATCGGTCGTCCTGCGGCCAGATAATCGTAGAGCTTGTTGGGCAACACCTGCCCGAAGATGCTCAGATTGCGATAGTTGATAATGGACAGATCACCTTCCATCAGGAACTTGCTGATGCGGCTTTTCGGTAGCGCATCCCAGAAGGTGACGTTTTCCAGCTGGAGTTGCTGGGCGTAGGTTTTGAGTTGCTCTGCCTGATACCCACCGCCGACCAGATTGAAATGAATTTTGGGGTGCTGAGCTTGCACAATTTGTGCGGCTTCCAACAGGGTTTCCAGGTGGGTGTAATCGCTGAACACACCGGCGTAATTGATCTGGAATCGGGACCGATTCGTATTCGTGGTACGCAGATAACTGCCATGCCACAGTTGCGGGTGCTGATAGAACTCCATGTCTGCCCCATTGGGGATATAGACAATTTTGTGGCGCACGCCCGGTGTTTGCGCTTCAATTTCGTCGTTGAAGGCAGGGGAGAGTGTAATAATTCGCTCGCTGTGCCGATACAGCCAGCTTTCGATTGCCCGGTTCAGGGCAATGGCCCACGGGTTCGTGATAAAGCCGTTGGCGTTCATGGTCTGGCTCCAGAGATCCCGCACTTCCAGATAAAAACTGGCCTTGAACACCAGTGCCAGTAGATAAGCCACCAGAGCAACCAGCAAGGGCGGCGAAGAGCCCAGCACAAAACTGAACTGCTGTTTCTCCTGAAAGGCCAGCTTGAGACCTGTCCAGAGAGCCTTGCCACTAAAATCAAAGTAGGCCAGTGCCCGGTTGAGCACCGATCGTTTTTTCATAGCCGATACACTCAGGCGAATCACACGCAAGTTGGGCGGGAGTTCGTTACTGCGGGTGCCTCCGGTTAAACTATCAATGTTTTCAAGCTTGACCCGGTTATCCGTGTTGTCCGGGCACATGGTGGTACCGCCGCCGGTGATGACGGTCACCTGATGGCCAAAATTGGCCAGGGCCAGTGCGTGTTTATAGTGTCGTTGCCCTTGCCCGCCCGGTTCCATATCCAGGCTGAAAAACTGTGCAAGATATAAAATTTGCGACATATTCACCTTCGAAGCAGGAATTTCGTGTGCCTCATTCCTGATAACTGATACCCTGTCTATGAAAAATTCCCCAAGATTCGAACACTCAATCTAAATAAAAACAAAATTTAAGACAGGATTTACAGACTACAGTGTCCAATATAAATCAAACGACGGTGTCAATCGTCCCTTAGGCGCTGTATCTTGACGGTTTTTTTCCCTGACAAAAACCGGATGCTTTGAGGTGAAATGTTTACAATTTTTCATTAAGTTCAACGCGTCATGTTGGAGAACGTCACAATGCATAACGCCACACACTGACGTGGGTTCTTGAGATATTCAATGGTGGTGGACGAACTAGGGCGTGGTTTTAGCGTACAATTCTGCAGCAAACGCTTTCAGCTGAGCCAGTTTTTGGGCCTGAGCCGGACTGGCGTCATTCTCGCTGGCCGGTGCGGCAATTTCTACCAGTCGCCAGGTGGGCTCCCGTTTCTGGAGCTTCAGGCTGAGGACATGCCAGTACCATAGCCAGCGGTTATCCGCATTGCCACCGGGCCATTCGTACCACAGCAGCAAATAGTAGGGTTTTCCTGTCTCATCCACACAGTGATACCAGGAAGCCTTCAAGGGGCCTTTTGGGGTGGACAGTGTCAGGGTTCCCTGCAGTGTGGGTTTGGCTCCCGAAGCAATCAGAGAGTCTACCAGATTGTGCAGCGTGTTCATGGAGGTGGCTTCCAGCAGGTTGAGCCAAATAATGGACTGTGGCGCCTTGCGGTCGGCAGAAGGGCCAGGCTGCAGCTGATACTCCCGGCTGGTGAGCTGGGCCGGGGCCAGAATACTGGCCTCATCATGGAGCAGGGGCAGGTCATGACCTTTCCAATCACCAATCTTCATGGGAATCGCCGGTAAAGTTTTCCCTGACTGGCTTTGATTTGTGCTATCGGCGGGCGGATTGAATTGCGGCAACCACACGCCCAGCGTAATCAGCATGAGAACCAACAGCACGGTGCCCTTTGTGGTAAAGCGTGCAGGGCGCCATTCAGGGTTGACAGCGTTTATATTGGTTTGCGCGTTGGCAGCCCTCTCGGAAACTGGATCTCCTGGGGTTAAAGCCGAATCGGCCATGGCAGGTGTCTGAAGCCAGCGCCGTTGAATGGCTCGTTCGGCCAGCACCATGCCCCACAACCCCAGCGGAAACAACACGAATTCCAAATTGGTGTGAATGGCCATGCCCGTGTCGGCGGACACCCAGTAAGCGACTAGCGCAGTAATCCAGAGTCGAAGGGCGTTCCCCGTCAGAGCCAGCAATGGCGCCCCGATCAGGAGGCGTAGCATTCTTCCCCAGCTGAAATGGCCCATGAACATCCCCAACATTCCCGCAAACAGATAACCCACCCAGGTATTCAGGCCGCTACAGGCCACGGTCACTTCAAAAGCCTCCCCCCGAATGTAGAAAATGTTCCCCAGGGTCTGAATGGGAATAAACAGAGAGGCTAGTCCCGTGGCCAGTTGGGTTGAAATGAGCTGTAAAGGAAGGCTGATGGCGGTCCGAATATCCGTGGGGAACTGGGGTAACAAAAACAGCGCAAACAGAAAGCCGGGAATACACCGCTGAAAGATAACCCGACCCAGGCTGATGCGACACAAACTGGCCAGCAAGGCCAGCAGACTGGTAAACATGAGTACTTTAATAGACAGACAGACACTGACAACATAGACCAGGCCAGTGATACCCAATGCAAGTATGCCTGCCCTGTTACCGGAAACATTCACCGGGGGGAGGTGTTTGCGTGTGGCTCCGGCTTGCCAAAGCCTTCCCAGCAAAAACAGAACGGTGAGGTATTGGGGCGTGTTCTCAGATAGGGGGCGTTGATTGAGGATGGTCCACCATGTGGTTAGGGTGGGAAAGGCTAGTGTGATGAACAAGAGCAGCGTTACGCCCACACTCAGGCTAAACTGCGACCTGGCAGTTTTGAAAGGGTCTGGGGGCAATGGGTGTGGATCTTGTGTTGAACCAGATTCTGCTTGGCTGGCCATTCGGGCTCCAGTCTGAGGCTAGGGGAGACCTGCTTTGATGACTTTGTCTGTCATGAGCGATCAGCTGCGACTTTATATATATTGTAACGTTCGATAGGAGAATTAGGGGCTCCTATAAATGAGGGGTTAATTTATCTTGTTACTGCTGTAATAATAAAAGAGATAGCACGACAACTGAGGGTAATTCACATGCGTCAGCAAGGGTTGCTTTTAACTGTGAGTCTGATTTTTTTGTTCTTTCTGATGCCTGTTGTTCATGCCGGTAATGGCAACGGCAACAATGGTAACGGCAATGGCAATGGTGGACCTCGTCCTACGCCTGGTCTGGATGCGCCAATGCTTTCCGCGCTTGCCTCTACTGGGTATTTTGGTGCCCAATGGCTCAAAGCCCGCCGGTTGATCGGAAAGTAAAAGGCTGCATCACGCTATCAATCCATAGAAAGCACTTCGTGTTACTTTGGTTTTAAAATTATGTTCAAATGTAAATCCGAATTTTTTCTGATTATTGGTTGAATTCAGGAGATTTAGATCCAACGGGGGATTTAAGTCATCCATCATCAATGCCATACTGCAAATAACAACTGTGGGGGTCTCAATGAAATATCAATCTCATTCTCTGGTATTATTGATTGCTCTGGTGGCAACTTCCGCGCTACCAGCAATGGCGGCTAGTCCTCATTCTACGCCCGGACTGGAGCCTTCGACATTAATGTGTCTGGCGACAGCAGGCTATATGGGTTACAGAAGTTTGAAAATGCGCTTCTGATAGGCACCTAGTCGGAGTTCAGTTAACTGTAAAACAGGGTTAAGACCGGTTTTACAGGTTGAATACTGAGTTTTAGGGGCATTTAGAATGAGTGGACTGAGTGATTCAGCCCAGTTATTGGCCAGTCTTCAAAATGGCTTTCAAGTCCGTGTTCTGTTGTGAGGTTTGCGCGAGGCGTGAACTGAGTGTTTTTAACAGGGCTTGAATAATGGTAGGGGTTTCACTCAAGGCTTGACTCAAAGTCTCGCGAGGAATGAGCTGGACCGTCACCTCGGTTTCGGCAATGGCCGAAGCGGAACGAATGCCGCTTTCGTCAAACAGGGACATTTCGCCAAATAACTCGCCGCTGACCAGGGTGGCAATGGGAATTCGTTGCTTACCCAAGAGCGTTTTGCAGATCAGGACCTGTCCTTCCTCAATCAAAAAACAATGGCTACCCGATGTCCCTTCGGCAATAATCACTTCCCCGGCGGAAAACGTTTGCAAAGTCATTGAAAAATGGCCTCCCGGTTGACGGATTCGCTGGCGTGTCTTTGTTTTTGCCGTTTACCAGCCAAGGCCGGATGATTAGACGACACTGTCTAATTATAAATTGCTTTTGGCCAGTTGGGCTTAAAAGTTGTTGAGTTATCTTCAGATTGCTCCGAATTTCAGCAGAGAGCAAAAAACAGCCCTGCCGTTTTTCAATACGGAGGGCTGTTTTGAATGGCATTATCTTTAGTTTGAGCGCTCTGATGGCTGAAAACTGGAATAGATTCAGCGTCTTAAACGTGCAGCACCAGATTTTGCTCTTTGATGGTGCGGATCAGTTCCGGCACAATCTCCGTGGTATCGCCCACGATGCCGAAATCGGCCAGCTTGAAGATGGGCGCGTTCTCGTCCCGGTTGATGGCGATCACGATTTGGCTGGTGTTCATGCCCACCAGATGCTGAATGGCCCCGGAAATCCCGAGCGCAAAGTACACCTTGGGGCTAACGGTCTTCCCGGTCTGGCCCACTTGCTCGGCATGGGGACGCCAACCGGCATCCACCACCGCGCGGGAGGCGCCCACGGCGGCCCCCAGTGCTGCGGCCAACTCTTCTACCAGATGAAAGTTTTCCGGCCCCTTCAGGCCGCGCCCACCGGAGACTACGATGTCCGCCTCTTCCAGCTTTTTGGCCCCTTTATTCTCATCGCTTTGCACGGAGAGCAGCTTCACGCGCGTCTGCACACCGGATAAATCGAGGGCGAGGGTTTCCACGCTGGCCGTGTACGCGCTATCGGCCACCGGCTTGGGAAAGGCTTTCTTTTTAATGCTGATCAACTGCGGTTTCGCGCTGGCGCTCACGCTGGAGAGCAGGGATTCCGCGTAGCAGGAACGGGTGACTTCCACGGAGCCGGACGCACCCAGATCCAAATCACTGGCGTTGGTGATGAGGCCGCCTTTCGTGCGAATGGCCACGCGCGGCGCGAAATCGGCGGTCGTCGTGGTCGCACTGAACAACACAATATTAGGCTTGCGCTGATTGATCGCATCCGATAGGGCGGCGCTGTATGCTTCCACTTGATAGGTGTTCAGGGCATCGCCGGTGAGGATGAGCACCTGATTGGCACCCAACTGGCCAAACAGGCCCACGGCCTGAGCTGCATCCTGACTGCCCGCCAGAATCACCCCGATGACGGGCTGGCTCAACTTATCGCCCAGCAGACGTGCGGGAGTCATCAACTCTTGGCTGGCTTCGCTGAGTTGTCCTTCGGCGGTTAATTCGGCAACCACCCAAACGCCTTGAAAATCGCTCATGGTTTTAAGTCCTCTCGCTCAATCGTTGCTCGCTGCTCGCGAAATGTCTTTCGGAAAAGCAGAAAATGTTCGGCCTGATTAGATCCTGAATTCAATTTCATTCGGCTTTAGACCAGAGTTTGAATCCCGTCTCTGTTGGCTGGAAACAAATCCACCGGGCGCAATCCCTTCTCAGGCCATTGCAGCAGATGCCACTACAGCACCTTGGATTCTTTCAGGTAGTCCAGCAACTGGCCAATCGATGCCTTGGCATCCGCCCCATCCACGACTTTGCCGCCGGGCTTGGCGGGCCGTTGCCAGGTTTTGTCCACGCGGGTGCTGCTGCCTGCCGCGCCCACCAAAGCCGGTTCCAGCGCCAGATCGGCGGGGGTTTTGATGGGGATCTCGGTCTTGTTGGCCTTCATCACGCCTTTAATATTGGAGCTACGCAGTTCATAATCACACTTCATCATGCACACCACGCCGGGGAGCTGCATGTCGTAAGTCTCGGTGCCGCGTTCTGATTCCCGCGTGACTTTGAGGGTGTTGCCGCTCAGCTCGGCGTTTTTGCCAAAGGTCACGCTGGGCAACCCCAGAATCTCGGCCACTTTAGGGCCAGTTTGCCCGGCGAAATCATCCAGCGCCACTTGCCCGAAAATAAAAATCTGCGCGTCCGGCACCAGTGACTTCACGCCGTGAGCCAGCGCGTAGGCGTTGCTGGTGCTATCGCCCTCGTTAAAGGCCCCATCGGAGAGCAAAAATGCATCATCGGCCCCGGCGGCGATGGTTTTTTTAATGATGTCCTTGGCGTTGGCCGCGCCCAGCGTCAGCACGGTCACGGTGCTGTCGCCGCCTGCTTGCTCTTTCAAGCGCAGCGCGGTTTCCAGTGCGTACTCGTCAAACGGGTTGATCATCATCGGCACGCCGTCCAATACGGGCTTGCCGTCGCTGAACTTCAGCTTGGTGTTGTCTAAAACCTGTTTGATAAAAACCACGATCTTCATGGCGACCCTCTCTATAAATCAGCTTCCCCGCTGGGTTGCAGTGCATACTACAAGGCTTGGATAACATGCGCGCACCGATGTTCACGGCTCATGCACTACTTTAGTAAAAATATCCCGCTTTCGCAAGCGGGATCTCTGTTTGAGAGAACTGCCAGTCCAGCGCCTCGCATTGTGTCAAATGGCGCTTTTGGTAGGGGTGATTAGAACTCGGAAACCCATTTCAATATAATCAGAATCGAAATCCATTCAAAAAGACGCAAGCCCAACCATTTCAGCAATAGTATCTTTTTTAGTTGACTAAACATCGTTAAGACCACTCAATGCGAAAGTCTGATAATGATTCAACCGCAGCTTTGAAGCGTGCTGGGTCATCTACTAGCAGACCAGAGACTCTTTTTTGAGTGAAAAATTTCAGAAAAGTCCTGGGCCTGTAAGTCAGCTTGAAAATACCAGACTTTTTTTTGTAAACTTCAATAGACTCAATCTGATCCCATCGAACCAGCTGGGAATCAAACATTTTTTGTTTGCCAATTACCAAACCCTCGTCCTGCACAGAAATTTTGCAGAAGAAACTCACCACCCAATGATACCATGCCATTAAAACAACACTAAGCACCAAAGACACAGGCAATGGCGCCTTGAACATCCAGTAATTAGTCACACCAACAAACAGTCCGACAATAAGTTCAATTAGTATCCGAATTAGCTTGTCTCTCGGCGTGAATATTGTATTGAATATGTACGTTTTCTTGTCTTTCATTGACCAGGCTTTCAAATAAAATTCAGCTGTTTTGAACACTTTAAATAATGGAAATTTAATAATTCATTTTATAGTATCTTCACAATCCGATGTGTTTTTTTTAAAAGCACCTTCTAGAGCCTATCCGGTAAGTTCGTTGTAGAATATTGGCTGTCTGGTTGAACTGGAGCAGCGTTTTCAATGGCATACCGCAGATTAAGTGAGCAGGAGTGGGAGTTAATTTGGGCTTGTTTCCCAGATCAGGTGATGGGTAG
>CAIPMU010000018.1 GCA_903866275.1 Vampirovibrio chlorellavorus | reverse complement strand
TACACCGTCTTCAATCTCCGCAACCTCCCCGGAATGCTCTCACAGCTTCTACTGTGAACCGTTTTATTCCTGAAGGGAAGTTGTGCACTTTTTGACCGTCATGCGCTGCTTTTTCTGCGCACTTTTATACTGACATTTCCAGGAGGTAACGTTTTTGCTTTACTCAAACACGGGACTGAACCCGGCTGGAATGCCGCAACTCAAGTTGTCGGCACACGCCCCGGCGTATCCAAACAACATCACTCGGGTGATGGTCAAGTCTTGAGGATTATTCAAATAGGGATAACCCACACCATGGTCATAGATGAAGGTGAAATCATTGGAATGTGTAAATCGAATTTGGGTGGCTTTATGCACTCCCGCTTGACCAATATCAATCATAGCGGTCCCAATAATGATATTGCCATTGCGTTGACCAGTGCCTACACTGGTTGCACCACCCGATAAATCGTAGCACATGGTATCATTACAGGCTTCTACAATATACCCCTGCTGATTCGTGGGATCCTGTTCCACATAGAGGTCATTACCCGGACCATCAACCAGCGGGAAAGCAAGCTTCAGCGTTTTAGTATAAGTAGACGCTGTCACACCATCCGGGATGATAATCACCGGGCCAGTAAAGGCGGTGGGCTCATACTTCAGGGCTCGAGCCGTTGAACTGGTATTAATATCGATTTGCTGAATCCCAATGGGCGCTAGAAATGCAGTACCGAAAGAACTTTGGCCTTTCACGGTAATACTGTCGTTGCTATCATTGGCGGTCACCGAGACCAGTGTCGTACCAAAGCCACCCACGGAACTACTGGCAATCAATGCATCAAAAGTCTGCTTGGCTGTCGCGGTGGCACCGGGCACATTGGGTGTTGGCACCTGATTAGCACTGGATGAATAGTATTGTGATGCTCCAGCCATCGCGGCATTCATACAAATCCGCTGCAAGTCACTTTCAACAAAGGCTTGTAACCCGGTATAAACCGAAATGCCCAGAAATCCAACAATAACGACAGCAACAGCTATCAACATCATCAGGTTCGAACCCGGTTGATGACGACGGCGTATCAGGATTTTAAGAGAGCTAGACACTGTAAGAACACTCCTGAAATGGTTCAACCAGTTACGGTAGGGGCAATACGGGTAAGGGGGTTGGGATCCCACCCGGGAGCGGCGGTGTACTGATTGGACTGGCATGTGCGCCACCTGTGGCAGTAGGCATCAGCAGGGCCTGATTCATCACCTGGGCCGTATGGATAGTAAACCCCGGAATAAAATTCACCACGGGCGCAATGGATTTTTGCCCCAAGAGCAACGAAATATCAGGGGTAACAGGGGATATTTGAATATTATCGAGTACGGCACCATTGCCACCGCCGTTGGCGTATCCCAATAAAATACCAGTGCCAACATTAGTAGGCATGTTAGCCATATCCATTTTGTATGAGGTGGGCAGGGCAACGCCATCCGAAGCTTGTTGCGCCTGAAAAGTCCCGAGTCCAAAGGTAAACCCTCCAGTCAGGACGAGCGTCAGGAATATCAGGACCAGCACAAACTCCATCAGGGACTGGCCACATGGAGCAACCAGATTACGCCGGGAGCCCGAAACGCTGAAACAGGCTCTCCGAATATTTATGGCTGAATAATGAAGGCTCATCATCAATTCCTGGCTCATTTCAAACAACAAACAAACAAACTTCGTTTTTTAAGTCGGTGGGAAGAGATAATCCGGATCCCCAGAACTGGCACGACTTCCAATGCGGGTCACTGGACCAGTCCAGAAATATCCACTGGCATTACCACCGCCGGAATCAAGCGACCCAAAATAATACACACCCATTGACCCATTTTCAATATCTCCAAAGGCGCCTTCATTCAAACCACTGGATTTCAGGGCATTTCCGGATAAGCTGGTGAGCGGATGCCCAGTGGCTAAAATATAGCTGGAACCCATCAGGCCGGAAATATCGGCAAACGTCAAAATTAGACCAGAAGCCAAGAATAAGGCAACAGCCGGCACTACATATTCCATCAATGCATTGCCGGAAAATCGGCATCGAGAGGTCAAAGCACGCTTTCGCATTAAAAATAACTTGTCAGATTGCTGGGATACCATTGTAATGTTTCCTTTTCAGGTCGTTCTGTTACCCGATGGACACCCATGACCGATAACGAAACAGTCGCTTACAACCGGTATGAATCCGTTCGGTCCTGAGCGTGTGAATCAACCTGGGTTAGTTATCGGCAACTTCTACAAAAACTGAATAAAATATTGCTGAAAAAGCAAAAATCTTAATAAATGTTGACGATATTCCGACAAAACCACGCTTTGAAACAATCAGCTCCATCAGATAGAGCAGGTTCTTACACCAGGCGTAAAGTTTAATAGAATGAACACGCTTGTCAAATTGTGCCGAGAAGCGCTTTGGTTCCGCGCAACTGCTAGTAGGGTACCGTGCAAAGCGCATCGCCATTCACGCCACTGAAAGTGAAACCAGCCTCATGAAACGCAAAAGCCCTGCGGCCAAAAAACAGAATAGCAAGCCAGCGCAGGAACATGCTGCAACATCGGTCTCTGCAGGAAACGGGGTATCTAACCCTATCCAGTCTGGACCAACAAGTCTTCCCAGAGTGGCGCATAGCGTTACCCCCGACAGCTCGACACAGACTGACACCGCAACAACCCTCTTCCAACGGGCAGAATTGTTCCAACAGGCCGCAGAACTGACACAGGCCGCCGAGACTTACATGCAGGCTCTCACACTGAAACCCGACCATTGGCAAGCCCTGGGGGCACTAGGCCGTTGCCTCACCGGGCTGTGCAACTACCCGGAAGCTCTGAACGCATTTTCACTGGCCCTGCAGGCAGCACCAACACCCTATGATAACGTAGACAACCTATTTCATCTGGGACAACTCTATAAAAAAATACGTCATTTTGAAAAAGCCCTGGAGTGTTACGACTACATCCTGCGCATGCAGCCCAATCATCCTGAAACGCTTATCGCCCTGTCCCAGGTATACCGTCAACTGGGGAGGACCGAACAGGCCATCGAGATCCATGATCGTCAGCTTCTGCTTCAACCGGACAATCCGAGTCTTCTGATTAGCAAAGCCCTGTCTCTACCCGTTCTCTATGACTCTGTCGAGGACGTTCAAACATGGCGAAATACGCTGGCAGCACAAATTGATACCCTCTTACAAATGGAGTTTCCGGAAAATCGAAAGCTGGCGTTGCACGGCAGTTCATTCTATTTGGCCTATCAGGGCTTGAATGACCGAGTGCTGGCCGAAAAAATTGGTCGAATATTCCAGAAGTTCCTGCCAAGCATGGCACCAGTGCACCTAAAACCAGTGGGCAAGCCCCGCATTGGCATTATTTCAAGATTTCTGAGCCCACAACACACCGTTGGCCGCTTTATGCAAGGGATCATCGAGCACTTATCCCGAGATTACTTTGAGATAATTACGTTTTCAGTAGGCAACGATCACGCTTATTTGCCCCAGCAAAAGAAGCACCCCAACGATCGTATCGTGGTATTGCCCAGTGATAATATCGAAACAGCTGCCCGCCAGATTTTGGAACACCAGCCAGACCTTCTATTGTATGCCGACATTGGCATGAACGTGACGACCTACTGTCTGGCAGGGTTGCGCCTGGCGCCAGTGCAGTGCGTCACCTGGGGACATCCGGTAACCTCGGGTCTATCCACCATAGATTATTTCATTTCCAGTCATCTGGTTGAGCAGGAAGCTGAGATCGCCCGGACTCACTACAGCGAAAAGGTGGTCCTGCTCAATACCCTGCCCACGTATTACTATCGCCCCCCATTTCAGACGGAAAAACAGAATCGCAGTGATTTTGGACTTCCGGAAACGGCCAATCTCTATGTTTGTCCTCAATCCCTGTTCAAATTCCACCCGGATTTTGATCCCGTGCTGGCAGCCATCCTGAGACAGGACCCACAGGGCGCCTTGGTACTGATCAGCCATTACACGGAAGCGGTGAATGAGCAACTCCGGGCTCGGTGGGCTAAAACCATGCCGGATGTTCTCTCTCGCGTGCACTTTTTACCCCGGCTGGAACGACAGCAGTTTCTGACGCTGCTTCAGGGCGCCACCGTTATCCTTGACCCATTGCACTTTGGCGGCGGCAATACCACGTACGAAGCGTTAGGGTTAGGCGTTCCGGTGGTCACCTGCCCGGGACCCTACATGCGTGGCCGGGTGACGGCAGGCTGCTATCAGAAAATGGGACTCTCCACATTCATCGCCCAAACCACCGACGAGTATATCGCATTGGCGTTTAAATGGGGTACACAACCGGAACAGCGCTCAGCCGCCAGCCAGCAAATTATGGAAAATCAGAGCGTTCTGTTTGAAGATCCACAGGTGATCGAGGAACTGGAAGCCTTTTTTAAGAGTGTCCTGTCAAAAAACGACGCTCAACAAACCCTGTAAAGTCCGACACGGGCGCCATGACTCTGTGAATAAAGCCATCACTCCTGAGCATTCTCAATCAGGAGTCTTTGTTGTATAGTTGGGCAAATATTTCGCTTTTTTATATATACTTTTATACATAGGTTTACCCAGACTAATTCCATGATTTCAGAGGTTTCTAATGGTTAGCTTGTCACCCACTTCATTCGCCACAAGGTCTCACAACAAACGCCAAGAGACGATCAAAATCGCTAAACCAGCGGCAAAAACCCTTTTAGGCCAGCGGGTTGCCCATCGAACGAGCTCATTACCTCAACGTGACAGACTCACCCTGAAAACCCAGGCCGTCCTGAATCCATTTGCGGTCACCCGGAACCCCATGGATGCCCCATCACTTCATCAGCTTGTGACCGATCTGGAGCCCCTGATGGGTGAAATTCCCAACAAAAACCCAAAAGAAACCTTAAAGCAGCTCATTCTCGTGGGTAATCACATCCTGGCCCAGGAGCAAAAAACAGGACAAACGCTTAATTTATACACACTCAAAAAAAATACGCCCAACGGAAGACTGGTCATTGATCAACTTCGTAAAGTCTGGACTGCTAGCCCGAATGACGACAAACTGGTAAAAGCAAACACTGACCAAGCCAATCAGAATCCAGTGAGTACGCTCTTGAATTTTGCTCGGGGATTTCTCGCATTCCCCATGATCATGTCGCTTTATTATGGTCCTTCTGCCCCAATGGTTATTGTCTCTGAACTTTATAATGGGGCAAAGACAACGCTTCATCTGAAAGCTCAGGACGCCAGATTCAGGCTGAAAGCCCTATTCAGCAGTGAAAAAGCGCTAAAATCGGATTTTGAAGCCTTACATTTCTCTAAGTCTGAAAAAAAACAACTGGAAGATACAGCGTATGCCCTGGGGTGTGACATTTCCTCAACCAAATCACTGCAAACCTATATCGAAAAAACCCTGGTACCCGTCCAGTCTATAGCCAAGTTATTAACACATTCCAAAATAAATGGCCCTGTCCAAGCTGGTTTTATATACAATCACCAGACGCTCCCGGAAAATATCGAGGACATCACCGCTCAACTTCAGGCCTTAACTCAATAAATCGCTTATTAAAATTAATTTTTTATCGCGCAGCATCCCAGCCCGTCCAGGGTATTAGTCAGGTGCTTGTATAAACTTGCTGCAAGTCATGCTTATTTCTGACATACAGGATAATAAGCAAGTTTGTTCAATTGGATTCAACCGTGAGGGTATCAGTTAATCCACTAAAACTGACTTCAAGGATTGAAAACAGTTAGGCATTGGATAACCAAGCGCCCATTCTTTGCATGGGTAACATTGACTAGACAATTGGCTAGTTGTCAATTAAGACAAAAAACACTTCAATAGGGGTGTAAGTAAGCCGGTTTTGAAGACTGTGATGTTTCCCTGATACTACGTTTTAAATGAAATCACTCCTTAAAATTATCACTGACAGCACAAAGGGAAATTCCATTCATGGTGTCAAGTAACATCAGAAAAAACACATGCCCATCAAGCCGAATTTTACGGTCAGTCTTGCAGGCGTTCCATGTAAAACACTTGATCACATTGATCTGAAAAAATAGGTCAATTCAAAAAAATACTGAACCGATTCACGCTATAAAAACGGTATTTAAAATACCACGATTCCGGGAAAGCTCAGCAATATCCCGGTGCGATTCATCGCTAAATTTTCTTTTGGGGATCTTATTGAGCCGGTTTTCCGGCTCTTTTTTTTGGATTCAACATCCAGCATTGCTGGATACAAATAATACCCCCCAGCACATGTCACCGAGAACCTATTACCAAAACCTATTAAAGGTTGCTAATATTGATAACCGAATCACTTTGAAGCGTCATGATGACTCATTTTTCAATAGTTTGAAAAAATATATTATAATTTTTCAACACTGGATTCGAGTTATACAAGGTGCGCTCTGAAATCCAGGTTTATGACAATCGCTGCAAGGGCAGAACAGACTGTCTCAGTCTTAAAAGCCTATGCAGCACCAGTTTCAGTAGCGGGGGATAAGTATTTTTTCTCTTCGATCACTCAATTGTTACCAGTAAAAACTGATTTTTGAATGAGGCATAGAATATGACCAGCACGCAGCACACGACTGAGAAAAACCCGGCGAGTCCATCAGCGTCTGCTCAGTATGCTTTGCCCACCGATGTTTCAATCAGGCGTAACGAGCATGTCATGCCCTACGGCGCAAGTATTTTTCACGCTCAAACCGCAGGAGAGGCCTTAACCTTCCCAGCCTCTCACGATGAGGTTCTGTTTCGGCTTTGGGCACCCAAAACATCACAAGTACATTTGAATTTACTTGAAAACCTGGACTTGACCCTGCCCATGCAACGAGACGATGACGGCTGGTTCAGCCTCTCTACGGCGTTGGCCCGGGTGGGTAGTTTATACCAGTATGAACTGCCGGATGGCCTGCGTATTCCGGATCCGGCCTCACGGTATCAACCCTTCGATGTGCATGGACCCAGTCAGGTCGTTGATCCCGCGGCGTATCGATGGAGTGATACCCAATGGCAGGGACGACCCTGGGCAGAGACAATTATTTATGAACTCCATGTGGGCACATTCACGCCGGAAGGCACATTCCAAGCGGTGCAAAGCAAGCTGGACGATCTTGTGGCGCTGGGCATCACCGCCATAGAATTGATGCCCCTCGCTGATTTTCCGGGTGAGCGAAATTGGGGCTACGATGGGGTGTTACTCTTTGCTCCCGACAGCCAGTATGGCACTCCCGATGACCTGAAATCCCTAATTGACGCGGCGCACCGCAAGGGGCTCATGGTCTTTCTGGATGTGGTTTACAACCACTTTGGCCCGGAGGGAAACTACCTGCACACCTACGCGCAATCTTTTTATGATGAAGCGCGGCACACGCCGTGGGGGGGCGCAATCCGATTTGATGGCCCACCCGAAGTGCGTGAATTTTTCATTCACAATGCCCTCTTCTGGCTGGAGGAATACCATTTTGACGGCCTGCGTCTGGATGCAGTGCATGCCATCCACGATCCCGGCGCACAACATTTTTTGCACGCGCTGTCAGAACGTGTCCAGTCAGGACTTCCTCCGGATCGCCACATTCACCTCATGCTGGAAAATGACCACAACGAAGCCCGTTGGTTACAGCGTCACACTCAAAATGGCTCACTTAAACGCTCTGGCGGCTATTGCGCGCAATGGAACGATGATTTCCATCATGCAGCCCATGTGTTGCTTACCCAAGAAACGGACGGGTATTATCGCGATTACGCCCCCAGTGAGAGCGTTGCGGTCAAGCCCATTGAACATCTGGCACGATGCCTGGCAGCGGGCTTTGCCTATCAGGGCGAGACATCCATCTATCGGGGACAGGCAAGAGGAGAGTCTACCCTCGGGCTGTCGGGAACTGCATTCATTCACTTTTTGCAAAACCATGACCAGATTGGCAATCGAGCCTTCGGACAACGCATCAATCAACTGGCATCCCCACAATCCATCAAGGCTTTATGGGAAATCATGCTTTTGGCCCCCGGTATTCCCATGCTGTTTATGGGCGATGAATGGCAATCTACCCAGCCCTTTCTGTTTTTCTGCGATTTCAACCCGGATTTAGCCTCCGCAGTGACCGAAGGGCGTCGGCAAACATTCGCCGATTTCCCGGACTTCCAGCAACCTGAAGCACTGGCGCAGATCCCGGATCCTTCGGCGCGTTCCACTTTTTTGGCCAGCCAGCTGGATTGGCAACAGCGCACCCAGCCCGAGCATCAGGCGTGGGTTAGTTTGTGTCAGCGTTTGCTAGGCATCCGGCGGCGCGATATTATCCCTCGCCTTCCCGGCATGGTGATTCAGCCTGAAAAGGCACGTCACAAAGTGATTGGCGCGCATGGAATAGAGGTACAATGGGCCTTGCCGGATGGCCACTCTTTGAAATTGGCCGCCAATTTGGGGCCTGAGCCATTGACTTTGACGGGGAGCCTTTTTGATAATAGGGACTTCAGGCGACATGACTTGCTTTATCAAAGTGAAGAAGCGGTCGCCACGCTTTTGGAGTCTGGGCAGATGCCGCCTTGGTCGGTAATTTGGCTGGTTGGTTAAAGGAACTCACCGATGGAAACTATGACGCAAGCTTACACCGTGCAACAACTGGCGCAGGCCTATGGCATCCAGCCGGACTGGAAAGACATTTGGGGCAACGTCCACCACGTCACCGATGAAATGTATCAGGCGCTGTTGTCGGCCATGGAAGTGCCCTCCCAAAGCCCTGCCGAAGTGGCTGCCGCGATGGAGGGCCTGCAGCTGGCCACCGTGGCCCGCTGGCTGGAACCGGTTCTGGTGGTGTCCGATCAGGAACACACGCTCTCCATTCCGGTGCATTTGCCGGAAAGCCTTCAAGGCAAAACCTTCCACTGGACGCTGACCACCGAAGACGGTCAAAAACGCGACGGCCAGTTTACGGCCTCGGCACTGCACCATGTCGGCAACGCCACCGTGGATCAACACCCGGAAAGCATCGGCAAATTCTTGCTGAGTCTGGAAGCTGGCCTGCCGCAAGGCTACCACCAGTTTGCTATCAAAACCGCTGACACCCCCGAAACCGTCTCCATGCTGCTGGTGATTACCCCCACCCGGTGCTTCATGCCGTCTATCCTGCAACAACAGCCGGATACCGATCCCAAGTTCTCCAAAGTCTGGGGTCCTGCCGTGCAGTTGTATGCGGTGCACTCCAAACGCAACTGGGGCATGGGTGATTTCACCGATCTGGTCAACCTGATTGACTGGTGCCGGGATCAGGGTGCCACGATGGTGGGCCTGAACCCGCTGCACTCCCTCTTCCCGCACAACCCGTCGCATTGCAGTCCTTACTCGCCGTCCAGCCGCATGTTTTTCAACGTGCTATACATCGATCCGGAAGCTAGCGAAGACTTTACCGAATCCGCGGAGGCCAAGCAACTCGTGCTCAGCCCCCCCTTTCAGGAGGCACTGGAGCGCCTGCGTCAGGCTGCGGATGTGCAGTATGACGAAGTGGGCCGTCGTAAGCTGGATGTACTGCGACTGCTGTATCAATCCTTCTGCCAGAACCATTTAAGCAAAGGGACTTCGCGCGCCAAGGATTTCAACGAATATCGGCAGGAACATGGCCATTTGCTGGAGCGCTTCGCCCTGTTTCATGCGCTCCAGGAGCACTTCCATCAGGAAGATGCGTCCGTGTGGGGCTGGCCTGCATGGCCAGAGGCCTATAAAAACCCAGAAAGCACGGCAGTACGGGAATACCTGCAAACCAACCGCGAGCATGTGGGATTCTTTGAATACCTGCAGTGGCAAGCAGACCTGCAACTGCGTAAGGCCGGTTTGCGTTGCCAGCAAGATAATCTGGGCATCGGCCTCTACATGGATATGGCCGTGGGTGTGGATCGGGGCGGCGCGGACGTCTGGGCCAACCAGCACCTGTTTGCCCAAACCAGCGCCGTGGGCGCTCCGCCGGATGAGTACAACCAGAAAGGTCAGGATTGGGGCCTGCCGCCGCTGATTCCCGAAAAGATGCGGGAAGAAGCTTACCAGTCTTACATCGAGATTTTGCGCCAGAACATGAAACACGCCGGGGCGCTACGCATCGATCACGTCATGGGCCTGATGCGCCTGTTCTGGATTCCGCCGGGCCTGCCGCCCTCCCAAGGGGCTTACATTCACTATTCCGTGGATGAACTGTTCGGCATTCTGGCCCTGGAGAGCCAGCGCAACCAGTGTATGGTCATCGGCGAAGACATGGGCACAGTGCCGGATGTCATCCGGGATCGCATGAACCGTTGGGGCGTTTACTCCTACAAAGTCTTCTATTTTGAAAAAGAGCATGCCGAGTGCTACAAGTGGCCCGATCACTATCAGGACACGGCCGCTGTGGCGGTCAGCACCCACGACTTGCCCACCCTCACCGGATTCTGGCAAGGGCGGGATATTACCGTTCGCACCGAGCTGGATCTGTACCCCACCCCGGAACTGCGCGAACGCCAGATCAATGACCGGGTGCTGGAACGCATTGCGATTTTACGCCTGCTCGAGCAGCGCGGCCTGTTGCCGGAAGGCAGCAGCACCGATCCGGCTTCCGCACCGGAGATGACACCCGCCCTGAGTGCGGCCATTCATCAACTGGTGTCGCAAACCAGTTCCAAGGTCTTTATGGTGCAGTTTGAAGACATGCTTCAGCAGATTGACCAGATCAACCTGCCCGGCACCACGGATCCGGTATACTCCTGCTGGAAACGCAAGCTGACCCTCCCGCTGGAAGAAATTGCCACGGATAGTCGGGTGAAGGCCACTTGCGCCGGAATCGCCCACGAGCGACCTCTGGCCCATCCGCATCACCCTCAGGCCGACGAGACCGGGAAAAAAAAATAAGACGAAGCTCAGCGGTTGAACTGATCAACGGCACTTACCGTTTTCAGTTCAACCGGGACTTCACCTTTCGGCAGGCCATCGCGCTGATTCCTTACCTGAAAGCGCTAGGCGTGTCGCATTGCTACGCCTCTCCCTTGCTGAAGGCCCGTGAGGGCAGTCCACACGGCTATGACATTACCGATCACCGGCAACTGAATCAGGAAATCGGCAGCCCCGAAGACTTTGAGGAGCTGGCAGAGGCACTCAACGCTGCAGGTATGGGCCTGATTCTGGATATTGTGCCGAACCACATGGGGGCAGGCAAGGACAATCCCTGGTGGATGGACGTGCTGGAGAACGGCCCGTCCTCATTGTTTGCCGATTACTTTGACATTGACTGGCACCCCATGACGGAAGACTTGCAGAACAAAATCCTGCTATCCATTCTGGGGGACGCCTACGGAAAGATCCTGCAAAACGGTGAACTCAAGTTGCGCTTTGAGGCCGAAACGGGCCACTTCTGGCTGGATTACCACGAGCACACCATGCCCATTAATCCCAACGCCTACCCCGGCATTCTGGGTCACCGGCTGGCCATTCTGGAAGCCCGGCTGGGCAAACAGCACCCGGCATTTCTGGAATACCGCAGTGTGATGTCTGCGCTGGAACATCTGCCCATTGAAATGGGGTGCAGCGCCAACCCCAGTGCACCTCATTCCCCTCAGGTGATCGAGCGCAAAGAAGAACGCGCCCGGGAAGGCACCATCGCCAGGCAACGACTTAGCGTGCTCTGCACCCAAACCCCGGAAATCGCCCCATTTATCCACGAAAACGTGCAGGATTACCAGCCGCAAAACGACGATCTCACCCGACTGAACCGGCTGCATCGTCTGCTGGAGCAACAGGCCTACCGCCTTTCCAACTGGCGGGTGGCCAGCGACGAGATCAACTATCGCCGCTTTTTCGATGTGAACGATCTGGTCGCCATTCGGGTGGAAGACGCTCGCGTCTTCCACGACACCCACGCGCTGGTGCTGGATCTCATTGAGAAGGGCTGGGTACAGGGACTACGCATTGACCATCCCGATGGCCTTTACAATCCGGCGGCTTATTTTCAGCGTTTGCAAACCGAAGCGGCCAAACGGCTAAACTGGCCCATTCCAAGGACACCGTGGACGTTGAATGCCGAAGACATGCCACTTTATGTGCTGATTGAAAAAATTCTGGCGCCGTTTGAGCGATTACCGCAGGAATGGGCCGTCCACGGCACCACCGGCTACGAATTTACCAATCTGGTCACGGGGATTTTCATCAGGCAGGACAAGGAGGCCGAAATCTCCCGGCTCTACGATCGACTGCTGGAGCAGCGCATGGATTTTGATCTGCTGATCTATCGCGCCAAAAAACTGATTATGAAAACCACGCTGAACAGTGAATTGGGGGTGCTGACCCAGCAGCTGAACCGCATCTGCAAACAAAACTGGAGCTTCCGGGACTTCACGGTGCATAATCTGCGGGAGGCGCTGATGGAAGTTGTGGCAAGCTTCCCGGTGTATCGCACCTATGTCACTCCGGAACAGACCAGCAAAAAAGACCGCGAGTATGTGGAATGGGCGGTGCGGTTGGCCAAACGGCGCAGTCGGGCCATTGATACCAGTATTTTTGATTTTATTCGCTCCGTCTTGCTGCAAGAGGCCAGCCCGGAAGGCTTTAAGGCCAGCGCAGGAAAAGAGGACACCCCAACCGGAGTCAGCGCCACCGAAGCGGCTCCAGTCCAGACACAACCCTTTGCGCAAGCCATGACGCGCTTTGCCATGAAATTCCAGCAGTACACCAGTCCGGTGATGGCCAAAGGGGTAGAGGACACGTCGTTTTATCGTTACAACCGGTTGATTGCCCTGAATGAAGTCGGCGGTGATCCCCGGCAATTCGGAGTGTCACTGGCGACATTCCATCACCAGAACAGCGAGCGGGCGCGCCGCATGCCGCTCACCTTGCTGGCCACTTCCACCCACGACACCAAGCGTTCCGAGGACGTTCGGGCACGCCTCAGCGTGCTCTCGGAAATGCCAGAGCTCTGGCAAAGGCACCTGACCCAATGGCTGCGTTACCATCAACACTTCAAAAAGACCATCGAGGACGGGGAAGCGGCGCCGTCGGTCAATGACGAATACCTGTTCTATCAAAGCTTGTTGGGCATCTGGCCCCTGGATGAACCGCACACAATGCAAAGCATTGCACATCACCCGCAGCCCTTGTCCGAGGCAGAGATGAACTCGCTGTGCGCCCGCATGGAACAATATATGATCAAGGCCGTGCGGGAATCTAAGACCCACACCAGCTGGATTAACCCCAACGAAGAGTACGAAGAGGCACTCACTCAGTATATTCGGGGGGTACTGCTGAAGCCGTCGCACCTGTTTCTGGATAGCTTCATCCCATTTCAGGCCATTTTGGCACAATATGGCCTGTATAACAGCCTCAGCCAAACCCTGCTAAAGCTGACTGTACCGGGCATTCCGGATATTTATCAGGGGACGGAGCTCTGGAATTTCAGCCTGGTGGACCCGGATAATCGGCGTCCAGTGGACTATGGCCAGGCCTGGGGCTTGCTGGAATGGAGCCGCAGCGCACTGGAAGCCCGGCACCCCAATACGTTAGCCCCCTTATTGAACGAGCTTTGGGAGTCGATGGCCGACGGGCGCATCAAGCAGTATCTCATTGCCAGGTTGTTGCAGTATCGAGCCGAACATCTGGCGCTGTTCCAGCACGGGAGCTATATCCCACTGGAAGTAACCGGCTCCGCCGCCGAGCATGTGGTCGCCTTTGCCCGCCTGTGGTCGAATGAGCTGGTAATAGCGATAGCCCCCCGACTACTATTCACGCTATCGGGCCGTCATCATAACCGACAATCGCTTTTCCCGGCAGGAAATAAAACCCTTTGGGCCGATACGGCCATTATGCTCCCCGAAGCGTTGGCAGGGCGAGCACTGTACAACCTGTTCACCCGAGAGACCGTTACCCACAGTCAGCCAGAGGAGGACCCAGAACTGGATCCAAAGTCGACAATGACCGGAGAGACACTCCCCGTCGCCGAGCTTCTGTCCAGCTTTCCCCTTGGGTTACTGGTACAGCAACTTTAAGCCAAACCCTCCCTGGAAGACTTGGGGGATTCTCAAACGGGTTGCAATTTTGCAAACGCCAGGGCAAACGACCGGGAGAATTCTAGGATTGTTTTTGGCGTTTCTGAGCCATCAACACCTGAGCTTTGCCCATCAGGGCCTGAGCCTGACTGGCCACGGACACATCCTGCCCGGACGGATCGCCGGGGGCCAGCGCAGCGGCACGGACCGTCTGGGCGGCGCGCACTGTGGCTTCCGGATTGCTCGGGTCCAGACCGGGCATGCGGATGGGCACATGCCCCGATACCGCCACCCCATCCTGGTTGTAATCAATATGAATGCCGCCGCCCAAGCTGCCCGCAGCAGACTGATGGGCCTGCTCATGGCCGACGATATGCGCGTAACTTTCCGCGCGCACTTTGGCCAACACGTCGTCCGCTTTTGCGTTGGGATTCCCGGTGGGAATCAAGAGTCCATGCCCAGCCCCTTTGGCCCGAGAGAGAATTTGAGCAATGCGAGTCTGCTCCTGAGGCTGAGGCGTGGCAGCGGCCTCTCCAAAGCGCAATTGCGGATTGAACCGGTTATATCCTGTCAAAGAAAGTCCCATGAATGCATTCCCTTCCCTCGTTCATGCTTCGGGTGTTGATGAAGGTCATTCCTGCAACTGGAAGGACTCAAGACCCTGACCATCTGCGGAAGAACCTCATCGATGCGATCCATCATAAAGGGCAACTTCCAATTTGAAAAGAGGGTAGAAGTCACAATAACCCCCATCAGCATCGGCTAGCCTTGCAAAAACATTAGGGCAGCCGGTTCAATAAACTATCGGGCCGCTTCATTTGCTTATAGCCCGATGTTGTTTTAATTTAAGTGCAGAACATGCAACTGGTGCGATTGTCGTGGGCAGTTCACCTTGTAAGCCCAATCAATCCACCTGATTTATATTGACCTGATTGAAATGTCTCAAACGCAGTCCCCAACGAACGCTGAAGGCCTATTGCAGACCAACGTGCAACACGCATTGCCTGAAATAGACACCACGATGGCCTCACCCGAGGTCACCCGTGAGCACGTCAAGCGATTACTCCATAGTTTGGAGCAGGAAGCGCGCCCAACCATTGAAACCCTGCTTCAGCGGATCAATCAGGACCAGAATCCGCCCAGCCCCCTGGAAACACAACCACTCCTGGAACGCATTCAGGAGCGAGGCCATACCATCCTAACTTTGCAATCGGAGATTTCTTCGCTGTTGGCCCGGTTCAATCCGGGCAATGAACCATTTACCCCGACATCGGCCTGTTCCGCTTCAAGCCTGAAGGTGCCGATTTACCCAAAAACTGAGACATTGGCCGCCAGGTTTCCTCTACGAATTCTGGTTGCTGAAGACAACCGGATCAATCAGGCCCTGATGATGGACCTGCTGGCCTGCTTTGGATACGCGGCCAGCGTAGTCAGTGATGGTTTTGCGGTGCTTGAGATTCTGGAACAACAGTCCTTTGACCTGATTTTTATGGACATTCAGATGCCCGGCCTGAATGGCCTGGAAACGACCCGGCAAATTATAGCCCGCTTCGGCGAACACCGCCCTCGCCTAATCGCCACCACGGGCCTGAGCAACCCGGAGGACCGTCACCAGTGCCTGAAAGCCGCAATGGATGACTATCTGGTAAAGCCTTTAATGCTGGGCGAGCTGGAGCGCCTGCTCATGCACTGGGCCTGTCATTTCAACCCGGAAAGCAACTTGCCAAGCCCAATCGAAACACCTGCAGAATCTCTGCTGGACACATCGATGAATGAACCGGTACAGGCTGATTCCAGCCCTGTCAAAGAAAACGCCACCCCGTCGATTCACCCCGTTTTGCTGCGTGATCCGGAACAACTGGCGCTGTTACTGTCGCTGTTTGTGGAAGAAGGGGGGCAGTTGATGACCAGCATCCTGTCCTGTCTGGCGCAGATGAAGATCACGCCAGACAATCGACACGAAACCCTGACTTTACTCAAGCGAAACCTGCACCAGCTCAAGGGGGCCTGTTCCGCCGTCGGCGGGCAGACATTGCGGCCCGTTATTGTTCAGATGGAACAACAATTAAGCGCACAGGGTGCCAATATACTGGAGTCGTTTACCATCCAGCTCAAACAGGCCTGGGACGTCACCCTGAGGGAAATCGAAAGCTTACAAGCACAACTCAACAGAGAATAACAAGCCTAGACGGAAAGCCCCCCATCCGAACGGAGTCAGTCTAGCTTTCTCCAGCGGAATCCGGGCGGGACTCAATCAGATCGCTCTGGCTGGTACTGGCTGTAGAAGGATCACTTGAAACCGACTGGCCATTCTGGGTGATGATTCGACTGGGAATCCCCACAGCGGTGCAATCCGGGGGAACATTCTTTACCACCACAGAACCCGAGCCAATCTGGGAACGCTGACCAATGGTAATATTCCCCAGAATCTTGGCGCCCGCCCCAATGGTAACCCCATCTTCAATGGTAGGATGGCGTTTATCCTTGCGCTTGCCGGTACCGCCCAGCGTGACTTGATGATACAGGGTCACATCGTTTCCAATCACAGCCGTTTCGCCAATCACAACGCCCATACCGTGATCAATAAAGAACCGATGCCCAATCTGGGCCGCCGGATGAATCTCAATGCCCGTTAAAAACCGGGCAATGTGCGAGCCCAAGCGGGCGGGAGTATACAGCCCACGTTCCCAGAGTAAGTGATTAAAGCGGTGCATCCAGGTAGCATGGAGGCCAGGGTAGCACAACAGGACTTCCAGCTTGCTCCGGGCGGCTGGATCGCGTTCCAGCACGGTTTGAATATCTTCCCGGATGGATTTCAGAATCTTCATCGGACCCACTTTCTGGTGAGCGGGTAGCTGGACTTGCGCTTCGTTGCCCGCAAACCGCTGAGACTGAAAGCAGTCCGGCCGTTCCTCACCCACTGAGGGCATAGCTCTAAAGGTTGTTTCCGGGTTGAGGGCTTGAAACGAGTGGCTCCGGTTAGCAAGGCGCAATGGCGAAGCCGTTGCACGAGAGTGATTGGTCCGGTCCGGGGATGACCCGTGAGACACTGGGTTGACTTTATACATGGGGAACTTTCGGTGAGTGAAGTGGCAGAAGAGCGAAAAGCACGCCCCGGATAAAATCGTGGTGAGCCGGTACACTGAGCACTCGCCAGTACCGCCCCTGGCTGATGACGTTTGATGTTGAGCCGCATATCGTTTTTGACGCCTGGACAGCTGATACGATGACTTGCCCCGTTCAACGCCGGGAAACTGATTCACTCTCCCATTTTAAGCGAAGCTTCAGCAATTGACAAAACCTTTTGCTTTTTGTCTACTTATCTCCAGTGTAAATTTTCTGAATCTTAGTCCCGGCTTTGATAAACTCACATTGGTTGGTTTTTTGGGGTTTCAAGGTCAACAGTGCAGGCGGTTCATCCATGTTCGAAGTTCACTCCATCAGACATTTGAATCGACGTCGCTCGCGAAGCATCGGGTTTCGAGCGGCAACACACTGACCTGGCCAAGCATTCACGGCGCGAACCGCCCCACACAGCCAGACAGAATGAATCCCCGAGACCCGCTTCCCACAAAGCCACTGCCTCGGGGATTCATTTTGAGACCAGTGTCAGCCCAAGCCCATGCACCGAGTTGACCCCTTCTACAGAATCACCCGCCAGTCGCTCCAAAATTAAACCGCACAAACCAAATGGGTTTGGCCTTTATAAGAGCAACGACCAGAAAGATTTTTTCAGAATGACCCACTCGTCCCACAACCCAGACCAGCCGGACACCCAGGCGCTCGCCTTGGGCTCCTACCGGCAGGACGTGGCTTACACTGCCGCTTTGAAATCAGTTCAGGTGCTTGCATTGGGCAATTATCGGCAGGATGTGGCCTATACCGCCGCCTTAAAGTCGAGCCAGGTGCATGCTTTGGGTTCCTACCGGCAGGATCTGTCTTATACCGCCGCTTTGAAATCCGCCCAAGGCACCAAAATCCATTTAAAGTTCACTGATGTTGAGCAGGGCTTGACGTCAGTGATTTTTTTTGGGGCTCAAACTGAGCGGGGGGCGGCATGATATTTGACTTGATTGGCAAAGCCTGCCTGAACCCGACGGTCAATACCGGATTAGCGGCCTTAAACAACAGCAACTCCAATCTGGTTCTGGTGGTGCGGGATGGCTTTGATAGTTCAGGCCGGATTTATCAGGAGTACAAACGGAGCTCTCACGGCGGGCGGGAAAGCCTGATTGAAGAATTAACCACGACAGGCGTCTGGGGTTTAGGGATCCCCTTTGGCAAAAAAGTGGTGGATTGGGTTGCCCCCAAGCTTAGCTCGAATTTTTTGACCCCCAATCTGGATTTAAGACTCTTCAACGCGGATAACATCCAAAAACTCGATGCCCCCACCGTCGAGAAATACTTTAAGCATCTGGATCCCAAAACCAAGGGCAATATCAATATAAATGATGCCAAAGCAAAACTGCTGGAAATGGCCAATCACGCCACCAATACCGTGGGGCAAAGTCTCATCAACAAAAACCGGATGTTTCAACTGGCGAAGGTGGGGGGCGTGGGTCTCGCCGCTTCCGCCTTCCTGGGCTATGAAGTGCCTAGAATCAACCAGTGCCTGACCCGCAAAAAAGTGGATCAGGAACAAAGCCGGAAAGCCGCGGCAGCTCCTCTCAAGCCAGCTTTCATGAAATCACCGCAAGCCATGAATACTGCGCCAGTAGCCACAGCCGTGCCCAGCAGAAATTATCCAGCAGCGGCCATGACACCCAACCCTTTTAGTGCGGCTCCTGTCACCAGCTTTGGGGCTCAGCAAAATGGGTTGCCGCCATTTCCTGCGTTTAATACCGTGATGCCATCACCGGGCCTGAATCCCAGCATCCCGCCTGCCAACAAAGCGATCAAGTTTGGCAGTTTGGGTCATACAGCCAGCACCCTGCTGCAAAAACTACAGGAAAACGATCAGCTCGGAACGGCGCTATTCTCCGATTTACCCTTGTCAAGCGGACGGGTCGTCACCGCCAGAAACAAGGATGAAAAAATTGAAAAACTCTTCAAGGAAGCTGCGCTAATCCTGACGCTCTTTGTCATTCAACAACGACTGGAAGACTTTTTCGCAGGAGAAGCGAATCATATTGGCTACCCGGCACTCAAAAAAATGCACGATGACTTTGTCAAAGCCGCTGGATCCAACAATTTCCACACGGCGTACGCCCAAGCCAAAACCCATCTGGGCCTGGATGAAGGCGCATCGCTGGCGTCTTACTTTGAAAACAAAGCCAACCCGACCGAAGCGCTTAAAACACTGGTGCAAAACATTCGGGATCACTACAACATTGATCCCGTAAAGCTGGAAAAACCAGCGGCCAACCTGCTGTACGACATGGCGGAACTCAGTGGAAAAATTCCCACACACTTACTCGACAAAGAGAAAATGCTGAAACACATCGACATCACCAAAGAAATTGATCTCGACGGGGTGAAAGCGGTTGCCAACCATCTGGATCAGATTGCAACAGCCCTCATCAGCAAGAAAGGTCAGACCCTCAGCAAGCAGCTGACCCAGACCGCCAGCCACAAGCTCGGCGCGTTTGCCGGTTCTGCCATGATTTGCTGGGGCATTATGTCTTACGCCATCCCGAAGGTGCAGCACTACATCACGTACAAAAGAACCGGCAAGGATTTCTTTCCGGGTGTGCAACTAAAAACCAGTTAAACGCGGCTAAGCCAGCACCTCAGTCGAATCCGATAACGCGAGGGCCGCTTCAGAATCCTCGGGTTCAAGCTGGGCAACGGCGTCACGTGGTGCTGCCCATTGACGGTTCATGGCCTGCACCAGAATGACCCCAAACAGAATCACGACGCCGCCACCAATCATGGTGGGCGTGATCGTCTCCTTCAGAAAGAGGCCGCCAAAAATCAGGGTCAAAACCGGGTTGACATAGGCAAAGGTGCTGGAAACCGATACGGGGAGATGCTTGACCACATATAAGTAGCAGGGGGTGGCTACCATCGTGCCCATCATCACCAGATAAGCCAGCGCCCACAGGGCATTGCCAGTGGGGTGCACCGCCGACCAGTCCGGAATACTGAGGAAGCAGATTGGCAACAGGGCCAGCCCGGCAAAGATGTTCTGGCAGCCCACGCTCATCAGAAGCGAACTACTGGTAGGGTGCTTGCGCGCGAAGATTGAGCCCAGCGACCAGAAAAAGGTCATCACGAGCAGGCCTGCAATGCACAGCCAGAACAGTGGCGTAGTCTCGCCGGGGTTGGTCAGCTTGGGCGAAAGCAAAATGATCATGCCCACAAAACCGATGCCAACACCCAACAGGGACAACGCCGGAATTTTTTCACGCGGGGGCAGCACCGAGGACAACCAGACCATCCAGAACGGCGTGGTCGCCACCAGAATGCCGCCAAAGCTGGTGGTCACATGCTGCAGCGTCCAGCAAATAATGGAATTCCCGCCAAAAAACAGCAGCAGCCCGGTAATCAGATGATTTTTTAACGCCGCACGATCCGGGAAGACTTCACCTTTGAGCAGGCACAACACGACCAGCAGGCTCCCCGCAATCAGAAAGCGCAGGCAAGGCAGCAGCGCGGGTGGCATGCCTTCAATGCCCAGCCGAATCACCCCCGCCGTGGTGCCCCAGATGAGGTACACCGTCAGCAAGGCCAGATAAGGTTTCCAGATTGCGAATTTTTGAGTCATGGCATTCCTGTGAAATCGATACTACTCTAGCAGAATTTGAAGCAGTCAGCCGTATTGAAGTACATGACGCCATCCGGCCAGCGCTGGATCTGCCCAATAAAGTCGGGATCAGAATGAGAATTGCGTGCATGTTTGCCCATAAGCACCGCCCCTTCATCGGGCTGTAGGCCAAAATGCGGTCAGTCCGACCCGCCCAGTGTCAGGGGGACTTGTACTCGCGCTCCCGAATCCACTTGGTGGAAACCCACTTTTGACCAGCCGTTACAGGAAGGGAGGCATGTAGGGTCATGCGGTCTATCTCGCCGTTGTAGAGGGTGTTATAAAACAGCACCGCATCGCCCTTGACTGGCCGGACCCGAATGTCTACCTCGGAAAAATGCGTCTCACCGCCTGCATCGGGTTCGACGGTGTTCAGGTACATAATGCAGGTGGCCACGCGCTGCCCGCCACAGGCCAGAATCACCCCGCTGCCCTTGTGCGCGGGATCAAAAAAATCAAAGTGCGGCAAATACTGCTGACCTTTTTGATAGTTCAGCACTTGCAGGCCTTCTCCGTTCACCACCGGCAAATTGACCTGATTGGCAATCCGCGCTTCGACGACTGATAAGACCTCGGTTTGCCCCAACTGAAAATAGGTACTGGAGCTGGAACGTGCCTCAACGCGAATATGCTCGCCCGTTTCGGGGTCCACCGTGGTCGAAGGGGCAATTTTGGCTTCGGCCTGCTCAATCAGGTAATCACATTCGGACTCACTCAAAAAGCCCCGCAGCAGCAGCAAGCGAGGTTGCAGACAGAGCGTTTCAACAACATAACGGGTAGGATGAGTCACGGTGCAGGTCATGGCAGGCTTCCTGTCGATTCTGGAACAGTGCGATACAAAAAAGTTGAGAACAACGGTTAATTGGGGTCAGGGTCTCATGGGACAAACTTCAAAATAGTCACAGTGCTTATTGTTGGGAAGAGAAAACAGCGCTTCAGGACAACGGCGGCGCCGCGGGCATGGGCATCGGGGACAGGCCGGGGGACGGCGCAACTTTGGTGGGGGGCGCTACCACCGGTTCTGGCGCCGGGCTGGGCCCTGGATAAATCGCAGGCGAAGGTGCCAGAGTCGGGCCCTCAGCCGCACGAGGGGGGGTATCCTGAATCGATGCATTGTTATTCAACGAAGGGGATGGGCTATCAGAATCACCGGTGTTATAAGACGATAAGCCCATCTGCGCATCCGGAGGTGCCTCATACTGGGGGGCTTCCGTCGCCATTTGAGGCTGAGGCAAGCTACCCATGGCTTGCATGGGGGAAACAGAAACGGTGGTAAACCCGGACGGGGTCCGCGCCTCTTCCGGGGCGGGCGATCGCAAACTGGCCCGAGGCGCTGGCGGTTCATCCGACAGGGCGTTCATCGAATTGTGCGTGAGCGTGGTAAACAGGACAGGCATCATGTGCTGCGTGGCGCTCAACAAACCGCCCACCACCAGCGTGCTCATGACAATCATGCCCGCATACTCCACGATAGCCTGACCACATTGAGCGGATCGCGACCCGAAACATGGCTGGAAGGCTGATATAACCGCTGGCATTCGATGGCGCATAGGGTTGGCGTTCTCTACATCAGGCAAAAAATAGCCAAAGTAACTATAACCATGCTCTCACAGCTTTGCTCCCATAGCATCCATTGGGCGAAGGAAAGACCAAGGGAAGAGGCCACGCACACCCGTCAGCAATAGCGATGCTCAGGCACCCGCAAGGACTGGACGCATCACCGCCACCACCCGTTGCACGCCCAGACCATCCACCAACGCCATTCCTGCCTGCCGAAGCCCCGCCAAAACTGACGCGGATTCAGCATCACCCAACAAGGACTGCAACGCGCTGGCAATGTCCGAGGCCGTGACCTTCGCACTTTCTCCCAGATACCGCTGAGCGCCCAGTGCGGCCACATTCTGGGTGATGACCACCTGATTATCAGCCACGGCAATCACCACACCGGGCAAACCCAGACAGCAACGCTCCCAGGTGGTGGTTCCACCCGCTCCCAAACACAAATCCGCCTGCTGCATCATCGCGGCCATGTCCTGAACCTGTCGGTGCAGTTGCAAATTGGGCATCCCCAGACACTTAGTCTGAAGCGCCTCAAAGCGGGGATTGCTGCCACCAGCAATCAGATCAACCTGTAAACCGGACAACCAGTCGGGCAAAGGTTCCATCGTCCTCAATAACCTCAAGGCGTTCAGTGCCTTGAAGCATTCCTGCGTAGGGTCGCTGCCGCCAAAGAAAATGAGCAGGCGGGTAATACAAGCCGCCGAATCGGTATCTTTTAAGCCACACGGGCTCACCCGCTCACAAGAGTCGGCGCGCAAAGCGGCAAACGCCGGTCTTAGCAAAGCGAAACTTGGGCCTAACAATTGTTGGCAATTTGCTGGCACCAAACCAGTGTAGGGGGATACTGTGGGTGCTGTCACATTCTGATCCAGCAGCACATCACAATCATGGGGTCGGTTGGCCAGATCATCAATCACCAGAATTTTCCGGGCCTGAGCGCGCATGGCGGTTTCCCACCGGGCATCCAGCCCATAATGATCAACCACCAGCCAATCATATAGGAAATCGGAATGGGGCAAAGCGGTCTTAGCGTTGGTTACGTCGGAACCATCAATCCCAGTCCCGGCAGACAGGGAAGTATTATCAGCCAAATCATCCGGCAGGGTCAGTACCGGATACCCCTGCTCACTTAGCCAGGCTCTCAAATCGCCCGGCAGCGCCCGACAGGCAAACACCACCGCAGCGCCCGCCTGACGCAAGGCATCGGCCAGAGTGGCGCACCGCATAATATGCCCTGTGCCAATCTCTACCGAGGCATCAGCTCTGAATAAAACACGCATGGGGCAATCACCATCCTTTGAAATGCCAGACCGAACAATGGCACAGCTTGATCTTCTAGCAGTCTAGGCCAGCGCCATCCGGGATTCAAGCCCCGGACAAACGACGACTCGACCTCAATCACTGAAAGCAGGCCAGCATTCAGAAACTGCCCAACAGGGTCATTTGAAGGAACGCAGCGACCGGTTGTCTGCTTGATATATCTTAACAAAATATCACCACCCCCCACTCAGCAGGTTTACTAAGGCAGCATCCATTGAATAACATCCGGCAAAAATTCAGGGAACCGGACAGAGGGCCACCTTAATTATGACAGTGAGTATGACTGTTTCTGGCATCACCAGCACGACATCCAGTACAAACCAATCTAACAGCGGGATAGCGCTGAGTGGCGCGAAGCGCGATCGCAATGCAGCGTGGCCCACCTCCGGCACATCATGCGCCGATGCCATTCAGTTTAGCGGCAAGGCTCGCAAGCGCGCCAAACCCGAAGCCACCGAACCCGATCTCAAAGCCCAAACGGACGAAGCATTACCCCCTGAGGCCCCCAGCGCAACGCGCGCCAAAACGCCGACCCAAAAAGCCTCTGCTTCCCCACGGGTCTACGGACGCACCGAAAACAACCTGCGGGAAGGCACACGCATTGTCCTCTGTGATGTAGCGCCACTGGCACTCAGCGTCCTGCCACTCGTGGGCTTGCCGGGTGTCGGTTTTATGTTTGCGCTGGCCACCTTGCCACTGTCCTATCTCTCCGGGAAATTGGGACGGCGCATTGCCAAAGACATCAATCCCAACGAGTTGAACCCGGTGTTCCAATATGTGCACCGAATCAAGGCAGCCATTAGCAGCAAGCCCACCGGCCCCAATGGCAACGTGGTGGATGTGATCAACAAGGCAACCGAAGATCTGCTGAATGTGCGGGGCTTACCGGCCTTTGCAACACCCTATCTCCTCTCCCTCCTGAAAATAAAATCCAATAGCCGGGCAGCCAAATTGCTGACCAAACTAAACGGCATTGCATTGCTGCGTACCGAAGTGAACGTAAGACTGGCACAATCCCAGAACAGCAAGGAGGCCAGCAAGGCCATGATGACAGGCGCCAAGGATTTCGCCCTGTTTAGCGGCATGAACAAACTGGGCACCGCCATGGTCACCAGTTCGCTCCCGGGCGCCAAATGGGTCGGCGAAGGCCTGAAAAACGCCGCCTGGCTAAAGATAGCCGCAGATCTGGTTTCACACAAAGAGTCCAAACCCCTCACCCAACTGGAGGCCGTATGACCCATTTCACCCTGTTAGCCCGCATCCTGAACGACCTAATCCCGCCCATGATAGAGCAACTCACAGCCTAGCTCGTTCATCGACAGTTCCCTGTGATTCATTGCACCGGCTCTAGCAACAAAAATGCTTGAGAGGGTTTTAGTTACCAGAACCCACCTGCTCAAATTGACGATCTGAATGAAAACCGTTTGAGCGTTTGGCCACAAAACACTCCGTATTGAACCGTATTAAGCTATGGCGGCACGCCCGTTTAAAAGAGGTTTCCTCATGGTTACTGGTCCAGGCAATTTAATCGCTTTCAAACCGTCCGGTTCAGCTCTCCCCAAAGCGATCACGGGTGTTCAGTTTGCCGGAGGTCCAAATCCTGCCACGTCCAGCCCAGCAAATTCCAAAACCAGCCATACCCCCCCCAAACCAGCAGGAAAGCCACTGAGCTGGTGGGGCACCATCAAGGCCCTGAGTACCGGCCTTAAAGACAAAGACACCCAGCAAGTGGCCAAAGGCTTTGCTCTCAAGTACATTCCGGATCTGGTCATGTCCAGTCTCTTTGCGGTCCCTGTCTTCGGCTGGGCCGCCGGCGTGATTGCCAGTCCCATCACGATGTTTCTGTCCTCCAAGGGCGAAAAACTGATTGCTCAATCCGAGAAAAAACTGGATAAAGCCAAACCGCTGAACAAGGTGATTCGCCACTACCGAAGCCTGGAAGGCTCATGGAGCAAAGACCCCAAAGTGGAGCATTTCCCGGACCACAAGGGCGAAAAAGCGACCCGCAAGATGCCTGAATTCGTGGCCACCAAATACAACAAAATTATCAAAGGCCTCTTCCACGGACAGGAAGGCGTGTTTGAAAAACTTCGGATTAATCACAAACAGAGAAGTTTCATCTTCAAAGTCCTGGAGCGAATGGTCCACGCCCGTCAGGCGGTTCGACAAACGTGGCTCATCGGCAAAATCTTCAACTGGATGAGCGGCATTGGCAACGGCGTTGTCGCCAAATTCAAGCCATTGCAGTTTCTGTTTTTACTGCCGCGTATGGGCCTGATGAGTATTTACTTCATTCTCGGTCGCAAACCCAAGTTTAAATAATCAACCGCTAATAGACAGTTGATTATACAGTTTGAATAAAGAGTTGCGCTCAATCTGGCATGCCTGAATTTATCACATTGCCAGTGGCCCGCATCTGGCATAGAATGATTAAATGCTTTATGGGGTCTCTACAGTTGCAATCCTGCTGATTGCTTTGGGGTGGAAGTTTCGTCGTCGTGCCAAATGGCACATGGCGTTCATGGGTGCCGCATTCTGCGTGGATTTTGCCCTGCTGTTATACATTGAACTCAGTCGACACGCCATTGCCCATGTGGGCCGAAGTATGATGACGGCTCAAGCCGATTATCTCCTGTACTTTCATGTCTCGGTTTCTGCCTTGACGCTGGTCTTATACCTCATGCAAATCCGCTCGGGCATCAAGCTCTTTAAGGGCTGGGAACCGGGGCGACAGTTTCATCAACGGGCGGGTCTGCTCTTCGTGGCGTGCCGGTTGCTCAATTATGCAACCAGCTTTTTTATTCCGCCGTCATAATGCAATTTAATCCAGTCCAGCGTCTTGAAATCAGGCTCATGGAAATGCCGATTCCTTGTGCTAGGCACTTGACAACGACTTTGGTAGAATGTAAGGCAATCCTATCTGACTTCATCCCAAGACTGACACAAAGCGAACACTGCCGCCTCCTTTGGTCCTGTCAGTCCCCGCCCCGGGCTTTTCAAACGCTCTGCAAGCGATGATGATCAGATAACCATTCAGGACATTTTTTGAGAATCATTGGAGAACCGTTGCATGGTCAATATTCTGGTAGTGGACGACGATCCGGAAATTATCGATTTACTGCGACTGGATCTGGAACTGATGGGTTTTCAGGTGGATGCGGTCAACGACGGCGTCAATGCCCTCAAAAAAGCCGAAGCCAAAGTCTACGACCTGATTGTGCTGGATGTCATGATGCCCAAGATGGACGGCTTTGAAGTCTGCAAACGAATTCGGGCCAATCGGGCCTCGGCAGCGGTGCCCATTGTGCTTTTAACCGCCAAGGGGACAATTGAGGACAAGATTCGCGGCTTTAACGCCGGCGCAGACGATTATCTGGTAAAACCCTTCGAGTTTCAGGAGCTGATGGTGCGGATGCGAGCCCTGTTTCGGCGCACCGGTACCCTGAACAAGGAAGTGAACGTCCCGAAAAAGGACGAAGTGCTGGCCTCCGGGGATATTAAACTGATTCCGGCTTCGCTGGAAACACTGGTGCAAGGCAAGCTGGTCAAACTCACCCCCACCGAGTTTGAAATTCTCTACTGCCTCCTGCAACATTCCGGGGAAGCCGTGCCGCTGGCCACTATTCTGCAAGAGGTGTGGGGTTATGATGCAGACGAGGATGTTCGCATGCTTCGGGTGCACATGGGTGGTCTGCGCCAGAAGATTGAAGTGGATCACAAGCATCCCCGCTACCTACAAACCATTACCAATGTGGGCTATCGCCTCAATCCCTCCCCCGAATCCGTCACCGTCTAGGACCCCTATGCGCCCACTGGCCTCGACCCATTCTGCAAACTGCCTTCCCCATCCCCAGGGGAAACACTGCCCATGATCCGTTTCAGCATGCCCAAACTGCGGGTTTATCAGCAGATTTTGATCTGCTTTGGACTGATCGTGTCTGTCCCCATGCTGGGTGTGACGTTCATTATCAACAATATCAACCAGCAGGCCATGAAAAAAGAGCTGGCCCGCTTCACCGAGCACACGGCCGAAGCCCTCTACCGGGACTTTGGCACAGAAATGTCCTGGCAAAAGCAGGAGAGCCAGATGATGGCCACCCTGATGAAGGACGAACTGCAAAGCAATCAAAGTTTCGAGGCCACGGCCAGCCGGATTCTGAAAATTGACCCCAATATGGATGCCATTGGGCTTTATGACGCCCAGGGTCACTTGGTGAAGTCTCAATACCGTGATTTCAAAGGGCTCAGCCCGGATCTCCGACTGCAAAGCGACTTGCCTGTATCATCTCAGGGCATCAAATCCCCCAAGGCAACCGAGGCTAACGCGGAGCTGCTGCAACCCTTTCAGGTGATCTTTTACAACAGCGGTAACCCACAGGACAGCCCCTACTTCCTGCGCGCCGTCATACCGGTCGTCAACGGAGAATTACGCCCGCTCTGGAACACCGCGGCCACTGCGGCTTCGACCCTCAAGCCCAACTACTACTACGTTCAACAGAAAAATTTCAGTTACCTGCAAAAACTGGTTCGGTCCAATAACTCGCTCTATGGAGCGTTTTACATTATCGACAACGATGGCCTGATCATTGCGGGCCCGGAAGGCGTTGAACTCCAGGAACGCATTCGGCAGGAAGACTATAAACAGTTCCGCAAGGTAAAACCCGGAGTTACGCACGAATTTTCGTCCACGGCACTGGCCAATCAGGCTCACCCCGAGCAAAAAAACACCAACAGAGACAGTGAAGAAGCCCCGGCCCTGAAAAAAGTGATCGTCAAAATGCCGGACATCAACTGGGGCATCATTATTGAGTCACCCTATCACGTCAAACAGAAGTATATCAAGCGCGCCGGCACCCAGACGATTCTGCTAATCCTGGGTTGTTTGCTGGTGATGCTCTTATTGGTCTTGCCCTATATCCTGAGCATCAGCCGCAACTTCCGCCAGCTGATCAAAGGCGTCAAGGCGATGGGGGAAGGTAACTACTTCCGCCGCATCCGACTGATTACCAACGTGTTTACCCCCTACGAAATTGTCTACCTGACGCTGGAATTTAACCGCATGGCCCGCAAAACAGCCGACTCCTGGGCCACCATTCAGGAGGCCAACCGTCAGCTGGCTCAGCTGGATGAGTTCAAATCCAACCTGATTGACACGGTCAGCCACGAATTAAGAACCCCGCTCACCAGCATCAAGGGCTATACCTCCCGCTTGCTGCGTTATGATAGCACCCTGGATGCAGAAACCCGCATCAAAAGCCTGAAAGTGGTCAAACAGCAAGCCGATCGACTGGGCCGTCTGGTTGAAGACCTGCTGGTGATCCCGGATCTGGAAACGGCAGGCTTAAGGGTCTATCCCGATCAGGTGGCGCTGGCCCCCTTGCTGGAAAACTGCGTGCAGTTCATTCAGGCCAAAGAGCAGCGGGACATCACCGTGAGCCTCGCCCCCGAACTCAGTGACACCCAGGATGTGCTGGCCGACCCGGATCGACTGGAACAAATTGTACTCAACCTGCTGGACAATGCCGTGAAGTACTCCATGCCGGGCACTCCCATTCAGTTGCAGGTTAGCCGGGAATGGAGCCTCAACGAGAATAACCAACCGGATGAACTGATCGCACTGATCGTAGTCAATGACTGTGATCCCCTCCCCATGCAGGAACTGGACAAGCTGGACAGTCTATTTGACAAATTCAAGCGGCTGGATGACAGTCTGGTGAGAACCACACGGGGTAGTGGGCTTGGCCTGTTCATCACCCGTGGGCTGGTGGAAGCGATGGGCGGTGAAATCACACTGCACCACGAAGATGGACAGTTTAAAGTCCGTTTCACGGTGCCCGCCTATCAGGAAGCACCCACAGAGTCCTCTATCGCCGTGGTGTCATAACCGCGAATCAGAGTCCAAGATTCCAGCGTCTGGTGTCAGATGCTCTTGATACCGGGTCAACAGCCAGCGACTCAAGGGATCCCCCACGCCGGGTGTTAAAAGCAGCAAGGCCAACAAAGCGCCAACCAACTGAAAACGAGGCGCACTGAGACCATGTTTCAGTAAAACTTCTTTCCAATGCGAACTTACCGCCTGATGCACAGCCTGCCCGGCCTGAACCCCTCCTTTTGCAGCCAAGAAGGGGAATACCCCATTCGCAGTCGCCTGATAGATCAACTCCTCCTGCCGCTTAGCCCGGCTGGGTTGATGAATCAGGGCATAGGCATAATAGGGCAAGGCCAATGCCCAGCCCCAGCGGGCCAGTCGTGGATTTTTCAGAAGATAGCCAATTGATCCCAAATCACTACAAAAGGCAAAACCACGCCAGGGCCACTGACGGTAGGCCGGTTCCTGTTTTTCCGAGGCCGTATGGGAGGTGTACAGCTCCCCAGACTGAGCTACCGTCGAATCAAACCGGGGAAGTTTTTGATAGTCAAAAAAATCAAATGCTATTGGCTGGCCACAGTTCGCCACCCAGGCAGAGGACTGCGGTGCAACCGGGACGGGTTGAGCAGGCTCCGATCGGGCAGCCGATTTAAATCGAAAATCCGGGCAGCACAATGGTCCCGACATAGAAATACGGTTCATCAGGAACTCCTTACTGGCCCATGAATCTTGGACCAGCGTCGTTTTTTAGGATCTTAAGGTTTGAGTAATGGCTAAATCATCAGGGTTGGCTGCAGAGCCCACAGCACTTCTAAAGAACCACGTAAATCGTAGCGCTGTGCTTGAGGCGAATGTCACGCCAGTGTAAACAGGTTCGATTTCTGGCTGGAAAACAAGGGCAGTATGGCCCCAAACATGTCTGTTTACAAGGTATATTTTGCCATTCAACAGCCTATATCAAGGCATATAGACCGATCCACGATCACGCATAAAACCTACAATTGTAGTATGAATTTCAGCCTCTACGCCATAAACTTCGTTTTTAATCCACTCAGGAAGAGAATACCAAATGATCACCCAGAGGACACATCCTAAGGCTTGCGTTTTAAAGCGCCAGCGCCACTAGGTCGGGCGGATTGAGCCTGTTCAACCTCTCGCTGAAGCAGAATCGCCTCTCGACTCTGCGATAAACCCGCATCCCGATATGGGATACCGGCACGACTGCCGATATACTCCTGCTCCCAATCCGTCAGTGGCACCCAGATTGGATCAGGAGGAGAAGCGGGTAACAATGTGGCAGGCGCAGTAAAGGCAATGGTCCCACCCCCTTTGGCACCCAAACCGGGCGTCTTGGCAATGGAAAAACCGGCCTCCATCAATCCACCCCGCGTTGCGGCAGCGGCCCCATAGGTCAGCACTTTGCCACCGTTCGGCTGGAGCAACCGATAGTATTCCGAAAACAGATCTGCCGTCCATAACTCGGGCATTTTCTGGGGAGAAAATGGGTCATGGAAAATAGTATCCATAGGGTCCCGCAATTGGGGCAACCTAAGCCGCAAGTCATCCACCCAGAGTTCCAGTTCAAACCGCCAGAAGGGGGGCAATTCCAGAATCAGGGATCGGGGTCGCAGATCACCCCCGTCCAAAACACCCCCCTTCGTGTCCATAAAACACTGAAGAGTCCGATAATATGTATTATGTTCCGAGGCAGTCAGTTTTTCTTTTAGGACACTCAGACTGGGAAAGTCTAAAACCTGAGGTAAGAACTGGAGGATTTCCGGATACTTTTCAATGCAAATCATCGAAACGACGAAAGGCTTGGGCGCCCCGGAAGGCTCCTTCCTATGCTCCCAGTCCGCTAAAAATTCAGGGTCCGTTTCGAGGCCCAGCAATTCATTGAGCAAGGACCAGGTGTTGTAGCCCAAGCCATAGCAGGCATCCAGCACCCGAATGCGCCCTTGCGAGCGAATCAGGGACAACAGGCCCGAAGGCCGGGTATAAAAATGCACCGACTCGGTATAAGCCCCGGCCAAATTGTGACAAAGTTGCCCGGTCAGGGGATCTCGGCAGGACAAAGAGCCGTCGGCCGTCTGTACCATTTCATAGGACATGGGGTTTAAAACTTTCAGAACTTCATGAATTCGCTGTTTCTATTATGCCGCCCGGACAACCAGACACGCAAATCAACAGCATCATTCAAGGGCAAAACAGAAAGGACTTCAAACAGTTCCCTCATCTGCAGCATCCTTAAAGCATTCATTCAAGTTTTGACCCCACTCGCCGATAGACAGTCTATGACTGACTTCAACGAAAACCAGACTGTTCAAACAGCCACGCAAGCGCCACAAAAGCGCAAGCAGGTCTATGGCCTACTCATCCTGTTGGGCTTGATTACCGCTCATTTTGGGCTGGTGCTCTTTATCAGCGGCAAGGATTATCTCTACAACATCTGGCCGCAAGAGTCCTACAACCGCATCTATGAACAACCCTGGTTAAGTATGAATATTCGAAACCTGGGCTTTCAAACCCCCGGTGAATTCAAGGCCGCGCAGGCCCAATTGAAAGTTGAAGCCCAACGGGGGCTGGAAAAAAACACGCCCATCCCTCATTTCTTGCTGGGTGAGCTTTATAACAATCTGAACCAGCCCCAGAAAGCGATCCCGGCGTATCAGACCGCCATCCAGCAGGGGGAAAAGGATACCTTAAGCGCGATTCGGTATCGTCAGTTTCTGGATAATGCCCATGCCGCCTTGGCGATCATATACTATGAAGATAACAATACAGCACAAGCCCAGCAAGAGCTGGCACAAATCACCAAAACCTCGCAAAACCGGGAAGCCTATCTATTACGCGCCATGAAAGACACGCTGGACGCACCGGAGCGCGGGGATTTTCACCTCTTGCTGGGCGAGGCCTTCCGTAGCGAGTTGAAACTGGGCATGGCCAGCCGGGAAATTAAACAGGCCGAACAGCTCAGCCAAAGCCCCAAGCTCAAGCAGGAGGCTGTCAATTATCTGAAAACCCAAATGCCGAACGATGTAAAGGATTTGAGCCCCTTGGCCCGATACTACGGACTGGCGGCTCGTTCCGCCCAGACCGTGGATGAAAACCTGCCCAAAGCGGCCAGCCTCTTTGAAAAATCACTCAAAGAAGACCCTCAATTTGACTGGAGCTATAACGAGCTGGCAATTATTTATCGCCAATTGAAGGATTACCCAAAAGCCACTGCTTATGCGCAAAATGCAGTTGCGCGAAATGCAAACTTCTACAATCCTCACCTCACCCTGGGGGACATCGCCCTGGATCAGGAACACTATCCTGAGGCCATTGCGCATTTTCAGTCGGCCAAAAACATTCTGGAACGCTTGCCCTTAATGGGCCAGGAATCCATTCTGGCCAATATCGAGAACCAGATCGCCTATGCCTATGAGTCCCTGAACAACTATCCCAAGGCTTCACAATCCTATCAGGCCGCTTTGCGCTTGGCCGCAGAGACGGATGGCAACACGGACGCCGATTACACTTACGCCCAGGAAGGGCTGGCTCGCTTATCCCAACTGGAAAAACAGGAACAAGCCGCCCTCACCGAGTCAGCCCACCAGTTATCCTGGAAAAAATAGGGACTTGCAGGGAATCACGCATTGATACTCTGCAACATCAATAACAGGATTATTGTGATTTTTTATTTTTTCGGGAATTAATACTACAATTGTAATTAATTAAGCTTAGTAAATTCTGTGCTATACATTATTATGTGCAGTACTAAACAATAAAACAAATAGTTTAGTCTTTACCTGTACAGTACGCTAAACATATTTTATTTAGTTTATACGCGTAAAGCTAAATAAAATAACTATAGCTTTGCCTAAAACTAAATTTTATAGTACAATTATTTTGTATCAGGTTTGTGAGGCATTGATGGATGAGTATTAAGAAAAAAAATCCCGCTAATATTTCCAGCACAGAACGCTTAAAAGCGATGCTGGACGAAGCGGAAAAGGAACTTGATTTAATTCAGCCCAAAATTGATAAATTGGAATTGCAACTGCAGAAATTAAAAGAATTAAAATTGGCAAAACAAAAATTAATCACCCTGAAGTTAAGTGTTCAATCGATCCTTTCCAACTTTAGTGATTTTAAGTCTATTGACATTGAGGCTAAAGATAACCTTAAACACTATAGTTCAAAACCGTCTGAGCTAAACTTAAACACTACACAACAGGAACTAAAGACTAAAGAGAATATCGTGAAGTCCTCACGCCCAACTTTAACCACATTACCCGCTGGCGCATTTTTGCCTGAACTCGCCTTCCAGCAAGCCGATCAACGACTTAAACGCAAAAGCTCCATCAACTACGATCTGTTTCGGGCGATTGTTTACAGTGGTGGACAGGCCAATACCGAACAAATCCGGCAATACCTGATTGAGCACCAGATTAAACAACCCGCCAGCGGCGACAGTTTTGAATCGGTGGAACTGACTGATATTTCCGCACGGGTGAATTACCTGGTGCGTAAAGGCTTGGTTAAAGCGGAAGGGCGCGGCGTATTCTCTTCCTGTCTGGGTTGGGCTGAAGCGCCATCTACGATAGAACAGGTCTAGAACAGAGTAAGCACGGACAGGCCGCAACAGCTTTCCCATTTCTTTTCGCATGAGCGCCAAACTCAACCGAAAATCGATGCGTTCATTCGCTTCCTAACGACCCACGATGTCCTTGACTTTGACAATCACGACATCTTCAGGATTTGAGGGTATTTAAGCGAAAATGTCCAGCGAAGACCATACAAAAGAGGTATCCGCATGGGCTTGTACGGGGGCACGTCGGATAAAAGGTCTGGACGCAGGCACCAGAGCTTCGTCATCATACTCGGTATGAGCGGCAGAGGGTTTGACAGCACTGGCCAAACGACTCGTTGAGGTCCCCTGTGCAGGCCGCCCACCGGTTGCAGGATGAAGGTTGGTACTTCTACTAACAGCCTGTGCTCCAGCATCCAGAGCAGGCTGCTGAACAAAGGCAGGCAACTTGGTTTTAGCCAGGGTATCATCATGACTGAACATACAGGGTCTCTCTTCTATCTTGAATCAACAGAACATGCTAGAACGATGAATTTATATACAAATAAAAACAATCATAATTATAAAATTGCGCGCTCTGTTGGATATATGTACGCCTGTAAACAACTTCCACTAAACGTGCAAAACCATTAGCCAAGCAACGATTTCGACGACTGACCAGACGTTGATTAGACAAAGTTAGGAAAAGTTGCCAACATGGCCCAAAGCAGATAAACGGGTCTGCATCTCTTTGAGCGGCATCAAATCGCCCTTGGCGGCGGCCACTACAATACCAGTCTGATAGGTTTGGCTGGCTCGTTCAATGTCCTGCAGGCCTTCCAGGGCTTTACCCAGCGAAAGATAGGCCACCGAGTGCTTCGGCTGAGCCTGAATCACCCGTTGCAAGGGAGCCACGGCATCCGCAAACCGTTTCAGCTCCAAATATGCCGAGCCCAATCCAAAGTTCCCCAAGGGGTCCTCAGGGTTATACTTCAGGGCTTCCAGAAACATCTCAATTTTAGCCAGCGTCGCCGCTTCCTTTTTTTGGCGCTCGGCTTCAATATCAAACACCAGCCCGGCGGCTTTCGCTTTTTGACTAAAGGCAGCCATTGTGGCCTTCGCCTTCTCCTCTTCGGCCTTTTCCTTATCCCCCAGTTTCATGTAGAACACCGAAAGATTTGTATGGGCCAGCACATGCTCAGGCTCAAGGGTCAGCACCTGCTCCATCATGGCGATGGCTTCAGAGTATCGGTCATGCCGGGAGAGAATCACGCCCAGGGACTCGTATGCAGGCACTAAATCCGGCTGGCAGGCAATGGCCTGCTTCAGGACCCGGATGGCTTCTTCATCATAACCCTCGGCAAAATGTTTTAAGCCCGCATCCAACAGAGACTGGCCAGTCTGTTGCGTCAGGGCATCGTAGAAGGGCAGTAAGGCCACTTCTACTGCATAAGTCCGGCCTGCAAGTTCAAGCATGAGGCGCTTACCGGGAATCCGTTCCGCTTTACCAAGATAGGCCAGCGCAATGGGTCGTGCCAGTGTCGGGGAGTCAACCAGGCTGGTCAGTCTACCCACCGGTTTTCCATCCAGCACGCAAGGCGTGGGCAGCGAGAGATCCGCCAGTCCATCCCAAAATGCACCGGGCTCAAACAGCAGCCCCACCAGAGCCTGCTGCACCATGCCATAGGTTTTCACACGGGCCACAGTCTCCTGACCCAAATAACAGCCCTTGGTATAACTCACAGCCAGACGCTCCAGACCCGTTTCAGGAAGAAGCGTTTCAACGTCGTAATCGGCGCCATAATGCGGCAAACCCGCTTCGATCCGCAAGCAGGCCTGAACGTCGGGTGTCATCGCCACACCACCTGCGGCAAGCGCGGCCTGTTGCAGGGCTGTCCAAAGGGCTTCAGGGGATACAGTCTCTGCGATCAGCAAAAAGCCTGCTTCGCCACTCAAACTGCGACGAATGATCCAGACGGGAGACCCGCCGAGAGCTTCCGGCAAGTCCACCGGCATCCAGTCATGTTCCTTGGCGGGAAAGGCAGATGCTGCGGTTGCTCCATTCAGGAAAGCGGCCAACAGGGCAGTGCTCTCGGGGCCTTGCACGGAAAACACAGCTACCGAGGGAGTGAGATCATCAATCTGAATCTGCTCCACAATGCGAAACTTGAGGATTTGCGCCACAGCGTGCGCTTGCTCAGCAGCATCAATCAGCAGCCGGAACCCGGCGTCATCCCGGTAAAGGCCAAAAACACCCTGAATTTTGGCCTGACGATCGAGCACCGCATTCAAATGCCCTTGGCCGGGTTGCAAGGCCAGAACATCGTTGGTCAGGCGGTTTTGCAGAAACTGGGCTGCATCTGGTCCACTGACCTGCAAGACGGAGAGATCCGCGAGCATGGCCACACCCACATGCGCCCGCACCTGAGCGACGGCAGTTTGAAGATCCACGGCTGACATGATGACGCCGTTAGGCGCTGACGCCTTCGGGGAAGGCTTCTTTCAGGACGGTGAGCAGTTCGCCGTTGTCGGCCATTGGCCCGAGAATATCGGTATCGCCGTAAAACTTGCCATTGATGAAGACTTTGGGCAAGGTGGGCCAGTTGGTCATTTCGGACAGAACAGCACGCTTTTCCATATTGTGCAGAACATCCACCACGTGGAAGGGGAAACCGAACTGATTAAAGAACTGGACGGTTTCCACAGTGAAGCCACAGAGGGGCATTTCTTTGGTGCCTTTACCGTAGAAAATGATCTTGTTTTCAGCGATTTCCTTTTCAATTTCTTGGGTGAGCTGTTCTTTCAGGGCGGGATCAATCATGGACATGGGGAGATTCCTCTTTGGCTAAAATCAATGACAAAGCTTGTGCTGACACCCAGTACCATCCCAGCCAGGACAGTTATCGGAGCAGACTTCAATGCTAGTTTAACGAAAACGTAAGGGTTTAATCAAGTTCAACCCCCCCCCTCAATCCCTCAACCCTCAACACAAAGCCCCCCCCAAAAAAAACTCGCCCTCCCTCCCAAAAGAGGCAAAGCCTCTTTTCCTCAGCAAAAAGGCGCCACAGCCACGCAACAGAAAACCATACCTGGAGGGGTTTGGGGAAAACAGTTTCCCCAATGGAGGGAGTTTGAGGGGGGCTAGCCTCCCTCAAGCCAACCAGCTCAACCTGAAAACCCCTAACTCACCGCCACCAGCAGATTCATCAAAAGCCCGTTACAGACCTGCTGACCCAGTGAAGGCGGAGACACATCACCAATCTTGAGCCCTTGATAGTAGCGCTCCATGCGCATCATTTGCTCAGCAAAAATACCATACTGATAGAGGGGCACCTGGGCTTCTTCCACCATGCGGCGGGCCAGAGCGGGATTTTTGAAAATCTTCACGATGGCGCGGGCCAGCACCTGACTGTTGCGAATGGGCACCCGCAGGCCGGTTTGCCCGTGGATAATCACTTCGTTGTAAGAGGGTAAATCACCGACGATTAAGGGTTTCTGAGTGGCCATGGCTTCAAAAATAGTGACCGGAAGGCCATCGTTGCTGGGCACGGACACGACCACATCACTCAAGGCAAAAAACAGAGGAAGCTCCACCATGGGTACTTCATCCACCCAGCGAATGGCATGGTTCACGCCCAGGGATTCAGCGCGGGCTTGCAGGGATTGCACATAAGCTTTGCGCGCTTCGGTGTGACCAAAGGTATCTTTCAGAATGAAAACCGCCTGTGGGACTTCCTTCAGCACGGCGGGGATACTGTCGATGATCGTGCCCTGATTGTAATGGGGGGTCATTTGCCGAGGACTCAGCACGACGAAGGCATCATCGGGAATATTCAAACGCGCCCGCAAGGCGCTGGTATCCAGATCCGGGCGAAACAGATTCGGCTCGGTTCCCAGGGGAATCAGCTCAACGGGCACACGTCCCCCGGTCATCTGCGTGGCCAGTTGGAGCAAATCATCGGACACAGCGGTGATTAAGCTGCATTGACGCAAGGAGAGCGTGTTCAGCACCTGATCCCGTTGCAGTTGTAACGAATGGCGATAATTGGCCTGGGCCAGCTTGATGTCTGGACCCATCAGGCTGATGACCAGTGGGGTAAAACCGCTCATCATGGCCGACCAGCCCCGCTGGGTCAGAAAAATGGCATGCATGACATCGGGCTGAATTTCTTTGACGGCAGCGCGAATTTTACGGGCGCGTGCCTTGAGAACGGCCGTTTTAGAACAGCGTTTGCCATCAATGGCCATACTGTCGCGACTGGGCAGTTCCATCACATTCACGCCGTCAATGGCACCCACGCGATCGCTGAGACAATAGACCCGATGACCTCGCGCGACAAAAAAGCCCAACCAGCGCTGGACGTGGATATTGGTTGCATCGGCAACATAACAAAGGGTTAAGGGTTGATTCACAGCTAAAACACTTTCGCTCCATACTGATCATACCACGCTTTGACAGCTGGAGGCTGGATTAGACTGGCGACGTCCCGACCTCTTTTAAAGGGAAACTGGCTGTTACGCGCACCACTTAGTGAGTACAATAGGGCACATACCCATAAAATGACTGGGCGGAGCATGCCCGGTCGCCCATAAGGAGCCTGCCCATGCAGTACTGGATGATGAAGACCGAACCCGGCGAGTTTTCCTTCGATGATCTGGTGAAGGACGGAAAAACGGTGTGGGACGGCGTGCGTAACTATCAGGCGCGGAATAATCTGAAAGCCATGAAGCATGGTGACCGGGTGCTGATCTACCACAGCGTGACGGAAAAAGCGCTAGCCGGTATCGCTGAGGTGAGCCGGGAGCATTACCCCGACCCCAAAGACAACCCCAAACAGGACTGGGTGGTGGTGGAGATCATTCCCGTGGTACCCCTAAAACGCCGGGTCACGCTGGCCGACATCAAGGCCGACCCACGCCTGGCAGACATTGCCCTAATCCGGCAATCCCGCCTCTCCGTAATCCCGCTTATTCAGGCTGATTTTGAGTACCTGGTGAAGCTGTCCTCTTTATAACGCCTTGTTTTAAACAGGGTATTAAAACAAGCAATCACAGTTTCCTAGCGTGTTTATTCGAGCATTGCATTGATCTTTGATTCAACTTTCATTCATCACAAGATCTGTCAAGCTATTTTAAATTAAAAAAATAATTACAAGCAATTATAATCGCCCATTGCTTAATTTCTGACTAGTTTTTACTTATCGATCCTCAAAGCCACAGGAGTTCTCCAAGACATGCAATCAGATAAATTATCTGCACCTTCTAATACTTTGAACAGTTTGTTATCACGCTCTTCGGCCAGCGCCTCATCGCAAAACTCAGAAACCGAAGCCCATTCTCGCAAGCGTTCAGCAGAAGCGTTAGCAGAGGGAGACCGCTTTGAACCCAGACGTAGAAGTGAAGATCAAGGTGCTTTGCCAAACACTTTCCCTAAACCCAACAACACCTCACTCAAGCGCCGCGCCGAGCAACGGACCGAAGAGACCTTAACCGCAGTCTTTAAGGCCATGAAACTTGAACACACTCATCCACCCAAAAAACATTTTATTCACCCTAACAATCGTTCCGAATTTCATCGACAAATCGATGAAAGCCCGAATAAAGCACTGGAACGTCTGGAAAGCAATGAAGTCATCGATCTGGATACGCCGGACTCCCTCGGCATTTTGCCCATTCATACTGCGTTAGCTTCAAACCATGCCTTGGGCAAAACATTGGCACAAACCATGTTGAAACGGAATCCGGATTTAGACCTCATTTCCTGCAATATGGCCGGCTTCAATGCCATTGACTACGCCCAAAAAGAGGATCATCACGATTTATTTTGGGTAATGTTAATGAAACCGGATGTCAACCTCCATACACCCAATCAGTTCGGCAAGACCACCTTCCAAAGAATGGTTCAGGATAACCCCACCGTGGTGCCCAAGGTGCTGAGCATGTTTAAATTCAAAAGCAGGATGCCGGGCATCAAAACGCTCAATCATCAGGATCATGAGGGGTATTCTACGGTCCATCTGGCATTAAAAAGTCCGCAGCCAGAACTCGCGCTCCATTTGCTGGACATGTTTCCCCAACTGAATTTAAACACCCTGAGCGCCCAATCAAACAGAAGTCCATTTCATGATGCGGTCGAATCTTATCCTGTGATTGCAAAACAATTACTCAAAAAAACCAACACACATCTGGATGTGAATACCCGTGACAATCAGGGCCGTTCTCCGCTGACAGATGCACAGGACGACGAGGTAAAAGCCCTGATTCAGGAAAAATTAAAGACAAACAAGTCCACAAAATAGGTCGCCACAGCAGCACTTGGCCTGCCACTGGTGTAACATCAGGAACACAGCCCTTAAATCTTCCAAAACGGCTTGAGCCACTCGCATTTTAGAGGAAAGATACCTTTCAGCTCAAACGTTGTGCCGTTACGAGTAATCATAGGAACCTGCTGATAACTTTACAAAAGTTTACATCAATAACATCAAATATTTCCTTTTGTGATTCATGCAAAAGAATCAGAGATTTCTTCCCATCTTAAGCCGAAAGCGCTTGGAGCTGAAATAATGCAAATTAATCGCATAGCCATAACGGTCCCCAGGGTAAAAAACCAGAATACTGCCCTACAAGGCGTGTCTTTTTCCGGTAAAAATCCCATAGCGTCCGTTAGTCACGGGGACGTAGCGCCGCATGCCGATCAATTCATTCGTTCTGCATCACCAGAGCGAACTACCCTGGATGACACAACTGTAAAAGACATCACCTCGCAGGCAAAAGCCGCCATCCAGTCTGAAGATGCAGAGGGCTTCAACGTCCTCAAAGAATCACTGGATAAAGCCCATGTAAAACTCGATTTGTCCAACACACAGTTTTCCGAACTCGATCTCTCGGATTTTAATTTTAAAGGGGTCAAATTCAAAAATACAACATTCAGCAATGTTTTACTCTGGAATACCTCATTTGAAGGCGCTGATCTTACAAACGGTCACTTTTCAAAAATAGACTGTCGAAATACCAATTTCAGTGATAGCCAGCTGGAGCAAAGCACGTTTAATCACTGTAATTTATTGGGGGCCGATTTCAATAAAGTTGACCTCCGCAACACACAATTTGATGCATGTTGCTTCTATAATTCAAAATTTAAAGAGTCCCAATTCAGTAAATCCCAGTTCAAGACCTGTACACAACTTCCAACAGCTCTGGAATTAACCGCCGATGAAGCCAAAGCCTGCCCAGAGAATCTTTTCAATGAAGCGCAACGTATCATCACTGAAAGTGACAATGCGCAAGCACTGAGAGACCTGACCCAACTGCCTGCATTTGATATTAACCGCAGAACGACTGATGGAGATTCGTTACTTCATTTGGCCATATTTAATCACAATACAGAAATGCTAAAAGCACTCCTGGAGTCCCCCAATATTGAGGTCAATATCAAAGACGCTAGTGAAGAAACGCCCTTACATAAAGTCATCATGCTTGAGCAGCTTGAGAGGGTTAAATTACTGCTGCAAAGTCCTCATATTGATGTCAATGCCGTGAACCACCATGGAGAAACTCCACTACATTTCGCGACACACTTCAAAAATAATGCAATCATCGAAGCGCTCAGGAATAGGCCGGATTAATATTGACATCATGAACACTGAAGGGCAAAAAGCCTCTGACTATACCTGAAGACTTTCAAGCTGGTGATTCACAATGCACACGATACATCATTCATAACATGCCCTAGACTCTGATAAACGGCTTCATCCTCTCAAATTTTGTAGGACCGAGGCCTTTCACATCCATGATCTGCTCCACGGATTGAAAGCCACCGTGAGCCTGGCAATACTGGCTCAGACGCTCAGCCATTTTAGCCCAGCAACAACTGGAGTTGTGAAAGCTTGGCCGTGTTTAATTCGGTGATGGGCGGGGTGTGTTTTAAACAGATCCCGATATTGGGTACAAATCAGGGTAAAAATAACGAGGCGTATTATTTTTTGTCGTCTTTCTTTGAGGCTTCTATAGAGGCATATATAGATAAACCGGTCCCTGACAGCAAGATGACAATCAAAAGTGGTTCTGCGAACTTGGGAGTAAACTCACTAATCAGTTCCAGGCAGGCAATTGCAGTGACTAACAAACCAATAAATGCAACTATACGTGGATGTTTGCGAATTTTGTCTAAAAACATAAACACCTCATTATTTCTTGCTTCTGATTGGAACCCTCTACAAGGTTTAAGCACCATTCATCCAATCAACATTGGATCTCAGGATCACAAGCAAGGATGGAAGAAAAGCCGAATTCATAACACGTCCTAGATTTTGATAAACGGCTTCATCTTTTCGAATTTTTTGGGGCCGATGCCTTTGACATCCATGATCTGCTCCACAGATTGAAAGCCGCCGTGGGCCAGGCGATACTGGATGACACGCTCGGCCATTTTAGGGCCAATGCCCGGCAACAACTGAAGTTGTGAAAGCTTGGCCGTGTTTAAATTGGTGATAGGCGGGTGTACCGGTTTTTTGGACGGGTGCGAATAGTGTCGTCCTTTCGTGTGCCTGGATTGGATGGAACCGGCATTCAACTTTCCATCCTCTGCCGCTTCGCCGGAGGTCACCAGGGCGCTATCGTCCGGCGCGCCTGACTCGGCACTATCGCCCGAGATCGACGGGACTTCAGCGGCGCTCTCCTGTGCACTCACCGTCGGTAAAGCCGAGGCATAAGGCTTTAGGGTGGTCACAACCTGTGGAGTGGGCCACAACAGGGTGGCAATCATACCCAGCACACTCACCACCATCACAACCAGCAAGCCTCGCTCCCAGTGGCACTTAAAGCGATCCCACAAGGACACATCGCATTCCCAGGGTTGCAGATGCTCACTGGATGGCGGAGACGTTAAATCAGGCGGCAAAACAGGCGAATTTGAAGAGACTGACTCAGGCGCAGCTTCTGTCAAGTTATCGGGATCGTTTGCATGCATGTTTGCCACTTTGAAACTGTTTACCCAAGGTATCGAAACTTACTCGCTCCAAATCCGGCTGCGACAAACCATCGGGCTTACACCGGGCTAGACTGATTTTCCAGTTGCTGGACCAACGATTTCAAATCTTCGTCTTCTACACGTTTTTTTTCGTCTGCCAGCAATTTAAAAGCTTCAAAAAAGGAGATCATCTGGGCATCGCTTAAACTCACACCCAGTTTTTCCAACCGGGATTTCACCGCAGCACGCCCGGAACGAGGCCCCAGCGGCAGGTATGCTTCACTCAGACCAATCCACTCGGGGCGCATAATCTCATATGTCGCGCGCCCTTTTAAAAAGCCATCCTGATGAATGCCCGATTCATGGGCAAAGGCGTTGCGGCCCACAATGGCCTTGTTGTACTGAATGGGCATGCTGGTCAACTCGGAAACCAGGCGGCTGGCCTCAGCGAAGTGCACCGTGTTGATGTCGGTGTACAACCCTTCAAAATACTCCGGGCGCACCTTCAGGGCGAGAGCGACCTCTTCCATCGCCGCGTTGCCCGCGCGCTCACCGATGCCATTAATAGTACATTCCACCTGGCGGGCGCCGTTCTGGATACCCGCAATACTATTGGCCGTCGCCAAACCCAGATCGTTGTGGCAATGAATGGAAATAATGGCCTGATCGATATTGGGCACGTTGTTCACAATCCCGCGAATCAAACGGCCGAATTCATCCGGAATGGTATAACCCACCGTATCGGGAATGTTCACCGTGGTCGCCCCGGCATCGATCACCGCTTCCAGCACCTTGTACAGATAAAAGGGATCGGTACGCCCCGCGTCTTCGGCGGAAAATTCTACATCCTTGCACTTGGAAGCCGCCAACGCCACCATGTCACGGGCAATGTTCAGAATTTCCTCACGGGTTTTCTTGAACTTGGCCTGAATGTGAATATCACTGGTGCCAATAAACGTATGAATCCGGGGCTTTTCAGCGACCTTTACCGCATCCCAGGTGGCTTCAATGTCTTGCGGGGTAGTCCGGCTCAGGCCGCAAATAATGGGGCCTCGCACTTCACTGGCAATCTGCCGCACCGACTCAAAATCGCCAGGGCTGCTAAACGGAAAACCCGCCTCAATCACATCCACATTCAACAGCGCCAGCTGATGTGCAATCTGAATTTTCTCCGAATGCCGAAGCGCTGCCCCAGGGCACTGCTCACCATCGCGCAAAGTGGTGTCAAAGATAAACACTTTGTTCTCGGGACGCTTGTTTTCGATGGTAGTTACGGATGATTCGGCAGGCATACTCAACATCTCTCACCCCAATCCCGGATGGAATGGGTCACTAAAAATGCTATGATAACAGAAAATGTGGCCCTTGCGCCACAGGGAAGCCCCCGGAACATGGCCCCGTTTAGACCGTCCCCTTCTGGGCTCCGGCAACCATCAGGTTCCAACCCTGTAACCATAACCCCTGTGAGGCGAATCACGATGCAAGTTTCCAAAGCGCAACAGGTCCAATCCCAAAACGGCGGGATGCTCGCCCAACGGCCTGTCTTCCAACAGCTGGTCAAGCCGGTCCTGACGTTAGCCCTGTCCCTGCTGACCGGATTTTCGGCACTGGCGATGGCCGCCACCCCCAACCTGCCGGATGAGTTTAAACAGGATGCCAAGGGCCGCATGGTCCTGCTGGATTTTTATTCGGCCTTCTGCGGCACCTGCCAGATGATGGAGCCGCACGTCAAGGCGCTGGCGGCCCGCGTCAATCATGATGTCCTGTTGGAACGCGTGGATCTGGGTCAGCAATCCGGGGCCAAGTATCTGGATCTGTTCTCGGTCGAGGGGACACCGACCTATGTGTTGTTTGACCCCCAAGGGAAACCGATTTACCGCATGGGCGACATGATCACCCCCGTGGTACTGGAGCGGCAGGTCTTGCGCCTCACCGGACAACTGAAAAGCGTGAGCTTGCCTGCAACATTTTCATTACCCACCCCTGCCTCAACCCCGGAGAACCCACTGGGCCAGATGATTCTGCTCTCCTTTGAAAGCCAAAGCTGTCCCGAATGCCAGAGCATGACACCGTATCTGGATGGTTTTGAGTTGGCCGGTAAACAGGGCCTGCACGTGGTTCACCTGAATATGGATACCCCGGAAGGCAAACAGCTCATGGATCGCTGGGCCATTAAAACCCTGCCCGCCTACATGCTGCTGGACAATAGTCAAAAAAACACCAGCACAGACGCAAGACCCGAGCTGTTTCGCATCTCCGGTAAAATGGACCCCAAGGCGCTTTGGGAAGTCATTCGCATGTTTGGAGATGCCGGGGTTTAGACCCGAAACGGTTTGACCCAAATCAATTGGAATAGAAACGCAGTTTTGACCGGGCCAGTTTCCTTTTGGTTCAGGGCGTTTCACCCATCTGCTTTAAAATCGCCTGAGCCTTGCGGACACGTGCATCATCAGACTTGCCCCCCAGTGCCAAAAAGCGACGCAGCATGTCACTGGCACGATCAATGCGATGGGTTTCATGATAAATCATGGCCAGATTGTAGAGAATTTCCCGGTTATCCCCAGCGAGCGTTTCGGCGGCCTGATACAAACTCAGGGCACGATCCGGGTGGTGCTGAGCTTCCAGCGTGCGGGCATAATTAATCAAGGCATCCACCGGGAGGGCTTGCCGGTAAGCTTCGGCAGCCTGAGCCGGGTTACCGGATTTATCCGCAATATAACCCAGCAACTTGGTCAGGCGACCATCGTTGGGACTCCAGGAGAGCGCCTGTAGCAACTCCCAGCGGGCAGCCTCCAGATGGCTCGATTTTAACTCCACCTGCGCCAGCCGGTAATGGACCTCAGGGTTATCCGGCTGCAACGCCAAAGCGCGCTGATAGGCCTTGCGGGCGGCATCAAGATCCACCAGCGCCTCTTGCAAACGACCCTCTTCATAGGCCACACCGGGCTGATTGGGATACACGGAACGGACTACGTTCAGCAGCTGATTGACCGCCTCCAGCTTGCCGTCTTCCAGATACAATTCCAGTAAAGCCTGCGCCGAGGGCCAGTGTCTGGCCTGCTGATAGTTTTTCAACAAGGCGACTTGCGCCTGTTCGCGCCGGGCTTGCAGACGTCGGGCTTGATCGACATCTGACGATCCGGCAGATGACGCTGATGAAGCATTGGTTCCCGTCTCACTCAAGGGTGCCAATAAAATCTGAGCCAGCAGATAGCGGGCCGCTACATCGTCCGGGGCTTCCTGCAACCGGTTTTGCAAATGTGCTTCAGCGGTATTGCTCTGTCCGGCCATCAGTTCCGCCCAGGCCTGTCTGAGCATGGGGCTGGCCTGGGGTTCGTGCATCACGGCATAGATGGACTGCAGCCGAGCCGCATCACTACCTGAGGCTGGGAAAGCAGGCTTTTGCGCTGAAGTAGCCTGACGATCAAGAACCGAGGGCGCATGTTCCGGCCGTTGAGATTCATTAGCGGAACCGGCAGGATGGTTCGAGCGTGACGGTTGCGCCTCCTCGGGTTCCGGTGTGAGTTGCTCCGGGGGCCTGGTTAACCGGAGTGGCTGGGTCGGGGAATTATCCTCAGGCTCACCCGGTCCATCTGCGGAAGGCGCAACCGAAGGGGCTGTTTCATGGCCAGTTCCCGCCGGGGTCGCGGGTGGACCCAACCAGGAAAACGGTGCAGGCTCATCCGTTCGGGGAGCCGATTGCGGGGCTGATGGGCTAGGCGTTGTCGGGGTTGCGGTTGACGCGGGTGGATTCATCTGAATCGGCTGATATGCCGGACCCTGCGTTCGCCCCTGCGAAGCAGAAGGAGCCTTGGAACGGGCACTTGCCACGGAGTCGGTATCACTGGCAGGCGGTTTGGACTGTGCGGTTTGCGCCAGTGCTGAAAACGCATTCGGCTTGGCGCCAAGATTGGCCAGCTGAAGTTGCGTGATGGCTTCCGGCTCCGCATCTGGGGCTGGCGTGATAGTTTGAACCCCGGCATTGGCCAAACGCTCCCGACGCGCCATCGCCTCTCGACGCCTAGCCGCCAGCGCAATCTGCTCATGGGCCAACTCAGCCTCATACTCCACTTCTTCCGGTTGGGGATAGGCCTGATAAACCGTCTGAACCGTGGAACGCTCGGCATGATCCAGTCGCCCCGAAGTGGCCTTGCCGAGCAACTCCGGCGCTGCCTTTGTCTCGGAAGGTTTTGGCGTGACGGACTGTTTGAATGACGGTGCATGCGTCAGGCCCAACGGATCCGGGGCAACCAGCGCGGGTGCGTTACGCAGTAATTCAGCCTTTTTGCCATCGGATAATTTTAGCGCCGCTGATTGCTGAGCAGCGCGTTGTTGCGCCAGCGCCTGTACCTCAGCCAGTTTTTGGGCCGTTAAACGGGCCTGCTCGGCCTGCTGTAACTGCCGCCGTTGCCTCGCCGCAATAGCCGGTGGCAGGCTACGATCCCCAATCAGGGTGATCACGATTTGGTGCCCGTCATTGCTTAAAATTTGCGGCTGTAGCTTTCGCCATGCGGTCAAAATCACCTGAACACCAGCACCGGCAGCCTGGCCTTTATGGGTGAATGCCGTAATTTTGCCAGTCTCAATCGCGGGAATTCTGGCGTGAAAATCCTGTCCCAAATGCCCATTAATCCCGGAAACCCCCGGTGCCAGTGTCACATCCGGCGCTTGCACCACCACCCGATACTGACCATTGCCAACCGATTCCAGCCGCAAGATCGGATCAAAGCCTTCCCCCTCAACCGATAAAATCAGGTCACCACGAGGGGACACGGTCATTGCCGTGATCGTGTTCGGTACCAACTGAGCCAACGCCATCGGCACGGATCCCGATAAACTCACCAGCAACACCGCAAGCAGCAGACTCGTGGGCCATCCTGAGCCCAGCATGAGTAACGCCAGTCTTACTGGGGATACAGCCATCCACTGAACTGGGCACTTCCAACCGTTGTTCATTTTGCGTCGCTCATGATTTCCGGTTTCATTGGGTCGATTGAAATGGGGATCATCCATTCGGTGTTTTAATGGAATCAGGGAAAAGGCAGACGTCAGGCTTTCAGCTTCTGGATATAAGCCCGGATCGTTTCTGCGTTTCTGGCTGCGGGAGAAAGTTGCAGAAAACGCTCCAGATGCACCACTGCATTGGGGTTGTCCCCCAGCTTGGAGAGAATCAATCCCAGGTTATAATGCGCCTCTGCAAAATCCGGACGTATCTGCAAGGCCTCCAGATACTTGTTCCGGGCCTGCTCCAGCTTGTTCTGGTTGTTGTACAGGTTCCCCAGATTGAACAGCACCTCGCTGTCCTTGGGATTCAGGCTTAAAGCCAGCTTGAAGACGTTTTCAGCCTCGCCCATCTTGCCCAGTTTTTTCAGCGATGTGGCGTAGTTGTTCAGGGTGCTGATCGGAATGGCCCGCATAAAGGCCTGATTGGCCGCATCCGCCTGATCATTCAGCAGGTAAATTTTTCCCAGCTGATTATAAGCATCACGATCGAGCGGGTTCTGCTGCAAATAATGGCGCAGGACATCGATGGCCTCGGCATACTCCAGATCTTCGGAGAGGGCCACACTGTAATCAATCACATAACGCCCGTTATTGGGATCCAGCAACAGGGCCTGCTTGAACTTGTCCAGCGCATCCGACAACCGCTTGGCCTGCATCTCCGCCTTGGCATCCAGATAGGCGGCCTCTGCGTTGGGATTGGTCACGGGGCTTTTGTTGGCCATACTCGATTTACTGGCCAACGCCGTTTTCAACTCATCGTTTTCACGGTGCAAACTACTGAGTTGCTGATTAAGGTCGTTTACCTGTTTTTGCAGGGTGGCACTGCCACCACTGGCAATCGGGGTAGTGGCAGGTTTTACTTTGGCCGCAGTCGCCTGCGCCAGTTTAAGCGCCCCTTTCGCCTGCGCGGCTTCGGCCTGGGCTTTCGCGATTTCAGTCCGGGCCTGTGAGAGATCAACTTTGGCTTGCGTCGCTTCCGTTCTGGCTTGCGACAATTGGCGCTGGGCCTGCTCAGCCTGCGATGTCAGAGCGGTCACCTTGGCTTGCAGGCTGCTAACCTGAATTTGCAAGGCCGACAAAACCTCGGGCTGGACAGCGGGTGTCGGGGTTTTTGAGAGCAGTTCAGCCTGTTGCTGAGCCTGCTTGAGTTGCCCATTCAACGTCTGTACCTGTTGATTGAACTGCTGGTTTTCACGCGTCAAGCGGGCAATGGTTTCCTGCTGTTGGGCATTGGCAACCTGAGCGCTCGATGCTGCTGACGCCTGCGCTTTCTGTTCAGCCTTCAGGCGATCCAGTTCCAGTCGAATCGCAGCCAATTCCTGATGCGCTGCGGTTAGTTGCACGTCGTGGTCCTGATTTTGCGGCCCCGGTGCCTGCGTGAGTTTTGCCTGCAAGGTCAGGATCTGCGCTTTGGCATCACTCAACGCCTGATGCTCATCCTGCAACTGGGCCAATTTACTGTTCAGCCCAGCCAAGGTCTGCGCTGTGACAACCGCCTCAGCAGCCTGTTTATCGGATTGCTGGCGGGATTGAACCAAAGCCTGTTCCAGCGCCATAATGCGGACATCTTTTTGTTGAAGATCTTGTTTGGTTGAAACAGCGGGGCGGGCTGTCGCCAGGGCCACCTGCTGGTTTAAACCCTGAATCTGGCTATTTTTTTCCGCAATCTGACGATTCAGAGTCTCCACCTGCGACTTCAGGCTGGACAACTGCGCCAGCGTTTCCGCACCCGGTTCAGTTTTGGAAGCCTTGGCGCTACTGGACAAACTGGCGGATAACTGTGCCCGCAGCGCAACCAGTGCGGCATCCTTCTGGGTATTGGATTTTTCCAGCTCACTGATTTGCGCCTTGAAAGCCTCGTCCATGCCAGTCTTCACTGAATTAATCCGGGCGCGCAGATCGGCAATTTCCTGATTCTGCGTTTGCATAGTCTGCCTGGAATCACTCATGGCCTGCTGGGACTGGGACAGTTGTTGGCGCAACGCTTGTAATTGTGTCTCTGAGGCCTGCGCTTTAGCCGAACCGGGCTTGGCCTTTGCCAAATCCTTTTGGGCCTGCGTCAATTGCTGGCTCAAAGATACTTTTTCCAGCGTCAGCTGTTGCATCTGCTCCGCCTGCTGATCGTGATCCGCTTTCAAGAGCTCATAGCGTTGATTCAACACCACCAGACTGCGTTTGACGTCTGCCAATTGCAAATCGTCCGGTTGCAACTCATTCGACTTGGGGCTGACTGCACTTTTGGTTGCAGCGGTCAACTGCTCCTGCAACTGGGTAGCTTGAGTGTTCGCGGCCTTTAAATCCCGCCTCAACTGTTCATTAGACAGATTGACACTTTCCAGCTCCGCTTTCAGATCACTCACCTTGAGTTCACTGGCTACGTTCTGTTTGGCCTGCTTCAGTTGCAAGGTCAAACTCTGATTGTTCATGACCAGCTGATCGTACTGCCGGTTCATATTGAGCAAGGTGCGCTTTAACTGCACCAGTTCCGCCTCATTACCCGTTGTCGATGGCGTGGTGCCTTGCGCTTGCCGAAGCGACTTTTGCAAGGCTTCAATCTGTCTTTTCTGATCCTGTTGCAGTTGCAGACTGCGCTCATAGGCAGAACGACTCACGGTCTCCGGCTCAGAGGGGCGAACAGGAAGTCGCTCCGCAGCCACCGTCGGTTGAGCCAATGAAAGGCGTTCGGGACGCTTTACGGGCTCCCGTGATGCGTTAATCTCAACCGGTTTAACGGGATGACTAACAGCAACGGGACGAGAGGTCACGCTCGGTTCCGGATTGGTTGTCACCCGAGGCTCTACCGGAGGCGGGTTGTAATAGTTACCGCTCACCGAGGCGTAATCGTTCAGCTCCAGTTCAATCTGGGGTCCCTGATTCCGAATCAGGCGAATAGCACCAGGATCACCCTGTAAGTCCAGCAGCACCCGCACAATCGGGCGGCCATTGCCGCCGTACTGGTTCACAGTCACATTCCGAACCGTCGACATCCGCGCGGACAAGGCACTGAGCAGCTCGGCATCGCGGGGTAAATCTTCCGCAATATCGGCATTGTCCAGATCGATAATCACCCGTTTGCGCCCGGCAATAATCAGGGTATTCACCGTAGCTTTAACCGAGCCGGTGGTATCAATCAAAAAGTGCCGACTATTGGAATCAAAGCGAATATTGTGCAACATGCCATCGGCAGCGAAGGCCAACAGAGGGGCACCCGGCACAGCCAACATCAAACCGGTCAGACTTGCGACGGTCACATGCTTGGCCAGGGTAAATAGATTTTTATGGTTTAACAAGGGCTTTGATCCTTATTCGTCATTCATGGCAATTCGTAGCCATTCTTGGCACTTGGATTGATCGCTTTGGATTCATGGCAACTGAATTCATCAGCCTGTTTCAATTGTATCGGTATTCGGACATTAGGGGGGAGTTTCCATTTCAATCCCTCGCAGACCAGACAAAAGACGGCTTCAGTGCAGGGGCATGGGCGGTGATCCCGCCTGACCTGTCGCTGACTTGAACCGAGGCATTGGCGGCAAATTACCGCTGGACTTTAAAGCTTGCCTTAACAGGGCAATGCCCTGCGTATCCCGCGGATTTTTTTGCGCGTACTGCGTCAAGGCAAACGCGGCGGCTTTCTGATTTTGCTCATGCAGGTACAGCAACGTCAGGTAGTAAAAACCTTGCACGTTCTCCGGCTGCATCCGTGAGAGCATCAGCAAGGTACTTTTGGCCTTGGACCATTGTCCCTTGGCCACATAAAAATCGGCCAGCTTTAAATAGCGGTTGCCCGAATGAGGCTCAGCCTGCAACGACTGAATCAGATGGTTCTCCTGATCGGAATCCAGACCGGTAGCCATGTACACACGGGTCACCTTCTTGGCAACAGGCACAGGCTCGACCGCGCCCGGCTTGCCCGGCACGGGCGATAGCTTCAATGGACTCATTCCCGAAGATTGTCCGGCCACAGCGGGGCCCACCATGCCTAACGTGGCGATGGGTGGCACAGCAACCGACTGAACAGGAGCCGGTAGCCTGTCTTTCACTGCGGCATCCGAAGCGGCCTTGGGTGTACTGGCCAACGCAGATGCTCCAACCGACGGCGAATTTTGACGATCCGCCAGCGCGGCTTCGGCGGTTTTCAACTTCTGAGCCACACGCATCAGGGCACTTCTCAAATTTTGAATGACAGCCGCTGACTCGAGTCGCTCTTCCGCACTGGGGTCTACCCCGGCATCCTGCAAAATATTTTCATAGCCGTTCAGCCGATCCTGCAACGCCTCTTCCCGCGCCTGACTGTCTTTCAGCGCTTGCTGGGCTGCCGCCAGTTGAGCACCCAGAGCCGCCTGTTTTTGACGGGACTGATTCAGCTCTGTCAGCAGGCTTGCGGTTTCCCGACCGTTCGAAGGCTCACTCTCAGCAACGGCATTCGGGTGAGTTGGCGCCGATTTTACGTCATCATTCCGGGCCAATTGATCATTCCGTTTAGAAGGGGGCAAGCGGCGGGGTTGCGTAGCCACCGATTCCAGTGTAATCACCCACTGTTCCTCCCCCTGGGAGAGAACCTGTGGGGTAAACTCGGGCAGATCCGGCCGGGTTTCCACTTCCAGCAACACCTGCGTGCCCTGTAGTGCTTTCGGATCGGTACCGAATGGGGTAATCCAGAGCTGCTTCACTTCGGGATGTCCGCTAATTTCAGCCAGCGCTTCTTTTTGCAGGGCTTCTAATTCACCGGTGTAGCCTGGCAAGCGCACAATAATCTGCTCCGTCTTCACGCCATCCCGTTGATTCGGCCAGGTCTCAATTTCGGGCGCCTTAAGACTGCCTCCAGCCAGCTGAATGACCATCCCTTCCGGTTGATAATGAATCCCTTGCAGACGGGCTTCCTTGGCCCAGGCCATCCCGGCAAGGGGCAACAGCAAAAACGAACCAGCCAAACCCCAGATCAAGGAGAATCTCACAGCCTCAACAGTTCGAACTCTGAACGCCTTGGAGTACTTCATCAACAACTCAGCAAGCCCTTTACTCAACGAAATCCACATCAACGCAGGTACACTGATCGCCAAACCACGCAAACCGGGGGGCAGCAGCTTTCCCAATACTGTTTAAAGTCACTCACAACCGCTTATGAATCTGAAGACAAGCAGGAAAGGGTACCCGTTTCCAAATCTCGTCGATTGCCAGATCACCCCACGCCGCTTACTAGGACGGAAGTTCTCTATAGCAGTCAACAGTATACCATTTTTTATCACCCGTGGGTTTAGCCGGGAATGGGGGTACAGATGCGCTCCATCCCTGAACAGTCTGCCTTGATTTCGAACCCGACAACATCGCCCGAAAGAATCCTGAAATCGAGTCGAAGACCAGCGACAGGCTAAACAAGCCCCTTGATGACCAATCCGCTATAAGGGCCTACCCACGAATTAGTTCGGCTTGACCGCCACCCGTTCGGCACCGGTTTTACGAATGATCAAGGAGTTACTCACCCCCACATTGCCCGATGAGGGGCGGTTTACAATCTTGCCATAGATCGACATCTGGGTAGAGCTGCCCCCATCCAGATTCATGGCGTCTACCGCGCCCAGTTGCTGCATTAAGGTGGCCAGCTCGCTCAAGGTCATCCCGACGGAGACATTTTTACGTCGGCCGTCCACGGTCACCAGCAACATTTTACCGCTGGCCGTAATCCCCACGGCGGTCCGAGGCTCCCGAAATCCCAAACTGCGAGACGTAAAATGCTGCGCTTGAATATCGATATACGGTTGCCCGCCATGCACCAGCCAGGGACCGCCGCCAATGGCATGCTTCATCCCGGACCAATCCGGGAGGGTATAGAGATTGAGCTGTATGTTCTGGTTGGGCGATAACGCAGCCAAACGAGCCAGCGATGGCGTACCGGGACCAGAGATCACCACACCATCGCGTGGAATGGGCAACGGGGTCGTGGTTGATACCAGCGTCACTCGACTGTTTCGAATCTGCACCTGAAAACCCAGCTTGGGCACTGCGGGAGCCACAGAGCCCCAGCGTGAAGAATAGACCACGGTACTCTCCGGGCTAATACGGGGTTGGTTGATGTTGTGCAATGGTACCTTTTGACCATCGGGCAGGGTTAACTCCCCAGCCAGCCGAATGCGAGACATAACCAGATCGTTGTTGGCGTTGATGCCCAATGCCACCCGGTCGTAAATCGGACCGGAGATCAACTCCTGATTGATCATCATCATCCCCAGCGGAATACCCACATCCTGCTTGAAAAAGGAACCATTAATCCCGGCAACGGCCTGATTGCTGGCGACAATATTACCCACGTTACTCTTGGCCCCCATACGGTTGGATGCCAGAGCAGGCAGAATCTCCAGGCCAGGGTAATGGGGATCAATTTCCAGCACACTGATTTGCACCGGACCGTGCGCACTACGCTGCATAAATCGGGCATAACGGAGCCCTTCAGACAAATCCTCCGAGCTGTTGGCGGTCGCCTCGCTCACCGCAGGACGTGGAGCAGAGACCGCAACCGACGGCACGGGAGCCGGTGACTTTGCGGAAACCACCGCATGCGGAATAGCAATCACGACCCGCCGAGGCTCTCTGGCCACACTGACGGTGCCAATGAGATTACGCTTGATGAAAACTGTCACCCGGCCTTGACGATGCTCGACATAGACCCCGCTAAGATTAGGCCAGGTAAACCGATGATTGAGGGGGAGCTTGCAAGCACCAGCGCCACCCTGAAAACTCACCGTCATGGGCTGCCCTTGGCGATCGCTGACGGCTAGCGAGCGAGGCGTTCCGTTCATCTCCAGAACGAGCTTTGTCGCCGAATGAACTTCCTGAAAATGCACCTTCTGAACAATCAACATTGCCGCCTGTGCCGAGCCGCCAAGCCCCAGAAGAATCAGCGTCAATAAACCCCAGACCAGATTCAGGCCCGGACGATGACATCCGGGAATCAGGCTAGCAGCAAGTTGCTGAATACGCATAATATCCTGTTCTGGCTTAAAAGCACGAGTCACTAACACAGCGAGACAAAAATGTCTCAGATGGATGTCTCCATTTGCTTGAATCCCACCAGTCAAAAGCCCTTCGACTGGACCAGACGAACAATGACACCCGGTCGAGCTTGACTGCTACCAAATGATGAATGACCGTATTTATATTTTGCGATGAGCACCTGAAAAATGGATCGACCTGAAAATGGACAGATCATAACCTTATCTAGTGTCATTATAATAGATATAGTGTATAATGACAAGCCTTAAAACCCGGAAATCCTGCATGGACTTCCGGGTTTCAGCAAAATGGTTGGACGGAGAGGCTGATGAATAATGACCCAAAAGCAAATCTTACAGATTAGCCCGGATACATCCGTTCAGGCCTCAAGGGTAATCAGGAACTAGACTGCCGGGGTGGCGGCGACTTGACCCGGCGCAATCATCTGGCCTGCGGTGACCTGAGCCACTGCATTTTTCACATCGGGGTTACTGTCCTTGCTGGCTAACCGGAGCAAGTCCTGAATGGCCGCATCCTGCGGACGGTTCATATAACCCAGAGAGGCCACGGCTGATGCTTTTACCAGCGGGTTCTCGTTCTTGTTGGTGAGGATTTGCTTGATAGCATCCATACCGTAGAGCTGGTTGCCAGGCACTCGGGCGTTGACCGGGCTACCGTTCAGGGAGCCCAGAGCAATCAGGGCCGCTTGACGAATGGCGGTGGCGGCTTCCGGGGGAACACCCTGCATTGGGTTCGCCACTTCCTGCTTCAGCAGTTCATAGGTCTGACGATCGCCAAGCTGATTGACCGCAATGGCGTTCAAGGCATTCAATTTTTCATCCGGTGTCCGGGGCTGGGCAATCATGGTGTTCAGGTCGTTGATATTAGCACCCGAAAACGCTTGTGGCTGCTGCATCATTTGTTGTTGCAACATCTGTTGTTGCATTGGATCCATCATTTGAGGCTGTTGCATGGCCGCCTGTTGTTGCATCATTTGCTGTTGCAACATCTGTTGCTGCATTGGATCCATCATTTGAGGCTGCTGCATCAGTTGTTGCTGTAAAGCGGGGTCATAGGCAGGTTGCTGGATTTGAGCCGGTTGCTGTTGCTGAAGCGCTTGCAACTGTTGCTGGAATTGCTGGGTGGGGTCCGGCTGGGGCAAGGGAGGGGCCGGTGCCTGAAACGCAGGAGCGGGCGCAAGGGTAGCAGACTGCAAGGGTTGCGCGGACTGGGTAAAGGGATTACTGGAAGGGGGGAGTGTGGGGCCGATAGCAGGTTGAGCGGGTTTGCTTAAGGCTTGATTTTCCAATTGGCTGGCCAGATTCAGAAAGTTGGTTCGGGCTTGCTCCGCGTCGTTTCGGATGGTCAGGGCGTTGGCATAGGCATCTTGTAGTTGTTGCGCGGGGCTGCTATTGGGGTTGGGAGCGAAGGAGGCGTTCGTTTTTCGCTGAAACAGATCGCTGGCAGGTGTAGCACAAGCTTGCGCAGCCGGGGTGGGGGTTACACCATTGCCATGCGTAATCAACGGAGAGTTGATATTCAAAACCAGCGCAGTTTCTCCGGCAGGCGGTGTGGAAACACTGGTCTGCCCAGGTGTATAGGGCTGCGGTGGTTGAAAGTTGACGGGTGTAGCCATAAAGTGAATGCCCCTTTAATACTGGTAACGCATTGTTCTAGCAAATTGGAATACTGACTAAAGAACGGTGAACCATTCCTGTTGCTATCCACATTTGAAATGTGAATAGATTGTTACAATCATCGAAGTTATTGTACATGCGACAATTTCTGTGGCCAAGGCCCCAAACAGATTGACATGCGCCAGTTTGAGTCTCGTGATGAACGCCATTCGCACGCGTCTACATGAAATAACACTAAAGCGCCCGCATGCCAACATCCGACTTTCAAGTTGAGTTTTAAGTGCTACAGAGTCTTAAAAAAAGCTTAAGAATAGAAGGAAACAGTTCCGGCGCTTGCTATAATGGGTCAGATTCTTACACTCTACCCTCTTGTCAGACTTACAGTGGCCAGTCTATGGCGTGTTCAGACGGGAATCCACGCTCCCTCACAGCCAGAGGGTCCGGCGTATTGATACCAGCATTGCAGATTGCATAAGGAACGACCCCATGTTCAACAAGACCTCTCAAGCGGAAATTAGCCCTGAAAGCCCTTCGGGGGTGCAAACCGAACACGCTGAAACGCAGGATACAGAGACTGTAAACGGAGCCGCTGAACCCGAGTCGACATCAGCTGGCGTGCCCCCCGCCGGAGAAGACTGGCAAGCCAAAGCGCAGCAATTACAGGATCAGTTCACCCGTCTGGCCGCAGACTTCGACAACTACCGCAAACGCAGCCGGGAAGAACAGGAATCCATGGTGAAGTATGGCGCACAAAAAAGCGCCCTGGAGCTACTGCCGGTTCTGGATAACCTGGAACGGGCCACTGCCAGCCTCACTGAAAATTCAGACCCACAAGTGCTCTACAAAAGCTTTAGCATGATTCAGAAACAGCTCCTCGACGGCCTGGATGCGATGGGCGTTCGCAAGATCAAGGCCATTGGCGAGCCTTTTGATCCGCAATTCCACGAAGCCGTGAACCGTATGCCCAGCGCAGAGTTCCCGGAAAACAGCAACATGTACGAAGCCCAGAGCGGCTATCAGTTGCATGATAAAGTCATTCGGCCCGCAATGGTGGTGGTATCCACCGGCAACCCGGATGCAGAACCCGCGGACTTGCCCAGCGCAGAATCCCTGCAAGCGGAAGCCGAAAACCGGGCGAACCCGTTCAGTCAGGCCTAAGCCCTGAACGTCTCAATCCTATGAACCCTGACAACCGACGGTTTTAATAGTTCCCTGGGTCAAATTGCAATTTTCTCTCTACGGCACCGTTGTATAATCAAGGTTCAAATGAAGCGAGCATTGTCAGCCCTGAAGGACTGCCCGATTCGATCCCACCCTCCTTAGAGAAGCTGGTTTAATCCCCTAACATGATCAATCTTGTGCGGCCCGGCAAACCGCCTGTATTTACCGGACAATTTGGAAAGAGCATCAACCCATGAGCACCACCCGGCGAGATTACTACGACGTTCTAGGCGTCGCCCGCACCGCCTCGGCAGAGGAAGTGAAACGAGCCTTCCGCAAAAAGGCCAAGGAATGCCACCCGGACACCAACAGCAGTCCCGATGCCGAAAGCCAGTTCAAGGAACTGGGCGAAGCCTACGATGTTTTATCCGACGCCAATAAACGTCAGGTCTACGACAACTACGGCCATGAAGGCCTGAAAAGCGGTGGGTACCAGCCACAATACGACTTCTCTGACAGCTTCCCGGATCTGGGTGACATCTTCGCCTCGTTCTTCGGGGGGGGCTTTGGCGGAGGCGGTGGTGGCCGTCGTCGTGGCGGGCCGCAACAAGGCAACGACCTGCGTATGGATCTGGCGCTCGACTTCACGGAAGCCGTATTTGGCACCAAGCAGGAAATCACCTTCAACCATCTGGAGCAGTGTGACCCCTGTGAAGGGAGCGGCTCTTCCCCCGGCTCAGGCCCCAGCACCTGCACCACCTGTGGCGGTCAAGGCCAGGTTCGCCAGACCACCCAAACCATTATTGGTCATTTCACGCAAATTACCGGCTGCCCCAACTGTCAGGGTACCGGGAATATCATCGTCAACCCCTGCAAGGAATGCCACGGTCAGGGACGCAAAGCCGTTGAGACCAAACGATCTATTGTCATTCCTCCCGGCGTAGACCAGGGAACCCGCTTGCGAGTCGCCAACGAAGGAGACGCGGGCATCAAGGGCGGACCACCCGGCGATCTGTATGTCGTCCTGAAGATCAAGCCCCACAGCGAATTCAAACGTGACGGCTATCATATCTACTCCCTGCATGAGGTTAGTTACCCCATCATGGCCCTGGGCGGCGAAGTGGAAGTCAATACACTGGACGGCACGGAAAAAATCAAGATTCCGGCGGGCACCAAAAACGGCCATGTCTTCACCCTGAAAGGCGCTGGCGTGCCTCACCTGAACAACAACAACAAACGGGGTGAGCACTATGTGGAAGTGCAGGTCAACATTCCCACCCACCTCAGCGGCGAAGAAAAAAAACTGCTGCAAAAGCTCAACGAACTCCAGCAGGACAAAAATTCGAAAGATGCCAGGGACAAGTCCAAGCACAGTGCCTCCTTTATGGGCAAGGTGAAGGAAGTCCTTGCGGGCGGCTAGCCACTTCTCGATTTCAGTCGATTTAAAACCCAGCAAGGTTCAATTGGATCACTCAATCTCTAATCAACAAAAACAACCCGTCCGGTTCTGGGCGGGTTGTTTTTCAAACAGAGTTCTTTCGCTAGATTCGACCGTGCCAGTAGCCACCGGTGCGATTCACCAACCCGTCCCAGCCAGACCAGAATCGGAACGGTGGAAACAGACCAATCACGGCGTGTGTGGCCACCTTATCCCCCGGATTACCGTTCACCGCCTGACCAATGCCCGGCCAGATAATCAGCGAAAGCGCACCCGCCAAAACACTTTTCCCGGTGATTTTGTGGGTCGTGCCCGCGGCCATTGCCGAAGGGGGCACCGTCGTGAGTACGCCCGCCAGCACCAGACTGGCCAAGCCCAATTTCAATGATTGATGCATGAAATGTATCCTCCTACCAACGACATCTAACAAGTGATGTTTTTAAAAATCTAATTAAAATGGGTTAGGTTGATTATCATCTCAAGCGTTGAAACAAGCCATTGCCCATAAGCGCAGTTTTCAAATCAGGGAACGCCTGCTAGGAAGATTATCTGGCGGGATAGAAGATGATCAAACAAAAACAACCCGCTCTGATAAAAGAAACGGGTTGTTTTCGACTCTAAAAAAGAATGAATTAAATGCGGCCGTGCCAGTATCCACCGGTACGGTTGACCAGGGCATCCCAACCGGACCAGAAGCGGAACGGAGGCAGAAGACCAATCACTGCATGAGTGGCCACTTTATCCCCAGGCGTACCATTCACCGCCTGACCAATGCCGGGCCAGATGATCAGTGAAAGGGCACCCGCAGCAAAACTCTTACCAGTCACTCTGTGGGTGGTGCCACCATCTGCAAGAGCAGCCGGGGCAACCGACAGGAGACTACCAGCCAAAAGCACGCTCAACATACCCATTTTTAAGGCTTTATGCATCTTGAATACCTCCTTAACCAATATCTCTATCAATAAAACTAATACCATGTTGCAGAACAGAAGTCCTATCTCCTGGGATTTTTTATGTTTTTTGTTTCTTTTTGTGGAGATTCCTGTGGCATTCAGAGGGATTATCGGAATTCTCCTGAAAACCGATTGGACGCAAATCGAGGATCGACTCAGTCTATTTTAACCTCTGCCGTTTACAGAATAAATTATACCTCTGTCTAATTGCAGCCAAACCCAATCACTGATAGATCACTTCTGATCATCAAAAGTTTCGGCGCTTATTCGGCAAATAACGATTATTCAGCAGGCAAGGTAAAAGAGCCACCAAAGTCAATGGTCACAGTATCGCCGGGTTTGATCACCATGCTTTCACCACGACCAACCACGGCAACGGCAGCCTTGCCGGTGGTCACCGCCGTACCCGCCAAAGCGCCACCAATCACCGCGGCAGGCACCGTGACCAAACTTCCAAGCCCCCCGGCAATCTGCTTGCCGGTCTGATACCCTTGGTCCGTGATACCGACAAAGGTTTTTCGCCCTGCCTCGGCACCCAGTTCGACCTTTTTACCAATACCGGGATCGCTGTAGAGGGCGCCTTGCTGATTCACAAGAGTGTTCTCCGTGGACAGATTCAGGGTCAGGGGCAACAATTCCCCGGACGGCAGAACCACGTGATCAAACGCCAAAAAGATTGCGCCACCGTGACTAAAAAACGTAGGCCGTTTGACCTGATCCACCCGTCCACGCACCATCGTGCCCGCCGGTAAAATCATCCGGCGCTCGCTGTTTTTGCCCTGAGCCATAAAATCGCGGGTTAAAACCGCCGTGAAAACATCCCCCGCGTTGGTAATTTTGGAATCCATCGGGGTGCTGAAGGCAATCGTCAACATGGTGCCAATAGGCACTTTCTGGCTGCCTGCCTGGATTTTAAGGGCAGAAGCCGAAGAGGGGGAAGTATTGGGGCTAGCCGGTGTAGCCGGTAAAACTCGGCCGGGAGGGGGCGACAACACTGTCAATGGCGGGTTCGCATAGCGATTGCGAGCAGCCTCTGAGGCAGCGTTCACCCCGGAACCCGGTGGCAACGGGGACTGATTGGGGGCCTGATCCAACGTCTGGCCCACCTGAGACTGCAACTGGACAAGGTTATTCATCTGGGCATGGGCAGGAGCCAAAGCCGGACTGAGCGCCATCAGGGTTAAACCCGCACACTGAAGGAGAAAACGTCTCTCACCTCCTCCGATTCGCGCGGTAATTTCACATGAACCACTGGAACGCTTGGAAAACGGAGGCATCTGAAACAACTGAGACATACGATTCGACTCCCCAAAGGCGACACTCTAACTGGGCTAACTCGGGTCGGTTTCATTATAGACGATTCGGGCACGGGCACCAAATGGAAAACCCGACTCGCGGGACCAGCTCTAACTATTTGACGAAAGTCGTTTTTATGGCAAGATAGGCTCATATATGCTGTAGTCAGGGATCATGCATCCGCAAGGCTTTCCCGCTGACCCGGCATTGGCAAGGTTTTTTCGTATTTTGAACGGTTTTCATTCTCACTTTTCACAGACGTATCATCCCCAAGAGCAAACAGGAGACATTCATGCCTCAAACATCCGATAGAGCGGCTGTCCAGACTTCCGTCGGCCACATTACACAGGTTATCGGCCCCGTGATCGACGTTGAGTTCCCCGCTGGCGAACTGCCAGAGATTTACAACGCCCTGCGCATTGAAGACACCAGCGCCGACGGCACCCCCGTCTCTCTGGTCGCCGAAGTTCAGCAGTTGCTGGGCGATAACCGGGTTCGCTCCGTCGCCATGGACAGCAGCGAAGGTCTGGTTCGCGGCATGAAGGTTATCAACACCGGCGCGCCGATTAGCGTTCCAGTGGGCAAAGGCACCCTGGGGCGCATCCTGAACGTGTTGGGTCAACCCGTGGATGAAGCAGGCCCCGTGGTCGGCGAAGACAACTGGCCCATTCACCGCCAGGCCCCCACGCTGACTCAGCGTTCCACCGAAGTGGAAATCTTTGAAACCGGCATTAAGGTCGTTGACCTGCTGGCCCCTTACTCCAAAGGCGGTAAGGTCGGTCTGTTCGGCGGCGCTGGCGTCGGCAAGACCGTTATTATTCAGGAATTAATCAACAACATCGCCCAGCAACACGGTGGTGTATCCGTGTTTGGCGGTGTAGGCGAGCGTACCCGCGAAGGGAACGACTTGTACCACGAATTTAAAGAAGCTGGCGTATTGGCCAAAGTGGCCCTGGTTTACGGCCAGATGAACGAGCCTCCGGGAGCCCGTCTGCGGGTTGCCTTGTCCGCGTTGACCGTGGCCGAGTACTTCCGCGACGTGTCCAAACAGGACGTGTTGCTTTTTGTCGACAACATCTTCCGCTTCACCCAGGCCGGTTCCGAAGTATCCGCGCTGTTGGGCCGGATGCCCAGCGCCGTAGGCTACCAGCCCACCCTGGCGACCGAGATGGGCGAACTGCAAGAACGCATCACCTCCACCAAAGACGGTTCGATCACCTCGATTCAGGCTGTTTATGTCCCTGCGGATGACTTAACCGATCCCGCCCCTGCGACCGTATTTGGTCACTTGGATGCGACCACCGTGCTGTCCCGTCAGATTGCCGAGTTGGGCATTTACCCCGCCGTCGATCCGTTGAACTCCACCAGCCGAGCACTCGATCCCATCATCGTGGGTGAAGAGCACTACCAGATTGCCCGTGGCGTTCAGTCCACCCTGCAAAAATACAAGGAACTGCAGGACATCATCGCCATTCTGGGGATGGATGAACTGTCGGATGATGACAAGCTGACCGTGACCCGCGCCCGCAAGATCCAGCGCTTCCTCAGCCAGCCCTTCTTCGTGGCCGAAACCTTTACCGGCACCCCCGGCAAGTACGTCAAACTGGAAGACACCATCCGCGGCTTCAAGGAAATCCTCAGTGGCCAGCATGATGATCTGCCGGAACAGGCCTTCTACATGGTAGGCAGCATTGAAGAAGCCCGCGCGAAAGCCGACAAGATGAAAGCCGCCGTCTAGGCGCAAAGGAGAATCGACGCGATGTTACTAAAAATCGTGACGCCCGAGCGCATTGTGGTGGAAGAAGAAGTCGAAGCGATTTACTGCAAAACCACCGACGGTGAAATTGGCATCCTGCAAAACCATATTCCGCTGGTTACCCCATTGGAAATTGGTGTGCTGTCCTACGTCAAGGAAGGCAAGAAACACCCGCTGGCGGTGATGGGCGGATTGCTCAACACAGACGGCAAGCGGATCACCGTGTTGTCGGATGTGGCCGAGCTGGGCAATGAAATTGATACCGCCCGCGCCCAGGAGGCCAAAGCCCGCGCCGAAGCCAAGCTGAAAGCCAAGAAAGACCGCAGCGAAGTGACCACGGCTCAAAAAGCCCTGGCCCGCGCACTGGTTCGCTTAAAGCTGGCCGAGACGAGTTCTCGGTAGAAGCGCCATCCTATATACAAAAAAGCCGCACTCTGATTTTAATCGGATGGCGGCTTTTTTCATTCGCACCAGGGCATCACTGCTTATTTAATATGATTACAAGCATTGGTATGGGCAACGTCACCACTGCGGAAATAATCAGGCCTTTTTTAATAGACACTTGATGGGCCTCGGCAAACCCAAACCCAGCTACCATCGTCACCCAGAAGAGCATTAGACCTTGCGTCCCTAAACTTTTAGGTCCAAAGGAATCATAAATGCCTCTGAGGGGTTCTCCACCCAGCAGTAAAACCATCCAACAGAGTGCATCATTGTAGACAATGGGCAACCCTGCCCACATTGCTATGGTCAGCATCTTTTTAAAACCGCCTGAACCGCCTAACCAGTAACCCACCCACTGCCCCACGGCTCCATAGATGAGACTGGCCAGAGAAAGCATTATCACATTCAGAAACGTGAGTAAGCCTAAAACCAAAGCATACTGAATAAGGTCTCTATGAAATGCTACCCCTAACTGAACGACGACTACCGCCGACAAAACCAGACTGGAAATATATAAAATCAGCCAAAACATATAATCGGTGTAGGGGTTCTCACTGAGAATAATTTTCCAGGCGGCTTGCGGGTGATACAAAATCGAAACCAAAGACGCCCAACGTTTTTGATGGGCCTTCGATAGTTTCGGCGGATCCGGTTTAATCCATGGAATATCTTTTGGATTCTGCATTTCCAAACGCATACATCCTTCAATCTAGCGGAGCTGCTATACTATCGACCGCATTGTTTTAAACTTGAATTTTTTTTGACCCGATTCGTTTTGATACAACAAAAAGGCCACCGCTGGGGTGGCCTTTAAAATATTGGGGACTGATAATATAGCGGGGCGGCTCCCTAGTAGCCCACTTTCTCATTCAGCAGCACGCCTTGTTGGGTGTGGGCGTGAGGGAAGAATTTTTTGTGGATGCTGCGCACGGCATCATGGCCCTGGTCTTTTTCCACCAGGCAGCTGATTTTAATCTCGGAGGTGGAGATCATCTTGATATTGATGCAGGCTTCGGCCAGCGCGTCAAACATATCGGCGGCAATCCCGGGGCGATCAATCATGCCCGCACCCACAATGCTCACCTTGGCGATCTCTTTATCAATGGCGATATTATCCGCACCGATTTTGGCCTTGACCGCTTCCAGCACGCGGGTGGCATCGTGAATATCCACGCTGTTGATGGTGAAGGCGATGTCGTTGGTGCCTTCCCGGCGGCCTAGCGACTGAATAATCATATCCACGCTGATGTTCTCGTGGGCCAGACTGCCGAAGATCTCGGCGGCCACGCCGGGGTTGTCCGGGCAGCCGATCATGGCCAAGCGGGCCTGGCTGTTGTCACAGGCAATCCCGGTGACGCCGTTGTTACTGTCTGTGGCCACTTCGCCGATCATCATGGTGCCGCAATCCTCTAGTTCAAATGTACTGCGCTTGCAAAGCTTGATATTTCCCTGCCGGGCCAGTTCCACGGCGCGGGGATGGAGCACTTGAGCGCCCACACGAGCCAACTCCATCATTTCAATGTAAGAGATCTGATCAATCTTGATGGCTTCCGGCACCACCCGCGGGTCGGTGGAGTAGACGCCGCGCACATCGGTGTAAATATCGCAGCGCTCGGCGTTGAGCGCGCCAGTCAGGGCCACCGCCGAGGTATCCGAACCGCCACGGCCCAAGGTGGTAATATCCCCCTTACTGTTGATGCCCTGAAAGCCGGTAACGAGAACAATATAACCCTCATTCAGAGCGTTCTCGATGGCTTCAGTCTTGATCTCCAGAATGCGAGCCCGATTGTGTAAATCCTCAGTATGAACACCGGCCTGCTGGCCGTTCATCCCCACCGCCTTGTAGCCCATCGCGTTGATGGCCATCGCCATCGCCGCCACAGAAATCATTTCGCCGGTAGCCAGCAGGGCATCGTACTCCCGGCCGCTGGGATTGGGAGAAAGCGCAGCGGCCAAGTCCACCAAATCATCCGTGGAATCGCCCATCGCGGAAATGACGGCCACGGTGCGAAACCCCTGATCGTGGGTATTCACAATAATGCGGGCCACGTTCTTAATCTTCTCGGCATCCGCCACGGAACTGCCGCCAAATTTTTGCACGATGATGGGGGAAGCGCTTCTGGGAGACATGGGTGAACTCTCCTTGCAGGGATTAAGAGGGGTTGGGGATTCCAAAATCAAGCCAGCCTGAGGGTAAAATCTATACCGGAGATTACGCCACAGCGGCAAAGAAGGAATGAACAATCAGTTCCGCCAGGCACGAAGGACATTTTACCCAACGCAACTTCAGGGATAATAATGCACCTCACAATAGCAGGAGATTGGCTCAGGGGCAAGATCTTCTCACAGGTACGCTTGCCTCAAGGCCAAAGCCGTGCAATGCCCAATGCAACCACCCGCCCACTGAACTCAACCCTTCCATTCGAGCCAATTGAATTTATAATAAAGTCAGTAACCCTTATGAAAGGACAGCCTAATGTACGCCCATAAAATCTCAAAACACCCAAAAGGTTTTACACTGGCGGAACTGCTCATTGCCGTTGCCCTTTTGGGAGTCATTGGCACCTTTACCATCAATAAACTGATGGTCACTCAACAGGCCTCGGCAAATAACGCCAAAGCCCAGGAAGTCGCCGCCATGATCTCCACGGCTTTTCAAAAAGCCCAAAATGACGGCATCATAAGCGCATCCACCAAGCCAGCTGACTTAACACCTTACATGAACTATCTTTCTTTAGACACATCGGGAACGGTCATTGATAATGTGCCTTCAAACGCCTCCAGCACCTGTGTCGCAGGCACACCCTGTATCTGGTTACATAATGGGGGAGTGCTCTTGCTGAACAACTACACTTTTGCAGGCACAAGCAACTTAAACGCGATTGATTTTCGATTCGACCCAGACGGCAGAAACAACACCACATCCATCGCAGATGGGCCACTCAAGGCTGTTCAACTGGAACTGTATTACAATGGTTTTATTACCACCCGTGGCAAAGTTAAAACTGGCACCCTCAACAGCTGCTGCGGATTCGGCCCCAATACTGCTCTCGATCCATCCTGGTTTAGCTGGTAGATAAGACGCGATTAGGGCAGTCATTTCCGCCCGTTGTATAAAATCAGTACACCTTATTAAAGGACAGTCTAATGTACGCCCCTAAAATCTCAAAACACCCAAAAGGTTTTACACTGGCGGAACTGCTCATTGCAATTGCTATTTTGGGAGTCATTGGTACCTTTACCATCAATAAACTGATGATCACTCAACAGGTCTCGGCAAATAACGCCAAAGCCCAGGAAGTCGCCGTCATGATCACCACGGCTTTTCAAGAAGCCCAAAATGACGGCATCATCAGCGCATCAAGCAAGGCAGCTAGCTTAACACCTTACATGAACTATATTGCTTATGACACCTCGGGAACAGTCATTGACTCAACGCCTTTAGGAACCTCCAGCACCTGTGGCGCCGGCACACCCTGTATCTGGTTACATAATGGGGGAGTGCTCTGGCTTAGCAACTTCACTTTTGCAGGCACAAGCAACTTAAACACGATTGATTTTCGATTCGACCCAGACGGCAGAAACAACACCACATCCATCGCAGATGGGCCACTCAAGGCTGTTCAACTGGAACTGTATTACAATGGTTTTATCACCACCCGTGGCAAAGTTAAAGCTGGCAGCGTCAACAGCTGCTGCGGATTCGGCCCCGGTGCTTACGATCCATCCTGGTTTAGCTGGTAATTCCTGTCAGTTTAAGTGGTGCTTATGTCATTTACTGACGTATGGAGGTCATTCGACTGGAAAATCTCTAGTTGCAGCGACCCCTAATAGGTTGGGTGTCTCCCTCCCCTGGCCATTGGAAAATTTGACCCGAGTTTAAGCAGGGGGTCATGCCGTATTTCCAGGCATCCATCCCTTCGCGCAATTTTTGCAGCAACACAGTCCATCAAGCACTAAATAGCTTTCTATTAAGAGTCCCTTTGCAAGTATTTTGATTACTCGCGCGCTTCGTTTTCTTTTTCGTTCACTGCTTGCACTGGGGTCACACTGCCCGCACGAATCTCTGTATGGCGCACTTGTCCTCCCAGGTATGCCGTTTGAATCAATACGCCACAAGAAATCGCTGATGTAGCCAAAAGCAGGATACCCGCTTGAACAGGAAACTCGGACTTGCCGCGATAGCGGATGAGCACCACTAACGCCAATAAACCCAGCACACCTGACCCAATGAAGCCCAGTTTTCCTAAATCACTATGCTGATCAATAATGCCCTCCTGGACACCGGGCAGGGATTCAACCACTTCCTCCGCGGGTTCGCCAGTCAGATAAACCGGGATGACAGCAACCGCTGCCAAAACAAACAGGCCTAGTGCGGTAGTCCTTAATGTCCTGTTTTTCCAAACGAAACCAAACAGGAGCAGTATAAACCCGAGGGGGGTTGCCAATACTGGCAAGTGATTTAACATCAGGTGAATATGAACAGCATCCATTTAGTATTCCTCTCAAGTTGAGTGAAATCCCCGAAATTGAACATAGCAAAGAGTTAGCTATTAAGCAAACGCCAATTCACTTGATTTGTGTGAGGAAGAGCTACAATAATGGCTAAACATTCGCATTCACAGAGGGTTTTCAATCAGTCAAAGATGGAATTATCTTATCTTCTGTAAGAACCGGCAGCCGTTTTTTAGCCTGTCCATACATGCTGAATAAAGGATGGCCGGGGCCCACCTTTTCAACCTCATCCCGGAACAGGGATAAAGCCGCCTGCCTGAATGGTTCCGGGTAGTCTGCAGATTTCGGCATCCTGAACACCGTCAGTGTTTCAGGATCGGCGGATACATGCTGCAGAAACCGCTTGATGGCCGGCGCCGTTGAAGGGGGTTCGGAATCACGTGGGAAGGTTGACGTTTGCAACAACCGGATGTACCGCTGCCGGGCAGCGTCATCCGGAAAGCAGGCGCCATGCTCCAGCAATAAATCAACCAGCCGCCCCAGTGGATAGGACTTGAACCCCTCAAAAATTTCCGCCCGCTCCAAGGCATACACAATCGGTAACTGATCCATTTGATTCACGGCATACACGTTGGCCTGATGCTGGAGCAAGGCCTTCGCACTATGAACATAACCATTTTCAATGGCACAGAAAAGAGGCGTGTCACCATAGGTATTCTGAGCTTCCAGATTAGCGCCGGATGCCATCAGTTTATGCACGATATGAAGCCGGTTACCCTTAATCGCAAAATGTAGCGCCGTGAAACCATCTCGATCGGCTTGATTAACATCAGCACCCGCATTGACTAAGTGGTCAATCGCCTCTGCATCCCAAAGGCGGGCTGCCTGATGAATCGGATAATCACCTTCTGCGTCGGACTTGTTCAGGTCTGCACCAGCTTCAATCATAGCCACCAAGACCTCCGGATAATGATACTCCGGATCAGATCGCAAATACTCCTGAAACACGGTAAAGGGAATCAAGCCTGGCCTGGGATTAGCTTCATAAGCATTCACAGGAATTTTGCCACTCCGTATTTTTTCACAAGCCAACGCGAGATCCGGGTGCAGGTATAGATTCAGAAAAAAATCACCATACTCAGAATTTGAAATTGAAAGCACGGCCGACGTAGCCGGATGTTCTGGGTCACCATGCCGTGCTTTTTTAGAAGAGGAAGCCCCCGAGGAAGTCTCACTATTGACCCTTTTACTGCCCCAAAATTGAATGCGTCCATGCGTGTTACCTTGAAACGCATCCACCGGAGCACCCATTAACTCAGGGTTAAATTTTGGTGAGTGAGGCAATCTATCCCCGATAACGGGAGTGTCTACACCCTTGGGAACGCGATAAGCCGACACGAGATTGAGCATTTGATTTGTCCGCACTGTTCATATTTCAGATTATTTCAGCGTATTTCAGAAGGATCCGGTCCATTCACCCTGAAAAACCGGGTGCTGGCGCAGCCTGGTACCCCCTGAGTCCTAACGATGAAACCAACGCGTCTAATTTACCCCAGACGACCCACATTGAAAAGCATGAATTGTGTGCTCAGCCGTCACAAACCCAACACCTGCCCCACGCCGGTCAGCCTGTCCGGTTGCTCGTGCGTTTTTCTGAAAAAATCGTTATACTGAATCTATTGTGATTGGGAAGGGAAAGTGCCATGTCTACAGTTGTGCCGAATCAAGTTTCTAATGAGGTTAAAACCGTATTGCACGTGGGTTGTGGTCAACCGAACCCCAATAACCTACACCCCCATTTTCGCAACGACGGCTGGAAAGAAGTGCGGTTAGACATTGATCCTTCCGTGCAACCGGATATTGTCGGTGACATCACCAACATGAGCCTTGTGCAAGACGCCTCGGTGGATGCCATCTGGTCATCCCACAACATCGAACACCTCTGGGCGCATGAAGTCCCGCTGGCCTTCCGGGAATTTTTTCGGGTGCTCAAGCCCGATGGCTTTGTCTATGTGGCCACCCCCAACCTGCAAGCGGTCGCCAAACATATAGCCGAGGGCAATCTGGAAGAGCCTCTCTACGTCTCACCCTCCGGGCCTGTCTCCGCAATCGATATTCTCTACGGCTTTCGGCCCTCCCTGCGTGATGGTCATCACTACATGGCCCACAAAACCGGCTTCACCGGACACACCCTCGGGCGTCGTATGCAGGAAGTGGGCTTCAAGGACGTCAAAGTGCAAGTCGATGGCCTGAACCTCTGGGGCCTGGGCTACAAGCGCATCTGACCCTCCGCATTGATTTGAGCTATCCGGGAAAGGGTCACACACTTGGTCTACCGTCAACCCATCCAGCAAATCATGAAATCGGCCACCATTCGGGAAGTGAACGAAACCGATTCTGTTTTCCTGGCCGTGCAATTGCTGGATCAATGCAACATCAGTGCCCTGCCCGTGCGCTCTGCGGATAAAACCATCTACAGCGGTGTTATCTCCAAAAGCGACATTGCCAGCTTGCGTTTTCTGAAAACCCTGCAAGCCAAACGCGATCCGCAACACATTCTGGTGCGCGAACTGATGAATCAGAATCCCCCACTGTATGTGATGGACACAGATACCGTCCAGACCGCCATTACCCTGATGCATCAAAAGCACATTCACCGGTTGTTTGTGGCCGATGCCGAGAATCAGCTGGTGGGGGTGGTGAGTACCTCCGATATTCTTCGGTTGTTGGTGGTGAATCGTTAGGGTTTCAGGTTTAGCTGGTTGGCTTGAGGGAGGCTAGCCTCCCTCAAACGCCCTCCATTGGGGGGCAGCTGGCGCCCCCCAAACCCCGCCAAAGATCGTTTTTCTGGTGGGCGCAGGTGCGCCTTTTGGCTTAGGAAAAGAGGCAAAGCCTCTTTTTGGAGAGAGGGCGGATGGATGGGACGCTTTGCCTCTTTTGGGAGAGAGGGCAGGTTAGTGGGAATTTTTAAGCTTCGGGTAACTACATTGAATTACCTGATGGGTTAGTGATGGCTCTGGAAAATTAGCACCTTGGTTACAGCGGTATGGCTGGGATTGTGCTAGGATACGCGAACAAACAACCCTCTATCCATTTTTACAATAATCAGGGAGATGTGTATGATGACGATTGTTGAAACCTATCAACCCCTACCCGTCGGCCTGCAAGCCCCCGATTTTGACCTGCCTGCCACCGGTGGTCTGCAAGTCAAACTCTCCGATTTTAAAGGCAAAAACCTGATCATCGTTTTCTACCCGAAAGATCAAACCCCCGGTTGCACCCAGCAACTCTGCGCCCTCCGGGATGACACCGAAATGTTCCGCCAGCTGAACACCCAGTTTATTGGCTCCAACCCCGACTCCGTGGAAAGCCATGAACGCTTCCGTGCCGCTCAGGGCTATGAGTTTCCCATCCTCGTCGATGCCGATCGCTCTATGGCCAAGGCTTACCATGCCCTGAAAGAAGACGGCAAAGGCATTCAACGCACCGTCTACATCATTGATAAAACCGGCATTATTCGCTATTCCAAGCAGGGGCTGCCGCCCAATAGTGAATTGGCTGATGTGATTCAGGCGCTGAAGTAGGTTTTTTGCGTTTTCGGGTTTAGCTGGTGGGTCTTGAGGGAGGCTAGCCTCCCTCAAACTCCCTCCATTGGGGGCAGTGTTGCCCCCAAACCCCGCCAAGTGTTGTTTTCTGTTGCGTGGCTGTGGCGCCCTTTGGTTTAGGAAAAGAGGCTTTGCCTCTTTTTGGCGAGTGGGCGAGTTGGTTGGGAGAGTGAGTTGAGACTATTTTGAAATCCAGAGAGTGGGTTGGCTGGTTGATTGTTAATTTGTTTGCTTGGGGAACCGATTTTTTAATCGGGACAGAAATTTGAATTAATCATGAGAGTCTTCTTGAAAACCGGGATTATTTTGAACCCTATTGATTCTGTTTGATGATTCACAAGGGGATACAGTGGGGTGAGTGTATGCTATGAAGCTGATACAATGGGGCATAGGTAACTTTAGTTAAACACCTGATTGAATGAATGCCAATGAAAAAATGGCGGTGAATCCATGTTGCACTGACAACGCATTACAATCAGGCTTCGATATTTTTGGCATCGTTGAACGAAGGGAACTACGACATGATTGGTTATCAATGTTTGGGTCATGGTCCTCACAACGTCATTGTCCTTCACGGCTGGTTCGGGGATGGCTCCGCCTTTGATCCCGTTAAACCCTTTCTGGATCTGGATACTTATACCTATGCCTTTATGGATTATCGGGGTTATGGGCAATCGACCCACCTGAACGGCGATTTTAGTATTCCCGAAATCGGGCAGGATGCGCTGGATCTGGCCGAGGCCCTGGGTTGGGAACGCTTTAGCCTGATTGGGCATTCCATGGGGGGAATGGCCATTCAATGGATTGCCGCCCATGCCCCGGATCGCGTGACGGCCCTGGTAGGCCTGACGCCAGTGCCAGCCAGTGGATTTCCGATGGATGGGGACACTATGGCCCTCTTTCGCGGGGCACGGGATAACGCCCAAAACCGTGAAACCATCCTGATGTATACCACCGGCAACCAGTTGACCCCTGCTTTTGGGAAAACCATGGCCCAACGCTCCCTGGCTCAAACCACCCCCGAGGCCTTTGATGCCTACCTGACCGCCTGGTCTTTGACCCATTTTGAAGAGCAAGTGGCCGGTTTGATCACCCCCTTTCTGGTGCTGGTAGGCGCGCAAGACCCCGTGATCACGTTAGAGCTGATGGAAAACACCATTGCCAAATGGTTCCCCCAATCCACCCTCGAAGCCTTGCCCAAGGCGGGCCATTACCCCATGATTGAAACCCCCGTGGCTCTGGTCACCCGCTGGGAAGCCTTTCTGGGGAGTAAAACGCCCGCACTGACTCAGGCAAGCAACTAAAGCCATTTTATTCCAGCGCTATATTTTGGCCAGAGAGTCGAGCCACCTTCGGCTGGCTTTCGCCTTTGCCGGGCGATTCCCCTTATAATGGCAGGAGAGAGGCTTCCGTTTCATGCCCGACATGAACCCACACAATGCAACGTCACCCGTCAATCACGCGGGACCATCACAGCCTGCCTCCCCGATCAGCGGGTGGCGAAAAACCTTTCGTGCGCTGGTACATCGCAACTTCCGCCTCTTTGTGTCCGGGCAACTGGTTTCCCTGTTGGGCACATGGATGCAACAGATGGCCATGAGCTGGCTGCTCTATCGCTTAACCCACAGCCCCTTCCTGCTGGGCCTGATGGCCTTTGTCAGCAACGGGCCGGGTTTTATTATTTCCCCGCTGGCCGGGGGCCTCTCGGATCGGCTGGATCGTCGCAAGTTACTCATGGCCACCCAAAGCCTGGCCATGCTTCAGGCTTTGATTCTGGCCGCTTTAACCCTCACCGGGCAGGTTCAGGTCTGGCACCTCTTTCTGCTCGGCGGCTGTCTGGGCATAGTGACCGGCGTGGATACCCCCATCCGGCAGGCTTTTGTGCCCGACTTACTGGAAGATCGTCGCGATCTCAGCAACGCCATCTCCCTGAATGCCTCGGTCTTTAACGGGGCGAGACTGGTTGGGCCTGCTCTGGCGGGTCTGGCCATTGCCCAATGGGGGGAAGGCTGGTGCTTTCTGCTCAACGGGCTCAGCTACAGCGCCGTGATCATCGCCTTAAGTCAAATTCACCTGAAACCTTACAAACCCGTGGCGCATACCGTGGGTTACTGGCATAGTTTACGGGAGGGCGTCGCCTACGTCTATCACACCCCTGCCCTGAGAAACATTCTGGGGCTGGTGGCGCTGGTGAGTCTCGTGGGCCTGCCCTATTCCGTGCTGGTGCCGGTCTACGTGCGCACTGTCCTGCATGGCGGCCCGGAAACGCTGGGCTTTCTGATGGGTGCCGTGGGCGCAGGCGCATTGGCAGGGGCCTTGTATCTGGCCTCCCGGCCAGATGAACAGGGGCTGGAACGTTTGATTTACCGGGCGCCCACCCTCTTCGGACTCACCCTGATTATATTCTCCCTCTCCCGAGTGCTGTGGTTATCGCTGATGTTATCGTTCCTGCTGGGTTTGGGGATGATGATGCAGATGGCCTGTAGCAACATCCTGCTGCAAACCTGGGCGGAGGAAAGCAAACGCGGCCGGGTGATGAGCCTGTATGCCATGTCTTTTCTGGGCATCACCCCGTTTGGCGGCCTGCTGATTGGGACCATGGCCACCCACTGGGGACTCACCCCCACCCTGATCTTTGGCGGCACCCTCTGTCTGGTAGGCGCTGGCATTTTTGCCTGGGAGATGCCCCGCATTGGCATCCCCGAAGGCGCACATTACCTCAAAACGACATCGTAGGGAATTGGCTCTAAAACAAATGCCTGGGCAGATTTTTAATCTCGCGGGATATTTTTTGGTCGGCGTGTTTTTCGGCCGCTTTTGGGGTTTCGGCCTTGCTGGATACATGCAGTCGCTCTTGCGCCTTGTGAGTGGTTTTCTCGGCTTGCAGCTTTAACCGGTGGGCTTGCAGTTTGCTGTATTGCTCTGCACTGAGAATATATTGCAGGGTGGCTTCTTTTTTCCGTTTGAGCAAAGCCAATTCCTGCTGTACTTCTGACTGAAGCTGACTGCGTTGCAGTGCTTCTTGTGGGGCCTTGAGCTGCTTGATCAGGTAGCGTTTAATGCGCAGGCTATCGAAGGCCGCCTGATTGTCCGCCACGAAATTTTTGCGCAGGGCTTTGAGTTTGGCCTTTTGAGCTTTCGTTAAATCCAGTACACTGGCCACCGGACCGGTGTGGGCGGAAGGAGACGGAATAACAGTTGCAGGCGCAACCGGCACGCTCATGGGCTCAGGCTTTCGGTCGCTCTGTGCCGGGACAGATTGAGGAGGATCCGACTCGACCGATTTTTCCGCATTCGATTTTACAGGCGTGGAGGCAGGTTCTGCCTGCAGCGCCGGGGGCTCTTCCGGGAGCGGTTTGGCAGCATCGGTCAGGGGAATACTGACCATGATCTGGGGCAGTTCGGGCATAATAATTTGCGCCTCAGCACCCGGCATGAGCCACGCCCCGGTGAGGCCGATCATACTCACCCTTAACGCCCAATGAAATAATATCCGCTTGTCTCGCATCCGCGCACGCTCCCTAAAAATCACTCGCCTATCTCACTCCATTTTAGCCCGGTTTTTCAAATCGGGCAGCGCAACGAAATCTTCAAAATCGACCGGCTATTCCCGCGCCTGATTTGATGATTTTTTTTGATGAGTTGAGCCTGACTATTCGACCCTAACTATTCTTCCGAAGCAACCGGAGCGGCCTGATGTTTTTGGCGCTTGGCCCACTGATAATACAGACGACCCTTCAGCGAACGAGGGTTGCAGACGATCAGTTCTTGGCAGGTTTCCTGGCGGTTGGCGGATTGCACCTTGTAAAAATAATCGCCGGAACCCATTTCGAAGCGTTTCACACCTTGTGCAGCCAGATGCTCCAGTCGCATGTAGAGTCCCACCATGCCCGGTGTGGCTTCCAGCAGGCGACCCGTGTTGAGGGTCAGCAGCCAGTACACCGAATCGCCGGTACGAATGGCCATGCTCATGTTCACGGTTTCCCCGTTCATCACCAATCGATCCAGCAGGAGTTCGCCGGTCTGGTTCAGGGCCTTGGCCCAGTGGATGATGAACTGCTGCTCTTCCACATCATGGAAATAACTGCCGCCCGCTTTTTCATCCCAGTAGGCAAAGTGGTGCGGGAAAAACTCGGTGAAAAAGGCGTCGATTTCTGCATCCGTGTGACAAGGCACCAGTTCCGGATTCAACGGCAAACTGCGCCGCGCTTTCTTGCGGAGGCTTTTACGACCGTTGGCACTGAGGGTGCTCAGGTAGGCCTCAAAACCCTGACTTAAATCGATCCAGTATTGGGTGGGCGCTGGCTTTTGCAACCAGAGCAAACCGGTTTGCTGCAACGCATCCAGTGCTTGCAGGTGTTCACGATCATTACGCCAGATCAGGCGAAAATAATCCCAGCCACTGGTGTGGGCCAACTCTTCCAGCTCCGTCACGCGCTGTTGAGTGAAATCCTGATGCCAGGCATTATTCCAGCCCGCCACACGGGCTTCCCGGAGTTTAATCAATCCTTTGACCAAGGGCTTATTGCAGATCAGCAGATCGCCCATCTTCACGGGAATATCAAACTTGGAGGCCAGATGACGCCACCAGCACTGCTGAAACAACGCAGTTTCGTAGGGAAAATCGATCGACTGCCCGCTAAAGGGCAGGACCGTTGAGGCATTATTCTGCTTGGAAAAATCCAATGGTTCAAGAGGCGGTGTGATCATTCAGAGCCCTTTTTCAGGAGTGTCTTCAGTATGACATCAATTTGCCACAGGGCGGCACTTACGGGGTTGCGAAAGCTGCGCAGTTGCCACAGCGGCTTTTTGGTTTGTGTCCACATTTTCTTATAGGGCTCGTCACCCCGACCAAATTCAAACTCAATGCCCGCGCGGCCATTGGCCCGCTTCAGCGTGTCAAACACCAGCTCGTCCATATGAATCGTACCGGGACTGTAGCCCTTGAAGCCCTGATTGTAGTGGGTGATATGGCTCAGGTAGGCGTTGCCTTGCCAAAAGCCCAGATGATAACTCAGTTGATGATCAGCCACAGACAGCACCGAGAGCAACAGCTGCGGGTCTTCGGGCTGGCATTCGGTTTGGGCATAGCTCAGCATGTCCTTATAAAACTGAAACAGCTTGGGGAAGCGTTGAAAATCGCTCTTTTGCCCCCGTTCGGCCCAGTACTTGATGTGCCCGGCAAAAAAGCGGGTTAAAATCGCGTTACTGGGTTCCCCGGCAGGTAAAAAATCGAGGTGAGGTGGGGTGCCAAATTCCTTGGCAAAGCGGTTTTTATGGCGGTTCACTTCCAGCCGGGTCTTCTTGCGACGGGTGGGCTCATAGTCGGCCACCGTGGCAGGTAGCGCCAGATAGGGAATGCTGTTGGTTTGCAGGATTTCTTCACGATCCGCGCCGGGCAGGGCATCCGCCAGCAGCTCCAGTTGCTCATGGTTCAGGCAGAACTTCAGCTCCAGCAGATCCCATTGGGCCTGCCGAATCACACCCGCCATGGCCGAAATGACTTCGGCAGGGTTGGCGTGTGGGTGAATCATGAACTGCATCCAGTCAAACACGCTGGGGTTGGTGCCAATCCACTCCACGGCACGCAACAGGCGATGCGTCAAGCCATTGCGACTGCGCTTGATTTGCAGGGGGGCCACGCCCACCCACTCGCCTCGGGCATCGCGCACCAGAATAATCAGCAACTCATCCGGCGGGAAATGACTAAGCCAGGTCTGCAGCCACCCGTGCGAAAGGCAAAGGTTCTGTAAGCCACTGGCCTTCATAAAGGCATCCCAGGGTTGGCGCAGAGGGGCAAATTCAGCCAGAGACCGAATAACCGTAACCTGATAGGGGGGCGGTTCGACCAAGGGCAAGCGGCCAGGCTTGTCTAGGGAACCGTTGGCTTCGGTTGTCTTTTCCCCTGACGGGGTTTCGAGCAGATCGCTCACGGACATGGGCAATGCGTTCCTTTATCAATTCACCCGCAAGGGTGTTTGGAGAGACTGAGCGTTTTTCATCCGTCGCCACTGGCAACGGAGTTGCACCAGAAGGGTATCCCAACCGGTGGGGAGAAAAGAACGAATCCACAAGGGCGCAAAACCCCGCAGGAGATCCCGAGGCTGAATATGCCGATCTTGCACGGCCTGGGCAATAATCTGACGGCAGATGGCGGGCTGATGGTTCAACAAGCGTTCCCGCGCCAGATAGCGATAACAGTCCAGATAAGCCAATGATTTAAAAGCATGGGCCGCTTCCGGCAATGCCGCCTCGGTGAACATCCAGTCCATGATTTTCAGGCAGCTGGTCAGCACCCGCTGACAATGCTCGGGGGCCTTGGTCAGGCTGGCCGAGTGGATACGGTACTTGTACACATAATCGCTCAGGCAGTACACGCTCTCATAATCATGCAGGAACATGCGCACATAGAATTCGTAATCTTCCGGCCCGCACAGGGTTTCGTTGAAGAAACCGACCTGCTCCCATGTGGCGCGGCGGATCATCAGCCCGGCCAGCATGCAACTGATCTGCCCGGTGACGATGCTTTCCCAGCTATGGCTATAAGTCGGGGGCAACACATAGGGCGACTCGCCTGCCGCGAGCTTGGCCTGGGCCACGGGCAACAGTTCCACGCCCTGAGGCAATGTGTTCTCATGCTCATCCATGTTAAAGGCAAACCCATACACCGCATTCAGCGCGGGATTGGTTTGCAGCGGGCGCAGTAGCTTGGTCAGCGTGTCCGGGAAGTATAGATCGTCCGAATCCAGAAACGCGATCAGATCGCCAGTGGCCAGACGCAAAGCGGTATTTCTCACCCCGGCGGGATGCCCGATGCGGGCAACCTGATGATACTGAATGCGGGCATCGGTGAACTGGCCCACTACCGATTCGGTGTTGTCCGTGGAAGCATCATCCACAATGATCAGCTCCCAGTGCGGGTAGCTTTGCTCAAGCACGGACTGAATGGCCCGCGCAATGTATTTCCCCGCATTGTAGCTGGGCATGATAATGGACACCAGCGGTGTCGGGTTGACCGCTTCGGATGAGCGTTCCGGGCTGAATGTCGTATCAAGACTCATGAAACATGTTCCGGGTTAATGGCAGGGTGCAGAATGGAATCCTTGGGCTTGGGCTTGTTCATTCTAGATAAAACGGAATCAAAAAACCGGTTGACCGGCTCCAGCATCTTTAAATCATCCGCCGTGGCATTGAATCGAAACCAGACGACTGCTCCAATAAAAGCGGCACTGCATGCAATCATGCCCACGGCGGGCAAAATACTATGCAAGACCGGTTGGCTCAGGGGCACGATAGGCCGCCAGAGGATCATCCAGCCCAGCGCAACGAGTAAGGGCCAAACCGCACTAAAATGAACAGCTCGAAGATATTCCAGCAGGCCAATGCCCAGCGATTGGCAGGTCTTACCAATCAGCCCCCACTGGTGCTGAATCAGCTGCGGAATGAGCGTCCCCAACGCCACGCCCACAATACCCAGATGCTGAACCAGTATGATGCTGAGGCACAAATTCGCCATGGCCGCGACCAGGCTGGTGATAGTCACAAAGCGCTGATGCCCCCAGGTAAATAGCCAGGCATTGGCCGGCATTTGCAAGACGGCGCTCAGGGTGCAGGGCAGAGCCACGGCCAGAATAGGCAGCGTTTCCCTCATGGGGATTTTGCCCGCCGAGAACAGGGTAAAGAGTTCCGGGTAAAACACCACGATGGGCAAGAGCATGAGCAGGGTGGTGATATTCAGGAAGGCGCTCTTGTGCAGGAAAAACGGGCGAGCCTCCTGAACTTCCCGGTGAATGGCCAGCCGGGCAAAGTAGGCGTAAAGCCCTTCCGACAATTTAAGGCCGACTTGCAAGGTGACCCCCAAAAAGCGGAACACAATCTCGTAAATGCCCACCGCACTCAGGGGCAAAAAGTGGGCGATCACCAGATCATCGATCTTATGGGAAATGATGATGCTGAAATTGATCATCATGGCATGCCCGCTGAGGCGAGCCACATGTTGTAAACTGTCACGATCCAGCGGGACGCCGGGACGAAACGCCAGGGGCTCCAGTTTGAGGGTTTGCCAAATGAGTAAGACCACACGCACCCCGGCGGCCAACAGCCGAATGGCCATAATTTCCACCAGTCCGAACCCGGCCAACAACGCCGCCAGACTCCCCAGATTGGCCAGCAGATTAGACGCGGAATCCGCCACATTGCTCCACTGGTGAGCGCAATGCGACAGCAGAATCGATCGGGCGTAGCACATATAAAGCGAGAGCATCGCTTCACCCAGCATCAGCAGGAAGGCGGTGGCAGCCATGGCCTGCATGGCCCCGTCGATATGAAAGAGCGAGCCCAACTGATCGCGCAGTAAAAATCCGGACAGGCCAAACAGCAGGGTAAGTACCCCGAACCAGACATGCCCCACCTTCATCAGCGACCGTCGGGCCAGGTCATTGGTTTCGCTACCCAGCAGGGTGACTAAAGCGCTGGTGGCTCCTAAATCCAAAAACGTCGCCACTTCCAGTATGGCAATTAAAACGATATACAGCCCAAACACATCCAGCCCCAATTTGGCGATGAGCATGGGCACCACCAGAATATTCAGGGCGGTGCGCAAGGCCACACTGCCTGCACCACTGAGCATGCCAATGGCGTAACGTTGTTGCAGACTCATTTCAGCCCTCCGGCAAAAACAGGAGCCGACGGATACAACGATTGACGCAGAACGGACTGAGCGTGATCAGAAGCATGAATGCGGCGGCGACGTTCATCCTGCTGTTCCCGAAACGCCACGCTGGCCAACAGGGTGACCAAGGCCCAGAACAGCATGGGGGCATCGAACATGTAAGACATTTCATCAAAGCCGCACACCACCATAAAATAGATCACCAGCGCCACAATGGTGGCATGCAGACTGCGTTGTCCGGGGTGGGTGGCATTGAACCACTGATAGAGCCCTTGCCACAAAAAGGTCAGGGCGGCCGCAAACATGAGATAGCCGGTCAGGCCAAAGTCATACAGCAGGGCGATATAGGCATTGTGAACCATCATCAAGGGTTGCGCATCTTTTGCATCATTAAACGTGAGACGAAACACCGTATCGTTGGCGGCGGTAAATCCGTGACCCAACCATACGGTGGTGCTATTAATATCCGCGATCAGGTCCTGCCACACAATCACCCGCCAGGTGAGACTTTGCGTTTGATCAATCCGGGACTCCAGCAGGCCCATAAAACTCTGCCCGGAGAGGGCTTGAAAGCCCACGATCCCTAAAGGCATCAGCACGATGAGGGTCAGCACGATTTTCCCGAAACTACGACGCACGGCAGGCACCGCCAGATTCATTAAAAACACCACCGTGGCGCACAGCACAAAAACGCCCAGAGCCGTCTTGGAAAGCCCGAGCAAGAAAGCGCAAAAATTGACCAGCAATCCGGCAAACAACAACCATCCGGGAACCCGTGCCTTACGGTAACCCTGATAATAGCAGAACAACCCCAGCAGATAGATCATCAGGACACCCATATGATGGGCAAAGGGATTAGGATGGGTAAAAATCCCGATCGATCGGGTGAAGCCATCCAGAAAAATGGTAAACCAGCCGATGGGGTAACCGGCAATGGTGATCAGGGCTTCCAGACTACTCACCCACAGCAGGGCGATGTTGAGTTGATCGAAAAGACGCTGATAATTTTTGGCCTTGAACACTGTCACCCCGGCCAACGCCATGCCCAGCAGGCAGTACATGTAGGCCGTCCATTGCACAAAGCTCACCGAACCTTCGGAGAAAATGGCGTCCTCACCGCCCCCCAGTCTGGGGTCGCTGGCGTTGGCATTATATAAAAATGCATACAGGGTAATCCAGCCAATAAACAGCAAATAAATCCACACACCGGGGAGTTGTTTCCACAGCAAGCGAAACGACTGCAAGCCCAGCCAGAGGGCGGGCAGCCCCAGCCCCAATATCAACAGCGGGCGCAAGTGAATGTTCAGGCCGAGTTGCATGAGCTGTTCGTTGCAGTAATCCACGAGTGGCCAGGCCAGCATGATAAAGCCCAGCAAGACCACTGGCCGGGGTAAGGCCCACCGCAGGTAGGCCCAATAGATCGCGCCACCCACCAGCAACCCCACCAAAGCCACCATCAGTTTGAGGTTCAGCATTTCGCCCAGCGTGTTGATACCCAGACGGGGCAACAATACATAGCCAATCAAGGGCACCAGCAAGACCAGCACCGTGATTGCAATCCAGAGCCCCTGAGGCCATTCGGATTGAAATCCATTTTGTACCCCCGCACCGGTATGACTGCCCGGATGGGGGACATTCAGGGAAGCCGGTGAGGTAGCCTTACGCGGGAAACTCATTGGATCAGGGTCTACTTTCAGCGTTTCAGGGCGGATAGGGTAGCAGGTTAATTCAGGCAGTGAAGCCGGCGGCTGAATCAGAGAGTGCCTTACCCTAACGGTGGGGGTTAGGCGCGCCGGGCAGGGTCAATTCGGGTTGCTGTTTTTTTCCGCTGAGGATGCTCTTAAAGAAGGGTTTTCTGCGACGCTTTAAAAATTCGGTGGGCACGAACTGGGGCATGGGCGGATAATCCGGCGCGGTGGGCGTTGGCGGCAACGGGGGAAGCTCCTGAAAGTATTCTTCATCCATCACCGGTGGCGTGGTCGCGCGCACTTTGCGGGGCACCAGATCGTAGGGTGGCGGCGGGGCTTTGTAGGTGTTCTCGCTTATAGCGCCCGTCTCATCCGGGTGAGTCAGTGTTTCACTTTCTACGTTCAGCGTGTTGTCATCCAGCAGAAACGCGGGAATTCTGCCGCCCGCCTTGCGCGGTAACGGAACTGTCCGGGTTTGCGATTCATTGGATTCGACTGGCTGCGTGTCCATCTCGGTGGCCAGGTGGCTCAACCCGGACGCATGCACCGAGGCCATGCCAGCAGGCATGATCTCCACGGACAGGGGATCACTCGAAAATACAGCCTCATGCCCTGCCTTTGATGCTGACGCAGCCGAAGGGGCCGCATGCATCACCGGTACGCCTTGCGCCGGAGTGAATGTGGATTCATTGGACAAGGGGATACGGGGGGATTGATCAGGATCAACCGAAGGCAGTGCAACCGGAGCCAGATTCGTTTCATCAGCCTGAGGGGGCATTAACAGTTCATCCGGCAAACGGGTCGCTTGGGTGACTGAAGCGGGCGGAGGTGCGATCGGCGTCGAAGTTGCGGCCAGGGCCACCGGTGAGACTTCCCGAAGCGGCGCCATGGCCGACCGTTGGGCGGGATGAGGCAGCGGGCCGGTTAAATCCCGGCGAATGGTTTCCTGTGGTTGAGGCTGTGTGGGGGCAAGCTCACGGGATACAGAGGGCATCATAGCATTCAGCGCCGGATCAATTAAGGTATCAAACAAGGAACCCACCACCGGGTCATGCACCTGGGCCATCGGTCTGGCAGCGGGGGCATGCTGGTCAAACGGTCCCGGTTGCGGATGGCGTTCAGTGGGGGTCACCCAATAATGCCCACCAGCCTGTTGAGAGAAGTTGGAAAAAGGCGGTTGCGTGTAATGTCCTGAACGAGCAGCCGCTTCCAGCGTGGGGGGGGTGGCCATGGCCTGAAGGTGTTCCAGTTCGGCCTCGGTATAGGCCATCCCGTCCTCTGCAAACCCATAGGCAGACTCATGCGGGAAAGCGCTATTTTTTCCAGCTCTGGCAAAGAGTTGCTCCTTGAGGAATGCACTGGCCAACGCGGCGGCCAGACCCATCACCAGACTCAGGACCACCAGATGGTTGCGATTGGGGAAACTGGCATGATCCGGCAAACGCGGGGGATCCACGATAAACACGTTACTGAGGGTCTGGGCCTCTTTCATCTTGCCTTCCAGCACCCGCTGACGCAAATGGTCCAGCGCGCTGCTCAGGGTGTTTTCCTGTTGTTCCAGGCTGGCCAATCCTTGTTCGGTGCCGGGAAACTTGCGGATGTGGCTGTTCACTTCACCCAGCCGACGACGCAGGACGCTGGCCTGGGCGTTGAGATCCTGAATATCACCCTGGGCCCTCAACATGTCGTTGATGAGGCCATTGCGAGTGGCATCGCTCACGATGGCTTCGCCACGGGCATGAGTTTTCCCAAAGGGACGCATCACCCGCGCCTGATGGCTCTCAATGCTAGCTTGAACCTGATCGATCTGGGCGTAGATTTCCCGCACCTTAGGGTTGCTGTCCGTTAGCGAGGAACTAAGCAGGGAAGCCTGTTGTTCCAGACGATACAGTTCGTCCTGCAAACGGTTCATGGTGCTATCCTGTCCGAGGGCAGCGGCATGCAGGGCCTGCTCGTTGTTCATGTTCAACATTTTTCGGTAACGCTGGGCCATTTTCTCCTTGCCCTGCATTTGCGCTTGCAACTGGGCCAGCTTGTTTTCCAGCTCCATGCGAGAACCTGCTAAATCATCGCTCTCCCGACGGATATTCACAGTGGCGTTCTGACTTTCATAGGCGCTTTTTTGGGCACGAATAGCTTCCAGTTGCGCTTCTACCCCGGCCATCTGCTTGCTGAGGAAGAGGGTACGGATGATCTGTTCTTCCTTGTTCAAGTCCCGGCTGGAATCCTGAAAGGCTTTTACCACAACGCCCAGGGCTTCCTGCGCTAACACCGGATTGCTCCAGGCAAACTGAATGGTGATCAAATCGGTCCCTTGCTGGTTCTTCGACTTGATAAAGCCGGAACCATCCTGATAAAAACTGTTCCACTGTTTCTGGGTTTTAATCTTCAGGCGTTTGAGTTCTTGCGGATGGCGGGTACTAAAGTAAGCCCACAGGGCATTGCTAATGGGCTGGGATTTGAGAATCCCCATCGTGTTGAGCACCGGGTTGGACGAGGTGGACGAGGTGGTCTGCATCGCATAGTATTGCTCAGGCTCCACATAGCGATTGGTAATGGCCGAGTCCTTGATGATCACCGTCGCCTCAGCCTTGTAGTTGGACTGATGCATGGTGAAGGTATACAAAAGCATCCAGATCGTCACGATCAGACCCGAGGCAATCATCAGGCCAAGGTTGCGACTCAGGAAGGATCGGGGGGGCTGAATTTCAGATGGGGCAATGGCCATGAACAGGTTCCTCTAATAAGAGTGGGGAAAATTTTAAAATGCAGTCAATCGGGAACAATAAAATCCAAGTAGTACAGAAAAGGTTTAACGCAGTGGGTCTTTGGCTTACTTCACCCGACGAATTAAGGAGAAACCAATAAAGGCGGAACTGATATTGGTGAAGGGCGACAGGATTTTGCTCACGTTGTCGTTGTAACGACCCAACTGGTAGGTCTTCAACTCTGAGACATAGATCACATCATTGGGACGCAACATGAAATCGTTCTGCGTGGGGTTAATCATCAGCGTCGAAAATTTGTCCTCGCTGGTAAAGCGGCGCAAGGCGATCACTTTACGATTCGCACCCACGTTATACCCACCACCTTTGGCAATCAGTGAATTGAGGAACGGCGAGGTTCCGTTCATTTCGTAAACACCGGGGGCTTTCACTTCACCGAGAACACGCACAGGGAAAGTTTTAGGACCAATGGCCGAAGTCAGCAACAGACGATAGGTGGCATCATCCAGGGCTTGCTCCGGGAGTTCAGGGATATAAATGGCGTCGCCATTCTGAAGCATGAGATCGTTTTCCGTGTCGCCCTGCTTCAGCATGGGCCAGAGGTTCACGGTTTTAAAGGCCTGCCCGTCCCGCGTGATCATAATGTTGGCCAGATCGGCATTCAATTTAACGCCCCCGCTGGCAGCCAGCACACTGGACAGCCTGAAGTCCATCTGGCTGGCCTTACCGCCACCGGTGCTCGCCGAAGACGAGTCGCCATTACCCGAGGCGCTCCCGCCAGTATAATTTTGCAGCATACCGGGATGCATCACGGCACCGGCCAGATAAATCGAAGGGGGATGACTCTCGGTGACGGTCAGGGTAATTCGGGGATCCCGTACCAGTTCCTGCACCTGACTCTCCAGCAGCTCGGTGGCTTCGCGAATGGTTTTGCCTGCCACATGCAGCTCACCCACGCCGTTAAAAGACGCATTGCCATCGGCGCGCACCAGAATGCCGGCACTGGACAGATCGTTCTGGTTGTAAACATTCACACTGAGCACATCCCCAACGTTGATGCGGTAAGTGCCCTCGGCAAACTGTAACCGGCCGCTCAGGGTTTCGGCAAAAACACCGGATACACTGCCTAATCCGCCGCACAGCGTGAGACTGATCAGCAGACTCATTGCCACGACGCGTTGACGCCCCTGGCGCAACAACGGTGTGTCACTAAAAAGCAGGCGGGAAACAGAAGCAATGCGACGTTGAGTCATTCCAAAATACCTGTGATTACTAAAGCGATAGACATTCCAAATCAATTTGAGTGAGACGAACCATACCGGGGACGGGGGCCCATTGAGAGGCATCCAGCCGCCCGGGTAAACCTGACTAATGATGAACAGGAAGCTCTCACAGAATGCTCTCCGGAATGACTGACCCCAGTAGGGCCTGGGCAGTCCTCAATACAAGACAACATGAGATGCTGCGTAACTAAACTCCGACCCCATGAAAAATTTGCTTAGATAACAACCCAATCAAACAATGTTTTTTAAAACAGACAAATTATATACCCAAAATAACCCGACAATGCATGCCATCAATGGCAATTCAGCCAGCAGGCTTTGACGCTACAAAAAATTATTACTAAAAATACACGTTATTCGATTGGCGCGCAATTTTGCGAGTGGTACTCTTTTAATGAGTAGAAGTAGATGTGTTGAATGAATCCTAGCGATAAACCTGAATTATCCTGAACAGACTATCCTCACCCAGCCATTCAGCATTCAAACGTCCTTGAAATTATCCTGACACCTCCTCACACCTTACCAATCATTACCCTGCAGGTTGAATGTGAACAATCCAATGCCCCCCTTATCGCCCCAATTCTTAAAACTGTTGGCACATCAATCTGTTCAGACAGAGGGTGCACAGCAGCCAGAATCCCTGCGGCCCCTGAAAATCATGATGCTGTATCAGGATTTTGCCGTAATGGGCGGTATAGAAAGGTACCTGTTACAAACCACCCAACTACTGGAAAAACATCCAAACTTTCAGCCGGTGGTGGTCTGCTCGGCGGGCGGCCCCTTGTATCAGCAAATGGAAGCACTGGATGTTCCGCTGTTTGGCCTGCCCAATCGCACGTTTTTTGCCCAATCATTTCTCCGCAGTTTCGATCTGCCCAGCTTTCTGGAAACACTTCGCCTGCTGAAACAGGAAAAGCCGGATGTCATTCATGTCCACATGGGCCTGCTGGAGAATGTGCTCTTGCAAGTCTTGGGCTATCCGGTGGTCTATACCTTTCATGGGTATGGCACCCTATTTAGTCTGGCAGGGGTCACCAATCCCCTGAAACGGGCCTTCAAGCATTTCACCCGATTTTTGTTCCGGGAAACGGCCCGCCGTATGGATGCCATGCTGGTGGTTAGCAATGTGGAACACCAGCGCCTGATCGAGGAAGGCTACCTACCCAAAGAGAACCGGGCAAAGGTGCTACACAACGGCATGCCTGTTGCCGCCTGGCAAGAAAAGGTCAACGCTGCTGATGGACTGAACCTGGCCAGACGTTGGGCCATTCCCACCTCGCCTCAATCTCGACGGGTGGTCTATTTCAATCGGCTGGACTCCAACAAAAACCCGCTGGACTTTGTAGCAATGGCCAAACTGGTCACGCAGGCCGCACAGGAAACCGGCCAGCCCGTGCCTTGCTTTATCATGGCCGGAGAAGGCCCCTTGGAAGGCGCCATGCTGAAAGCCAGCGCGGATCTGCCCAACTTCCGTTACATTGGCTTATGCAACGACATTCCGGCCTTGCTTTCTCTGGCAGACGTCGTCGTGCATCCCGCCAGCCGGGAAGGCTTTGGCTTGGGTCTGGTTGAGGCCATGGCCGCAGGAGTGCCGGTAGTGGCCTACGATTGCGGCGGCCCTCAGGAGATTCTGAATCAGCCTGCCACCCGGCACTTACTGGCCCCGGTGTATGACGTCAACAGCCTGAGCCAGAAAGTCCAACAGTTGCTGTCCCTTGAACCTGCAGATCGGGAAGCCTTGCAACAGGCGCTTCAGGCCCGTGCCGCCGACTTCGGGATTGAACGCTTCATGGACCAGCTCACCCGTGTATACGACCACATGAAGCCGCTGGTTTCGGTCATTTTGCCCGTTTTCAACGGGGAAGCCACCATTTTGCGAGCCGTCGCCTCCGTGCTCGGTCAGAGTCACGATCGTCTGGAGCTGATTCTGGTGGATGACGGATCCACGGATAACACCCTGTCCCAGCTAAGCCGAATCCGGGATGACAGACTCAAAGTGATCAGTCAGCCCAATCAGGGTGTGGCCGTCGCCAGAAATCACGCCTTTGAACAAGCTCAGGGCGAGTGGATCGCGTTTCTGGATGCGGACGATCAGTGGCTGTCCAACAAACTGGAACGAGAACTGAGAATCATTCACCAGCACACCACCCCGGATCAACCAGCCTGTCTGGTAACCAGTGGCTACTTTGCCGTGAATGATCAGGACGCGCTGATTCATCAGCCGCCCATGCCCCACCTGAACGGGGATTGCGCCCAGGCGGTACTGGATGAGGAAGGACTCTTTTTGCCCAGCACAACGCTGGTGCATCGCCAAATCGTCGAAGCCGTCGGCGGCTTTAAACCGGGTTGCTACCACGAAGACCGGGTCTTTTTCATCGAAGCCTGCCAGCACTACCCGGCGTTCTCCACCGGAGAGCGTCTGGTGCTGTATCGTCAAAGCATGTCGGGCCGTTGTCGTCAGGTCTTGCAAAATTATGAGCAGGCCCTAAGCGCTGAGTTATCCATTCTGGACAACCTGCAAGGCATTCTAAGCCCGGCCAAGCTTCATCACCTGCGTCAGTTGCAACAACGCAATCTGTTCTTCCGCTTTCTGATGTACAACTTCTTTGCCCATGCCCTGCGCCTCTTTCAGGAATACCGGGAAGACAAGAGCACCCCTGCAACCGACACGGCTTCGCCTGCGATAAGCCCTGCCACGCCGCATCAGTCGGCAAACGCCCACCATGTGTCGGTTGAATTTTTCAGTGGCAAAAAGGGACTGCTCGCCAAGCTCAGCATTCAATCCCGCTTTAACTGGATGTCCACCACGCGCTGGCTGGTGCAAGGCATCACTCAAACCTTGATTGGCCCGGTCTGGGCGGGTCGTATTCAGTCCCGACTTTCTTCTACCAGCAACCTGCATATTGAGCCCACCCAAACCCACGCTCGATAATTTTCCAACTTGCTTTCAACGGTTCAATCAAAGTCATTTTTGCCCCTTTTTCTGGAGTCCTGCCCGATATGTTAATCTTCAACTTTCATCACGTCGAAGCCCAATTTCGTCATCCCTCGCGCCAAATTATCAGCATCACCCCCAAGGGCCTGAGCCGCTTTATTCGCACGATTCGTCTGCTCGGTTTCAACATCATTTCCCTGCGCGAAGCCTTGAGTACCTCCAATCCCACGGCCAACAGCGATCGCTGCGTGGTGCTGACCTTTGACGATGGCTATGTGAACAATCTGGAAGAAGCCCTGCCGGTGCTGGAACAAGAACGCTGCCCAGCCACTGTGTTTGTGCTGCCCGGTCGTTTTTCCGGCACCAACGTCTGGGATCAGGGTGATCTACCCGAAGCCGAGCGGGATCAACTGATGTCCATCGAGCAAATGCAGACTTTGGCAGACTCACCTTACATGACCCTGGGCAGTCACGGGATGCTGCACCGACACTTCCCGGAGCTAAACGACGAAGAGCTGCGCTTTGAGCTGCACGAATCCCACCGCATCCTGAGCGAACTGTTCCCAAACGCCTACCTGCCCGTGATGGCCTACCCCTGGGGCGAATATGATCAGCGGGTGGTGGACATGATGGCAGAAACCCCCTACGCCTATGGCATGACCGTGGAAACCCGCCCGTGGAAAGCCAGCGATCACCGCTTTACGGTGCCCCGCTTTTCGGCCTTTGATCGTGACGGCAACCCGGCCATCCTGTTGGGAAAACTTCTGCGGCACAAGTTGCTGTTCGCTTAAAAACGACCTTGCAAGGCGAACTTTGGAACACCCATCCCGCCCACTTTTTTCAGAAGCCCTTTCCATGCGGGGCTTCCTTCAGGCTATAATCTAACCAAAATTTCGTTTTTTCATGACACTGAGTCCCAAGCCTTCGGGCCATCTCTGACCCGCCGCCATGAAAAACGCCAGTCATTTTACCGATGCCAGCCGCCCAGAAGGAAATCGCCCGTGACCGCCACCGCCCCCCAAGCCCAACAGAACCAATCCCCCGCCAGCGCCCCCAAAAAAGTTGAAAAAATTGCCCTGCTGGACTGTGGCGCGCAGTATACCAAGGTGATCGACCGTCGGGTGCGGGAATTAAACGTGGACACCGCCATCTTCCCGGTGGATGTGAAGGCGGATTTTCTCAAGGGTGACTTCTCCGGGATTATTCTCTCCGGGGGCCCCAATAGTGTTTACGAAGCAGACGCCCCGCAATGCGATCCCGCCATTTTTGAACTGGGCCTGCCCGTATTTGGCATTTGCTACGGGATGCAACTCCTGAACCGTCACTTCGGTGGCACAGTCCTGCCCTCTCCCACCAAGGAATACGGCGAAACGGAAGTCACCGTAAAGCCGGATTGCCTCCTGTTTGATGGGCTGGACCCCCTGCAACATGTGCTGATGAGCCACGGGGACAGCGTGGGCGAACCCGCTCCCGGCTTTGAAATCGTCGGGCGCTCCGTAAACAGCCATGACCACGATGTGGTGGCCGCCATCCAGAACCCCAAAGCCCGCATTTACGGGGTGCAGTTTCACCCGGAGGTGGAACTCAGCGTGAATGGGGGCCGCATGCTGGAGAACTTTCTCTATAAAGTCTGCGGACTGACCGGTAGCCACGCGCTGGGCGATCGGCTGAATGAATCGCTGGATGCCATTCGCGCGCAAGTGGGCGACAAGAACGTATTCGTCCTGGTCAGCGGCGGTGTGGATTCCAGCGTGACCGCCGCCCTGCTGGTGAAAGCCCTGCGCCCGGAACAAGTCTTCGCGGTACACATCGATTCCGGCATGATGCGGGAATCGGAGAGCGATCTGGTCTGCGAAGCCCTGAAAGCCATCGGCCTGAAACATCTGGAGCGCGTCGACGCGGAACAGACCTTCCTGAACGCCACCACGGAGATCGATGGCAAAACCGTTGGCCCCCTGCGCCATGTGACCGACCCCGAAATCAAACGCCGCATTATTGGCGACGTGTTTTACCATCTGGTCACCGACGCGATTCAGCGCAGTGGCCTGAACCTGAACGATACCTTTATCGCGCAGGGCACCCTGCGCCCCGATCTCATCGAGAGTGGCAACCGGGATGTAAGCAGTCAGGCGCACACCATCAAGACGCACCACAACGACGTTCCCCTGATTCAGGAACAGCGCAAGAAAGGCCTGATCATTGAGCCCAACCGCGACTGGCACAAGGACGAAGTCCGCAAGGTTGGCCGCATTCTGGGCCTGCCCGAAGAACTGGTGATGCGCCATCCTTTCCCCGGGCCAGGCCTGGCCATTCGGGTACTCTGCTCGGATACCCCCTACCTGACCGACGAGTACGACAGTGCCAATCGCAACCTGCAGGTGCTGGCGGCTGAAGCAGGCGTACAAGCTGTCTTGCTGCCTATCCAGAGCGTGGGTGTGCAAGGCGATGCCCGCAGCTATCGCTATTGCGCCGCCCTCAAAGGGGATCTCTTTAAACTGACCTGGCCGGAGATCCGCGCGCTGGCTCAAAAAATCCCCAACCGCATTCACGCGGTAAACCGGGTGGCCTTGCTGCTCAATGAGAAACCCCTGCCTCGCGAAATTAAAACCATCACCACCACGCACCTGAACGAGGTCACACTGGAAAAATTGCGTGTGCTGGATGGCATGGTCACCGACGCCTTCCGCGCTGAAAACCTGCATGACCGCATTAGCCAGCTCTTTACCGTGATGATCCCGGTGGATACCGATATTCACAGTGGCGGCCGCTTCAAGCACTCCTTTGTGTTGCGCGCCGTGATCACCAGCGATTATATGACCGCCCGGCCCGCAGCCCTGCTGGACGAACTCCCGCTGCAATTTATCCGCAATCTGGTTGACGCGTTGGGCAGCCAGCCTAATGTAGACTTAATCCTGTACGACATCACCAGCAAGCCCCCGGCCACAGTGGAGTGGGAGTAGCAGCCGAACGCCGCTATTAACCCTTCTATCCCGACGGCTCGCACCAACGGAGTTCGTCAGGATATGAAAATCTGGATACTATGTCCCCATAAACACCTTCAGCGAGGGTTGACCGCCGCCAATGCGAAGCGCGGCTTTCATCCCGTCTTAATGCTGGCCTTGAGCGTTTGCCTGCTTCAGGGCTCAGTCCTTGCCAAGCCGTTCATGCCGGATTCCTCGTCTGACGCAAATGAGTTCTCCACGCAACCAGTTTACACGGATAGAAGCCGAATCGACCCATCAGATTCTAACAACCCCTCCAACGCCATGCCCGTTTCATCGGGCAGGCACAAAAAAACGCATCCCGTGGTCATTGCCCCGGAACCCATCTTGCCAGGCACCGCCTCCCACGTTGAGCACCCCATCATGAGCAACGCCCAGGCCGCTTCGGTGGCATCCAACATCGCACCGGATTCCGCCGTATTCAACAATAAAAGTCTGGCCGACGCTGAGCTGAATGACCCAGAAGCAATCGAAAAGCTCAGAAAAGCCACCGGACAAGACGAAACAATCTTACCGCCCTCTGGGACAGAACCAGGTATTCAGCCCGTCAGCTTTACGCCCAACGCCCGCTTTGTGCGAACCGTGCAGGACAGCGCCGTGAATACCGCCCTCAGTCACTACAATCGCGGCGTCTATTACAGCGATCGCAAGGAATGGGCCCAGGCCGTCATCGAATACAATCAGGCCATCCAGCAGAATATCCTGCTCGCCGATGCCTATGTCGGGCTTTCCACGGCGGCCATTCATCAACGCGATTGGGAAAACGCCCTGAGAAACAGCCATCAGGCTTTACGCCTCAAGGATAACTTTCTGGATGCGGACAATATCACGCAAGCCCGCTACAACCTCAGCACCGTCTATTGCGTCGCCGATGATTATGTTCGCGCGGCGCGGTATTATGAGCAAGTGGTGCAAGCTGGGGCTTCCGAAGCGGGGAATCTGTGGGCTTTTTTGCAGAGTAATTGTCATCCTTAGAGTAATTTTTTGCCTGTGGGTTTTAGGTTTAGCTGGTTGGCTTGAGGGAGGCTAGCCTCCCTCAAACTCCCTCCATTGGGGGCAGTGTTGCCCCCAAACCCCGCCAAGTGTGGTTTTCTTTCGCGTGGCTGTGGCGCCCTTTGGCTTAGGAAAAGAGGTGTTGCCTCTTTTTGGAAAGAGGGCAAGTTAGTTGGAAGAGAGGGCGAGTTGGTGGATTTGGTATAACCAGCCAATCGAATTGACTCGATTGGATCTTTGAATTTTGTGTGGCAGCGAAAAAATAAAAAAATAAATAATGAAGCCTGAAATGAGGCTCAATAAGGAAGGCCCTTGAAAGGGATTCTGCAAATATCAGGATGTCCTGACTTGGCTATATGAGGGAATAGCAGGGTTATTTGAAGAGTTGGTCGTACTGCTTGGCTGAGAATCCGGCCAGGACCTTCTGATCCTTTGTGACCACGACCGGGCGTTTGATAAACGTGTATTCTTGCAGCATGTAGCCCAGCATGTCCTCATCACTGAGCTTCTTCTCGTGCAAGCCCCAGGCCCGAAACTTCATCGCCCGCTTGGAGAACAGCTTGTCGACACCGCCCAGTGCATCACACAACGCAACCAGTTCTTCGCGGCTGACCTGTTCCTCTTTCACGTTGATATACCGCGCCACCGTTGCGCCCTTGTCCTTTAAATACTGATCCGCCTTGGTGCAAGTGCTGCAATACGGTAGCCAGTAAACGCGTTCCACTTCCAGTGTTGGCATATCGGAGAATCCTTTCTTGGCAAGTAACAATTGATGGGATGAATAACGATTTTGCAAGGCCAGTTTTTCAAGTGAAATCGTGAGGGTGCCAACTGAACGGCTTCTGACATTTTTTTAATGATGGCAGTGGTGCTTAAAAGTCCGCATCTTTAAAAACACGGCCTGTCCGTCCTGAAATCTTGCCCGGCATTATAAACCGGAAACTCGGCCCTGTCTCAGAAAAATCCCGGAAAAATTGGTATGTAAAAACTATCACCGTAATAACGCTTTTCGCTCGCCAATCTTGCTATGATCAGTTTCCACTCAGCTCAGGCAAACAAAAAACGTCTGAGCCTTGGGACGCTATTGCTGGCATTTTTCGGGTGACCATGTAACACCATTGAAAACAATGGTCACCCAACGTAAGAACATAATCCACACCCCCAGTCCGGAATCAAGCTGAATCCAACAAACCCAGAGGGTTCTGAAACAAAACAATGAAGCCAACCAATCACGACACGAAATAGAGTATAGAGAGTTAGCGTTTATGGCCAGCAAGCGTAATTTCCCCGGAAGCGACACCGCCCTGATGAGCGGGGATTCCGGGCTGTCGCTGGTCGAGAGCCTCCTGCCCCCACACAGCGTGGAAGCCGAGCAATCGGTACTGGGGGGTCTCTTCTTTTCTCCGGATGCCTTTAACCGCATTGTGGAGCTCCTGCGGCCCGATGATTTCTATCGAGGCCCCCACAAACATATCTTTGAGGCCATGATCGACCTCTACAATAAAAGCGAGCCCATCGACATCATCACCGTCTCCGAGATGCTGAACGACAAAGAGGCGCTGGAAGCCGCCGGGGGCCGCCCCTACCTGATGGATTTGGCCATGTCCGTGGCCACCGCCGAAAACATTGCCTATTACGCCAAAATCATTCGCAACAAATCCCTGTTGCGTCGCTTGATCACTGCAGGCAATGACATTGCGGGGCTCTGCTACCAGCCTTCCGTCGACCCCGAAGAGGCCATCGATCAAGCCCAGCAGAAAGTCTTTGAGCTGGCCCAGCACGGCGTGCCCAACGATTTGATCCACATCAAGGACATCCTCCCGGAATCCTGGGATCAGATTGAGGAGCGTTGCAACAACAAAGGCCAGTTAATGGGCGTCTCCACCGGGTTTTACGATCTGGACAACTACACCTCGGGCCTCTGTAAATCGGATTTAATCATTCTGGCCGCCCGTCCCTCGATGGGGAAAACCGCCTTTTGTTTGAACATCGTGACCCATGTGGCCCTGCGGGAGAAAAAGCCCGTGCTGGTGTTCAGTTTGGAGATGGGCAAGGAGCAGCTCGTACTCCGGATGCTTTGCTCTGAAGGGGAAATTGACGCCCAGAAGATCCGGACTGGCGAGATTGCCGAACATGAATTTCCCAAATTGACCCAAGCCATGGGCAAGCTGGGTGAGGCCCCCATTTATATTGATGATACTCCCGGCATGACCGTGATGGAAATGCGCGCCAAGGCCCGCAAAGTCCAGATGGAATCCGGTGGGGATCTGGGCCTGATTGTGATTGACTACATGCAGCTGATGACCGGACCCGGCGGCGGGGGCAACGAGGCCAACCGCACCCAGGAAATTTCCGCCATCTCGCGCGGTTTGAAAGGCTTGGCCCGAGAACTGAAAGTGCCTGTGATGGCGCTGTCCCAATTGTCTCGCGCGGTGGAGAGCCGTCAGGACAAAAAGCCCATGCTGAGCGACTTGCGGGAATCCGGCTCCATCGAGCAGGATGCTGACCTGGTCATGTTCATTTACCGGGACGAATACTACAACAAGGAAACCGAGCGCCCCGGCACCGCCGATATTATTATCGCCAAGCAACGGAACGGCCCCGTGGGCGAAGTCTCCCTGTTGTTCCGCAACAGCCTGACCCGATTCCTCAACCCCGCGGATCGCAAAGTTCAAATATTTTAAAGAGACTTTTTGAAAGTGTCTTGGATACACCCCCTAAAGGCCCTTTGTACACGAAGGGCCTTTGTTTTGGGGATTATGCTTTTTGTCAATCAAACAATAAGCAAAGATTACGAATTGTAAACAAGGGGCTGAATCCCGCTAATAGGCTGAACTGAGGAATTCTCACAAAATTGTTTTTATTTCTATTTCCCAATCTGAGAATCCTCAGTTAGAATAGTTCTATTCAATGGAAGTGAAAGTTAACCAAGGAGCGGGATACAGCGCCATGATGGACGCGTTACAAGCCATGAGATTTTTGCGGAACCCCGGCATTCAGTCCGGCGCGACCGGGTTGGCCTCAGCGCCAGCGGCTGCCCCAAAATTTGGGGACTTGTCCAGCAAATTGCCAACGCCCACGACACTGGAAAAAGATGTCTTTCAAAAAGCCAACGCCGATGCGGGCTCAATGCCCAAAGGCGGAAAAATCGTGAACGCCGCAAATGCGGCACCCCTGGAAAAGCCTGCATCCGGAGGGGGACTGGGCAGGTTTTTCCAGGCCTTAAAATCCAGACTGACCCCTGATAGTACGTCCTCAGCATTGCCCGCCCCAGCGCGGCTCTCGGTGCAGACCTTGCAGGATGTGCAGACGGCCGCCCAAAAAGCGACAACCGTTCAGGCAGCCAACCCGTTCAAAACGATGGAAGCCATCCTGTTAGGCAACCCCACGGCATTAACGGGCGGTCAAAACCTCGCACTGAAAACGGCAAATCAGTTCAAACTGGACTTAAACAAAAAACCGCCAATGGCCAGTATAGCAACCTTGGCCTTGCCGATAGCCGGACTGGGACTGTTGGCCGTCCCAGTAGTGGCACCGTCCGCCTTGGCGGTGAACCCGGCTTTGTTGAACCCAGTGGTGCTAAGTTTAATCCCCTAAGTAACGAGCGGATTACGACCTACGGAAAAGCAAATTGTGAGGGGCAGCTAACAACAGCAACTTAAATCGACACGAATTTATCTTCAATTTCAAAACCGATTCTTTCAAAACCGATCCAATTTTTTAACACCTTTTCTATTGCTTTAAACTGCGACTGATAGGCAAGCTTTGCCTGCCCAGCCCGGAAATTGGAAACATTTCCGGGTTTTTTATTGCCCAAAACCTCCTTATAAGATCCACCTCGCTGTTCAAGGTGTATGCAGGGTGGCTGCGATCAGTTGGTAATGGACGGCGATTTGGGTAAAATCAGTACATTCCCCTTTAACGTAAAAGGATAGCGCCATGACTCCCAGCAGCCCCGTGATAGAAAAACGCAACCGTACCCGTTCTGAAGAAGCCTTTGCAGCGGCCCGGCAAGTGTTGCCCGGTGGCGTGAATAGCCCGGTTCGAGCCTTCCGCTCCGTGGGTGGGAATCCGGTATTTATGGACAAAGCCAAGGGGGCCTACCTGTGGGACATTGACGACAATCAATACATTGATTACGTGGGTACCTGGGGGCCTGCCATTCTGGGACATGCGCACCCGCAGGTGATTCGCCGCATTCAGGCTGTCGCGGAAAGCGGCACCAGTTTTGGCGCGCCGACACTGATGGAAACTGAAATGGGCCAATTGGTCATCGATCTTGTGCCATCGATTGAGAAAGTGCGCTTCGTCAACTCCGGGACTGAAGCGGTCATGAGCGCCATTCGGCTCGCACGAGCTTACACCGGCCGCAGTAAAATCATCAAGTTTGAAGGTTGCTACCACGGCCACTCCGATTACCTGCTGGTCAAGGCCGGTTCCGGGGCAGCCACCCACGGCGTGCCGGACAGCGCCGGGGTTCCCGCCAGCACCGCGTCCGAAACCATGAACGCCCACTTTAACGATCTCGAGTCGGTGGAAGCCCTGCTGAAAGCCTGCCCTGAGCAAGTCGCTGCCATTCTGATTGAACCGGTGGCGGGCAACATGGGTTGCGTCCCTCCCGAGCCCGGCTTTCTGGAAGGCCTGCGCCGTCTGGCGGATGAATCCGGGGCTTGCCTGATTTTTGATGAAGTCATGACCGGTTTCCGGGTGGCTTTGGGCGGCGCACAACAACGGTATGGCGTTACGCCCGACATCACCTGTCTGGGCAAGATCATCGGCGGTGGGCTCCCCGTGGGCGCTTACGGCGGCAAACAAGAAATCATGGCCCAAGTGGCCCCGGACGGCCCCATGTATCAGGCGGGCACGCTCTCGGGCAATCCGTTGGCCATGGCCGCGGGTCTGGAGACCTTGAAGCTGCTGCAAGCCCCCGGCGTGTACGAGCGACTGGAAGTCATCAGCACCCACTTGGGCGACGGGCTGGCCGCTATTTGCCACAAGAAGGGAATTCCGCACACCGCCCACCGCGTGGGCGCCATGATGACCTTGTTCTTCACCGAAGGCCCGGTAAAAGCCTATAACGATGTGTGCCGTTTCGATCGCGAGCGCTTCAACCGCTTCTTCTGGGGCATGCTGGATCAGGGCATCTACCTCGCCCCCTCCCAGTTTGAAGCCAGCTTCTTCTCGCTCGCCCACACGGACGAAGACATCGAGCGCACCCTCGCCGCCGCCGAACGGGCCATCAGTTAAAGAATAAGTTCTGCAAAATTCCCTTGATTTAAGAGCAGGCCTTGATCATAAAATACACTTGAAACCCGCGTGAATTGTGACAATTTGATGACAAAGAGCCTCGATCCCCTATGTTGAACCTCCTTCCCCGCGAAGATAAATTTATCAAGATGATCATGGAGCTGGAAGCGCACGCCAACCAGAGCTGCCGCCTGCTGAAGGTCATGGTGGAACTGAAGGCCGAGGCCAAGGCCATTGAGGACGCTTCCGAAGGCATTCGCCGTTCCAAGCGAGAAGCCAAAAAGATTCTGGAGATCATCACCCAGGAGATCTGCCGCACGCTGATCACGCCGTTTGACCGGGAAGACATTCAGGAATTCGCGGTGACGCTGTATCACATTCCCAAGCTGATTGATAAAATCACGGTGCGCCTGCTAACGCACAACATGCACCCCTACAAAGGCGATTTCAACAAGTTTGTGGAAATCATTGAACGGCAGGCCGAGGCCATGTCCGCGGTGATTCTGGAATTGTCCGGCAAGCTGAATTCCAAAACCGTGAACGCCAAGGCGGCCATTCTGCACGAACTGGAAGATCAGGGCGATGTCGTTCTGGGCCAGCTGATTGCCAGCTCCTTTAGCGAGATCGAAGACGTGCGGGAGCTGATCCTGCGCAAGGACATCTACGAAATGCTGGAAGATGTCACCGACCAGTACCGGGATGCCGCCAACGTGGCGCTGCAAATCATCCTGAAACACAGCTAGTGGGCCTCCTCTTGATTGCCATGACGCGTACCGCCCTGCCTGCTGTGAGCCTTGTCGCCTTCGTTGTGGAGGCGCGCTAATCGATGGAATTCGGCCCGGATTTTCTGATGTTACTGGCCATTATCAGTTTGGCCCTGATTTTCGACTATATCAACGGCTTCCACGATGCGGCCAACGCCATTGCGACCCTCGTCGCCACCAAGGTGATGACCCCGCGCACCGCCGTGCTGTTTGGGGCGACCTTTAACTTCGCCGGGGCGCTGCTCAGCACCGAAGTCGCCGCCACCGTGGGGAAAGATCTGGTGAACGGGCATGCCATCACCATGCCCATTGTGCTGTGCGCGCTGATTGGCGGCATCACCTGGAACCTGCTCACCTGGTGGTGGGGCTTGCCCAGTAGTTCCTCACACGCCCTCATTGGTTCGCTCTTGGGCGCCACATTTTTCGCCAGCAATCAGGGGCCGCAAAATATTTCCTGGGCCGTGGTCTTTGCCAAGGTGGTCTTCCCCATGTTCACCTCGCCCTTTTTGGGCTTTGTCTTCGGCTTCCTGATTATGACCGGCTTAATCTGGATGGTCTTCCGGGTACACTTGCAGAAGATCAACGCGGTGTTTGGCAAGTTACAGGTGGTTTCGGCCATGTTTATGGCCCTCTCGCACGGGAGCAACGACGCCCAGAAATCCATGGGGATTATCGCGCTGGCCCTGCTGACCTTTAGTAAAATGCCCGGCGTGCATTTCCCCGATTGGTTTTTCCCGCAGACCGGCGGTTTCCATGTGCCCCTGTGGGTGATTATCGCCTGCGCCAGCATGATTGCCCTAGGCACGCTCAGCGGCGGCTGGAAAATTATCCACACCCTGGGCAACAAAATGCTGAAGCTCCAGCCCATTCACGGGTTCGCCGCTGAAACCACGGCTTCTGCGGTGATTTTAAGCGCCACGCACTTTGGTATTCCGCTCAGCACCACGCATGTCATCACCTCGGCCATTATGGGTGTGGGCGCGACAAAACGACTGTCTGCGGTAAAATGGAGCATAGTGGGAAACATCCTGTGGGCATGGGTGCTCACCATCCCGCTGACCTTCCTGTTTTCCGGCCTGCTGATGTATGTGATCAACTGGGTCATTCCCCACTAGTTTTTTCACGACACCCGGAGACGTGACGGCTTGGCCCTTGTCGCAGCATCCTCCCCCAAAAACTCCCCTCGATTTAGCTTTAGGAGCGGTTCATGGCATTTTTTCATTCGTTGCTGGAAATGGTGATGACCTTTATTCACCAAACCATTGTGTCTCTGCAATACGTGGGGATTGCCCTCCTGATGGCCGTCGAATCCGCCAATATTCCCCTGCCCAGCGAATTCATCATGCCGTATGCCGGTTTTATGGTGCAACAGGGCAAGCTCAACTTCCATTTGGCGGCCTTGGCCGGGGCCGTGGGCTGTGTGCTGGGCTCGGTGCCTTCCTATTGGCTGGGCAAAATGGGTGGCCGCGATTTTCTGCTGAAGTACGGCAAGTTCCTGCTGCTGAGCGAGCATGATTTAGTCACCGCCGAACGCTGGACGGAAAAATACGGCGATCTGTCCTTCTTTCTCTGCCGGATGTTGCCCGTGGTACGCACCTTTATTTCTCTGCCCGCCGGGATTTTGAACGCCAACTTTGTGCCTTTTGTGATTTATACCTTTATCGGTTCGCTGGTCTGGAGCTACGGACTGGTCTGGGTGGGCGTCTACTTTGGCGACAACCTGGACACCTTCCGCGATATTTGGCACAAGTTTGATGCCGTGATCATCGGTGTGTTGGTGATTCTGGGCGTGTTGTACCTGTGGCGGCACTTCAAGCATATCCGGGAAGATCAAATTAAACTCGGGCAGCAATCTTCCGCCAGCACCCCGGACGTGGAATAAATCCTCGCTGGTGGTAATTTGCATTTTCTCATGTGGCTGACTGGTTCAGCGATAGAAGGGGGTATTTTTTGGTCATTCAAGATCGCAGAAAATCCGGTAATATGAGCAATTCATTCGAAAGCCTTTCTGATTTATCACCAGAACCTGAACTAAAACCCACGCTGGGCTGGTTTTCGGCGTCCTGCATTGTAGCGGGCTCCATGGTGGGTTCCGGCATTTTTATTGTTTCCGCCGATATTGCCCGCACCGTGGGCACCGGCGGCCTACTGATCGCCATTTGGGCCTTTGCAGGCTTGCTCACGCTGCTGGCGGCAAGCTCCTACGGGAAGCTGGCGGCTTATATGCCCCGCGCGGGTGGGCAGTATGTCTTCCTGAAAGAAGCCTGGGGCGAAATTCCCGCCTTTTTATACGGCTGGTCCTTGCTCACCGTGATTCAAACCGGCTTTCTGGCGGCAGTGGCGGTGGCCTTTACCAAGTACCTCAGCGTGTGGGTGCCTGCCATTTCGGCGGCGCCGATCTCTGCGGCCTTGCCGGTGTCTTCGCAAAGTTTGCTGGCGGTGCTGGTGCTGCTGGGCTTAACCCTGTTTAATTCCACGGGGATTAAAAGCGGGGCCATCCTGCAAAATATTTTCACCACCCTCAAAGTGCTGGCATTGGGCCTGCTGATTCTCATCGGTTTTGGCATGGGACATCACCTGTGGGACGGCAGCATCAACTGGAGCCTGAGTATGCCTGCCGCACAAGCCGCCAAAGGGAACTGGCTGACCCTGTTCGCCTTTGCCTCGGTGGGGGCGCTGTTTTCCTCCGACGCGTGGAACTATGTGACTTTTATTGGCGGCGAAGTGAAAGAACCCGGCAAGAGCCTTCCCAAAGCGCTCACCTGGGGCACGCTAACCGTAGTGGCCCTTTATCTCGCAGCGAATCTGGCCTACCTCAACCTGCTCACACTGCCCCAAATTATGGGAGCCCCCGAAGACCGGGTGGCCACAGCGGCCATGAATACCGTGTTTCCCGGCATGGGGGTCATGCTTATGGCGGGGATCATCCTGATCTCGACTTTTGGTTGCCTGAACGGGATGCTATTGGCCGGGGCCCGCGTGTTTTACGCCATGGCCAAGGATGGTCTACTGTTCCGTCAGTTTGGCGAAGTGAATCCCCGCACCCACTCCCCCAACTTTTCGCTATGGATGCAATTTATCTGGGCCTCGGTGCTGGCGCTGTCCGGTCAGTACGGGCAACTGCTGGATTACATCGTGTTTGCCACGCTGTTGTTCTACATCCTCACGATGGCAGGCTTGCTCAAGCTGGCCCGTAAAATGCCGGAGGCGGTCAACATGCGCACCCGCCGGGATTACGCCTTGCCCGTGGCTTACATGGCCGGAGCCGCGTTTATCGCGTTTTACCTGCTGGTTGGCGACTGGTTCACCCCGGATTACGCCACCCGCTTTGCCCATGATTTTTACCACACCAAGTTTTTTACCAGCATTGCGGGCCTCGGTCTGACCTTGCTGGGCCTGCCCGTCTACTGGCTTTGGAAAAAGACCCGCCCTGCTGAATCCTAAAGGCTCAGAACGGTGATTTATCCATTCGGCTAAGCAAATTTGCAAAATGGAAACCGATCCATGAAAAAACGCTCAGAACAAATTCATGCTGAGCGTTTTTTTATTCTTCTGTAAAACCAGCCAATCCTTATTTAGAATGAGCTGCCTTTTTGGTGGCCTGTCTGCCCTTGGCTTGCGGGTTCAGGTGCAGCTCTACCGAAATGGGCTTCTGCGTGACCGCATCGCGGTTGAGATTTTGCAATTTAGCCGGGCCGGAAATAAAACCGGTCAATTGAAATTCCCGTTGGCCGTGCATGAACAATTGCTGGAATTCATGGGCTCGCAACTGCACATTCTGGCTGGGAACCCCATGCCCGTAAACAGTGGCCGGTATGTAACCCGCCTCACGCAAATGACGAGGCGTAATCGTGGTATCCCGTTCGGCAACTTTCAATTCGTGTTGGGTGGTCATGCTTCCTATTTCTCCCCACAGTTAACTCCGGAACCCCACCAAACGGCAGAGCTCTCTCATGATCAACATAGAACAAGTCATCAAATTGGGCAATAGCCAGACTGGTTAGCAGACTATTTTGTAATCGGCCAAATCAGTTCATCATCGCACGATGATAAACCATACAGGCTGACACTCCCGGCTTGATGGTTCACCTGAATGACACCCTGTCGATTGATTGCCAGCAACCGCTTGAGGCGTCAGAATAAAGGAACAAAACCGGGAGAACACCGATGACAATCTATATTGTAGCCCGCCCGGAAACCTGGACACTTGCCAGAATACGGGGCTATTTCTATGAGAACAGCATTGCCCGTGAAGGCTTCATTCACGGCGCATCCTGGGCCCAATTAAACCGGGTGGTCCATACCTATTTCAAGGACGCGCAGACCGTTCTGATTCTCGCAATCGATCCAACTCGCCTCAGGCCACCCGTGCGCTGGGAAACTTCACCCAGTACCGGTGATGTGTACCCACATATTTACGGCATTCTCAACCTGGATGCCGCCTCAGTACGACTCACCCTGACACGCAATGCTGCAGGCCGTTTTGAGCTCCCAGCCGAAGAACCGGCCTTACAGCCCGTGGGCTCCTGAGCGCTGAATGTTCGAGCGTCGCCGTCGCACTTCCGCGCTACTCCCGAAACGGACCTTCTTTCAGGGCGGTATCGTAATCAGCATTCAGGCGTGACCAATCGAAAAGCACAATCCCTCCCACCCCGGCCTGATGCGCGGCATCGATCTGACGCACCAGCTCCACAGGATGATTGCGGTTGTACATGCCAAAAATGCCCGCATAGACCGGCACCTTGTCCTGAATCTGCGCGCGCAGTTGGGTCGCCTGCCATTGCAACCGCGCCGGAATCGTGGAAAACCCAATGGGGGTCAGGGCCTGAATGTAACCTTCGCTGGCCCAGCGAGGATAATCCTGTAATTTTTGGGCGTACACGGGGTCCATACTGGGGAAGATCACCGCCGAGATCAGCAAAGTGGGCTTGATGGCATGTGCCTTCTGGGAGATCTCTTGTACGAAGCTGGTGACCTGTCCCTTGCGCCATGCCACCCAACTCGGCCAAAGGGGACTGTTGGGCGTGAGATCCTTGGGATCAGTGCTGGCTGAGGGCGTCACCTTTCCGATGGGCTTACCTGAGGTGCTGACTTTGGGGGTGGCTTTACCCAGGGCGGTCTTATTAGTCGGATCTTTTTTGAGACACTCGGCGGCGGCAGCGAGGCGTTCCTGTTCCATCAGGCTCCGAAACTGCTGCCGGGCGGATTCGGTATAGCCCCAAGTAGTCTCTAAATAATTGCCCCGATTCGAAGCCGCACTGGCCGGGTAGCGAATGTAATCCAGATTCAGCCCGTCAATGTCATACTGGCTGACCATTTCCAGGAGCAGCTTTTGCAGATAATCGCGCACCTGCGGGTTAGCCGGATCCAGAAAATAGTGCCCCGGCTCAATCTGGGAGGGCATGGGCACGCCCGCGTTTAAATTCATGCGTTGAATGTTGCGCCATTGCGGGTACACCGTCAGGATGGGGCCAAACTGTTCTGCGTTTTCGTTTTGATTACCAGCAAAGAAGACTTGCGCCCACAGGTTGATTTTCAGCCCGGCCCGGTGCGCTTCCTCGACCCAGACTTTCACCGGGTCGCTGCCCACAAACTGGGGATGTTGCTTGAGGCCCATTTGGGCCATCACCGAACTGAGGTAAGTGGTTTTCCCCTGATAGTAGGTTTCCAGAAAAATCTGGTGAATATGCGCCTGCTGAAGACTCTCGATCACCCGGCGCACGTCCTCGGGTTTAGCACTGGTGGGTCGCAGCCACGCCCCACGAAATTCATTCGGTTGATTGGCGATGGTGTTGTAAAAGGCCACTTGCGCCAGATTCACACACTGCTGCGCGCGTTCCATCAATGCCGGGGTGGCCGTGTCATTGCCCATGCTCAGCACATCCGTCTGGCAGGTTTGGGCCTGTTGCAGGGCTGCCTGATAATGCGCCTCGTTCACCGCAGGTCGAGATTGGGCCAGCCTGAGCGCCGCCTCAATCTGATGCTGAAACACCGCCGGGGTGAGCCGAATCATGACTTGATCCGGGGGCGGAGTAATCGGCGCGGCCACTTCGGCGGCCCCAGTTGTAATATCCGCATTAGGGGCAGAATCAGGATTCGGGGCGCTCACAGTAGAGGGCGAAGGAGTTGCCAGTGGGATCGCTTTGGTGGATTCCAGCTGAACCACAGCCCCCACTTGCCCAAAGCGGGCCAGCCAGTTGGCCGCTGAACCATGGCCACTCACCACCAGCCCATTGGCCGGGATCACGCTGTTGCCAGCGTCGTTCACTTGGGTAATCACGCCTTCTTGCACAATGATTTCGAGCCCGGCAGCGTTGGTGCCGGTGGTGCGCCCGTAGGCCGGGGTATAAATGATCAGTTGCTGCTCCCCGCGAAAACCGGGGAAACCCACGCCTTTGGGGTAACTGGCCGCACTGGGGTCCACGGCGTCTATATGAAAACGATACTCGGGCCGATTGGGCTTCTGGGGATTCAAAATGCTGGCCGGGGTATTCTCGGCAGGGGACAAGGCCTCGCTGTAAGCCACAGGGGGCGCAATGCCAAACCATCCCACGAGGCTAAAGGCGAGACAAACCAGGCCATTGATCACCTGGCGAGGGGCGGATAAATGAAGCAGAAGAGACGGAGACATGGGGCGTTTCATTGGAGTTCCTTGAAAATGACTTTCATTGTACCGCAAGGTTGGGGGCTATGATGCAGGACAAAGGGGACTAAAGCATAACCAATTCAGGAATTGCACAGGACAGAACATTAAATCATCATAAATTTCTCACTGCCTTATGGGCTTGAGTGGGATAATCAAATCATGCCAGTTTGAATGGGGGATACGGATCCCACCAGCATGGACTGACAGACCAGAATCCATTGAGTACGGGGGTTATGAACCACCATGATAGATCTGAATCGCTTTACAACCCAAGCCCAGGACACCTTTGCCGACGCGCAGAATATCCTGAGACGCTTTGAGCAGAACCAGCTGGACGATGAGCACCTCCTGCTGGCTATTCTGGAAGCCGAAAAAGGGGTGGTGAATCAGATCCTCTCCCAACTGAACGTGGATGCCCGCAGCATGCGGGGCGATTTAGAGGCGTCGCTGGCCAAGCGCACCCGCGCCACGGTGTCCTCACTGGAAAACGGACAGGTGTTTATCACCCCCCGGCTTAAAAAGTTGATGGATGAAGCCGCGCTGGAAGCGGATCGCCTGAAGGACCAGTACATCAGCACCGAACACGTGTTGCTGGCCATGGTGGAAACCGGCGGTGAAGTCTCCGATTTACTGCGTCGCCAAAACATCACCAAGAATAATATTTACGCCATTTTAAAAACCATCCGGGGAGGCAAGAGCGTGGACAGCCCCAACGCGGAAGACAACTATCAGGCCCTGCAAAAGTACGGCCGCGACCTCACCGAAGTGGCCCGCACCGGCAAACTGGACCCGGTGATTGGCAGACAAGAGGAAATCCGCCGGGTGGTGCAGGTGCTGAGTCGTCGCACCAAGAATAACCCGGTGCTGATTGGAGAACCCGGCGTGGGCAAGACCGCCATCGTGGAAGGGCTGGCCCTGCGTATCGTGAACGGCGACGTGCCGGAAAGCCTGAAGGATCGCAAACTCATCTCCCTCGATATGGGGGCCCTGATTGCGGGCGCCAAGTATCGGGGTGAGTTTGAGGAGCGGTTAAAAGCCGTCCTGAAAGAAGTGCAATCGGCTGAGGGGGATATTATCCTGTTCATCGATGAATTGCACACCGTCGTCGGCGCTGGGGCCTCTGAAGGCTCGATGGACGCCAGCAATCTCCTAAAACCTTTGTTGGCCCGTGGGGAGCTGCATTGCATTGGCGCGACCACGTTGAATGAGTACCGCAAGTACATCGAAAAAGATGCCGCACTGGAACGCCGTTTTCAGCCGGTGATGGTGAATGAGCCATCCGTCGAGGAAACCATCAGTATTTTACGCGGGCTGAAAGAACGCTACGAAGTGCATCACGGGGTGCGCATCAAGGATTCCGCGATTATTGCGGCGGCCACGCTGTCGCAGCGGTACATCAGCGATCGGTTTTTGCCAGACAAGGCCATCGATCTCATCGATGAGGCGGCTTCGAAAATCCGCATGGAAATTGACAGCATGCCCCAAGAGCTGGATGAAATTAATCGCCACCTGATGCAACTGGAAATTGAGCAGGAAGCCCTCAAAAAAGAGCAGGACGAAGCCTCGCGGGAACGGCTGGAACGACTGGGGCTGGAAATTGCCGAACTGCGCCGAAACAAGGACGCCTTTGAAACCCGCTGGAAACGCGAAAAAGAAGAGATCCAGATCACCCAGCGCATCAAGGAAGAAATTGAGCGCGTCAAAGTGGAGATCGATCAGGCGGAACGGGAAACTGATCTGGCGCGCGCGGCCGAGCTGAAGTATGGCCGCCTGCCGGAGTTACAGCGCCAGTTGAGCAGCGAGGAAAGCAAGCCGGGCCATCACCCGCAGGACGGCGAGCGCATGCTCTTGCAGGAAGAAATTGATGAAGCGGACATTGCGGAAGTGATCAGCCGCTGGACGGGCATTCCCGTGACCAAGCTGGTTGAGAGCGAAGTGGACAAACTGCTGCGCATGGAAGAATTTATCCAGCGCCGAGTGGTAGGTCAAAAGCCTGCGGTCACCGTGGTTTCCGAAGCGGTGCGGCGGGCGCGGGCCGGACTGAAAGATCCGAATCGGCCCATTGGCGCGTTCCTGTTTTTAGGGCCCACGGGCGTGGGTAAAACCGAGTTGACCAAGGCGCTTTCCGAGTATTTGTTCAACGATGAGAACAACGTGGTGCGTATCGACATGAGCGAGTACATGGAGAAGCACGCCGTGGCACGACTGATTGGTGCGCCGCCCGGCTATGTGGGCTACGATGAAGGCGGCCAACTGACCGAGGCCGTGCGCCGCAAGCCCTACAGCGTGGTGCTGTTCGATGAAATTGAGAAAGCTCACCCGGATGTTTTCAACGTGCTGTTGCAAGTGATGGATGACGGTCGCCTGACCGACTCCAAGGGGCGCACCGTAGACTTTAAAAACACGGTCATTATTCTCACCAGCAACATTGGCAGCCCGATTTTTCTGAATGCCCGCATGAAGAGCACGCTCGGCGAGCCGGTGAATGAAACCGTCAAGCAGGAACGGGTCATGGAGGAAGTGCGCGGACATTTCCGGCCCGAATTTATTAACCGGCTGGATGACATTGTATTCTTTGAAGCCCTGCGGCCTGAAGATTTGCGCCAGATTGTGGATATTCAACTGGAACGCCTGCGCCACATGCTCAGCGATCGGCACATTCAACTGGATCTCACCCCGGAGGCCAAGGAAATGCTGGGCACCCTGGGTTATGATCCCGTGTATGGGGCGCGCCCGCTGAAACGGGTGATTCGCAAGTATGTGGAAAACCCGCTGGCCAATGCGCTCCTCAAGGGCGCTTTCCGCGACGGCGATCAGATTCTGGCCACGCTGGATTCAGAACATCCCGAGCAGTTAAACTTTAAAACGCAACCGGCTGCCGCCAGTCCTTCCGATGGCGCGGCAACCACCAGTTCATTGAAAGCAGGTTTGTCATGATTGAAGTCACCCGCCTGAACGGCTCCATTTTCTTTTTAAACCCGGACATGATTTTATCCCTAGAGGCCACGCCGGACACGGTGGTAACGCTCACCAACGGGGAAAAACTCGTGGTGAAAGACACCCCCACGGACATCATTGATCGCTTCGTCTTCTTCAAGCGCCGCATCGTTTCGGAACTCCCCGCCATAACGCCTTACGACCGCGAGCGCCTGACCCATTAGTTGCTCAGCCTAATTCATGACTTGGGAAAGCTCAAATTGCTCAAGAAAGTTAGCAATACTGGTTATACTTCTTTATAATGGAGGAAATTAACTCAAGGGCTTACATCCATGGACTCAATGAGTGAGCAAATTAGAAAAGCGATGGGGCTTACCACCTTCATTATCTCATTGGGCGCAGGCATTGTTGGATTGAGTGGTGTTGCTCTGTTTGTACTTCTATGTATGCTGATTGTTGGTTTTTGTACAACAAAAGAGTTATATGGGTATGTCGATAGAACTGGCCGTTTTGTCATTCCTCCACAGTTTGTGACTGCCGAAAATTTCAGCTCTGGTAAAGCGAATGTCGTCGTTTTGGCTCCTGGTTATGATACTTGTAACACCTTCCAAATGGGCGTAATTAACCTAGAAGGTAAACTCACACTGAAAGGGCCTGATCCAAGTCAATGTTTTAATGAACTTAGTTTTCGTCCTGATGAAGATAATCCGGTTTCCAGAGGCCAGGTTTATACTGGCGATCAATCACCAGAAGGTATTAAGATACAAACAGAATTCTTATCGTATCATTACAAGAATCGCGATAGCGATGAATTTATTCCTCCTAAATTTACAGAAGTTTCATATTTCAACAATGGTGTGGCGTGGGCGTCTTCTAGCGAGAAAGCGCCTAAACTGTGGGGGCTCATTAACAGAAATGGTGATTATCTTTTAGCGCCCAAGTGTTCAGCGGTGGGTGAATTTCACGAAGGCTTAGCTCGGTGTCGCGTGACAGCTGTATTTGGCAAATTTTATTAAAGTCAAAGTACCACTTTTCGCGTTTCACTTGTAATCAATCAATAATCAACTCTGTGAGTAATAAAAAAAAATTTTAATTCCAATTTAATTTCAGGATTTTAGAACGCTATTTTTAAATTTTCTTTTTCACAACCACTCCATCCCATTAGATGAGCTTGCTCAAGGAGCGGCGTTGCAGGCATCTTCTTGAGAAGACTTCTCAAAAAGAGTTTAAAAAATCAGTCTATTGATTATTTGTCAAGAGTGGAGTTACAATTAATATGCTCTCGTAATAGTTTGACTGAAGAAGATTGGTGCCGTGTCAAATCCATTTATTCCTGGCTATCAGCCAGTTCCCTTTCCTGCGCCTTTTTGGCTGCTACAAATCCTGATTGTTCTCGGATTTTTCTTACACGCTTTGCCCATGAATCTGGTGTGGGCGAGTGGGCCTGTGGCCGCGCTATTAATGGGTTTTAACCATCGAAATAAAGATGGTTTTGCCTATCAGGCCGGTAAGCGGTTGGCGTACAGTTTGCCTGTATTTTTATCCTTTGCCATTACACAGGGCATTGTGCCGTTGTTGTTTTTGCAATTGATGTATGGCCCCGCATATTACACCTCATCCGTGCTGATGGCCTGGCCGTGGTTGTCGGTGCTGGCCATCCTGCTGGGCGCTTATTACCTGTTGTATATTTTTAAACTAAAAGAATCGGCGTTTGGTTCAAAATCCGTGGTGTTGCTGTGGTTGGCGTTTGCTTTGTTCACGGGTATCGCGTTCCTGTTTGTGAACAACATGACCCTGATGCTCAGCCCGGAACGCTGGCCCACCCTGGCGCAAGGCGGCGTGGACGGCTTTGCCCTCAACCTGTCGGATCCGCAATTGATTCCCCGTTACCTGCACTTTATGATTGGCGCGTTTGCCGTGACCGGTCTGGGCATGGGTTGCTTCGGGATCTACTACGATCATTGCAATAAACCCTATTCCCAGTGGTGGATTCGCAACGGAGCCGGACTGTTTTTAGGGGCCACGCTGGTGGAGTTCCTGACCGGCCTGTGGTTCATGTTCTCCCTGCCCAAAGCGGCAACGGCGGCCTACATGGGTCACGATCTCGTGGCAACCGTTGTGTTTGGCGCCTCAGCGGTGTTGAGCGTGGTGGCCTTGTTGGGCGCGCTGATGGCTTGGCGTTCCGGTGGGCTGCGCAGTATGCAGGTCGCCGTGGGTGCTGGTTTGCTGACTGTGCTGGGCATGGTCGTGATGCGTCACCTCCTGCGGGTGATGATCCTGCATCCCATCCTGAAGCCGGAGCAAATTCCGGTGTCCACCCAATGGGATCTGCTCATCGTGTTTGTGATTTCCACGGTGCTACTGGCCGGATACCTGATCTGGCTGAGCCGACTGGTCTACAGCGCGTTTGAAAAGCCCCCGGCAGATGCGTCTGCGGTTTCCGTTTCAGGCATTGTCTAAAGAAGGACGATTTGCAATGAATGATCATTCCCCCCAAACTGATTCCCATCAGGACGAAGCTCCCTCGGCTTGCTCCCTGAACCCCGATAAACCCTGCAGTCGCCGCACCTTTATCAAAGGCGCGCTGGCCGGTGTGGGCGTATTGTGGACCGGCATGACGATCTACCCCATCATCAAGTACCTGGGCAGCTCCGGCGGCTCGGAAGAAGCCGAGCAAATCAGCAGCGTTTCGCTGGGCGCACCGGATACTCTGGCGCCCAGCACGGCGAAAAACTTTAAGTTTGGCAGTCAGCCCGCCATTATCTACCGCGACGCAGCCGGTGAGTTTCACGCCTTCAGCGCCGTATGCACCCATTTGGGCTGCACGGTGCAATACAAGGAAGACAAGCAGAAAATTTATTGCGCCTGCCACGGAGGCACTTACGAGCCCGCTACCGGCAAGAATATTGCCGGGCCGCCGCCCAAGCCGCTGAAAGCTCTCGCCGTTGCCGTTGTGAAAAATGAAATCGTGGTGTCCCGTGCTTGAAAGTATCAAAAACTCGCAAGGATTTCAGAAATCCTACGCTTGGCTCGATGAACGCTTCCAGCTAAGCCCGCTGGTCGCCTTTGCGGCCAAGAAAAAAGTCCCCATGCACGCCCACAGCGTGTGGTACTACATGGGCGGGGTGGCTTTCATGTTGATCGCTATTCAGGTCATCACCGGGATTCTGCTCAGCATCTATTACATACCGGAACTGGGATCGGCCAACGCGTCGATCCTGAAGTTGACCACCAAGGTCGAGTTCGGCTGGTTTATCCGCTCCCTGCACAGCTGGGCGGCCAACCTGCTGATTGGTGTGGTGTTCCTGCACATGTTCAGCGCCTACTTCATGAAGGCCTACCGTCCCCCCCGAGAAATCACTTGGTGGACGGGCCTGATTCTGCTGGTGCTGATGATGGGCTTTGGCTTTACCGGCTACCTGTTGCCGTGGGATGAAGTCTCCTTCTTCGCCACCAAGATTGGTCTGGATATTGCCGGAAAGACACCCTTTATCGGCGAGTTCCTGGCCAACATCCTGCGCGGTGGGCCACAAATTTCGCAGGCAACGATTTCACGATTCTTCACCATTCACGTGTTTGTGCTACCGCTGGGCCTGATGGCCTTGCTGGGCGGACACCTCTGGCTGGTGCAATCGCTCGGCATGTCCGAGCCGGAATCCTTTAAAAAGCTACCCGCCGAGAAAAAGAAATACGAAGACTTCTTCCCGACCTTCGTCTTAAAAGACGTGATGGTCTGGTTGTTGTTTTTCAACCTGCTGGCGGCCTTTGCCACCCTGGCACCCTGGAGTTTGGGTAGCGAAGCCGATCCGTTTGCGGCGGCCCCGGATGGCATCAAGCCGGAATGGTACTTCCTGGCGATGTTTCAGTTCCTGAAACTGATGCCGTCCACCATTGGCCCCATTGAAGGCGAAATGGTCGGCATGGCCTTCTTCGCCCTGATTGCACTGATTCTGGCGCTGGTGCCGCTGTGGGATAAAGGGCACTCGGCCAAGCTGAGCGCCTGGGCCACCCGCTTTGGTGTCATTGTTATTCTTGGTTTTGTTACGTTCACCCTTTGGGGGGCCTGGTCATGAATTATCCCATGTGGGAAGTCCCCGGAATCGGCACCGCCTGGATTATCGGGCTGATCTCCTGTTTACACGTCTTTGTCTCTCACTTTGCGGTGGGCGGCGGCATCTTCTTCGCCGTCACCGAAGGGTTGGCCTTCAAGAACAACGACAAAGACCTGTACGGTTATCTAAAAAAACACTCGCAGTTCTTTCTCCTGCTGACCACGGTATTCGGGGTGGTTTCCGGGGTCTCCATCTGGTGGACCATCAGTCTGGTAAACCCCAACGCCACGCACAGCCTCATTCAGGTCTACACGTTGGGTTGGGCCGAAGAGTACCTGTTCTTTCTGGCGGAGTTGACTACGATTTTCGTGTACTACTACACCTGGGAGCGGCTCGCGAAAGACAAGCACCTCAAGCTGGCGCGGTTATATGCGGTGTTCTCCGTGCTCACTCTGGTCATCATCAACGGGATCATCACCTATATGCTGACCCCCGGTCACTGGCTGGTTTCCAAAAAATGGCTGGAGGGCTTCTTTAACGAAACCTACTGGCCCTCGTTGCTGATTCGGATCACCGCGATGATCGCTATTGCCGGGATGTACGCGCTGGTGACGGCGGCGGCCATCAAGGACAACGAGGCCTTCCGCACCCGGATGTTGCGGTATGCCGCCAAATGGTTCATTCCCATGTTCATTCTGGGGCCAGTGCTGGCCTTCTGGTACTACCAGAACCTGCCCGCCAGCGTGGTGGCCAACCTGTGGACCGGCGTTCAGGCTTCCGGGGTGGGGAACTTCTCCATTCTGGCGCGGGTGACCTACCTGAGCTTGATCCTCTCCGGGACCATTCTGGTGTTCGCCTTTGTGGGGCCGTACCTCAATCCCAAGGGCTTTTCGTTCAAAATGGCACTGTGCTACTTGTGCTGCGGAATCGTGGTGACCGGCATGGCCGAGTACACCCGCGAGATGCTGCGCAAACCCTTCGCCATTTACAACTACATGTACTCCAACGGCATTCGCAAAGACGCCATTGCGGGCCTGAACGAGCATGGCTTCCTGAAAACGGCCCCTTGGGCCGGGTTAGCGGCCTTGCCCAAACCGGGTGAATCCGTGACCGCATTGGCGAGTCATCCCGATTCCACCACCTGGCGCGCCGGTCGGGCCATGTTCCAGAGCCAGTGTATGGCCTGTCACACCACCGATGGCTACCGGAGCATGAAACGGCTGCTCGGCCAGCGGGATTCAGAAGCCATCAAAGGGTTGCTGACCATGCTGCATGAGACCAATCCGGAGAAAAACCCCTACGTGCACATCATGCCACCCGTGGCGGGCACGCAGGAAGAACTCGATGCATTGGCCGAGTACTTGGCCTCTCTGAATCATCCTGAAGTCAGCAGCCCGCAGATTAGCCAGCGCTAAAGCAGGCGACGCTCACTGAGCTAAAACAGACAAAACAAAAGCGGTTGTTGTTCCCGAAAGGCAAACAACAACCGCTTTTTACTTAGTTTGAATTTTGATTGATTCTGATCTTTTTGGGGTCGAATTCAAACGGAAAGCCGATCAGGGCTCCAGCAAATCGGGACGGTTGGTGCGGGTTTTATCCAGTGATTGCTGTTTGCGCCACTGGGCAATGGCAGCATGGTTGCCGCTCAGCAACACATCCGGGACTTTTAACCCCTTGTACTCGGCGGGGCGGGTGTAGTGGGGGTAATCCAGCATGCCATCATAAAAGGAATCAGCTTCGACAGAGGAAAACTTTTGCACCGCACCGGGCAGTAGGCGCGTGATGGAATCCAGCATGCACAGCGCGGGCAGCTCTCCGCCAGTCAGCACATAATCCCCGATAGACACTTCTTCAATGCGGGGAATCAGGGTTTTAATGCGATCATCAAAACCCTCGTAATGCCCGCAGAGCATCACAATTTGCTGGCACTGGGACAGCTCCACGGCCATCGCGTGATCAAAACGCCGCCCGGTCGGAGTGGTGAGCAACACACGTGCAGGCTCTTTGAGTGCCCCGAGGCTCTCAAAGGCGCTTTCCACGGGCTGGCAGGTCATGACCATGCCGCTGCCCCCGCCAAAGGGAGAATCATCCACCTTGTGATGCGAGTCGGCGCTGAAATCTCGAATATTGACTGCTTCCACCGAAATGACGCCACTTTTGACCGCACGACCAATGATACTGGCGTTGGTGTAAGTTTCAATCAGTTCGGGAAAGAGGGTGAGAATGCTAAATTTCATCGATTCATTCCGGGACAAAGAGGGCAAGGACCATTTCAAGGTAATCGGTGAATACTTAAAGGCGTTGATTACAGACAGATTCACAAGCGCGAACAAGGGTACGAAATCGTTTCAGACGCTGACTTAAGTTCACTTATCATTATGCACGAAAGGCACGAAATTGCGCATGCAGTCATGTTTGTTGAAACGAATGAAAGGGATGCTTGCGATCTTGTCTGACCAAAGCGCAAGCAAGCAACAAAAAACGACGCCCCAAGCATTGTGCCTGAGACGTCATTTTTAGATTTAAAACTGGAATCCGGGCTTATTTGAAGTCCAGGTTTTGCTTGCGCAGACGAATGTTCTGCGGGGTGACTTCCATCAGTTCGTCCTGCTCAATGTAATCCAGACCGAACTCCAGGGTCACTTCCACGGGGGTTTGAAGGACTTCCAGCACTTCAGCGCCCGCGCTGCGCATGTTGGTCAGCTTTTTGGTTTTGCAGACGTTCAGGGCCATATCCTGCTGACGACTGTTCTCGCCGATGATCATGCCACGGTAGACAGTCACGCGAGGTTTCACGAAGAAGGTGCCGCGATCTTCCACGTTTTTCAGCGCGTAAGACGTCGTCTCACCCGGTTCACTGGCCACCAGCACGCCGTTGCGTGAGGAACCAATTTCTCCCACCCAGGGGCGGAACTCGTTGAAGGCGTGAGTCATCATGCCTTGTCCTTTGGTCATGCGGATAAAGTCACTGCGGAAACCCAGCAAACCGCGGGAAGGAATGCTGAATTCCACCACGGTGCGGCCTGCAAGGCTTTCCATGTGGCGCAGTTCGCCTTTTCGCTGACAGAGTTTCTCAATACAACTACCGGTCATTTCATCCGGCACATCGAAGATCAGCTCTTCAAACGGCTCGCACAACTGCCCTTCGACTTCGCGGGTCAGAACTTCCGGCTTGCTCACCTGGAACTCATACCCTTCGCGGCGCATGGTTTCAATCAGAATACTCAGGTGCAGTTCACCGCGCCCACTGACCACGAAGCAGTCTGGGGTATCGCCTTCTTCCACCCGCAAACTGACGTTGCTTTTGACTTCTTTCCACAAGCGATCCTTGATTTGGCGTGAGGTAACAAACTTACCTTCGCGACCCGCCAAGGGGCTGTTGTTGATGGAAAAGGTCATTTTCAGCGTCGGTTCTTCGATATTGATCAAAGGCAGCGCTTCAGGGTTGCTGGTATCGGCCAACGTTTCACCAATTTGCACCTCCGGAATCCCGGCCACCGCGCAAATATCGCCTGCTTCGGCGACTTCAATTTCAATCCGCTTCAAGCCCTGGAAGCCATAGAGCTTGGTCACGCGGTGCTGGCTGGTTTTGCCATCCCGGTTCACCAGGGCCACCATCTGGCCAGTACGAATTTGACCACGAGAAATGCGGCCAATCACGATGCGGCCCAGGTATTCGTTGTAATCCAGCGTGGACACTTGCAACTGCAAGGAGGCATCCTTGTCGCCGGGTGGGGGTTGAATATGCTCCACAATGCTGTCCAGCAAGGGGATCAGGTTTTCCATATTGCCGTTCATGGCGTCTTCCTGAGACAGGGTGGAGACACCGGTCAAGCCGCTGGCGTAAACCACGGGGAAGTCGAGCTGATGCTCATCCGCGCCCAGCTCGATAAACAGATCCAGTACACGATCCACCGCGCGGGCAGGATCAGAGGCGGCCCGGTCCACTTTGTTGATGACCAGCATAATGGTCAACCCGAGTTCCAGCGCTTTACGCAACACAAAGCGGGTTTGAGGCATGGGGCCTTCCACGGCATCCACGATCAGCAACGCGCCATCAACCATCGTTAACACACGTTCCACTTCACCGGAGAAGTCCGCGTGGCCAGGGGTGTCCAGAATGTTGATCTTGTAGTCACCGTAAGGAATGGCGGTGTTTTTGGCCAGAATGGTAATACCGCGCTCACGTTCCAGATCGTTGCTGTCCATGGCGCAAACCGCCAATTGCTCGTTCTCGCGCAAAATGCCGCTTTGACGGAAAAGAGCATCCACCAGTGTGGTTTTGCCGTGGTCAACGTGGGCAATGATAGCAATGTTACGAATGCGGTCGTTTAAAATTTGGGGAGCAGTGGCAGTTTCAGGGGTCATAAGCAATCCATGTTCAGGTTGGGTAAGTGTGGAGGCAGTCATTCAATCAAAAACCTTAGGGGTTGGGAGTCAGTGGTTCAAGCCAGAACTCCAGTAGGGCATAGGCCAATGGTGAGGTAGTTTGAGGTTTGTCAGGGTATCGTGACGTGGAAAGAGACGGAACGTTAAGGGTTTCAGGCCTGTTTCACAGTGATTGAGAAACCAGCTTACCCGCATGAGGACTATAGCCACTATCGCAATCTATTTTCAACCGAGCAGACGGCGCATGTCAAATACAGAGCGAAAATGCAAGGGGCATTACCAGACGAGATCAGGCTGTCATTCAGGGATTTGGGCGTTTAAACCCCTTGTTTCCAATAAAACCGGGAGGGCTCCATTTCTTGCCCAACAGACCAAACAACCGGGTTATCAACACCATCAGGCCGACGCGAGGGCCGGTTCGGCGTCCTCAGTGTGAAGCACTTGCGAAGGCAGCACTTGGACTTCCTTGACGGTTTGTAGCAGGAGCGCTGACACTAGAATGGCCACACCACCGACGATCAACGCCACCGCGTGATTGTTGTGATAATGACTAACAATGGGGCCGACCAGCAGGTTACTCAACACACCCGGTGCGGCAATAAAAATGTTGAAGGTGCCCATCATCACGCCCGCTTTACCCGAAGGCAGGTGATCCGACAGCAGGGCAAAGGGAATGGACAAGGTGGTCGCCCAGCCAAGGCCCACCAGACCCATTGCAATCATCACATGCATGGGGCTCGTCAGGAAGGGCATCGCCAGAAAGGCGCCACCCATGCAAAGCAAACCCAGCGTGTGTGTCATTTTCTTGGAAGTGGCCGCGCAGAGCTTGCCAATAAACGCTGAAAACAGGAAGCAAAGCGCATTCATCGCGGCATAGCAGTAAGAAACCCACTGCACGCCTTCCTCATAATGAGGGCTTTGGGGAGTTGCCGCCCCAAACACGTGGTGCGGTACAAACACCGAGAAAAACGTAAACAGACAGGCCAGCCCAAACCAGGTGAAGCTGTGCGCCACGCAAAGTTTCAGACCCTCAGTCGGCATGCTGACAATGGACTTGATAGTATCTACGAAAAAATTACCTTTGGGGGCCGCAAATTCCTGGGGCACTGTGATGGGAGAAGCAGGAGGCTCCGGGGTGGTGATCACTGTCCAGAGAATGGCCAGCACCATGGCCGAGGCTCCCAGATAAAACAGGTTATGCAGCGAAGGAATCTGTGCCGCAATCAGGAACGCCGCCACTGAGCCCAAGCCGATGGTGAGGCCCATCAACGAGTAGGCGGTAGCCTGCTGGCTTTTATGCACCACATCGGAAACGATGGCCCGGTAAGGACCTTGCGTGGTGTTAATGCTGGCATCCAGCAACCAGAGCAGAACGGCAGCCATCCACAGCTCGGTGGAAGATGGCATTAAAATCAATGCGACAGCGGTCAACAACGCGCCCATCAACAAAAAGGGTCGCCGACGCCCCATCGACAACTGGCACCCGTCACTGAGCGCCCCGATAATGGGCTGCACCAAAACGCCGGTCACGGGACCCGCGCAAGAAATCAGCCCCAGCAGTTGCGGGTTGGAACCCAGACGTTCCAGAAGCGGGCTCATCTGGCCCATTTGAATGGCCCAGGCAAACTGAATGCCCAAAAAGCCAATACTGATGTTAAACAGTTGCCAGAAACTTTTCTTTTTCCATGCCTCAGGGTCGATTCCCGATGCGTCCAGTGTGGCTGAATGCTTGGACGAAGGTTGGGTCGGCGTCAGGATTCCGGGGGGCATAGATGTTTTCCTTTTTGTGATCTGGATCAAAAAATGCCTGCATAGGCGATGCCTAAACAAAAACGAAAACCCGGCAGGATTGCCGGATAAATTTTGACCCTGTTCCTCGAATGAGGACCATTTTCCCACAGGCAGTGCATTTTGACCATAGACGAGTTTCCAGAACCGCCTAAAGTCGCGGCGTCATTGTGTTTTTTATCTTTACAATGTAAATCCGAACACGTGAAATCAAAAGCCGGCAAAGCACATCAACCCGGACCTGCAACACCAATCAAACTCATCTTCGCCCTCAGAAAAAGGCTATTAAGCCGTTATGCAGAAGGTTTTGAGGTCCTGACCAGCATGCGCCAGCCATTGACAGGCAGGCCAGCATACGGCGCTCCAGCCACTTGCAGGCGGCCTTCGTGCAACTCAAACTGCTCGTGGGTATAAATATCTTCGTACGTGGTGCCCTCTTTCAGACCCAGCTCACTGAAATCGGGCTGATAATTTTCTGGTGTTTTGTAATTCCGTGTGGGGGTGGCGTAACGACCTTGCAGTGCTTCATCCACCCCGGTCTTGTTCACGTCATCCAGTTTTTTGCGCTGACCCACATTCACCAACGTGATGACCTGATGTTTGCCGTTATCCCGCACGATGGGCAGAATACCGGATTCCTCGTTGGGGGTGACGGGGAGCAAGACGCCATTGTTCAGGGCTTCCAGCTGCGGGTATTTCTGCCGTAACCCCGGATTGGTCCGCGCGCCAAAGATTTTGCCCACTTCGGCGAAATAGTTGTTGAAATCGCTGGCCTTATTTTTCACATCCACCACAGAGGGCTGCTGGAACTTATCCACCCGCAGCAGATTCCGGTTTTGAAGCTGGACGTTTTTCGTCCACTCGCTACCGCCGTCCGCCATGAGATCCTGCAGGTACACCGACGGATTACCCGGCAAGGCCGCCTGCACGGCAAAGAGCCGTTTCAGCTTATCCATAACGGGCGCATTGGCCGAGGTGTACAAGGCCAGCTTGGTGGCGTCAGGATTCTCAAATAACGCGCGCTGTTCAGGCGTCATGCCTTCAAAGACGTGATTCAGCACAATATCCAGCGGTTGATACCCGAATGCACTGCCCCATTTTTGAACCGCCGCATCCAGCCCATCCCAGATGGCCTGTTTTTGAGGATCGGGCATACTGTCTTGCAGCACCGCATTCACAATCACCCCACGCATGGCCTTGGCCTCGCTGGGTTCGGCAATCCGGGCTACCAGAGCCTCACCCAAAGCCGTCAGTTGTGAAGGCGCCGTCAGATTCAAATCGCTGGGGATTAACACACCGGGGGTTTCTGGTGTCCCCAACAGCTCGGTCACAAACTTTGCCTTCAGCTCGTGGGGCGTGCCGATATTGGTCGCCGGGTTTTTCGACTTGGTCGCCTCGCTATAGAAAACTTTCAGATCCGGATCTTTCAGCAACTCAGCCGTTTCGGGGTCCTCCAGCGCCTTAGTGAGGCTATACATCACGCCATCGAACGCTTTTTGATTCAGACCCAGGGTTGTTTGCAACCCGACACGGTCTTTTGCAAAACAGGCCTTGTCTTTCAACTCGTTGATCGACACGGTCAGGTCATCTTTCAGCCCCCGCCACTTCACCAGATCCATCGTAAACAGATCCGGGTTAATCATCATCACATGACTGCTGGTAGGGTAGTCGTGACTGCTGGTCAAATTCTGGGCATCCCGGAGGGCAGGGAAAGATACCGCTTCACTACTGCGCTGCATCTGATTGAGGAAGTCGCCAGGGCCAATCTGACTACCGCCAAACTCGTCCGGACGCTGGGCGTAATGAATCAACTGTGAAATAGGACTGTACAGGTAGCTCATGTTGGGCGTCCCCGTGAAGGTGTTCCGATCAAAGAACTGCTTCAGGGCTTGCCGGGCCACCGGTTGATTATTATTGGCCAGCAATTCAAAGTCGGTCAGCTCCGCGATAATGGAAGTCTTGTTCGAGGGGCCACGCATCGCCTGCGTGAGCTTATCCCAGAACGTCTGAACAAAGCCCATTTCTTCCTGAAAAACCTTAGTGCGGTTATGGGCCGGGGTTTCAAACACGCGGGCCATATCACCCACGTCACGGGCGGCGTCAATCCGCCAGTTCAGGCCCATTTCCCGTTTTTGCAAGACGGCCTGAGCCACGGCAGCCAACTGTGGATCGAGCTTTTTCAACTCAGCTTCCATCATATTCCCAATCTGTCGGCTGGCCAGTTTATCCAGACGCTGATTCAGCAGGCGAGGCAAGAGCTCTGCGGCAACAACCGGATCGGCTTGCAGCAGATCCAGCGGTATCCCTTTATAGAAAGCTTCTTCCAAACGCTTGGGATGCGCGACATCCTTCTGGATTTCCCGGATTTCATTGGGTGGCAAGTCCGTCAAGAGAGACAGGTACAAGGTCTCGCTGACCCGATCCGCCAGCAAGGACTGAATCTGGCCATGACGCAGTTTGTCCTGAGCCGCCGGGCTCAACTGCTCAAAGATATGTCCCAGCTTCTCGCCCAGCTTCACCTGAAACGGTTTGGGGAAAACGAAATTGCGAATCGCCCGGAAGAGGTGCCCCAGAAGTGGAATACGGGATAGATTGCCCAGCACCACGTGATTCATGAAATTGGAAAATCCGCCCCGCTTGACCGGATTCAGGGCTTCCGTCAAACCGGGATAGCACAAGTTAGCCTTAAAGAGCGTGGGCAGGGGCAGCACATTCAAGGGCACTTCCTCCAGCATTCGCTGGGCAAAGGCCTTACCGGAAGCTTCCCGAGTGTGATCTGGCGCTACGGCGTCATACACCTTGCTCAGTGCTTTATCGGAAAGCACAGCATCTGTCATGGCCGGGGGAAGTAACCGTGTCGCTTCCTGTCGGGTTGTGGGGGTGACGGGCTGGGTAATGGCCTCCAGCAACTGGGTCAGGTTGGCGTCCTTGTGCTGGGCCTTGGCCTGCATCAGGGCTTCAGTCACGTTGCCGACATGGGTGTTCATGACCATTCGGCTCCAGTAGCCCACGGCCCCCTTCAGGTAATCGAGCACTTCGGGGTTACGGGTATTGAGCATGGCCGTGTTGACCTGCCCGTCCCACTTCACGCCGGAATCATCAGAACCGGGCGTGTCCAGTCGAAAACGTTTCCATTCCAGCAAGCCAGGCCCGTGTAACTCGTTCTTTTTGGCTTTATCCAGCACTTCCTGTGCGCCAACCGGGAAGCGGTATTTTTGCACCGAATCCGTGCTGGTTTTAATGATGGGGCGATCTTCCGGTCGCTCGTAGATTACAGGATCGCCGTTGGTTTTTTCCAGACGGGGATCGTACAACTCGATGAACGTCGGGCGTTTTTTATCGTATTCAACGCGTTGATCGGTGGGATCGTTAATGATCCGTACCGCATAATGCCCCTCAGCCAGTTCCGGCAGATGGGTTATGTCGTTCAACTTAGTGGGCAACACGCCAAACGTATACTTTTTATGCGCCAGATTCGGGTAGGTGGCCAAACCGCCGGGGGCATTTTCATCGCCCGCCTTCAGCCAGCGCCAATAAGGAGAAGCCAGTCCATGCACCAGATTGGAAGTGACATGCACGCCATCCAGCCCCTGATTGACGAAGGCCCCATCGGCATACAGCTTCATATTGCGGTTCAACATCTGCCGCAAGGTATCCCGGAAACTGTTTTTGTCCCGGAAACTGTTGTTCAGAACATAAGGGTCCACCGTCCAATACCGGTGAGAAGTGAGATTGTCCCCCCCTATAAACGGCTTCAGCAGAACCGAAGAGAATCCGGCCTGTTGCAGCCGGGGTAACATCTCATTTAAACCAGCTTCCGGAAGCGACGCCGGCGCGTTTTTATCCACCGCAAACTGGTTGTAGGGGTTCCGGACAGGCAACACGGGATGATGCGGTTGCGCGGCTTCATCATCCGGCAGGGCTGACAGACCCTGCTGGGCTCGTTCAGCCTGTTCCAGCTGCTTGAGGCGCTTGCTGGACACCAGACTGTCCAGAAACACATCGGCCATGACGGTGCTGTTCTGGGGTGTATTCAGCTCGTGTGGAGACACCCGGTTAAAACTGCCGAACGGATTATGGGTCACCACTTCCAGCGCATCCAGCGCAGGGGACAACCGGTAGGTGGTGCCCGGCCTGGCGTTCAAATCTTCAAAGGCCCAGGTTTGTCCTTCACGACGAACCGGCAGCACTTGGGGATCTTGCCCCGGCTCCAGTTTTTCCGCGCGAATCCGAGGCATATCCTCCTGAACCGGAACCTGAAACGCCATTTGAGAACCAATTTCAAACGGGGACGTAAATTCCCAGACCCCGTGCTCGCCCTGCTTCTGCTGAACCGTCAGCGCCTCAAAGGGCGTTTGATCCTTGATGGAAACCTTCACCTGAAACTCAGGTTTCTGATGTGTCCGAAAGCGGTAATCAGTCCCCAGAGGAACCGTTTGCGTGGACACCCAGTAGTCCCCGTTTGAGGTCATGGGGATAGTAGTCACCTGCTTTGCGCCGGGCAGAATCACTTCAGCCTTCAGCTGCTCCGGTTTCAGATGGCTTTGCCCCGGCAAATACAGCTTGGCCTGACCGTCGGATACTCGGTAACCGGCGAAGCGAGGCTGTGAATGCTTGATAGTGGGCACGGTGTGGACCTCAAATAACTGTGATGAACCCTCGAAGAGTAACAGGTGCCAACAGAACGGGGTTATCCGGCGTGTTGAAGATGAAACATGCCATCTTCCCCAGATTTTCAGTCAAAACTGTAACAGAGCAACTGTAATTGATTCAAAAAAGATCCTCAAGCGCAAAAATTGACAGTGACTTACAAATTTGATGCAAAGTTCGCGTTTCACTGTACGAGAAAACACATGGATCTATTTTTAGATTTTATGAGTGATTAAACAATTCTTTTATTGATAAAAAGAAATCTGGATTTTATGCCTTGATTCATGACAATTTAATGTATTCACGGTTCTTACATGGAGAGAGTCCGTGGCAACTTTTGGTTTACCTGTTCTCACATCACGTTCTGGCACACTGTCAAAGTCTGGTCCAAATTCGGGGTCTTTTTAGGTTTACATATGGGCTTATCGCCAACCTATACCACTGCTACATCACCACTGAGCCTCTCAGCCCAGTGGATTCAGCCTGTGCAAGCCCCAGGAACCCCGATGGGCAAAACCCCGGCGTACGCCCTCAATGCCGCCGCTGGCTCTACCCCATTGCCGACACCCGGTTCCGCTCCCGGCAAAAATGGCTTGCCGCCCGGCATGACTTTGGTTCAAACCGGGGGAGATGGTGAAGAGAAAGCCGTAGCCCTGACCGATCTGCTGGTGGATCCCATTACCCGGAAGAAATACGATCTGGACACCCCGTTCACAGACCGCTTGCTGAAACAAACCGTGCCTCAGAAGATTAAAATGAGCTTTCAGCACGGCTTTGTCACCTTGCCCAAAACCATCGTGCAAGGGCTCAAGGGGGATAACCGATTCACCTTCTCCGATTTTCTGGATGTGGCCAATATTCCCTACTATCTGGGTGGCGCCTGTCTGGCCGGTAGCTTTATTCTGGGCGGAGACCGCTTTAACGGGCTGCGTCAGGGGATTGGCGTGGCAACCTACTTCCTCGGCATCGCCGCAACCAATCTTGGGATCAACGAATTTTTCAAGTACCGGACGGGGATCGACCTCAATCAAAAGTATCGCAAGCCCAACGGGGATGTAGAAAAAGTCTTTGCCAGCGTGGATTTCCCGCGGTTGGACCTGTTGAGCGACGCCCAGTATGAGAAACTCATCCGCAAGATGGGCATTCCCACCAACGTGGCAGACCCCAAACGGGAGGTCAACGACCAGACCCGCCAGATCATCAGCGCCGCACGGGCCGATAAACTGATTCTGGGGAACATTGCCGCTGCCATTGGTGCTGGTTACATTGCCCGAAATGAACTCTGGGGAAGACTCCTAGACAGCAACAGCCCCCTGAAAGCCATCTGGTCCAAAGATGCCCAGCAGGGCGACTGGATGAACCGTTCCCAGAAAACGCTGGAATTCTTCAAGGCCAAAATCGGCCCCGCCGTCAAAGAAGTCTTCTTTGGTGCAGCCAACGAAGCAAACCCCTGGCTCCGCCGCAGCCTGTGGGGCGGGCTGGCAGCCAGTTCCGGTCTGGTGCTGTGGCATTGCTGGAACGTGATGAGCCGTCAGGATCGCCCCTACCTGTCGCCCTTCCTGAGCAACCTGCCGCCAGAACTGGCCCCGGAACTCTCCCCGGAAACCGCAGCCATTCAGCACAACCTGCCCGGCGGCGACGTACCCCGATTGAACCGGCAGAGCATCTTTGAAACCGTCCAGCACGTGGAAGCCCGCACCCAGATGACCCCTCCCCACACAACACCGGGGGGTAAAAAGCGATGAGTGCACCATTGACACCTTTCACCCCATTCCCGCCGGTTCGGCCAAACAACTGGGCCTTGTATGCCCCCCAACCGGCTCCGTCCCCGTATACAGGCGCAAACTTAGGCTGGACGGCTTCTCCCATGCCCCTGAACCCAATCGCGCCTGCCCCGCTACCCTCGGTGCCGTTAGCACTCAATGCCATGAATCCAGCCAGCCCAAGCCCGGTAAACCCGGCAGCAAACGCTTCCAGCTGGAGCGACTCCTTTTTCTCGATGGGCAACAACTTCTTTGGAGAGCTGCAAAAGTCTTTCCCCGGCAATTACGCCCACTTGATCCAATGGGAACCCATTGGCGGTCCCATCCGTAATTTCAAGCAAACCAAGCACCTGCTGGGCGATGTGGCCAGCAATCAACCGGTCAAGGATCATGAACTCATCACTTTTGATGACAACCTGAAACGCGCGGCCAGCCTGGGGATTGCCACGATGGCCACAATGGGCCTCAAGCAGGGCATCTTTGGCGTGGGTGAATATCTGGGCTTTTTAAGCTGGTTTGGCGCCATGGCCGCCACCCCGGCGATGATCAACAAAATGGTCCACCTGAAAACCGGGGTGAACCTGAACCAGAACTATGACAGCTCCTACGGGCAGCGCCTGAATCTCTACAAAGACCCCAACTATCTTCCCCTGCATATTCTCACCGATCAGCAGATTGAACGCGCGGCGGACAAATTGGGCATTCCCACTGGCCCCAACCGTCGCCGGGAGACGGAAGAGAAGATGCGCCAGGTCTCGGTGCAAGCGCATACCTGGTGGATGTTGGCTGCTGGCCCGGCCACCCCCGTGATCTCCGGCTTGACCTGCGATCTATTGCAAAACCCGGTGATGTGTGGCGTAAACGCGGTCAAACGTCAGTTTGCCCTGATGGAAACCCAGCGGGTCTTCGCCAGGGAAACCACCCCTGAATCGGCCCTGGCACACAAGGCGGAAGTCTACCTGAATCAGGTGATTGGCGCAGTGCCCGAATCAAAACTTTCCGGCTGGTGGCACCAGTTTGGGCGGGATCTGGTCAAGCAGGCCGGATTCATGAACGCCATGAGCCTGAAGGAAATTCGCAACGCCAATCGAGACGTGCAGCGCGACAAGCTGGTTGATCATCTCATCATGCTTGGGGAGAAAGACCGGCCCCGGATCGATAAAACACTGGCCTTCCTGGATGACCAACTGTCTCGGGAAACCGTGAACGGCGAAGAACAGATTTCCGGCAAGCTGGCCAACATCTGGAAAGAAACCGATGACTATCTGGAGCGTTTCAAGGATGGCCTGAGCGACGAACATCTGGCATCGCTGGAGATGACCCGCAATACCCGTCTGGCGAATGCGGAAAGCACCATCATCCACTACCGCAAGCTGTTTAAGGCCCTTACCGCGCCCAATGCCCTGACCAATAAAAACGAACTCAAAAAGTCGCTGAAATCCCTCATGAAGTCGCCGACCATCAATGGCGTTCAGGAGACGCTGGGAGCCGGTCACTGGAAGGCCCCCAAGGAACTGGTGGGTAACCGGGAGACTTTTTACGGCATCGTGCACAGTGTCCAGAACGATCAGCGCCAGTTTGGCCGGGCCTTTGATATGATGGGCGCAGCCCCCGAAGAGCATCTATTGGGAAATGCCCTGAAGAGCGAGATGCTGGGCAAGATGTGGCGCACCCGCGTTGGGCTGTACGTGGGTGGCGGCCTGCTGGCGGCCACGGCGCTCTACAATTATTTCCTTGTGGGCCGCAATTTTAAGCCGGTCGTGAAAAAGCCCGCAGGAGTGCCCAACGCATGATGCCCACCTTGCCACCCCTGAATCCACTGCCGTCGCTGTTTGCCAGTATGCCCGCCTTGCCAATGTTGCCAATGATGCCTGCCTTGCCACCGGTGCTGCCACTACCAACGCCCACCGCTTTTTCAACGACCAACCCGCTGACTCACCCGATGATGCAACATCAGCCTGTCCAGCAAAATGCTTCGCCAATCCAGCCATGGCCCCTGTTTGTGATGAGTCCCTACCATGCCGCCAACTTGCCAATGGGCGGGATTCGGATGCAGGCTTCGCCCCCTGGGATGCCTGCCAATGTGCCCGGCCTGAATGGCCTCGGGGCGATGACCACAACCGCTCCCCGGCCGTGGAAAAACGACTTGAAGGATCTCTTTCATAAAAATCAGGCAGTGATTTACGCCCTGAACATTCGCACCTTTGGGGCGGAAGACAAGAACAACGATGGTAGAATCTCCGTCAGGCTGGGTGAAAACGGCACCTTCCTTTCTTCTATAAACAAGCTGGACCAACTGGTCAATCTGGGGATCAACACGGTGCACCTGTTGCCCATTAACCCCATTGGGCAGAACCGACGCCTGGGCGCGGGCGGCAGTTTGTACTCCCCGTCCGATTATCACCGGATTAACCCGGAATTTGACGTGCCCGGCAATACCACCGATGCCCTGCAAGAGGCCCGCCAGTTTGTGGAAGCCTGTCATCAGCGCGGCATTCGGGTGATGGTGGATGTGCCCAGTTGCGCTTCCTCGGATCTATCGCAGTCTCGTCCAGATCTCATCGCCAAGGATAAGAACGGCAAAACCATGACCCCCACCAACTGGGTGGACATCGTGATGTTCAAAAACGATCAAAAGCTGCAGGATTATTACGAAGGCTTCTTTGATCTGATGGCCAACAAGGTGGGCGTGGATGGTTTCCGGGTGGATGTGGCCCGTGCCCGCACGCTGGACTTCTGGAAACACTTTACCGGCAAGTACCCGGATAAGGCCTGGCTGGCAGAAAGTTACTGTCAGGAAGATCAATCGCCCCTGAAAAACCTGCCCCGTGACATTCCCGAAGATCTGCTGCGTTCCGGCTTTGATTCGTATTACGGGCAGTTCCATATTTTTCACTCAATGGTGAATGCCAAAGAGTACATGGATTACCTGCTGTCCAATCGGGCCATGTTCCAGCGGGCCAGCCAGAACGGCGGCAGTGACAAATCCCTGATCGGCTCCTTCCTCACCCACGATGATCCCAGTTTAATGGAGCACGGTGGCGCCACCATGTGCATGCTGGCCAGTGGCCTGATGGCCACCCAGCCCTACACCAACCCCTACATTCTGGATGGCTTTACCACCGGCTACACTGGCGATTTCGACATTTTCAACTTCGTGCCGCAGCACAAGGGCAACCACCCGGAAATCGGCCTGTTCATGCGCCAGATGTTCAACCTGCGTAAGGCCTATGGGCCAGTGCTGACGCAAGGCGCGTTTATTCCCATTCCGGTGAACGGCGGCCCCAACAATCAGGTGATTGCCTTTGCCCGGCAGGCCGCAGGTAAAACCCTGCTGATCGTGGCCAACAAAGACATCAACGCCGAGCAAAAGGCCACCTTGGCCATTCCCGGTTTTCTGCCCACCCAGCCCATGACCAATCGGGTGCCGGGTTACGGGCGACCCAGTTATTTCTACCCCGGTATTAACCAGATGAGCGTGGATCTCGGCCCTGGACGGTTCCACATGTTTGAGATCAACACGCCGAATCTCGCCAAGCAGTTGCCGAGCTATTAGCGCAAATTATTTCTTGCGCAGGAAGCGACCAAGCAGACGTTCCTGCAGGTATTGGGCTTCGCTGATCCTGAGCGCCAGTGCCGACAGCACATAGATGCTACCGCCGATCACGGTCGCGATGCTAATCTGGATCGGTTCAGCCCATTGAGGTTTGAGGGTGGAGAATAAGTCAGCGGCCTGATGGGTCAAACTGAACTGCACGGCCCAGATCACGCCATACATTAGCGCGCCAGAGAGCATCAACTTGGCGAAGGGGAGCACCATTTCCTTGAAGCCCAAATCCTGAATGTGTTTTTTGGACAGGGCACCCAACAGGAGCATGTTGATAAACGTGACCAGCGTGATCGCAAAGGTAATGCCGCCCACCCCGAACTGGGGCACCAACAGCGCGTTCAGGCCCCATTTGGTAAAGATCGCCAGCAAACCTACCATGAGTGGGGTTTTGGAATCCTGAAAGGCGTAAAAAACACGGGTGATTGAATCACGGGCAAAGTAGGGGATGATTTGCAGGGCCTGAAAGACCAGCGCCAGCGATACCAGATGGGTGGCGTGGGCGTCGAATTTGCCGTGCTGAAAAATCAGCCGCACCATCGGCTCGGTAAACAGGAGCATCAAGACCAGAATCGGAATGCTGATCAACCACAGGGAAATCACGCCCAACTTGAAGGTGCGCTTGATCTCGTCAAAGTTGCCATCGGCAGCGGCTCGGCTGAACCGGGGGAAAATCGGCACCAGCAAGGCGGTTTGCAGCACACCCAAGGGCAACTGCACCAAACGGTTGGAGAGCGTCACAGCCGACCAGCCGCCTGTACCCAGCGCGGAGACAAAGAACATATCCACATAAGTGATCAGCTGGCCAATGGTGGTGCCCACGGTGGCAGGAAACAAGAGCTCGCCCGCCTTGCGGATTTCCGGGGCTTTCCACGACCAGGCGGGTTTCAGGTTGAACTTTTGCCGGAAGAACTCGGGCAACTGCATCACCAGTTGCAACAAGCCGCCCGCCAGCGTTGACCACGCCAGTACCATGCCCGTGTTGTCGTTAGGAAACAGCAACAGCCCGGCCATAATGGTAATACTCATGGCCACGGGGGAGAGCGAAGGCCAGAGGAAACAGTGGTAAATATTGGAGATCCCGTAGAGAATGCCCACAATGCCCCCGGCCAGAATGCAGGGGCTCATCACCTGCAATTGGCGAGCGGCCAGCGTAATCAGTTCCGGTCTGGCCCCGTGGAGAATGATATGCATCAAGGGGTTAGCAAACAGCAGGGTCAGAATGGAAAGCACCGTAAACACCACCCCGGTGAGAGTGATGAACGTGCCCACCAAATGTTTGGCTTCGGCGCTGGGGGCCTCGTTGTCCTTAATTAGCCGGGAAAAGACGGACACCGTGGCGGTATGAAAAGGCCCACCCAGTCCGCCCAGAAGTACAATGGCAAAAGAGGGGAGCTGAAAGGCCGCATAGTAGGCATCGCTGACCAGTGAGGTACCATAGACATACATCACCGCCCAGTCGCGGGCGAAGCCCAAGACCTTGCTAAAAATAGTGACCAGTGCAATCAACCCCGCCGCTTTCAGCAAACTGGGCGCCCGAAAAGCTGGCGCAGGCGCTGAAACTGGTTGGCTCACCGGTGGTTCAGTCTGATTGGCGGCGCACACGTCAGTCGCATCCGGGTTGCTATAGGGTTCATCGGGGGCAATAGTCATCTCCCTATTATACAGGCCAGTCCCACAGAATCCCAAGGGGCTGAAGTATTTCAAAAGAAGCGGGCTTGGCGATCCGGCGAGGTGACGGCTGGGTGAAACGCGCTAGCAGCGAAAATCCTGTAATTCAACCGTTTTACGGATTCATTGCATCACTTGAGTTGGCTGACGGAAGATCAGACTGAAAAGTCGTGTTTTGCCATGAAAACTTCGTTTAACAACCCTCGCTCTGAAAAATGCCGCAAAATCCATTGTCTGCCGATAAACCAGAACTCAGCGCGCTACCATTGAAACCAGGATGGATCCCAGGTGGAACTGCAAGGATAGGCAAATTGGCTGGAAAAAGTGGTCGCATCACATGTGCCAAGGCTAATGATGCGTCCCGTGTATCTCAGCATGAAGTCAATGCTTTTGTTCGCACTGGCAACGCCATCCGGGTCTAGCAGAACCAGAACACCATTTGTGGCGCTGCTTCCTCCAAAATTTTCGGTCGGTCGATACAGCATGGTGCTGCCATTGTGCATGCGCAGACAGACAAAAGAGCCATTGGCACAACTCACGGTGGTATATACAGGAATGTCATCAATGGTGGTTGTCGAGTCTCTTGAAATGTAATTCATATACGGGGTGAGATCTTTAATGCCCAAGGTACTTGGGACACTCACATTGTTGGCTTGATACTGCTGAAAAGCCGCTGAAACAGAACTGATCACTTCCTTGGCACGGGCAGTGTACTGGGTGTTTTGCTGGGCTGTAATAATTTTGGGGATCACAATCGTTGCGACCATTCCGAAAATGGCCAAAGATATTAAAAGCTCCGCCAAGGTAAAGCCAAAGATGGTTTTCTGAAAACAGAATGGCGGCAGTGAAGCCTGTATTTTCCGAGAATCGCGCAAAAACATGTATCTTTAACATCCTTTAATCAAGTCAAAGAGTAGAAATCTGGAAATTCTTATAACATCATTGTAATGTAATACCCTTGAAAGCGTTGAACAAGCTGTAACACAGATGTAGAGTTCTCCACTCTTTAATCCAGAGCCAGCTTGCCTGAGCCCTCTTAAACGATTGACTCGGAAATCCTTGGTGCGCTGTAGTTAATAGATTACCTGCCGAATTTGCAGGTTGAAAACAGGCTGACGATAACACCATTAACTGCGTGGTTCTATCGAAGCGCTATACAGCCTATCTATCCAAACTGAAGCCGGGTGAGGGTGGCGTGACCATCAATTTGCAGGGTTTTGCCCGAAAACTTGAGCTTATCAGCGGTGATGATCATGCTGTTTTTGCCCAGCCGTTTGAAATCAATCAGCTCGTTGATCTTGTCCTGAAACGATTTGGCCACATCCAGCGGCAATTGCAAATCGCTACCGCCGGAGGCAATGGCCAAATCCTGCATCACCAACTGGCCATTACGTAAGCCCAGATGCCCGGTCATTTCCAGCGGTACCGAGAGCCCTTGGGCCACAATCCCGGTCACGTTAACTTTCACCTTGTTACCACCCACCAACGCCAGGCTAGGGTTGGAGAAGGTCACCAGCTTCAGGCCGCCGGTTTGCTTCTGGATGGCTTTTTCAATTTTGCCCATGGTTTTGGGGTTGGCCAAAAATCGGTTCATGCCGTCTTCGGAGATGGACAGGTTCACGCTGGCCGTGACTGGCTCAGACAGCACAAAGGTGCGGTTATTGAGCAACTGCATAGTGTCAAAGGAAAAGCCCGGTGCGGTCAGCAAGAAGTGGTCCACCAGCAGGTTATCGAAGTTGCCCTGGGCAATATCGGCCTTCAAGCCCGCCAAAGTTCCATTACGAAAATCCATCCCAGAGCCGGTCAGGGTGATGCGGCCCACGGAGTAATCCGCAAAGCGGCCCTTCAAAATATCCAGCGTAATGGCCTGCGCGCTGCTATCGGGAAGATCCAGCGCCACGGCGCCACCGGCCTGAATGGGGGCATGCATCGTGCCGCTCAAGATGGGCTTACTGGTGACCGATTGCGTTTGTGGGGATTGCTCAGGGCCTTGCGCCTGTGCCAGCAATGGCAGCGCCAGAATGGCCACGGTCAGGGCGGGCAGGGCCGATAACGTAAAGCGGGAAGAAAATTTCATCAGTCTGGGTTCCTTGATCTGGGTTCCATACATGGTGTAAGTCAATAACATCGGATGGCTTAAAGGAGGATGGTTTATTTTTGGCCAGCGGGCAACGCCATGCCCAAAGATTTCAGGAAAACCGGATCTTTGCGCCAGTTCTCACGGACCTTTACATTGAGGGCCAGATGAACTTTTTGTTCCAGCATCTCTTCAATTTCCTCGCGGGCCTGCATGCCGATGGTTTTAATCATGCTCCCCTGATGGCCAATGACGATGCCTTTTTGAGATTTCTGATCCACGTAAAGCACCGCATCGATATGAATCCGCTCGTCGTTGGATTCATCAAAACTTTCAATGCTGACCGCCACACTGTGAGGCAGTTCCTCGCGGGTGTTCAGCATTAGTTTTTCCCGGATGATTTCCGCTGAAATTTCCCGCATGCGCTGATCGGTCACGGCATCTTCCGGGAAATAGGCAGGGCCTTCCGGGAGTTTCCGAATGACCGCCTCGCTCAGCTCATCAATATTCTTGCCGGTCTTGGCCGAGAGACTGATCACCCGACTGTCGGCATAACCCTCAAACAGGCGAGCATACAGCATGCGGTGCTCAATCAGCACTTCCGGGCGGTTTTTCAGAGCATCAATCTTGTTCAGCACCAGAATGGCAAACTTGCCCGTCTCCCGAATCTGCTGAGCGACCCATAGATCACCGCGACCAGGCGGTTGCGAGGCATCCACCACCAGCACGAAGACATCTGCCTCGTTCAGCGCGGCCAGACTTTCATCGGAGAGGTAGTTCCCCAGTTTGTCCAGCGGCTTGGAGAAGCCCGGCGTGTCCAGAAAGATGATCTGCCCTTTATCGGAGGTGACAACCCCCTTGATGCGATGGCGGGTGGTTTGGGCCACCGGGCTGGTAATCGCGATTTTCTGGCCCACCAACCGGTTGAGGAGGGTTGATTTTCCCACATTGGGTCGGCCCAGTAGCGCGACAAATCCGGAACGAAACATGATTGAGTGATCTCCTGAGCTTCTGCTTGCGGGCGCTCCGCCAGGGTGGCGGGGAAAGCGAAAGTGAGTGTGCCTGATGGAAACGGGTGATCGAATCCGGGGACTCAAACACGAGAAACCCGGATTGCCCGATTTAAGAGTTTAAAACCCGAAGGAACCGGGAATTTGATCCACGAGTCTACAGGCGCTTGTTAAAAGCTGAGTCGTTGTGGATCGTTCAACGGGTGCCGAAAATCGAGCTTTTATTATACCGCCAACAAAATCAGCCCGCGCAAGGAGTTTACCGAGTGCACCGAGAGTCCGTCACAACGGTGGTTACGCCAGTCGTTAAAACGCCCCATCCCCTGCGTCAGGGATTCAATCTGATGTGCCTGCTGGGCTATTTCACGCTACTGCCGATATTCATCAATATTGGGGTGCAGTGGGCCGTCTACTTTGTAACCGCACACACCTGGTTTCCTGCGGGCTGGATGATGCCCACACTACTGCTGATAAGCACCTTTCTGGGCGGAGTCTTCATTCGGCAGAAGCTGGAAGAAGGCGCAGGCGGTCTGGGGCTTTTTGTACTGGGGATCCTGGGTTTGTGCCTGTTCGCTTATTTGACTGATCTGGATATTCACCGGCTGGGCGGGGTGTATTCCCGCTTCTTGCCCGTGCATTTGCGGTTGGGACTGGTGCCCTTTGTCTATCTCCTGCCGGGGGTTGGTCTGTTCGGCATGCTGTTTTACAAGTTTTTTTCGCTCAAAAACTGACCCATCAGCCCCTTCTATCGCACGATAGAAAGATAGACGCCCTGAAACAGCATGCCCGGTCGACTTGAGGGACTTCACAGTCTCATCTTCTCCTTTGAACAGCGGAACTGGCTGAACAATTTGCGCCGCTGGGGTTTCAAGGTGCAGTATAATAGGAGAGTCACGATGCGGATTAAAGGTGAAATACCATGGAGCGCGTTCCTTATACAGAATTTCCGGGTGGCTTTAATCAGGTAGTGCTGGAAGAAAGTTTTGTGCTAAACCTGAAAACCACCATGAGCTTTGTGGATTTCCAGATGCAGTTCGCGATTAACGAGAACTATCCGCTGTACACACCACCCCCGGAAAAAGACGAGGACGGCGACGGACCAGATTACAGCTTCCGTCGGGGACGGCTGTTTTTTCCCAACATGGAACAGGTGCGCTGGCAGAGCCGGATTCAACCTTACATCGATCCGGGGACCGGCAGCGTGGATTACGGGGCCATCGATTATTTCTATCGGGAAGGCGACACCTATTATCTGGCAGGCTTTTGGGGAGAGCTGGAGATCACTTGCGGCGAACCGCTGCTGGAGATTGACGAGCTGAAAAACCAGCCCCGCACACCCGGGAACCCGGCTGACAGCCCTGCCCCTCAACCTTCCTGAAAGGTTTTCGTTTAAAGCGTTCTGGAGCATGCGCGTAACGGGCTTCTCCCCTTGGAGACGAGTCTCTGGCAGTCGGAAAAGTCCAATCAAAAACAGTTTGTAGCATTTTCATCGGGTGTTCAATGTCTCAGGATTGTGATGTTCTAGTCATCGGTGATGAGGTCGAGAGTATTCTCACCGCGGTCTCGGCTGCCCGAGCCGGTGCAACTGTCCGGCTGGCCCGTCGCAGCAACGGCCCCCTGGGAGGCCTCTCCGTGCGGGGGGGCTTGAGCTACATGGACATTACCCCGGAGCTGGTCACGGGCCTGTTTATGGAATTTTTTCAGCGCGCCGGGATGGTGCGGGTGGCCCTGAACCCGGACCGGGCGCACGACGTCCTGACCCAACTGCTGGCGGAAGCCAACATCGAGGTCACCAGCGGCGTTGAAGTCACTGTGCAACTAACACATGACGGGTTACCCGAGCTGGTCACACTGACTCCCGGCCACTGGGACGCTGCAACGTCCGAGGGGCCGGTCGATAACATTGCTATCACCCTGCGTCCCAAGGTCTTGATTGATAGCACCCCGGATGCCGATGTGGCCCGCGCACTGGGTGTGCCGTATCTAACGGGACTGGGCGGCATGCTGGGCGAGGATCAGAACTTTTTGGGGGTATCCCCGGTCTTCCGGATTACCGGCATTCCCGTGGGGGGGTTTCGGGCCTTTGAAGCCGAGTTACGCAAGAATCCCCAACTCCCGGTCATTCTGGATCAGGCCTTGCCCTATCATCCCCCGGCCTTGCGTGCGGAATACATCCACCGCCCGACCTTTGCCCCGGAAGAGTACGATTATCTCGACATTCTCAACCCGGTCATCGGCATCGATTATCACATCTGGCGACACGGAACACCAGAGACCTACCCGACCGCCCCCATTGCCATCGATGGCGCCAACACGGCCCGGCTGAGTGATGGCAGTCTCGGGTTTAACGGCATGGTGGCCCGCGCGGATGCCCTGGGCTTTGCCCCTGACCACATTTTTGAAGGCCTGATTGGACTATCTCAGGGCGGAGCCATCCCCGAACCGCTCCGGGCAGAAATGCAATGGTTTGAACAATACCTTCGGGAAAAAGGCGGGTTCTCTGAGGCCAACATTATCCCGCCGCAGGCATTGTACGTGCGCCAGACCTTAACGTTGCTGTCCCGGCAAAACATGACCGCCCGACAAGCGATTGAAGGCGGCGTCTCACCCGAAAAAGCCATCGGGACCTTTTCCTACTGGCTGGATTTACGAGGTGCCCAGCTCTGGAAGCGTTATCCCAACGAGGAACTGCCCAAGCCGGTCTTCAACGTGGGACTGGATGTCGGTTTACCACTGGTGCCCCACCTGAAAAACTTTGCCTTTGTCTGCCGGTCTGCCGGGTACTCGCCCATCGGTCAGGGCACAGGACGCATTGTACAGCATAACTCCTTACTGGGAGAAGGCATTGGCATTGCCGCCGCACTCGCCGCGTTGACCAATACCCCCCTCACGGCAGTGGTAGACCACAGCATGCCCCAAATTCAGGCGATTCTGACTGAACGACGAGGAGAGTTCCGACTCAGCGGTGCTGCCACCTGGGCCACAGAACACATTGAGTCCAGTGCGCTGCTCAAGCAGGACGCCGCCATCATCGATCAACTTCGGGAAGCCGCCACCGACTTTTCACTGATTTAAAGCCCAGCCTGATTTTCCATTCACGGCGCAAAATAACAAAAGTCACAAACCCCAGGAACTCACACCGACCTTGTGCCCCCACCGGGCTTTGAAACGCTGGCTATCGGAGGAGGTCCAGAATTCAAGTGTTTATTTTATTTTAAATCCAAACTCACTAGAGATAGAGGATGATCTCTGGCTGAAATATTTTGTATAATGAAGGTTAAAGAGATCCCTGAATAGTTGAGCCGAATGGGCGATTTTTGGAGTGAAGGAGCGTGAACGGTATGGCTTCGGTTAATCCTGAGCAACATGCCCCTTATCAGCAAGAGGCGGGCGAGTTTTTAACAGTGATGGACGAAATGGCCCCTCAGGTCGGGCTGGATTACTCCGTGGAAAGTTTGCAGCGGCTGGATCAGTTTATCAGCGAGCATTTTGATCCGCCTAATGCCAAGCACGTCAGTGAAGCCTTAACCCTGCGCATTGGCTGCTATCTGGGCGAAGTACTGATTCGCCACGTGGGTGGCCACTGGAATGAAGCCGGTAAGCCGGAAATCAACGAAGTGGGCCCTCTCTCGGCGATTTATCCCATTGAGCGTGCCAAAATGCGCTTTCTCAATGGCAAGAAAGAGTCACTCTCCTGGTATTATCATTCCATTGCCAAGCAGTTATATGAGGCGGGCGTGAGTAAGCCCCAATATGCCATGAGCATTGCCGGTGGGACTTACGATGAACCCCAGCCAGAAGGGGGTTTTATCAGCTTCCTCTTTGGGATGTTCAATAAAAAATAAGTTCTTATCCACCTGACTTTTAATCGGGTGTTGCTGGTTGGTGTCAGGGGGCTTGCCCCCTCTATATTTTCCCTTGGGCCCCATTGGGGAAACTGTTTTCCCCAAACCGCTCCAGGTGTTGTTTTCTGCTGCGTTGCTGTGGCGCTTTTATTAGGGGAGGAAAAGTAGCTTTGCTCCTTTTGGGCAGACGGGCCAGTTTTCTTTTTGTAAGGCAAGTTAGTCGTCACAGGTTCACACCAATCACTCTATGAGTGATCTCTCATCCCCCCTTTAATTAAAATCCGTCGGGCGATGGGGGTCCTGGGCGTGAGCGAAGAGGAGCGACAGCTGTTCTGGCGTGACCTTATGGGGGTTGAGTTCGGGCAATTGGTCTGGGGCGAAGAATTGGGCGTCCCAGGTTTCCAGCCCGCCGTGGGGGTCTCCCTCAATCCAGTCGCACTGAATAAATACCTTGTAAATGTGATAGGGCGTGTGCGGCTGGGCAAAGAACTTGCGATCCAGCATGGCCAACAGTTTAGTGGGCTTGACCGTTAACCCAGCCTCTTCAAAGACTTCCTTGGCGGCCACTTCACTGGGGCTAAGGCCAACATCCGCCCACCCGCCGGGAACGGTCCAGCGGTTATCCCGCTTTTCCTGAACCAGCAGGATTTTTTTATCCCTAAAAACAATGCCACGCACGTCTACTTTAGGGGTAATGTAGCCCTCTTCATTGGCGAACAGCGTTTCAATGCGACTTTTGTCCATCAGCGTGAAATCTGCCATCATCTGCACGCTGAGCTGCTTCAGCACCTCGTAGCGCTCCAGATCAAAGGGATCTTTGGCGTAAGTCAGTCCCCAGTGCGAAATGGCATGCACTTGCTTGATCCACTCCAGCCACGGATGCTGACCGGGTTCCACCGAAAAAGGTTGCATACAGTTGGGTCTTTCTGGTTGCTCTTTCTGGCCGCTGGCGGATTGCGTTACGCGCTACAGCACGCCGCGCCGCTCCTGATCCCGCTCAATGGATTCAAACAGGGCTGTGAAATTTCCTTCACCAAAGGCCTGATGATTTTTACGCTGGATCATCTCAATGAAAATGGGCCCGAAGAGGTTTTTAGTAAATATCTGGAGGAGATAACCCTGCTCATCACCATCAACCAGAATCTGCAGGCGCTCCAGCCGTTGGTGATCCTCGACCACGTTGGGCACCCGATCAAACACACTCTGGTAATACTCCGGATTAATGTCCAGGGTTTCTATCCGGCTACCGGCCATTTTTTCAACGGAGGCGGGCAAATCGGCGGTAAGGAAAGCGATGTGCTGCACACCGGGACCGCGATACTCACGCAGGTACTCCTCAATCTGCGATTCGGCCTCGTTGCCTTCGTTAATCGGAATAGAAAACGTTCTATCCGGGGACTTCAGCGCAAACGAGGTCAGGCCAGTTTTTTGGCCCTTGATGTCGAAGTAGCGCACTTCGGTGAAACCGAAAATGGTTTTGTAGAAGTCCGCCCAGTAAGACATGGTGTTTTTGTATACGTTATTCGTGAGGTGATCCACCCGGATAAAGCCCTTATCCGGCACCAGTTCAGGGGCATCCAGCGGGATGAAGCCCTGGGCAGGCAAGTAGCTGGCCGCGTTGGATTCCGCCTCGCCCACAAAGTAGATAATGCTATCGCCAATCCCATACACGGCAGGCAGAGACAGATCGCAGGCTCCGATTTTACCAGGAATAAAGGGCTTTGCCCCACGCCGAATGGCTTCTTCGTAAGCGGCTTGTGCATGTTTCACCCGCCAGCCCATCGCACAGACGGAGGAGCCATGCTGCTCGGCAAAGGCACGCTCAAACCCGTTTTCCCCGTGACTCAGCAGGATGTGAATATCATTCTGGCGATAGTAGAAGAGGTTTTTATCCCGATGGCGCATGAGCTTGGACAACCCCAGATCCTTGAGCAAGGCATCCACACGCTCCGGTTCATGCGTGGTGAACTGCAGAAATTCAATCCCTTTTAAACCCACCGGATTCAGGTTATCAGATGTGGGGTTAGTACTTTGACTCATGCGAAACGGTCCTCCCAAATTGGCTAGCCAGCTTGTCTGTCATCAGCATAGCAAAAAGGCGAGCAAGGCGGGAGAGTGACATGGTTGGGTCCACGCCGGACGCCTATTCAACAGGGCTCCTGCCTTTACTTCAACTGGCGCGGGACGTGAAATTCTTTCTCTTCGAATAAATCTGAGCGATAGAGGCTTTCCACCGTGACCGTATGAATCGGCCCAACGGCAGGGACTTCATGAGGCATGATTGTCGGGTGAATCTTGGCAATGGGTCGCAAGACCGGGTGCATCCGAATGCGGCCGGGTTTGAAAAACTGCTCAATGGCCTTCAGGATGTTGGTATACGAATAATCCGCCTGCTTAGCGGCCATGATGTTCATCAGGACCCACTTGTTACAGTTCAGGCTGGTATTGCTGTGTGGATGCGATACCAGATTATAATTGGGCGTAAAGTACAATTTTTTATAATGCCCTCCAAGAATACCGTCCCGCAGGCGAATTTGAAGATCCTTGGGCGGAATTAACAGCAAGGCGTCTTTTTTCTCCACGGGCTGACTGTAGAAAAACTCCAGCGGCTCCGACCGCCAGATTTGTGATTGAGGCGTTTTTTTGGGACGGGCTTTCGGGCTGCCGGTATCGCTAGAGCCACTACTCGCCGAGGGACTTTTCCGAAACGGATTGCCCTTACCCGCTTCGGCAGGAAGGATCGTTGGCTCAGTCGAGCCCGAACGGGGCGTGGATGGTGGAGACGAGCCAGCCTCACTGGGAGGTTGGCTGGAACGGGTCCGCAACGGGCTGGAAAATTCCCTGTTCTGCGGACGAACCCCGGTCAACCAGTCCAGAAAACGGCTCTCCTGAGTATCATGCGGAACATCGTGAATCAGGTTATAAATAATCCAGTCTGACTTGACCGGGTCTTTTAATGCCAGCCCGGAATGCGCCATGCCGGTTGGGTCATGACGCTGGGCCTGGGCGCTACCATTGCGGGCAACCACGGCAGCCACGGCACCCTTCTGATTCAACGTATTGACCATCCAGTCGCTGAGATCCTCAGCCAGCTTCAATTTAATCGGATTGGTCTTTTCCTGAAATTCCAGTGGCGGGTCCGCATAGTGCATCTGAAACGCATCGCTCAGAATCGTGGAGTCCTCGCTGATTCTGCGAGAAAGGGCCCCTGAAAAATGCAGTAAAGACCACCGCCGCACGTTTTTTGGAGGAGAACTGGCTTGCTGGGGTGGTTCTTTCAATTCCGCTAAAACAGTTTTTAGTTGAGGCTGTACAACAGACGATAGGCTGGACTTCCCTGAATTCAAATTGATACGGCTTTTACAACGATAAAACAGCGGTCTGGATTGGATCGCGCTCATCTCGGTGATGCTCCATAGCTAATAACATAACAATGTGCGTGACTGATTGGTTAAATTCAGCTTTCCCTTTGAATAAATCCCATCTCAAAAAGCCGCAGACACTCGCTGCTGGCACCAATGACCTTCTTTAATGAAACCCAAAATCGAATTAACCAATATATACAACAAAAACAACAGAATGCCAATATTTTTTTAGTATTTCCTAAACGTCATGAGCCACAAGCAAAGCACCTCATGGCGGACTATTCTGTATCCGGTTCAATGGTTAAATCCGTCGAACTGGCATCAGTAAAGTCAGGGAGTCACAAAAGCGAACCCATGTAATGGCATTCATCCAATCTCGTGAGTTGATGAACATCGTTATCGTGACCATCCACTACCCTGCGTGTGCCATGCTGGTAACCCGCTGTGCCAGGGGCACCCATTGCAGTATGCCCCTAACATGAGTGTAATTTTGATTTATTTCCGAACTACAGAACTTCAAAACGCTATTTTTGGATAATCGGAAAAACGCCCGTTAAATGCAGGGTTTTCGCTTCTTTGGCATTGTTCCAGGCCCCGTGGGCAAAGTTCCGGGTTTTGGCCGGTCGGACTCCCCCATGCGGTGGACGGTCATCGGGGGCAAGTTCAATCCCATGGATGAGGAAATGCACGTCCCGCTCTTCTAAATTGAATAGAGGAATAAAGGGAACGGTGTGGACTTATGGATCTGATTACATCACTCACAACGCAGGTTATGACCAAGGCGATGGACGGCTTGTCCCGTCGGCATCAGGTCATTGCCAGCAACCTGGCCAACGTGGAAACGCCCAACTATCACCGGCGCGACATCAACTTTGAAGGCGCGTTGAACCGGGCCATTCAAACGGCCAATCACCAGAGCGCCATCACCCGCCAGGCCAGCAACGACGATGCGTTGCCCTTGCAAGCTACCCGCTCGGGGCATTTTGCCATTGGGCAATCCGATACCAGCGTAGAAGATGTCCCCTTGACGGTCAGCGAGCTGAAAGATCAGACCTACCGTACCGACGGAAACTCTGTAGACGTGGAAAACGAGATGGCCCAGCTGGCCAAGAATACCCAGCGCTATGTGGCGCTCAGCAACATGCAAAGTCATACCCTCAAGAGCCTGCGGGCCGTCATTAGTGGAGGTAGCTAATGGACGCATTTGATATTACTGCATCCGCGCTCACCGCCCAGCGCTTGCGCATGGATGTGATCTCCAGCAATCTGGCCAACGTGAACACCACCCGCAAGGCAGATGGCACCCTAGGCGGCTACCACCGCAAGAACGTGGTGTTTGCACCTGTGCTAGCCGAAGCGTCCAATCGCTTTGATGTGCCAGGTGGTAGTGAAGGCAGCGACAGCAGCGACAGTTCGTTTACCCTGCCCATGAAAGCCGCCAGTCACGGCATCAGCATGGGCCCGGATGGCAAGTTAATGCTGAACGCTGGTATTACGCAGGCTGAATTTAACGGGGCTGGCGTGCATGTCACCCAAATCGTGGATGATCAGAAAACCCCCATGCGGATGGTCTACGACCCCTCGCACCCGGACGCCAACGCCGAAGGCTATGTGGAAATGCCCAATGTGAACGTGGTCACGGAGATGGTGGATATGATCGCCGCCTCCCGCGCCTACGAAGCGAACGTATCAGCCCTCCAATCCGTAAAAGGCATGAATCAGGCCGCTCTGGAAATTTAACGGCTGCGGTTCATCAAACAGGCAAAGAACAACAGGGTCACGACAAATTCAAGCAGAAAAACCCGATCAAATGACACTCGTCAATCAGGCAGAGAGAGTTTTTTAAAAACACAAGGAGATTCGGTGTGGACGGTATCAGCAATTCCATAAACGATGACGGCGTCAATTTCAGCCTGCTGAAATCCGGCATTACCGTGCACAAAGCGACACCCAAGGCCATCACGCCGGATGGGCAACCCGTGGGCAATATTCTGGACAGTTTTGGCGGTCTGCTCAAACAACAAATGACCTCCATCAACAACCTGCAAAACGAAGCCAATCAGGCCAAAGAAACCTACGCCGTGGGTGGTGATATTCCCCTGCATACGGTGATGATTGCGGGAGAAAAAGCGGATCTGGCCCTGCAACTGGCCATGCAGGTTCGCAACAAACTGGTGGCCGCGTATCAGGAAATATCGCACATGAGTATTTAAGCGTTTAGATGGTTTTTCAGGGTATTTACCCCGGATTTTTAATGTGTAGCAAGCAATGGACGGTATCGCATGAATCAATCGTTTAACGCCATGATGAACGGCTTTGCCGAGCGGTGGGGCTTGCTGAGCTTTAACCAGAAAATTATGCTGGGCACACTGGTCATGGCCCTGATCTTTTCCACGTTTTTTATATTTCAGCGGACCAACGATGATTTTGATATTCTCTACGACAACATGAGCCTGCCCGATGCTGCCGCTGCCGTGGAAAAACTGAAGGGGATGAACGAACCCTATCGCATTGCCAACGGGGGGCACACCATTCTGGTGCCGCGCACTAAAAAGAACGAACTGGTGCTGGCCACCGCCACCGAACTCACCGGTGAAAATACGATCAATCTGGCCAAAGTGCCGCCGGTGTTGCAAGGCGATATTCAGAAAGAGTGGATCAAAAAACTGAACACCCAGGAGATCGTGAGCATTCTCACCTCCATTCAGGGGATTAAAAACGCGCAGGTGATCATCTCTCAACCCGAGCACAGCGTGTTCAGCGATGAAGAACAACCCACTACCGCGTCAGTCATGCTAATGGTGGAGCCCGGTTTCCGCTTACATGATGAGCAGGTGAAGGTGATTAAAAATCTGGTGGCCCACGCCGTGCCCGGCCTGAAAGCCGACAACGTGGCCATCGCGGATAACTCCGGCAATTCGCTGGTAAATGCCACCGGCCTGATGGCGTCCGGTCAAACGGAATCCGAAATGCGCCAGAAAGGCTTTGAGGACAAAGTCGCCAAAAAAGTGCTGTCGATTCTCACCCCCGTGGTGGGCAAAGAAAACGCCGTGGTTTCGGTCAGCGCGATGTTAAATTTCGATCAAGCCGAAGCGGAAATCAACCGGGTAATCCCTTCCGGTGGTTCCGATGGCACGCCTACGGGTCTGGCCGTCAGTCAGCAAACGGATAACGAGGAGTACGCCGGCGGCAACAAACCGGTCACGGAAAGCGGCGCTCCTGGCGTACAAGCCAACTCCACGCCCCAGTACTCTGGTGATACAGACAAGAATAAGAATAACAATTACAAGCACAGCAAAACCACCACGAACTTCACGAACTCTGAAGAACACAAGAAAGTAATCTATGCACCCGGTGCCGTAGAACGTTTGACCGTGGCCGTGGTGCTAAACAAAGTCCTCACCGCCAAGGAAACCGAAGAGATTACTTCGTTAGTGGAAAACGCGGCAGGCGTGGATCGCGCCCGCGGTGATTCCGTGGATATTAAAGGCTTCCAGTTCTCTTCTCCTCCGGTGGACAAAGAGAAAGAACTGACCAAAGTGGCTCAGGACGCGCAACAGCAAAACTTCTATCTGCAACTGGCCTCGGTCGCAGCAATGGTGATTCTGGGTGCTGCTGCCCTGTTCATCTTCTACAGCCTCTTCAAGAAACCGGCTGAAGGTGAAATTGTTGAAAACCACGAGGACTATGCTTACCTGCCCGCTGAGTCTCAGCCCCAGTTACTGGAAGGTGATGACATGGCCATGCTGGAAGTTCAGCTGGACCCTGAGATGGAGCATATGAAGAACTCCATTAACACCCTGGTAACCAGCGATCCGCAAGAGGCGGCCCGAGTGCTGGTGACTTACATGAAAGAGATGTAAACCCGTCGGAACAAGCTATAATAAAAACAGTCGGCCTGCAGGCCCGGTGAGTGTGAAAGCGTAGTGACCAAATGGGCAACGAGAACCTTTCTCTTCGATACATGAGCAACTCCCAGAAGGTGGCGGCCTTGCTCATTGCGCTGGGGCCCAAAACCGCTTCGGAGATCATGAAAAATATTCATGACGACATCGAAGTGGAGCATATCGCACTGGAAATTGCCTCCCTGCAACGGGTCAACCCGGAGATCCTGAACGGCATTCTCTCTGAGTTCTATAACCTGTTTCAGGCCAGCGGTTATTTAACCACAGGCGGTGTGGCTTACGCCCGTCAACTGCTGGAAGAGGCTTACGGCGACGCCCAGGCGGACAAGATTCTGGAACGTCTGGTCGCCACCCTGCAAACCAACCCCTTCGACTTTTTCAACAACGCCGATCCGGCCCAGCTGGCCACCTCGTTTCAGAATGAAAACCCCCAGCTCGTGGCGCTGGTATTAGCGTATCTTAAGCCGGAACGTGCCGCTGCGGTATTGGGCGCACTCTCCCCGGAGATGCAGGCCGAAGTGGCCATTCGCATCGCCGAAATGGATCGCACCAACCCGGAAGTCCTTCGGGAAGTGGAGCGGATTATGGAGAACAAGTTCTCCTCGGTGGTAACCGCCGACTTCAGCATGGCCGGTGGCATCGAGTCTTTGGCCGAGATTATCAACCGCAGCGATCGCACCACGGAAAAAGCCATTCTGGACAGTCTGGAAATCAAGGATTCCGAAATCGCGGAGCAGGTGCGCGAGCTGATGTTCGTCTTCGAGGACATCATCATGCTGGACGATCGCTCCATTCAGCGTGTGCTGCGCGAAGTGGACACCAAGGATCTGGCCCTCTCCCTCAAGGGCTCCAACGACGATGTACAGGAAAAAATCTTCAAGAACATGTCCGATCGCGCCTGCGCCATCCTCAAGGACGACATGGAATACATGGGCCCGGTGCGCGCCAAAGATGTTCAGGAAAAGCAGACCTTTATCGTGGGCATTATCCGCGCACTGGAAGCCACGGGTGAAATCACCGTGAACCGTGGCGCCGAAGAGGATGACTTCATTGAGTAAGTTTGTGCGGAGCAACCCTAGGGATGGTGCGCCCCCGCGCCTGCCGGGGGTCACTCAACAAAGGCATCAGGCGGAACAAGTCTCGGTGGGCGAACCCTATCAATTACAAGGGGATGCGGAACTCAAACGGGAGATCGAGAGTTCACTGGCCATTATTGCCCGCGAACGCTTACTGGAAGTGGAAGCGCAGGCAAAGTCCTTCCTCACCCGTTCGCAGGATGAGGCGGCTAAAATTCTGGAGCGCGCCAACGCCCAGGCCAAGGAAATGATCACCCAAGCCCGCGCAGAAGAGGAAGGCATCCGGGAAAAAGCCTACGAAGAAGGGTTTAAAACCGGCTTTGAGGAAGGATACAGCGACGCCACCAATCAGGTCACCGAAGAAACGCAAAGTTTACTGAAAGGCGCCCAGGTGTTGGTTGATGGCGCTTATCTCGCCGAACAGCGGGTGATGCAACACTTTGAAAAAGACACGCTGGGCTTGATCCGCCATCTGGTGAAACAGATTTTGCACCGGGAACTCAGCGATTCCCCGGAGACGACCCTGCATATGATTCGACGGGCGGTGGAGCGTTTGTACATCACTGGCAAAGTACAGGTCGTGGTCAACGCTCAGGTCATTCAGGATCTGCGCAGTTATAATGCGGCCACGGAGCAAAGCGTGTCAGACATGCACCGCTTTGAATTTATGACTGATCCCATTCTCGATGCACAACAAATTTATATTATTGGTCAGGACAGTTGTTTTGACCTGAGCCCGGACACCCAGCTAGAGCAATATTTATCGGCCATCGAGCCACAACTGCAGTTGCCCAGAAACATACCCGATGCAGAAGAAACCTCGCCCATCGCCTTGGACCAGGCCAATGCCGCCATCCGTCCCGAGGCGCCCGAAAGCATCACGCCCATTTTGGCGGCAAGATCCGAAAAAGCCGTCACAACCGCTTCCGTGACGGAATCCGATCCGGTTGCCTGGGAGGAATTTCCCACTGAAATTCAGGCGTTAGGTGGTTTTTCACTAGGCATGCATGAAAGCCCCCCTGAAACTACCGACGCAGAGGGTTCCGCATCAACGATTAACGAGGTGGTGGCACCAGTTCAGGCAATGCCCGATGAAATGGAACTCGCATTAGCGGAAGCGTTGAATACAGCTGAAGCCGATAATAACCTGCCGGAATTACATGAATTACCAGAGCCCTCCACAACAGACGATGACGCAGGGGACGCGCCATCATGAGCGTCGATTCGTCGATGGACCAGCTCACCGGACTCATTGACAAAACAGACCCCTATCAACCCGTCGGACTGGTGGATCAGGTGATTGGGCTGGTCATCGAATCGCGCGGCCCCAAAGCCAAAATAGCGGACGTGTGCCTGATTGAAACCGGTGACAAATTTACACCCACCATTCCCGCCGAAGTGGTAGGCTTCAAAGAAGGCAAACTACTGCTCATGCCGCTGGGCGAAATGGGCAATTTGTCACCGGGAGCAAGGGTCGTCAATACGGGCCATTCCTTCCGCATGAATGTTGGACCGGAGCTGATAGGACGGGTACTGGACGGCCTGGGGAATCCACTGGATGACCGCTTTCCCATCTCTCAGGAACTGGCCTTTCATGTCCATGCCCACGCCCCCCATCCGCTCAAGCGTCGGGAAATTACAGAGCCGATCGCGTTGGGCATTAAATCGATCGATGGCTTCACCACGGTCGGCAAAGGTCAGCGTATAGGGATTTTCGCAGGGTCCGGGATCGGGAAAAGTACCACGCTGGGCATGATTGCCCGAAACACCGAAGCGGATCTCAGCGTCATCGCCCTGATTGGTGAACGGGGCCGCGAGGTACAGGATTTCATTGAAAATTCATTGGGCCCGGAAGGCATGAAACGGGCAGTCGTCGTTGTTTCTACCTCAGAACAACCGGCCCTGATGAAGATTAAAGCAGCGCTGGTGGCCACCACCGTGGCGGAATATTTCCGCAAGAGCGGCAAGAATGTCTTGCTCATGATGGACTCCCTCACTCGCGTGGCCATGGCCTTGCGCGAGGTCGGGCTGGCCGTTGGCGAACCCCCGACCACCCGAGGCTACACCCCCAGCGTCTTCGCCTTTATGCCCAAACTACTGGAACGCAGTGGCACCTCGGATACCGGATCGATCACCGGTTTGTACACTGTGCTGGTGGAAGGGGACGATATGAACGAACCCGTAGCCGACACAGTACGGGGTCTGTTGGACGGGCACATTGTACTCAGTCGGGAACTGGCCCATCAAAACCATTTCCCAGCGGTAGACGTCCTCTCTTCCATCAGCCGACTCATGACCCAAATTACGACGAAAGAGCACCGCGACGCCGCCGGTAAAATCCGGGACTTGATGGCCACGTACAAGCGCTCGGAAGACCTGATCAATATCGGGGCCTATGTACCGGGCTCCAACCCCAAGCTGGATCAGGCCGTGGGGCTCAAGGACGAAATTGATCGCCTGCTAAAACAAGACATCGACGACAATGCCCCTCTGGATAGCACCATAGAGTGGATGCAAAAAATCGCAGTGCGAATCCGAAGTTAAACGGTTAGCGCGTATGACATTAAGGGGCACTGCTTAATCGTAGTAAGGCCCACTGATTAAATCAGGGCGTGCAAGTTGTTCCAGTGCTGATACCTTGACCCGTGGTACACATACCAGTGGCTGACGTTGTCGTGCTCGCAACAGCATTCGACGTTGTTGAACCAGTTTGGGCAGCCGTTTGAGCAGCTTTTGCGGCAGCATTTTTGGAGGCGACAACCGCATTGTTGGTTGTAGACTGAGTCAGAGTTTGCAAATATTGAGCCTGCAAGGTTTGCGTCGCACTGTAAATCGCAGCAGCATCACCCGTAACCATAGAAACCAGACTACTCATCTTGCTGAGATCAGCCGCACTCGCATTGGAGGCTTGCAGTTGCGCCTGCTGATGTAGCAGAAGATCAACCTGCGTCTGAATGGCAATCGCCAGATTCATTGCAGAAACAGACTGTCCCGCAATCATCGTGTTCGTATTCATAAACGCAGTCGAATTATTATTCGCATATTTCAAAATCCCAATCATTTGTCGTTCAAGGGCTACAATCAAATACGTTCGATTGGACATATCCCGCTCAATGGCCTTAATCTGACTTGGCGTCAAAATCATTGGAGTAACCACTGGATTCGTATTAAAACTGCTCAGAAATAACCCGAGTTGGGTATCTCCATTGGCAGCAGTGACCTGAATGGCGGTTGTGTTGTTGTTACCGTATAACACAGCATTATATAAAGCTGTAGGCGAGATTTGTGTATATCTGGCGGTTCGGGCATGTTGGGTTACCAGACTGCTGGAAGTGCCAATCTGATTAGCGGTCTGGGTTTTAAAACCTAAAAACTCCAGATTCAACTGATTCCCCAAGGCAAGCCAGCCAACCAGGCATAAGCCAACACCACAGAAGGCAATCAGTACATATTCAGCAAGAGTATTGCCCTTTTCAGAAGTAAGCGTTGGTAAATTCAACTTCGTCATGATTGCTCCGTACACTGTCCTTCCTGGGGAGTAGCACAAACGGTGATGATTCATCGAGGCTCAAAATCGCATTACACATAGTTTATCGTCATCTTTAACATAAACTTTAGGGTTTGTAACGATATATTGAAATTAAAATCGAAAATGCAGTCAAGCAAAACCGATAGATTCACATCTCACGCTGAAATAACGCCCAATCCAGCAGTTTTTGGAAATGTAACGGGTTCAATCCAATATCAGTCAGTTCAAACTGACGGCTAAAACTCAATCAATAATCTAGGCCCGACGAAGAACCGCCACACACTCAATATGGTATGTCTGCGGGAACATATCCACCGGTTGCACACGATCAACATGCCAACCTGCTGCAGCCAGGGTTTTCAAGTCGCGGGCCAGCGTGGTGGGGTTACAGCTCACATACAACAGTTGCTGTTTCACGTACTTGTTGATCCACACCAGCACTTCCGGGGTACAACCGGCACGGGGCGGGTCGATGATGGCTACATCAAATTCTTCTTTCAACCCGTGCAAGACCGCGCGGGCTTCTCCCCGAGAGAGTTCCACGTTTTTAATGCCATTGAGACCCAGGTTTTCCTTGGCATCGGCCATGGCGCTATGAGCACTTTCCACGGCCAGCACGCGAGGAACACGCCCGCTGAAGTGCATGGCGAATACGCCCACGCCCGCATAAATATCCAGCAAACTTTGGGCATTCGGTAAAATGGCGGCTTCCAGCACGCTCAAAAGCTGACTGGCTCCATGCAGGTTGGTCTGGAAAAAACTGCCCGCCGAAAGCTGATAGGTTTTACCCGCCATCGTTTCCCGAAGGTAATTTTGCCCGGTGAGCAGTACGGGCGACGGATGCGGTTTGCTGATATTGCGGAAGCTCACACCAACCAGATCAGGGATCACTTCTTCTAACGCGTGAGCCAGCGCCAGACTCGCAGCACGGTTCGTGCTGTCGAAGATCAGCAGGGTTTGTCCGGCCTGATTGCGAATGGCCTCCACGCGCTTGAGCCCTTGGGCCAGGCCGGGATTTTGCCGCAACATCGTCCGAATTTGCAGGGCCAACTGGTTCAATCCTTCCGGAAGAATGTGGCAATGATCAAACTCCACAATGGCCTTGCTTTGGGCCGCATGATAACCCAGCAGGGGGCCATTGGGGCCCGCTGGCTCCACGTCCCACTGGGCGCGATTGCGATAAGCCCAAGCAGTAGCGTCTTCTCCCAGTGTGACGGGAACCGAAATCTCGCTAAATTTGCCAATGCGTTGCAGGCTTTCCTGCACAATGCGGTTTTTCCAGTCGCGCTGGCTTTCCCCGCTGATGTGTTGCCAGTTGCAGCCGCCACATTGGCCAAATACAGCGCAGGTCGCCGCAATACGATCCGGGCTGGCTGCACGGATTTGCTGAATTTGTCCGCGCAAGGGTTTACCGGGTTGGGGCAACACGGTGAGTTCATCCCCCGGAGCGCTCCAGTTGGTGAAAATGACTTCGCCGCTGGGCAAGCGTCCCAGACCTTCGCCGCCATAAACCAGTTTATCGATGATAATGTCCTGAGGCCCCAAATCCTGAGGTGTGGCTGTTTCTGGTGTTGAAACGGAAATCATGTCGCGAGTCGCGGTCATCGAGGTAAAAATCCCTTCTGTATGAATACCAGTGTTAAATAGAGTAATGATGGGCTTAGCAAGCGGATTGAATCCAGAAAAAGTATGGTGTTCTGATTAATTCGCCTATAGCACTGACCTTGAGCCGGTGCAATCCCATCGGTCAAGATCTTGTCGACGAGGGGGCTATCCATGCTAGTGGGCTTTAAAGTGTACAGGAAAAGCACCGTATTCAAAACGGACTGACGCCCTTATTCGGAAATGACCAGAGCTTGCTCATGGGCCTCTTCCTGCTGGCGAATTTCCCGACGCAGATCAGCGCGGTCGGCCCGTTGCTTATGCGCGTCGGTCACCGGGATAGCCGGTGGCACTTCGCCGGGGCGGCCATTCGGACCCAGGCGCACATAGACCTGATAACTCGTAGCGACTTGCCGGGGTTCCGGGTAGTTGGGGTTCTGGGCATAAACTTCAACCTGCACTTCCATTGAGGTATTCCAGGTTTTGGTGATAATCGCCTTGGCCTCGACCGTTTCCCCGATGAACGTGGGCGCGATAAAGCTCATACGATCCTGACGCACACCCACGATGGGCTGCCCCAGCACCTGACGGCTGGCCACCTGACTGCCCACCTCATCGATGAGGGAAAGAATAATCCCGCCAAACACGTTGGATTGGGCATTGGCATCGTTCAGGGTCATCAACCGGGTCAATTCCACCGGGTTATCACGGTCCTCAATGGGAATAAACGGCGCTGTCTTGCCTTCGGCCACCCGATTTTTTTTGCGCATGTCAGCAGCCTGTGCCAGTCGTTTTTCTTCCGGGGTGAGGGCCTGAAAGGTGGGAAATCCAATCTTTTCACGGGTTTTGGCATCCAGCGCCACAAAGACCAGATAGGCCGTGGCCACATCGCGTGATTCGCCGCTGATAAAATTCTCGGCGCGCACGGTCACTTGCACTTCCATGGAGTGCTTCCAGACTTGCGTGACCCGACTTTGCAGCCGAATCATATCCCACAGCCGAATTGGGGCGTGAAAGTTGGTACGATCCATCGAAGCCGTAACCACCAAGCCCTTGCGCCCATGACTATTCAAATGACGCAGGGCCGCTTCGCTGCCACAGATGTCAATCAGCTTGAGGACATGCCCGGCGCGAACAAAGCCGGACTCATCCAGCAGCCACGGGTAAGCTGGCGTGCGGATGTAGTGCTGATCAAAGGCATTAAATGGCGCCATAATAAGAGGTATCCTGAGTCGTAAGCGTTAAAAAGGAATCGCTGAACAATAAAACTGCGGGGGTAAGCAAACCATCGAACTTGAGCCGGTGAAAAGGGTTAGTGTCATTATATACAAGTTGACTGGGCGGGAGAAATTGCCGGGATATTGAAACACATGTACTTACAATTGACCCTGCCAAAACACAGTGCAATGCAATCCGATCGAGGAAAGTCCTGACTTTTTATTTCCGACTTCAACCAGTATAATCGAGATATGAAATTGCTGACATTCCAGATACAAACTCCCTTGGGCGCCATGCAGCGCATTGGTGCCGTTTGGCAGCTGGAAAGCTGGCCAGAGCCTTGGATTCTGGATTTAAATGGCGCTTACGCCTGGCTGCTGGCCGAGCGAGAGCATCGCCCCCAACCCCGCCGCTGGGCCGATTTTTTATTCCCCCCGGACATGCGGGCCTTTCTTGAGCTGGGCGAACCTGCCCTGCAGGCCGCCGAGGAAACCCTGTCGGCCCTGGATTCCCTGAACCCCTCTCATCCTGCCGACTTGCTGGGGCTGGACGATCAGCGGCTGATCTACGCAGAATCGGAAGTTCTCCTGAAAACGCCGGTGCCCAATCCGCGCATGATGCGGGACTTTTTGTCCTTTGAGACGCATACCGCCAACGGTTTCAGGTTGCGCAATGAGCCGATCCCGGAGGCCTGGTATCGCTATCCCGTCTATTACAAGGGCAATCCCAATACCCTGTTGGGTCACAAAGAGACCCTGCATTGGCCCTCCTACACCCGTCGGCTCGATTACGAGCTGGAACTGGCCTGCATTATCGGCAAGGAAGGCCGTAATATCCCTGTGGAGGAAGCGGGCGACTATATTGTGGGCTATACCATCATGAATGACTTTAGCGCCCGTGATATTCAGAAGCACGAGATGATGTGCCGTCTCGGTCCCGCCAAGGGCAAGGACTTTGGCACCGTAGTTGGCCCGTGGCTGGTCACCAAAGACGAAGTGGGCAATCCGCGCGATTTGCACATGACCGCCAAAATCAACGGCGAGCTTTGGTCAGATGGCAATTCCGGCACCTCTCACTGGACCTTTGAACAGATGATCGCCCATGTCTCCATGGAAGAAACCCTTTACCCTGGGGATATTCTGGCCTCCGGTACTGTGGGGTTTGGCTGCGGGCTGGAGCTGGATCGCTGGCTAAAGCCCGGCGATGAAGTGGAGCTGGAGATTCAGAATTTGGGGATCCTGCGGAATAAAGTGGTTCAGCTTTAATCGGTTGCTGGAAAATGGTTTCAGTTCTAACTGATTGGTATTAGGGGGACAAGCCCCCTAACATCCCCCATTGGGGGACAGTGGCGCCCCCCAAACCCTGCCAAGTGTGCGTTGCTTTCGCGTGGTGGGATTGCTTTTTTGATGGATGAAAGGAGCCTTTGGCTCTTTTTGATTGCAGTTGGGGCTTTTTTTTTAGTAGGGAGAGTTAGGAGTGGGTGGGTCAGGGTGGTGAGCCTGTTTCAAACTTGTTTTTGGCGGTTACCTGGGGGGCTTTTTAATCCTGGCGCAGGTGTTTTCTTGCCTGCTTCGCAGTGGAAGGCGTGCCCTGTTTTTGATATGCTCGCGGGGAGTTGCGTGAAGTGCCGGGGACTCTGCCCGGAAAGCGAGGGGTCTGATGTATCCGCTGATTAAAGGCAAAGTGAGTTTGCAAGCCCATGTGGCCATTCCTGAAGGACTCTTCGAGGAAGAGCATGGCCGCGATGGCTTTTACGGGCCGGTGTCACACCTCTATCGCACCCATGCCCCAACCGGCTGGAGCCGGATTGAAGGCCCCCTCAAGCCGCGCGCCTTTGATTGCAACAAGACCGCCCCCACTGGCTCGGACAGCATTCTGGACCGGGTGCCCTTGTTATACAACGAGGACGTGGTGCTGCATTTTGCCCGCCCCACCCAGCCCATGACCCACTATTTTCGCAACGCGGACGGGGATGAGGTTTATTTCATCCACAAGGGGCACGGTGTCCTTGAAACCGACTTTGGCCCCCTCTACTTTGAGCCCGGCGATTATCTGGTCATTCCGCGCGGCACCACCTATCGCCTGCTGCCGGAAACCGCCGAGAACGCCTTTCTGGTGATTGAATCTTTCAGCCGCATTCGGCAACCCGAGCGCGGGTTGTTGGGGCAGCACGCCCTGTATGATCCAGCTGTGGTGAAGACCCCGGATCCCCAGCCCATACAAGAAGAGGCTGAATGGGAAGTACGCATCAAGCGCCTGAACGAGATCACTTCGGTTTATTATCCCTTTAACCCCATGGACGTCGTTGGGTGGAAGGGAGATCTCACCGTGTGGCAGCTGAACATCCGGGATTTTCGCCCCATCATGTCCCATCGAGCGCACCTGGCCCCCAGCGTACACAGCACCATGCAGGCCAAGGGCTTCGTGGTTTGCTCTTTTGTACCCCGTCCGCTGGAATCGGACGTGCAGGCCGAGCGAGTGCCCTTCTTCCACCGGAACATCGATTACGATGAAGTCCTGTTTTACCATGCGGGCGATTTTTTTAGCCGTCACGGCATTGGCGAGGGCATGATCACCTTTCATCCCCAGGGGATTCACCACGGGCCTCACCCGCAAGCGGTCAACGCGGCGCGCAACAAGACCGAAACGGATGAATACGCAGTCATGGTCGACACGGAAAAGCCGCTCCGGATGACCCCCGAGGCCCAAAACGCAGAATGGAAAGAGTACTACATGTCCTGGCAAGTAAAAAAAGAGGCCCCCTAGCCATGAACTTACAAACGCCCCACGATCCTTCAGCGGCCAATCATACCCAATTCGTGCTGATTGATCCGGCTCAAAACAGCAATACAGACAACTACAAGCTGATCATTGGCAGTGTAGTCCCTCGGCCCATCGCCTTTGTGTCCAGTCAATCCGCGTCGGGCGCGCTGAATTTGGCGCCCTACAGTTTTTTTACAGGCGTTTGCTCCAACCCGCCCACGGTGCTGTTTTGTCCCATGGTGCGGGCTTCGGATGAGCGCAAGAAAGATACCCTCCTCAACATTGAGGAAACAGGCGAGTACGTGATCAACGTGGTCAGCGAGGACATTCTCACCCGGATGAATACCACGGCGGCTGAATTTCCGCGCGAAGTGAATGAGTTTACTGAGTCCGGCCTGACCCCCTCACCCAGCGTGGTCGTCAAACCGCCCCGTGTGCTGGAATCACCGTTGAGCATGGAGTGCAAGCTGCAGCAGATTGTTCCGGTGGGCGATGGCTCAGTCGGCAGCGGCTTTGTGGTGCTAGGCACGGTGGTGCGCTTCCATGTGCGAGCCGATTTGTACTCCGCAGGCCGCATTGACACTTTGGGCATGCAACCCGTGGCGCGACTGGCCGGTTCCGCCTACTCCCGACTGCGGGATGTACTGGAACTGGAACGCCCGGTCAAAGGCTAATCGCATACCAGATTGCGGGCTGGGGCACTCATCAACCCGGCATGCCCTCCACACTGGCCCCACTGGCTTTCTCTTGATCCTGCTCCAGAAAAACATCCGCAGGAATGGTCTGGACGGGTTGACTGGTGGTCGCCAGCATCACACCCGCAAAAGTGATCACTGCTGCCGCCGCCATACTCCAGGAGAATGGCTCACCCAGCAAATAATAGGCCGCCACCGCTGAAATCACAGGCTGCACAAAAATATACATGGCCACCACCGAAGCCCGCGTTCGCTTGAGGGCAAAGTTATTCAGGGTATAACTGCCGATACTTGCGTAGAGCACCACAAAGGCAATCAACAGCCATTGTTCCAGCCCCACCCTGGGCAGAAACTCCAGTCCAAAACTGCCCCGCCCGATTTGATTTCCGATGGCGAAAACGCTCCCAAACAGCATTGCAGAGACAATATAGCAATACGCCATAAAAGAAAACGCATTATATTGAGTCAGCATTTGTCGGCTCTCGGTTAAAAACCAGGCAAAGGCAATCGCGTTGAGGAAAATAACCCCATCGCCCAGTACATAATGCGGTGGCAATGGATCACGCGGATTACTGGAACACAATAGAACCGCTACTCCAGCAAAGGCAATCAACATGCCCATAATTTTGCCCCTGTGGTAGTGTTCTTGCCCTTTTAACAGGCTAATCATCAGGGTAATAATGGGGATGGTGGCCATAATCAGGGCGGAATGAAAACTGGTGGTGAGGCTTAGCCCCAGCGCCAGCAGACTTTGAACGATAAACACCCCGGTTAAGCCCAGCTGGGTAATTTTTAGCAAATCTTTCTTGCGGGGTAGCGGGTTCCTGAAAATCAGTTGATCCGCAATCAGGACGATAATTGCGGTGATGCCAAATCGCAGCAGGATAAATTCAGGCAGAAGCAGGCTTTTCAATAAAATTTTCACGGCCACATAAAAACAGCCGTAAATCACGCTGACGGTAAACAGGGCTGCATGCACCCGTGCGGTCTGAAAATTCATGGCACCCTCAAGCCTTTGCAAAAATCCAAGTTAATCAGTAAAATTGCTCTTAAATGTGTGCTCAAATTGAATTCACACTTCAGTGCATTAACCTGCAAGGGATTAAGACGGAATTGGTCAATGAACCCTTGAGCTGAATGTCTGCGGGCATTATCACCACGTTAATATCACTGATTACTGAATCAAATAGAACAGGTCAATAATACCCTGTCTATCGTACATCAAAATAGCGCGCTTGGGGATGATGCACGATCAACGCGGAAGTCGATTCTTCCGGTTCCAGCATAAATTCTTCACTCAAACTGAGGCCAATGCGCTGGGGCTCCAAAATGGCGAAGATCTGGGTCTGGTCTTCCAGGTTGGGGCAGGCGGGGTAGCCGGGGCTAAAACGGGAGCCCTGATAACCTTGCGCGAACAACTTCTTGATCTCGGGGGCGTCTTTGTGGCCAATGCCCCATTCGCGGCGCACTTGCTTATGCCAGTACTCGGCCAGCGCTTCGGCCATTTCCACGCTGAACCCGTGGAAGTACAAGTAATCGCTGTAATTGCCGCTGGTAAAAAGGGTTTGTGCGTATTGCGAGGCTTCCTGTCCCACGGTCACAATCTGCATGCCCAGCACATCCATGCGATCTCCGTCCGCCGGGGCGAAATAATCCGCAAGACAAAGCCGTTGCTGTCCGCCTCGGGGGAAGTCAAAGCGTTGCCAGAGTGCTTTGCGGCCCTCGATTTCCCACAGCACGGGATCATAAACCAGCAGGCTGTTTTGCTCCGATTGGCAGGGGAAGAAACCGTAAATCACTTTGGGCAGCAACAGTTTTTCCGCGATGACTTTGTGCTTGAGTTTCTCCAGCACCGGCACAATATTTTCGGCCACGAATTGCTCGTGTTCCTGGGCGCTGCGGGGGCCGCGTTTCACTTGCCACTGACCCGCAAACAGGGCCTGTTGGTTCATGTACGGGTACAGTTCCAGCAAATCAATTTCAGTGACCACCCGCGAGCCCCAAAACGGCGGCTGTGGAATGTCCACGTTGACAGCAATCGAATCCGATCGCTTGGTGTAATCGGGATCTTCCGGCGAGAGGCCACTATTGCCCCGGTTGATTTCGCCCACGGCCTGATAAACAGGCTCCGCATTGGACGCGACCAGCGTCTTGGAGAATTCTGCGGGCGCTGATAGTGAGGCCATTTCACTGGCGGGCGTGCCGCTCATAATGGCTTCCATGGCGTACAACCCGGAGAACGCATCTTTGGCGTAGTAGACCGGGCCCTCGTATTCGCGCTGGCAGTCTTCTTCCACAAAACGCTTAGTGAGGGCTGCCCCGCCTAGCACCACGGGCATATTCAGCCCGCGTTCCTTCATGGCGATTAAATTTTCTTTCATAATCGCGGTGGATTTCACCAGCAGGCCGCTCATCCCCAACGCATCAGCCTGATGCTCATTGAGGGCGGTCAACATGGTTTCCAGCGGCTGCTTAATGCCTAAGTTAATCACCTTGTAGCCGTTGTTGGTCAGAATAATATCCACCAGATTTTTACCGATATCATGCACATCGCCCTTGACCGTGGCCAGAACCATGACGCCCTTTGAGTGTCCGCCATCCACTTTTTCCATGTGCGGTTCGAGGAAGGCTACGGCGGTCTTCATCACTTCCGCCGATTGCAAGACGAAGGGCAGTTGCATTTCGCCTTTGCCAAACAGTTCGCCCACGGTTTTCATACCGTCCAGCAAAATATCATTAATAATGGCTAAGGCTGGATAATCTTGCAGGGCCAAATTAATATCGGCGTCCAGCCCGGTTTTTTCCCCGTTGATGATGCGGTACTTCAGCCGATCTTCAATTCCGGCGGGCAGTTCCTTGGTTTTCTTTTCCACAGCGGTGCCGGAATGTTCTTCATAGTAAGCCAGCAGGGCCATCAGGGGATCGAAGGTCACGGTGCCGTCTTCGGCAAACTGGCGCTCATCGAAAATGAGCTGGCGGCACAACTCCCGCTCGGCATCGCTGATGCGGTGCAGGGGCAAAATGTGCGCGCTGTTGATGATGGCCATGCTCAGCCCGGCTTCCAGGCAGTAGTGGAGGAAGACGCTGTTTAACACATGCCGCGCCGCTGGTTTCAATCCAAAACTGATGTTGCTGATGCCCAGCACAAAGCCCACTTCCGGGAAGGCGTCGCGAATGAGGCGCATGGCCTCAATGGTTTCGATGCCTGCCTTGCGGAACTCCTCATCGCCGCTGCCCAGCGTGAAGGTGAGCGTATCAAAGACCAGATCTTTCGCGGTCATGCCGTGCGTATGGACGGCCAAATCGTGAATGCGTTTGGCGATTTCAAACTTTTTCTGGGCGGTTTTAGCCATGCCGTCTTCATCGATGGTCAGGGCCACCACGGCTGCGCCAAATTCGTGGCACAGCGGCAAGACCACATCCAGCCGCTCTTCGCCGTCTTCCAGGTTGATGGAATTGACGATGGCCTTGCCCGCAATCAGCTTGAGGGCCTGGGCCAACACCGGGGCTTCCGTGGAATCAATCATCAGCGGCACGTCCAGTTGGGCGTTAAAGCGGGTGATGGTCTCGGTCATGTCCTTGATTTCATCGCGGCCCACATAGGCGGTGCAAACGTCCAGCAGATGCGCGCCTTGCTGCACTTGCTGACGGCCAATGTCCACCAGTGCGTCGTAGTTGTCCTCGGCCAATAAATCGCGGAATTTCTTGCTGCCGTTGGAATTGGTGCGCTCGCCAATCAGCACCGGCGGCGGATCCTGAAACATGGGCACGCTGGAGTAAAGACTGCTCAGGCTGTTTTCGTATTGCGGTTGGCGCTTGCCCGGGGTCATCTGGCCCACCAGACTGCTAACGGCCTTGATATGCGCGGGCGTGGTGCCGCAACAACCGCCCACCACATGCACGCCGAGATCTTTCACAAAATGCTGCAAGTGGCTTGCCAATTCATCCGGGGTGAGGTGGTAATGGGCCTTCCCGCCCACGTTCTCCGGGATGCCCGCGTTGGGCAGGCAAGAAATATAAAACGGGCTGTGCTGAGAGAGATAGCGCACATGCTCCACCATCTCCTGCGGGCCGGTGGCGCAGTTCATGCCCAGGACATCAATGTCGTAGGGCTCCAGCGCGGTGACGACGGATGCAATGTCCATGCCCACCAGCATGGTGCCTGTGGTTTCAATGGTGACTTGAACCATGGTGGGCACATAGCGGTTCAGCGAGCGACGTACCGAGTGCACGGCGGCAATGGCGGCCTTGGTTTGCAGCAGATCCTGACAGGTTTCAATCAGGAGCATGTCCGCCCCACCGTCCACCAGCCCTTGCACTTGGGCCAGATAGGATTCCTTCAGGGCATCATACCCAATATGCCCCAGCGTGGGCAGTTTGGTGGTGGGGCCAATGGAACCGGCCACAAATCGCGGACGATCGGTGTATCCCTGTGCGACTTCTCGGGCGATTTTGGCCGCGCGAAAGCTGAGATCGTAAGCCTGATCGGCAATGTCGTATTCCGCCAGCACAATGCTGGCCGAGCCGAAGCTGTCAGTTTCCACCACGTCCGCCCCGGCATCGAAATAGGCCGCGTGAATTTCCTGAATCACCTGGGGGCGCGTGCGCACCAGAATCTCGTTACAGCCTTCCAGCCCCTCAAAATCGTCCTCGTTGAGGGGATAGGTTTGCAGCATGCTACCCATGCCACCATCAAATAACAGCACTTTTTCCTGGCATTGCCGGAAAAACGAGTGGTCGGGGAGGGACCGAATTGCGGTACGGGGCGAGGTTGGGGACATTTCGAGCCAATCATTGCAAACAAAACACCTTGCACTATGATATAGAATAGTCCGTCTTCACGCCAGCGCCAATCTTTTGACGGCCTTTCGCTGGCGGCACCCAGGAGCCTCCACCCATGACCCGTCAAACCCAACTTTTGCTGATGTTTTCGCCTTTTGCGCTCTTTTTTATTGGATTGACCTTGCTGGTCAACGACATGCGCCACCCCGTAGCCGCCGAAGATCGCTGCGTGGTAACTGGGGTGGGCCGGGACGCCCAACTCTACAAGCCCAAAGCGCCTTATTTATACAAGCAATCCGAAAACCAGTTGCAGGATGTGAGCCTGCGCTGCGACCACATGGGCATTGTGATGCTGAATGATGCCCAACTTTTTATTACCCCCGTGAACAGCGGGCAGGGCGCGCATGTGACCCGAAAAACCTATCAATTCCTGCCCGATCGCTGGATGGTAAACGTTCGCACCGGGGAAACACAGGCGTTCATCCCGCAACGCTTTCCGGGCATCCCTACACCGCTTCCCGGCAATTCGAGCCATTAGAATAAACTTAAAACAATCTGAATTTTTTAAATTTACGAACGTTTCATGTACAGATAATCCCGCACATACTCTCTGGAGAGCTCGGGCAACTTGTCCCAAAAGATTTTCATCAGGTCTTCTTCGGGGAGTTCCCGCACGATGTCCAGCACCAGCGTTTTCACATCCAGCGTTTTAATCAGTTCGTCGCCGTCCAGCATGGATTCCAGTTCGTCTTTGTTCATGGGCCTACATTTCTTTGGGTTTAAAGGGGTGTATGAAAGCTTGGGTTCGGTGTGGGTGCCCACGCGGGGAGACATTCAGAAAGTCATAAAGGCTGACTATTTTTAAGTTTTATGCTCTCATTCGATGGGTTTAATCCAGTATTCCCTCTGCAAATGCCTTAAGCATTCCAGCCGTGCCAGCTATTAAAGACAGTCCCTACACCAATAACCTCCTCATTATAACAAGGAGAATGCCAATGAGGGGCTCCCAATTTTATCGGGAAAAAATGATTAAAACGTATCTAAAATTTCGGCGGGGGAGCGCTTGTCGAGGCTAAAGCCAAACAAGGCGTAATCGTACTTCACCGGATCTTTGGGGCACAGGAGCCGAAACACGCTGGTAATCTCCTCGGCGGTTTGCCACGATCCATCGGTGCGAGCAGAGAGTCTCAATTCCCGGTTCATCTTCATCACATGGGTATCCAGCGGCACCAGCAACTCGGCTGGGCTTAGGGCTTTTTGCCACAGCCCAAAGTCCACTTTCCCGGAGAATTCCACATCTTGCCGCACCATCCAGCGCAGAAACATATTGAAGCGCTTGCAGGCCCCACCCTTGTCCGGGTGGGCAAACAGAAACTTCAGGCCATACGAGGGTGTAGGCTGATCGCCCAGCAGCGCATCGGTAAAGCCCGCAATCCCGGTTTTTAACCGATCCACGGGTTCGCCATTCCGTTTGGATTGCGCGGGAATGGATGCTGTAAAGAGGTTCTCCAGCGACTCATACTCGCGATACGCCCATTGCAGGCGCTCCCACAGCACCACCAGATCCGGCCCCTTATTGAAGCGATACACAAAGTGTTGAAACAACTTGGCGTCCCGTTGCGGGTGGAAGTGTTCCAGAAAACCTACCGGATCATTTTCGGTGAGTTGGAATAGCTGGCTCACCGTGTCGATGATGAGATCGCGTCGCCCATAGCTGAATAGGGCTGTGATAAAGGCCGACAACTCGCAGGCCTTGGGGTCACCCACAAAACGATAGGGGATTTGAATGGGGTCACTTTGCACATAGCTGGGGATTTTATATTGCGCCACCAGTCCATCCAGCACCGGGGCCAAGGCCAGCCACTCTTCAGCAGATCGTGCTGAGGGCTTGGGGGCTTTGCTCAAGCGCGGTTTAGCCGGCTTGGACTTTACAGGGGTTTTTGCAGTCTTGGATGAACCCTGTTTCGATGAAACGGGCTTCGTTGGCTTGGCAGGTGCAATGGTTTTCATACTCGCTTAGACGAGGGCGCTCTCGCGAGTTTCCAGCATGTTGCGGCCGCGTTGTTCGGGTGACTCCAAATTGAGCCAGGCCAAGGTAGTTTTGCCAATATCTGCGAAGGATTCCCGGATGCCCAGATTGCGAGCAGGCAACTTTGGGCTGTACATCAGGATGGGCACGTACTCGCGGGTGTGATCCGAGCCGGGGGCAGTTGGGTCGCAGCCATGATCGGCGGAGATCATGAGCAGATCGTCGTCGGTCATGGCGTTGATCAAATCGCCCAATCCGGCGTCAAATTGCTCCAGCGCGCGGGCGTAACCGTTCACATCGCGTCGGTGGCCATAGTTGCTGTCGGTTTCCACCAGATTCACAAAGATAAACTGCTTGTCGGCCTGCGAAAATTCACTCAAGGACTTGTTTTCCAGGCTCAGGGCATCCAGATCCTGTTGGCCTTCGGCGATTTTTTGGGTGACCGCAATGCCTTCCGGGTTGCTGCCGGTGTGGATGGAATGGGTCAGACCGGAGAAGCAGAAGATGTCCTCGATCTTACCCACACCCAGCACCACGCCACCGGCGGTCTTGATGCGATTCAACAAGGTAGCTTCCGGGGGTAACACGGCGTAATCGCGGCGATCTTTACCCACGCGTTTGAAGTTGTCCGGGGTTTGCCCTTCAAAGGGGCGAGCAATCACGCGGGAAACCTTGTGCGGGCCGTCCAGAATCTCACGGGCCTTCTCGCACCAAAAGTAGAGGGTCTTCAGGTCGATTTTGCTCTCGGGGCCAATGTGGGCCGCAATCTGAAACACGCTATCCGCGCTGGTGTATATAATGGGATGACCTGTTCTCAGGTGTTCTTCGCCCAGTTCTTTCAAGATTTCGGTGCCGCTGGCGGGTTTATTGCCCAAAATGGCGGTGATGCCCGTTTCCTGCTGGAACCGCTCGATAATATCAGGCGGGAAGCCGTCCGGGTAAGTAGGGAATGGGGTTTCCAGATAGATGCCCGCCATTTCCCAGTGGCCGGTGGTGGTGTCTTTCCCGCGCGAAAACTCGGACATTTTGCCATAGCTACCCAGTGGTGCATCTTGGGGCTTAATACGGCTCAGGGGAAGAATGTTGCCCACGCCGAGTTTTTCCAGATTGGGCAAGTTCAGGCTGTCGGCGTGGCGATCGATGTTGCCCATGGTGTTGGCGTCCAGACTATCGCCATACTCGGGCGCATCCGGCAGCGCGCCCACGCCCCAGGCGTCGATCACGACTACAAATACACGTTTGGCGGGATGGGTTGCAGACATGGGGGAGTCTCCTTGGTAGGGAATAAAGCATGCGTTCATAAAGGCAGGGCCGGGTGGTCAATTGCCCCAAGGGCGATTCAGGACTGAAGCCGGTTGGTGCCTGAGTGACTTGAAACTGGCGTGGGTTCCGTGGATTTGCTTGGAGCCCGGCGCACTCTCCTGTAGAATGAGGGCAAGCGATGGTTGGACGTAACAGGGTCGGATGCAATCCGAAAACCCATTTTCAACCTCGCCATACAATGCCTTGGAGTGCTTTCACATGGTAGCTCAGCCCCGCCCAATAACCAAGTCCCTCCCCGGTTTTTTATCGGGTGCTTTTTTTGCCAGAACCATGACCTATTTTTCTGTCAGGCGTCAGCTGGCGGCGCTGGCCTTATTGGGGATTGGCCTCTGTACCAGCTGGGCTTCCAGCGCGCAAGCGTGGGTTAAGGTGGATCCCCCCCATAGCGTGAATGCCGCGCTGGTGTATGGGATGAAGGGCAGTCGGCTCAATCTGGCGACCTTGCTGGGCGATAACTGGATTGAAGGGGAGAACGGGGCACTGCTGAACGTTTATTCCCCCTTTATGATGCTGGCGACGAAGGCGGCCAAGGCCGGTTTCCCGGTTAAACCTGCCAAGAGTGATTTAGACGCAGCCCGCAATCGATTTGCCCGTGATGTGATGTACTATTCTGACACCAAAAACCGCTTCATGGTGAAGTTTGCGGTCAGTTTTTACGGAGACAGCCCGGACTTTGCCAAAGCCTATTCCGCCCGTATTGTGGGCTTTGGACGGGGCAAGGAGTTTAATTTAAAACCCGAAAAACAAAATCTGGATCAGGTCGCCGATGCCATTAATGGGGGGCAAAGCACCGGTAACTACGAGGCCATTAACGCCTATTATTTCTACTTCGCCGATCTCGTGGATCTGGATGAACTGAAATTGATTTTGGAAAGCCCCAATGGTCCCCCCGTGGAATTTCGCATGAAGGCGGAACGACTACTCTAAAAACAACCACTGTGCCCGCTGCCCGACGGGGCACCTAACCCCATACATCCAAAAGCCACCCCGGTCCTGGAGTGGCTTTTGGGTAAACTAGCACCGCATCAAACGCTGGCAGGGGTGTAAGGATACCAGGTATTCACCCAGCTTTCCAGCGTTTTTAAGGTGGTGGCCAAATCGCGGCCCCGCTCGGTCAGTTTGTATTCCACTTTTGGGGGTATGGTCGAAAACTGGTGGCGGTTTATCAGACGAAATTTTTCCAGATGTTTTAGTCGCGCACTCAGCGTGCGGGGCGAAATGCCGGGAATTTGCTGCTCCAGTTCCACAAAGCGCTGGCAATCAAACTGGCTCAAAATATGAATAATCTGAAAGGAATACTTATCACCAATAAGCTCCATCGCGCGCTCAATCGGCGACTCAATGCCATAGAGACCCGCATGCATGAGCCGGTTGAGATTTTCAGTGACATCGTCCAGGACAACATCGTTTCGGGTATCTTCCACCACCGCACTGTTGGTCTTGTCTACCATCTTAGGCACGCAAGCTATCCTTCTGTAAACTACTTTACTTGTTATAGTATAGCCACCTCTCTTATGGAAATCAATCCTTTACCCCGAAATGAAAGCGTTCATTATTCATCAAATTCAGGATTCGCTCACACCGGATTGCCTTTAGACGACTACACATTAAAATTTTTGTTTCACCACAGGTTATTGGGGGTATTAAACATGCAGGAGTTAATGCAAGTTGAGTCATAGCCTAATCTCAGGCCCTGAGATGGACGGCTGATCGTTGAGTTCAAGCAAGGGCAATTTTTTGCTTTTGATTGTTTTTTAAATATAGTGTAAAAACTTCCAGAAGGGATTTTTACGATGCGGTTCGATCAAGGACTACCATTTACCGTGTTGAGTTTTACGCTGGCAATTCTGGGCGGCCTCACCCTGGGGGCGCTCAGCGATCATCGTCCCGTGACCAGCATGCACATGGTACAGGTTTGCGGCGCTATCGGCTAAACAGCAAGCCCGTTCAATAGGACCCCGTAGGGTGCATCTCCATGCCAGGATCCTGCCGGTTAGGCAGAAGGTGCCAGACCCGGTAAATTTGGCAAGGCAGGCGGTAGCACCGAAGGCGGCATCCAGCTGGGTTTGGGCAACGTTGGCACAGAAGCCTTCTTGAGACTATCGGATAAACTGCCAATCATAGACGATGCCGTGGATGCGACCGTTTGAGCCGCTGTCGGGCTATTCTCATGATCCACCTGTTTTTTGGCGCTGGCAATGCCCGGATTGTTATCCATGCCTGTGAGCTGTTTCGTCATTCGGGTCTGTACAATGGGCACCAGCCAGCCGATACAGGCCATCGTGGTTGCCAGTGCAATCCCGCGTGAACCAAAATGCAGATATTTATTCAAATTCAGGAACGCATTGAGTTCGTGCTGCAGGGCCTGTCCTGACAACTCGGCCAGTTTCGGCTGACTCAGGCGCTTCATCAGGGTGTTTCCGTAGTCCTGAATGGCCTGCCGCATTTTATCCGCATTGCGCGTTCCCGGCACTTTACGAGAATCCGTCTCCAGTTCGCCCACGGTATCCAGCGCCTGACTCAGTAAGCGACTGTCATTGAGCAGCCCTCCGCGCAACAGTTCCTGCAATTTTTGCCCCAGCGCGGTATCGTCTTGCTGAATGGCCAGAGCAAATAACCGGCCAGTACCCGGTTGCTCCCCTTTGCCCAGTAAGGTTTCAATTTCATTGCGATAGGTTTTCAGAATGTCGCGTTCAATGCCGCTGGCCCGATTGTCCAATGTCGCCATCACTTCATGCAGGCTGCTTTTCAGCGCAACCACAGGAGACGTGCCAGACGCATGCGACTGACCCAACATCCGGTTAAGGTCACTCAGGCGCTCCTTGAGTTCGTGCACCTTGACCGCTTCGGTCTTGATATAAGGAATCAGACTTTTCACCTTAACCTTGATAGCCTGCAGCTTGCTGGGCTGAATGGGCAGCATCTCTGGCAGCTTACCCTTTTGCTCACTGAGTTGGGTCAGGGCAGCTTCCAGTTTACTCAACTGGCCGGTGCTGGCCGAGCGCATGGCGTTCTGAAGGTTACCCAAGGACCCCGAAACGCCCTGATTAAGCACATGGAGCACTTCCTGACGACTGGCCTCACTCAAGGCATGAAGCTGTTCGCCCAGTTGTGCCAAATGCGCCTCCAGCCTCTCCTGAATGGGCTGCTGCCGGTGAATGGCCTCGTCCAGCCAATTGGCGAGCCGATCCCCTTGGGCAATCAGCGCCTTGTTATTCCCGTCAGGCCGCATCAGGTTCAGGCTGCGGCGCAACATGGAATGACTCTGATTCATGCCATCCAGCGTGGCCATCCGCTCAATGCGCTGGAGAAGGGGTTGAATTTCTTCAGGATGCTCCCGCTCCAGGGCACTAAACAGAGACGCAAAAGCCGGGTGAGTCTTGAGGGCAGCCGGGTTTCCCAAGGGAATCTCTTTCAGGCCAACCGTATGCCGAAAGGCCTGCTTCACAGCAATCATCAGGTTTTTACGTTCGGTATTGCCCAAACTTCCAAAGGCCTCCTGACCTTCATCAATGGCGGTCAACAGGGATTGAATCTGACCCGGCTCCACGTGCTGGATCAACCGCGCAAAGAGCGCACCCTGAATCTCTGGAGACAAGGGACCTTTACCCAGATAGACCTCGGCCTCCTGCGTCAACAATTGCCTGAGCGTGTTTCCGTCAGCCTGCCGCAATGCCTGCCGCAACTGACCTTCTGGGGCCATCATGGATTCACCGGCCCCATTCAGCGCCCTGGTCAAGGCGGCGGGAGAGGTGACCGATTTCAATGCCTCGTGGAGAAGTCCGGCCACCTTGGGCTGCAGATGACTGCTGCTCTTAAAGCGTGGATCGATTGTGCTGCTCATCAACTTCATCAGGTGCGGCACACAGAGAATATAGAAGTAGAGGGAACCAATATCCCGGAACAGAACCTCGGCAGTCTCATACGGGCTGCGCTTGCTGGCCACATAGCCACGACCGCCTGCAATACCGGCATCGACGACTAGAATGCTGCCGTAAGGGGTCTGCTCCACCAGATGTCCCAGCCCTTGAACCATCGAGAGGCCGGGCAAGCCGCCCCCAAAGCGCACGTCGCCATGATGAGGGGTCACATTGCTGCTTGCAGGGGGCGTCAATCTGGCAGAGGGGTTATACCCGGCAACCCCTGCGGCTATGCCAGAGGGATTGACTGTACTAACCGTTCGCGCCTGAAAGTTGGCCGAATGGGGCTGAAATGATGGAACTCCCTGAATATTGGATCGATTGGACTGGAATGGACTGGTATTGAACGAATTTGTGGGGTTAAGACTATTGGAGGCTGGATACTGGGCGATGTTGCCGTTACCAGTCGGTAAAACAGTGGTGGGGCTGCTGGCGGCGTTGCTGGCGGCCGAGAAAAAAGGCAAGGCAGCAGGCGTCAGGCGACTGGCTTGGGAAGACAGGACTGTTGAGCCATGACCCAAGGTCGCGCCCACAGGCGAGTGCGCCTGGCGAGGATCGCCAAACTGGACGTTTGATCCCTCCGAGGCTCTTTTTCTGCGCTCCAGATGTTTCAGGATAAAGCTGGTCTTGAGCTGGTTCCCCTTGGGGATCAGATAGCCCACCGCCACCAGGGCGCTGCCCACACTAAACAGCCAGCGAGCAGACTTCAAGCCCAACAGGATATTAATTTCCTTTTTGTTGCGGGCAAACATCTCTTGCGGGCTCAGATCCACATGTGTGGTCTTCGCCCAGGGTTGATTCCAGGCTATGTGCGTGGAGAGATGTTCATTTTTACCGGGATTCAGCTTTTGCGAGGCTTTTTCAAACTGTTTCTGCAAAAAGCCCACCCCGAACAGCCAGACCACTGCAGCGGCAATCTCTTCGGTCACGCGCTCCTGCAGCTCCAAAAAGCCATCACGACGGTAGGCCCGCTCGGAACGCCCCACCACCACAGCAGATTCCAGAGGCACGATGGCCATTGGTCCTTCCTTGGCCGTATTCAGAAAGAAGTTTTCAACCGATTGACCCGGCGCACGCAGGTTCCCGATACCCCGTGCGAGACTGCCCAGAAGACCGACAGGTCCACCCGCGCCACGAGAAGCTACCGGGGTTAAATCACCCTGGAAACGCAGTTTATGGGTTGGCAATGGGCCGGTATTGGGGTGGCTTACCCCGGTGGTTAGGGACATATGGCCTTCAAGTTTCAGCTCTGACTGAATTGCCGGTTACACTGTCTTGTAAAGCAGGTGAAGCATTTTTAGTGCCATGAAACCATAAATGCCGGTGCAAACTGGGGAATGTAACGGTCCATGTAAAGTCAGCATCGCATGCGCTGAGCCATCACACCGGCCTATCATCCGATGACTGAATACTGACTCATGGCAAAAGTCAGCGTGCACGGCGCACGGTGAGCACTTCGGATGTTACAGATCCCGTCCAGGAAATGCGACTTAGCATACCTTGAACACCGGATTTTGAGTAGCCTCAGTCAGCATGATTCAATAGCGTGTAGCGCTATGTGGAGACTCAGAGCTTGCAGTATGTGCTGAAAGGCTTTCCTTGATATGGACAGGTCCGTGAGGGCGAGCCCTTATGCATTCAATGATTCGTTCACGGGTAGTGATTTGTAAACAAATATGACGAAACTGATCGGTCATGGCAATTTTAAAGCGTGCCATTTTTTATATATTGTATATCTCATCAACATCCCGATTATATGAATACAGTTCAAATGATCCTGAACCCGGACATTTGCCCCTGTCCTGAATCGGGACCAGCACAACCAGTCGGTAGAAAAACTTGAATCAGGAGAACGGCGATATGTTGAAGCGATCTTTTTCGGGTCCTCAATTGCTCCAGGAGCGGGCCAAGCTGAAAAAACGCCTGGAAAGCCTGCGTCATGAGATGGAATTCGTGGAAATTCTGGCACAGTTCTGGCCCTTGCCGAACATGGCGCTGAAAATGGAACGTCTGCAAGACGAGATCACCCGTCTGGATCAGCTGACCCAGCGCTTGAGCTACCCCAAGGCCAGTTGACGAAGCGCTCATCTTGCCAAGGCTCGATCACTCCATTGTTTACGGGAGATTGAGACGCAACAATAGACAGTGAGTAACCCTTGGTGTAGGATCAAGTCAGACATTCGTCTTTGGTGTCACATCGGGATGTAGCGCAGCTTGGTAGCGCATCTGCTTTGGGAGCAGAGGGTCGCAGGTTCGAATCCTGTCATCCCGACCATTACTTCACTAAGTATAGCGGCAGAATCTGACTCTGACTCTCACATTTGACTCTGATCCAAAAGCCATGGCATAACTGGACAAGTCAGGAATACAGTGTGAGGGTTTTGCTGTGAGTAAAGAATATCGTCTAGCAGAAGTTGCCCAGATAACCGGACTTCAACTGGAAAAGCTGAAGATTGATAGTCGGCGAGGTCATCTACCTGTTGAAATCAGGTATGAGGGAAAGAAGCCCTATAAGGTTATCACTGCCGAAACATTGGCTGGGCTGTTACAAGATAGATCTGCTGGGGGCTATTCGGATCTTAAAGCCCAATGGCGTCGAGAAATGCTGGCCGGAACCCATTCTGGAACGTCTACTCCGGTCAGTGAAAGCTATTTGAATGATCTCGACTGGGGATTTAAGAAGTACTGGCGTGCCAATGGAGGACAAGAATCCGTAGAGGGCTTAAGCGCGGATGGTTTGCGCCTGGCGTTCGCTCAATTCCACTTTGATGAAGAGTCTCGCCGGGATTATTACTCCACCAAGATGCACATCTACAAAGCCGTATCGAGCTTTGTACAGTTTTTGATTAGAAAAGGGTACAAGACACCCTCGGTGCTGGAAGAAATCAAGCAGATCCGCCCCAAGGCCAGGGTGAAACCCCAGCGGCACTCTCTGGACTTGGCAGAAGTGTGGGATGCGCTCAGTTTCAACAGCCGCTGGAACGATGGCCGAACCACCAATGATATTCAAACCATGGACTTGTTGCTGTTTCTGTATGGCTTTGCCGGGTTACGCAAGATGGAAGCGGCCAATATCAAGATTAGCGGGGTTGATTTCGTCAAGAACGAAATCCTGGTGCCGGGCAAGTGGGGGAAGGAGCGTTTGGTGCCCATGCCTCAAGAGCTGGCGGATAAGCTGAAAGAGTGGATAGAAAACTTGCGGCCTGAATCCGATCTGCCCTATGTGATGGTGAGCAATCGAGGGAATCAACTGTCGGATAAGTCCATGGGTTCTCGTTTTACTCGCTTATCAAAAGCACTTGCTCTAAACAAGGCGATTGCCCTGATTAAGGCCCGAGAAACTCAACCCGGTGCGACCAAAGAAACCGTCCAGTACACTCCTGAAGATGATATTGAGCTATTCTTCCCGAGCAGAACCAAAGAAGCGGTTCTCAAAGAAGCAGAACAGCTGGCCAAAACCCTCAATTGCGCCGTTCGACCGCACGACTTACGCCGAGCTTATGCCAAAATGCTGGCCGATCAGGGCATGCCATTGCCCAGAGTCCAGTATGTCCTGGGTCATAATGATATTGAGACCACCATGAAGTACATCAACATCAAGCAAAAAGAGGCCACCGACTGGATTCGCGAAAATTTTGTCATCGCCTTGCCCAAAAAGGCCAAGCCCCAGCCGGTAGAATTGGCACTTCCAGATAATAAACAATCCGTGTCGTCAGCAGCGCCTAAGATGGAGCCACAAAAATCAAAGAAGTATCGTTATTAAGACTTCTGAAGAACACCGCTACATGCAACTTGGGTTTAGCTCCTGATGGATTTACGGCGATATTTGCCGCAAATGGTATCTTGAATAAACCGGAAACTATGTTAAGGTTTAAACATGGGTGAATTTACGGCAAATATCGCCGCGTATTTTGAAAGTGATAAACCAAAGATGGCCGTTACTCACAAACAGAAACCCCTTGATTATGTCCCTTATGGCTTGGTTGTCACCAAGTCTTGGCTGTTGGCGCAAGGATTATCGCGCCATACACTGGATAACTGGGTCAAAAGTGGTCAGTTGGCTTCTATTGTCTATGGTGTGTACCAAAGGCCAGATACCCAACTCACTTGGCAAGGGGTGGTTTCCTCCTTGCAGCGCATGGGCAGTGATTTGCGTCCGGGTGGGCTAACAGCGCTGACTTATCAAGGATTGGGACACTACCTTGAGCTGGGAAACCAGAAAACCATCCATCTGTATGGACTGGACAGCTTGCCTGTCTGGCTGAATAAATTGCTGCCCCATGTTACCTTTGTTCGGCATAATGAGGCCCAGTTACTGGGGAGAAATCATCAGAATGGCCTTGATGCCCTGAAAGATTTTGAAACTAAGATGCCCACAGACATGGCTTTATCCTTCGGTGATGTCATGGCATCTTCCCCAGAAAGAGCTTGGTTTGAGGTTTTATTGGATGTGCCAGAAAAGATATCCTTTGAACATGCCGATCAGTTAATGCAGGGATTGGTGAATTTATCACCAAAACGCCTGAATAAGCTCTTAGCGCTTTGTCAAAATGTGAAAGTCCGCCGTCTATTCCTGTGGTTTGCTGAGCGTCATCGGCATGCATGGTTTGAAAAGATAGACACAGAAAGTTATACCTGGAAAAGTGGCTTATTGGGTTCTGGCAAAAGGGGCTTGGCCAAGGGTGGGAAACTGGATCCCAAGTACCTGATCACCGTCCCGGAAGCAATGCAAGAAGAAAAGAAATATGGACAGGAATAGCATCTATTATAAGCAAGTTCAGCTTTTGGTCCGTATTTTACCCTTCGTGGCCAAAGAAAAGTGCTTTGCCTTAAAAGGGGGAACCGCAATCAATCTATTTTTGAGGGATTTACCAAGACTATCTGTGGACATCGATTTGGTTTATCTCCCGATGGATGATAGAACAACAGCGCTTCAACAGGTTGGAGAGGCATTGGAGAGAATCATCCAGGATATTAAAACCAGTTTGCCAGGTGTTCAGGCAGGTCGCCCCAATCAAGCACCGGATGGGTTACGTTTACTGATTGTTCAGCAAGGTGTCCAAATCAAATTGGAGTTATCGCCAGTGTTGCGCGGGAGTGTGTTCCCGCCAGAAGAAAAAGACGTTGTGGATGCGGTAGAAGCAATTTTTGGTTATGCCAGTATGCAGGTTATGTCCTTTGCAGATGTTTATGCGGGTAAAATTTGTGCCGCTTTGGACCGCCAACACCCACGTGATCTCTTTGATATTAAATGGCTGTTAGAAAACGAAGGCATGACGGATGATCTCCGTAAAACTTTTCTGGTTTATCTCATCAGCGGTAACCGTCCTATGGCAGAACTTTTAAATCCGCACCGAAAAGACATTCGCGCGGTGTACGAAGGTGAATTTGCCAATATGGCGGAGATTCACGTATCGGTTGAAGAACTGGAAGAGGCTCGTGAAGATTTAATTCAGGCAATTCATCAGGGGCTGACCGGGGATGAAAAACAGTTTCTACTGTCCTTTAAGGGCCGCTCACCCAACTGGTCATTACTGGGCCTGGTAGGCATTGAGGACCTGCCTGCTGTAAAATGGAAACTTTTGAACTTAAATAAGATGCCTGAAGACAAGCATACTCTGGCATTAGACAAGCTTCACAAAGCCTTGAACCGGGATATGTGAGACTCAATCCATCCTAGTTTTACGAATAGAGCGTGAAGATAATCAACCGATCCACTCACTTCCACCTCCAGTCATGTGTTAAGCAGTTTGTAAACGTCTGAAACATGGGGCTTGCATGATTTTTGGATTAGTCGTTAACATGAACCCAAGTTTTTCAAACCACTTTCGCTAACAGAGTTTCGTCGTCAAGCGCATTGGGTTTTGCGCTTTATTATGAGGCATATTATTTTGCTACCTACTTTGAGGGGGGAGCAGCATGAACGCTTTCATGCGCGGTTGCTGCAAGATATTCCCGACTTTATCCAAGACTATATGGGCGATCCCGCCATTATTGAAATCATGGCCAATCCAGATGGCAGCGTTTGGGTGGATGATTTGCACTCAGGGCAACGCCCTGTCGGAAGCATTGAGCCGTTTCAGGCAGAATCCCTGCTGAATGTGATTGCTTCGCTCAGTAATACAGCCATTACGAAAGAAAATCCCATATTGGAATGTGAATTGCCCTATGATGGCTCCCGGTTTGCCGGGATGATCCCGCCTGTGGTGGAACGGCCTATTTTCAGTATCCGGCGCAAGGCGATTCAGATTTTCAGTTTGAACGATTATGTGGCTGCTGGCATTCTGAGCCAGGCCCAAAAAGCCGTGATCGACACCTGGATCAAAGCCCGTAAAAATATCTTGATTGTGGGCGGGACTTCCAGCGGGAAAACCACGCTCATTAACGCGGTGATTCAAGCGATTACCGAGCATAGCCCAGAACATCGCTTAATTCTGCTGGAAGACACCGTCGAGCTGCAATCGGATGCTTCCAATATCGTGGCGATGCGTAGCAGCCGAGATGTTTCCTTGCAAGCACTGGTGAAGGCGACTTTACGCCATCGGCCTGATCGCATCATCGTGGGCGAAGTGCGCGGGAAAGAAGCCTTTGATCTGCTAACAGCTTGGTCCACAGGGCATCCCGGTGGTGTGGCTTCATTGCATGCCAATAGCGCAGAAGGTGCGTTTTTAAGGCTAGAGCCTATCCGGTAAGTTCGTTGTAGAATATTGGCTGTCTGGTTGAACTGGAGCAGCGTTTTCAATGGCATACCGCAGATTAAGTGAGCAGGAGTGGGAGTTAATTTGGGCTTGTTTCCCAGATCAGGTGATGGGTAG
>CAIPMU010000017.1 GCA_903866275.1 Vampirovibrio chlorellavorus | reverse complement strand
CTTCCTTAATGGCTTCGCTTTCCAGCATGAGATTGGCTACGATCCGCTTTAATTTAGTGTTTTCCTGTTCCATTTCTCTCAACCCCCTTACTTCACTCACGCTCAAGCCGCCGTATTTGCGCTTCCAGATGTACCAGGTGGCATTACTGATCCCTAAGTCACGCTGCTGGTCAACAGCCTTCTTTCCACCCCTTTCTACCGCTCTCAAGGCTTTCACAATCTGCTCTTCCGTAAATCGACTGGCTTTCATTTTGAGATTCTCCTACTTTTAATTTTAAAGGAAAATCTCTAAACTCAACTGACCTTAAATTTCGGACGCCTGTCACCTATACAGCATGGGCTTTTGGAGGCTTTCGAGATGTTTTTTTTGCTGTAGACATGGAGACTTCTTTTTTAAATTTAATTTTACTTTCAAGTCTCAATTTTAGGGTCTAAAACCCATTCAGGTTATCTAGGTTGAAATCACCATTAACATCGGTGAGGGCTTGCCAGTTGGCCGTACTGCGTCCCAGGATCAAATACGCTTCGCCGGAATCAGTCCCGCCGCCATCCGCATACGGTGCGCCAATCAGTAAGTCGGCAATGCCATCCCCATTGACATCCCCCGCGCTGGACACAAAGCTGTTATAGTCCCAGTATGCTTCGTCCCCTGCATTCCTGCCGATAAAACGAACGGTATTGTTGGCATCACTCATATTATCCAGATTGAAATCCCCACTGGCGGGGGTGAGGGCTTGCCAGTTGGCCGTACTGCGGCCCAGGATTAAATACGCTTCGCCAGAATCAGCCCCGCCGCCATCCGCAGTCCAGCCGCCAATCAGTAAATCGGCATAGCCATCATTATTGACATCCCCCGCGTTGGACACAAAGGTTGCCTGGTCCCCGGCATTCCTGCCGATAAAGCGAACCATACCATTGGCTTCACTCAGGTTATTCATGTTGAAATCACCATTAACATCGGTGAGGGATTGCCAGTTGGCCGTACTGCGGCCCAGGATTAAATACACTTCGCCAGATTGTAACCCGCCGCCATCCGCAATAGAGCCAAGCAGTATATCATCATAGCCATCATTATTGACATCACCCACACTGGACACTGAATAGCCTAAATAATCAAAGTACTCATAGGCATTTCTGCCTAGAAAGCGAACGGTATTGTTGGCATCACTCATATTATCCAGATTGAAATCCCCACTGGCGGGAGTGAGGGCTTGCCAGTTGGCCGTGCTGCGGCCCAGGATTAAATTCACGTCGCCAGACTGAACCCCGCCAGCACCCGCAGCAATAGCGCTAGTCAGTATATCATCATAGCCATCATTATTGACATCCCCCGCACTGGACACTGACCAGCCTGAAATGTCGCCCGCATTTCTGCCGAGAAAGCGAACCATACCATTGGCTTCAGTCAGGTTATCCAGATTGAAATTCCCACTGGCATCGGTGAGGGTTTGCCAGGTGACCGTACTGCGGCCCAGGATCAAATACGTTTCGCCGGAATCAGTCCCGCCACCATCCGCATACAGTGCGCCAATCAGTAAATCCGCATAGCCATCATTATCGACATCCCCCGCACTGGAAACTGAATAGCCTGCATTGTCAGACGCATTTCTCCCGAGAAAGCGAACGGTATTGTTGGCATCACTCATATTATCCAGGTTGAAATCCCCATTGGCATCGGTGAGGGCTTGCCAGTTGGCCGTACTGCGGCCCAGGATCAAATACGTTTCGCCGGAATCAGTCCCGCCACCATCCGCATACGGTGCGCCAATCAGTAAATCATCCATTCCATCCCCATTAACATCCCCAGCACTGGACGCTGAAAAACCTGCATTGTCAGACGCATTTCGACCGATAAAGCGAACGGTCGTGTTGGCATCACTCATAATATCCAGGTTGAAATTTCCACTGGCATCGATGAGGGATTGCCAGGTGGCCTTACTGCGGCCCAGGATCAAATACGTTTCGCCGGAATCAGTCCCGCCACCATCCCCATACGGTGCGCCAATCAGTAAATCATCCATTCCATCCCCATTAACATCCCCCGCACTGGACACTGAATAGCCTGCAGAGTCAGCCGCATTTCTCCCGAGAAAGACCATGACTCCGTTTTTGCTGCTCGGTTCGGCCTGAAGGTTGAAATATTGTGTGGTAGTCGCCTTGGCCGTACCTACAGTGGCCTCAATTTTAATCAAGTAGGAATCTCCGCGCTGACGGGGCAAGGTAGCCGTGTACGAACCGACGGTCACGGTTGAACTCGCCAAGTTGGTGGGGTCGCTTGGCACCGTCATGGTGCTGGTAAAGCTGTAGGAGGTATCCACCGTGATGCCATTGGTCAGCTTGGTGACAATATCGGCCCGCGCCAAATGCACCGCCGAGCGGGCAATTTGTTCGGCCATAATGTAATCTCGGTTAGCCGCAAAGGTTTTAATGCCGCTATTCTTGGAAAATAATTGCCAACAGGCCATGCTGAGCATGGTGGAAAGCAAAAAGACCATCATCAAGGCCAGACCATATCCAGCATGGGCTTTTGGAGGCTTTCGAGATGGTTTTTTTGCTGTAGACATGGACGGGTCTCTTTCTAATCGTTCACTTTTAGGTCTAGTTTTGAGGAGAAATGAGCCGGGTGGGCAGCAATTCGTAAACATTATCCGTATAGGCATCCGCAAGGAACAGGTGATTGCTAACCGGGTCGTAGCTCAGTCCAAAAAAGCTGTTGGCGTCATTTCCAGTGGGGGCTGTACTACCCAGGCTGGCAATATTAATCGTAAAAGTGGTGGTCGTGGTGGGGGAACTGCGAACAATTTGGTAAACCGTGATCACCCGGCTGGCTCCAGAGCCGGTGACCGTGTTGTTGACCACATAAAAGTCCCCGGTAATGGGGTCGATAAACATCCCGGCTGGCGTCGTTAACCCCGCCGGAACCGACCAGTTGGCCACCGCTGCACCGGTAGTTTTGTTGCGTTCATAAATTTTAATGGCTGAAGTGCCGCTATCTGTCCCGATGATGTAGAAGTCGGTGGGCGTAGACGGATCAAAAGCCACAGCCGTTGGCGAATTGGCGGTTAAAAAAGCAAGGGTGGTCAAGTTTAGGGTGGTTGTCACGGAACTCGCGTTTAGATTGATTCGGTAAGCCATCATGTTGGTTTTATCCAAAACAATAGCCGTCAGCCCATCATTTTCCAGCGCAATACTGTCAAATTGCGCACTGGCAATCGCCGGGTTGATAGTCGTGTTGATTAAAATCCCATCGGGGCTGGTTTGATAGATCACGTTGCTTCCCGAACTTACACGGCCAACCTCGAGTAAACGCCTGCGTCCGATGTCCCAAAACACGCCCCGCACATCAAACAGGGTGCTAAAGCTGGAGTTGGCGGTTTTGGTATCAAAACCTTGTACCAGTGTGGTGCTGGTGGTGGCTTTGGGCTTTTTGAGATGAATATAGGTGTTGGGCCAGGTTCTCGTCACTTGGGGCGTGCCACCTGCCCGGCTGAAAGTAAAGTTGTAAAGCAGAATCTTGGTCGCTTCGGCCTGGCTGGCCAAAGCCGTTCCGCTAAAGCCCGCGGCCAGCGCAGGCGCTGCATCGACTCCGGATTCATAGACGCCATTGCCATTGGTGTCTTGAAACCGGGTGCAATTGTTGGTGATTCCACAAAAGAGGAATTCCCCCGAGGAAATCTGATAAACCGAACTGGCCGAAATGGGAAATGGAGACGCCCAAGTTGCCCCACTGTCGGTGGAGAGTTCCAACCGGTCAATACTGCTGCCATCGGGGTAAATGCGATAAATGTTGCTGACAGGACTTCCCGTGTCGTCAATGTTGTTCAGAATCAATCTGCGGTTAAACGACTGAGTACTGAGTTGGGCATTTTGAGTAATATTTTTTTTAAATTTTTGCAACACAACATTCGTTTCAAAAAGGGTTTTGCTTCGCAGGGCCAGAGAAGCGGTAAACCCTTGCGTTTTCAGGGCGAACATGGCGAAACTCATCGATAAAACAGCCATTAAAGTCAATGAAATCAAGAGTTCTACCAGGGTCAAACCCTGTTCTGCCTTGAAGGGCGTCATCATGAAAACCGCCTGCTAATGATCACGCCACTAACTCGGCAGTTTTGATTGGAGGTGGCTGAACGGGTCAGGCTTAGATTGAGCACACCGTCAGTGAGCGTGGTTTCAAACGATTTGATATGGGCTTTCGCGTAGCCAACGCTCTCAAAGGGGCTATAGCTGGTCATTACGGAGGCTCCTTCAATGGTGGCGTCACAAAGTCGCCTGTTTGCGCCCCCATTAATGGTGGCATCCAGTTCTGCAAACAATAACTGCACGGTATAACGCCCATTGCTCAAGTCAAAATTGTAGTTGAGGGTGGTGCCATCCCGGTAAGTCTGGTAGATCGTATCGTTGGTCGTGTTAAGGATTGCTGTTGCCGCGGTTCCGGTTGTCCCTGCGCTACCAGTTACGTAGCCCGGTGTTTTGTTTGTCGTGTCGTAAGCGACATCGCTTGCCCAAACGTTCCCAAGACTATCAGTGAAGCTGCCAGAGGTGAGTCCCACATCAATTCTCAAGTCATAGACTTCGTTTACATAAGAAGCAGACTGATTAAACGCCGTGACTGCATCTGAGGTGGTGCTGTAAAGATAAATATAAGTCAACCGCTTCATCGCGGTGGAGTTGGTAGTATCCATTTTACGGACATACGGGATGGATTGGCCTGCTTCGGTGATGCTGGTATAAGGGGCCGTGGTGGTCGTTCCAAAAGTGGCCGAAAATGTTGGATTTTCGCCGTCTAACTCTTCTATAAGGCTGCTATTCAAAGAATTACGCGAGGCCACAAGGGTACTTTGTCGGCTTCCTTGAGAGTTAGTCTGGAGCAATTCGGCCATTGAAACACAAATGACCGACAACATGCCCATTACAATAATGACTTCAACTAATGTGATGCCGTAATGGGATCTCATCTTTTTAGAATTTTGCGCTATTTGGATGCTCATCTTTTGATTATCGAACGATTGTTCAACGACTTTAGTGGAGAGGGTAAAATCTGTAACATTTCTTTACATTGAGTGTTTTTCACCCGTTTTCCAACAGAAACCCCCACCAATTCAGCGGCTTTCTGCCTGACAGGCGTCCGAAATTTAAGGTCAGTTGAGTGTAGAGATTTTCCTTTAAAATTAAAAGTAGGAGAATCTCAAAATGAAAGCCAGTCGATTTACGGAAGAGCAGATTGTGAAAGCCTTGAGAGCGGTAGAAAGGGGTGGAAAGAAGGCTATTGAGCAGCAGCGTGACTTAGGGATCAGTAATGCCACCTGGTACATTTGGAAGCGCAAATACGGCGGCTTGAGCGTGAGTGAAGTAAGGGGGTTGAGAGAAATGGAACAGGAAAACACTAAATTAAAGCGGATCGTAGCCAATCTCATGCTGGAAAGCGAAGCCATTAAGGAAGTTCTATGCGCAGCCGTTGGCGAGTGAAATGAGCCTTACGGATGTGGACACTCGAAAAGTGAAAAAGCTTTAAGGCCCAGTGAGCGTCGAGCGGTGGTGGAATTGCTTCAAGTGCAAGGGTTATCCCACCGCCAAGCTTGTCATTTGGCAGGCATCTCCCGCAGTGTGCACAAATACCTGGCCAGGAATCCTAACGAGGCGTTGGTAGCCCGTATGAAGGAGCTGGCTTTCGAGTATACTCACTTCGGGTATCGACGGATCTCGGCCTTATTGAAGCGTGAACACTGGGACGTGAGTTTAAAACGCGTCAAACGCCTGTGGAAATTGAATAAGCTGCAAGTCCCTCAGCGTAAGCCAAAGCAGCGCCGAAGAGGGCCTTGTGTAGCGTAAAGCCATTGCCCCAAACCATGTCTGGTCATTGGACTTTGTAGCGGATCGGCTGGGGCACGGTGGACGGCTTAGAATGTTGACTTTGGTGGACGAGTTTACCCGAGAATGCTTGACCATTCGGGTGGAACGTTCCCTGAAAGCTAAAGTTGTGCAGGAAGCCCTGGCTCAAATTGCGAAAGAGCGAGGCTATCCTTGCTATCTCAGAAGCGACAATGTTTCAGAATTCATTGAGAAATCCTTGCAGAAATGGCTACGGGAAAAGGGCATTGATTCTATTTTTATTGACCCTGGCTCCCCTTGGCAGAATTGTCCGCAGTCGTTGCCCGTAGGGCTTACGAACGTGGATGCCCTTTAGGGTAAAAGTGTGAAAGTTTCAATGGGAAATTAAGGATGGAATGCCTGAATGCCAGTTATTTCAGAACCCTGCGGGAACCCAAAGTCCTGATCGAGATGTGGCGTAAAGAATACAATAATTCCGACCGCACCGGGCGCTGAAACTGCTGACCCCATATGAATTTGCGCAACGCTGGGCGTTAACAATTCCTGCTTAATCCTTTCCCCAGAACAGATTATACGCGCCAATCCATCTGTGTCCAGGAAACTTGCTTGTCAGCAAGCCGTTTCAG
>CAIPMU010000016.1 GCA_903866275.1 Vampirovibrio chlorellavorus | reverse complement strand
GTTTTCGAGGGGTTATTGGTGTGTTAGGGTTGGGCTACCATGAGATGGATGGCATATACACTGGAAATCTTGCTTTGGAAGCGCCTTAGTAATAGCATGGCCGGGTACTATCGCTGGTACAAGGCTCGAATGGGCTGAATTGGCATATAAGTATAAGTCAGTATGGGAAAATGGAATCATGTTGAATAGCGTTATAAAACCGCAGCCTTCTATTACAGCGCAACCAAAAGCGCAGCGGGTACAGCAGGGAAAGCTGCAAGCAGGCCCTCTTGTGCAGAGAAAGCCTCAACCGGCTCGACGGATTATGGCGAGCGCCACTCAAAAAGATGACGCCGATCAATTTGTAGCCGGTAAAGATTCCGCTACACTCGATCAAGAAACCTATAAAAAAATCTGTGCTAAATGGGAGGCGTCTGGGGTGCCCCTTCAGCACCTATCTAAAGAAGACTATAAAAAAATCTGTGCTGAATGGGAAGTAGACCCTACATATGATTTCAGCGACTTACCGAAGCTATATGACCATCTTATACACGATGACGAAACCCGTAAAAAAATCAGGGCTAGAAGGGACATACAGAGCGCGGAAGAATTGAAGATGCGTGGAAAGTTGGAGTACAAGGTCAAGAATGCGGCGCGTTCGGTGGCCGAAGGCTTTGATAGTGTTGTAACTAATCGTCGAAAAATTTTAGAGGAGATGGCAGCAGGGAGTTTCACGTTGGGATTACTGGGTGGTCCGAAGCTGCTGCTTGGTGGCGCTATTTCGGACGCTAATTGCACTGAAATAGTCACATCAGCGGGTAAAGGGCCACTTGATACTGAGAAGGCGTTTAATCAATTCTTCAAGACCCTCAGTGTGTTCACAGGTCCATTGACCGAACCGCAAAAAAAAGAGATGCGCGAGGTCGTCATAAAAGCAAAAAAAGAGGGCAAGCCCATTTGCCTTCCTGTTCCTCAAAAGGTGCTGCCCGTTACTCCAGTTGCGGCAGCCGGGCTATATGACGCCTCTTTTCTTGCGATCTCGGGGATGGGTGCGGGCATCATGACGGCAGAGGTTTTGGCTTCAGCGTTGGCGATTCAGCAGGTTGTAGGCATACTCGCTGTAGGAATCGGCTGGGCGGTCGCCGACGCAAATAAACAAATTATTTTTATCCCCAAAAACAGCAAGCCCGAGGATGTTTCCAAGTTGCTACGCTAGTTTTTGAAAGCCATTCATTTCAATGGATCCTGTGCGATGGGTGCAGGATCCATTTTTTATAAAAAAGTTCTGGCTAGCGCACCTGTTGCCCGGTTTCGTGGTGCGGTTTTGAATTGTTTTAAGTGGGGATGGAGGCGTTCCGTGTAAACGGCTTGGCGTTTAATCCGGTGTGTGCAGTTCGCAGAAGGCAAACACTTTGAGTTGCACATCCACTACTTTAAAGCCCCGTGCCCGGGCCAGCTCTTGCGAGAGGCGAATGATTTCGGCGCTCTCGAACTCTTCGGTCTTGCCGCAGTCCAGGCAGATGATGTGATGATGGGGCGATTCCGGGTTGCGGGCCAATTCATAATGCTTGTGGTCTTCGGCAAAGTCCAGTTCGCGCAGAACCCCCAACGAGGCGAGCAGTTTCAGCGTCCGATAGGACGTGGCCAGGCTGATGTCAGAGCTTTCCCCGATCAGGGCTTTTTGCAGCTCTTCCGCGCTCAGGTGTTCGCCCTCTGGCAACTGAAAGAAAATATCCAGAATTTTTTCACGCTGCGGGGTCAGTCGAAAGCCCTTGCGGCGCAGCACATCAGAGAGGGCTGCCCGGTTGGGACTGTTATCGATTGGCGCGGGTTGCTGGGTTTGCATTTCTTTTTTCACCGATTTTTTTGTAGAATATAGCATACAACAAAGCCCGAGAATTGAAATCTGGAATCTGCTTTCAGCCATTTGGCCTGTACTGGCAAACTCAGCGCAGTCGCTAAACGCTTAAAGCCCATTTTAAAATCCAAAGCGCCGTTTCGATTGGCTTGTGGTTCCTGTTGTTCCTGATGTTGATCGATTTGGAATCATCCTGAGTCTCGACTCGCATCGCTGGCGGTCATTTTATCCCGATAACCTGCTTACCTCTGGCTGAAAGACGCCACCGCAATAACCAGAAGGCGACCCTGTATGCAACTGCACACTCCCCTCTTGTTCCCTTTGTCCTTTATCAATCTGGGCCTCCCGGAACTGTCCGTTATTGTGTTACTGGTACTGATGCTGTTTGGTCCCGGCAAGCTGCCCGGTGTCATGAAGTCTCTGGGTGACGGCGTTAAACAGTTCAAGGATTCTGTCAGCGGCAATGCCGCAGCGTCTCCTTCCCTCAGCGATAAAGCAGGAAAGCCGGAGTAACGGTTGGCGGGGGAGTGACCCAAGGGGGTTTTGCCCAACGTGCTGCCTGTTTGACGCGTTGGGGTAGCCTAAAGTGGAGGCATTGTGAAGCGTAAAACGGCAACCCGAATCACCGTTGTGCTCGTTTCACTGGGCATACTGGGCTTTGCTGTGCTAAAGACCTTGCCGTCTTGGGTGGATACCCGGGCTCTGAAGCTGGAAATCGAGGATGGATTGTATCAATCCACCGGTGTTCATTTCGCGATTCGGGAACTGACGCTGGAGCCGACGCTGTTTCACGGGTTTCAGGTGCACCTCAACACCAGTACAATGACCGATATTCAGTATCGTCCCCTGGGGAGTATCGGGAACATCACGGTGCAGATTCGGTATTGGCCCATCCTGACCGAGCAGTTGCCCGAGATCGCCAGGGTGCGCCTGAACCACGTGTGGGTTCCGGTGGGGCAACAAAACCTCTTCAAGTCGTTGCATCTGAAGTGGGTTAAGCCCAAGCAGACCGGTTTTTTAAAGCCCGCCGAAATGCGCGATACAGAAATCCTGCTGACTGATTACAAAATTGAGGATACGGTGCCGAGTGCGGCGGTGCACCGTTTGTTGCCGCTGGCCAAGGGGTTTACGTTGCGGGGTTCGCAACTGGACATCAGGCATCTGCAATCGATGCATCCCATCTCAATCGTGACGCAAAGCGAGCTGGCCTTTTCCCCGGTGCAGGCCTGGCCGCCAGCCTCTGTGGCGCAACCAAAGTCTTTGTTATCTCGGGCATCCGCTGCCTTGAATCCGCCAGCATCAGTGGTTAAGGCTCATCTGATGCTGGAACTGTCGCCGTTAGCCCCTAACGCTAAGTCTGCTTTTCAGCCGAAAGATTTGCGCAAGTTGCAGTTGCAGCTTACTGGCGCGGCGATGGATTTCAACCTGCAACATCAACAGGATCCTGCGAACCATCAGGGAGAACCCACCGGCACGACATCCGTACACAGTCCGGGGCTGACGCTGGGGCACGCGCAGGTTCTGGCCCTGCAGTTGATTCATACGCTGGGGCTTCCTTTGCCGGCTTCACTCAATCAGGTCGCGCTGGGTGGCACAGTCAAGCTGGATCATCAACTGAGCTGGGATTTTCCGGCTTCAGGACAGGTCCGATTGCGGAATCTGGAAGGCTCCTTGGCATTGCAGGGACTGACGGTGTCTCCGGTCAATGCGCCCAAGCGTGCCTGGCTCAGTGAGGGGAATGGCCTGATAGCGTTGCATGGCCAGCAAGTGCAAACGGAACGTTTCAGGCTGGCTCTGGATGGCCTGCCGGTTACGCTGAAAGGCTTGTTTCGGCTGGATAATCAGCGTTTGAACGCAACAATAGTAGCGCATCACCTGAAAGTGACCTCATTAAAAGAGACGTTGGCCCGCTTTGGGGTTGTTTCACCGCAGACGGGCGGCTTTAATTTTCAGGGCTTGCTGGATGTGGATGCAACCGTTACTGGTACGCTGACTCAGCCTCAGTATCGCGGGCTACTGAGTGTTCAGAATGCCCGCTTTCAGGATGAGGCCCAAGGGTTGACCGCTGATCGGCTGAATGGGCGGCTGCACTTTGTGGGGGCGGGTCTGCAAAAGCCTGTGGTCCACTATCAAGGTGCGTTGCATGTCGCCGATGGGACTGTGATGGATGTCGCGCAGGGTCTGAACGTTCAGCATTTTGATGGCGATATGGCGTTTACCGGACAGTATCAGCCGGGGCCGTCAGTGCCCTTGCCTGTTTACACGGGGCAGTTGAACATTCGCGAGGCCCAGTATCAGGATCCCAAAAGCGGGGTACTGGTGTCGGGTATTCAGGGGTTGATTCGTCTGGCCGGGGAGTGGATTCATCTGGATCACTTCCGGGGCTTGCTGGCAGGGTCCACTTATACGGCGCAAGGACAGCTGCGCACGAACCTCAAGGATTACACCCTGAATCTGCAGAGCGATCGTATTGATCTCCCTCGACTAGAGCGTGAATTAACGCCTCATTTCCCGGCGATGAAACAGGTTTTGGCGCAACTGGAGCCGGTTGAGGGTTTGGGCAAGCTCAACCTCACGCTGCGGCCCAACACGAATCTGAGTGGGCGAGTTACGGTTAACGCTCTGGTGTTGCGGACGGGACAGCCTGACTACCCTCTGAAAGTCCCTAGTTTGACTGTGCTATTGGACAAGCAACAGTTTACCATCCCGGAAACAACCCTGGGGTTGGGCGATGTCCCTGTCAGAATATCCGGTCAGGGCCGCCAGACGGGTCAGTATCGCATGCGTCTGGTGTCTGGCGAGATTCCAGTGGCGCTGCTGCGGGATAATCAAAAGCGGATCAGCCGTCTATCCGGGTTTGCGATGCCGGAAATCTGGAATACCGCAGGTGGGTTCCGGGTTACGGGCGAGGTAACTAATCAGCGTAGGGTTTTCAATCTGGACTTTCAGAATGCTGGATTATCTTGGGCCGGTGGCGATTTCCCGGTTTATGACCTCAGCGGCGCGCTGAACTTCCAGCAGACGGGTAATGGTTTACCGGAAGTGGCCAGTCATAACCTGAACTTCCGCTACGGCAATTCCCCTGTTTCAGTATCTTTGGACAACCACGGACAGTTGAATGCGGTGGCAGAAGGGGTGCTGTCCGCCTTGAGCGTGAACCATTTTCTGGTCAGTCGCCAATCCGAGGCCACACCGTATCGGGAAGTGCCTTTTCAGGCCACCGCGCACGGGGTGTTGGCGGCCATGCCTCATGCGGGAGGCAAGTCACGTCAGGGGTTGCCCCAGAATGATGTGAAGACTTTCCTCCAGTTTAATCTGGAGCCTAATTTTCGGCATGCCTATGATGGCACAGTCGAGGTCCCCGGTGTTGCGCCTGTGGTCGCCGCTGCGGGTGCTGATGCGTCTTCATCGGCTGGCTTGGAGTCGGGGGGCGGGACTGGGGTGGCGTTGACGCATCCGGTTCGTTCGGTGACGCATGTGCTGAATTCAGCTCGGCAGGTTGTGCAATCCGGGCTGGATGCCTTAATCGGCTCAACCCCGGTGAGCGGGCAGGGTTTGCCGGTTTCCGGTAATGCGGGCACCGCTGGATCGCAACCCCCGTCAGGGGAGAGTGGTTTGGGAAATTCTGTGCGGACCGAAGCACTCAGCGGGTCGAGCGCTGCTGTTGGTTCGGAAGTCGATGAGGGAAATGCACCGCAAAGTTTGCCGGGTGATTCCGGGGCGGCCTATCTCAGTAGCCGTTGGCATTGGCAGGGCGATAATCTGCAGCTAGAGCAGGCCCGGTTGCATTTGTTTGATGCCGGGGATTTACTGGCTAGCGGCACGGTTGAACAACTCTTTCATCCCGAAAAATCGGTGTTTTTAATGCGATTGGCTACACCTGCCGGTATTGATCTTGCCCAGTTGAGTCAGGGGGCTGCTTCGAATCTGTTTTTTAAAGGGGCCAAAGGGCAAGTGAAGTTGGATGCCCAGCTGGTGGGCAATGTGGAAGGTCCCAAGCTGGCTGCCGGATCAATGGAAGCCCAGCAGGTGGCTATTCCCTATCTCACCTTGCGGGATGCGACAGGCCGAATGACTCTGGACGGGGAAACCGCACAGGTTGTGGTGGATCACTTTGAAATTCCCGGTGTGGCGATACAAGGGACAGGGCATACCCTGAATCTCTTTGAAATGCCTGTGTCTCTGGAGGATGTCAAAATTCATGGGCGCATGCTGAGTATTGATAGCCTTGGCACCTTCGGGAATCTGGTGGTGCGGCCCATTTTGGTGGATCAGTTGGCCCATAATTTTATGCGACCCTGGCAGCAAGGAGATCCCACCATTCCCATTCAATTTCGCAATGGCGATTTAACGGTGGATGAGGTTATTTACCAGAACATCATTCTGAGCCATTTGACCAGTCAGTTTTCGGTTTACGCCAACAGTTACTTTGAGTTGAGTAATGCCAGCGTAGAAGCCGCAGGCGGAACCGCTCACGGGTATCTCTCCATGAGTCCCAATGATTCCAGCTTTACCACGCTGGAACTGAACGTGGACAAGGTCAAGGCCAACGCGTTGACCAAGGCCTTGTTGAACGTAACCAACCAGATCTTCGGGGATGTGAATGGCACTGTGCGCTTTACCACCTATGGCGATACGGATGTGGCCATGCAGCAAAATGCCAACGGCACGGTGAGTGTACGAGTCATTAACGGACGCTTGCCTGCCATCGCGCGTGTTGAAACTTTGCTGACCACTGCAAATATTCTGCGTGGCGGGATTCTGGGCCTGAATTTAAACAACGTGCTTCGTTCCCTGACCTTCTACGACACGAACTATTTTGCCACCCTGTCCGGGGATATGCTGATTAACAATCAGGTGCTTTATACGCGCAACCTGTCCAGTTTGGGGGTGAATCTGGATTTGTTGATACGGGGGAGTTTGCGCATGGATAACGGTCACGCCAATATGCTGGTGGATGGCCGTATGCGGCAGGTGGTGGCCGGAAAGCTGGGCGCTCTGGGCAAGTTCAGTCTGGGTGGGCTGGTGAGCTATATTCCCGCTCTGGGCAGTTTTGGCAAAAATAAAACCGGACTCTTGGGGTATATTCCCGGTGTGGGTTGGGTGCCCGGCTTTGGTGGCCCTGCAGGCGATATTAATCGCTTTCGGGTACGGCTGATGGGTGATTTAAACACCCCCGGCGCAATTCAGGACTTCCACTGGGTGAGATAGCCCTTTTATACCGCGTGTGATCATGGTGGTATATTTGGTGACGGGGTCGTCGTTTTTGGGATGTGTGAGTCGAAGTGCTATTGCTTGGATGTAAATATTTAATAACGTCGATACATTTTTACCTTCAGTTTTCCCTTAACACGCCGAAAAGCTAATCAAGAGAGTGTGTATGACGACTCTTCTCCGGCTGAATGCCTTGAGGCGATGGCTGGGGGCGGATTGGTGTCTTTTAAACCCAGGAGCTCAATTATGAAACATCGTGGCGCACGTCCATTTCAGCAAAAGCCAGTCATCACGGGTAGCACGGAAGCCCCCGATGTGGCCCTCCCTGTCTCGGTTAACGGGAATCTTGCCGTGCAGGCGTCGCTCATACAGATATTTGACGAGTTCACCGAGGTGATTTCCGGGGAACTGAAATCGATGAACCTTCACGATGCCGGATTTCCACGCGAGCGGGATGCCGAATAATCAGGCCAAATGCGGGGAGGGTGATTGAATCATGCGGATTTACACGCATCTCATGCCTTTTGGGGCTTATAAATCTTCCGGTGGCATACAGGCAAATCCGGGCTTCCCGACTTCGCCGGTGGTAGGCCCGCCGCAACAGTCACCGCTGGATGCTCTTTCCGCGCTGGAACAATGGCGTGTGCAGGCAGAAGATACCAATAAGCATAGTGCTCGCTGGTCTTTGGCTCAGTGCCCACTAAAGGTGTTTGTTGAGCTGCACCCTGAACAAACAGCGGAAGCCTTGCAGCAAGCAAGTCCGCAAGCCTTGTTGGGGGCCATGCGACAATGGGAGGTTGCCACGCAAGGGGCGATTCGCTTTACACTAATCGCCGCCCCAAAGTATGGGCCGCAGGATGCGGATCTGTTGATCCGTTGGGATACCCAAACCACGCTGGGTCGGGAGTATGAGGTGGGCCATACCAATCGCACGGTGCAAGGCAAGCGCCTGACATATGCAGAGATCACCTTAATCACTCGGCCTCTGATTGATGGCCATTTGAGCCCTTCGCAGCGGCAGCAGCGATTGTATACCACGGTCCTGCACGAAACCGGGCATGCACTCGGGCTGGAACACTCAGAGTCGGCTAAGGATGTCATGCATCATCGCGGGTGGAAACATCCTAGCCTCAGCGAGAATGACATTCAGCGCATTCGGCACCTGTACGGATTGACGGAATAGCGCAGGCTCTGACTGGAGCAGGGTAAGTTTGGAAAACAGGATGTGTGAGAGCGATTTAGTCGTCCCAGTTCTCTGGCGCGGCGGGTGAAATCAGGTGATAAAAGGGATGATCCTGTGATAAGGACTTCAAGGCCCAGGGATTAAAGCGATATCGCTTGGGGGTGTGGGTTACGGCCTGAATCAATTCGGCTTCTTTCAGCAGGCGCAGCTTTTTTTTCACCGCTTCCAGCCGGTAGTTCAGCTTGCGTGCCAGATCGGCGGCGGTGGGTAGGTCGTCTTCCACGCCGTTATCGTCCTGGCTCAGGCGTTCCGTGGCGTCCATAATTTCATGCGCTAGCCGGGAGAGCATTTCATTGTAATCAATGGTCATGATAGGACGATTATAATACGTTTGAGGCGTTACGGGGGCTGTCGGCCTGAGCCAATCATCCTGGAAAGTGCGAGACGGTTCGGGTTGTCCATTCACGATGGGTGGGCTGGATGGGACGCCGCGTTCAGGTTTTTGGGTTCAGGGCGCGGATAAACGTTTTTTTCGACTTTTGCAATAAAACTTGATGCTGAGTCTTTACTATTGTTTTTCAAGCTGCTATACTAAATATAGTTTAGATGCTACGGTGCGGGGCGAAATCATTTGAAAAAGTTGTGTCTGTCGGAGAGTCATTTTGCAGGCTTTGTGTGCTTTCGGCGCGGGGTCGCTGCCTTAATTGCAGTGGGTTTTTCGCTGGCTTCGATGGCTCAAGGCTATGCTTTTGCGCCGCAAGTGCCCTTTACCCGAGTCAATGCAGCGTCTGAACGCATTGCCGCTTCAGAGTATGTTCCCCTAAGCCGGGCTTGTGTCGCTTTGGAGCAAGGCAAGCATCAGGAGGCGCTGCGGGACTTGCGCGCCACCGTGGAGCAAAATCCGGTGAACGTGCTGGGCTTGTTTCATCTGGGCAATGCCTATCTGGAGCTGGCCAAGCAAAGCACCGAGCCGGTTCAGCAGGCCGCTTATATTGAAAGCGCCCAGCAGGCCTTCGAGCGGGTTTCGGATCTGAATGACGATTTAACCCTGGTCTATTTCAAACTTGGCAAAATTGCCCTGATGAAAAACGAGCCGGAGGCGGCCCAGCGCTACTACCAGCGGGGATTAAAAAGCGATCCGCACAACGCTGCCCTGATTTTTAATCTGGCCCGCGTCTTCGATCAAACGGGCGATAAGGCTCAGGCCATCGTCTATTACCAGAAAACGCTGGCGGAAGATCCCAATTTTACCTATGCCTACAACAATCTGGCCCTCATGTATGAGGACAACAAGGATTACGCCAGCGCGGAGAAAGCCTATCAGCAGGCCCTCAAGAAAGATCCGCACTACAATCTGGCGCGCCTGAATCTGGGTAACCTTTACGCTACCACCGGTAACTATGCCGCCGCCAAAAGTACCTTGCAGCAGGCTCAGGCTCAGGAGCCCAACAACGAGTGGACTTACTACTATTTGGGGAATCTCTATCTCCGGATGAACCAGTACAGCGCGGCTGCGGATGCCTATAATCAGGTGGTCACGCTGGATGCCGGACATGTCACGGCGTATTATCTCATGGCCGTAGCGCTGTCCCGCTTGAACCGGATGGATGAAGCCCTGCAAGCAGGCTTGCATTATCTGCAACTTGCCCCGGATGGTGACTACGCCAAGGAAATGCAAAGTCTGATCATCACGGCCAAGCTGTCCCACGCCAACGGGGGGCTGTATTTCACACGAAAATCACCGGATGGACAGAATTAAAATCAACGTCTCAAACGCATTACAAGAAGGAACGGTTTGACTTTCCTGCCGCAGTCCCTCCAGTCTGTGAATGCGGGAAGTCAGAGGAGCAGTGTGCTTTCGGGCACCCTGCTCTTTTGGGTTATAAGGGGGTAAAGCCCCCTTATAAACTGCCCCGCTGGAGGGGGGGCAATGGCGTTTGATGCTGCCAGCGCATGCTTTGCTGAGTCGCGAAGCGCTCCAGAAGATTAGTGAATTGGATAAATCCGGATTCAATCCAGTGCCAAAGGGGTAGCGCGAGCAGTAAGCGGTAATCCACCACGCCGGGAAAAAGGGCGCTGTATGGGGCATGCCAGAGGTCTTGCGAGAATCGCCCGTGTGCATCGTGTGGGAATAGGAGCAACAGATGCCCGACATGTTGGGCCACCAGACTGGCGGGTGCAATTGGGAAGCTGGTTTTGACGCTGGACGGGATATAAGGGCTGAGTCTGGGCGTGTAGGTTTGCAGGAGCTCCAGCCCTTTATCGACGGGCAGGACCAAAAGAGCACAAGTCTGATTTAACAGCGGTTCAAGCGGGTGAATGCCCTGAAAAAGCCATGCTGTATCGGCGTTACCCGGTGCAAAAATGCCCAGTATGAACCCCAGGGCCAGACAAAGGGCAATCCCGGTGAAGAAGAACTGGCTTGCCTGATGGATCAGGCGGAATAGAAGCGTAAGCATGTTTGGTATCTTATCTAAAATACGCTGGGTGTTGATGATTTGAACATACCAACGCCCGGTTTATTAAAAACCGGGCGTTGGTTGTATTGGAAAGCAGTGACCGAAAACCGGTTACAGTTTTACGGGCAATGATGCCTCCAAAAGACGGGCGTGAGGGCGATTAGCCTTTCAGCGCTTGTGCTTTTTCGGCGTTCAGTGCGGTGTATTTTTCTTGGCCTGCAGGCACTTCAGCATCCATAAAGATGGCGCTGACGGGGCAGACGGGTTGGCAAGCGCCGCACTCAATACACTCATCCGGGTGGATGTAGAGCTGGGGCTCGCCTTCAAAATCATAAATACAGTCAACGGGACAAACGCCAACGCAGGCTTTGTCTTTCACGCCAACACAAGGTTCAGTAATAACGAATGGCATAGGGTACTACCTCCAATACAAGTGAATAATATACGAATTCCAAAACAACTCGAGGGATAAAAACTCAGTTGAACCGATCAGTTGATGTTCTGCATTATACCCGCTGAACTTTCAATGTTCTTGTGTTTTTTCACAAAAATTAAGGAATCTGTTCAGGAAAAGCCTTATTGAGAGTGATTCTCAGCGGGTTTTTGCGTGCACTTATTATACGTGGACCGCACTTTTTTCGCCACGGGCCACGGGAATCAAATCCTCGTAGCCTTTGCGGCCCATCAGCGCGTAGGTGTACTTTTTGGCCAGCTCTACGCCGGGTTGATCAAAGGGATCAATGTCCAGCAGCGCCCCGGCAATGGCCGTTTGCACTTCCAGCAGATACAGCAGTTGGGCAAAGTGATAGGCATCCACCTGCGGAATGGTGAGGGTCATGTTGGGCCGCAGATTGGTGGTAATGCTGGCGCGGGTGGATTCGAACTCGGCGCGCATCAGTTCACTCATGGGCTTGCCGTTCAGGTAGTTCAGGTCTTCCACATCCGTAAACTGGTCGTTGGGAATGGTCAAATCGCGATCCGGACGGCCCACGGCCACAAAGGTAAATACTTTGTCGTTGGGGCCTTCGTTGAACAACTGCACCTGAGAGTGTTGATCGGTCACGCCTACCGCACGCACCGGGGTGGGGCCGGTATGTACCACATCGCCATGCAGGTTGTGCTTTTTGCCCAAGGATTCCGCCCAAAGCTGGGTAAACCAGTCGGACACCGAGGCCAAACGGAAGGAATACGGCATGAACACCGCAATGTGCTTGTGGCGCTCATACAGCAGATACTGAATCAGCGCGCCTTGGGCCGCCGGGTTTTGCGTCAGATCCGTTTTTTGCAGCACGGCGTCCAGTTCGCAGATGCCCCGTTGCATCTCTTTCACCGACACGCCGCACAGGGCTGCGGGCAGCAAGCCCACTGCCGAAAATACGGAGAAGCGGCCACCGACATCATCAGGAACTTCAAAGGTCTGGTAGCCCGCCGCGTTGGCCACGGGGCGCAGTACGCCCTTTTGGGCATCGGTGATGGCCACGATGTGCTCGCGCACTTTCTCGGCGGGTAAATTTTTATCCAGCCACGCTTTGGCCAGCATGAAGGCGCTCATGGTCTCAGCGGTGGTGCCCGATTTGGAGATCACCAGAAACAGGGTGCGCTCGGGATTGAGCATGTCCATCAGGGGCGCGATCTGGTCGGCGTCCACGTTTTCCACAAAGTAGTAGCGGGGCTGGCCGTCGCGTTGTTCATCAGAAAGCTGGTTCCAGTAAGGATGCAGCAGGGCGCGCAGCAAGGCATAACCACCCAGCGAAGAACCGCCGATGCCCAGGATCACCATATCGCTGAACTTGCCTTTGACGGATTGGGCGTACTGATTGACCGAATCGGCCAGGGTGCTGTCGTAGCCCAGATTTAACCAGCGCTTCCAGCCGCCCGCCTGATCTTTTTGGGCGTAAATCTCGCTGACGATGGTTTTCAGTTTGTCCTGATGTTGCGCGAAAGCTTCTTGGATGTCCAAGCCATGCTCGCGGCCAATTTTGTCCGCCGATACGTTGCGATAATCCAGTTCAATCATTGCCCTGACCTTCTCTATAAACAGCTCAATGCCAAATTCCCTCTCCCAGCGCCAGCTTTCTCAAAAATAAATCAAGCGCATGGGGGCTAGTTTTAGCCGCGCCTCATTCTATACCAAACCCCAGACTGCAAGCTATCCCTGTTCAATCCCGTCCGTTTCCCCATTCTTTTGTCGCTTGGTTCAGGAGGGTTCTGCTTCAGGACAGGCTTCTGCCACCGCGTTAAACGTGGCTTGCCCAGTGGCCATGGCGATGTTGCGCCGTAGTCCTTGCAGCTTGGTGCGCTTGACCGGGCTTTTCTGGAAGTGTGCCCGGAATGCTTCCTCATCCAGCGCCAACAGGGTGGCAGCCTCAGGCGTCCGGTTCAGGGGGCGCGCCGTGAACGCCTCTTCCTGGGTGGGGCGGGCAAACTTGATGTTCCAGGGGCAAACGTCCTGACAGATATCGCAGCCAAAAATCCAGCCGGAGAGTTTCTCCTGCATCGCTTGGGGAAAGACCTCGGCTTTCGATTCGATGGTCCAATAGGAAATACAGCGATTGGCATCAATCACGCTGTTGTCCACAATGGCCTCGGTGGGGCAGGCCTCAATGCACCGTCGGCAGCTCCCGCACTGGTTGGCCACCGGCGAGGCGTCATAGTCCAGCGCCACATCCAGCAGCAACTCCCCCAGAAAAAACCACGAGCCCTTGCCGGGCAAAATCACGTTGCCATGCTTGCCCATCCAGCCCAGCCCGGCTTGAACCGCCATGGGCTTTTCCATCAGCGGGGCGCTGTCAGTAAAGGCGCGCCCCTGCACGTGGGGGGAAACCGTTTGAATTTCGGCCAGCAGTGTTTTCAGCCGATCCTTCAGTACGTAATGGTAATCCGTCCCCCGTGCGTACTTGGCGATTTTCAGCGCCTGCGGGTCGCCAGTGTCGTAGTCGTCCGGCTGATAGTAATTCATGGCCACGCACACCAGCGAGCGCCCGTTGTCCATCAGGCTGGCCGGGTTCAGCCGCTTGTCCAGATGCGTGACCATCCAGCCCATTTCGGCTTGATAGCCTTGGGCCAGCCACGCTTGCAAGTGCTCGCCTTCGCCGTTTTGCCACGGTTGGGCCGGGATAATCCCCACGGCCTCAAAGCCCAAGTCTAAGGCTTTCTGCCGAATGAACGCAGTTAGCGCGCTGGCAGGCATGGGCTCGGTTTGGGTCGTCAGTGGGTCAGGCATGTTGAGGCGTTGGTCCAGGCCAGGGGCGGCGTTGTGTGAAAGAATTCGTTGCCCACTATTGTAATACGACCCCAACGAGGTGTTTCACTCGCTTGTTTTCATGGTGGCTTAAGCAACCAACCCCAAACGACACCCGGTTCTGGATGCCGTTTGGATGGCTGGCTGAAGGGCTGCGCTTTAATCTCTGCCGCGGTTCAGGGTCTGAATCTGGGAACCGCCCCGGTGCCCTTCTGTTTGATCCCCCCTCAATTGTCCGCCTTCATGGCCAATGGGACGGCCTTCATCCAGGATCTCCGCAATGGGATCTTCCACCGCGCGTCCGCCGGTTTCCTGCCATTCCTCAGCCTGGATGGCCTCCACCGGAACCTGTTTCTCCTTGGCTTCGGCCCGTTCTTCATCGGAGGCTTTGTTGTGTGGAGGCTTCTTGTTCATGTGGCATCCCCTGCTTATGGTTTGGCGCTGGCGGATCGTCCACGGCCACTGGCCTGTCCCCCTTTTCGGCCTGCCGCCGCCGCTTCCTCAGAGGTGAACTCATGGGCGGTGCCTTTTTCGTGGGCGGCGCGTCCGCCTTTACGGGCGATTTCCCGTTGTTTTTCCGGGTCCATCGAGGCAAACCCGCGTTTGCTCGTTCCGCTTCCTTTGGTGGTAGGCATTTTTGTCCTCCCTGCAATGACTTGCCAGTCAAAAAACTCACTATCCGTTTCCGTCCGGTTTGACGAAACTTTTCCCCTGTTTTCCAACCGATGCTTTGAGTTTGGAACCGTATAACAGCGTGCTGTTCGTTGGCTGTGTTCTCAATATTTTTTTGTGTGATTCTGCAGTCGCGAGTAGCTCCTATTATGGCGCGCAGTGTTCTGTCGCTCAATTCGCCAGTAGAGTGAAAATGGACTAGCTGACAGTCTAATAGGGTTAGCCTCCCCGGAGGGCCTGGTACGGGCCAATGGTTCTTCAGTCGACGTGGTTCCTTGGGTTGGGTATGATAGGCGCGTACGATAGCAGTCAGAGAGATGTTGTTTGCCCATGTCCGGAGCCATTGTCGATATTTCCGTTCCCATTTCCAATCAACTGGTGTCCTGGCCCGGCGATCCCGGTATTCAGATCGCACGCACGCTGGATCTCCAGTGCGGCGATCCGGCCACGGTGTCGATGTTGCACATGGGTTCCCATACGGGCACCCATGTCGATGCGCTGTCTCACTTTCAAGCGGGCGCAAAATCGCTGGATGAGATGGATCTGAACCTATACATCGGTCGTGCGCTGGTGGTGGAGATTGAAGATCCCCACGCTATCACGCTGGGGGAGCTGCAACGCAACCCTTCGTTTCTGGATCTTCGCAAGACCGAACGGGTGCTGTTCAAGACTGTGAACTCCCAGACAGCCTGGTACCGGGAGCCCTTTAACGAGCATTTTTGTCATCTCAATCCCCATGCCGCCGATTTCCTGATTGAACTGGGCGTGAAACTGGTGGGCATTGATTATCTTTCCGTGGAAGCCTACTACGCCAAGACGCTTTATGAGGCGGAAGCGCCCACCCATCACCGCCTGATGGACGCCGGGGTGCACATTCTGGAAGGACTGGATCTTAGTCAGGTCTCTGCGGGCTGGTACGAGTTGATTTGTCTGCCCCTGAAAGTCGCGGGCGGAGATGGCGCTCCGGCTCGGGTTGTGTTGCGAGACTGGGTGACTCATTCTTCGTCATAGCATCAAGCCCTCCATCGAGTTTGTCGGCGCTTCAGTGCAGCGAGCGTAGCAGACGATGGACGATTCAGTTCAGTTTTGAGGAGAAAGCAGGTTTATTATGAGCCAGACCGTTTCACAGACTCATCAGGCTTCTACTGAGGTATCGACCTTGCTTCAGCGTCTGGGTGAGGCCAAAATCATTGGCATTGTGCGCACCGATAGTGAAGAGAGCGCCCTTTGGGTCAGTCGGGTGCTGATTGAGGCGGGGATTCAGTGGCTTGAAGTCACCTTTACTGTACCGAATGCGCCGAATGTGATGGAACAGCTCAGCGAGCAGTTTCCGCACGCCGTGATTGGTGCAGGCACTGTGCTGGATGGTAAGCAGGCGGTACAGGCGCTGGCTGCCGGGGCGCAATTTCTGGTGTCCCCAGTCACCCAAGAACCCATGATTCAGTTCGGGCTGGCGAACGACTTGCTGGTGATGCCCGGTTGCCTGACGCCCACTGAAATCTTCCATGCCTGGACGCTGGGCGCTCCTGCCATCAAGTTTTTCCCGGCCCAACCCGTGGGCGGGCCCGAATATCTGTCCGCCGTGCGCGGCCCCTTCCCACAGATTCCGCTAGTGGCCACGGGCGGCATTGGTTTGCCCCATGTGGCGGGTTACATCAAGGCCGGAGCGTTGGCGGTGGGCGTGGGTAGTCCACTGATGCCCAGCAAGGACATCAAAGACCGAAATTCGGGCAACATCCGTGCGTTGGCTACGGCGTATCGCGAAGCCTTGGGCCTGACTGCCGCACCATAGGCTATTGGATGGGCTATTTGTGCGGCATGATGCCTTAAACCAATGAATTTTCAGAAATGGGAAACCCGTTTGTATGACGCAACCAGCCACTCCCCCCAACAGCATTAGCCAGACCCGGCGGGCGCAATCCCCCGAGGCCGATTCCCTGCGCATGGGCTGCGGCTGGGGCCGCAAGGAAACCGATCTGGCCTGGATTATGATTGAAACCACCTCAGGCGACTCGCATCCCGGCTCCATCCATCTGGGCGATCTGGCCCAGTTCGTGGACAAAGGCGTGGTGGGCGGTGGGGGCTCCCCGGCCCATTACACCTGTACCGACATCTGCGATGGCATCGCTCAGGGGACGGCAGGCCAGCACTACTCGCTGCCCTCTCGAGAGGTGATGGTGATGGCCTGCGAGATGCACGCCCAGGCGGGGCACTTTGACGGGGCAGTATTTCTCTCAGGCTGCGATAAGTCGCTCCCCGCGCACTTGATTGCCGCCTTGCGGCTGGATATTCCCGCCGTGATCGTCCCGGGTGGGGTCATGGAAGCTGGGCCGGAAGGCTTTACCCTGGAAGGGGTCGGCACCATCTACGCCCAAAAGCGCCGGGGCGAGATTGATGAGAGCACCTACGAGTTCTTGCGCTCGGGCGCCTGTCCCTCTGCGGGATCGTGCGCTTTTTTTGGTACGGCGGCCACCATGCAGCTGCTCTCGGAAGTCGTGGGGCTGGCCATGCCTGCCACCGCACTGATTCCCGCGCACCTCAATGCGCTGAAAGACGCCGCCCGTCAAGCCGGTCGTCGGGTGCTGGAGCTGGTGCGCGAAGACTTGCGACCTTCCCGGATTTTCACCCAAAAAGCGCTGGAGAATGCCCTGATCGTGCATGCGGCCACGGGCGGCTCGACCAACGCGCTCATTCATCTGGCTGCGATGGCCCGAGAGGTCGGGCTGGATTTCTCTTACGAGCGCATCAACGCCATCAACCGGCAGGTGCCCTTCATTCTCAACCTGAAGCCGTCTGGCAAATTCACCTCAGATAAAATCTGGTACGCGGGCGGTGTATACCGCATTCTGAAAGAGCTGAAAGCCTTTCTGCATCTGGATGCCCTCACCGTGACCGGCCTAACCCTGGGCGAGAATCTGGAAATCCTGGAGAAGACGGGTCATTTTCAGAATATGCCCCGCTTTCTCACCAATTATGGCGGCACCGTGGAAGACATTATTCGCCCGCTGAGCAACCCCTTGCGCCCGGATGGGGCCATTCGCATCCTCACCGGCAATCTGGCCCCGGATGGCGCAGTGATTAAGGTTTCCGCCCTCTCGGAGCAGATGCGCCAGTTCACGGGCAAGACCAAGGTGTTTAACAACCAAGATGACGCCCGTGAGGCGGTCTTTCAAGGCAAAATCCATCCCGGAGATGCGGTTATCATCCGCTACGAAGGCCCTGCGGCCACGGGCATGCCGGAGCAGTTCTACATCACCGAGGCCATTGCCTCCAATCCGCTGTTGGCAACGTCTACTGTGCTGATTACCGATGGCCGATTCTCGGGTGCCACACGGGGCCCGGCCATTGGCCACGTCTCCCCCGAGGCGGCCCGTGGGGGGCCCATTTCTACTCTGGAAGATGGAGATTTGGTGCATTTCGATCTGAACGCGGGCACTTTGAATATAATAGGGATCGACGGGCAAACCTTGCCACCCGTCGACGTGGAGCGCCGATTGGCACAACGGAGAGAGACAGCGCTGGCCCAAGATGGCACACCGGTTCGGGATGCCCGCTTTGCCCGCTATCACAAGGGTTTATTAGGCTTATATTGTCGCTTTGCCCTGTCGGCAAGCGAAGGAGGCGGATTATCGACATCATCTCTATAGGAGAAGCAATGCTGGAACTCTCATGCGAGGGGGATCTCCGGGTTGCGCGCATGTTTAACCGGGGCTTTGGCGGTGACACCTACAATACTGCCGTGGCTGCGGCCCGCCTGGGCTCGGAAGTGACTTATGTCACCCGCATTGGCAATGATGCCTTTGCTTTGGCCCTGCAAGAGAACATTCTCAAGGAAGGCATCACGCTGAGCCCCACCCGGCCCGTGAAAGGCCCCACCGGCCTCTATCTGGTGTCCGTGGATACCGAAGGCCAGCGCGATTTTGTGTATTACCGCAAGGACAGCGCAGCCAGTCAGCTCGGCCCCGATGACATCACTCCCGAGCTGATTCGGGGCGCGAAAATCGTCTACGCCTCGGGCATTACCATGGGCATTTCCGATAAAGCCCGCAAAGCCGTGGTAAAAGCCTTTACCCTGGCCCAAGAGTTTGGCATCATGACCGCCTTCGACCCCAACTACCGGGAAATCCTCTGGCAGAGCGAAGAAAAAACCGTCGATGCCATGAACGAAATTTTACCGCTGGTGGATGTCTTCCTGCCCTCCTTCCCGGAAGACACGGCCATGATGATTGGTTTCAATCGCCCTGAGCAAGTGCTGGACTACTTCTTGTTTAAAGGCGTGAAGTTGATTGCTGTCAAAGCCGGCGCGCAAGGCTGCTATCTGGGCTTTAAGAAAGAAATGATGCATATTCCGGCCATGTCGGTGAAGGCCATTGACACCACCGGCGCGGGCGACGCCTTTAACGGCGGCTTTCTGCACGGGCTGGTCACGGGCGAGAGCCTGCTACAGTGCGCCAAGCTGGGCATCACCACCGCCAGCCTTAAGGTCCTGAACCGGGGCTCTGCCGGGGCCATGCCCTCTAAAGATGCGGTTTATAGCCGCGCTTTTGGCAGCTAACCGGGTTTCCAAAATCGCGCCAGACTCTACAAAGCCTCGGCTTTTTTGGTGTGGGCGATTACAGGGCCTGGAAAGCGGCCAATGTCTCCTCCGGGGATGCTTGTTTGCGCGCTAGAATAATTCGTCCTTCGGGGTTCACTCCGTAAATGGCCCGGCCTGTGACGAATTTAGGAATCAGCATGGTCTGATAGTATTTGGAAAAGCGGCAGCAGGGGTCAAACACCAACGGGAAGGGGCTATTCATCTGGTTTGCCAGATGATGCAGGGTCTCCCAATTGATGCTACTGAGGGCGAGCAGGTTCACCCCGGCGGCTTGCAGCTGCGGATAGGCCTGCGCGTAATCCTTCAGCAGGGCTAAATCCCCCGGCAGCCACGAGGAGCTGAAAAACAGCAGAATCAGCCCGCACTCGCCCATCGCCTCAGTCGGCCCCACGCTGTGCCCGTTATGATTCAACAGGCGGAAGCTGGGCGCCTGTTCACCGAGGGCAAGTAAAGGAGAGGAAAAGAGACTCACAAGGGGCTCCTATCGGGCCAACACGCGACGACAAACCGTGGGATGGTGCTTAGGATTTCCGCGGACGGCGATGCCGCCAAGGCCCTCCGATGTGGCATTCCCGTATTTACTATAAGCCAAGTTGTCCCAAAAGGGGTATTCGCGTTTTTGGGGAAGGCCCCGTAAAGCGTCTGATAGGAAGGCAAAACAGCCTGTGCCATGAAAACTTTTGCTTGAAAAATCAGGGTTTTCATACTAACAATACTTTTACCAATTACGTTAATTGGATTAAAGAAGGAGATTCTGTTCATGGTCGCACAAATCGGAAAACCCGCTCCAGAGTTTACCGCTCCCGCGTTTTTCAACGGTGAAATCAGTGAAGTATCCTTGAAATCTTACCGCGGTAAGTGGGTCGTATTGTTCTTCTACCCCTTGGACTTCACCTTTGTTTGCCCGACTGAAATCATCGGTTTCAGCCAGCACAAAGCTGAGTTCGATAAACTGAACGCGCAAATCCTGGGTACCAGCGTTGATAGCGCTTACTCCCACAAAGCCTGGAGCGAAAGCTCGTTGGGCAAAATCGATTTCCCCCTGGTGTCTGACATCAGCCACCGCATCAGCCGCGACTACGGCGTCTTGATCGAAGAAAAAGGCATCAGCCTGCGCGGCTTGTTCCTGATCGATCCCGATGGCAACCTGCGTAGCTACCTGGTGAACGATCTGTCTGTTGGCCGCAACGTGGAAGAAATCGTCCGCTTGCTGCAAGCTTTCCAATCTGGCGAACTGTGCCCGGTTGGCTGGAAGCCCGGCGAAAAAACCCTCGGCAAAGCCTAGGCGCTTTCCGGAACGGGTTCAGCGCGCTGAATTCGCTTCTAAACGTAAATCAGGCAGTCGGTTCACCGGCTGCCTGATTTTTTGTGCCTAATTGAAAGTAAGGGCTGGATAGAGAACACAAAGAAGCCCTTGTCTTGTGAACAAGGGCTTCTTGAAAGGTGAGGTGCGGAACCTGTGAGGTCCTAGACCGCCAGGTAATCGCGAATTTCGCTGGTTAAGCGGCCGGTATCCAGCTTCAGGCTGGGGCCCATGGTCGAAGTCACATAAACGGACTTCACGTAGGTGCCTTTGGCTGCCGAAGGCTTGGCGCGCAAAATGGCGTCGTACAGCGTGGAGAAGTTTTTCAACAGCTGATCTTCGGTGAAGCGGCCTTTGCCAATCGAAGTGTGTACAATCCCTTGCTTGTCGGCGCGGAATTCCACTTTACCGGCTTTTACTTCTTTAATGGCTTGGGCCACATCGAAAGTGACGGTGCCGGTTTTGGGGTTAGGCATCAGGCCTTTGGGACCCAACACTTTACCCATTTTGCCCAGCAAGCCCATCGCATCGGGGGTGGCAATCAAGACGTCAAAATCCAACCAGTTCTCTTTGTCCATTTTTTCGACCAGATCTTCGCTCCCCGCGAAGTCTGCGCCGGCGTCTCTGGCTTCTTTGACTTTTTCGCCCTTGGCCAATACAGCCACGCGAACCGTCTTGCCAGTGCCTTCGGGTAGAACAACGGTGCTACGAACCTGTTGATCGGCGTGTTTGACGTTAATGCCCAAGCGAATGTGAGTTTCCACGGTTTCATCGAATTTAGCAAGTTCCAGGGCTTTTTTCAGCGTGGAAAACCCTTCTTTCGCGGTTAAGGGCTGTTGAACACCGTTCAGCAGTTCTTGGAAGTGTTTATGACGTTTGCTTAGTTTAGCCATTGATTCAATCTCCTTTGGTTCAAACGATTGCGCGAGGCAATCTCCCAATGATGGTTACTAATATGAAGATATAACTGGGTGTAAAACGGCTGTGTTGTGCGTTATTCGCAAACCACGCCCATGCTGCGTGCGGTGCCACGAACCATCTGCTCGGCAGAGGCCACGGTGTGCGCATTCAGGTCGGCCATTTTCAAGGTCGCAATCTTGGTGACTTGCTCCGCATTGAGGGTGCCGTTTTTCACAGTGTTGGGTTTGCCTGACCCTTTTTCAATCCCGGATTCTTTGATGATCAGGAAGGAAACAGGGGGCGTTTTCAACACAAAGGTGAAAGAGCGATCTTCGTAAACGGTAATTTCAACAGGAATGACCTGACCCGCTTTTTCAGTGGTCTGAGCATTGTACTGTTTGCAGAATTCCATAATGTTAACGCCGTGCTGACCCAAAGCAGGACCAACCGGGGGAGCCGGGTTCGCCTTGCCAGCGGTGAGCTGGAGTTTAATTTTTCCGGTAATTTTTTTAGCCACTGGAACGTATACCTCCGATGATGTGTAGTGTCTGAAATTTTGATCTCTGAATGTAAATCAAAAACAAGTTTCGATCCACTGTTTCCGGGATCCCGCCTCAGTAATCAGGCTGAGGCGCATGCGTAGAGTGAGGATTTAGTGAGATTTCTGTACCTGGTTAAAGGCCAGTTCAACCGGCGTTTCGCGACCAAAGATGGACACGGACGCTTTGAGACGCTCTTTTTCCGGGCTGACTTCGGTGACAGTGCCCTCGAAATCTGCAAAGGGGCCGCTGGTGATCTTGACCACCTCGCCGACTTTGAGGTCGATTTCGATTTTGGCGGCCACGGGCTGGCTCCGCAGCAAGATGCGTTTGATTTCGGAATCCTTGGCCGGGATGGGCTTCTTTTGGGAGCCCACAAACTTGGTCACACCCGGCGTGTGTCGAACCACGTACCACGAATCGTCATCCATCAGCATCTCGACGAGTACATAACCGGGGAAGATGCGCTCTTCTTTTTCAGTCCGCTTGCCGTCCTTGATTTTGGTGACGGACTTGTTGGGGACTTCCACCCTGAAGATTTTATCGCCCATGTTCATGGACTCAATGCGGCGTTCCAGGTTCACTTTTACTTTGTTTTCGTGCCCGGAATAGGTGTGCACAATGTACCAGCGACGACGGGGTGGACGCTTCAGGGGCGCATCCGAATCAGCAGTCACGTTAATGGCTTTGTCCGAGTTGTGCTCAGACATCACTTTCACGCGATGATCGCGGGATTTGGGCGCTTCGTCCTCATCCTCTTCCACGGCGAAATCCCCGGTTTCGTATTCCCGGGTGTCCATATCTTCAGTGCTCATTGCTTCGATGGGCGATTGGTGTTCTGTTTGAAAGGCCATGTCAGTTTCCTGTATTGGTTTATCTTTAACTGCGATGGGGGGTAATACTGGTAATGGTGAAGTGAATGCCGTAATCCAGGATAAACAAGCCGGTGGTCATAATAGTGACCATCAGGAGTACCACGATAGTCTGGCCCCAAATCTGTGGCCAGGTGGGCCAACTGATTTTTGTCCACTCTGACTTGACGCCGACAAAGTAGTCTTTGAGTTGCGCCACCAGTGATGGGCTAACCTCTGACTTGCGCGGCTTTTTGTCTGAATTATCCGGGGTGGGTTTGTTCACGGTTGCCATGGGGCTCACGCTAAACTCCTGCTGTGTGGGTGGACTCAGTCCGTATGAAATTTAGAATACGCGCCCTGGAGGACTCGAACCCCCGACATTCGGTTTTGGAGACCGACGTTCTACCAACTGAACTAAGGACGCATGTCATACGAATTGGCCTGACTTGAGACTGATCATAGATCGGAGGGTGCCCTGTTGAAAAGACCACAGTTTGCCAAAGGTGTTCCGGAATCGAACTGAAAGCCATCGGGCAAACCTGTGCCGGATTGGGGTGGTTCGTGACTGGGACGAGACTTTGACTGGCAGAGGCAACGGATAAAAACAGAGTAACCAGTTTTATCAGACACTCCGACGTCAACGGACTAGCGGGTTTCTTTGTGCAGGGTATGATTGGCGCAGCGGGGGCAGTACTTATTCAGTTCTAACCGTTCAGTGGCCTGATTCTGGGTTTTGGGCGTCGAGTAGTTCCGTTCGGAACATTCACCGCAAGCCAAAATCACTTTTTTTAATTTTTTCTTTTTACCCATTGTCAAAAACCGGCTTTCCGTTGTGAATCGCAATAATAGCCTCAACATATGGGGCTGTCAACCGCGATAAAAACCTAAAAGTAAAATGAACAAACGGCTGAGAGTGTTGCTCTCGCCAGGGATCATCTTACCTCGCGGGGTTGGGGTTTGCTACTACATGCTTCGTGGGATGGGTGGGTTTCGGTTTTGATGGGCTGCCTTGAGGGAGGCTAGCCTCCCTCAAACTCCCTCCATTGGGGGCCACTGGCGGCCCCAAACCCCGCCAGAGATCGTTTTCTGGTGTGTGGCTGTGGCGCCTTTTGGCTTAGGAAAAGAGGCTTTGCCTCTTTTTGGAGAGAGGGCAGGTTGGTTTGGGTGTGGGGGTATTGGAAGTATGGTTTTAAAGAGGGATAAAAGGGGGGGGATTCCTTCTTGCTTGATATTCATGTGTATAGGTTGTGTTGATTTTAGAGGAGTTTGCGCATGCGGGTGGTTTGTCGGGGTGGGGTGCCGGAACAATTTGCAATCTTGTACTTCCATTGCTAAGTCTTAAGTTTCGTAAAGGTGAATCAGGCTGGGGGCGGAACATGGGAAATCGATCGCCCTGCAAGCCTTATCCGCCTTTTACTTTCCCGGATCACTCGTAAACTTTTCTAACAATCTTAGTCATCTCATTGTTTATTAACTTTTTCATATAGTAAACTGACTATTGTCTACATCAAACGCTTGTCTGTCGGGACTTTACTGCAATCAATCCCATGACAGCGGCGCGTTAGGAGTCATCAGTAACATGGGGAGTCAGCGTTCGTGACCATTGCGGTTTACCCCGGCAGCTTTGACCCCATTACCCTGGGGCATGTGGACATCATTACCCGAGCCAGCCAAATGTTTGAACAGGTGATTATGGCAGTCGTCAAAAATCCCGGTAAACAGCCCAATATTCCCATCAATGAGCGGGAAGAGCAGGTTCGGCAAAGCGTTAAGCACTTAAGCAACGTCTCAGTACAGGCATTTGAAGGATTAACCGTGGATCTCGCCAAAGCCCACAACGCCAAAGTCATTATTCGCGGCCTTCGCGCGGTCTCCGATTTCGAGTACGAGTTCGCCATGTCGCAAATGAACAAACGCCTCAGCCCTTCAGTAGAAACCATCTTCATGATGGCCGGGCTGGAATATCAGTTCCTCTCTTCCAGCATGACCAACGAAGTGGCCAAGCTGGGTGGCAATATTCACGGGCTGGTGCCCGAGCACGTGGGACGCTATCTGGTGGCCCGTCGGGCAGAAGGGGCCCAAGCCTCATGATGGAACGCAGCGACGCCCTCAAAGTCATGGACCAACTGGAAGCCTTGCTCATGAAAAAAGGCTGGCCCATTCCCATGACCCCCTTCTATCTGGTAGATCATGAAAAGATGCTGTTCCTGCTGGATCAGTTGCGCGCCTGTCTGCAAGATGAGATGGACGGAAGATTTATCAAGGCCTTTGCCGCGACAGAGGCCGAACCAAAGTTGTATAAGCCCAAAAACAAGGGAAAGGAGAGAAGCCATTAATACTTTTGCCAGAATGATCGAGCGGATGGAAGACTTCATCTTAACCGGGATGGGGATTCCTTTTACGCCATTTACTATCGTCAACGGTGAAAAACTGGTCCCTCTCCTGGATCGCATCCGGGAAAACCTGCCCGCCGAGATTCAACACGCCCAGCGCGTTCTGGATCGCCGCGACGAGATCGTCAACGAAGCGCAATCCAAAGCGGGCCAGATTCTGCAAGATGCCAAAAAACAATCCGAGTTCATGCTGAGTGAATCCGAGTTGCTGCGTGCCGTGCATGAAGAGGCCAATCGTATTCGCCAGCAAATCACCATGGAGCTGGAAGCCATGCGCAAGAAGACCTTTGAAGAGGCCGAAGCCGCCAAGGCTCAGGCTTACGAAGAGGCCAACGCCATCCGCATTGGTGCCGATCAGTATGCCGAAGCCATCCTGGGTAGCCTTGACAAGAGCTTGATCGAGTTCCAGTCCGTGGTGAAAAACGGCCAGCGTTACCTGAAAAAAGCTCGCATGGATGCTGCTCAGCAAGTGGGCGGTGGTCAACGTCCCTCGGTGGGACAGTATAGCCCCGCTAATCCTTCCATGGACGTGAGTGGCTACAGCGCTCAGCCTAGCCCGGAGCCCAGCTATTCCGCCGGCACCCCGGTGAGTAGCAGTTATGCTCAGGAATTCCTGAGACAGACCACCCTCAGCAGCAATCCTTAACCGGTCTGGGGGAGCCTATCCCCAGGCCTTCCCGGTTCGCCTGACCTTGACGGACACACCAGCGTCAGGCCACAAGCTTCTTACATCGTTTCTGCGCACTTTGATTGTTATCAGTCAAAGTGCTTTTTATTGGCTATTAATCCTAATTCACCGGGATCTCTCGGGTGAGGATGACTTTGCGGAGGAGGTTCACTAACTGGTTGTCATAGAGGGTCATGCGGCCTTGCCCAATCACCGGGAGGGCGTCCATGGGCTCATGGCAATGCTCGCGGTAGGGGCGTGGGGAAGTCAGGGCGTCAAACACATCGGCCAGCGCCAGAATGCGCCCGCCAATGGAAATCTCATAGCCTTTGGTATGACCGGGGTACCCTTTGCCGTTCATGCGCTCGTGGTGCTCGCTGGCCCACAGGGAAATATTTTCAAAACCGGGTACCCCTTTGAAGATCTCCTGGGTCAAGAAGGGGTGATCATGAATAATGGCCCGTTCATCCGCCGACAGCGGGCCGCGCTTCATCAGGATGGCCGTGGGCGTGCCCAAATGTCCGATGTCCATCAGCAGGGCGGCCATGGCGAGTTCACCACATTGCTCCCGGTGAATGCAGAGGTTTTCCGCCAGCGTGAGGGCTAAATCCGCTACCCGGCGGGAGCGCCCGGCTTTGTACAGCGACATGGTGCTATCGGATAGCCCGCCAATGGCTTCTACTACACTCAGCAAGGTGGAGCCGCTCAGGGTCATGGTGCGTTCTGGCAGTAAGGCCCGCACCATGTTCTCTACGTCCAGTGAGGAAATTTGTTTGATAAAGTCCTGATTGGTTTCCAGCAGGCTGCCAAACACCGCGATCACGTCCGGGTCGAACTTACCGGGGGCCTTGATCTGCATGAAGCTTTCCAGCGCGTGTTTGCGCGAGGTAAAGGCAGAACTTTCCCGCACCGTGACTTCCAGCACGCATTCGGCCACATCGGCGAAGGCCAGAATACGGCCCCCGATGGGAATCTGCTCTCGCACCAGCCCGAAGGGGTAGCCCGACCCATCGCACAGCTCGTGGTGCGTGGAGATAATATCGCCCACGTCCTGCGACAGGCAGACCTTGCGCAGGAAGTCCTTGGCGGCCAGCGGATGCTGGTGAAACAATTGGAACAGCTCATTCGACAGCGGCTGCTCGTAAGGATTGCCAATCACCCGCGCGTTGTGCAGGGCGTGATTCTGAAACAACTGTTTTTCCGATAAGCCCGGTGGCAGATGGGGGAAGATATTGGAGACCAGGCTCACCAGCCCGATATCGTGCAGCAAGGCGGCATACACCACCGAGGCCACTTCCCGCTCCGACAGGTTCATTAGTTTGGCGATAGAGCCGGCAATCACCGCCACTTTCAGTGCAGAACGCAGGGGCTTGCCCTCCAGCAAATCCATCGCCTTGGAGGTGGCCATGATCAGATCGTTGATGCTGGGCCAGTGCTGCGCAGCTTGCCGGATCCGGCTCTGTTGGGCCGGTCCTCTAAATCGCTCGGCCACTTCCGAAAAGACACCCAATGCGCACTTCCTTTTTTCTCACGGGCTGGATGATTAATCATCCTATTCTATTACAATGTGGCCTCAATCGTCTTCAAAACTCTGCTATTTTCCGAAAAACTCCCGGCTGTTGGGATTCTGCCACGCCGAAGGAGCAGCTAAGCCGCCTCAGGGCTATAGTGCCTTGAGGCGGCCTGTGTGGTATGGGGCTTTGATGCAAGTGCCGCCTGATTAGACTCTCACCGTGAGTTGGGCCTCGTGAGCTTCCAGATACTTTTCCGCGTCGATGGCGGCCATGCAGCCCGTACCGGCGGCGGTAATGGCTTGGCGATAGTGATGGTCAATCACGTCGCCGCATCCGAACACACCTTCAATATTCGTGCTGACCCCACCGGGGGTGACCTTCAGGTAACCATTGGGGTGCAAGTCCAGCTTGCCCGCGAAAATGTCTGTATTGGGTTTGTGGCCAATGGCCACGAAAACGCCTTGGGTCGGGAAGTCTTTGGTCTCACCCGTTTTCAGGTTTTTGAGCGTGACGCTGGTGACTCCGGTTTCCTTGCTGCCATGAATTTCAGCAATCGCCGAATCCCAGATGAACTCGATTTTGGGGTTGTTCAGGGCGCGATCCTGCATGATTTTGCTGGCTCTCAGGCTATCGCGGCGATGCACGACGGTGATTTTCGAGCAGAAGCGGGCCAGAAAGTTGGCCTCTTCCATCGCGGTGTCGCCACCACCCACCACAACGACTTCCTTGTTGCGGAAGAATGCGCCATCGCAGGTCGCGCAGGACGAAACGCCATGACCCATCAGCTTTTGTTCGGACTCCAGCCCAATCCACTTGGCGGAGGCGCCAGTGGCGATGATTAGGGTGTCAGCGGTGTAACTGCCTTCATCGGCCAGGATTTTGAAGGGGCGTTTCGAGAAATCAACCTCATTGACCGTATCGTAGACCACTTTGGTCCCAAATCGCTCGGCTTGCGCCTGAAAGTGCTCCATCAACTCAGGCCCCATAATGCCTTCCGGGAAGCCGGGGAAGTTTTCCACATCCGTGGTGATGGTCAGTTGGCCACCCGGCTGTGTTCCTTGCAAGACCAACGGAGACAGGTTGGCCCGCGCCGTATAGATGGCCGCTGTCCAGCCCGCCGGGCCGGAGCCAATAATGACCACTTTATGGTGATTCTCAGGATGCTGTGTAGCCATGATGGCGAGACTCCCTATCAGTATTGCTTGCTTGGAATGCTTGGGATTGTACCACAAGGGGAGTCGCCGGCTTCAGCTTTTTTTGCTGATTTGTGGATGTTGGGTGTGCGTTTGCTGGTTTTTAAAAATCTCAAAAGACCGCTCTGCTCGATCTGCTGAGAATGAGGACATGCGGCAACCAGTGGGGCGGGACTCTTCATATTTCCGGGCGTGAAACGGCTGAGCTTGCATGACATTTTGAAACACCCTTGCTCATAATCCCCTTTCGATAGGGGAGGACACGCTCTTCAAAAATTTATATATTAAGATGTGTAACCTTTTGGCCCGCTTTAGGTTTAAGCCGTTGGGCATGATGGCATTACATCAGAGTAGTGAGTTGAAGACAGAAGCGATTCGGCGGAGTCACCGAACGCAGCACCTTTCACCAAAACGTTCATCATCAGTTGGCAAGCAAGGAGATTTGAGCATATGGCTAACTTATTGGATAAAACCCTGCCGTTTATCGTAAAAGCCCAGGTGATGCTGGCAAGCCGTAAATCGACCAAGGGTCAAGGTGTTATTGAGTATGCAGGCGCTCTGGTTGTGGCTGCCGTTATGGTTGCTGCGGTTCTGGCTATCGGTCCATCCGGTATTAAAACCCTGTTTAGCAGTATGCTCAGCTCCATTCAGACTTATCTGACCGGCCAATTGCCGAAGTAATCCTATCAGATTTTATCCGGAGCAAGGTTTTATGCCTTGCTCCGGTTTTTACCATTTAATGCGTCAGGAGTTAACCTGAAAACTGTTTGAGGTGTGTTGTGAGTCGAGCAGCGTCCCGCATGTCATCACCCCGTCAGCGCAAGGCCCAGCCGGGTCAGGTGGTGCTGGAATCCATTGCCAGTATTATTATTTTCGTGATCATGTTGTCGCTGATCATGAGTATTTCGGTTTACCTTTATTTCCAGCAGGCGCTGGTGACCACGGCACGGGAAGGGGCGCGTCAGGCGGCGCTAAATTCGGATCTGGGCAGTGTTGGTACCCAATCGGCGGGCATTACTTATGTCTCCAATTATGTGCAGAATGAGTTCAAACAACTGACCGGCCAGACCTATTCTGCGACGATGGCGACGATTACCGTGACACCCCCCTCGGCTTCTGCCAATCAGGCTGTGGGCTATCGCACAGTTACAGTTTCAATTAACTGGAAAATGAAAAATCCCATTGGGATTTCCAATTTGCTCAACGCAATGAAAATTGATGGCAGCGCGTTTGATACCATTCCCTGCTATGCTACCGCTACCATGCGTTACGAGGAATAAAGTCAGCACGATATTTTAAAAAATGCGTTAAAGCCCTGGCTCTCCGTGGGTTTTATGGATTGAGTTTTGGTGGCTTGGGTTGCTCATGACTGTGCTGAATGACGTCATTGTTTATTATGTTGGTTACAATGTTTCTATCCTGTTATAGAGCGTTTAGTGCGGCTTTGTAATTGGTATTTATACCTTGTGGGCTTTATGAGTTTCACTGAATACGTTCAAGTGATTGATGTTTTACTTTGGAGTTGAAGGAGTCATCGCCGCATGAATAAATTTTACGCTGTATTAACCGCACTTGAAATAAAAAAAATGCAGTACAAAAAGAACAAGGGCCAAGGTGTGATTGAATACGCTGGTGCCCTGGTGGTTGCTGCTGTGATGGTGGCCGCTGTTCTGGCCATTGGTCCCGATGGGATTAAAACGCTGTTTACCAGTATGCTAAGTTCAATTCAGACTTATTTGACCGGACAATTGCCGAAGTAAATATTGTAGCGTTTACTCAAAAAGCAAGGTGGAAATGCCTTGCTTTTTGTTTTGCCTATTTTCAAGGTTACTCACGACTCTGGATTGATCTGAATGGGGTCGTTTATGGCTGAGTTTGTTTATTGGGGCCTGTTGTTTGTGAAAAAGAATAATCCACACGGAGGATCTTCTTTCGGGAGGAATCCGGGATAAATAGTATGTGGATAATGCAGACTTGCCAACCGTGTGGTGGTTCCAAGTCGAACAGCGGGACATTCAAGGAAAATTCAAAAGGGAGAGGAAGCCAGCATGCCCAAGCCCAACTTACCCATTAAAACGGGACATATTTTCATCGGCTTGGCCGTGGTGATGGGGCTGGCGACGCTGGGTGTGATGAATGGCGGTAAGGAGGACTCCCCTAAAAAGATGGAGGCCAAGGTTGAAACCCAGGATGTGGTTGTGCCGCTGGTTCCGATTAATCAGGGGGAAACGCTGGCCAGTAGTGATGTGACTGTGGTGAAGTGGCCTGCCGCCTTTTTGCCTAAAGGCAAGGTGTTTAGTAATGCCTATGAACTCGTGGGACGGGTGGCCAAACAGGATCTATTTCCCGGTGAGCCTATTTTTAACCAGAAAGTCTCCGGGGGGGAAACCCACGGGGGGCTGACGGCTCTTATTCCCAAAGGCATGCGGGCCATTACCATTGCCGTCACTGAAGTTAAAGGGGTGGCTGGTTTTGTTAAACCGGGCGATCGGGTGGATATTTTAACCACGTTTGAAGTGGAAAAACATGATGGCCCCACTGCTCGCAAGACGAAAACCGTTCTGCAGGATTTGCTGGTGTTGGCTTCGGCGCAGACGATGGTGGATGAGAATAAGTACCAGATTGATACGCCGCCGGGTGTGACCAATGGCGAAGCCACCACCTCAACGGGTGGCAAGGCGACTCCTTCGGGCGAGGGTGAGAAGTCTGCCGAGGAGCCTGCGGTGTCCCCTGAGCAGAAGGCCATTGATCGTGACAAGGAAAAATCGGATGCGGAAAAGGCCGCTCGACTGGTTTCTTCCGTGACTTTGGCCTTGACCCCGGAACAGGCAGAAACGCTTGCCCTGGCAGAAGAGTCTGGCAGTCTGCGATTGGTCTTGCGTGCCGATGCGGATCATTCTATTGCTAAGCTGAACGGCGTGAATAGCGAAAAATTGCTGGGTGATTCGGAGCCCCCACCGATGCCGGTCTTTTCGCCACCACCCAAAGTAGCGCCACCGCCCATGCCCATGCCGATGGCCAGTTTTGGCAGTCAGGTCGAATTTATTCAGGGGAACGATAAAACCCTCTATAATTTTAATCAGTAGGTCATGAACGCAGAAATAACGGCAGAAATAGAGATGAATTCAGAATGGCTTCAATCAGCGCCAGTGGACTGGAAGACGTTGACCGAAAGCCCCAGAGAACGTAAATAGAGCGTGGTTGGTGACAGAGTGTCATTCTAATGTTTAGCCTTCAAGCGGTTTGAAATGTCTTGATCTGGGCTGTTTGTGAATCGTTTGTGTGCATGATGGTGGTTTTGAAAGTGAGTCTACTTGAATTTTAAGCGAGTGAAATGGTGAGGATTGACGGCATGAAATTGAAACAGACGGCGGCTTGGGGCCTAGGTGCCTTACTGCTGGGTAGCAGCATGATGGCGCTGGATGTCAATGCGGCCTCGACAGGGCTAAGCCCGCAGACAACCGCTCAGGATCAACTGGCGGCCATGATCGATCAGCATGTGTTATTGGCGTTGTCCCAGTCCGCCTCGCCAGTTCCGATGAGTACGTCTCAACAAAAGGCAAAAAATGGTTTTTGGGGTTGGCATGTGATGCAGGCCTTGCCGGTGCAGGTTGCCCATGCTCTCAATCCCTTTGCACTCTTATCCGCGTTCAATCCTTTTTCTCTTTTGCAAGGGCCTGTTTTTCATGGCAGTGATGCGCATCGCGCATCGGCTAACTCGCAGTCCCTCTCCTCTGTGGCTCGGGTGGCCAAATCTTTTCCGATTGTCTATTTGCCCGGTGAAGTCCCCTTGGCTGCACCTGCTGAACCCCGGAAAGCCCGCTATGAGTCAGTGGTTGAATCTGCAGCGACCAGCCATACCTTGGCGTTTGGAACACCCATGCATGCACGTTCTGGTACCCGGCTGAACAAGCCGGAGCCCTTGAAAACGGCAAGCCCGGTTCGGCCGGTATTCACCATGAATCCCTTGTTCACGGTGGCGGCTCCTGCAGCCCTGTTGGTGGGAGACAGCGTAGCTTCGGCTGAGTCAAAGACAGACGCAGGACATCAGAGCTCACCGGCCACTGTCACAGAATCTCAAGCTTTGGCGAAGTCTGCGCCATCGCCTCAGGCAAAGGATTCCCCGGTTGCCTTGCTTGCCACCGGTGGGGATCCCGGATCGCCAGTCTTGTTGCCGTCGAGCCCTTCGCAAACAGTTTCAGGTCCATTACAGTCCCTGTTACCTCAGCTGGATCAGCCCGCAACTGCCATGAGACGAGCTGGGTCCGGCTCCGGTTTTCATGGCAGAGCCACTTCGGGTTCCGGGACACATGCCTATTCGTCTGGTGCCGGTAATAGCCACTCCTCGGCTCAGCAGGCGTTGCCCAACTCGCCACTCAGTCAAATCATGGCGCTCAATCAGGCTGCGGGCATGCATTATGCCCCCGGCCTGGATACCAGTTCGCCCGATATTAATCTGAACAACGATGCTCCGGGTTCGGTCAAGGTACTAAAATCGGGTGTGAGCTCCAAGATGAACAGCATCGATCTGGCCATTGGCAAGGCGGAAGTGCTGTATCTCAGCAGGCCCGCCACCCGTGTTTCGGTCAGCAACCCGGATGTCGCGGCGGCGGTCATTATCAGTCCCACCCAGATTCAGTTGACCGGAAAGTCGGTGGGGGTGGCCAACCTGTTGGTCTGGGGCGATATGAACTCGCCGGATCATACCGTGGTGGACATCAGCGTGCACCGGGATGTTTCGGTGCTGGTGAACCAGTTGAAGTATGTCGATCCGGGCATTCAGATTGTCCCGATGGCGGCTGAAGACACCGTGATCCTCACCGGGCAGGCCGAAACACGGGAATCCGCACAGTTGGCGATTGAAATAGCCAAGGCATTTTTTGCCAAGTCGGGCAGTATGGGCGCAGGCCCCATGCCGGGTTCGGGCAACAATGGGCCCAACTCTCAAGCGCCGGGTTCGGCGCAACCGGGCATGGCCACCAACGTGATTAACCTGATGAAGATCAAGGGCGAGCCTTCCACCAAGCTGGAGCTGGTGCGCCAGCGCATGCAACAGATTGATCCCAACGTGCACGTGGAAGTGGTACCCGGTCCGGATGGCGGCGAAAAAGTGATCTTAACCGGGCGAGTGGCTACAGCCAGCATTGCCTCCAAGGCCTTGAACCTGGCCAGTGTGTTTTACGGGCAGCCCGGCATGAAAATGGTGACCAGTCAGGGTGGCAACCAGTACACCAAGCTGTCTGCCTCCACGGCCAGCTCCAGCAGTTCTTCCAGTTCCGGTAGTTCGTCCTCCACCCCGGATGCCAGCACTGCGGGGGCCAACATGCTGCAAGGTTCCATCATGACCGATGCCACCGGCAACGTGATCAGCATGTTGGAGATCGCCCAAAAGCCTCAGATCCGCTGCAGTATCAAATTTCTGGAACTCAGCAAAACCGCCCTCAACGCAATGGGTGGAACACTCAATGGGGTGGCGGGTACCACCAAAGTCGCCAGCTGGAGCGGTGTGCAATCGGCAGCGCCCGGTAAGGGCATCGCCATTCTGGATACCCAGACGCCGCCCGGTTCCAGTTGGGCCACAGCGGCCAGTCGGGCTAGCACCGGCGGTGGCTGGCAACCCTCTTCGCAAACCTTTGCCCAGGCGTTCCGGGAAGTTTACCAGAACGGCATCACGCAGGCGTTTACCATTAACAATCAACTGGCTGGGGCCATTCAGGCCTTGCAGGAGCGCCGTCAGGTGCGCACCCTCGCTGAGCCGACCCTTACCATGCTCAGTGGCGAGCAGGGCAGTTTTCTGGCCGGTGGCGAAGTGCCCATTGCCTTTGTGGGTGGTCAGGGACAAGTCTCCATTCAGTACAAGGAGTTCGGGATTCGGCTGAACCTGCTGCCCAATGTAACCGATGACGGCAAGATTCAAATGCAGGTTGCCCCGGAGGTGAGCTCTCTGGATGCTGCGAACGGGGTGTCCACCAACTCGATTAGCGTGCCTGCTTTCGTGAGCCGGAAGATGAGCACGACCTTGCTGGTGGAACAAGGCCAAAGTTTTATTCTGGCGGGCTTGTACAACCAGCAGGATACCGATTCCATGAGCCGCTTCCCCGGCTTGGGCTCTGTACCGATGCTGGGCACCTTTTTCCGCAACAAATGGAAGAACAAGACCAGCTCCGAGATGGTGGTGGTGATTAAGCCGGAAATTATCTACAGCAACACCGGTATTACCACACCGCAACCCCTGAGCGAACTCCCTGCACCCAAGGCAGAGTTATCGAAACAGTAAGCCTTAATCAATCAACGATGATCGGAAACATGATTAAAGTCCGCATTCAATTGGCCGATACACATTTAGGACCCCAGTTTCATGGGGTCCAACCGGGACTTTCGTGTCCAAGTTCTCCTATGCCTATTTTACCGGCGTATTCCCGCTGGCAAGGGTTCGGTGGCCGTCTATCGGCAACGATCTGTCCGCCTGTTTGGGGCTATGCCCAATGAATGAGTTTTGCCCCCTATGACCACGCTTAAACTCGTTGCCGTCGCCAGTTCCGAAGAGACCCGCGTGTCCCTTTACGCCCAACTGCAAACCCTGGATTTTATTCAGTTCAGCGGGGTGTACATCGAGCTGTCCGATGCGGTGCATGCCTGTCAGGATAGTGGGCCGGATGTGATCATCGTGGATACCACGGGGCGTGAGCTGGATGCGGGTCTGTTTATTCAGGCCATTGGTATGAATCCGGAAAACCCCTGCGTGATTTTTGCCCTGCACCGGGATATGGACATTCAGACCTTCAAGGACGCCATCCGTCAGGGGGCCAAGGAGTTTATCCAGTACCCCGAGGATCAGGCCAATCTGGAAATGGCGTTGCGCAAGCACCATGCCCTGATGAATCGGGTAGCCGGTCAGGGGAAAGCGGCGCAGGCCGCCGCCGCCCCGGAAGCACCAGCGCCCGCCGTGCCGGAAACCGGAAAGATTATTGCCTGCTTTGCCAGCAAGGGCGGGGTGGGTTGCTCCACCGTCGCGGTGAATTTATCACTGGAGTTGATGGCGCTGAAGAGTCAGTCCGTGGTGTTTGTGGATCTGGATCAGGTTTTTTGTAACAGCACCATTATGTTGAACCATAAGCCCAGTTATTCGCTGGGTGATATTGCTGATAACCAGTCTCGGGATATTGATGAAGCCCTGCTGGCCAAAATCGTGATCAAGCACGATACAGGCCTGCATGTGGTCGTTGGCAGCAAAAACGTGCTGGATGACAACGAAATGATCTCAGCGGACCTGCTGGAATTGATGATGGATTATCTGGTGTCCCGCTTTGAATATGTGATCGTCGATTTACCCACCCATGTACTGGATCCTTATCATCAGTACATGGTGGAACGCGCCGATGAAATATTGCTGGTGTCCAACCCGGATTTGCCCAGCCTGTACCGCACCCGTCAGTATCTGGATCTGGCCCAGAAGTATCTGGATATGAACAAGGTGAAGATGGTGCTGAACCGCTACAACATGAAGGCCGCCTACCGTATGAGCAATCAGGAGCTGGAGGCCGAGTTCCGGTACAGCATTTTTGCCCGCATTCCCAACGACTGGGATTTGCATGTGGAAGCCAACAGTTTTGGTCAGGGCCTCAGCAAGGTCAATCCCAAGTCTGATACGGTGAAAGCCTTGCATAAGCTCATCGGTCAATTGCTCGGCGATGCCGAAGATGCGCCGGAGCCGACTGCGTCCGGTGGGGCCAAGGGTTTTCTGGGCAAGTTGTTTGTGCCCAAAAAAGCACCGGGGAGTTAATGGGGGCGATGCGATCCTTGCAAGTCCATACAAACCCAATACGAGCGTTCAGTACCACCAATCCAGTTCAAAAAAATTGGCGCAGTCTGAAAAATAAAGACAGTCTGCAATAACTGAAAAAGGCGAAGTGCGATGTCCTTATCCAGACAAAATCGATGGGGTTTCGGGAAGAAAGAACCCAGCCCGCCGTCCGAGCCACAGCCCGCTGTGGATGAAATGGCCGTGCCGCAAGCACCGGTTGAAAATCAACCCGTGCCACCTTCATCGCCTTTGCCGCAAGCCCACTCGCAAAGTGCTGTGGGTGGTGTCGCACCGGGCCTCAGCAATAATGCGATGGGTAGTGCCATGGGCAATGTGTCTTCCAAATTTACGACGCCTTCTGCCAGTAGTTTTTCCCCCTCTGCGAAGCTTAAAAAAGACAGCACCGCGTTTGTGGATGATCCCTATTCCGATCTCAAGGCCAACATTCACCGCCGCCTGATTGAGGAAATTGATCTCACCCAACTCACCGAAAAAGGTGGCTCAGGCTTACGTGATCAGATTCGCTCCGCCATCAGCCATTTGATTATGGAAGAAAGCACCCTGCTCACCGTGTCGGAACGGGATCGCATGGTGGAAGACATCCTGAACGAAGCGATGGGACTGGGGCCCCTGGAGCAACTGCTGCGCGATCCGGCAATCAGCGAGATCATGATTTTGGGGCCGCATCTGGTGTATGTGGAGCGCAAGGGCAAACTGACCGAATCCAAGGTGCGGTTTAAAGATGACGCGCATTTGCTGCAAATTATCGATCGGATTGTTTCGGCGGTGGGTCGACGGGTGGATGAAACCCAACCCCTCTGCGATGCCCGGCTGAAGGACGGCTCCCGCTTTAACTGCGTGATTCCGCCGCTGGCGCTGGATGGCCCGCTGGTGACCATTCGGAAGTTCTCTAAAGACCCACTCACGGTGCAGGATCTGATTAATTTTGGCTCACTCACGCCGCAATCGGCGGAACTGTTGCGCGGTTTTGTGCAAGCCCGCCTGAATATTGTTATTTCGGGGGGAACGGGTTCGGGTAAAACCACATTGCTAAACGTGCTCTCCAGTTTTATCCCCGATGACGAACGCATTGTAACCATAGAAGATACTGCGGAATTGCAGTTGCAGCAAAAGCATGTGGCCCGCATGGAAACCCGCCCTGCCAATCTGGAAGGCCGGGGCGAAATCACCATGCGCGATCTGGTGAAGAACTCCTTGCGGATGCGACCAGAACGCATCGTGGTGGGTGAGTGCCGTTCTGGAGAAACTCTGGACATGTTGCAGGCCATGAACACGGGCCATGATGGTTCGTTGACCACATTGCACGCCAATACCCCGCGCGATGCCATTCGCCGGATGGAAACCATGGTGATGATGGCGGGTTACGATCTGCCGCAAAAGGCCATTCGGGAGCAAATCTCCTCGGCGGTGCATGTGATCATACAGGCCAGCCGCCTGAGTGATGGTAGTCGTCGGGTGATGAACATCACCGAGGTGGTGGGCATGGAAGGCGATGTGGTGCTCTTGCAGGACATTTTCCACTTCATTCAGCATGGCCTGGATGAGGACAAGAAAATCATCGGGGAGTTCAAGCCCACGGGCATTCGTCCCCGCTTCCTGGAGGTATTGAAGGCGGAAGGGGTTACGATTGATGAATCCCTGTTTGCCCTTTAATCGCTTGAGGAGCGACTGATGAATATTAAATTGCTCATTAGTCTGATGCCGGCGCTGGCCGTATTTTTGCTGCTAATGGGGCTTTACAAGACGTTTCTGGAGAAAAAAATCCAGGCGCAGGAACACATTCAGGACTTGCTGGGGCAAGGGGACAACAAGCCATTGGTGGCCTCCTTGCTGGGTAAAAATCAGGATAACATTTTAAAAAAGCGCAAAAAAAATAAGTCGGGTCAGCAGTCCAAACTGGACGCGCTGGAAATTAAACTGGAACGGGCTAACTTATTGATTACGCCCAATGAATTTATTGTCATTTGCATCGGTGCTGCGCTGGTGTGTGGTCTGCTCGTTTGGCTGGGCACCGGTGGCAATGTGCTGTTGGCCATTCCCTTGGGTGCAGGCGGAGCGGGTTTGCCCTATGTGTATTTATTGCTGAAAATGATGCTGCGTATGCAAAAAGCGGCAGCGACCTTTGCCGATGTTCTGGACAGTATGGTGAATGCCTTCAAGACCGGTTTTGGGTTTAGTCGGGCGGTGCAAATGATTGCGGATAATTTTGATGATCCCTGGGGCACCGAGTTCGCCAAGATGGCCGCCGAAATGAATCTGGGTTCCAGTATGGAAGATGCCCTGTTTGGCCTCGCCAGCCGCATCCCGTCTCAGGATGTGGATTTGTTTGTGACCGCCCTGCTCATTCAAAAAGAAACCGGCGGCAGTATGGCTGAACTGTTGGGTAACTTGGGCAAGACCATTCGCGATCGCTACAAGCTGTTTCAGAAGGTGGGCGCCATTTCTGCCCAAGGAAAACTCAGTGCGGGCATTGTCTGTTGTGTGCCGCTGGTGCTGTGCGGCATTATGTTTTTATTCCTGCCGGATGCCACCCTGAAGTTTTACACCAACCCGTGGGGGATTGGCATTCTGGTGCTGGTGGGTTTCTGGATGTGCTGCGGCATTGGGGTTCTGTTTAAAATCGTGCAGATTGAGGTGTAAGCAATGCCGCATGCGATTCTGCCGATTATTATGGTGATTCTGACGCTGGGTTTTCTGGTGTTTGGTCTGCGCTCGAATCAGCAGGAAGATCAGGTGCAGGAGCGCATTAGTAACCTCAGCCAGCGGGAGCGTCAGAAAAAAGCGCCGGTGAGTCGCAAGAAGCAGCTGGAAAGCAGTTTTGAGTCGCGGGTGCTGTTTCCGTTTGCGCAAATGATTTTTGATCGCACCCAGTCGATTATCCCCTTGAGCAATAAGTCCTGGGTAAAGTCCAAAATGATGCAGGCCGGGTATCACAAGGCCAGTTTCCCCAAGATCTTTCTGGGGTTTCAGTTGTTGTTTACGGTGGTGCTGTTTAGCATGCTCTTTGCCTTCACCTCCCTGTTCGGGAAGGTGAACGGTGTGGTCGGGTTTATCATTTCCGCCTTTTTTGGCTTGGCCGGGTATGGCTTCCCCATGCTGTGGCTGATGCAGCAGGCCCAGAAGCGTCAGGAAGGCATTCAAAAATCATTGGCCGATTTCCTGGACATTCTGGTGATTTGCGTGGAAGCAGGGCTCAGTCTGGATGTGGCCATCAACAAGATTATCAACCTGAAGACCGTTCGCACGTCGACGTTTTTGCGCGAGGAGCTGATTCACTACACCCGCGATGTCAGTTTTGGGCGCGCCCGAAAAGATGCCCTGCTGGACATGGCCGAGCGCACCGGGGTGGATGATTTTAACACCATCATCAACGCCATTATTCAATCCTACGATATGGGGACCAGCGTGGCCCACACGCTGCGGGTGCAAGCCGATTCACTTCGGGTGAAGCGTCTTTCCAAGGCCGAGGAAAAGGCGAATCAGGTGCCGGTGAAGATGGTCATTCCCATTTACATCTTCCTGTTTCCGGCCATTCTGGTGTGCATTGGTGGTCCCATCGTGGTGGTCTTTATTGATTCTATTGGCACTATTTTCAGTAACATGAAACTGGGTTCTTAATGCCCGGAACTAACGGAATTGTCATCTTGGCTCATCCGGGGAGCTAAGTGTATTCAGAACGTCATGGGGTGAGCTGCGGATCCGCACAGGAACAGGGAAGTGACGGATACCCTGTCAGGAAAGGCCAAAGTTTCAGCGAGGATAGGGTTTTGGGCTTAAAAAGGGGGTGCTGCTTTGGCTTTTCGTCACCCCGGATCTAAAATTTCGCTTTACAATTTCGCTATATTTATTTATCATAAGAAGAAATTAATCTCATGAATAAGTTTGGTTTTGGCAGCAAGATAACAGTAACTCGGTATGCGGGTAGATTCAAAAGAATTGGCCCTCGTTCATTTTTTGAATGAATCCTGAAACTCTTGCGATGCCTCAATAACCCGAAATTCAGAGGTTAGCTCATTTTAAAAAGACGGTTTGTTAATCGTCTCTTTGAATAAAGGTTTATCCAACCCATCAGCCTGTTACAGGTTGATCTACTGGAACAATTGGTGACGAGTGAGGTAAAAACAAGGCGGGACTTAAATCCCGCTTTTTCTTTTGCTTTGGCTCCTGATGCGGTCTTCTGGATTGGTTTGAAGTTGAAAAAAACACATGACGAATGGCCCCAATCGTGCTCTAATAGAGACGAATCAACAGCCCATCGTTATCCCAGGACTGTTTAATTAGGGGATAAGACTATGGATATTGCCAACATGAGAAGTTTAGGCTTTATGCAAAAACCAGTGGCCAAACCGGCACCAGCGGCTAATCCGTTTTTTGCGGGTCAAACTGCCGCTGTTTCAACCAGCGCGAAAGCCGCGGCCCCGGTTGATCAACAACAGTTGTTTCGCGCGCAGTTGGGTAATGGGCAGATCAAGTCCGATTTGAACAAGCCTGCCTTGCCGCACTTTGCAACCAAAAGCTGGATCGCCTAAGCACAGAGCAGTCAGTCCCGGTGATAGCTGTTTGGCTGTTTCATCGCTAATCGGTGACCATCAGCATTTTCAAAAAGGAAGGTTCAGGCCTTCCTTTTTGATTTGAAAAATGTCTGCTTCATATCAAGCTTTGTAACGAAAAGACAATTCCGCGAGGCTGGTTGTTTTTATTTTTATATCAAGTGACATCCATGTGAGCTTCGGAAAGAGGTGCCTCAATGGCCAACGCCATTTCTCGAAATCCATTTCAAGCGCCACAATTTGGCTCTAAGCCGGTCGCGCAAGGGCCTCAAGCTGGTCGTGCCAATCCGTTCCAGTCTGCTGGGGCCGCTAAGCCATCGGGTGATGCCTTAACCACTTTTAAAAGCCAGTTGCCGCAGCTGAACCCGAATCAGCCAGCACCCCCGCAAGGCATGGGTCGAAAGTTGTGCGTCAGCGGTTAGCGACATACTGATTGTGTTAAGATGACTCGGAAGGTCGGCGTCTTCAGCCAGCCTTCCGTTTTAGTTTGTCGTAGATTACCTTAAAGTTGGCTTGATGGGTTCAGGCGCCTTGTACTGCTCCCTCAAACGCCTTCCAAAGGGAAAACAGGACCGCTTGATGTCTCGGGAACTGGCCATCATTGAATTAATCGCCCAGATGACCGGGCAGCGTCAGCCCTTGTCGGATGATGCCTTTTGGGATGTCACGACCCGGCAAATCTACACCACGGATATGCTGGTAGCGGGGCGGCATTTTGATCTGGCGTATTTTTCCCCTCAGGATTTGGGGTGGAAAGCTGCAGCGGTCAATATCAGCGATTTGGCGGCGATGGGTGGAACGCTTCGGTATTTGCTCATCTCTCTGGGTTTGCCCAGTACCCCGGAGCTTGACCTGAACTGGATTCGAGGCCTGTATGAGGGCTTTGGGGAAGCCTGCCAGCGTTTTGGCGGCCAGATTGCCGGAGGGGATACGGTCGGCAGCGATCAGCTGGTGATCAATGTCACCGCCGTGGGCAGTTGTCCGGTCGGGCACACACCGGGCCATCGTTATGCGGCTCAGCCGGGGGATTATATTATTGCCACGGGCTTTCATGGCTTGAGTGCGGTCGGGTTGCAAACCCTGCGAAGTGGGGGTGCTGAGCAAGCGAGCTATCCCGCCAGTCGGGCCGCCCACTTGCGGCCCATGCCTCGGGTGGAAGTAGGCTTTCTGCTTTCGCGGCGTTTCGAGCGATATGCCCTGATGGACAGCAGCGACGGTCTGGCGGATGCCCTGCTGAAAATCGCCCAGGCCAGCGGTCAAAGGCTGGTGGTCAATGAGGCCAGCCTGCCGGTTCACCCGGAAGTTCAGGCGTATGTGCAGGCTCAGGGCGGAGAACATACGCTGCTAAGGAATACTATCCTCTATGGCGGCGAAGACTTTGAATTGGTGGGCACGGTGCCGGAGGTGGATGATGCGTTACTGCAATCGGTCCATGTGCTGGGTCGGGTTGAGGCCGCAAATGGTTCGCCCGGTGCCTGGTTAAACACGGCGGAGTCTGCATCGGCTTCGGAATCTCTGATTCCGCTGAGCATGGCTCAGACGTATCAGCACTTTAGCGCATCGCCAGAGGGCTCGGCACATGGGGCGTAGTTCGTTACGGCCTCAAGCGGGTTCCGCCTGGGCGGTGATTCCCGCTGGAGGGACTGGTAATCGGTTTTCGGTTGAGGAAAACAAGCTATTGGTGCCTTTAAACGGGTTGCCTGTCCTCAGGCGAACCTTGCAAGCCGTCCTGGCCGCGCCGAGCATTCAGGGGGTGGTGCTGGTCTGTCATGCGCTGCATCAGTCGCAGTATCAAGCCCTGGTGGCCGAATGGTTGCCGGGTGCGCCTGTTATCTATACTGCCGGAGGGGATACTCGCCGGGCTTCGGTGTATCAGGGGCTGCTGGCCCTGCCGCATACCGTGACGGTGGTGGCCGTTCACGATGCCGCCCGGCCGCTGATTAGCCCCGAAATCATCGAACAGGCGGTGGCTGCGGTTCAAAGCGGACATGCGGGCGCATTGGTGGCGGTCCCCATTCAGGATACGGTCAAGCAGGTTGACCCGGTCACCCGGCAGATTCAGGTCACGCTGGATCGCACGTTGTTGTGGCGGGCACAAACCCCACAGTGTTTTGATAAAGCCCGGCTGCTAAAGGCGCATTGTGAAGTCAGTCTGGATATGACGGTGACCGATGATGTGCAACTGATGGAACTGGCCGGGTTGGGGCCCGTGGTGGTTATACCCGGAGACGAACGTAACCTGAAAGTGACTACGCCGGGGGATATCGCGCTGGCGGAGGCCCTTTTAAAAGCCAGTGCGACCCTGCCTTTGTTATAATGGCCCCATAGAGGCAAAATCAACCGGTTAGGAGACGAACGATGCTGTCATTTGTGAAGGGTACCCTGGTGGCCAAGGCTCTGGAGTCGCCGCGGGGGGCGTTTTTCCTGGTGGATGTTCATGGCATGGGCTTTGAAGTCCTGAGTAGCCAGCGTTCCATCCAGAGCAGTCCACAGCCGGGTGAGCAGGTCCAGCTCTATACCAGCCTCATCGTTCGGGAAGACGCCATGTTTTTGGTGGGTTTTAACACCAAAGAGGAACGGGATCTCTTTAATATCCTGCAGAGCGCTTCAGGTATCGGCACCAAAGTTGCCCTGTCCTTGTTGTCGGCCCTTTCGGTGTCCGAGATTGCTCAAGCGGTAGTCTCCAATAGTTTTACCGTGCTCACGCGGGCCAAAGGCGTGGGTAACAAGCTGGCTCAAAAAATGACACTGGAGCTGAAAGAGAAGATGATGAACTGGCGAACGGTTGATTTCGCGGCGGGTATTGCCACGGCCAGCTTGCCTGCGGCGAACGAGGAAGCGTTCCGCGAGGCGGAGTCGGTCTTGTTGTCTTTGGGTTATCAGCCGGATGAGATTGGCCTGAGTTTTAAAGCCTTGATGACTCGCACAGAAGAGATGGCGTCTTCCAATTCCGAGCTAATCCTGCGGGAAGCGCTTCGCTGGCTGGCTCAGACGGTTTAATCGGGTTGTCTGCTCATACGGACTTTTGAATAACCCGGTTTTGATTCGGAAGATAGCCCGTACTGATTGGGCTCTGGTGCATTGTTTTGTCAATTTTGAGGGCCGGGTCAGGCTTGTTCGCTCTCTTGTTGTCATTGTGAAAATTTTTTGCAAAAAACATTAAACTTTTGGTCAAAGTGGTCGATATAAATCACAGTGACCAAGAGCTTGAGATCGCATGAGTCAGGATGATCTACAGCAAAAATTGATGAACGCCAAACTCCAGCAGGAGCAGGCGGCTCACTTGCCCACGGACCCCCGTGAGCTTGCCGAGCGCAAGAAATACCACGATCTGTATAACCGCATCTATCCGATGCTGATGAAATCCACCTTTGATTTTTCGGAAGTCGCTGATGCGGCGGGCCTGAAGGTGAATCGCATGCGGGACGCCCTGCTCTCCCGGCTTACGCTGGATGCCATGGTGCAGCTGGTTGGTTGTCAGCCCGGCTCCTGCTACGTTTGCGGGGCTCGAATCCGGGGCTATTACAAGCAAGAGCCCTTTTGCATGTTGTGCTTGTCCTCTATTGAAACCGCAATTACAAGCCTCTATCCGATAGATGCTAATATGGCTGCTGGGAAATCACCTGCCGGGCCGGTGAAAACGCTCACCAAGCCCTCTATTCTGGATGATCTGTTGGCTTGTGGGGCTCCTTTAATGGCGGTGACCGGTGACCCTTATCACGTTCGTCCAGACCTGCTGAAGATTCTGGATGCTGCCGAGGAAGACGCCGAGTATCCAGATGAAGTGGAGCATTTTCTGAGTACGGAGCGCACACCGATTCTGGATGCGTTCCCGCAGGCCGAGCTACGTTCTTTTGGCTTTCAGCGAACCCGGCCTCCCAAGGGCTAGAAACTCCATCCCCGTAATGAAAACAGTTTTTCCTTGAACGAGCATTTTTCCAGTCAGTAGCAGTCACCCATGATTTCTTGATTTCAATGAATTCCAGAGCGTGAATATGAATATTATCAACTGTGTGCGATGTAATAAATTGATTCAGCAGAGCTACTCCTCGCTCTGTCCCGATTGTCGCGCCGCAACGTATGATCATGCCTCGCACGTTCGCGAATTTGTCATGGCTCATCCCGGATTAATGGTGGAAGAAGTGGCCAGAGACTGCCAGCTTTCGCTGAAAGATATGGAAGACATGCTGTTTTCCGGGCGTTTGGGCAGCGCCGCAGCCATGATTATGTTCAAGTGCCAGAGTTGCCATACCAAGGTATCGGCTCAGCATCGCAAGGGGCGTTTTTGCCCGGAGTGCGCCAATAAGATTGAAACCCAGGTGATTCAACTGGAGCGCGATGCCGCAGCTCAAAAAGAGAAAGAAAAAGCCGCTCAGCCCCAGCGGAAGCCTGAGAAAAAAACACCTGCACCCAAGCCTACCCCTGATGTTGCCGCTGCTGCAGGGGAACACACGCCCGATGCAGCCCAAAAACCAGCGCCTCCTGAGCCCAAGTCGGTGGCAGGTCCCCCTGAAATGCCTGCTAAGCAAGAATCCGCAAGTCCGGCATCGGATTCTTACGGATTCAAGAGATTAAAAGACCTGTAAAGTAAAGTGCAGTGGTGACATACCACCTGCCGTCCGATTTAGACGGTGGCGGGGATGATGCTGACTTTGGTCTGAGTTTTGCGGTGACGCTCGAATTTCACGGCGCCGGGGGTCAAGGCGTACAACGTATCATCGCTGCCAATACCCACATGCGTACCGGGGTGGAACTTGGTGCCGCGTTGACGAATCAGGATTTCGCCTGCATTCACCACTTCACCACCAAAGCGTTTCACACCCAGACGTTGGGCGGCGCTGTCGCGACCGTTGCGTGTAGAGCCTACACCTTTCTTATGAGCCATAGTTCGTTGTTCTCCAGTTTAAACTTTTCAGGGGCTACGCTTGGCGACCCGGGAAGCTGACGTTTTCAATCTGAATTTGCGTGAAATCCTGACGGTGGCCGTTTTTGCGGCGGTAGCCTTTTTTGCAACGCATTTTGTAAACCAGAATCTTGGGTCCGCGAGCGTGGCGCAGGACTTTGGCCTTGACAGTAGCGCCTTCCACAAAGGGAGCGCCGACCACAGAGGCTTCACCGTCCACCAGCATCAGGACATTGCCGATTTCAAAAGTTGCATTTTCTTCCAGGGCAAGGCGATCCACGGTAATGTAGCGGCCTTCCTGAACCTGGTATTGTTTTCCGTTTAAATCCACAATGGCTAACATGTTTGTATACCTTTTAATTGGGAGTTGAATGGGTGAGTAGGGGTCTGACTATCAGAACAAGAGTGAGTCAAAGCTATTGTCACTGAGGTGACTGGTAAAGTGAGCATTCACTATACCAACAGCAAAAACCCGTGTCAAATCCGTGTAACAGATACCGAAAAGCCCCGAGGGGCCAGAGCCTGTCTAAACGACAGGGCTCTGGTACTCCAGGGTAATTTTGCGTTCGCCGCCGAAAATCGAAACGATCTTGAAGTTGTAAGAATCGTTCAGGAAGTACTGACGACCACTATGGTCATACGCGCAGTAGGCTTCCACACCAGGAGACAGCTCAGCCAGCACGCCGGAGTTCAGCAGCTTGGAGATACGGCCCGGCAGTAAATCGCCGACTTTGAACTGCTCGTTCACGGTTTGCCAGGGATCGGGTTGCAGGCGCTTCAGGCTCAGGCTGATGCGTTGCAGATCGCGGTCCACGGTCAACACGCGCACGGTCAGTGCTTCGCCGAGGGTCAACACTTCGGAAGGGTGCTGAATACGACGCCAGGTGATTTCCGAGAGGGGCAGCAAGCCGTCGATGCCGTTGATGTCTACGAAGACACCGAAGTCGGTGATCTTCACGATGCTGCCTTCCACGATGTCGCCTTCGTTCAGGCGATCGATGGTTTCGGCGCGCATTTTGGCTTTTTGCTCAAACACGGCTTCGCGGTGGCTGAGGATCAGCTTGTTCTTGAACTTGTCCACTTCCAGGATTTTAGCGGGCAGCACATCGCCGATGAGATCGTGCAAGGTTTTGGCCACGCGCAGTTGGCTGGCGGGAATAAATCCTTTGAAGCCCATGATGTTGACGATCACGCCGCCTTTGGTGGTGCCGCTGACGGTGGTTTCCACGATTTCGCGGGCATCACGCAGTTCCAGCAGGCGATCCCAGTTTTTCCACATGTTCACCCGACGGATGGACAGGGTGTAGTGGGCGCGGGTTTCATCGTTGCTGTCGTGCTGGTTCAGCAGAAAAAATTCGACCACCTGACCCAATTGGTAGGTGCTACGCAATTCTTCCAGGTTGTAGCAACCGGGAATCTCTTTCAGGGGAACGAAGCCTTCCGACTTGCCGCCTACATCGACGGACATGCCGTCTTTTTCCAGTTTTAAAATCTCTCCGACCACAATGGTGCCGGGTTTGAGGGCCGTCTCGAAACTTTTCTCCAGCAGTGCGGCGAAATCCTGACGCATCTCTTCGGAAGTTTCTATGAACGTTGCGATTCCCATCAATTAAAGTTCCTTTCGGTGGTGTGCTTCACTAACATAACAGGGGGTTCAGAGGCTCTGGATGTAATCCACAACCTCTTGGATCAACCAGTCCGGCGTGGAAGCCCCGGCGGTCACTCCAATGATATTGGCGTTTTGCAACGCCTCACAATCTTCAAGTTCCTTGTAAGTCTCAATATGAATGGTGGGCGTGCCTTCACCCCTGCAAATTTCCGCGAGATGGGTGGTGTTGGAGCTGTTTTTGCCGCCCACGACCACCATGAACTCCACCTTCCCAGCCAAATCCAGCGCAGAGTTCTGTCTGAAATAGGTTGCGGGGCAGATGGTGTTGAACACCTTCAGCTCTTTGGCCACCTTGGAGAGGGCTTTCACCATTTCAAAGAAGTTTTCTTCCATCTGGGTGGTTTGAGATACCACGCCAATGCGGCGCTTGGGAATGTCCTTCAGTTTTTCCTGAATTTCATTCACCTTGTTGATGGCCACAATGGTGGCTCCACCCACCAGATCGGAATGGGCCTTGATGCCAATGACTTCGGGGTGCTCGTCTTTGCCGACGATGACCACGGTATAACCCTCTTCGGCCAGCTGAATGGCCTTGTTTTGTACCAGTCGCACATCTGGGCAGGTCGCATCGGAGACTTCCACTCCTTTGGCTTCAGCTTCGGCCACAATTTGCGGGGGCGCGCCGTGGGTGCGAATCACGCAAACACTGCCTTCTGGCACTTCATCCAGCGAATTTACCGTGCGGATGCTCTTGGCGTCCAGATGATCAATCACCTGCTGGTTGTGAATGAGCTGGCCAAGTACATAAACGGGCTTCTCGCTGCTTTCCCCGGCAGCCAGTGTTTTATCCACAGCCTTTTGCACCCCATGACAAAAGCCGGAATGCTCTGCCAATAAGATGGTTTTGCGTTTGGGGGCGTCGATGACGGGAGTTGTGTGATCCAAGATTGGAACAGACCTTTCCTTTAAGATTTCCTGTTTTGCTGACGTTTCAAGTGCTTTTAAGACGCTTTGAAGGGGGACAGTTTTCAGGAATGCGTTTCCGCTAGTTAATTTGTAGTACAAACCGACCCAATAAATCAACCCTTCTTGGGAATCCAAGCCAGTCCGGCAATGCTATAATGCCAATATCGGTGAGTGAAGGAAGCAAATTTTGAGTGGCCCAACAACCCGGACGTCTTCGGACGATATTTTCTCGCCGGTTCTGGATGAGATGCTGCATCGGTATCTGATCACGGATCTTGATCAACAAAACCGGGAAAAGTTGCGCGATCAGATCGTGGCGCGGGTGATGCCGTATGTCAAAAAAATTGCTCATGGGCTAGCCCGACGCAGTAGCGATCCGGTGGAAGACCTGATTCAAGTGGGCAATATTGGCTTGCTGAAGGCCGTTGAAAAGTTTAATCCACTGGTGGGCAGTAGCTTTAAGACTTATGCCACCTATTTCATCACCGGGGAAATTCGCCACTATCTGCGCGATAAAACGGCCATGATTAAAGCCCCGCGGCAAATGTACGAGCTGTACTATCGCATTAATCAACTGGTTTCCAAGCTGACCGAGCAGTTGGGCCGAACACCCACGGATTTGGAGATTGCAGAAGAGCTGCAATGCCCGGTGAATAAAATCACTCAGGCCCAGGATATTGAGCGTCGCCGTCTGCCAGTTTCGCTGGATCAGTTTATGGTCAATGAAAACGGCGGCGGTGAGACGGTCTACCTAGAGCGTCTAGTGGATCAGAATCAGGTGGAGTTCACCGAGACTTACGAGAATAAAATGGTCGTGGAGCGCGCCATGAAGTCTCTGAAGGAAGATTTGCGCGACGTGGTGCGCATGACGTATTACGAGGACCTCAGCCAGACCGAGATTGCCGAACGCTTGGGGATCTCTCAAATGCAGGTGAGCCGCCGGTTGCGTAAAGCGCTGGAATTACTTTCCAAGAATTTACACGCCGATAAACCCGCTTCATAACCGTTTTTCCGGTTAAAATTGTCGTATCCCCTGATTGTTATCAAGTGCCCCAACGGATTGGATAGAGAGCCTGTGATTACATTCGATGTTCAACTGCAACCTTATGTGATGCTATTTGCCCTGTTGTTCGGGCTTTGCATCGGCAGTTTTTTAAACGTGGTGGGCCTGCGTTTTCTGGCGGATGAACCCGTGGTCTTGCCGCCCTCGCATTGCCCCAAGTGCCAGACGCTGTTGCGGCCCATCGATAACATTCCCGTGCTGAGTTATCTGATCTTGGGTGGGCAGTGCCATTCTTGCAAAGTGCCTATTAGCATTCAGTACCCCTTGATTGAGCTGGCCACCGGGGTGCTGTTCTGCATGGTGGTGTGGGCCTTTGGTCTGAGCTGGCAGTCCTTGTTTTTGCTGTTTCTGGTGTGTAACCTGATCGTGATTTTTATCACCGATCTGCGCGAGAGTCTTATTTTTCAAATTAACTCCCTGTCACTGATTCCGGTGGGCTTGCTGTTTAGCTTCCTGAATCTGGGCCATGTTCCGGGTGATATTCCGCTGGATTTGGGCATGGTGGTGATTCACCTGCCGCAAGCCTTCATTTCCGCCCTGATCGGGATCGTGATCGCTTTGGTCTTTTTTGAGGGCTTGATTCTGATTTCCCGCCTGTTCTTTGGTACCGATGGCTTTGGTCATGGGGATACCCATCTGATGATGGGGGCTGCGGCTTTTTTGGGCTGGCCACTCACCGTGTTGGCCCTGATGCTGGGCTTCCTTATGCAGACCATTCCCGCCATTCCCTTGCTGGTGCTGCAATGGATTAAAAATAAGCAGTATATGTCCCTGATTTCCGGTTCGGTGGCGATGCTGGCGGGTGGTGCACCTTTGGTGCTGATGAATTTACCCCTGACGCCTAATGTTCGTCTGATGGTGAGCATGGGTTGTCTGTTGCTATCGCTGGGGGGCTTGATCGTTTTTCTGCGTCAGGTGAGGACCGCTCAGACGTTTACCTATCTGCCCCTGGGGCCTGCGCTGGTGCTGGGTATTCTGGTTGCTCTGTTCTGGGGCAGCCCAATCATGGCCGGGTATCAGCATTTCATGTCCCAGCCACGCTAGCGAGTCTCTATATGAGGGTCTCAACTTGAACATCACGGGTTAAATCCCGCATGTAGCGGGCTGAACCCAATCAACCCTGACCAACGAGCCTTCCCAGATCCCGGCTGAACGCTCTAGCCCTTTCAGCTGACCTTGGATTGACCGGTATCATTCACCCTGAAGCCGTTTAGGAACTGCAAAGTTCAGGGTAGGTTTTATCTTTACTGAAAGATCGCGGTCATCAACGGGGTACTCACAGGATGATTTTGGCAAGGAATTACTTCTCCCGGCCGCATGATACCGTGACTCCAGACATCATTCATAAAGGTGTTTGGCCCAAACCCCATGCACAGGATGATAACATCCTGCCCCTCTACATTCGGATTATCCAGGCCGTTATAATCCAAATAAACATAACCAGCGCCATTTTGACTGGTTGCTGCATCATCTACCCCTGCACCCAGGTAAAGAATACTCGCCCCATTTGGTAAGACGGACGCATAGTTATAACTGCCTGCACCAGGGGCCGTTGCGGCCCAACAACCTTGTGTTACCGGGTTGGTCGAACAATTTTTAAGCGCGTTTAAATTGGCTTGAAAATAAGTAGTATAAACCGTAGCATTTGGCTTTTGATTTAAAACGCCGTCCATCATGCCTTTTTGGGTGACTGCCGATAAGGTGCTGATTGATTCTTTAAAAATTGCGATTTTCTGATTATTCGACGAACGGGGCAGTATTTTGGACAGTGTAAAGGTTGCAATGACGCCTAAAATTGCCACGCTAATCAAAAGTTCTGCCAATGTGAAGCCTCTGCTGAGTCTTCTGGGGTGAAAATTCGCAATGATAGGGTTCGTCATGTTCCCATTATCTCACAATAATTTAACCTGCTTCACAAAAAGGGAGACAGTGATTATGCATGGCCTGTTCTAATGCAGTTCCCCAATGCAGTGCTATTTAATCATCGAATGGTGGCCAATTAAACTCAAGCACCTCAAAAGCTATAAAAAACAGAGTCACAAAATATCGGGCTCAAGTGAGCCCTCTCATGCCGGGTAGCACCATCTTTTTTCAAATCGCCATCAATCAATGGAAGCCTTCCAGGCAGGCCTTCAGCATCTACACGGCTCAATATCGCTGGTTCGGCCGGAGCGCAAGGCCAACTGCTGTCGAAATTGCAACTCATTGAGGCGAACGAGTGATGCACACCGGTTAACTAAAGCTTTACCCTGCCGCCGCGTTCCCGGTTGAGGTGGATGGTGTCCACAAAGCGAACCAGTCCGGATTGATAGGCCATGATCAGGCTGTGGGTTCTGGCGCCGTTGCCAAAATAGTTAACCCCTTTCAGGGTATCGCCGGTGGTGATTCCGCAAGCTGCAAAGACAATCTCGTTGGCCGGTGCCAGATCATCGGTGTGGTAAACCTTTTCTTCGGAGAGATCAATGCCCATCGCCGACGCCCGCTTTTTTTCGCTTTCGTTGCGCCAGCGCAGCCGGGCCTGAATTTCCCCGCCCAGACACTTGACCGCCGCTGCGGTGAGGACGGCTTCGGGTGCCCCGCCTGCACCCATCACGGCATGAATCCCACTGCCAATCAGCGCCGCCGATACGGCAGGCATTAAGTCCCCGTCGCTGATGAGCTTGATGCGCGCGCCCGCTTCGCGCACTTCCCGGATGAGTTGCTCGTGCCGGGGGCGATCCAGAATGACAATGGTGAGATCCTGAATGTCCCGTTGCAGGCTCATCGCCAGAATGCTCAGGTTGTATTTAACCGGGGCGTTGATGTCCACTTTGCCTTTGGCGTCGGGACCGACCACCAGTTTCTCCATGTAGGTGTCTGGCGCGTGAAACAGCCCGCCCTTGGGGGCTAGCGCTAGTGTGGCAACAGCACCCGGTAGCCCGTGAGCCACCAGATTGGTGCCTTCCAGCGGGTCTACCGCTATATCGACTTCAGGTTGTCCTGGCAGGCATTGGCCGACTTTCTCCCCGATGTAGAGCATGGGGGCTTCATCGCGCTCGCCTTCTCCAATCACAATGGTTCCGTTGACGGGAATGGCGCTCATGGTGCGGCGCATGGCCGTTACGGCGGCGGCATCAGCGTCGTCTTTTTCTCCGGTGCCCATCAGGCGACCTGCCGCCAGGGCTGCGGCTTCTACCACGCCCAGCACTTCCCGAGACAATGCCCGTTCCGAACTCTGCTCGATGTGCTTGTCCTGAAAGGACTCTATGGGCTGATTGCTTTCCTGATTGTTCAAGATGATTCCCCGCTCGGCTTGCGCCCTCACTTCAGATAAAACCTCAGACATCGTCATGGTGTCTACCCCCTTTTATTTTAAGTGGTTTTAATGTTTTTTTGAGATGAAAGCCCTAAAAATTGGATGGGCCTATTTTAGCCCAAACAAAACGATGCGGCGTACACACAAAAAAAACACCGACCAGAGGGTCGGCGTTTGAAAGGGAAGGGTAGAAAGTGTAGTAGAGGAGTGAGTATGAGGAGTGAGGTGAAAATCAGGACTGGGCTATGGAAAATTTGGTTAAGCGGTGGGCACTGGCGGTTGAGCCTGGTGCTATAAATCTGATACTTGAATAAAAACTGATATATCTTTGTTATTGCTATTTTTTCTGAATCTCCAAAAATAATGGAGCGATCATCGGAAATGCCAATATTGCCATTGGGCCATTCCCGGTTGAATTCGGGCTAAAGCGGCTGGAGATAGGTTAAAGTCGGGATCGTGGTATGAAAGTGATGCTCATAAAAAAACACCGACCCAGGGGTCGGCGTTTGGAAGGAAGTGTGTAGAAAGTGAAGTAGAGGAGTGAGTGTGAGGAGTGAGGTGAAAATAAAAGCGGTGAGGCTTGAAACTTTGGAATCAGTCGCTACCGGCTATCGGTTTGCGCTAATTCTTATACATTAATAAAAAACAAAGTATATCCAGAATTGCCTTATTTTGGATATTCTGAAAAAGATATGACAGGACCTTGGGGTTAGCACCGTCTAAAAACCACCTTGCATCAGGCAATGGGGAAGTCAGGCGCTCGGAAAAGTCGCTGTAAGATATTCCGGCGTTTTCTGAAATTCAGAAGTCGTGCGGACTTTAAGTAAGATACTTTAAGACGGTTAAGGCAACGGTCAGGTCGGTGGCTAGCCACAGCCAGGGACTCCAGGCGGGGGCGGCCAGAATGCGAAAGCGAGGGAAGAGTTGCGCTGCCGTGCCCAAGGTTTGAACCCCCAGACCGATTGAGTTGAGGATGAAGGCAGGGTGGGGCAGTGGATGGGGAGCCGAGGGCGCTGAAATCGTGGGTAGTAGGAGTCCCGCGAGCAGGCAGTACAAACTGCCGTTGGTCAGGCTGATCAGTGTTTGTGATTTGGCGTTCGGTATGGGTTGGGGGGCGCATTGTTTCAGGAGCTGATCTGCCACCAGTTTGCCGACAACGCAGGCAATGACCAATGGGTAAAAGAAGCCCCCTATCGAGAGTCTGGAAGCGATTCCACTGGTGCTATGGCTGGCGCCAGTGGCGAAAATCATTAGGTTCACCAGAATTATGGTCACCAGCAAGCCGTAAAATTGCTGCCTGAGAGGCCAATTTTCCGGTGGATCGCAGGCACAGGACAAATTTCGAGGGGGCACTGGCGAAAGCAGTCGTCGGTTGTAGGCCACGATGCGATACAGCGCGCGCATCAACACAAGGCAGGGCGGCCAGCGCAAGCACACTCCGAACAGAGAATATTCGGGTTTACGCCCCATCAGTTCAATGATGGCATCCAGCCCGCCCCAAAGGGTTTCTTTGGCGTTGCTGTCCCGTTCTATCAGCAAAATCTGTGCGCGTCCCTGCTCAATCAGGCTGGGGCTGAGCCAGCTGGCATCTTGCAAGGGTAGTGTGATGATTGTATCGAGCAGGCCCCAGGCTTTCAGTCTGGCTACTGCGCTGGTGCACAATGCACAAAAACCGTCATACAGCAGATAATGTCCAGGTTCGGGGCTTGCGGGTGGCGTTTGTTCCGTCAAGGCGAGGGCTCCTTCGGGCCGTGGGCAAATACCCTTATTGTATCGGGCTTCCTCTCAAAATCCACCCTGAGGTTCGTGGAAGTGGCCGACGAAAAAAACGCGGTTTGGGCCTGGACTGCGCCCATTTGCCTCTCTGGCAAGCCTTGGCATAGAATAACAGACAGGAGCAAGGGGCCGCTTCAGTGTCAGGCGTTATGCTTTTCCTGTTGTGTTTCCTCCAGAAAATGCCCCAGGCAAACGGAGACCGTCCATGAAAGATTTGAACCGGAGTCAGCCATGAGTGCATCCAATCCGCCTGAGGGTCAGGGTTTAAGCGCTTGGCAGGAGCCCAATTTCAGGTGGTTTTCCATTGGCTCCCTGATCTCCATGATGGGGCGGCAGATGCTGAGTGTGGCGGTGGGCTGGGAGATCTATGAGCGGACCCATGAGGCCATGGCACTGGGTTATATTGGTCTGGTGCAACTGGTGCCGGTGTTACTGCTGGTGTTACCTGCCGGACATGTGGTGGATACCCGCGATCGGCGAAAAGTGCTGATTGCTGCCCAGTGGGTAAATGTGCTGGCCACGGCGGGACTTTTTGCCACGTCCTGGTGGCATGGCCCGGTCTGGCTGATGTACCTTTGGCTGGCCCTGGTGGGTGTGGGGCGGGCGTTTCACAGTCCGGCCAATGCGGCGTTGTTGCCTCAAATTGTCAGTGCGTCTAACTTTACCAACGCAGTGACCTGGGGGAGTATCAACTTTCAGGCGGCCTCCATTCTGGGGCCTGCCTTGGGCGGTTTGCTCATTGCCCTGTTCCATCAGGCAGCGCCGGTCTATTTGCTGGATTGTTTGTGCTGTGCCCTGTTTGGCCTGTTTTTGCTGGGGGTGAAAAGCAGTCAGCAAGTGGTGGAACGCAAAGAGATGACCCTGCGCTCACTGGGCTCCGGGTTGGCCTTTGTGTGGAAGACGCGTATTATTCTGGCGGCGATCACCCTGGATATGTTTGCGGTGTTGTTTGGCGGTGCGGTGGCTCTGTTGCCTATTTTCGCCAAGGATATTTTACAGGTTGGCCCCACGGGGCTGGGCTGGCTGCAAACCGCCCCATCCCTGGGGGCGATTATCACCGGTTTGTTGCTGGCTCGGCGGCCCAATTTTCGCCATTCCGGAAAGTGGCTGATGGTAACGGTGATTGGGTTTGGGCTAGCGACAATCGGGTTTGGTCTGTCCCGTCATTTTTGGTTGTCGTTTGGGATGCTCGTGCTCACGGGGATGTTCGACAATGTGAGTGTGGTGATTCGGCAAGCGCTGGTGCAGTTGCGGACCCCGGATGCCATGCGGGGGCGAGTCTCGGCGATTAACTATGTGTTTATTGGTACTTCCAACGAGCTGGGGGGCTATGAATCGGGGCTGATGGCGCATTGGTTCGGACCACTGTTTTCGGTGGTATTCGGTGGTTTTGCCACGGTTGTAACCGTGTTGCTCTGTGGGACGCTCTGGCCGGAGTTGCGTCAGCTAGACCGTTTGCAGGACGCTGAGCCTGAAGTGGTGGAAGAGTCGTTTGAAACGTTGCCCTATTCCTGAGTGTTTAGGCCGGTATACCGGAACCGGCACACAGGAACGCCCGAACAGCGCATGGAGCCATTCGGGCGTTCAATGGGTTGAGGTCAGGAAATTGCAGTTGAGCTGCGATTATTTTCCCGTTTTTACTTCGATTTTTTTGCGTTTGCTGGCTTCGGTTTTGGCGAGATGCACTTCCAGCAAGCCGTTGTTGAACTGTGCCTTGCATTGTTCGCTCTGTACATAATCCGGCAGGGGAATGCGGCGCATGAATTGCCCGTACTGAAATTCACTGCGGTGGAAATGTTTTTCATCCACTTTGCTTTCCCGGCGAGCTTCCCCGGAGATGACCAGTGTATTGCCGACCACTTCCACGTTGATGTTTTCGGGTTTAATGCCCGGCAGCGATGCGGAGACCAGCAGTTCCTTTTCGCTTTCTGTCACTTCAATGGGTGGTAAAAATGTGGTGCTCCGCACGCCAAAGCCCGGTGTGGCCCAGTCATGGCGCAGCAGTGGCCGCAGGGGTTCTTCCGAGAAATCGGAAAACAGTCGTTCAATCTGGTCCCGAATTTCGCTGATGGGATTGGTGTAAGTCATCAAAGACATAATGGTTTACTCCTTTTCTCTATCCTCACAACATGGATGATTTCAGAATGACCCGTTTGGGTAACCCTCGCAGACCCCAGCCCCCGGCGGGTGACTGCCGAAAGGGTTACCGATCGATGATTTTATTGAATCACCGGTTTTCGGGAATACCGTATGCCAAAGAAACAAAATCGGCATTCGCCATTCTGCTAAACTGTTTGTCGCCAGTCGTCTAATAGGGCGATGGGTGATGCGTGAGCGGGCTTGTTTTGATACAGTGTTGGACGACTCGAAGAATGACCTCGAAGAATGACAAGGATTCGCCTTGAACTTTGTTCTGTACGTTGTGCAGAACGCTAAATCAAACAGGCAAAAAATGGCCAGGGAGGATTTATGAACGAGAAGCATTGCAAAGACGTGGTGGAAACCCTCTTTGAAAAAAAAGATCGGCATCATCGTCATAAGGATGAGACAGAGCCCTTGCCTGAACTGGAACCCCTGGATTATCAGCAGGGCATGGAGCAACAGCGTTTGCACAAAACCCACAAAAGTCTGGAGTCAGAGCATTAAGGCACGTTTGTTATCTGTATAGATGGACTGATCATCACCTGACTGGTTTCGAACGCGTAGTGGTTAGCCGGTGTGTGACTCATTACTTTTTAAAGAGTTCATAGGGGCTAATTGCCAGTAAAACTGCCAGTGCCAATAACCATTCCCACAGGCAAATTCCCAGAAATCGGGTAGAGAGGATTTTTTTCATTGGAAAGTTGACGTCCGTTTTGGGTTGGGGTTATTTTAAGACAAAAAGTTATCTCTGGGTTTACGGTGTGGCAGTTTGATTCTGTTAGCGAATTACGAGAATGTTGTGGGTGTCCCAGTGCACCAGCTGAGAGCTGACACTGCCCATAATCCAGGCCAGAAAACCCTTTTGGTTGTGAGAGCCGACCACGATCAGATCCGGGTGACTGGCCTCTGCCAGGTAGCCTAATTCACTGGCGGGCGAGCCAATCAGCACTTTGAAATCGGCGATGGTAAACCCTTGCGGTTTCAGTAAATCGGTGAACATTTCAAATAAAATGCCCGCATTGGCTTCCAGCGCTTCAGACAGAATGTCCTGATTGACATAGGGCGCGAGCACGGCATTTTCCTGAAAGGCCGGGCTTTGCACCGTGGCCAGCGTCAGGGCTATCCGATCGGCGGACACAATTTCACCCAGTTTTCGGGCCGCCGTCAGGCTGGCTTCCGAAGCATCAATGCCAAACAGGGCTTGCATGGCACCCGCCGTGTGGCTGAGTTTTCGTTTCAGCAAGAGCGTTGGAATACTGGCGTGACTGGTCAGGTTCATTAAAAAATGATCCCGTCCCAGATGAGAGCCGGCGGCGTGATTGCCACATAAAACAAGGAGTTCCTGCTTGCTGTCCTTTAAATAATCCAGAATGCTTTGCTGGCTGTCGCTGCTGATGGGGAAGGCTTGTTCGGACGTAACCTCGAACCCGGCGACCGCCACCTCCCGGCGTAATTTAGCCGTGGCTTCCTCATGATTTTTCTGGCGCTCTCGCAGGCAGTCTTCCAGATTTTGAGTGTCGTGCAGATGGTGCAGCCCGGTGAGCATGTCCGGGATGGCGTAGATTAGCGAGAGTTCGGACTGGCTGGGTGGAACGAAGCTGCCCAGTTCCGCAATGAGAGAGTCCACGCCAGCGCCTGCCCAGGGATGCAGCTCGCATTCCACAATCAGGGTGAGTTTGAGTTTTTGTCCTGCCGCACGGGTTTGGGCGGGTTGGGTCAGGCTTTCTGTGGATTGCGAAGTCGGGTTGCTGGTCATGGGAAGCCGTCCTTTTAAAAGGGTTGAAGTAACTGAATTTAAAGCTGTTCTGAAATAAATGATCCTGAACTGAATTGTTAGGGTTCAGGTTTTTCAAAGCATGTCGATTCTAGCATAGCGGTTTTACAAGCAAAATAAATTGCTGTTCTGGCTAATAGTGTGTTTTCAAATTTTGCTTGGGGGTGTGCAGACCCGTGCATGGGGAGCATGAGGTTGATTCTAGCCATTGGTGTTAATGCCATCAGCCAGTATTAGTCTCCACCACAGACCAATAGACGTTTGCTGCTGCGAGCGCCAGAATACTCGGCAATCGTTCAGCGTGGACATGCTGAAATCTGAAAATCCGTGTCAGAAAAGTGTTCGTGTTAACCCAACAAAGGAAATCTGGTTCGTGAGCAGGGTAAATTGGCTTGCAGACGCAGGCTGAAACACGCGGCAAACGGTTATTATCGTTTATTTGTAAATAAAGGAGTACAACGTGATGAAATTCAAAAATAACGCACAAACTGCTACTCGGTTGTTGGCCGTGAGTCTGGTTGTATTGAGTGCCGGGTCGGCCTGGGCCGCGGATGGCTTGCCTGCCGCGCCCGAGGCTTCGATGTCTGCTGCCCCTTCGGCCATGAGTCACGCGATGAGTCATGGCGGCGGGGCCACTGAAGCGGGTGCATCTGCTGGCACCACAGCGCCTGCGGATTTGGCTGCCAAGACGGGCACAACGGGTGCGTCGGTAACTGGCGCAAACGTGGGGGAATCGACCGGCCTCAAACCGGAGAAAGTCGAGGGCGCGACTGCCAAGGGCAACGCAAGTTTTTCTGGTGGCGCGTCGGGTGCTGCGGAAGCCGTGACAGAAGGGGCGCGTGGGGCTGCGGGCGTTTCGGCGACCGGGGAAAGCAACACCAAAAAGTTGTTTGATTCTCTGAATAATGGGGCTCCTCAAACACAGGCAGGCACTGAGGCCGGTGCAGGCATCAGCCCCACCGCACCCGCTGCAAAAACACCCTAGGTCTTATTCCTTCGGGGAGGGGCAGATGGGGCTATAGCGTAACCGCCAGGTCCGATCTGTCGGGATTGGGAGATACGGCAGTCTGATGATAGTTCTCTGAAATTTGTCGGGCTGTCGTATTCCCGCTTTCCACCGCACCGTTCATATAGCCCGCTGAATTCAGGCTGCAGTGCTCTCCGGCAAAGAACAGGCGCCCTGATAGCTCAGACTGACGGGTCACGCCCATTAGGGCTGTGTACTGTCCCGGTCGGGGACACGTATAGCTACCTTTGGCCCACGGATGATGCGCCCAGTTGAAAAAAGCCCGCGCCCCGTCTTGCTCATCCGTTAAATCCCCAAACAGGGGGTTGAGATCGTGAAGGGCCTGCTGCCATTGTTGCGGTGTCGCGGTTTTTCCTGCCTGGCCGCCTATGAAATTGGTCAGGATACCGGCCTGCCCCGGCTGCAGACGGCTGGTGTCCCAGTAGCATTGTGAGGGGAGGTCGGTAAACAGTTCACCCCCAGAAGCTGGTGCAAGCGTTGGGTGTTCGGCGGCAGAAGCTGTTTCGGACGGGTTTTGCCAGAATCGGCGGTGAAAGCCCATCATCTGCTTGCTGTTGGTGCCGTAGCCCCACTCCTGAATACAGCGCAGGGTCAGGGGAGATAAGCCGATGTGCTCGACGCCTGTCACGTTTCGAAGGGTGGCAAAGGGCAAGGCCAGAACCGTCAGGGGAGAAGCCTCCCAGCGGAATTGCCCACCCGCAGAAAATCCCAGAACAAGTTGATTGTTTCGCACGCTCAGTCGGGTCAGACGATGCCCCAGACGTACCGGGACCCGGCCCTGTAATGCGCGTGTTATTGCTTCGACCAGTCGGCTGTTCCCACCCTGAACCCGCATGGCTTCATCGCTTTCGCCAAACATTTGAAACCCCTGGCTGGTGTCGGTGCCAATTAACAGGAGTAGATTCAGCGCCGATTGCTCTTGTGGATCCAAGCCATATTCACCGGTGTAGGCTGCTGCAATTAATCGAAGGAGCCATACCGGGGCAAGCTGGCGCTGACGGTCCAAGTATTCGGCTAACGACATGTGATCGAATAGAGCGGCCTGATAGGGTTGCTCGGCAGTGGGTATGGCGATTGCTCCATCCGGAAAGCAACGGTGGAGATCTTCGCTCATCACCTGAGCCAGTGGCCGAAAGGCTTCCAGCACCTGGGCTTCGGTAAATACTTTGCCCTGGCTATAGAACAGGGCCGGTTCAAGGGGGGTGACTGTTTCTTTGACGTCGGTGGCAAAGCGTTCCAGCGGGACGCTCAGCTCCTCGCACAAGGCGATGAGATCGGTGTGACCGGTATCGATCAGTTCTCCGCCCAGTTCCACGAACATGCCATCCCCGTTGAAATGATCGCGGGTAAACACCCGTCCGCCCAGTCGCTGACTGCCTTCGTAGAGCACGCAGGGGATGCCCTGTTGCTGCAGACGGTAGGCGGTGACCAGTCCCCCCAAACCACCCCCGACAATGTTTACCGGCGGTTTTGGCGGATGGTTTGTTTGGGGCTTCAGGGCTTCCGGTGCTTTGGCTTGTGCCCAGGGCGTTGGTTGCAGCAGGCTGACGGCTGCAACTGCGGCAGCGGCACCCAGTGATTTTTTGAGAAACGCCCGTCGTTCCGGGTCCATTTGTCCCGATTGCAACAGAGAAGCCGCTGGCGGGTTGCTCCAGCTGGATTGCAGCATACGACGCATCCATAGAAATAACGGGGTTCTGGCCATGACGGGTATCACTCCACACACACAAATCGGATGAGGCTGCGTGATGTCCGCATGGCGGTCCGCACGATGTTGCCCAAGCTCCATTAAAGCACAGGCACAGCCGTCAGAAACGGCAGGTGTTTGTCCCTGAATCAGGCCGTTTTTTTAGCGTTGAGGGCCTAACCCTGATTTTTCCAGCGCCGGTGTGTGCTGGGGGTGTTGCCCTTTTAAGGTGCGGTGGAATAAGGCTTTTACCCGGTGCCAGGCGTCTTCTGCGGCGGAGGGATCGTAACTGTGGCGTTGATCGCAGAAGAATCCATGTCCGCTTTGAGCGTAGCGAATCACCTCGTGATGAACGCCTGCCTGTTTCAAGGCTTGTTCGATGATGACTGTGTCCTCATGCGGAATCAGGGGATCGGTTTCGCCAAAGATGCAGAGTATCTCTCCCTGAATTTCTGCGCTGTGAGTGACCGTGGGGGCTCCGCCGCCGGGCGCGCTGTTTGCAATGCCGCCCCCGTAAAAACTGGCTGTTGCTGCAATTTCTTGCATGCCCGCTGCGATATAGGCCACATGTCCGCCAAAGCAAAAGCCGATGCAACCCAGCCGGTCTTTGGGTACAACTTCGTGGGGCGCAATTTCGTGGTGAGTTTGCAAAAAGTGTAGCACCGCGCGGGTATCGATTAAGAGCCCTTCCCGGGTGGTTTGCTCTTTGTGTTGCCGACCGATGGTCACGTCACGTTCGGTGTAACCCAGCTCCAGATTTTGGGTGCTGCGGTGATAGTAGTTGGGCGCGATGGCCACATAGCCCTCTGTGGCAATGCGTTCCGTGACGGAGCGAATATGCGTGTTCACGCCAAAGATTTCCATGAAGACAATGACGGCTGGCCAGGGGCCGGGTGTGCTGGGCCAGGCCATGTAGCTCTGCATCCGATCCCCATTGACCGGAATGTCCACCCAGCGGGTGTGAATGGGTAGTGGGTTGCTCTCTGGTGTGCTCATGCTGTTTCCCCCTTTTGATTGAACAGGTTTGGATGATGGTGGTCATTATCGCTGAAATGCGCCCAGAGGCAAAGCTGAGCCGTTTTGCCAGATGCGTTTCAGTCTGGTGGTAGTACTTTAAGTCTGTTGGTTTTGCGGCTGGATGTGGTGAGCTCAACCCCTGCAAATAGACCGAGTGGTTGATAGGCGAAGCATTGGGGGGTATGGCATAATGGTCCAGCAATTGACGCTGCCGGATGTCCTCTGGTCAGCGACAGGGCGTGGAAATCCCGGTTCGTCGTCCGCTGGATACCTCTGATTTTGATGAACGGACTCTGAATCGATCAGCTTTCCATGATTGCTGGAGACTGTAAGTGCCCAGAAACGATGTAAAGAGAACCCTGAGATGATGACGGGCCGGAACAAGCAGCCTGGTCAACCTGATGGGTTTGCCTGTAAGCGAGTTAGAACGTACTGAGAATCAAGGCATGCCCGCTGCGGGATGTGTCTGATAACATCAATAAACGAGAGGGTATAGGCATGAAACGCGACAGAAATGCGATGAAGTTCCCGGTTCAGGCGTTGGCCTTGAGTGTAGCTGTGATGCTGGTTACAGGCCTTGCTGCCACTGCCCGGGCGGATGGTTATACCTATTACGACAGCAATGGATTCAGGCAGGTTTATAATGGCAGCGGTGCCACATCGGGGTCTTACCCCCAATACTTCCCCCGGATTGATCCTGAGAGTACCTATCAATCCCAGCCCACCCGTTCGTCTGGTTACCGCGCCGGGTCAGACTATACCCTCAAGCCGTTAACGCCAAACCGTCCCATCGCGGCGTCCGCGTCCAAGTCGCACAAGGCTTTGTCTACCAAAATTAGTGACGGGTTTTCGGATCTGTGGAAAAGCTCGGGTATCAAGTCCGGGGTGGCCGGAGCCGGTATTGGGCTTGGCGCAGCCGCTTTAACCGAACATAACCTGTTGCGTGGCTCTCTGATTGGTGGCGCGTATGGCTTGGGTGTTGGCTTAATGGATGAAAGTTATTTCTTCAAGCGTCACCCACTGATTCGCCGAACGGCTAAAGGCGCGGCTATCGGGATGGGTGCTGCGGCAGTGACCACGGCGGCCTCGTTAGCACCCGCTGCGGCGGTGGGAGCCGGTGTGGGCGTGGGTATTCATTACCTGAAAACCCATTAGGCCTCTAATGCGGAGTGCATTGGCGGTGATGGAGGCAGTCTGTCCAGATGGGGCTGCCTCTGGAACACCAGCGCAATACGCCAGGCAACTGCGATTGGTCTACGGGAATTAGCCACATGATGGATGACCTTGGGTGGAATATACGCTACAATAAGTAAAGCGAAAGAAGGGACACATCGCGCTGGTTAGTGAGGCTCCTGGGGGAATGAGAACGGTATGATCATTACCAAACAGCGTTATTTGTTGCTGACGGCAGCTTTATTATTGCTGAGCGTAGGCACGGGGTACACGATGCAACAGCGTCAGTTACCAGAAAAAATGGCTCTACAGGCCCTGGAAACCGCGACCATCCAACTAGGACGAGACACACAGCTGGCAGATGCCCATCGCCATAAAGCTTTAGATCTGGTTCAGCAAGCCATGCGAGAATTGGAAAGTGAATCCACGCAATCGCCATAAATAAGTGCGACAGGCTAATTGAAAAACACCCCCGACAGTTTGTGCGTCGGGGGTGTTTTGTTTTAGGGGCAATGGGTTTTGGTCCGGGCCAACCCGATAATCGGGACGGGTTTACGCTTTGTCTTCCTTGCCCATGCTGCGCCAATAACTAATGATAAAAATGAATACGCCCACGGACATGGCGGTGTGGGTCAGGCCATAGGCCGCAGCCCGAATGGCATGATTTCCCATAAATAAAGTGTCGTTTAGCAGTGCAATATCTGTGACGCCACTACGCACGCCCAATACAAAGTGATACCCTTTATACAGCATGAGGCCAATGGCCAGTGCGGAGGCTGGTAAATACAGACGCGTCGCCCATTTGAGGCTTTTTTCAGAGAGGGGTGCAAAGTTCAGGGAGCGTCCGAGGTACAGCATCCAGGTCAGGGCGAGCGGAATGAGCACGCCAATCAGGAAGATGTGGCCGTGCACAAGTGAAAGATGCAGCGTGGCTTCCACATGATTTCCGGCGGGTAGCATGGCTGAAATGGGTGCTTTTTTGGCGGATTCCTGGGTGGCAATGCCGACCAGCAGGGCGACAGCCAGCATGATCAGGGAAAAGCGCAGATAGGTGCGGTAAATCGGTTTATAATAGGTGGGTGTGTCCATGATGCTTAACCTCATTGTTGCTTGGTTTTTGTTGGATTGTTTTGAGTCTGGAAATCTTGCCGGGAACCCGTAAATTCAGGGTTTGCATAGGCCATCCGTGTCTGGGTCGGCAAAGGGCCAGGCATCGTGCCGGATAGTGCTGGCCAGAAGGCATGGGCCACCGTTCTGGCGGGTGGACATGGGGATTTGGGAACTGGCATTCAGGGAGAGCCTGATGTGGGTTTCAAAAGTTCAGCACTCTATCCTGAGCCTATAATACTCTGATTGTTCTGGCAGGGCTAACCGATTATGGGGATATGAGACAAGATCTGTCTTTGGGGCTTGTCTTCTCAGGTGAGGCCATGAATTCAACGTCTTCTATAAAGAAGGGGGCTTCAGTCTTAGGGGTGAGGCGTTTTTCAGGGGTGTTTTCTCGGAGAGAACCCTTTTTTGAGTGTCTATATATATAAAGGAAGGAAATTGTTTTTTGGATCATTGGCAGGATCTGAAAGGGGGCAATAAAACCATTGGTGTTGGCGTTACACAAAGTGAGCAATGGGGAGCCGTGAGTTCTATTGGAAAGTTTGGGATTTAAGTCAGCAATTGAACAACCCTGCTTGCCTATGCCTTGACAATAAAACGCTGGATGGTCTGAGAAAGGGGCAATGGATACTTCTACGGGCGTAGAAATCAATCAGGATAAGAAAAGATCTACTTGCCTTTGCTGGAACAACCCTTATAATAGGTGTGTAATTAAATCTGAGGAGTTGTTTTTCCCATGAACAAAGAAGAATTAGTACAAGAAGTCGCAAAAAAGACTAAAGTTTCCCAGAAGCAAGTGGACGAAACCTTGGCTTCCATCGTGGACACCATCGTTAAAACCGTTGCTAAAGGCAAAAAAGTGACCTTGATTGGTTTCGGTACGTTCGAGCCCCGCAAGCGCGCTGCTCGCACCGGCCGTAACCCCCAAACCGGCAAAGAACTCAAAATCCCGGCGAAAACCGTTCCGGCTTTCTCCGCTGGCAAAAAATTCAAAGAATTGGTTGCCAAGAAGTAGTTTTTCAAATCTCATTAAGCCCGCTTCGCAAGAAGCGGGCTTAATGTTGTGGATTAAATCGGGTAAGTTTCAGGCTTAAACCGTTTTTAAAATCAGGCCATTTGGGTTTGGGTTGACCCTGTGCAGATCAATGCACAGGGACTATTCGGGTTTTTGTTGTTGTATCACGCATGGTTGTCTTGTTTGGGTGATGTCCAGATGGGTGACTGTTCTGGTTTGTTGGGTCTGAATTAAAACACGGGCAATCGTGGTTGCAGGGAACGGGTGAGTTTGGTGATGCCCTCTTGTAGTGCCAGTTTTTGGATAATATTGTGAATCAGCGTTTTGGTCGCTTGCAGATTCAGTTGCAGTGCGCTGGTGACTTGCGTATGGTTCATCCCTTCTACCAGCAAGCGCAGCACTTCCCGTTCCCGGCGGGTGAGGGCAATGGGGTTGGCATGGGTGTTCGTGGAAAACACACAAAGTGCTCGGGAGGCGATGCGAGGGTCCAGCCAGGTGCACCCCATGCAAACTGACTTTACGACCTGAACCAGACGATCGGACAGAATGTCTTTCAGGCAGTAGGCGTTCGCACCTGCGGCCAATGCCAGCAAGACATCCTCTTCCTGCTCATGGGCGCTGAGGACCAGAATTTTGATTTCAGGATGGCGGTCGCGAATCTTGCGTGTGAGCGCCAGTCCACTCATGTCCGGTAAGCTCAAATCGAGTATCACGAGTTCCGGTTTCAGGGTTTCAATCAGCGCCAGCCCTTGCTGGGCCGTTTCGCCTTCGCCTACGACCTCCAGTGAGGCGTCCCCGTTTAGTACGGTGCGCAGGCCGATGCGAATCAGTTTAAAGTCCTCGATGAGCACCAGTTTTTTGGTGGGGTTGTTCTGGTTTGCGGATGGTTCGGCCTGTGTTTTGTCCACGCGAATATTTGTTATTGTGTCTTTCATCTGTGGTGAACCTCAATTACGTCACTATTCCTATGCTTTCTCTACTCGTTTCGCTCGCTGGGTTTTGGAACACTCAATGTAGTCCGGTTATTTGGAGTCATTCAAATGGAGTGCTTCGTTGCGTTGAGTCTGGGTGATTATATGAAAAGAATTTTTTTGAAAGCTATTAGCCTGTTAGGTTAGACTATTCCCGCTAGGGATGACCTACAGCTCTGCTATAGGTGCTGACTTTAGGCCTGTGTCATATCATGACTACTTGTCATGACATGGTTTGGCTGGGGTTCAATATTAGTCGATCAGATGGCTAGCTCAGCTGGCTGGACTGGCTATAATTAGACCTTAGAGGGATGTGCCTGAGTCGGTGCTTTGCCTATGATTTGTAGAATCATTTTGATATGAGTGGAGAATGGAACCAATGAGCATGAATACAAAGAGCGTGTGGGTCTTAGCGCTAGGCCTCAGTCTGCTGGCAGGCACCTGTATGCCGATTTCACCTCAGGCACAGGCTGCGACTCGGGTGTATAAGGCGAGCACGTCGTATGTTCGTGCCAACGCCAATCGGGGTGCGGATACCTATCTGCAAACCGGGCAGTATCAGGGTGCAGAGGCTCAGTATGCCGCCATGCTGAAACATAACCCCAAGAATGCTCAGGCCCGTGCTTCGGCGGCCATGGCGCAAGCCGAGCTGTTCAAGCTGGATGCGGCCGAGAAGAACGCCAACGACGTGTTGAGCAAAAATCCCCGCAACGCGATGGCGCATTTGGCCAAAGGGGTGGTGTATCGTAACCGCACTGCTTCGCTGGATATGACCTACAAGAATCAACGGAACGAGTTGCTGGAAAAATCCGCCTCTGAGCTGCGGCAGTCCATTTCCTATAATTCAAAATCCCCGGAAGCCCACAATCAGTTGGGGGTGACTTATCGCTTTATGGGCCGAAACGCCGAAGCCATGAGTGAGTTTCAGCGCGCCCTCGATTTGGATCCCCGTTATTCGGAAGCCATTTTGAACGAAGGCATCATGCGCATGGCCAGCGGTGATTCTGCCGGGGCCAAGCTGCAGTTTGAACGGGCCATCAAGTTGAACAGCAAGAACTACATGGCCCACTACCGTCTGGGTGAAGCCCAGTTGCAAGCCGGGGATGCGCATCAGGCGCTGAATTCGCTCAATACGGCCCTCTCGCTGGATCGCGGTAACGCCGCCATCATGGCTAAAATGGGCGATGCCTATCAGGTGCAGGGTAATTCGGCGGCGGCCATTGCCAACTATCGCAAGGCCATCCAGAGCAACCCCTCCTTTATGCCCGCCTATATGTCGCTCTCCGATATTTTCGATAACCGGGGCGACGGTGAGGCCGCCATGGTCGAGCTGCGTAGTGCCGTCAACGTGAACCCGCACTTTACCGCGGGCCGCGATCGGTTGGGTCATATCGCCCTGACCGTGGATAAGCCCGATCAGGCTCTGCAATACTACAAGGAAGCCCTCAAAGAGAACCCCAATGACCCGGACGCTATCAACGGCATGTCTCAGGCCCTGACTGTGGTGGCCCAAAAACAGGCCAACTGGAGCCAGAGCATGGGCTCCGACAGTGATCTGGTCAGCGCGGAACAGTCCATTCAGGAAGCCTTGCGCCTGAACCCCAACGATTTGCGCCTGCATCTGGCCAACCTGCGGATCAGTCAACTGGCGGGCAAGCCCAATATGTCTGAAGCAGAGCTGAACAATCTGGCCAGCATGGCGCCCCGCACGGAATCCGAGCAAATGATTCAGGGTGAGGCCTTTCTGGCGCTGGGTCGCTACCCCGAAGCGGATCAGCTGTTTGGCGGCATGATTCAGGCCAACGCCAACAACCCGGATAAACTGCTGGTGATTGGCGACACCCTGAAGGTAAACGGCAACCTGTCCGGCGCGCAAATGGCCTATAAGGCGGCACTGGCTGCGGATCCGTCCAGTTTAAAAGCTCAGCGCGGTCTGCAACGAATCGAAACCGCCCAGGCAGAGTCTCAGAAGTCCCTGCGCACGGCCAAGGCGCTGAATACTTGGCGTCGTACCGGCAAAGAGAGCTCCATTGACTTCTACGAAGAAACCCTCTCCCAGAACCCCCGCCAGCCGGAGCCGCGTCTGGAGCTGTCCAAGTTGTACGAGAAGACCAAGCAGTATGATAAGGCCGCCCGCTCTTATCAGTACTACCTTTCCTTGCGCCCGGATCTGCCGGAGAAAGAGCGGGAGCACTATCTGAAAAAAATTGCCCGCTTGCAGGAGCTGGCCCAACAGAATGCCGGCCCGAAAAGCGCTGCCACTTCGCCCGCGCAGCCTGCTGCTGCGACAGGTGCTGGCGCACCTGCGGCCGCCGCAAAGCTCTAGCGCGAATTTTACACGTTCATTCCAGGGCCCGGGCGGTTGTCCGGGCCTTGGGTGTGGTAGGGCATGGCAACGTCATGGTTTTGGCGTGCAACTTTCCGTTAAAAATCCGCAGGGATGGATTGGCATGCGGTTGGCTTTGTGCGTTAATAAGTGCTGAACAAAAGACGTACGGGGCCATTTCTTTCATCCACCCCAGTGCGGTTCTGCCAGTGGATTATAAACTTTAGTGTCAAAATGCCGGCCTTGGGTTCGGAATTTTGGGTTCATGAATTGTTACCTGGAACGCGCAATTTTTCCGGTTGAGCGTGCTTGTAAACAACATGCCTGTACGAGGAGTGAATTGAATGTCTATCGGGTCATCCTTCACCGCACCGCCAACCACCAGACGAAGCCAGCTCTTCCGTCAACAGTCGGTTGCCGCGTCGCGGACAGAGCTGTCTTTGGGACGTCCTCTCGTTCAGGATACCGTCCGCTTCGGGAATGCTACTGCTACGGTGCTTCCGTCCTACAAGCTGGGTGGTAAAGATTACGTCTACCGAAAGAACGCTGTTTGGGTTACCGTGGAAGACCGCTGGGCCAAAGTAGGTGGCATGGGTGAAGTGGCAGATACCATTCCCAAGGCGGCCACTACCGGTAGTACCCCCCAAGGTTTTGAGTCCCAGCGCGATATGCGGGTGATTTCCCCTTTCGTGAAGACCATGCGTGAGGAAAACGACCGGCGGATCAAGGCGGGTGAACCGCATTTCAAGCCCACCAATGTGGCGTTTCAGGTGAAAGTTAAGGACGGGGAAAACGCACAGTTCCGGGTCTGGCAAATGGAAGAACCTTTTGAAGTGAACGGGCAAAAGAAGCAGTTTGTGAGATACACGCTGGAAAGCCCTATCTTTGACAAGGTGGAGAAGATTGACAGCTATGAGGCATATGATCCCAAGTCTAAGGCGTTATTGATTCCCTTTAACCGTGGGGCCAGTAAACTCATTCATTACCTCAAGCCTGGTTCTCAGGAAGAATTGAAAAAAATGCCACCCCCCAAGGGAAACGAGGAGGCGTTGAAAGTCTTTGATAGCGATCAGATGACGGCCATTGGTAATGATCACCTGAGCGGCCCGGTGCTATATCAGCCGGAAATTGTGAACGATCCGGATATTCGTAAGGGGTTTGTCTATCACAACATTTACGATAGCGCTGTGCCTGCGGCTGAAGCAGCCTATGACCGCGGTTACGAAGTGCCCAAGGACATGTCCCAGTGGGAAACCTACTCGCCTCTGACTTTAGCACCTCGCGTTGCCAATTGGGCGGTCATCGATAAAAACTTTGGAAAGACACTGTTGGAAACAGATTTTGCCAAAGGGCAAATTTATGTTCCGCCACTGCGGGCACATGCCCAAGCTCACAGCCTGATGAATATTCATCACCCGCTGGCCCCAGAATTTACGCCGATCAATAATCCTGATTTACAGCGTAAAAAGAGTGACCCGATTGAGCAAAAACAGCAGGTCAAGGACTGTGCTGATTATCAGTTTGTCCCTCTGTCAGCCCTTCCAGATTCTGCATCTCAGGAAGAGGTTAATCGTGCTTGGAAGACGTTTAAGGACAGCAATAAGCTGGCGTTGCAAAAAAAATATGGTCTCACCCCCAATAAAGATGCGGTGCTGATGGGTTGGGCGGCCCGACTGGAGCCCAACCAAAAGGGCTTTGATATGGTCAAAAATAATCTGAAACAGATGCTGGAAAAGCATCCCAATTTACAGATTGTGATTGCCGGCAACGTGGGGAATCCTGAAAAGTTAAGCATTCGGGAAAAAGCGCTATATGACTGGGTTCAAAAATTTAATGAAGAAGTCGATCAGGATGAGAGCCTGAAAGGGCGAATCTATTTCCCCAATCGCTTTGTAAAAAAAGACGAAATCACCCAAATCAATGCGGCCAGTGATTTTACGATTTTGCCCAGTCTGTATGAGCCCTACGGAATTACGCAGCTGGAAGCCTACAAGATGGGGTCTATCCCGCTGGTGCATGCGGTAGATGGTATTCGCTCCACTGTCCACGATCCTCAATACGCGCTAGGTGCAGACCTCAGAGTCACCGAGCATGGGCAAACGGCTGTTTTGATGGAGCCACTCAATAATCCGGAAAATCACCATAATGGGGTCACTAACTACCGCAAAGCATTGTCTCGGGATGAGATGATTATGACCCTGGAAGATAAGGTGAACAAGTCACCGAACAAGGTCTACAAGCCCGAAGGTAAAACTAAGGAAGCCCGCATGGAGCCTTTGGAAGGGCTCGTTAAAATGCTGGGTGACCTGAGTGCTGAAGGGAATCTCCATTTGCCGTTGTCCTTGAAAGACCGTTGCGTCAAATTAAAAGGGTATCTGGAATATCGATACACCGAACATCCTCAATTGACTGAAACGGATCTGGCAGTGCTTCGGGACATCCGTAAAGTGGATCAGGAAAAAATTATCGAGCCTGCCAATCAAAAATTTGCTAATGCCATTGATCGGGCAATGACTTTCAACCAGAGCCAACGGGATGAGATTCGTAACAATGGCCGCCGCTATCTGGATCAAAACCATAGTTTGGCTGCTATTGGTGAACGGTGGCGAAACATTTTGGATTCTACTAATACCAAGCCTTCCGAAAACCTCGAATTTGGGCCACCGGCTTTTCCTAAGCCCCGTAAGACGGCTGAGCTCCTGAATGACGGCCAGTCGACCACAAGGAAACGCAAGCCGGTCGTGGTTCAAAAGAAACCGGACGGTTTTCTGGCCAATGCGTGGGAGGGCATTAAGAACACGTGTTCAGCCATTGTGTTCTATTTGAACCCGTTCAACTGGTTCAATAGAAACAAATCCGCAGCCGCCCCTCAGACAAGCTAACGGCTCTGTTACAAGCTCTAATCAATTTAAAAAAGCCCACTCGCAAACTGAATGCCGGTGGGGCTTTTTGAAATCTGGCAGATCGTCGGAACGGTTCAGGGACCTGTGGGTTAGGTGATTCAGGTTCAACCGGTTTAAACCGTTCAAAAAATTTGAATTTGAAGAATTGGAAAAAGTTCGGCGCTTAAAAGCATGAGCAAGGACTATAAGCGTCGCTGACGGCAACTAGATGCGTTTTGCGCTCGCTGTGGTGGCATAGGTCCACGGTGCAGGGATCGTGCTGCTGAATAAGGGCGTGGCATACGGGGTGGGTTGTCCGGATAGGGGAGGGGATGATGTGGTTCTGGATCGCGTACCACTGGACAGGGCTGAGTGGTTGACAGGGGGTGCAGCTAAAGATAAAGGCTGGGTCGCATACTCTATTGTTGGCGCGGAGTTGTAGCTTGCAGATAATGCCTGAAAGCCGACACCGGGAGATGCATAGCCCAGATTCTCGCCGCTGGGTATGGTGCCCGCTGAAGGCAGGTTGAATGGGGCGCTAGCGGCGGTGAAGGGCTGTTTTTCCTGCTGCTGTTTCTGGTAGCGGTATTTGGTCCAGAAGCGGTTGAGCAGGCCAACGCCAACCCCGGTACCCAATACACCAAAGGCCAGGGGGACTCCGGTGAGGATGCCTTTCTGGCGCAAGGGTTGGGACAGTTCCCGGGCGGCCGCCGCTATATCATTTGGGTGTTTGTCCAGCGCTTCTTGCGCCAGGACTTCCAGTGCTTTGGCTTGCTCATTTTTTTGAAATACCCCATTTTTCAGGATGGGTGAAAAGTATTTAGAACCCCCTATGAGCATTAATTTTTGTAGAAAACTTTGCCCTCGGGCCAGATAGAGAAGCACGATGAGAAGCCGGGAGGCCGTTTCCACTCGCTCCAGATGATCACGGGCCGAATCCAGGTAAGCCAATACCGACAGGCCCATGTAGAGTTCCATTTGGCGGCGGCTGAGGCTAAGCCCGCCGTTTTTGGTTTTGGCAAAATTGAGATGCTTCACCAATGTATTGGCCCCTTTTTCGAGGACTGTCCATTTTTCAGTCCCTCGCGCCAGCAACAATGAGCCTGCCAAAATGCCGCCACAAGCCATCAAGCATTGCTTGATCCTGTTCTGGGCCTTGTGGACCACCGGGCTGCCATGCGAGCAAGACATTTGCCCTTGAGACAGGTTCACGATATCGCTGAAGCTGTCCTTGTTGAACATTTTGGCGGTGAGCAGGTTCTTGAGGTAGTGGATGACATACTCCCCGCCCACCAGCGTGACCCCGAACGTCGACAGAATGGTGGCGGCTTTGGCTCCAATCACTCTGGTTTTCATCGCTTTTTCCAGCCCCGCTTCAATCTCCGGGGTCAGTGGTTTGCCGCCATTGAGGTGATGAACGCCCGCGGCCCGGTTGAACAGGGGGCGGAATACCCGATTTCCTACAATGGGCAGGCCGTAATACAGCACGGCTGATTCCATCAGCTCCAGAAACGTGGATTCCGTCAGCTCTGCGGTGCTGCGGGAGACCAGCGCGCGAGGAATCAGCGCCACCAGGGTGTCCTGTAAAAAAGTCAGGTAGGAAAGCCCGTTATCGCCTTCCTTGAGTTGAAGCGCCTTGCCCAGTAACTTTTGTCCGCCCGTGCTTCCTTGCAGCACTTTGTCCAGCGCCGTGACTGGGACGGCACCTTGAAAGCGTGGTTGTGGGTGGATGAACTGGGGAGCGGTCATAAGTGGGAGAGGGCTCTTTTGAAGTTATATGCAAAAACACCGACAGGCTTCTTTTTGTGCGGAAGTCGGCCGGTGTTTGAATCCTTGTCGTTTTTTCAGAAAAAACTCAACGCGAAACAGGCGGCCGATAAAGACAGGGCCACCAGCAAAGGGAGTGTTGCAGGGTTGCGGGAATGAACATACGCGGTGAGAACTTTCAGAAAACGGGGCACTAGCAAAGCGGTTGTGTGGTTTCAATCTCGGTTACGTTTTGAGTAAAACGAGAGCTTGAAATGCGGTAGAACCCTCAGTTCAAACTGCCTTGCCATTGCTTGGATGTATGATACACAAAAAATAAAACCAAAGCCCTAATATTTTATGCGTTCAGGTCATTCATTTCTCGAAACAGAGAACAACCCGGCCAATCCCTGAGCGGGGCTGGCCGGGTTGTGAGTGCTGGGAGGGGTTTTCCCCCAAGTTCTCTTTTTTAGAGCAAGCCGCGAGCAGTTTATGCCAGTGCCAGAGACTGCTCCAGTGCCGGGTGTTGATAGAGGCATTCTCCGTTGGCAACGGTGAGTACCGCCTTGCCGGTCAGGGTGTGGCCCTTGAACGGGGAGTTGCGGGACTTGCTCTTGAACTGGCTGGGGTCGACTGTCCAGCTCAAGTCGGGATCGATCACCGTGATGTCCGCGCGTTGGCCCACGGCCAGATTGCCCGATTCCTTCAGCTTGAACAGCTCGGCGGGGCGGGTGGACATCAGGCGCACAATCTCCGTGGGGCTGATGCGCTGGGTGTGGTGCAGGTGGGTTAAAATCACCCCCAGCGAGGTCTCCAGACCAATCACACCGTTGGGCGCGCCATCAAAGGCCATCGATTTTTCATCCGGCGTGTGCGGCGCATGATCCGTCGCGATGACATCGATCGTGCCATCGGCCACGGCCTTCAGTAGGGCCGCCTGATCGCTGTCGGCCCGCAGGGGGCCGTTCATCTTGAAGTCCGGGTCATAGCCCTGACAGCAGGCATCGGTGAGGCTGAGGTAATGCGGCGTGGTTTCTGCGGTGATGGGCAAGCCTTCTGCTTTGGCCTTGCGAATTAGCGCCACGCTCTCCTTGCTGGAAATATGCGCAAAGTGCACTTTCCCGCCGGTGAAGCGCACCAGCTCAATGTCGCGGGCCACAATCACACTCTCGGCCACCGAGGGAATGCCCGGTAAGCCTAGCAGCGTGCTGTAGTAGCCTTCGTGCATCACACCATGTCCAAACAGGGAGCAGTCTTCGGCGTGGCACACAATGGGCACGTCAAACATCTTGGAGTACTCCAGCGCCTTGCGCATCATGTTGGCGCTGGCGATGGGCTTGCCGTCATCACTGAAGCCCACGGCCCCGTTGGCCAGCAACGTCCCGATCGAGGTCATCTCCTGACCTTCCAGCCCACGGGTCACGGCCGCGATGGGGAAAATCTGGATGCCCGTGGATTTGGCCGCATTCAGGATGTACTGAACCATCGGCGTGCTATCAATCACTGGGGAGGTGTTGGGCATCACGCAGACGGTGGTAAAGCCGCCCGCGATGGCTGCCGCTGCGCCGGATTCCGTGTTTTCCTTGTCCGGGCTGCCGGGATCGCGGAAATGCACGTGCACATCCACCAGACCGGGCACGACCCAGTGTTTTGGGGTGAGCGTAATCACTTCATCGACTTGGGTGGCGGCGATATTTTTTTCAATGGCCACCACGCGGCCATTTTCAATCAGCACGTCCAGCACGTCATCGGTGTGGGTGGCGGGGTTGATCACGCGGCCACCTTTCAGGAGTTTTTTCATACGGCTAACATCCTTTCGTTGAGTTCGTTGCGCTCATTGAGGCTGCTCTGGAACTTTTCCAGCCCGGAGCGATCGATTGGCGTGCTGAGGCACAGGTACAATAGGGCCATCCGAATGGCCACCCCGCTGGTCACCTGATTGGTGATCAGCGAAATTTCCCGGTTGTCGGCCACGTCGCTGGCGATTTCCACGCCCCGGTTCATGGGGCCGGGGTGCATCACCAGCACATCCGGCTTGCAGAATTTTTCTAAGCGCTCCTGTGTGATGGAATAGAAGCGAATGTATTCGCGCAGGGCGGGAATCAGGCCCGCTTGCTGGCGTTCCAGTTGCATGCGCAGACACATCACCACGTCGGCGTCTTGCAGCGCGGTTTCAATGGTGGTGTGGGCCGTGCAGCCCAGCGTTTCAATATGCATTGGCAATAGGGTGGAGGGGGCCACCACATGTACATCTGCGCCGAACAGTTTGAGCAAATGAATGTTGCTGCGGGCCACCCGGCTGTGCAGAATATCGCCCACGATGGTGATTTTCTTGCCTTCAATGGTATCAAGCCGTTCCAGCAGGCTGAATAAATCCAGCAGCCCCTGGGTGGGGTGATCATGGTAGCCGTCTCCGGCGTTGATCACGCAAATGCGGTCGCCAAAGTAGTTCACCAACTGTTGGCACACACCCGAGCTGGAATGGCGGATGACCACGGCGTCGGTGCCCATGGCTGCCAGTGTTTCGGCAGTGTCAATCAGGGATTCCCCTTTTTTGACTGAGGAGTTGGAGACGGAAAAGTTGATGGCGTCCGCGCTGAGGTACTGGGCGGCCAGTTCAAAACTGGTGCGGGTTCGGGTGGAGTTCTCGTAGAACATGTTCACCACCACTTTGCCGCGCAGGGTGGGGATTTTTTTAACCGGACGGCTGAGAATGTGCGAGAAGGACTTGGCCGCCTTCAGCACTTCCTGTACTTCTTCGTAGGTGAGTGAGGCGGAATCAATGACGTGTCGTCGATTCCAGGCCCCATTGGTGGAGAGCGGGGGGTGACTGGCCATAAAAAAACCTCCTGGGCTTGGGGCGAGGAGGGTTCAGGGTTATAAAACAGGGTGAGCCGGATCATGGCCCCAAGCATGGGGGCTTTTCGGGTTTACCTGAACTTTATATCCTTACTGACCTCGCCGAATCAGTGTTAAAGGATAACTGGATTTATTGTGCCAGAAAAATTGGCTTTGAAAAGCCCACGCGTTACAAGTTGATACGACTTGACACGACAAGTCGCCCCGGATGTACCCCGCCAGTTCGCATCAATTGCATGCCCAAACCCGATGCCATAAGGACATCGGGTTTGGGTGGATGTGTTTGCCCGAATGGGCCGGCTCGTTAGTGAACGAACGATGCAGCGTTGCCGTCCAGCTTGCCGTTATTGTTCGCATCGTGGTTCACGGCGATCAGCTTGCCGATGCTGTTGCCTGCGAAAAGACCACCCAGAAGGCCACCGACTGCGCCGACAGCCATACCAATGGGGCCAAAGAAAGCACCTGCGGTGGCTCCCACAGCGGCACCGGATATACCCCCAATGGCGGTACCGGTCTTGGATTTCTCAACTTTGTTGAGTTGTCCTGCTGCGTTTTCGAGAGGTGTTAGCGGCGTGCTGAATTCAGCGGCGACGGGAACCGCTTGAAGTCCTGTGCCGGTACCCGTAGCCGGGTTGACACCACCGTAGCCATAACCGCCGTAGCCACCGTAACCACCATAGCCGCCGTAACCTCCAAAGCCATAACCTGGCATACCCATCGTGAATCCCCCTATATCCCTACTTGCTTGCAAAGCATTCCACGATGCTTCAGGTGTGAAGCTCGCTGAATGACCTATAACTATCCCTATGGTTGTATAAAAACAATGAAGCTGTTTTTTGTGCTACGCATGTCGTTAAATTTTGTCCGTGCAGGTCAGTTGCGTCAGTGCTCTGCTTCAGGGAAAGCATTCGGGAGCGGGGAGTGGCTGGGTGGCGTGTTTTCGGGGGCGATAGCTGACAGTTCTCGTTCCCGTTGTTGGTGCCATAAAATCCAGGCGGTGGGCAGCCCGGTCATCACCATAAAATTGAGCATGTGCGCCTGTCCGATAAAGGTAATGGAAAACAGCTGTGCCCCGGACAACACCAGCACCCAGCGCCGGAGCCAATCTTCCTCTGGCAGGAGCAGGGCCAGCGGAAAAAACATGCCCAGATACCACGGGTAAAACTTCAGGCTGATCAGGCTGACCAGCAGGCTCATCACCAGCAAAGCGTCCCGCACCAGCGTGCCTGCGGGATACGGTGTGTGCGACCGAAGACGCTGCCACAACAGCCCAAGTACAAATCCCCCGTAGCTGAGGAGCAGCAGGTTTTTCAGGATGCTCCGCACCAGCTCCAGATAAGGTTTCGCGGCGGGTAGCAGGCTTTTGGTGATGGTTTTAAACCCGATAAATAAGAACGAATGCAGCGAGCCATGCGTCACAAAGGCGTTGTGGTTGATCTCGCTGAGGTGAAACTGTTGCCATTCGGGCAAAAAGGATTGCCCGGCCAGCAAGAAGAGAATCACCGAAAGGCCGATACCTCCTATCAATGCACCCCAGGCTTTTTGCCGGATTAAAAACACCAGCGCCAACGGAAAAATCACCACGGCCCCGTATTTCATCAGGGTGGCCGCCATCAGGGCGGGCAGAATCCAGAGCCACGCGCCAATTAAGGCACACAGGGCACTGAGGGTGACGAAAAAGCCCATGAAAATATCGTTGTGCCCGTTGGCCAGCGTGTTGATTAAAATCAGGGGATTCCAGAGATACAGATACAAGGCCAGCACTGGCCCTGCGGTGACAGGCATTGGGGTGGATGGCGCAAGCGGTTGTTGGGCCTGGGTTTTGGCAAGTTGGCTGGCCCCCAGCCAAATGAGTAAGGCGGTGAGGCCATGCATGAGCAGGTTGCCCAGTTTAAACAGGCTCAGGGTGAGGGCCCGATTCCCCCCGCCCAGCAAGCAGAGCCCCTTGGCGATGAGCAGGTATAAAAAGCCATAGGGGCTTGGGTTGTTCACCCAATGATTGGTGATCATGGGGTCGTTTTCCCAGTGGGGGATGTCGTTGATGGTGTAGACATAGGGGTTTAGGTGGTAATGCAACTGCTGCCAGCCCCGGTTTACATAGCCAAACATATCCGTGGAGTGAAACGGTGGAATCAGCACGGCCAGTATGGCCAGCCCGGCACCCACACCCAGAATCCAGCCTGGGGGAACTGCATTTTTTTGAAGGCGTTTATACCCTTGCCAATAGCTCCAAAGCAAGCCCAGGGTAACAGGCCAGACCACCAGCTCCTTGTTAAAGCGGGACGTGGATAAGGCCGGGGTGCTGTAAAAAACGGCCAGACTCGCATAGATTACCAGTGTCAGGATGGCCACTTTAAGAAAGCCCTTGTTTTGATCAGGGCAGGCGGCTAGTTGGCTGGCGGCTTGCGGTGCGGCTGGAGACAAAGACATCGGGCAATTCCCATTTGAAAATTCGTGGGGGATTCAGCTTGATTGGGGCTGCTTGACCCATCAAACGGATTTTTTTAAGTCAGAGGGACGCCCTCCTATTGTGCCGTTCGCACCCGGTCCACGCAAGGGGGAATTCTCCCGACGGCACCAACGCGACCCAGAGCCGATGTTGGCTCGGGCATGCCCACCGCTTGGGCCGACATGGCGTCCACTGATGTCGGCAAGGAAGGCGGTGTTAAAATCAGTTCCGTTGGAAGGAAACTTGCTCGGCTCCTGAGCGTCGATTAGAATCAGATAAAGAACTTGAAGTGCGTGGTGCCGAAGAGCTCTTCCGTATATCGGGTCCAGGGCCAGCTCAGGATCAGTTGCTTCAGGTCTCCAGATGGACAAAGTGTAATTTAAAGTGTGCAATTGCACTGTTTCAGTGACGAAAGCGGAGAGAAGTGGTTCATGAGTCTGAGACGAAGCATCGGTCTGAAACCAGGCAAGTTGGTCACCGTAGTGGTTTTAAGCCATCTGGGGCTGATTTGGGCTGCGCTACAAGGTCCGGCGATGGCGGAGCAGGTTGATGCGGTTGGTAACGTGACCCCGCCTGTGCCTGTCTCGGCGAGAAGCGTGACTGTTTCGACCCGAACGCTCCCTGTTTCAACGTCTTCGGTATCTGTGAAAAAGTCGGTGACGGTTTTGAAACCCATGCCTGTGGCCGCTCAGGGGACCGCCGGGGGGGCTTCAAAAGTTTCGACTGTGACCCAGACGACCTCCGCTGTCCGTCCGGTGAGTGCTTGGGAGAGTGCTTACAGCAAGCCTGCGACGCCGATTTTGGGCGGGGTGAAAACATCGGTACCCCCTTCGAAAAAGAGTACACCGAGCGGGTTTAACGCCACGTCAGGGAGTGAGATTGATATTCTGCGGTCGGTGCCGCTGGAGGTCACCGGTTATGCTAGCGCGCAGTGTCTACCGGCTCAACTGACCACCGCGGAGGAAGTGTTAAACGTGTTGAACAGCACCCCGGTGCTGCTGGTGCACATGGAAGCCTTGCGCCGAGGCTACGCCGAACTGCCCTTTGATGAGCACGCCAAATTGCTGAGTGCATTGCATCAGCGCCACATGGCCAAAGAAACCGATCTGATGCTGGGGTTTGACCTGGGCTATGCTGAACTGGTTTATGAGCACAACAAAACCGGTTTGTTCTTTCTGAGAAAAGCCAATGATCATTTTCAGGATCAGTTCTCCAATCTGGCTTACGGCATGGCGCAGGCAGAAGCCGATATTACGCTGGAAAAAGCCAGCCCGGAAGAAATGACCATCCGCAAGATGGATGTGATGTACCGTTTGGGTGACGCCGTGAAAATTGACGCGGCCCATCATCAGCCTGGGTTTTGGCCAAGTTATATGCACGTGCTGGAAAAGCTGAAACCGATGGGTGCCTACAAAAGCTTTAGTCACCGCGATTTCAGTCTCGCCTATGTGCCCTATGGGAACACCGTGGTGCCGCTGCGACCGGAGGTCAACAGCGGCAGCCTGTCTCAAACGCAACCGGGGAGTCTGGGGCAGTTGCCTTTCAGGTCGACCTTGACGAATCCTTCTGCCAGTTCCCTTTGCTCACCGGAGGCGGGGACATCTGAAAGCAACCGTTTTTTTGGCTCGATCGTGTCCCAGCGTACCGCCAATTTCAACGGCAAGCTGGCGACCATCCAGTTTTACCGATCCAACGACCCTCATTATCGGGTGCGGGTGGTGGATTCCACTGGCACCTCCCTGCTAACATTTGAAACCCTTACCGCAGCCAATATCCTCGAAGATCTGGATGGCGACGGCGTGTTTGAAATCGTGGCCCGTCAGTACCAATATGATCCCTTAAAGCCGGTGCTGGTGTATCGCTACACCGCCTGCGGCTTTCAACTGGATCAAAAGCTGACAGCCAGTTTTCAGTAGCCTGTTGCCAACTTTGTGGGCCACTGACATGCAAAATACTCAGAGCCAGCAAAGCAAACCCGGATCCTTAAGCCTGTTTGTTGGGCTCGTTGATTAGACTTGCCCGGTCACTGTCGGTTTTAAGCTGGCAGGGGGATGTGATTTTCTTAAATCACATTGCAGTGTGTAAGGCCAGAGGCAACAGGGGCAATCCCACTGACGGTTTGAACATTGCCACTTTTCAAGGCCAGCGGTTTGAACGCTGATTTCTTGTGCTTGTTCTTGAAGTGATGTTTGCTTCCATTGCTTGAGGCTTTCATAGGTAAGCCCCAACCGCTCAACCGAAGATAACTGCTCCATCTGGATTTTGGACGGGAGTAGATGACTTGCTTCAAACCATTGAAGTGTTTCTAACGGGCAGCCCGACAAATCAGCAAGTTCGCACTGAGAGAGTCGCTGAGCTTCACGTTGATGCCTTAACGAATCTCCAAAAAAATTCATAAAAAAATCCTCTGTGCCCTTTATTTTAAACAGTAAAAACAAACTTTCTATTGCCTGGCTGGATAGCATTTCGCTATAACAAACGCTAAACTGGTTATTTCTCAGGGGATACTCACGGCCTTGCACCGGTTTTGTCCAATCAGGCCGTTCTCCGATTGTGGCAAGAAAAGGTCAATCCTCACAGCGTCGTGGTTTTTATTCCTGCAACGCGACTCTGGTTGCACATCGTGAAAAGGAACCACTTGCATGAGTGTCATCACCCCGCCCGGCCTGCCGATTCCCTATATGCCCAATTACCAGTACCTCACGCCGTACTATCTGTATGCCAATGCGGGCCTGCAATATCAGGATGCCCGCTCGCAGTTTCACAAGGGGCGCACGTTTCTGGGGGATGAATACGGTTTTCATATCAACGCGGGGCTGTGGCAGTTGACCAATGCCTTGCAAAATGACCTTACCCTCATCAAGCGCGATAACGCTCAAATGAAGCAAGACATGGCCCTCATCAAGGCGCGTCTGAATATTCAGGGGTAATCAGGCGTATCTAGGTGTGGCGCGCAATTTCGCCGGAAGAAACCGGACGTCCCTCGGCCATGGCCTGGCAGTCAGTTTCCAGAAAATCCACAACCACGCGAATGGCCTCATTCATGTCTTTGCTGATGGGGAAAATACGGTGGCCACTCCGGGTGAGGGTGGTGGTTTTCACGCCGCCGGGGCTGTGGCGCAGCTTTTCAGCCAGCTTCTGCATTTCCGGGTAGGGAATGGTTAAATCGTAGATGGAATGCGCCAGACTCACCGGGACTTCGATGTTGTGCAACTGCTCCCGCATCAGGGAGAAAATCACCCGGCTCTGCTGAATGAGCTTGGGCATGTGCCAGGGGCGACTGTCGGGCGTGGTAAATTTCACCCGATCGCGGGGGGCGAGATAGATGCCCCGAATGAGATGACCCAGCGGCACCTGAGCCAATCCGTGCAGATAATTATAAAAGTAGGCGTACTCGTAAGGCGCGGAAAACACCACGATGCCCTTCAGCTTGGGTGGGCGCACGGCGGCAGTCAGCAGGGTGCAAATGCCCCCCAGTGAATGCCCCACAATGTACACTTCCTCCACCTGATTGGCCATGCGTTCATACTCGGCGGCACAATGGTCCAGCAGCTCCAGCGCGCTGGTCTCATGGAAGCGTTGGGTGGGGCTATCTCCGTGGCCCGGTAGCGTTACCCGTTGGGTGTGGTAGCCTTTTTGCTGTAACGCCTCATCCACGGGCACGAACTCGTGCGGCGAGCCGGTGAGTCCATGTATGAGGAGAATGCCTTTTTGCGCTTGCATCGTCAGCCTACCGTACTCTGCCATCTATGGGGGGAGGGACGTTTGGGATACTCGTAAAGTTCCACGCTTTGCATTGCATAAAACCATCACGAAGCCGGATCAGATGGGGTGAACGTTTCGACGTCTGAACGGGTGTGGCTGGTTAATGAATGTGTTAGCTGCTGGGGCTTTGTCCTTGCGGTGCGGCGCCTTCGCCACCACCTCCCGGTTTACCGCCACGACGACGTGGACGCCGGGGGCGACTGGGTTTGTCGCCTTCTGCATGAGGGGCACCTGCTGCGGGATTGGGCGAGCCATTGCCGGAAGAAGCCGAACCGCCACGCCCACCCGAACTACCGCCGCCGCGATAGCCGCCGCCGGAACCCTGAGGACGACCACCGCCACTGCTGCCGCCCCGTTTGGGCGGGCCAAAGCGGCTGTTTTTGGGCCGCGCGTTGGGGTCAAATTCCACGGTACTGTCGGGGTGTTTGGTCAGGCTGAGCTGAATCCGGCGCTCAATGGTATCAAAGGTGTACTTTTCACTGGGGTCAAAGAAGGTGATCGCTGTCCCAGAGGCCCCGTTGCGGGCTGTCCGGCCAATGCGGTGGGTATATGACTCCACATCGTGCGGGGCCGAGTAGTTGATGACATGCGTCAGGCAGTCTACATCAATGCCACGGGCGACAATATCGGTCGCAATCAGCAACTTTAGCTTGCCTGAGCGGAATTGCTCCAGCACCTGATCCCGATCGCTTTGGGCCATCGCTCCGTGCAGGCAATCCAGCGGGAAAGAATCCCGCAGTTTGCGCGTGAGCAGCACCACATCCCGCTTGGTCTGGCAGAATACGATGCCGTACATATCCTCGGTGGATTTCAAAATTTGCTTCAGCACCCGCGGCTTCTCTTCTTCTTCCACCACAAAGTATTGCTGGCTGATGTTTTCGGCGGTGCGGGTCTGGTTTTCAATCCGCACTTCCTCGGGATGATACATGTAGCGATCCGCAATCTTGCGGATTTCGGGCGAAATCGTGGCAGAGAACAGCCAGGTTTCCCGTCCGCCGGGCAGCTGCTTGAATATTTCCTCGATGTCTGGCCGGAAGCCCATATCCAGCATCTCATCCGCCTCATCCAGAATCACCAGACGGGTTTGGGTCAGATTGAGCGTCACTTGCCGGATGTGATCCAGCACGCGGCCGGGCGTGCCCGCGATAATTTGCGCGGTGCGCTGGCGCAGGGCCTCTTTTTGCACGAACACGTTCTCCCCGCCAAAGATGGGCAGGGTTTTAATACCTTTCACCGCGCCGATGCGGTTCAATTCTTCGGCAATTTGCTGCACCAGTTCGCGGGTCGGCCCCAGAATGAGGGCGTCGATCGTTCCGCTCCCCGGCTGCAGGCGGCTGATCAGCGGAATGCCGAAGGCCGCGGTTTTGCCGGTGCCGGTGGGGGCTTGGCCTAAAAAGTCTTGCCCGGTGAGGAGCTTGGGAATCGCCATTTCCTGAATGGGCGTCATGGTTTTGTAGCCCATATTTTCCAGGGCTTCAATCACTTGGGGATCGAGGGGTAAAGAATTAAATTGAGGGTTCGTCGTCATAGTTTCCATTTTACACTCCGTTCGAGAGATTGTCGCAGACGGGTAAATATTTAGCGAAATCCATCTTGCCGGATCTGCTCGGCAAAATAGTCGCGGATGTGCCCCAGTGGGGTCCAGTCCGGTAGCTTGAGTGGGGGCGGCGTGCCATTGGCTTGCTCAGTGACTTGCCCATTGGCTTGCCATGAAGACGGCTGCGTCTCTCGGGTCACTTCAGGGGCTTGCGCTTGAGAATGCGAATGGGCTTCAGAGGCAGTCGTCGCCGTTTGGCTGGCTCCCGTGGGGTGGCCAGGGTCGGCGATGGGCTGTCCATCTGTGTGAATGGGGTTTGTGATGGGTTGAGATTCCAAATCGTGGGGTTCCTGATGTCTGGGAATAAATGGGGCTGCAGTCTAGGCCGGTGTGACTGGCGGACTGTCCTCAGCCACCGGCGGTAGGTTTTCGGGCTCAGGGGTTACTGACTGCGATTTTACCGTAATCGTTTGGCCACTAATCGTTTGAGCGACGATGCGTTGGGCTTCGGTTAGCTCCTCGGGGGTGAGCGGGGCTTCGGTCTGTTCTTCCGGCGTGAGCGGGGCTACCGCCTCCTGCTCGATGGTATCATTTTCCTCGGGCAGCTCGATTTCCTTGATGGGTTCGCGGTAGATCAGCTTGAGGGCTTCCTTGGCTGTATATAATAAACGCGGGGGCAAGCCGGAAATGCGGTGAATTTGCCGGAGCACATCCGCCGTGCGCCGAAGTTGGCGCACAATGTCGCCTTCGCCGATGTTGGTAGCCGCAATCATCCGGTTCCAGTCGCAACCCTGGGCCCAAGCCTCCACCAAACCGCTGGCAATAGGGTTCAGGGTCAAAGTCACATCCACATGGTGCTTGCGTTGCAGGCGATCAATGCGCTGATAGAGCATATCAATCTTGCGGATGGCCTCAATGGCCTCATTTGAGAGCTGGAAGCGCACATACAGGTTCTCGCGGTTACTGTCGTTCAGCATGGCGGAAACAACGGCGGCCAGTTGCGGCGCGGTCAGGGGCTCAAGCACGTTGCTGGCCATGAGAATCTCTGCCAGCGCGTACTCGTTTTCAGAACGTAACTCGGCGGTCAGCTCCCCGTGGGCAGTGGGCTTGTTTTGCTCATCGAGATACTCGGTTTCGCGCAGCAGGTTATAGATGTTCATAAACCGCCGCCAGTAAGTATCCTGCTCATCGGCCAGCATTCGGTTGACCACTTTCAGCTTGCGCTGGGCCCGCTGAATCAGTTCTTCGGCGCGCTGGTGCTTGCGCAGGACGTTGCAACGCTGGCATGGGCTGTTATTGACGGTATTGCGCAAGTTGTTCAGCTTGCCCTGCTCATGATTGAGCTGTTTGTGAATCTCGGGGGAGTCTCCGTGTTGCTTGACCTGCTTTTGCAGGATGCGCACAAAGCGGCCTGTCTCATGCACCAGATCCTTGGCGTGGAGGTAGCCGTGGAAGTCCTTGTCGGTGACATCATAGGGGCACTTGAAGCTTAAGAGTTCGTTCAGTTCGGTTTCATGCAGCTCTTTGGATTCCGTGAGGGGTCGCAAGCGCCGCGCGGCAGTAAACTGTCCGAAACTTTGGCGAATCAGGAACTCGGCCTGCTCCAGGCTGTGCTTTTTCAGCAGGTTCAGCACCATCCCATAAGTGGGCGTGAATTGACTGTTCAGAGGATCGGCTGGACTGCTGGCCAGCGTGGCCGCTTCCATCGCACCCTCGTACTGAGAGCTCACCACAATGACGTAACCCACGGGATCCATACCCCGCCGTCCCGCCCGGCCGGACATTTGCAGGAACTCGCTGGCGGTGAGAATCCGGTGGCCGTCGTTGGTGCGCTTGGAAATCTTGGTGATGACCGTGGAGCGCGCGGGCATGTTGATCCCGGCGGCCAATGTTTCAGTCGCAAAGACCGCTTTAATCAAGCCTTGCTGGAAAAGCGTCTCCACCAGATGCTTCATGCCGGGCAATAGGCCCGCATGGTGGCTGGCAAAGCCATTGCGAATCGAGGGAATGGCGGTGCTATCAGCCAAAAACGGGTTCAACGCCAGAAAGGCGTCCACTTTTTCGTTCAACAGGCGGCGCTCGCCGGGGTTGAGAATCTTGAGGGTCTGGGTGTATTCCAGATGCTTGTCGCAATCCTTGCGGCTAAACGTGAAAAAGATGGCGGGCAGCATGTCTTTTTCGTGCATCTGCGTAATCAGCTCATTGGGCCGGAAGAAGCGCTGTTTCTTGACGAATTTCTGCCCTTTCAAATCCAGCTTGAGTTTTTTATTCATTTTGCCGGGCGCTTCAAACAGAGGCATCAGGCGCTCGCGGTCGTAATAGGAAAACCGCAGGGGCACCGGCCGGAAATCGCTCCAGATCAGGCGCGTGTCGTGATGCACCTCGTTGATCCAGTCCGTGAGCTCGGCGGCGTTGGCCACGGTGGCCGACAGCGCCACCAGTTGTATGTTGTCCGGGCAGTAGATGATGCTCTCTTCCCACACGGTGCCGCGCTCGGAATCGTTCATGTAGTGGCACTCATCCAGCACCACATAGCCCAGATAGCCCAGCATGCCCACGTTTTCGTTAATGCCGTAAAGCATGTTGCGGAAAATTTCCGTGGTCATCACGATGATGCGGGCATCCCGGTTCACGCTCACGTCCCCGGTGAGCAAACCCACGTTGGCTTCACCGTACTGCGCCTTGAGATCGTAATACTTCTGGTTGCTCAGGGCTTTGAGCGGGGTGGTGTAAAACAGTTTGCGGCCCTGAGCGATGGCCCGCATGGCCGCATATTCAGCGATAATGGTTTTCCCGCTTCCGGTTGGCGCGCAAACGACCACACTGTGGCCTTCTGAAATGGAGCGGATGGCGTCTTGCTGGAAGGGGTCCAGGGGAAAGTTGAGTTGGGCTTGGAAATCGTCCAGGGTAAATTCGTTCATGCTCATCTCTAGGCGCTCAAGGCAGGCTGAGCCGCCAATTGGTTCAATAGGCCACTCAGTAATGTGACGAAGCGTTGCTTGGTCTGTTCAGCGGTGTCCATCACTTCCTGATGGTTGAGCTTTTCGCCCGTAATGCCCGCCGCAGCATTGGTAATGCAGGAGATCCCGAGCACCTTGATGCCCATATGATTCGCCACAATGACTTCAGGCACTGTAGACATCCCCACGGCATCTGCCCCCAGCGTCCGTAGCATCCTCACTTCGGCGGGAGTTTCGTAGGTGGGGCCACTCAGCCCCGCATACACGCCGCTTTCCAGCGTGATGGTGTGATGCGCGGCCACCTCTTGGGCCATCTGGCGCAACTTGCTGTCATAAGCCTGAGTCATATCCAGAAACCGGGGGCCCAAGAATTCAGGGTTCGGCCCAATCAGCGGGTTGGTTCCAGTCAGGTTCAGGTGATCTTCAATCAGCATCAACGTACCGGGAGGAAACTGGGTGTTCACCCCGCCCGCGGCGTTGGTCACAATTAAAAACTCGGCCCCTAACGCCTTTAAAACCCGTGTGGGGAAGACCACGGTGTTGAGATCATGCCCTTCATAGTAGTGAAAACGTCCCTGCATGCAGGCAATGGGAAAGCCCGGCGCAATTTCGCCAATGGCCAGCCGCCCCGCGTGCCCGCTGATGGTGGGCTGATGGAAGTGGGGAATATCGGCGTAGTTGACATAGTGCACGTTTTGCAAGCCATCGGCGAACTCGCCCAACCCGGAGCCTAGAATGACTGCCCCGCGAATGGCAGAAAACGGGTTGGCGCCTTGAATAAACCGGGTGGCTTCCTGAATGTGTTCGGCTAGAGTCATTGAATCGGGAATCCTGTTTGGGGTTATCGGGTATCTGAACGTATGATTTTGAAAATCTTGAGTTTGCTGTCTTTCCGCCGCTGGTCGCATGTGTTCGGGGTTTTTGGGCTATAATTTGGGCATAGTCGCCGGATTATTTTGAACAGCCTGAAAAGCGGGGTCGCTGGATAAAGGAATATCATAATGAATATCATTGAGATTATAGACAAAAAACGGCGTGGGTTGACCCACACGGAAGAAGAAATCGCCGCGCTGGTCAAAATGATGGAATCGGGCCAGGCTCAAGATTACCAGATTTCCGCTTGGCTGATGGCGGTTTGCATCAATGGGCTGGACATGGAAGAGACCACCTGGCTGACCAAAGCCTTTGTGGAATCCGGCAAACAGCTCGAGTTGTCCGATGTGGGTGGTGTGGTGGTTGATAAGCACAGCACCGGCGGCGTGGGAGATAAGACCACGCTGGCGTTAATCCCGATGCTGGCGGTGGCCGGGGTGAAGGTGGCCAAGTTGTCCGGTCGAGGACTGGGTTTTACGGGGGGCACCATCGACAAGCTCGAAGCCATTCCCGGCTTTCAGGTCTCGCTGACCACCGCTGAATTTGTGAAGCAAATCCGCCAGATTGGCATGGCCATTTCCTCTCAGACGCAGGATTTGGCCCCGGCGGATGGCAAAATGTACGCCTTGCGTGATGTGACCGCCACGGTGGAGAGTATTCCTCTGATTGCGGCCTCAGTGATCTCCAAAAAGATTGCGGCAGGCGCAGATGTGATTGTGCTGGATATTAAATACGGCACGGGTGCCTTTATGCACACGCTGGAAGACGCAAAATCGCTGGCTTACACTTGCCGTGAGGTTGGTTCGCGGTTGGGAAAAAGTATTTCGACTGTGATTTCTGCCATGAACCAGCCCTTGGGCTGCTCGATTGGGCATAGTCTGGAAGTGATTGAAACCGTTCAGCTCCTTCGGGGCGAGGGTGCGCCGGATTTGGAAATGCTGTGCCTTCGGCTGGCTTCGGTGGCCTTGGTGTGCGCGGGTGTTCAACCCAATCTGGAAGCAGCAGAGGAGGCCTTGCGCGCCTCGCTACACGATGGCACCGCGCTGGAAAAGTTTCGCGAGTTGGTGATTGCCCAAAAAGGCGATCCTTACTTTATCCAAGACCCGGCCTTGCTCCCTCAGCCGGATAAAGTTCTGATGATACCGGCCTCGCAGACTGGATATATCGCTAATATTGATGCGCTGGAAGTCGCGAAAGCGGCCAAGTTGGTGGGTGCGGGTCGATTGACCAAGGGTTCGCCCATTAACCTGGGTGTGGGCGTACTATTACGTAAAAAAGTGGGCGATTCGGTTCGCCCCGGCGAGATTTTGGTGGAGCTATACGCCGATGAACGCGCCCCCAAAGAGGCGATGGAAGTACTCAAAGGGGCCTTCACTTACTCGGCTAATCCGGTAGAGTCTCCGGCGCTGGTGGATGAAGTGATGCTGGGCGACGTATTTCAGCGGGCTACGACTAGCGTTTAGCGTTTAAAACAAGTGAGCGTTTAAAACAAGATAGCGCTTAAGACAAATGAGCGTTTCAAAAAAAGTGAGCCTTTTAATAATGAGAGCGCGTTAAAAAAGAAAGCGTAAAAGTGGAAATCGACTTACAGCGCTTGGTCGTAGGCTAAAACAACTTTTTCTGCACAGGCTCTGCCTCAAATAGTTCGCCCACGGCGGCATCCAGTATATCGCAGAGGCGATCCATGTTGTCATAGCTGGGTTGGGTGCGCCCACTGGCCCAGGAATACACGGTTTGCTGAGGTAAGCCCATCTCTTTGGCCAGTTTATACAGGCTCCAGCCCTTTTTCTCTTGGGCGACTATTTTGATTTTAACTTTCATTGATTTTGACTTTCATTCGGTCAATCCATGTCCCTGATTCATCGTGTGCATGATGGGTGTTGAGGTTGAACGGCTTATGGGAAGAGCGTTTGAGTCGCTTTTCCACAGTGAGCATTGTTGGCACGTACTCAACAAGAAAGATAGTTAACAAAATTATACACAATAAATTTGTAGTGTAGTACTTTGTTTATAAAGCAGGCGAGCAGCCGCTATGCTCCACACGGATGTGTTCACGCAAGCACTTACGGACATTCCCTTGATGGGCCGCAACTTTTATAATGAACGGAACGTCAGGCACGGAAAGAGAAACTGATGGAACTCATTATCGCAATCGGGTTGCCCCTGGTCCTGTTTATGGGGGGTCTTTTACTGTCAGAGTATGCCTATCAGGCGGGAGAAACAATGGACGCACGCAGAGCAATTGTGTTTGAAGTGTATCGGTATGCCATGTGCTTTATCATGGTGCTGTTGTTCGGGATCATGGCCTTTCAGATGATCAGCGCCCTGATTGTGGATGCGGCTAATACCCAAGCCCTGGCGGCCCCTGGGGTGGGTGTTATCCTGACTGGCGGAATCTTTCTGGCGCACTGGTTCATGAAAAACCCGCTGGCGCCTAAATCCCAAGCCAACACCACCCCGACGACTACTGAAGCTTAGGCTTCCCTTAATCCAGGATTTTAAAAACGAAGCCCATGATGAGCCAATGGATTTGGCTGCTCAGGGCTTAGTTTTTATGCCAATGGGCGCAATCCACCACTTCACCGTAGCGATTGATGGCCTGCATGGTCAAATCTTTATCGGTAACAGCAAACAGCAGGAAGTGGATGGTCTTGATGCGAACCAGCGAATGGGGCATGACCTTTTTAAAGTCGTACAAATAGCTTCCTCCGCCGCCGGAGATGATGTAATTAACCCCTTGAATGGGCTCAAAGCGCTCATAATCGTGATCATGCCCGGCCAAGTACAGGTCCGCGTGACTCTTCACCAGAATGGGTTCCAGTACCTTCCGCAAACCGGCGGTTTGGTGCCCATGCCGCCCAGAAGAGTAAACCGGATGGTGCGCCGCCACGATCTTCCAGCGCGCATGGCTTTCGGCCAGTGCTTTCGCGAGCCAAGCCTGCTGCTCGGGACTCCGCACAAAGAAGGTGGTGTTCAGGATGAAAAAATCCACCGGCCCATCGGAGACTTTATAGTATTCCTTGGGCATATGAAAGTAAGCCATCTCATCGATCTGGTGACCCTTGTGATCATCATGATCCCCAATGGCCGCCACAAATCGCACGTTTTTCTGGATGAGCCCGCTGTAAGGGTTTTCAAAGTTGCTTTTGGCCAGTCGCTTAATATCGCCATCCGGGTAAATGTTGTCGCCCAGCAACAGGGCGATGTCGAAGGGGCTTTGCTGATGGGTCTTGGCCATCTGCGCGCCAAGAGCACCCTGAAACAGTGTGCCTTCGCCAAAGTCCCCGAAGGCAATAAAGCGGTGGGGGTTGCTGCCTTCGGGTAATTCGTCGCAGTGCAGCGGTTGGCTGGGGCGATAAAAGTCAAACCCTCGCCAAAAGACGGCCCAAGCCACAAAACCAAGGACGATCCCAAGTAGGGATAGACCAATGAACCATTTCTTGGCGTTTTTGCCTTCAGGGTGCCTTGGGGGACTGGCTGTCATTGCCCATCGCCTTTCATAGACTGAACTTGGGGTTCGGCTAACTAGCCTTCAATCTGCAAGTTTTGCCGTTGTGCCTTGTGCCATTCGGCCTGATCAATGATCTGACCTGTCTTGTCGATCACCGTCATGCGCAAGCTGCCCTGCTCTAGCTCAAAGCTGAGAAAATGGTTGGCCTTTACCCGCACCAGTGAATTGGGCAACACTTTGGCGAAATCCCGCAAGTAAGCGCCACCGCCGCCTGAAACAATATGTTGTACGCCCTCAATGGGTTTGAAACGCTCATAGTCATGATCATGCCCCGCCAGATACAAATCCACGTGGTTTTGCACCAGAATAGGCTCTAATGTTTTTCGCATCTCCGGGTTAAAGCCATGCTCCCCCGAGGAATAAATGGGATGGTGCCCAAATACAATTTTCCAGGGCGCATGAGACGCGGCCAGTGCGTTCTTCAGCCATTGCTGCTGTACGGTATCCTTGGCAAACGTGTTGCTGTTAATGGCAAACAGGTCTAAATTTGGCTTGTGAGTCACATAGTAGTAGCCTGGCATCTTGAAAAAGGCCACCTGTGCATCGCCATGCCCCATGACCACGTCATGATTGCCCAACGCCACAATGAAATGCACCTGATGTTGAAGTAAAGGCGCATACATATCCGTAAAGTACACTTTCCCCAGCTTGTTCACGTTTCCGACTTCATAAATGTTGTCGCCCAGCGTTAAAGCGGCATCAAACGGCGCTTTGGCGTATTGTAACGCCATTTGCTGAGCGGTATCTTTCTGGAATTGCGTGCCTGAGCCCCAGTCTCCGAAAGCGATGAAACGATAGGGCTCAGTTGTGGCGCTCTGGGGTTTGTCGCTTTGTGCGCGAAGGTTTTCCAACGATTTTAGAGCCAGCGTGTTTTTGGTTGCCGAATGCTGTCCGGCCAGGCTGCATCCCAGGCAAAGCAATAGAATAGGCAAAATACTCAGTAAGGCCAGCACTCTCCACTTTTTCACTCGGGGACTCCTCTCAATCAATGTTCAGCCAATAGATAGAATTTTTCTTATTAAAGACAGGGACTGGCAGCATCGGGGGCTCAAGGCGCTGGTGGGTGACAGCAGAGAAAGGGTGATTTTTGCCAAGTTCCGATTGCTGCTGAACAGCGTAGTGGATTCAAAGCCTTCAGGCAAGCCTATCCCCTGAATGAGCCGCATTTATTGTAGCGCGAGGGGCGTGTATCCTCCCATGTAATTGAGTTCAGGTAACGGAATATCGCATTTTGGGCTATCCATGCGTGACCTCTTGAGTTGCTTATGGTAGAACAAAGGACCTGTAACAAAGTTGTGATTTGTGGTTTTGAATTTTTTGCTCGAAACTTGTCATCGCATTGTGCTTTTGTTACAGTAGCGAATCTTAAAATGGGCGCGGCCTCACAAACTCTTAACCCAACATCTCAGTGCCCGGAAACACGCTTGAAATCAGGCGTTCCCTTCTTATTCAACCGTTTGTGTCCCCTATTTCAGTCTTCAGGCATCAAAAGAACCTTAATAAGGAAACGTAACGAAATGTCCAACGAAAACAACAATCCGGATTTGAACGAAGAGCAAGTTACTCCAGAGGCTGTGGCCGAAACGCCCGTCACCGAAGAGTCGGTTGCCCCTGCTGCCAGTGTTGAACCTGAAGCGGTCGCTCCTGCTGCACCCGTTGCGCCAGTTGTGACGGCAGCCCCTGTGGCGCGTGCCCCTTTTCCTGGTCCTTTTGCCAATGCAAACCAAGGTCGCCCTTCTCGTGGTGGCGCCGGTGGTGCGGGTGGACAACGTCGCGGCCCCGGTGGTCCTGGTGGTTCCGATCGTGGCGCTGGTCGCGGCAATGCTCCGGGCGCTCCTGCTGCTGGTCAGGCTGATGATGCCGAGCGTAGCGAATGGAAAGAAAAAGTCATTCAAATCCGTCGTGTGACCAAGGTTGTCAAGGGTGGTAAAAAGCTCTCCTTCCGCGCGGTTGTTGTGGTTGGCAATGGCAAAGGCGAAGTCGGTATCGGCTTGGGCAAATCCAACGAAGTCATCGGCGCCATCCAAAAAGGCGTTGCCGCCGCCAAGAAAAGTCTGGTGACTGTGCCGCTGCACCAAACCACCATTCCTCACCCCATCAAGTCCAAAGCCGGCGGAAGCACCGTGGTTCTGCTGCCTGCCTCCAAAGGTACCGGCGTCATTGCCGGTGGTGCTGCTCGGGCGTTGTTGGAATTGGCTGGCATCGAAAACATTTTGTCCAAGTCTCTCGGTTCCAATTCTCCATTGAACGTGGCCCGCGCCACCTTGAAAGGCTTGTCGGAACTGCGGACCTTTGAACAGATTGCTCGCGCTCGCGGCAAGTCCGTCAAGGAAATCCTGGTTTAGGATTTCTCCAAAAGTATCACTCACTATTGAAAAAGCTTGGAGATCGTTTAATGTCCCCCCAAACCTCCGAAGAACAAAAAAGCACTACGCAACTTAAAATTACCCTGACGCGTAGCTTGCTGGGTCGTCCCGAAAAACACCGCCGCGTTGCTCGCGCCTTGGGTCTGCATAAGTCCCAACGCAGCGTTCTGCAATACGATTCGGCCATTATTCGCGGCATGATCAACAAAATTTCCCATTTGCTCACCGTGGAGATCGCATAATCATGGCAAACAAAACCACTTCTACCCCTGAGGCTGAGACCTCCACCACCTTGACCCTGACCGATTTGCGTCCGGCCAAAGGTGCCCACAAACCAAAATTGCGTGTGGGTCGCGGTCGCGCCAGCGGCGCCGGTAAAACCAGTAACCGCGGTCACAACGGTGAAGGCCAGCGTTCCGGTCGTTCCCGCAAGCGTGGTTTCGAGGGCGGTCAAATGCCCGGTTACCGCCGTATGCCCAAAATCAATGGCTTCACGGTGATCAACCCACGCAACTGGCTGGAGCTCAACGTGGGTGATTTGGAGCAGATCCTGTTGCCCGAGGAAGATGAACTGAACTACGAACTGCTGCGTACCGGCGGTTTGATGAAACTGAGCCACGACGGCGTTCGTTTGCTGGGTAAAGGCGAACTGAAGCGCAAGATCACGGTGGAAGCCCATTATGTGACCCCTTCGGCCAAAGAGAAAATCGAAGCCGCTGGTGGTACCGTCAAGCTGGTTGCCGCTGCTGAAGAAGCCTAGGCATATAATAGACAAGTTCATTTAGTTGAGGATTCCTCCGGTGTCTAAGCCCAAAGCTGGCATGATACCGGGAGTCGGCGACATCCAGGCGATGTGGGAGGCTTCCGGTTTAAAATCAAAATTACTGTTTACGGTGATGATGCTGGCCGTGTTCCGGTTAGGTGCGCAAGTGCCTGTCTGGGGCGTTCATCCGGAGCGAATCCAGGCTCTTCTGGGTAACCAGATGCTGGGCTTTCTGGACATGTTTTCCGGTGGCGCTTTAACCAGCGTTTCCGTGTTGGCGCTCGGGATTGGCCCCTATATTACAGCGTCTATCATTATGCAGTTGCTCACCGTGGTGATTCCCCGGTTAGAGGAAATGCAAAAAGATGAAGGTGAAGCCGGTCGCCGGAAAATCTCCCAGTACACCCGTTATCTGGCGGTGGTACTGGCGATGTTCCAGGCTGGGCTGATTATGCGACTGGTGGCCAGCGCCGGTGCGATTGATCCCAATGTAACGCCGTGGATTTTTTATGTGGAGTCTATTCTCACCTTAACCGCCGGGGCCACGTTCGCCCTGTGGGTGGCTGAGATGATTACCGAGCGGGGCGTTGGTAACGGGGGCTCTCTGCTTATTTTTGCCGGGATTCTCTCGCGGATTCCGTTCTATTGGGATCGCACCGAGAAGTTGGTTTCGGGCGACCCGCAGAAATCATTCTTCTTGGTCATTCTGTTAGCGATCTATCTGGTGACCATTGGACTGATTATTATTTTGCAGGAAGCCACTCGAAAAATTTTCATCGTCAGCGCCAAGCGTCAGGTTGGAAATCGCATTTATGGCGGGCAAAATACGCACATCCCCTTCAAGATTAACCCGTCCGGGGTGATGCCCATTATCTTCGCCTTTGCGGTATTGGCCTTTCCCAGCACCATCTTTGGGATTCTCCAGCAGCAGCACCCCACCGGATTTATGTTTGAAGTGGTGCGGTTCTATGAACAGTTCCTGTCTCCCGGTAAACCTGCCTATATTCTGGTCGAGTTCCTGTTGATTGTGTTCTTTACCTTCTTCTATACCTCCATTGTCCCCAGCATGCAGCCCCGGGAAATTGCGGATAACCTGAAGAAGTATGGCAGTGCCATTCCGGGTATCAAGCCTGGTCGTCCCACTGCTGAAAAGCTGGAAGAGATTCTCAGTCGAACCACTTTTATCGGCGCGTTTGCCTTGGCCATCATTACCTTGCTGGCCAGTTCTGCCACCAGTATTACCGGTATCACCACCTTGTCTGGCCTTGGCGCCACCTCACTGATCATTATGGTTGGGGTTGCTCTCGACACCGTCAATCAGATTCGCGTGAATCTGTTGGCTCGCCAGTATCAAGGTTTTCTGAAGTAATTTAGTAGAGATTGCAATTTCCCAATGACGACCTCCTCCACACAAAATCCGTTAACCGGAAAACTGTTGTTTCCCTTTGTCGCCCCGCCCAATGGTGGCAAGGGCACTCAAACTCAAATCTTGTCGGAACGCTACAATTTGCCGACATTTGATATGGGCTCAACCTTCCGGGCCATCATGAAAGAGGGCCGCGATCCGCAATTGAAGGCGGAGCTGGAATCCTTTATGAATAACGGCAAATTGGTTCCCGTGGAAACCGTGGTCAAGATCTTCAAGAAAAACTTCGAGGCATTGGCTGCTCAAAATCCTGAAGCCAAAGGTTTCATTCTGGATGGCTTTCCCCGAAGCCAGGATCAGGCCTCGGCTTTGGCCACTTTATGTCAGGAATGGCAAGCCACCTTGGCCAAGGTGATCTATTTAAATGTCCCGATGGACGTGGTGAAAGCTCGGGCGACGGGTCGTCGTTTTTGCAGTCAGGATGCCAGGCATGTGTACAACGTCAATGATGCCAAACTGGCGCCCAAGTATAAAAAAATGAAAGCAGATGGCACCGGTGTTGAAGTTGACGCCCAGGGCCGTGAAGTCTGGCAATGTACGCTGGATGAGGCGGAGCTGATTGTCCGGGCTGATGATGAACCTCAAACCGTTGAAAAGCGCCTGGTTGAGTATTCCAAAGAGACCGATCCGCTCATAGCGCATTATCGTCAGACCCAGGAATTGGCTGAAATCAACGGTGATCAAGCTCCGGAAAAAGTCACTCAGTCGATTGAAACAGTTATGCATCCCATTTTGGCCTTGGCGCCCGTTTCCTAGGAGAATACAATGTCTGAGCGGATTGATCGCAAATCAAGACACGAAATTAATCTAATCCGCAGTGCGGCAAAAATTAATGCGGAAACGCACATCGTCGTCAGAGACGCCATAAAACCGGGCATCAGCACGCAAGAGTTGAATGACATTGCTGAGGCATACATTCGCAAACAGGGCGGTGTTCCTACGTTTAAAGGACTCTATAATTTCCCGGCCACGCTTTGTATTTCGGTGAATGATGAAGTGGTGCATGGGATTCCCAATCCCCATAAAATTCTTCATGACGGGGACGTGGTGAGTATTGACTGCGGCACCACCTATAAAGGCATGGTCTCGGATTCAGCCGTCACTTGGCCGGTTGGCACGGTCAAGCCTGAAATTTTACAATTGCTGAAAGCCACAGATGAAGGCCTCTTGGCCGGTATCGCCCAGATGCGGCCGGGTAACTATCTTGAAGATATTTCGGCGGCAATTGAAGATGTGTGTCTTAAGTACGGCTACGGCCTGGTCCGTAATTACGGCGGTCATGGTGTTGGGCGCAAGCCGCATGAAGCCCCCTTTATTCATAATTTCCGTACCGGGGAGCGCGGGCCTCGACTGGAAGAGGGTAATGTCCTCGCCATAGAGCCCATGTTCAACTTGGGTACCGACGATGTGTATACGGCAGAAGACGAGTGGACGGTTGTTACAAAAGACCACTTGCCGTCAGCCCATTTTGAGCATACAGTAGTTGTTACCAAAGGGGAGCCGGAAATACTCACCCTTCTGCCCTTAGCATAGTCGCTAGCAGTCGCATTAGTTAGGATTTAACAAAACACCCTATGGCAAAAGACGTCATCGAAATGGAAGGCACTGTCCACGAATCTCTTCCCAACGCAATGTTTCGGGTTGAATTGGAAAACGGGCTGGTGATCCTGGCTCATATTTCTGGTAAGATTCGCAAGAACTTTATTCGCATCCTCCCGGGTGATAAGGTTAAAATTGAGCTTTCCCCCTACGACTTAACCCGTGGCCGGATCACATACCGGCTTAAATAGTTCAGATAGCAAATCGAAGGTTATACATCATGAAAGTCCGTACATCTGTAAAGAAAATGTGTGAGCATTGTAAAGTCATTCGTCGTAAGAAGCGCGTGGCCATTATTTGCCTCAATCCCAAGCACAAACAGCGTCAAGGTTGATAGACTGGTGCACTTGAATGGATAGGCGGCTGCCCAAAAGGTGGCCACTATTGCTTTCAGGCTTGCTGTCTGCTATTTAGGGGTCTGGCGCATTACAAAAGTTAATGCAATTCTTTCAAATTCTCACTGCCCCCTTGATTCTGGCTTGTTTTTACTTTAGTTTTATCATTCCTAGGTATACTTCCAAGTTACCCGACCTCGACTGTCCCCCTTTTTTTACACACAAGTTATAAATCTGTTGAACAGGAGTCCAAATGGCTAGAATCGTTGGAGTCGATCTCCCCAGAAACAAAAAGCTGTTGTATGCCCTTCCTTATATCTATGGTATCGGTCCTTCCGTTAGCCGTAAAATTTTGGAAACCACCAAGATTAACCCTGACAAGCGCACGGATGACTTGACGGAAGCCGAGATCAATGCCTTGCGTGATGAGATTGAACGCAACTACCAGGTGGAAGGCGATCTGCGTCGCTCTGAGAGCATGAACATCAAGCGCTTGATTGAAATTAACTGCTACCGGGGTCAGCGTCACAAACGTGGCTTGCCGGTTCGTGGTCAGCGCACCAAAACCAATGGTCGTACTCGTCGTGGTAAGCGCTCTGCGCCGATGAAGAAAAAAGCATAGGTCGATAATAATACCTAGGAAACCTGTGCCATTCACGGTTCATCCTGTTTAACCAGACTTACGAATTACCAAGCTTTAATGGAGATAAAAGACCAAAATGGCTGAGAAACCCGGAAAAACAAAACGGAAAGAGAAGAAGAATATTCTTCAGGGTGTCGTGCACATCCAGTCTACTTTTAACAACACCATTGTGTCCTGCACCGATCCTCAAGGGAACGTGATTTCCTGGGGTAGCGCTGGTTCTGAAGGTTTTAAGGGTGCCCGTAAAGGTACCCCGTTTGCCGCTCAATCTGCCGCTGAGACGGTTGCTAAAAAGGCTATGGAACACGGTATGCGCTCCGCTGAAGTTTTTGTCAGCGGCCCTGGTGCCGGTCGGGAAACCGCAATCCGCGCCCTTCAGGTGGCTGGATTGGAAATTAGTATGATCAAGGATGTGACTCCCATTCCTCACAATGGTTGCCGTCCTCCCAAACGTCGCAGAGTTTAAAACAACGAAACCTTAAGGAGTTATCGCTTTGGCACGTAATCGCGAGTCCGTTTTCAAGCAAAGCCGAAGAGCCGGTACAGTATTGGACATCAGCCCCAAAGCGGGTCGGATGAAGAACACCAACCCGCCCGGTCAACACGGCGCTGCTCGCAAGAAACAATCTGAATTTGCCATTCAACTGGCTGAAAAACAAAAAGTACGTCGTACCTATGGCTTGATGGAAAAACAATTCCGTCGCACCTATGATCGCGCTGTACGTAAAGAAGGTGTGACTGGTACCATCCTGCTTCAATTGCTGGAATGCCGTCTGGACAACATTTTGTACCGCTCGGGCTTGGCTACAACCCGTCCGCAAGCACGTCAGCTGGTGTCTCATGGTCACGTTCAAGTGAACGGTCACAAAGTGGACATTGCCTCTTATCAGATGAAGCCCGGTGATTTGCTGAGCATTCGCGAGAAGAGTAAAGCACTTGTGAAGCAACTGCAAGACGCCAATCCACATCACCAGCCGCTGGTTCCTCACTGGCAAGAAGTGGATGAAGTGAATATGGTGGTCAAATTCAAGAGCGTTCCTGAGCGCGAGGACATTGATCAAACCATTAACGAAGCGCTCATCATTGAGTACTACTCTCGTTAAGCCTCGTTCTACTGTCCTTGACTTAAAAGCATTAATTTTGGAGCAACAGAATTCATGGATCAGCAGCTGAACATTAAATGTATCAATACCACCACTGATTCCGACGGTTCCATCTATGGTAAGTTTGTGATTGAGCCCCTGGAAAGAGGCTACGGCACCACGTTGGGTAATTCCCTGCGTCGGATTCTGTTGTCCAGTCTATCCGGATGCGCGATTACATCCGTGCGTATCGAAGGCGTTACGCACGAATTTACGACCATTCCTGGCGTTGTGGAAGATGTGCTGGATGTGATGTTAAACCTGAAGGGTGTCGTGCTGAAAAGCAATAGCGATGAGCCCCTCTACATCCGTCTGGATGTCGACAAGACCGGTCCGGTGACCGCTGGAGACCTGGAAGTCCCTGCCGATGTGAAAATCGTGAACCCCGATTGGCACATTTGCACCCTGAGTGAAGGCGCCAGCTTGCATGCTGTGATGACCGCTGAAGTGGGCAAAGGGTATGTTCCGGCTGATAACAACACGGCCAACAAGGCTGTGGATACGCTCACGCTGGATGCCGTTTACATGCCTATCCGTCGCGTTGCATACAGCGTGGAAGATACCCGCGTTGGACAGCGTACTGACTACGATAAACTTCAACTGGAAATGTGGTCGAATGGCAGTATTGACGTCAGCAGCGCATTGAGCCAGGCTGCCAACATGTTGATTGAACACCTGGTCCCGATTGCTTCCCTGAGTGGCATTCCGACCCTGGTGACTCAAGCCCAGCAGGAAGTTGAGCACAAGGAAGAAGTGCAGACTCCCAATATTTCCATTGAAGATCTGGAACTGTCTGTCCGTGCTTTCAATTGCTTGAAGCGCGCCAACATTAACAGTATCGCCGAGTTGCTGACCAAGTCTGAGAACGATCTGCTGAATATCAAAAACTTCGGCAAGAAATCTTCGGACGAAGTGATTGAGCGCTTGCAAGCCTTTGGCTTGAATCTGCGCCCCGATCCGGAAGGTACCATTCTCCCGGTCGATCTGGAAGTATAAGTATTAAACCGAATTTAAACCAATAAGGAAGTAACCATGAGACACCGCTGTAAAGTTGACCACCTCGGCAGACCCGCGGATCAGCGAAAAGCCATGATTCGCAGCATGGCGACCAGTCTGTTTACGCACGATGAAATTACCACTACCCTGATTCGTGCCAAAGCACTCAAGAAGCACGCGGATCGCATTGTGACCTTGGCCAAACGCGGCGATGTTCATGCGATTCGTCAGGTTCGTAACCTGATCTTCCACAGCCGCACGGGCGAAACGATTACCGATGAGAAAAATCGGGAAATCCCTGAAACGGTGTTGCGCCGCATTTTCACGAAAGTGGGCCCTCGTTTCGCGGATCGCAAAGGTGGCTACACCCGCGTGATTCAAATGCCGCCTCGCCGTGGTGATGCTGCTCCGATGGCTCTGATTCAATTAACCTTTGAATTGCCTTCATAACCCATCGGTCATCACCATTGATTGGGTGATACCGGAAGCCGAAAAGAACCAAGAATGACAGACACCACAATACCTGTAAACTTTTACCAATCAGAAGAAAACTGCGCCATTTCGCGGGTTGCTCTTCTGGTTGAGTATTGTGGTCTCGAATTTCGGGGGAGTCAGGCTCAACGCAATCAACCCACGGTCCAATCCGCTGTACAAATTGCTTTGCAGCAGTTGAATCTAAAGACTTCTGCCGTGAGTTTTGCCAGTCGTACCGATGCCGGCGTCAATGCCTTGGGACAAGTGGCTCACTTCGATGTGGCCACGGATGCCTTGGTTAATGTTTCCAATTTGGCCTCTGCCCTGAACGCAGTGCTGCCCGGTAGTATTGCGGTTCGTGCGGTCCAGTTGGATCTTGGCCGCTCGTTCCACGCTCGCCGGGATGCAACAGCCAAATGGTATCGTTACAAAATTTACAATTCTAGGAACCGTTCGGTTTGGGCGCAGCACGGTGCTACATTACACCGCCCTGTTCTGGATACAGATTTGATGAATCAGGCTGCCCAGTTGATTTTGGGCGAGCACGAGTTCACCAGCTTCAAGGATTTGGGCAGCAACGTGACTCATGATTTCTGCCGAATTGAAGCAATTCAAGTGAGTCGTGATGGTGATTTTATTACTGTAGACGTTGCAGCCAACCGTTTTCTGTATAAAATGGTCAGGAATATCGTTGGCCAGTTAATGGTCATTGGTAATCACAAAAACTCTTTGTCACCGGAAACCATTCTGAAAGTCATTTCAGAACGTGATCGTCGAAAAGCTTCTCACTCGGCGCCTGCGGAAGGTTTAACCCTGATGTCAGTCCACTATCAAGCCCCGTTCAATCTCTTTGAAAAGGACGTTTACGTCCAGCAATTCAAAAATATCCTTAAACCAATGGAGTCCCTGCAAAATGAAAACCTATTCCGCAAAGCCTCTTGAGCTTGAACGTACCTGGTGGCTCATTGACGCCGAAGGTCAAACGTTGGGCCGTCTGGCTTGCCAAATCGCCAATCTGTTGCGTGGCAAGCACAAACCTCAATACACGCCTAACATTGATACCGGTGATTTTGTCATTGTGATCAATGCCGAGAAGGTCAAGGTTTCTGGCAACAAAGGCAACGATAAATTGTATCGTCGTCACACCAGCTACCCCGGTGGTTTGAGAACGGTGACCTTCAAAAACATGATGTCTCTGCGCCCTGAAAAACCCCTTGAAATTGCTGTTAAAGGCATGCTCCCCCACAACACCCTGGGTCGTGCGCAATTGAACAAGCTCAATATTTACGCTGGTGCGGAACATCCGCATGCAGCACAAAAACCTGTAGCGTATCAGTTAGAAAAGGAGAACGCTGAATAATGGCTGCTCCATATCCTAAAGTAGGCACTCGCGGCACTGGTCGTCGCAAAGAGGCCATTGTGCGTGTTCGCCTGGTACCTGGTAACGGAACCGTTATTATTAACGGTAAGTCGATGGAACAATACCTCGGCAACCGTCAAGCATTGCATATTCCGGTGAAGCAACCCTTGATTGCCGCTGGTGTTGAAGAGCGCTTCAACGTTCTCGTTAACGCTACCGGTGGTGGTATTGTGGGTCAGTCTGTCGCGATTCGCATGGGTGTTGCTCGTGCCTTGTCCGATATTAATCCTGATTACGAAGTGGCTATGCGGAAGGAAGGCTTCCTGACTCGCGATTCTCGCGTGAAGGAACGTAAAAAATACGGTCGCAAGAAAGCCCGTAAACGCTTCCAGTTCTCCAAGCGTTAAGATTATCTGGCACCAGCCAGAATCAGCACAACTTCAAAATGCCTCCTGCGACAAGTGGGAGGCATTTTGCTAGTTTGGGCATTGGCGCCAGGAGAGAATTTGGTTAGCGTTGCATGCTGAGTAACAATAACCGCATGTTCTCTTCCACGGTGGCTGCCATGGTTTTTGCGTAGTTTTTCTTGTCTTGCTCGTATTTCGGGAATTCATTTTTAAGATTGACGATTTCACCCACTTTGACGTGGGCGACCCGCCGAGGGGAAAGTCTAGGTTTTCCATAGACTTCTTTTTCAAGTCTTCGGATTGTATCGACAATCCGCTCCGGGGTTTGATTTCCCTGCAGATAATTTTCGTTGTAGGTCAGGAAATAAACGACCCGGTCCAGATCGGTATAGAACTCACTGAGTGTGCCTCTTAGGTGTTCTACCATTCGTTTTTCGTACTCACTGAATTCTACCGGGTCTTCATAGGTGTGAATCAGGTGGTCCATCGTGTTTCGAATTTCACGCAGGCGGGTCAAGGTGTTGGCTTGCGGATCGGGTTTCAGATCCAGAAATAGCTCCATTTTGTTAAGGATTCGGTGCTTGATGGCTTCCACGCGTTCTGTGAGTGAGCATTCCGAGGCATGCCCGAGTTGATGCATGGATTCCTGGACCTCCAGAATTTTGAGTCCCACGGCGCGCAAGCGATCGTAGCGATTCATGTCGGGTGTCGCCAAAATTTCAACGGATTTCTCCAGATTCGTCATGGCTTTTTCGATGTCGGGCTCACTGTTGTTCAGGTAAAAATATTTGATGGCGACTGGGGCGATGAAAATGGGCGGACTTTCCTGGGCGGCGTCTGCATGCTCGCTGGTTTTGGCCGCGTTTTTCAGCAAGCCTTCCTGTGCCCAAAAGGCCAGTTGGATGACCCCGGATTCAAACGGGATTAACGTTTCGCCGCCGCGGGAAATCTCACCTTCGATGAAAATGACCAGTCGATGTAACCCTTCCATCAGGATTTTTTTGGAGGTCATGAAGGATTCCCGGTCGGCGCTGCCCCGGATGATGGAATAGGCGCCCACCCGACGCAAGACCCAGCCCCGAAAACCATGTTCCCAGTCAAAGACTTCCCGGGCAGCCACGACGTTAAAGACTTCTCCCATCCAGCGCCAGATTTCAAAGAGCACCACGGGTTCTTCGCCGGTGGGGTGATTGGGTAGGAGCAACATCCGTGTCCCACGGTATTCTTTCAGTTTCTGCAGGCTTTGTGGATCAATTTTGACGGAGAGCCCCCCCCAGCGCAGTAGAAACGGAAACAGTAACCACATGGTTCCAACGACCATTGGATTGATCAATGGCGGCAAAAAGTTCCGCTTTTTACTCATCTCAACGTTTTCCCCTGATAATCGGTTGTATCACGTCACGCTTTTCGGTGCTGTGACGTTTCTCCCATTGGCTTGTGAAGGCCTAGTGCAGGATTTGCGTGGTAATGACCCACCATAAAAAGGCCGCCACCACAAACAGGGTTAAGGTGATCAGCGGGAAGATGAATATCATGACGCGTTCTGGGTTTTGAGAGAAAAAGTTGGTCTTGCTTTTGTCGATCATGATGCGCGGGAGCCTTTCTTGCCAAGGGAGCGATTACTCCCTTATTGTATATCAACCGCATGCAAAGGAAAGATCTGCCCGCTAGTTCGCTACAAGAATTGGTTTACTGGGCGCAAGGCTCCCGCTATGCTGGTGTGAGCCCAATTGTTGGAAACCAAGAGTACCCCTGATGAATAGTGATAACCTGCAAGTGATGACGGCGCAATGGGTTTTGCCGGTGAATCAGGCGCCGATTCCCAATGGCTTTATGGCGTGGGCCGATGGGCAAATTGTGGCTGTGGGTCCTATTGCGGCCATGCCGTCGGATTGGGATTCTGCTGCGCCTCAACCCGGTACCCTGTTGACGCCGGGCCTGGTGAACGCGCATGTGCATCTGGAGCAATCCTTTCCCGCGCCGATTCCCAAGGGAGACGATGAGCCTTTTTCGGTGTGGTTGCTGCGGGTGGTGGGTGTCCTTCAGGCAAACACGGACCCACAAGCCCGATGGCAGCGCTGTTTTAATGGTGCCTTGGAGGCACTCTCAACCGGAACCACCTGTGTGAACGATATTGCTTCTGCCCCTGAGAGCTTGCAAGCGCTAGATGCGCTGGGCTTGCGGGGTGTGGTGTCGCTGGAAGTTTTTCACCCCGCAGCCTCTCCGGTGGTGATTGGGCATTGGGTAGAGAAGTTTCAGCCCATGCAGCAGGCTTATGCGGCGCATTCCTTGTTGCAGGTGGGGCTTTCGCCGCACTCGCCCTATAACGTGTCGCCTGCCGCCTGGCAGGCCTTGCTGGAGGCCTGTCGACCCCCGCTGGTGCATACGCATCTGGCAGAATTTGAGGATGAAGCCAGCTATCTGCAAGGGCAGCCTTCTTGCATTCAGGAGCTGCACCAGTCCATTCTGGGGCGAGCCTTTGCTCCCCAGGATGTTGCAGAGTCGCCGGTGTTTTATTTAGAGCAGTCCGGGCTGTTGAATCCCCAGACCGTGGTGGCCCACGCCTTGCATACCAGCCCTGCCGATCGGCAACTTCTGGCCAATGCGGGTGTGAGCGTGGCGCATTGTCCCCGCAGCAATCTGGCCTTGCATGGCCAAACGTTAACGGCATCCGACTGGGAGGGTCTCTCAATGCCCACTGCCTTGGGCACGGATGGCCGTCTGAGCACCGAAAATCTGGATTTGCGAGACGAGGCGCGTTGCGCCATGAAACACCACGGCTGGACCCCGCAAACGGCCCTGGCGGCCTTGACCCTGCAAGGCGCCAGAGCGCTGGGTCTGAAAGAACGGATTGGCACACTCTCACCCGGCAAGGCTGCCGATTGGGTGCTGTGGCAAGCGCCGACGGACGCTTCAACCTCGCCAGCCGGTGGGCCGGAAGGTCTCGTGTTTCTCCCGGAGACTGAGGTTGCCCGCGTGGCGATTGACGGCCAGATTCGCTGGACTCGGGGCGGCCAATGATGGCCCGCTTGCCCCGGTTCTTCCAGCAGAGCGCGGCGCTCTATGTCCTGTTTTTGCTGCCGACTTTGTTGCTGGCTCTTTATGCGGGACAGAGTGATGCCCTGATTTCACGTCAGATGACCGGCGTTTGGCAGGCATCGTTCTGGCACTTCCCTGGCTTGAGCGCCACAGTCAGCCGGGTGTTGCTGGATATTCTCGATGCGCTGGCGGTGGGCGGCTTGGGCATTCTGTTTTTTCAAGGCTGGCGGACGCTGTTACAAACCTCGCACGAGGAACGCCCCGCACTCACTCGCCTGATATTCATGGGGGTGGCGGTTTGCGCGGTGATTTTGCTGGCGGTGGTGCCCTTTCACAGTAGCGATCTTTATGGGTACCTTAATCGGGGCTTTCAGCAGAGCGTTTACGGGACGAATCCCTACTTAACTCCGGTGGTGAAGATTCCCGGCTGGCAGCAGGAGCCCCTGTTTCATCCGCACTGGGTTTATAACCCTTGCCCTTACGGGTTTTTCTTTGCCCAGCTGACCGCATGGCTGACTGGCTGGTTTGGGCGCAGCTTTGTAGCCGCGTTTCTGGGGTTCAAGACCCTGAATTTGATACTCTTTCTGGGTACCACGGCGTTGATCCTGAAACTGTCCCGTCAATTGCGTCTGCCTCGCCCTGAGCTGGCGGCCTATGCTTTTGGGGCCAATCCGTTGGTGTTGTTGCACGTGATGGCCAACGGGCATAACGATATTGGGATGGTTTTTCTCCTGCTCGCTGCCATTTGGACCGTGAGTTTGCCTCGCTGGCGTTGGGCCGTTCTGCCACTGTTGACGCTTTCGGTGCTGATGAAGTATGCCTCGCTGCTGTCGCTGCCCTTTGTGGGGCTTTATTTGCTGAAATCAGCCAAGGGGCGTCGCGACTGGCTATCGTTGCTGCTTGGTGGCCTCTTGAGTGTGGCGTTGCTGCTGCTGCTGGCCGCACCCTATGTTGATCCCCATCAAGCGTGGCCGTGGGCGGATATGCTGGATAATGCGGGGAAACCCCAGCACTCGCTGGTGGACTTGCTGGCGCGGGCCGTTTATTACCCCATCAAGTGGGTGCATGGCCCCGCCACCGATGGCATGGACTGGACGCTGCGGGCCTTAAAGCCGCTATTCTGGGGTGGCTTTGTCCTGTTTTACCTGCGGCAGGTCTGGCAATTTGCCCGGCAAAAAGCGGACTTAACCGTGCTGGTGGCAGCGATAGCGATTCCGCTTACCGTGATGGTGGCCTGCATCAGCTCCAAGTTTCATCCGTGGTACACGGTGATGTTCCTGCCCCTACTGCTGTTGCTGCCCGAGAACAACCGGTGGCGGCACTTTGGCCTGACATTCAGCCTGTTTCAGTTGGCCGGGTTCACCATTTTCCAGAATCTTCCGGTTATCAGCCCGCTGGCCCTGACGGTGCTACCCCTCTGGCTGGCCTACCGCAGGCGCTCACCTGTTCAGGGCTAGGGTTTTCGAGTGACTTGCTCAGGATTGACCCGCGGCGCAATGCCATCAGGTAGCACAGCACCTTGTTGCGACTCATGCAACCAAAAGTGCTAATAGACCTTGGTTGTTTCAGGGAGTCTGGGCTTAAACCGGCTTGGGTTCGGTGGAAGGCTGGGTGGAATCGCCCTGAACCGTGGTTTCCTGGATGGATTTCAGCTTCCAGACTGCTTCATTGCCGTCTCTGTAAGCGATGGAAATCTTCACGGTCATCTTGCCGCCTTGCAGCGCGTGGATGCTCAACTGGCTTTCCGGCTTCAAGCTCACGCTTAGCGTGTTTCCTGCCCGGCTCCCGCTCATTGGGAAGGGCTTATCCGGGGTGGCCACGTCCGTGGTGCTCTCAGCCAGCGTGTCGTTGCCCGATAAAAATTCTACTTTGACCGCCAGGAAGCTTAAATCCCGGTTGGCATCATTGGCCAGCTTCACTTTGACGGTGGGTTCGAACTGACCGGTGGCTTCATCAAATTCACTGTCAATCTTTACGCTGGAAATCGTCACCGGATACAGGCTATCCAGGGGAACTTTGGCCTGCTGGCTGATCTGATCCGCTTCGGCAAAGTACTTTTGGGCCTCTTCCGGTTGCTTGTCTTTCTGGAGTTGCTGACCTTTTTGCACCAACACGTTGGTCAGACGCAGGCCTACTTCGTCCGGGTTGGCGTCAAAGGCCTTGCGGTACCATTCAATGGCGTCATCCAGACGGTTCATGCGCCCGTAGGTGTCCGCAATCTGCACCAGCGTGTCGGGCAGGTACTTGATGATCAGGGAAACTTTCAACTGTTGAATGGCGGTGTCGTAATCCTTGACCGCAATGAGCTTGTCTGTGTAAGCCCGAATGGCATCGGTCAGCTTTTCTTCCACGCTTTGCTGAGCTTGATAGTTGCTCACATAGGCCAACGATGTCCGGTATTTCTGGATCATCGAGACGTAGTCTTTCGGCTCTGCTTCAGAGAGGGTGTTTCCCCACTGCTCATAAAGCTCAAACAAGGCTTGCTTCACGTTTTTATCGGTGCGGTTGCGCCGGTAGGCTTTATACAAAATACTTTCTGAGCGTGCGAAGTCCCCTTGGGCCATTGCCACTTTGCTCAACGCTATCTCCGGCGCGTGATCCGAGCTGCGGCTCTTCAGCGAAGCGGCCAGCTCAAACTCCTGCTCGGCCTTGCGGCGCTCATCTAATTGCAAATAGGCCTTGCCCAGCAGTAAGTGACCTTCATAGCTGTCCCGGTGGTGCGTGACCAGGGTCTGGAAGGTTTTTTCAGCCCAGGCCACCTTGCCTTCCATCAGTTGGACTTTGCCCCGGTTCAACAAGTCCTCTTCATCCGTGAAGCGGAAGAGCAGAAAACCGGAAAACACAAAGCCCGCCAAAGCAATGGCGCTGACCACCGTGGTCATGTACTGCACGTTGGGGTTTAAGTAAAAATTACCCAGAAAAACCGGGCGCTGCCGACGACGGCGACTAATTCTGCTCATAAACTCTCAGATGAACCTTCCGCTACACAGGGGTGCGATAAGACGGTTGTACAGGGTCTGTTGGACTCGGGCCATGAAAGTAGACTACTTTCATCCGGGCATGATCATCAGACTGTTTAATTATTTTACCAGACGCTTGACATCCTGCCACAATCGCATTGGGAAGGAGATCGGTTTGCCCCCCTGTGTGCCCTGCTCCAGCCGCTGTAGCACTTGCTCAAATCGATTTAGAATGGCGCTCAGTTCAGCATCGGCGCTGCTGCGATCCTTTAAACGCTCTGCATACAGCTCTTTCAGGTAAACGATTTCGTTGCTGTTATTTTGGATGTCCCAGTATTTGCGACCGTAGAACAGGGTGATTAGCCCGGCTCGCACTTGCATGAGTCCCTTTTGAAGCACTTGTTTCGTCCACTGGCCGGGTAGAGTTAGCGCGTGAATCAGCTGTCCCCAGCTTTGATTCGGTGCCAGCTGCTCGTTCACGCTCCGCAGGTTACTTTCCAGCGCCTTGAGCTTGATTTTTAGGCTGGCAATGCGCTCCTGTAGCGCCGGGGATTGTTCCGGCAGTCTGTCGTATTTGTTCAGGCGCTGGCGCAGCTCGGTAATTTCACTATCCAGCCGTTTTTTGGCAATACGCAACCGAAACAGGGGCGAGGGCAGGTATTGCTCCAGTCCGGCGGCCATTTCCACATCCAGACTGTTCAGGATTTGCCCCGTGGCGTGCTGGGCCGTTTTTCCCGCTGGCGTGGGGAAGGCCCGAAATCCGGCAGCCGCTGTACCTTCTGGCTCATCAAGCGCCGGGTTGCCCTCGGTGTCTTGCAGGTGCTTGGAAATATAAGCGCTCAAGGAAATGTGCTGACCCGGTAAGCTGTCCGGCAATACGTTTCCCTGTTTAAAAAGCGGCTGGCTTTTGCCAGAATAAGGGGAGCTTTCCGACAAGGCCGCCAAGGCGTCGGTGTTTTCTGCGGCGGGCTGTTTGCTTTCCCCGTGGGCGGGGTCGTTGCGGAAAAACGTCATCGGCACTGGCTTCCTGAGGTTATGGCCTGAGTGGCTTACCCGGTGGTTAAATCGGACTGGATTGGTTCCAGAATGTCTCTGACAGGCTTATCGGCAGTAAAATGCCAAACTTGAGGCTTTCGATGCAAAAGTTCAAACTTTTCGATGAGCCTGAAACAAGTGGCTCACTCGCAACGTCCCATCTTCATTCACTCGCGCCAGCGCTTGGCTTTGTTCTTTCTCACTGTAGGCCGTTATTCAAAAGAGTAAGCAAACGATGAAAGAAATCAGAATTCACCGGGCCAACGAGCATAATCTATCCGATGTCAGCCTCACCATTCCGCGCGACAAGCTGGTGGTCTTTACCGGCGTTTCCGGCTCGGGCAAGTCGTCGCTGGCCTTCGACACCATTTTTTCCGAGGGGCAGCGCCGCTATGTGGAAAGTTTGAGCTCTTATGCGCGCCAGTTTATCGGCCAGTTTGAAAAACCGGATGTGGAAAGCATCGAGGGCCTCTCCCCCGCGATTGCCATCGATCAAAAATCGGCCTCCAAGAGCCCGCGCTCCACGGTGGGTACCGTGACCGAGATTTATGACTACCTGCGGCTGATTTACGCCAAAGTGGGCGTGCCGCATGATCCCGAAACCGGCGCATCGCTGACCACACATACCTTGCAGAGCATCTTTGATGCGGTGTGGGCCTTGCCCAGTGGCGCGAAACTGCAGGTGTTATCCCCGGTGGTGCGGGGTCGCAAGGGCGAGTACAACGCCCAGTTTCGGCAATGGTTGAAGGAAGGCTATGTGCGGGTGCGCATTGACGGAGAGATGCACCTGCTGGAAGAACTCCCGGAGGATTACCGACTGGAGCGCAACAAGCGGCACGATATCGAGCTGATCATCGATCGCATTGTGTTGAAATCTGATGAGGCGACCAGTCAGCGGCTGATGGAAGCGCTGGAAGCGGCCCTGAAAAAATCGGATGGCTATGTGCAGATTCAACAAATGGACGGCGATGGCCAAACGGCCCGAGAGCTGGCGTTTTCCCGGCATTTGTCCTCCGGCACGGAAGACGCGCAAGTCGAAGAGATGTCGCCCCGGCTGTTCAGTTTTAACTCCCCCTATGGGGCCTGCCCGCGTTGCGAAGGCCTGGGCGTGCAGCACGAAATCGCGGATGACCTGCTGGTGCCTGAACCCTCTAAAACGCTGGATGAAGGGGCCATCGCGCCCTTTGAGAAATTTACCGGGCGCTATTACGCCACGTTTATTAAAAAACTGGCCCGAAAACACGGATTTTCGCTGGATGTGCCCTTTGAAGACTTAAAGCCGGAAGAGCGCAATTTCCTGCTGTACGGCGAATTTTCGCGCCGCGTGGATGAAGTGATCCTCCATGAGGGCTTTGGCCTGAGCAGCGCCAAATCCGGCGAGGACGGCGAAGCGGAAGATACCGACTGGTTCGATTTTGTGGGCGATTTTGACGGCGTGATCAACATTATGAAACGTCGCTTGCAGAATGGCAGCGAGAGCACCAAGGCTTATATTCGCACTTTCATGCGCGACCGCGAGTGTGAGGCCTGCCACGGGGCGCGCCTCAAGCCCTTTAGCCTGGCCGTCACACTCGGCACTGATGGCCTCAGCAAGAACATTTACCAGCTGTGCGAGCTGGCCATTAACGAGGCCTTGCAGTTTGTGCAGCAAGTGCCCGCCACCCTTACCGAGTTTCAGATGAATATTGCCCGCCAGCCTTTGCTGGAAGTGGAGCAGCGCCTGCGCTTCCTGCTGGAAGTCGGGCTGGATTACCTTACCCTGGCGCGCCCGGCGGCCACGCTCTCCGGCGGGGAGGCCCAGCGTATCCGGCTGGCCTCACAGTTGGGGGCCACCATGTCCGGGATTCTCTACATTCTGGATGAGCCCAGCATTGGCCTGCACCAGTACAACAACAATCAGCTGATTCAAACCCTGCAAAAGTTGCGCGATCAGGGGAACTCCCTGATTGTGGTGGAGCATGACGAGGACACCATTCGGGCCGCCGATTGGGTGGTGGATATTGGCCCCAACGCCGGGGTGCATGGCGGCCAGATTGTGGCCCAGGGCGCGCCCTGTGTGATTGAAGAAACCGAAGCCTCGCTGACCGGGCAGTATCTTTCCGGCAAGCGCAGCATTCAGTTGCCCAAAAAACTGCGCGCGGGCAGCGGTGAGAGCATCACTATTCACAAGGCCAGCTTTCATAACCTCAAAAAAGTCACCGTGCCTTTTCCGCTGGAAAAACTGATCTGTGTGACCGGCCTGAGTGGTTCGGGGAAATCGACCTTGGTGTTTGATTTGCTCTACCGGGCGGTGCAGCATCATTTTAATCCGCAGTTGGTCAAGCCCGATGGCTTCCAGAAGATCACCGGGCTGGAGCACATTGATAAAATGATCGACATCGATCAATCGCCCATCGGGCGGTCTTCGCGCAGCAATGCGGCCACGTATACGGGCATTTTTGATCCCATTCGCAATGTGTTTGCCAGCAGCGAGCAGGCCAAACTGCGCGGCTACAAGCCGGGGCGCTTCAGCTTCAATGTCTCCGGTGGGCGATGCGAAGCCTGCAAGGGTGACGGCATTATCGTGAAAGAGATGAACTTTTTGCCCGATGTGCATATCACTTGTGAGGTCTGCAACGGCCAGCGCTACAACCCGGAAACGCTGGAAGTGACTTACCACGGCAAGAGCATTGCCGATGTGCTGGCCATGACCGTGGCCGAAGCTGAAGGCTTTTTTGCCACCATTCCTCGCATTCAGAAAATGTTGAGCGTGCTGAACGATGTGGGCCTGCATTACATTCAACTGGGCCAGCCCGCCCCCACGCTGTCTGGCGGAGAAGCCCAGCGGGTGAAACTGGCCACCGAATTTTGTCGGCGCAGCACCGGAAAAACCTTGTACCTGCTGGATGAACCCTCGGTGGGCCTGCATTGGGCCGATCTGGAAAATCTGTTGCACATCCTGAACCGGCTGGTGGATCAGGGCAACACCGTGGTGGTGATTGAACACAATCTGGATTTTGTGAAGGTGGCGGATCACATCATTGATATGGGCCCGGAAGGCGGCCATCGAGGCGGCTATGTGGTGGCCCAGGGCTCCCCGCGCGAAGTGGCCCAGTGCGAGGATTCTTACACGGGGCAATTTTTGCGCCGTTATTTTGAATAACGCCCGCTATTGAACGGATGAGTTGCTTTATGCCAAACGGCCCGCACATTCTGAATGTGCGGGCCGTTTGATTGAGTTGGTTGTGAACAGGGAAAAACTTTATTTTTTCGCTGTGGCTTTGGCTGGTGGTGTTGCGGGTTTAACCGGGTCGGGCTTGCCCGGGGCAACCCACAGGCTGACGCGATCATCCAGTTCGCTGTCCTGAATGATTTTAAACACTTCTTCTTCCAGATTTTTTTGCTCGGTTTCAAATTTGGCCGCAGGATCGCTGGATTGCGCTTGGCCATTAAGGGCGGCGAGCACGACCAGGTTGTTATCCGTTTCAGGAATGATGGCCGCTGAAATGGGGCTGTAACTGGTGCTACCATCCTTTTTTTCCAGCGTGAGGGTTGCGTTGCCAACAATAAATTGTTTCAGGGGGCCGATTTTATGATTGTACAGTTTGTCCAGCCGCATCGATTTGACTTTGCCGTTTTGACCATTTTGCTGGTTGGATTTGGCCAGGGCTTCTATACTTTTCAGAAAGTCCTGCTGGCCTGTTTCATTGCGCAATTCGGTAAACTCTTTATCGGTGAGCGTGGCTTTGGCGGCAAAGACCACCAGGCCTTTTTGTGCATTGATCAGCATCGCCACCTGCTTCAGTTTTTGGGTCTGTAGGGGAATCCCGAGCGCGGTGTATTCTGTTGGCTTGTAGTTGCTCCCAAAAATTTCAGAGACGGATTCACCGCTCATTTTCTGGAGCTGGCTGACGCCCATACCTGCCAAGATGCCGAGGGCGATCACGATGATGACAATCAGACCCAGACAGCCGCCGCAGCCAACCAGCCATTTTTTACCGGTGCTCCAGCCCGGTTTGGGTGCGTTGGGTTGAATATTCGGGGCAAATCCTGTGCTCATGGTTTTAGTCCTGATTACTGCTCACTTGAAAATATTGTATCGGACTTTTCAGGTTGGGTGTGCGGTGGGTGCCGAAATGTCATCTGATGAGGGCCAGGTTGGCTTGCGCATACTCAGGGCAATCCGTTTGCGGGGCAGATCGACTTCCATTACCGTGACTTTCACCACGTCACCCGTTTTGACGACTTGATGGGGATCTTTCACAAAGCGATCGGCCAGCATGGAGATGTGCACCAAGCCGTCCTGATGGACACCAATGTCCACAAAGGCGCCAAAGTTGGTCACATTGGTGACCACGCCTTCCAGTTGCATGCCGGGTTCCAGATCTTTCAGTGTTTCCACGCCCTCTTTAAAGTGGGCCGTCTTAAAATCGGGGCGCGGATCGCGGCCCGGCTTTTCCAGCTCGGCCAGAATATCTTTGACCGTCGGCAGGCCAAACTGGCTGTCTGTAAATTGTTCGGGCTTCAGGGTGCGAATAAATGCGGTATCGCCCAGCACCGATTGCATAGGTCGTCCACTGGTGGCCACAATTTTTTGCACTACGGGGTAGGCTTCCGGGTGAACGGCTGAAGCGTCCAGCGGATTATCCCCGTTCATGATGCGTAAAAAGCCAGCGGCCTGCTCAAAGGCTTTGGGCCCCAGGCGAGGGACTTTCTTCAGGGCGTCCCGTTTGCGGAAGGGGCCGTTTTGATCGCGGGTATCCACAATGCTTTGGGCCAGCGCGGGCGAAAGCCCGGCCACATAGCCCAGCAGGGCAGGAGAGGCGGTATTCACATCCACACCCACAGCGTTCACGCAATCCTGCACCACCGCATCCAGCATGCGACCCAGCTTGCCCTGATTCACATCGTGTTGATACTGTCCCACGCCGATGGCCTTGGGCTCAATTTTCACCAGCTCGGCCAGCGGGTCTTGTAGGCGGCGGCCAATAGACACCGCGCCCCGCAGCGAGACATCCAAAGTAGGCATTTCCTTGGCGGCTAACGCCGAGGCGGAATAGACCGAAGCCCCGGCCTCGGAAACCATCGCTTTGCTCAGCTTGAGTTCGGGGTTGGCCTTGATGAGATCAGCCACCAGTTTATCGGTTTCCCGCGAGGCAGTGCCGTTGCCAATGCTGACCAGGGCCACCTGATGCTTGCGCGCGAGTTCGGCCAGTGTGGCCAGACTGCGATCCCATTCATTCCGGGGTACATGGGGATAAATCACGCCGGTATCGAGGACTTTACCGGTGCCATCCACCACGGCTAATTTCACGCCGGTGCGCAAGCCGGGATCTAATGCCAATGTGATTTTGGGCCCAGCAGGGGCGGCCAGTAATAAATCCCGCAGATTGCGGGCAAACACCTGAATGGCCTCTTCTTCGGCCACATCTTTCAGATGCCCCAGTAAATCGGTTTCCAGACGTGGCAAGAGTTTATCAGTCCAAGTCTGATGCACGGCGCTCAAGAGCCATGCATCGGCGGGCGCTTGCTGGGCGCGAATATTAAAGTGTCGGGCAATGCGACCCTCTAAGGTTTCGGTGGCTTGGGCAATGGCCGGGGCATCGGCGGCGGGTTTTAAACTCACTCGCAGAAAGCCCTCGCCCTTCCCCCGAAACAGGGCCAGCGCCCGGTGCGAAGGAATATTTTTCAGGAGCTCGCTGTAGTTAAAATAATCCGAGAACTTGGCCCCCTCCTCGGTTTTGCCCTTGATTACAGTACTTATTACCACACCCTGATTCCAGAGCCATTGGCGCAACTGTCCCACCAGCTCCGGGTCTTCCGAAAATTCTTCAATCAGAATTTGCTGCGCGCCGTCCAGCGCGGCGGCCACATCGGCTACACCCAATTCAGGGTTGATGAAGGCTTGGGCCGCTTGTTCCGGGGTTTGGCGCGGGTTGCTGTGCAAACTTTGGGCCAAGGGGGCTAGTCCCGCTTCTCTCGCGATTTGGGCTTTGGTGCGCCGTTTGGTTTTATAGGGCAGGTACAAATCTTCCAGCCGCGCTTTGGATTCGGCGGCTTCCAGCGTTTTTTTAAGTTCCGGGGTGAGCTTGCCTTGCTCTTCAATGCTTTGCAGGATGGCCTCGCGGCGTTTTTCGAGATCACGCAGATAATGCAGGCGTTCTTCCAGGAGGCGGAGTTGGGTGTCATCCAGCCCGCCGGTGGCCTCTTTTCGGTAGCGGGCAATAAAGGGCACGGTGGCCCCTTCATCCAGGAGGCGCAGCGCCGCGCTGACCTGGCTTTCCTGAACTTGTAATTCCTGGGCAATTTGTTGGGCGGGGGAAATAGGCATGAATCGGCAAAGGGCTCCTGCAAACCGGACAAGATCAAAATGAGACAGTCACACTCTCAAGTGTCGCTATCATAGCGCAAAGGCTGCCGATTGACGGGATTCGGCTTGCAGGAGCAGATGCCTTAAAGGGCATTTAAAGGACTAACTCTAGCGCCATTTCAGGGTGAGCTGAAATTCATATTCGCCCTTGTCAATTTCATATTCCACGCGAGAACGTCCAATGTCCAGGGCGTGGGCAGGAATGGTATAGGGCTTGCCCGCCACGCTCACCTGAAAATCCTCGCCGCGCTCCAGGGCCTTGGCCCAGCCTTGCAGGAGGGCGGTAAAGCGTTGACGATCCAGATGCTCTTTTTGCTCAAGGTCGGCAGGGGTGCTCATAAAAGGTTCTCCTTCGCGTGAATTTTTTACAATCTTTTTTCATTAGCATAGTCTTTCGGTAAAGCCTCAAACTATTCCCCGCTTGGATGGCGTTCGGGCTATTTGTTTTAGAGTTGTTTATTTTGTCGATGCGGCAATGGAGCATCAATCCTTAAAAGGCGCACTATTCCCCCTCAAAAAAAATCCCCCGTTTTCTATCCACTTTCCTTAAATAAGCACAGCCCATCCACTCTCCACCAACGCCCCTTACCAGAAAGGCAAACCCGCCCCCTCTCCAAAAAGAGGCAAAGCCTCTTTTCCTAAGCCAAAAGGCACCACCGCCACGCACCAGAAAAACGATCTCTGGCGGGGTTTGGGGGGCGCCAGCTGCCCCCAATGGAGGGAGTTTGAGGGAGGCTAGCCTCCCTCAAGACCAATCAGCTAGACCTATACATCAAAGCTAAAAAAACACTTCGCGAAAGCAACCCTTTCTGGTATGATGGCCTACGCATCTGAAAAGCGAGTCTTGAGAGTGATGACTTGGAGTTGAAGCTCAGGACTGGCTGGGGTATTCCAAACACTGAATGTAAATAAATGAGAGCCTGGAGGCTTATTAGTGGGTCAAGAAATCAGTGAGAGCTGGTTGAAGGACTGTGACGCGGTCAGTGTACATGAATGGTCCAAGTAGGATGCAAGCAGCCGGCTTTTGTAACGAAATGTTGCAGTTTTCTATTACTAACCATAGTTAGGTTGAAATTATCGGTTGTGATTCATATACTAATTCTCGAAGCGAAGGAAGTCTGACAGGGACTTGATTCAAAGTCCGTAACAAAGGCAACGCCTTCCACCAAATTTAATTTTCCCCTCACTACTTATATGAAACCCACTTGAATTGCCAGGTCTCACCACCTGGCCTTTTTTTGTCTTTTTTTAGCGAGTGGTTCCTCCCCTTTTTAAAAAAAGCGAGGCTATAATGGACAGAGATGGTAGGAAAGGGAACTGTGTGTCCATGACTCAGGGGCAGAAAAAGCGTGGCAAACGCCGATTGTGGGGCTTGAAAAAAGCCATCGTGCCCAAGCGCTCCCAGAAGATTGACTTGCCACCGGGGAGTCTGGTGTATGTTGGGTCGCATCAACCCACACATAAAGCGGTGATCACAGTCATTGAGTACAACGGCCATATTTTTGATGAACGTCAGGTGGAGCGTGTCGAGGATCTGTTGCCGCTGAAGCCGGAGCCGTTCACCACGTGGATCAACATTGACGGGGTTCACGATGAGGCCATCCTCGCGCAAGTGGGCGAAGCGTTTCATCTGCATCCGTTGTTGCTGGAAGACATTTTAAACACCGACCAGCGGCCCAAGTGCGAGTTCATGGAGAACCTGATCTATATCATCGTGAAGATGTTCGACTTTGATGGCACGCAGCAGTGTCTGCTGCCTGAACAGGTGAGTCTGGTGATTGGCCCCAATTTTTTGCTGAGCTTTGAAGAGGAGCGCGGCGATGAGTTTGACGCCATACGGGAGCGCTTGCGTACCAACAGCCAACGCTTGCGGAATGGCGGGCCGGGCTATCTGGCCTATAGTTTGCTGGACACTGTGGTGGATCGTTACTTCCTCTCGCTGGAAAAAATCGGGCAAAGTCTGGAGGATCTGGAAGAGAGTTTGATGAGCGATCAGCCGCCCAACATTTTGCAGGACGTGCATCACATCAAGCGTGAGCTGATCTTTCTGCGGAAGTACATCTGGCCGGTGCGAGAAGTGATTTCGACCTTGCAGCATGCCGATACCAGTCTGCTCACACAGCAGGTACAGGTTTATCTGCGTGATGTGTACGAGCACACCATTCAGGCGATGGATACGCTGGAAACTTACCGCGACCTGCTGGCAGGCATTCAGGATCTCTATCTGTCAGTGCTAAGCAACCGCATGAATGAAATCATGAAAGTCCTCACCGTGATGTCCAGTGTGTTTATTCCGCTGACGTTTATTGTGGGCGTGTATGGCATGAACTTTGAACACATGCCGGAGTTGCACAGCCATTGGGGCTATCCGCTGGTGTGGGTGTTTATGATCCTGCTGGCCTTGTGGATGCTGCGCTATTTTAAACGCAAACGCTGGATTTAGCGCGCGTGGCAGACTGCTGGAAGGGATTTTTGCTTTCAGGGCGGCCTACCAGCTTAGCCATGCGGGATCAAAGGCTCCCCCGCCATTAACGTTTGCCCGAGTGGTCACTCGCCCCGAGTATAAAAGCTCAAACTGAACTGAGTCATTAACCCCGCTTAAATTTCCTTGCGGATCATAGCGGAACTCAATAAGGGCGTTTGGATTTGTGGAGCCAAAGCTTGGGACATTATTTACAAATTCGAGTATGCCGCCATTATGGAGCACCATACAGGGAGATGATGCTGAGCACGTCCAAGCTCCCGTTCCCGGGTGGCCATCGACCCAGGATCCAGATGTGTATAGTTTGACATAGTTCATATAGGGAATTAAATCGACGGGTGCCGTATTTGCTGAGACCAGCCCCTCTGTTTTCATTTTTTGATACACCGCCGCAATGATTCCCGCCACCTCGTGGGCTGCCGCATTATAATTGCTGGCCTGTTGTCCAGCCATAATTTTGGGAATGATAAACGTCGCAATCACGCCCAGAATGGCCACACAAATCAACAGCTCAGCCAGCGTGAAGCCTGCCAGTGCCCTTTTATGGCAGACGGGTGGCAGCCAGCCCAAATCCCGCCGGGCTTTTTCCATCAGCCACGGACTAGGCTTCAGGCAGAGCGAGGCGCAGCAAGTGAGCCATAAGCTCATATCGAATGACTCGCCGGGGTTTGGGGATTTCGGGGGGGGTACATTAAACCGCTCCTTCTATCAATGGGCTACCCTTCTATTATCGGATAGTTTGCGGAAAACTTGAGTTCTTGTGTAAAACCCTGATACTGGAACAAATTACCAGCTAAACCAGGGTGGGTCTACGCCTGGCCCGCCAGAGAATGGGCAACCCCAACTGCCGCAATAGGTATTTCCAGAGCCATAATTGAGCACCCTACCGGTATAGGTCAACTCAAATATGATGGATTTTCCCGGCCCATTGGTCGTGCCATCGGTGACTACCCCATCGGGATCAAACCAAAATTGAACCACATTGGTCGAACTGGTTCCTCCAAAGCCCCAAGTTGTTGTGTAAGAAAGTATCCCGCCATTGTGTAACTTTAAGCATGGCCTGGTAGATAAACAATTCATCGTGGTGGCGGTTTGAAAATAATCTATGCTACCCGTGGTCTGGACACTCACATAATTCATATACTGAGTTAAATCACCCGGAACAGTTGCAGCGGTAACTTTACCATCGAGTTGAGCCTGTTGCAATGCGCTACTCAGCATTGCCGCCACCTCGTGGGCTGCCGCATTATACTGCTTATTCTGCTGTCCAGCCATAATTTTAGGAATCGTAAACGTGGCAATCACCCCTAAAATAGCGATGCAAATCAACAACTCGGCCAGCGTGAAGCCTGCGAGTGCCCTTTTATGGCAGACGGGTGGCAGCCAGCCTAAATCCCGGCGCGCTTTCTCCATCAGCCACGGGGATGGCTTCAGGCAGAGTGAGGCGCAGCAAGCCAGCCAAAGTCTCATATCGATTGATGCGCCGGGGTTTGACGATTTCGGGGGGGGTACATTAAACCGCTCCTTTAGTCAATAGGCTACCCTACTATTATCGGATAGTTTGCGGAAAACTTGAGGGTTTGTCCGGTCATTTTTAGCTCTTTTTTGGCAATTCTCTTTTGTTCAGGCGAATAGCCCAAAATTGCAAGCCAATGGAGAATAAAGGGCGTTGAACTCCACCCTACGGGTCCCGATTGTACTCACTCGACCGGAACACCTGCCACTCACTGCTTAAGGAAGAAATAGAAAAACTCCCCAGGCAAGACTCGAACTTGCAACCCTGCGGTTAACAGCCGCATGCTCTGCCATTGAGCTACTGAGGAATGTCTCTCTATGTGTATAAAAGTGAGTATAACCGATCCGTTTTGGAAAAGTAAACACCTTTTTGAGGATGTTTCGACGCTGGACTTGTATGTTTAAACATCTATAAGGCGTACTTCAGAGTCAGTGTGTTGAATAGCCATAATGAATCTGTATGAACAGGGTTTTGATTCTGTAAATAGCATTCTGATAAGGCTAAAATCGGATTGAGTCCGTGGAAAGCCTTTGCTTGAGTGCGAAATTGTTTTTTCTGGAAACGCATCCGAAGCCCTAGTTGCAAATGATTCTCAGATAGGGTACTCTATTTCTATCAGTTGAGAATAATTATCAATTATCCAAAGCGGCCTGCTGAATTTGATTACCTCCAATCGCAGCGCCGCTTTTTCTTTGCCTGTTTGTCTATAGCGAGATAGCTGGCCGAAGGCTGCCCTCCTCGTAGCCGGTGGCTGGAATTTGCAAATGAACTGGCTTTTTCGTACCATTTTGCATACGTCTCATACCACTAGATCCCCTCAACATCGTCAATATCACGCATTCATGGAGTGACCGCAATGCCCCCCTTTAGCTTTACCGAAAACAAAACCCCAGTCGCTGAAATCGGCGTTTTTGGCGGTTCCGGCTTTTATGATTTCATTGAAGACGCCACCGAAATTAAGGTTGAAACCCCTTACGGCTCACCCAGTGCGGTGATTACCATCGGCACCATTGCCGGTAAGCGCGTGGCTTTCCTGCCCCGCCACGGTCGCGATCACTCCCTGCCGCCCCACAAAATCAACTATCGCGCTAACGTGTGGGCCTTTAAATCGTTAGGCATCCAGCGCGTCATTTGCCCTTGCGCCGCCGGTAGCTTGCAGGCACACATCAAGCCGGGCGAATTTGTCTTCTGCGATCAGTATGTGGATCGCACCAATGGCCGCCTCGATACCTTCTTCGATGGCCCCATCACCACCCACGTCAGCGGCGCTGATCCCTACTCGGAAGAGCTGCGCGAACTGGCCGTGAAAGCCGCCAAAGATTGCGGTATTCCGTTCCACAATGGCGGCACCATTGTGGTCATTCAAGGCCCCCGTTTCAGCACTCGCTCTGAATCCATCTGGTTCCGTAATCAGGGTTGGGAAGTGATCAACATGACCCAGTACCCGGAAGCGCATCTGGTGAAAGAAATGGAGATGGATCCCCTGAACATCTCCCTGATTACCGATTACGACACGGGTGTGGAAGGCGTTCCGCCGGTTAGTCATGCGGAAGTGATTGAAGTGTTTACCGCCAACAACGTGAAGCTGCGTAACCTGCTCTTCAAGTTGATCGAGTACATTCCCACCGCCGAAAAAGCCCCTGAGTTCGCCAATGTGCTGGTGTCCTCACGTCACGGTTAGTCGTTCGGCCTTGCGTTTTTGAAAATCGGGCTAAGGCGTTCATTTGTCTTAGCCCGATATTTGATCCGACCCTGAAATTATCAGATCTGAAATTGAGTCAGAGATGGTACGCTAATAGCTATTCGGCCTAGCCTGTCAGATTTCAACTTGTCAGAAAGGATACATCGTGGCTCAGATTCTGTTGCTGATCCTGAATGTGATCAATGTATTCAAGTACATTCTCATCGCCCGTATTTTGTTGACCTGGCTGCCCAGTATTAACTGGTATAATCAGCCCTTTCGCTTTTTGCGGGATGTGACCGATCCGGTGATGGCTCCCTTTAGTCGTCTGATTCCCCCCATTGGCGGCCTGGATTTATCCCCCATGTTACTATTTTTCGCTCTGGATTTAGTACAGCGCGGTCTGGTTGAAATGGTCGTGCGCAGCGGTGCCGCATTTGGCCAGTAAGGTTTGCCCAGTGCGGTTTGTAAATCATCGCCAGGGTGAGCGTATCATTCGTTTGCTGGTTGGCGTTTGACTTGACTGTAATGGGGCGCTAAACCAGTCGGGCGCTCATGGTTTGGTTTTTTCCGGCTTGTTTGGCCTGATACATGAGCTCGTCGGCTTTGGCCACCATGAGCAACGGGCTTAAATCATAGCTACCATTGGTGGCCTTATATTCAACAGAAAACACGCCCAAGCTGGCTGTGATCTGCACTTGAGGTGCGTCTGGCAGCCGAATGCCTTGAATCTGCCGACAAATACGCTCGGCTAGTTGCTCTCCGGCTGTGGCGATGTTGTTCGCTAGAATTAGGGCGAGTTCTTCCCCGCCATACCGGCATGGCACGATGTTGCGGTTTTCCTGGGCGAACTGTCGCAGGCAGCGAGCGGTTTCAATCAGGGCCTGATCTCCAATGATATGACCATAGGTGTCGTTGAGTCGCTTGAAGTTATCGAGATCGATCATAATCAAGGACAGGAAGCCCTGGTTGCTCTTGGCATTCAGCATCTCTGTTTTCAACCGTTTTTGAAAGTAGCCCTTGTTGTAGAGTTGGGTCAAGGGGTCAACGTGGACTTCGGTTTCCAGTTTTCGAACTTCGCTTTTCAGGTCATTCAGAATTTGTGAATAAAGGCTTTTGTCCACACTCGAATCCCTGGTGGGTTCTGGGATAGGGGCTGGTGGGATGGGGTTCATAAATTTTTGCGACAGCGCTTCTGCCTGGCTGGCATGGTTTGCTCGCCGTTCGTCTTCTTCATAGCCTTCCACAAGGCGAATCAAAGCGCGCTCCAAGGTGTTCCAGGCTGGGATTGAGAGAAGCAAAGGCCAGTCCAGTTGTCCGGGAACAAAGTACTGGCCTAGCAATAGTCGGGGATCCAGTCCGGAAAGCACGGGCAGGCTGTCGAACATCGCATTGAGAGGGCTGTTCAGGCTGGCAATGTGGGTAATGGGAAAGAGATTGGAAAACCCGCCGGGTATTGCGTGAGCCATTAAATTTGAGAGCCAGCTAATCGGAAACGACAGAAAGGCAGCGACCATCGCCAAGCCTGCTGAAAAGCCTGAGAGCAAGGGTAGCTGGCTTTTGTCCATTAACGTAAAACTTTCCAGCACAAAGGACAGTTGCAACAGCAGGCAAATCAATGTGAATGAAATGTAGATACCGATTTTAAGATATTTCATCCGCTGGCGCTTCCTATGGCAGATTTGAAGAGGATTTATCAATATTCCTCGGCCAGAATGTCATTTTCTTGAATTCAGTTTCAGACTGAATGGTGCAAACTGGATAAACTGTAGTGGCTATAGGGTTATTCTGCTTAGCGTGAGCTGCGATGAAATCCATCGGCGGTGGTTTGGGAGTAACCGGGGTGCTGACTGCGGCTGAAGACTTCCTCGCTGCGATGCAGCACTTCGCCTTCCACAATATCCAGCTGCCGGTAGGCGGCCACAAAGGGGTTTGCAGCCCGTTTGGGTGACGGCTGGCGCTCTTCGGTATAGTCAATCTCTTTGGTGAGCAGGGCATAGGGCATTTCGTGCACGTTAATGCGATCTTTTTTGATGAGCTGGAAATCCGTTTGCCCACAATGCTGGCAGTAGCGATATAGCGGCCGAATGCGTCTATCCATGCCGCGTTTGGGCTGGCGTTTGCCCCCGCAGGTGCGACACCGGCAGATGCTCCATAAGGCCCGGACTTTGTAACCGCAGTCTTCGCAATACGTGCTGGGTGTCTCGGTTGCATGGGCCTGATTGTGGCCAGATCTGCACGAGCTCCCCGGTGGCGCCACACGGGGATGTTCGCAATCCTGATGCACTAAGGCTGTGTAAAAGGCCGCTAGAGCCTTGATGATTTGCATCACACCCATTTCCCTACAATGCTTGAACCTGGTGAATGGTTATCGGATCGTTCGTAAAATTCAAAACGGTTTCAGGCTAAATTTGCTGAAACGTAAGGGGCCGCCGGTGAAATCAGATGAGTGAAATCACATTGGAATGATTGAAGCTGCACGACTTAAAACTGGATCAAGTTCTATTATACGATTTTGCAATAATCGGACAAGTCAAGTGTAGTAAGTTCCTCCCAATGGATGAGGGTGTAAGCCATTGGATCAATGGGTCTGTGTTTGCCATCGGTTTGTGCCCGGTTGCTGATGGCCTGGCAAGGATTGGGGTGATTTGGCTATCATTTGTGAGCGTTTTCGGATTTTTTGGTTCTGATGCGAAAATAAACGTGTAACAATTGATTCACATTACCCGTAGCGAGCGTTGCCTTATGGGGCAGTCACAGCGTATGTTTTTCGTTGGCCGCAGGAGAGTTAGAATAGTGGTGCATCGTCTTCGGGTGATGAAACTGCGTAATGTGAAATGAGTCGCTGGATGTTTGTTCAAAGGAATGATGGTGTATGTTGAAGGCTAGTGGTGGTGGCGTGCTTTTGGGTGTGCTCCTGTCACTGGGCGCAACGGTTTGGGGGGCCACCCTCGAAGAACCTTATGCCCCACCCGAGATTGCGTATGCTCATGACTTGCGTCAGTCGGTGACCGTGGCCCGGCGGGTGAACATCAATAAAACCGGCCTGAACCAACTGAAAGCCCTGCCCGGTCTGGATGAGGAGTTGGCCCTGAAGGTGATGCGCGTTCGGCCTTTTGAAGGTGTTCAGGACTTCTACCGTAAAATGCCCGATCTCAGCAAAAAGAACATGGATCTGCTGATCCAGCAGTTGCAGCCCAAGGTGTTGTTCAAGTAATTTCGGACAGGATAGACCATGGGTGTTTAATTTGGTGTGGAAAAAAGCGCATCTTTTTTCACATTTTTATTTTAATACTATTGTAGATTGTTGTTTTTTGTGGATTATATCCAAAGGCGTTATGTTATGAATATGACCGCTGTTGAAACTTTCTGCCGTGCTGCCCGTAGTAACCCTTCTGCAGTCGCCAAGGTAGAAAGTGCACTGGACAGAACCGGCAAGTCGACCATTGTAAAATGGGGTCGGGATTCTTATGAATTCAGTGGAAAAACCGTAAAGAAGGATGGTTTAGGTGCTCGGCTGAAGTCTTTGTTTTCCAGTAAAAGCGAATTGCATCGTCTGGCCAGCAAGGACAAGTTAAGCGGCAAAGAACGGGTACGCTTTGCACAATTAAAGGAACGTCGTTTGACTGCGTTGGAGAATCGCCAGTGGGGCGATTCGAATGCGCCTTATACCACTAAACACAAGGCAGAAAGAGTATTCCTGAAAGATGCTGAACAACGCTTGGGAGTCGGGACTTACAAGCGAGAAAGATCTATAGCCCGTGACGGATTTTCTATCTAGCAAACTTTAATAACAGCTTTCCAACAGCATCCTGATCAAGGCTGTAATTTTTTCAGAGCTTCTATTAAAAAGACCCGGTGTCCTGAAACACCGGGTCTTTTCAATTGCTCTGAGGAGCGAATATTTTAGTTGTTCACCGTAATCGGCGAATCAATGATTAGGCTCATGCGTGACCCGGCGGGCACGATGACATCTTTTCCCTTGCGGGCCATGGCGTAACCCATGCCGCCAATGGCGCCTACGCCCAGCCCGAAGAGGGCGCCCGTGCCTGCGCTACCCAAGAGGCTGCCTGCAGCGGTGCCCATTAAAGTGCCCACGCCGGTTGCGCCTGCGGCGATGCCCACGCCTTTGGCTACGTCCATCAGATAGGTATCGCCGCGCAACACGCCGCTTTTGTCGTGGGTGACGATATGCGCGTTGACCGGGATCACCCGGCCGTCTTGCAGTTTGACGTTGTCAAAGCGTACGTCGATGTCGCCGTGTTTGCCCATCATGGCGGAGCTGCTGACACTGGCCACCTGCCCTTGCACCTGACTCCCTGCAGGGACGGCCATGACATCATTGATGTACAGATCGTTTTCCAGCGTGGCATTAATCGGGTCGCCCACGTGTGCCGAGTAGGAGTTAATGGGCTGATCGAGCTGAATGGACATCATGGTGCCCTTGGGAATGGAGATGACATGGCCTTTCAGGGTGTTGCTGTCATCGCTGGGGGCGTAATAGTTGTTGCCGTAGCTGGGCAAGCCGTAGCCGCCGTTGGGGTTATTGAGGGCGGCACCGGGGGCAGGGTTGGCAGGGGTATTGGTGTAAACCGTGTTTTCCTTTTGCAGGGGCTTGAGTTGAATCAGGTTGCTGTCCGCCAAGGCCAGCGCAGGCGTTAGCAGGATTCCCAGCGCCAGTTGCGCGCAGCACAGGGTTTTGGCAGTCGTTTTGAATGTCATGGTCATCTCTACCTCTCTAACGGTTGTGTCTGGGGTTCAAGGATTCCGGGATGCTTGAAGGATGGCGTTCCTGGGTTCTGGAATCTGGCCAACCGGTTTACTTTCTTTCTGACGTTTATACTTTCCTGCTGAGGTGTTGGCGTGTCTACTATCCACGCGTTTGGCTTTTCCCGAGTTTGGCGTTTCCTCAGTGAGCGGACTGAGCCGCCTGACCTGAGCGTGTTGCCTATCCGAAACTCTATCCCTTTGATTTTTTGTCGGCTTATATTATGAAGCGTTGTTACATTATACCGTCCAGCCTCTGTTTTTCCAAAAAGACATTTCCATCAGCTGCCGTCTGGTCTGGTGAGATTCGCGCTCTCGGGAAATCATCCGGCGTTGAACCGGTTCAACCGGGGTAGAACTCAAGACGCGAGAGCCGCTTGCCGGATGCGGACAGTACCGTGGGCCACGGGCATGGTTTCATCCTCCAGCAACTTGAAAACTTATTGGAAACCATTGGAGAGCTCGCGTTTCAGCTTGATGCTGTTTTAGATCGCCCGGCATGCAAAAATGTTCCCGCTTACGGTGCTGAGCGGTGGACTTTTGAAAACACTCAGGTGTTCCCCCTTGAAATTTGTTTGCTATAACTATTAATATGGCAATCTGCCAAGCTCATATAAAGTAGCAGCCCAGCATGAGTAAATTTACTCGGAGCGCATCAGTTTTTCCGTTTCATTAGACGACTTGATAGAATGGTATCCCTGCCAAATGCCTAAATCCGTAGCCAAACCCGCAGCCAAGCCCGCTGCAAAAGCTTCAGTCAAAGCCGAATCCAAGGCGACCAAGGCCACCCCGAAAACGGCTGCAAAAACCATGAGCAAGGCTGCGCCCAAAACAGCTGCCTCCAAAACCACCACAGCCAAAGCAGCCAAGCCTGCTGCTAAAATAGCCGCCAAAGCCGCGCCCAAAACGGGGGCAAAGGCCGCCCCTAAGACCGCTGCCAAAAAGAGCACGACTAAGGCCAGCACCAAAAAGGCAGGTAGCGCCTCATCCGTTGATGATGAGGATTGGGGCGAGGCGGGCAGTGGCCGTTCGCTGGTGATTGTTGAGTCCCCCGCCAAGGCCAAGACCCTGAAGAAGATTCTGGGCGCCAAGTTTATGATCAAGGCCAGCGTGGGCCATATTCGCGACCTGCCCGAGAAAAAACTGGGCGTCGATATCGACAACGATTTTGAACCCCTCTATGAAGTGTTGGCCGCCAAGGCCGATCTGGTGGAGGAGCTACGACAAGCCGCCCGAAAAAGTGACACCATCTATCTCGCAGCTGACCCTGACCGCGAGGGGGAAGCAATTGCCTGGCACGTGTCCGAGCTGTTGGACAATACCAAGGCAACGGTGCACCGCATTGAGTTTCATGAGATCACCAAGAACGCCATTCTGGAAGCCATTCAGAATCCGCGCGAGATTGATTACCACCGGGTGAATGCCCAGCAGACCCGCCGCATTCTGGATCGCTTGGTGGGCTACAAGCTCAGCCCGCTGCTCTGGAAAAAAGTGAGCAAGGGCCTGTCCGCCGGTCGGGTGCAAAGTGTGGCCGTCCGCATTATCTGCGAACGTGAAGCCGAAATTAACGCCTTTGTTCCTGTAGAATACTGGACGGTGGCCACCGAGCTAAAAAAATCCCTGAAAGACGCGGGCGGCATGGTCGCCAACCTGGCCAAAATCGACGGCGAAAAAGCCGAAATCAAGGACGAAGCCGCGGCGAAAGCCATCGTAAAAACGCTGGAAACCCAGCCTTACGAAGTAGCTGCGGTCAACACTCGCGAGGCCAAACGCAAGCCCCAACCGCCCTTTATCACCAGCACCCTGCAGCGGGAAGCCAGCACCCGCTTTGGTTATTCGGTGAAAAAGACCATGCAGATTGCCCAAAAGCTCTATGAGGGTATGGATCTCGGCAACGGCCCCGAAGGTTTGATCAGTTACATGAGAACCGACAGCACCCGCGTAGCCGATGAAGCGCGCGATGCGGCCAAGGAATTTATCGTGGCCCAGTACGGCCCTGAGTTTTACCCGGCCGAGCCCAACGATTACACCAAAAAAGCCAAGAAAAACGTGCAGGACGCCCACGAAGCGATCCGACCCACTTACATCAGCCGTACCCCTGATTCGGTACGGGATGCCTTGAACGAAGAGCAGTACCGCATTTACAGCATCATCTGGAATCGGTTTATGTCCTCCCAGATGGACGCGGCCCAGATTCGCACCAAGACCGTGGAAGTGGCCTGCCAGAACTTGCTCTTGCGCGGTTCCGACAGCAAGGTGATTTTCAAGGGCTATATGGCCGTCTATCAAGCGGCCGAAGACGAGGAAGTGACCAGTTCGGCCCTGCTGGATGTGGTCAAGGGCGATAAGCTGGTGGCCTCCAAAGTGGAGCCCAAGCAGCACTTTACCGAACCACCACCGCGCTTTAACGAAGCCAGTCTGGTGAAAACGCTGGAAGAATTGGGCATTGGTCGACCGAGTACGTATGCACCTACCATCGCTACGGTGCAGGATCGCGGCTATGTCTTCATGGAAAACAAAGCTCTGAAGCCCACCCCGTTGGGCAAGGCCGTCAATGATGTCTTGGTGAAGCACTTCCAGGACATCGTGGATGTGGGCTTTACCGCCGGTATGGAAAACAAGCTGGATGAAATTGAGGACAACAACCTGCCCTGGCGCGGCGTGATTCGTGATTTCTACGAGCCCTTTGAAGCCACGCTGAAAAAAGCCGGCGATGAGATGGAAAAAGTGGTTATCCTGCTGGAAGGCGAAAGCTGCCCGGATTGTGAAAAGCCCATGTCTTTGAAGACCAGCCGGTGGGGCAGTCAGTTTATGGGCTGTACCGGGTATCCCGAGTGCAAATATACCCGCCCATTGAGCAAGGATCAAAAAGCCTTGCCTGAGGATCAGCCCAGCGACGAGAAATGCGAGAAGTGCGGCGGCGATATGCTGATGAAGCACGGTCGTTTTGGCGAGTATCTGAAGTGCCAGAGCGAAGGCTGCGGCGCGACGAAATCGTTCGAGCAAAAGACCGGCATTGTCTGTCCCAAGTGCGGCGAAGGCGAAGTGGTGGCCAAGAAATCTCGCCGAGGCAAGATTTTCTACGGCTGCAACCGCTACCCGGATTGCGATCAGGCCTTCTGGAACAAGCCCGTGGCTGATAAATGCCCCGACTGCGGTCATCTCCTCACTGAGAAAGTGCTGAAGAAAGGCACCTTCCACGCTTGCTCCGAGAAAGGCTGTGGTTTCTCCCGCGAAGTGGAAACCCCAGAGGCCGCCCCAGCCTAGCATTGCAGGCAAAGAAAAGCCCTTAAACTTAAAAAGAGCCGTTCAAAAGACGGCTCTTTTTGATGGGGTGAATTATCAAGGGATAAACTGCGCAGTTAAGGCGCAAACAGCTTTTGCCAAAATGAAAGCGGTTTGGCACTGTGTGATGGATTGCTGAGTTCAAAGTCAAACGTGAATTTCACATCAATGAACTCTCTTGAAAAGGCTTTGGGAAGTGGATCAAATGGAGCGCTTACCCGAACCGCATTCAGGCATGCTTGATTATAACCTTTATTAGAGCTGGCTTCGGATAACACCACATCGGACAATTGACCATCTTGATGAATCTTAAATGAAACAGTTGTTTTGAAATTGCGGGGCCCTGGGGGATGCCAATTTTGCCTGACTTTGCGTTGAAGTTTTGCAACGTAAGGGCCAAAATCCACTTCGGGTTCGGTTGAACTTTTTTTGGTTTTTTCGGCAGAGTCCGGGGTGATCTGGGGGCTGGCCGCTGCGGATTGCGGTATGAGTTGTTCCGGTGGTGCGGTAACTTGCGCTTCGCTGCGGCCTCCTAATAAAAGGAGTAGAGCCAATAAAATTGAGACTCGACGGGTTGAGATGAAAACGCGGGGCATGGATGAAACTCCTTGAAAGTGAGCGGTTGAGAAAAACTGAGCGCCTATTCAATAAAAACGTCCCTGCCAAGCGAATCGGCAGAGACGTTTTTGAATGGCTGAGCTTAGTTTACTCGGTTTGGTGCACGGGCTCAAATACGTACTCAATGGTCACGGGCAGAGACGGCGCGTTGGCGGGGACGCGGGGAAACACGCCCGCATCGGTGATTGCTTTTAGTGCGGCCTGATCCACCGTTTTATCGCCGGAGGACTGCGTGAGTTGCACGCCCAGCAGGCTGCCATCACGATCAATCAGCAGGCGGGCCACCGTGCGCTGAAAGTTGTAATCCTGTGGCAATTGCCAGTGCTGTCGCACTTGCTGTTGTACCTGAGCCACATAGTCGGTCATGGTTTGCTCGGCAGCGCTGGTGGTCTTGCTGTCCGGTTTGTCCCACACTTTGCCGGGGGTCACGGGCAGAACGCGGGTGTAATACATGGAGGCCGGTTGGGCCACCGAGGCGGCGGCAAAGGCAATGGTGGGCTCGTCCTTGCTGCGGTCCAGCACCTGATAGCTCAGCATTTGCAGACTTTCGGGGGTGATTTTAAGTTTGAAGCTCAGTTGTGAGCCTTTTAACCCGGCCGGGAACGGGGCAAAGGGCGCGTTTTCCTTGAGAAACTGTTGAATGGTTTCGTTTTCGGTCAGGGTGGTGGGGGTCCCGTCCAGTTGACTGTTGCTGACCAACCCGTTTTCATCCAGGGTGAAGGTCAGGATGTGGTTGCCGGTCACCTGATTGTTCACGGCTTGCATAACCCATTGGCCTTGCAGTTTGTCGAATACGGTGTCCACATAGCTGGCCGTGTTTTCCAGCGGTTTCACTGCGCGAGTGGCCGGGGCCTTGGCTGAAGCGCTCATCGGCAGGCCGGCTGCGGTGGCGGTAGCCAGTACGGCCAGGCTCAGCGCGATGGAGAAAAAGCGGCGGGGGGTGATGGTGGTCATGAGGAAGATCCCTTCAATTGGTGCGGCTGGCCACAGGGTCAACGCATTGTAGTGGGCAGTTTTAAATGGACATCGTTTCGGCAGCGTGCGAGCAGGATGGTGACTGAATCTTTTGGATAAACTGGATATACAACAGCCATGCGAACGCAGGGGGCATGAGGGTTTGCCGCAATAGTCTATCGAAAAAGCCCCTAAAGTGGAATAAGCAGCGCAACAAGATTAAGCAAAGTTTGCCTTCTGACTTGGGGCAAGCGCGGCAAGCAATCAGACTGCGGGCTTACTGGAATTGCTTGGGGTTGGCGTGAAAATCGCGCAGGGCCTGCATAATGCGTTCCGAAGCCTGCCCGTCCCCATACGGGTTGGCGGCCTTGGCCATGGCCTGATACGCCGAATCGTCGTTCAGCAACAGCGTGGCTTCCGAGAGGATGCGTTCGTAATGCGGGCCAATCAGCTTGACGGTGCCCATGGCCACTGCTTCCGGGCGCTCAGTTTCATCGCGCAGCACCAGCACCGGCTTTTGCAGCGAGGGCGCTTCTTCCTGCACCCCACCGGAATCGGTCAGGATCAGGCTGGAACGCTCCATCAGGCGGCAAAACGGCTCATAGTCCAGGGGCTCAATCAGGTGGATGTTGTCCCGGCCGCCCAGCGTTTGATGCACAATATTGCGCACGTTGGGGTTGGGGTGTACCGGAATGACCATTTCCACGTCATCGTGGTTTTCCACAATCTCTTTCAGCGCCCGACAGATTTCCGCCATGGGCTCCCCAAAGTTTTCCCGGCGATGCACGGTCACCAGAATGAGCCGCTTGGCGTCGTTCAGGGTGATGGGCAAGTGCCCGTTGCGGTTGGGCTTGTGCAAGGTGTAAAACAGCGCGTCAATGACCGTGTTGCCGGTCATGAAAATCTGTTGGGGTTTGGCCCCGCATTTTAGTAGGTTCTGCTTGGAGCCCTCGGTGGGGGCAAAGAACAGCGTGGCGATGCTGTCTGTGACCACCCGGTTAATCTCTTCCGGGAAGGGGTAGAACTTGTCCCAGGTGCGCAGGCCCGCTTCCACATGGCCCACCGGGATTTTCAGGTAAAAACACGCCAATGAGGCTGCCATGGTGGTGGTGGTGTCCCCGTGTACCAGCACGATGTCCGGCTTTTCCTTCTCGATCACGTCTTTCATGCCCATCAGCACGTTGGTGGTGATCTGGAACAGATCCTGATTGGGTTTCATCAGGTTCAGGTCGTAATCCGGCTTGATCTGGAACAGATCCAGCACCTGATCCAGCATTTCGCGGTGCTGGGCGGTCACACAGACTTTAGAATCAAAGTCTTGCGGGCAGGCGGCCAGCGCGTTCACAACGGGGGCCATCTTAATGGCTTCCGGGCGGGTGCCAAAGACAGTCAATACTTTCAGCTTGGGGGAAGGTAGGGTCACTTTAAGGATGCTCTCTCACGCTGTAATAGCCCTATTATACTTCAGAACCCCGTCTCGGATACTCCTCAGCTGGGTACCTTACTGAGCCCTCGATGATGCCGGGTGCCCCCTTGCATGCAATTTGTATGCATCCATCTGGGGCATTGCACATTGCACTGCCTTTGAGTTTGGCTCAAAACGTTGGGATTATTTATGAATTCTTTACCGACAGGCGAAACAGGCCCTGCAAGGACCAGGGCCTGCAAACTGTGCTCATATCAATGCGTCAGAAGCGGGGAAGGGGCGGTTTACTTTTTAATGCCAGTTGAACTGCCCCCCTCGGGACCGGCTCCTTCTTTCATTTCCGGGTTGGTGTTGGCTTGCTGATTGACCGGATCATGTTTGCCGGTATTCATCACCTTATCCAGCACTTTTTCGGTGGCCACGCCCGCCAGCGCCCCAATGGCGATGCCGCCCAGCGAAATGCCACCCAAGGCGATCGGGAGAATGGCTTTCCCAATGGCTGCCCCGACCCCGGCGGCTTCCCAGCTGGTGCCATCCCGGACGGTGTATTTGCAGAAGGCCTTGGTGGTTTCCAGTGCCGTCCGCCACTGGCCCAGAATTGAGCCGTGCTCTTGGGCCTTGGCCTGTTTGTAAGCTTCGCTGGTGTGCTTAATCACATCCAGCCCCATAAAGCTGACGGCCGCTGTGCGGAAGAGTCCTGTGCCAATTTCCTGGCCGGGATTATTTTTGATCAGATCCTTCACCGGATTGATGTTTTCGTTCACCACGGTCTTTTGCAAGTAGTCTTTCGCGGTAACATCTTTGAAGAATGCCCCACGGTTCTCGGGCTTCAGCGATTCTGTCATTTGCCCGACGTTGCTTTTGACCGTACTGCCAAACCGCTGGGCATTAACCTCTTGAAGTGGTACCTGCTGGGTACCCAGATGAAAAATATCTGAATAGGTTAAGGAGCGTGCTATATCGCCAGTGGGGGGCACTTCAATGTTTTTAGAGCTTGGTGTGCGCCGAAGTTTGCTGCCCAGTGGTGTTTCCGGGGCAAGCGCCCGGTTCACGCCTTCTGCCGCAAAACTGTGGATCCCATAGGTTTCGGTGCCCTTGGCCCAATCTTTCACAAAGCTTTGGCTGGCTGCCCCCGCGACGGGAACAGACAGTGACGGCAGAAAGTTGCCCGGTGCAGCCCCTGCTTTACCGTTGCTGCCTGAAAATTGCACGTTGGTTACCGGGCGTTGCGCACCCGAAGAAGCATCCATACTAGTCATTCACACTATCCCCCATTGTAGTAGCATGAAAACAATCTGCTTGTTTTTTGTGCGCTTGATGAGGAATTGTTAAGGTTGAATCTTCAATAAAACCGGTTGCCTGATCTAATATGATGGAGGGCCGATGATTGGATTGGCCGCGCTGTTTTCAGACTTCCATTTGATCTAAATTGTGGTCAATCTGGGTGTGATGTTGCTGATAGTAGTCCTTAAATATGGGTTTGGCTCGTAAAAAATAGGCCAGATTATTCACATAGCCTTTCCAGATGCCGTTGGCATCATGCCCGCAAGCCTGCATTTCGGCATAAACATCCTTAAAGGGGGCGTTGGGATAGTTCAGGGCACGGTACAGTGCAGTCACCAGCCCGGTGCGATCGATGCCTGCTTTGCAGTGCACAAAAACCGGCTGGGCAGTTGAAGCGTGCTGTAGCACCGACAGAATGGGCGCAAATTGCGGTTCAGTGATGGCCACCCCGGAACGAATGGGAATGTTCACATACTTCAGTTGTTTTTCATCAGGAGCCGATGTATTGAGCTGGTCAATCGCCTCTTTTTCTTTGGTTTGGTGGTCTTTGGGGTGGTGGTTAAATTCTTGCCGAAGATCCGTGTCATTCCTCAGATTGAGTATGGTTCTGACGCCACATTGATCCCTAAGGTAGAGCAAACCTTGTTTGAGGTGTTCAGGATTTAAACGATCATCATCCGTGATGCCCGGCTGAGCACCCCGATAAAATGTACCATCGATTTTATAGAAGTTGCTAATGGGTGCATGTGTATCTTTATAACGAGTAATACTACCAGTATGAGAAAGAGGAGTCCATTCAATGTTGTTTTTTTCTAAATTTTGAATATTAAATACTTTTTTAAAAGTACTTGAAATCCAATTTAAAAAAGAACGAAGAGCATTTGTAATAGCATCAATGATGCGCTTTAATACGCTCTTTGCTATACGCTCCTCGCTAGGGCTTAATGCTTGAGAGGCCATTTGGTCTTTTGTAGGGATGTTGCCTTGAAATAAAACATGCGATGTTTTCGAAGGTTTAAATGTAGAGAGTGTATAGATAATCATTTAGATCCTTCTTTATTGAATGAGTTGCAAGGTAATATTATCTTGAAAATCCAGACCCATAAGAATCACTGAAATTATCAAAAATTTCTTCGATCTTCTGTGAAGCTTCACGTCTACTGTATAAAGTGGTAGCATTAGCAGCTTGTCTTAGATAGTCTTCAATATCGTTACAATGGCGATCATTTAGATTGCCTGTTTTTAAAAGATCTTTAAGTTTAAAAAGTGGGCTTCGGGGATTGAAACTCAGGTCACTCGGGTCAACTAACTTGATAAAATTTTCATTGCAGGCAGCCTTAAGAACATTGTTCATGATTCTTCTTCGTCGTCTAGGTTGTCTATGATGATATCTCCCGGAGAGTTCTCTGTCTAGAAACTCAATATCTTTTTCCAAATTTAAGAAACTCATATCAATCAACATCGAAAGTATATAACAGATGTTGTTTTCTTTTCCCGGTGGATACATCCTGATTGCTGCAGCGGTATCTTTTTCGTCAATATCAACAAGGTGTAATCGGCTGGAGATTTTATCTATCATCAAATTATTAGAATTTGGATCGATGCATTTACCGTCATTGTCTAATCGCTTTATATTTCGGATTAGTTTTTCATAAGCTGAATAAGGCATGTCGGAAACGTCTTTGATGAAAGATTTGTAATCTTCACGACACTGAGGATAGAGATAATTGGGTATACCGTATCCATACGTTAACTGCGTATAGTCCATAGATCCAGGCTTTCCTGGTACTCTTTTAAGAAGGTAGAATGGTTCATTTTTGACAATTATCTTTGCAAGTGGTTGACTAAGGTATTCACTTGGATATCTATCTGATATGATTTCAATATCTTTGGAACTCGTTATATTGATAGACAAATCATTGTGTCTAACAGGAAGCTTGAAAACATATTTAGGGGAGATTCCATATACAGTGCTAGATCTTCCCTTTCCTAAAACTGGAAACCCTTGAGGAAATGAATTGTTTGCTTTAACAGCGTTGAAAATTTCACTTTGAATAGCGCTCGACGTGGAATGGTAACTATCTGAATCATCTGAGGGTCTTGAGTCAATATTTCCTTGAAATAAAGGTTTAGTGTGCGAGGCGCACTTGAGTACGTCTTTAGAGGAGTAAGCATTTTTGTTTTTTGTAGAATTGTAGTAAAGTATCGATTTCTGTAGAAGTATCATTTTAAGTCCTTGTAAGGTGACTTTATTGCTAGAGTGCTTTACCTGACTTTGTAAAATTAGTTATGTGCTTTCTTTCTGAGGTTTAAATGATAAATTTTAATTAATTAAAAATAAGAAACATCTTTTTATCATGATTTTGAATTTGTTTGTACATTTGTCCTTGGTTATTGTTGTAAAACTTTACGTTCTAACTAATGTAATTAAGTGAACGATTAAGATTGTTTTTATTACGTATCTAAAATGACATCGTAACGAGTCACTCCCGGTTTTGGGGCAGCTATCGTATGATGGCATTGCACAGCGTGCGAGTGAATTGTTGGTCTGAAGGAAAATGCGCCCATGAGTGATGCTTACTGCTATAAAGTTCGGGTTGGGGTGGTGTTGATCCATGACCAGAAAATTTTACTGGTGCGCCAGAATAACAAGCCCTTTTGGGTATTCCCCGGTGGCACGCTGGAGATGGACGAAAGTCTGACCGAATGCGCCGTGCGCGAGCTTCAGGAAGAGGTGAATCTGGGGGTGAGCATTGAAAAGGTGCTTTACCTGGCTGACTTCCTGCATCAGGGCAAGGACGGCCAGCCGCGCCACACTGTGGATGTGTTTATGCTGGCCCGCTACGAAACGGGCACCCCGATGATGACCGTTGATGAAAACCTCAACGAAATGGGCTTTTTCATGCTGGAAGAGTTCCGGGAGATGGCGGTACAACCCAGTGTCGTCGCTGACCGGGTGCTGCTGGATTGGCCCAAGCATTTTCTGGATGCCAATGGGTTGGCTTTGGGTACCTATGGCACGGTGAGCGCGCATCCCTAGCGGGTGATTTTCAGATTGGGCACGGTTGTTTTCCCCTGAAAAAGGGGCGTGTCGCGGTTGTCTTTATGGATGGCTGGCAGGAGGGCTGCGGGGCATGCGTTTTCGCTTTTTCGAATAAAAGCCACGGTGCTCCACTTGAACTTGGGCAACTTTGGATTTCCAGCAGTTGCCAGACTCTTTCGGGCATGTTGGATTTGCCGAAAAAGGCAATTTAAGTTTTTGTGGGGAAGGTCGATGATAGAAGCGGGATCGGCTGGGTGATATTGCCCGAGGCGATGATGTCTTTTTTAGGTCTTTGGTTTTTTTTGACTTTTAAAGTTTCGCAGGGCAATTTCAGGCTGGGTTTGGTCTTAATCCCAGCAGACGATCCTGCAAGGTTATCGAGGTGGTTTTTGTGCCATATTCCATTTTTTCATTCCGTTATTGCACCCTGAAGCAACTGATCAGCCTGTCCTTGATGGCTCTGATGGGCCTGCCTTCAGCTGCCGTCTGGGCAGAGGATGCCGTGGGCGTGGATTGGCAACCCCGGCCGTTGGTGGATAATAGCGTTCCACCGGCCGCCCCGACGACTGCGCCAGCCACCAGTGCTTCGTTAAAATCAGCGCCTGCGGTTGCTGCTCAACCAGAGCTGGAAACGCGTCTGAAGCCAGCCGAACCCTTTGTTCAGGAAGTGGAAAACCGGCTGAGCCTGAAACCCAAGCCGGGCGCGACGATGGTGCAACGGCTAAACTCCCTGCAAACGGTTCTCTTTGGCGAGCCTACCTATCAGGATGCGGGGGCTTTAATTGCCAAGCTGGCGGAAGTTTTCCCGCAAGAAGCCCAAAAGGCTCAGGCCACGATGGAGCAACAGTTCCAGCAAGCCCAGCTCCAGCAAGCCCCGAATGGGATGCGAACGGTTACAGCGTCTGACCCCTCAGGCGGAAAAGGCCGGAAAAATGCCTTGCCTTCGACGTCTACCCAGTCTGGACTTGGCGTGGCGCCTGACCGTCTGGCCATGACGCAACCCGCCCCAGCTGCTCCCAAAAAGAAACGCAGCTTTTGGAATGACGATGATTTTGACAGCGATTTTGACAATGATCCCTTCTTTCAGGATTCCTATCAGGGTCGGGTTAATACCAGTGCGGCCCAAGGCGGGGCGAGTAATCCCGGCACAGGCTATGCCCAGTCTAATGGGGCCAGCGTGGGTGGTCCTTCTCGTCTGGCTGGCATTGCCCAGGGGCTAGCCGGCCTGGCTTTGACCGCCGGGGCGTTGGCGGGCGCCTACTACCTGAACAACAAATCGGGGGGTAGTCGCAGCATTGGCAATAATTACGGCCCTTATCCTCAAACGAACTATGGTTATGCGCCTTATGGCGCGCCCTATGTCAACGGACCTTACGGGGCTCCCGGCATGGCCTATGGCTCACCTTCTCCTTATCGCAATGGGATTGTGATGAATCCTTATGCGGCCGTTCCCTATGGGATGCCCGGTTACCCGGCTTATGGGGGAGGCTATATGACTGCACCTCAAACGTATCAGGTGAAGCCTTACGGGACAGGCATCACGCCTTATCGGGGCATAACGGGGCTTGGCTTTTAGCGCAGCACTCCGAGTTGATGTTCTCTTTTTGAAAGGCTGCTTGTGTGTGAATACATGGGATAACTGGATGGGTTGTGGGGCTCGCAAATTGCGTGAAGCGCTGCCTTTGGGGATGTCTCCTGTAGCTTAATTGGGAGCGTAGGCCTATACTGAAGGTGGAACTTGAGCGTAAGGGAGAGTCGCATATGGGCATTTTAGGCTGGCCAAAAAACATGTTAAAAGGTCTGGTCTCTACTGGGTCCATGATGACCTCAGTGGGTGGATTTGTGACGGGTCGGGTGATGGCTCGGTCTCGTCGTCGGTGGGAGCAGACCAAGGCCACCAACGTGGAAGCGCTTTTGGCCCAAATTACCGCCTACGAAATTGGCCGGGGGGCGGGGCTCTTGCTGGCCGAATGGCTAGAATATCGCCTGAATCCCTTTAGTCTGGTTCTGGCGGAAAAACATTTGCAATCCTTGTTAACCAATATGGACAAAGCGGACGCCCTCCCCGAAGACCGCGCCCGTAGCCGTTTTGTGGTTTCCAAAGTCCTCTTTAGGCTGGAAGGCTTCAAGCTGTCCCAGTGCCGTTATGAGTCGTATCAGACCGAGGCCGTGGCCTTGCTGCGTAAAAATCCGCGCTTTCGGTCGCTCTCTCGCAATGAGCTGTTTCGGGGGACGCCTTTTGTGCCCGAGGAGCTGATCGCCACGACCCACCGCATGCTGCTAGAGCTGGATGACGGGCATCTGGCCGATTACATTCAGGCCGTGGTGCAGCGTCAGGATTTAAAAACCGATGCCGATTACATGGCCTACCTCATCGCCATCACCCTGAAGTATCAGGATGACGCACTCCCGGAAGCGATCAGCGACTGGTTTGAGCAGTACTGCGATTTTAAAATTGCCCAAACCCATCACCGCGAATCCATGATCAACACCTCCCTCAGCGCCGCCACCGGTGGACTCCCCGGCACCGTGGGCATGGATCTGTTGGGCCGCCTGGCCAAAATGGTGGTCAAAAAGCGCGGCTAGGGCTCGATACTTTAAGCCAGAACTCTAGCGCCCTGTCACCACTGCGGGTGATTGCAGGCGTTGCTTCAGGAATTTCCCGGTGAAGCTATTCGGCGATTCCATCACTTCGGCGACGCTGCCTTGGGCCACGATCAGGCCGCCGCCGTCGCCGCCTTCGGGGCCTAAGTCCACGATGTAATCGGTTTGGGCGATAAAATCGATGTTGTGTTCAATCACAATCAGCGAATGCCCCGCGGCCAGCAAGCGCCGGAAGGCTTGCACCAGCAGCGCGATATCGGCCATGTGCAGGCCAGTGGTGGGTTCATCAAACAGGAACAGGTAGGGTTCCTTGGCCAGCGTCACGTCATTGTCCCCGGTTGGTTGGGCAGGGAGATAACTGGCCAGCTTCAGGCGCTGGGCCTCTCCCCCGGACAATGTGGCGGTGGATTGGCCCAGTTTCAGGTAGCCCAGCCCGATCTCTTGCAGGGGCTTGAGCTTGTTGATGATCTTGCGGCTGGTTTTGAAGAACTGAATCGACTCATCCACGGTCATATTCAGGATGTCGTTGATGTTTTTGCCTTCCACTTCCACCGAGAGCACGTTGGGGTTGAAGCGGCGGCCCTGGCAGTCGTGGCAAACCACGGTGACATCGGCCATAAACTGCATGTCGATGGTGATGGTGCCCAGGCCCTCGCAGGTTTCGCAGCGCCCACCGGGGGTGTTGAACGAAAAATGCCCGGCCGTAATGCCCAGCACCGTGGCCTTGCGGGTTTCCGAGAAGAGCTTGCGAATGTCATCATAGGCTTTCACATACGTCACTGGATTGGATCGGGCCGAGCGCCCCGGTGGGCTTTGATCCACCAACAGCATGTCCTTGAAGCTTTCCAGCCCCAGAATGGCCTCGTGCGGCGCTTCATCCAGTTGTAAGGAGCGCGATTGAGAGTGCTCGTACGCCGCGAACAATGTTTGCTTGATCAGTGTGGATTTCCCCGATCCCGATACCCCGGTCACGCAGACCAGTTGGTGTTTGGGGAAGTGTACGGTCACGTTTTGCAGGTTGTTGCCCTTGGCGCCTGCAATGGTGATGACATCGCCCAAGTCTTCACTCAGTGCGGCGGTGTCGGGTTTGGCTTTGCCTTTGATGGCCCGTTTTCCGTTGGATTTGCCGTTGCCTTCCGGCTGGGGCGTTGCTTTACTTTTCGGTGGCGGCGGCAACGCGGGATGATTCAGATAACGCGCGGTCAGCGAATACGACACCGAGAGCAAGCCTTTGGGCGTGCCTTCATACACAATCCGTCCGCCTTCATCGCCGCCTGCAGGCCCCATATCGATGATGTAATCGGCGGCCAGCATGACATCCGGGTCGTGCTCCACGAGCACAATCGTGTTCCCGTGATCCCGCAGATTTTGCAGAATGTGAATCAAGCGATCCGTATCGCGGGCATGCAAGCCCACCGTGGGCTCATCCAGCACGTAGAGCGTATCGGTCAGGCCACTCCCCAGCGCGGCGGACAGATTAATGCGCTGGGCCTCTCCATTGGAGAGCGTGCGAAACTGGCGGCTAAGCGTGAGATAGGTCAGCCCAATCCCGCTGAGGTAACGCAGGCGACTTTGCACTTCCTTCAGCAAGCGGCTGGCGATCAGCTCGTGCGTGGGCGGCAGACTGAGTTCCTCAAAGAAGGTTTCCAGTTCGGAAATTGGCATTTCGCCCAGTTCTAAAATGTTTTTGCCTTGCACCCTTACGTTCAGGGCTTCACGGCGCAAGCGCGATCCCAGACATTCCGGGCAGGGGTAGTAGCCCCGGTACTTGGCCAGCATGACCCGCACATGGACTTTGTATTTCTTGGTTTCCAGCCAGTCGAAAAAGCTGCGCACCCCTTCAAACTCGCCGCCACCGTCAATCACAAACGATTTCTGGGCATCGCTGAGATCCTGCCAAGGCACATCCAGCGGGATTTTGCGTTTTTTGGCTTCCATCGCCAGATAATCGTAACCTTCGGCATAGGCAGGCTTGGTGAAGGGATGAATGGCCCCTTGCGCCAACGTGAGCGTTTTGTTGGGGATCACCTTGTCCATGTCAATGCCGATGATTCGGCCAAAGCCCTCGCAGGAGGGGCAAGCGCCCATGGGGCTGTTGAAGGAAAACAGGTTGGCAAACGGTTCCACAAACACTTTGTGGCAGTTCAGGCAGGCAAACTCGTTCTGGAACAGTTGTGTGCTGTCGCCCGGCTCGATTTCTTCACTCGCCTCTGTTGTGGTGTTGGCCTTCTTGGGTTCGCTTGCTTTGCCGTTGAGCGTGACCACTTCAATTTTGCCGTTGCCCAGCACCAGCGCGTTGCGAATGGATTCCCGCAGACGCGCGCCCAAGGCCTTGTGCTTGATGATCAGCCGATCAATGACGATGCGCACCGGCTCGTGCGTGGTGAGTTCGGATTGCACGGTGGCCAAATCCTGAATTTCACCTTGTCGGTATACCCGGAAAAAGCCCTGACGAATGAGATCCGCCACGCTGAATTCTTTTAGGTTAACCGGAGCCAGCAGCAGGACTTTGAGCCCTTCGGGGTAGGCTTGCAGGGCCTTCTGGATTTTAAATGGATCGGCCCGGCTGACCGTGCCGTCGCAGACATCGCACTGGGTTTGGCCAATGCTGGCGAACAGCAGGCGCAAAAAATCGTAGATTTCGGTGGCGGTGCCCACGGTGGAGCGCGCATTTTTCACATGATTTTTCTGCTCCAGCGCAATGGCGGGCAGAATGTGCTGGATGTTATCCACATCCGGCTTTTCGATGCGGGCCAAAAATTGCCGCGCATACGATGACATCGATTCGATGTAACGCCGCTGACCCTCGGCGTACAGGGTATCAAAGGCCAGCGAAGATTTCCCCGAGCCCGAGGGGCCGGTGATCACGGTAAGTTGCTCGTGGGGCAGCTTGCAACTGACGTTTTTCAGGTTGTTAACCCTGGCCCCGCTGATGATAATATCCTGTGGACTCATAGCGCTATTATGCCTGAAAGGTAAGGGGCTGACGATTGTTGTTGTGGGGAATTGATTCGAGATGGTGGTGAATGGTGAGGTGTATGGACTGTCTGAACCGTTGAGGATTGTGAAAATATTACAAAGTGTTTACGAAATGTCTCAAAAAGGCAATTTCGCGTTTTTATGCAAGTACATCTTGCGACACGAATTAGACACGATCAGGGATGATACGGTATGGGGATTTTTTAGGAGTGACGAGCCATGAATAAGGGTCGTAATATCGAACGACAGTTGGGGATGCAATATGCCCAATTGCTGAAGGATACCAAACAAAACCCGGCAGTTTACAACGATTGCAAGGAAGTGATACAGGCTTCCCTGAGTGTGATGGAGCATTACAACCGTTTGGCCATGGCGTTGAAAATCAAGCCGATGGTGCCGGCTCATGCCCATGCTCATGCACACAATCGGGCATTTCGCTAGGCTAGACTGGTCGGTTCATTGACTGTTACCCGGCAGTGGATGGGTTTTGCAAACACGCCTTCTTGAAAAAAGGCGAATGTCGGGTTGGAACGGAACTTGTCTGGCGTGTTTTGTGGTTCTCTGAAAGGCTGGGGAGAAAGCCGTTTGTAACGGTCATACGGATGTCATTTGGGTTTGTTTTAATGAGGATAATGGCAGCCTGAACGGTCGGCTGACTGGACTGAGATCTGGATGCGGCGCTGTTTCAAAAGTTTATTTTACAAGCGAGCGTTTACCAGCTACAATCTCAGAAATTAAAAATAAAACAAGTGGGTTTAAGAAGAGAAGCAGACTTCCAATACGAACTGGAATCTTGTCTTGGTGGGCTTATTGTCCCGGCTATGAAGGGCTGTTTTGCATTTAAATCGGATTTACATACGGGTTGCCGGTACGACGGATGTATCAGGCAATGGGCAAGTCAACACGCAGAATCGAGATAAGCGCCAGTCTGCAATCTGGCGGAGAGGGTTTGACTAGAGCGAAATTTTAATTGAAGTGGGTTAATCATTTAGGAGAGAGATTGGTGATTCAAGTTTGCAGCACCCCCCAGGGGTTATTTCGCAATGAGCCGAGTTTTCGAGGAGTGCAGGGGGTAAAAATTGCCAAAAAAACTTTGCGAGCCGCTCAGCCTTTACCAAACATCCCGGTCACGCCAGCCAATAGCCCGGATAACCATCGGAAATTGGGAATTCCGCAAGGCAGAACACCCAATCAAGAGTCGCCGGCCTCAGGCTCCTTTCCCAGATCATTTCAGGCGTTGCCAATGCGAGGTGTTATTGAGAGCCAGTCCGATCTCTTTGTGTATCCAGCATCCGAGATTGGGGGGAGTCGGGATAAAGAAACCAAAGTAACCAGCCTGTTGGGCGGCGGGCAAATTTTTGGCAAAATCCACGAAACGCTGGACAAGGCGAAATCCTGGGTAATGCTGAACATGTACAACTTTCAATCTCCGGAAATCTACCCGGAACGCGGGTGTTTACCGGATACGCCCGGTCGGGCGGAGCAGGCCGCCCTCGCTCAAAAACTGGTGGATCTTCAGAAAAAAGGGGTGCAGGTGAGGGTGATTCTGGACAATAGCAAGCAACCCGTGAAACCACCCTATACCTTCGAGCCGGATCACAATACCCGAATGCTGGAATTTTTACGAAAAAACGGTATTTCGACCGTAACATACCCCCGCGCGCACAGCCGAATTAATCACACCAAGCTATTGGTAGTGGATAATAATCAAGCGGTCGTCAGTGGCATGAATTGGGGCAATCATTCCCCGGCCAACCACGATGGAGGGGTGCACATTGAAGGCCCGGATGCGCGTAATTTGTTCCATAAGTCATTTCGTCCGGATTGGCTAACTTCTGGTGGGGATCCGAAATTACTGCCGCCAATTCAGCCGTTTCGACAAGGTAAAATCAAGGTCCTGCAAACCGCTGGAGCCGATACGGTGCAGGGGCCAAAAAGTGAAATTCAGGACGCGATTCTGGATCAGATCAACAAAGCCCAAAAGAGCATTCATGCCGAGTTGTTTGTACTCACGAACAAGCAGGTGGTGTCTCGCCTGATCGATAAGCATCATGAGCTTACACGTGCTGGGCAGGAAGGTGTGAAAATTCTGGTCGATCCCGGTCTGTACTTCCTCTTCCCCAATTGTCGGCCGGGGATTGTCAACTTGCAGAAAGCCGGAGTCCCGATTCGCTTCCTGAAAACAGATCGGGGTAGAGAGGAAAAGCTGCACGCTAAGTGGGCTGTGTTTGATCGGAAGAATGTATTGATGGGCTCCGCCAACTGGTCCGGGGTGGGCCTGGAACATAAGAGTACCGGTTGGGTGGAACCGCTCAAGGCCTGGGATGAGCTGGCCGATGCCCTGGAGGAAGCTGAGGAAGGGCCGCCGGAAGTGGCTCGCTCCGGGGTGAAGGGCAATCACGAGATGGATATTTTGATTGAAAATGCCCCCAGTATAGGCGGGGTGTTTGCGCGTCAGGCCTGCCTGGATTTCAAGGACAGTTCGTTTCCTATTTTGCAAAAAGGGGCAGACGGGAAATTTTATCCCGTGGACGCTGAGGGGCCACGTCGGGCTATGGCAATGTAGGGTCATCAGGCTCAGTGAAAGCGATTTGACTGGATAACGACAATTTCCGGGAACGAGGCATGCGTTTGAGCGCCCACTCAAAGCGCATGGCCTCGTTTCGCGTATCAAACTGCCATACGGCCCGCAGCACAACGGGTAAGCGCGCGCGAGTGTATTTGGCCCCCTTGCCCAGATTATGCTGCTCTACCCGCCGTTCAATATCGGTGGTCCAGCCCGCATAGAGCGTGCCATCCGCGCACTCCAGGAGATAGGTGAAACACGCATTAGGCTCAGATTGCTGCCTGTCTGGCTCCAAGGGTAATTTTTCAGCGTCGCTCATGCATTCCAGTTTATCATTTTGGATCAAGATAATTTGGGCCTGCGACAGAGGCAGATGCACTTTTTTAAAAGCCTGAAAGGCTCTAGATGTTGAAAGACCGGAAAAGGCTGCTATAGGATTTTAGACGGCCCCACGATGGAAACCAGCGCCGGTTGGGCCAGATACTTCTGAGCCACGCGTTGAATATCCGCAGGCGTGACGGCTTGCAGTTGTTCCGGCACCAGCGCGATTTCATCCAGACTGCGGCCCAGCGTATAGTTGGCCCCAATGTAGTTGGCCTGCTGGTGGGCGGTTTCCAGAAACACGGAACGGCGTCCCAAAATGTTGCGTTTGGCATCGGCCAATTCCGTCTCGGAAACGGGGATGTTGATCAGCTTGTCTACTTCCTCGATGAAGCCCTTGAGGCATTTCTCTTTATTCTTGGGCTCGGTGCCAATATACAACGAGAACAGGCCCTTGTACCTGAAGGCCTCGTAACTGCTGCGCACGTTGTAGGCCAGGCCTTGCTTGTCCCGCAATTCCAGAAACAAGCGGGAACTCAGGCCCGCTGCGCCCAAAATGGTATTCAGCAACGCAATGGGTGCATAGTCTTCATGCCGGTTATCGGGCATCAGCCAGCCCTTGTAAATGTGCGCTTGCGAGGAGTCATCGCGGGCAAAGGTGACCAGTTCCGGCTGAGTCAGGTTCAGGCTGCGGATGCGGCTTTCCAGCGCAGGCGAAACACTGCCGGATTCCCGGTCGCTGTTCGGGAAAAAAGTTTCCAGCGTGCGCGCCACTTTTTCGGGGCGAATGTTGCCTGCCACGGAGACAATCAGATTTTTGGGGTTGAAAACACTGTGATAATAGCCTCGCAACTGTTCCACGGATTCCAGCAACGGAAGGGCTTCCAGAATTTCGCTGCCTACCGTGCCGTAGGGCGTACCCTGAAAAATGCCGCGAATAAATTGATCCGAGGCCCGACTTTTGGGTGAATCCAGATCCATCATCACTTCGCCGGAGACTTTTTGTTTTTCGCGTTCAAATTCCGCAAACGTGGCGTGATGGAAAAAATCGGCAATCAGCTCGAATGAAGCGTCCAAATCTTCTTCCAGCATGGTGGCATGGATGGCGGTGTAATCCCGCTTGGTGTCGCTGTCCACTTCCAGGGTAAGCCCGTCAATTTCTACCGAAATCTGCTCCTGAGTGCGGCTTTGGGTGCCCTTCATCAACAGTCGGTCCACCATATCCGACAAGCCGGGCACGGTATCCAGCAGGTTTCCACCGGGTAAAAACAGGGAGAACGCCAGTCGGGGCGCGGTTTCAATCGGGGTGTACAACAAGGTTGCCCCGTTGTTTAACCGGGATTCTTCTGTAGCCAGCCGTTGAACCTTAAGCATCGCTGTCCTCGTCCGATTCTTCTTTATCGCTGTTGGGGTCAGCAATCATCAGCGAAGTGTAGGCTTTATCGGGGGCCAGGTATTTCCGCGCGGTGGCGTTTACCTGTTCCAGTGTCAGTTCCGTGAGCACTTGCTGGTAGTTTAAATAGGCATCCAGCGAACCGGCCACCGTGACCGCTTCCCCAATGGCTTCCGCAATGCCGGAGGCTGTTTCCGAAGTTTCCGCAAAGGTCACTTTCAACTTTTTAATGGCCCGGCGGAACTCGTCCTCGGTCATGGGTTCGCTGCTCAGCAGGCGCTCCACTTCGGTTTCCAGTTGCTTCAGCGTTTCCCGGGCCGACCCCGTTTCGTCACTGGGATTGAAGTTGCCCTGAATGAAGAACACGTTGCCCAGCTTGAACGTGGACTGTCCGCAGCTGACGTAGTTGTAAATCGGGTTGGCCGGTTTTTCCAGCAAGGCCTGGGTCAGGCGGGAGCTGCGGCTTTCGCCCAGCACATGGCTGACCACATCCAGCGCGATGGTTTCGGGCAGGTTGTGGGCGGCTGGCCCGTGGTACCCGATAATAAAGAAGGTGGTCTGATACTCACCTTTGATTTCATCGTAGCGTTTTTCAACCGGGGCCTGATAGTCTTCAGCCCTCACGGTGGACGGTTTTGTTTCGCTGGAAATGCCGAATTTTTTAAAGTCAAAGGTGCGGTTGATTTTTGCTTCCAGCAGGTCAAAGTCAAAATCGCCGACCACAATGGTGGTTAAATTGGCGGGAGAATACCAGCGGCGGTAGTACTCATAAATCGTCTCGCGCGGCACGGCCCCGATGATGGCCCGAGTCCCAATGACATCGCGCTGATAGGGATGCCCGTTCTGGTACATCATATGGTTCACGGAGTTGTAAATCTTGGTCCACGGCTGGTCTTCGCGCATGGAAATCTCTTCAATCACCACGCTGCGTTCTCGCTTTTCACCCTGATAGTCGGGGTCAAAGGGGTTGTACGGTGGCCCGACTTCCTCGTTGGGAATGGTGGAGCCCAGCATCATATCAGCGTGCATGTCCAGCGCCAGCTCGAAGTTTTCGCCAATCGGGCTGTCTTGGGTGCGACCTTTGGGGCCGGTAATATAGTAGAAGGTAAAATCTTTCCAGGTGGCGGCATTAATAACCGCGCCCATCGATTCCATGGCCTTGTCAAACTCGCCGGGCTTGAACCGCTCGGTGCCCTTGAACATCAGGTGCTCCAGAAAATGCGAGATGCCGTTGATCTGATCATCCTCGTTCAGGGAGCCGGTTTTGACCCACGTGCTGATGTTGAACACATCGCCTTTTTTGGGCACGAAAACAAAGGTGAACCCGTTCTCGTAGGTCACAACCCGAGCCTGCTCGGACAAGTAGGGAATCTGAATATTTTGCGCCTCTATCATGCCCCATATCTTACCCCAATTTGGCCAAGGCGTATAGTCACACTTGAGTCAGCCCTGTCTGTTTCAGAGTCCCAGAGCCGCTCTGATGGCAGGCGTTATCGGGCCTGTCAGGCCAACGACATGTTGAATGAGTCGACACCACCACTGCAATATTGTTAAGCAGTTTGGGGTTCAGTGGGTTGGGCCAGATTGCTGAAGACTCGTTCCCAAGGGGGGTGTGCGGAAAAACGCAAGGAGATTTTGGGAGTCGTTCATATTACAATGGCAAAATTGCGATGCGTTACCCACCGTATTTCGGTATAATAAAGCCTGAACTGCGATGCGTTAACGCTTGAGCCATGCGGTTGCCACAGGCCGCCAGCCCCTTGTGCCCGGTCTCCCCGGCCTTTCTGCGAACACTGAGCCAATGGGAACATCAGGCATTCCGCAAAACCGCTCACGCGCCGGTTAGCCCGACAAAGCAGGTGGTGGTTGGTCTTGAGGGATTTCGGGTCAGCCGTTCCCCAGTCCTGCCGAACCCTTTTCATCGCTGGCATCCCGGTGATTGACGTGGCACATCGAAGGCAGCGCAGGGTTAGAAAGAGTCCACAGGCTTGACCACACACGGCGCACCCAGCGTCTCCGTATTGAATCCGCGCACCGCGCCAACAGGGTTTTGACCGGCATGCACATTCATCAGATTACCATCGACAACTTTAAATCCTTTGCCGAGAAGACGGTCATTCCGTTTGAGAATGGCTTCACGACCATTTCCGGGCCCAATGGCTCCGGGAAAAGCAACATCATTGATAGCATTCTGTTCTGTCTGGGCTTGTCCACCTCTCGCACCATGCGGGCCGAGAAGCTCTCGGACTTGATCAACAACCTCTCAAAGCGCAAAGAAGCCATTGTGACCATCACCTTCCGCAAGGACACCAATGACATGGTGCGCGAAGCCGAGCAAATGGCCCTGAAGCTGGAAGAAAATCAAAGACTGGCCGCATTAGAGGCTGCTGAGGAAGCGGAATCCGCTGAGGATGACTCGCCGAGTGATACCAGCATTGAAGATGCCGAGCCCTTGCACTCGGATTCCGAGTCTTTGACACCGGTGAAAGAAATTTTGGCCTCGGATTTGGATGCTAACAGCGAGTTTGTGCAGATCTCCCGGCGCATTCGCGGAAATACTAGCGGCTATACCAGTACTTATTACCTGAACGCCAAGCCCACCACCCTGACCGAGATTCACGATTATCTGGGCACCTTTAACGTCTCCCCCGGCACCTATAACGTGATGATGCAGGGCGATGTGGCGGGCATTGTGAATATGTCCCCCATGGAGCGTCGCAAGATCATTGATGAAATTGCGGGCGTGGCCGAGTTTGACCGCAAGATCGATCAGGCCCAGCGCGAACTGGAAGCCACTGGGGCCAACATTGAGCGCAATACCATTTTGCTCACCGAGATTGATGGGCGGCTGGAACAGTTGGGCGTCGAGCGCGACCATGCGCTGAAGTACCAGACGCTGCGGGATGAAAAGATCAAGAACGAGGGCCTCTTGCTCTCGGCCAAGTATCTGGATCTCAAGAAATCTATTGCGGCCACCCATCAAAATCTGGCGGATGCGCGCAAACAGAAGGAAGCCTCGCAGGCGGCCATTCAAACGTTGGTCAGCGAGATTGCAGTGACCCATGCCGAGCTGTTGGAGCTTTCGCACCAAGTGAAACGCAAGGGCGAAGACCAGCAGATCGCCCTGAAAAAGCAAATTGAAGGCTTAAAAGGCCATATCGCCCGCAAGGAAGACGCGATTGCCAGCATCGATGAGAAAACGACCGAGAATAACCGGCGCATCGAGCAGATGAAAACGGAAATCACCCGCATGCAGGAGAACGCGGCGGGCAGTGATGCCGAGATTGCAGGCTTTCAGTATCAACTGAAGGAGCTGCAGGAGCTTTACGACAACGAGGCCAAGCAGGCCCAGAAGCTGGAAGACCAGTTCGACGCCCTGACGGGTTCTTCCGGCGAGTTGAGCATGAAACGCGCCGAAGTGCGCAACCGCTTGGCGGCCGAAGAGGATGCGTTATCCCTCCTCAACCGCAAAAAGCTGGACACTGAGGCGGAAATTAAGCGCCATCAGTACGAGATGGATTTGCGGATGCGCAACAACAGGGAAGGCGCGGACAAGCTCGAAACCCTCGGGACGCGGCATGCCACTCTGGAGAAAGAATACAAGCATTTTGATCTGGAAAAGTCGGCCTATGAGGCGCAACTCAAGCAGATTCAGTTGGAGTACAGCCAGGCGCGAGTGAATCTCACCACGACCCAAACCAAATATCAGGAGCTGCACCGGGAATACGTGCAACTGGAAGCCCGCCAGCGCGCCTATGAGGAAGTCAACTTCACCCGCGCGGTGGATACCATTTTGCGCTCGGGCTTGCCCGGGGTGCATGGCACGGTGGCCCAACTGGGTGAAGTGAATCAGGATTATGCCCTGGCCATGGAGATTGCGCTGGGGGGCCGGATTCAAAACGTGGTGGTGGATGATGACCAGGTGGCCAGCGATGGCATTCGTATCCTCTCGGAAAACCGGGCGGGACGCGCGACTTTCCTGCCGCTGAATAAAATTCAGGGGGCTCGCGGCTTGCCGCCTTTGCCTAACGAGCAAGGCGTGATCGATTATGCCGTGAATCTCATTGCGCATGATGATACGTACCGGGATGTCTTTGCTTACGCCTTGGGCGATACGCTGATTGTGGAAGACTCTCAGGCCGCGCGCCGTTTGCTGCGCCGCTTCCGCATGGTGACGCTCGAAGGCAGCCTGATGGAGAAATCCGGGGCCATGACCGGGGGCTCTCAGCCCAACCGGGGCAAAAGCGGCGGCTTTTTTGGCGGAGGACAGATAGAGCAGGAATTACAGACGCTGATGAAGCGGCTGGAGCGCGCGGAATCCGATAAAGAGGCGCACCAGAAGAAGCTGACCTCGCTGGAACTGAAGATGGAAACCGTCAAGGGCGAGTACGCGCAACTCATGCAGCGTTTCTCCCGGTCTTCGGCGGAATTGGACGAGGTGACGCGCCAGTTGAACGAAGTGCGCGCCCTTCAGGCCAGCGCCGTGGATATTACCGATTTAACCGCACAAGTGACGGTGCTGGATGTAGAAATTGCCGCGATGGCAGCCGAACTGACCCAGCGGCAAGTCGCGGTGCAGGATTTGCAAGGCGAACTCAACGCCATTGAGAGCCAGTTGCCCAGCGATCAGATCGATGACCTGCGCGAGCAGATGAAGGAAGTCAAGTTCCAGATGGAATACTATGACTCCCAGATGCGCAACGTGCAGACCGATATTAAAAGCAAGGAAATGGAAAAGAACTACCAGAAAGTGGGCGCTCAGGATTGCGAGACCCGCATTGCGCAAGCTGCGCAAAGTAGCCTCGATATGGTGAAGGAGCGCGTGGCTGCGCTGGAAGAAATTGAGCTGACCCAGCGTCAGATTAATGAGCTGGAAGCCCAAACCACCGAGCTGGATGAGGAGCTGAAAAAGCTGCAAGGCGAGCGCGATGTGGTGCAGGCCCGTCTGATCGATCAGGAGAAGCAAAAGAACATACAGGAACGCAATGTGGTGCAACTGGATGAACAGATCAACGCCTTTGCCCTGCGCAAGCGCGAGCTGGAGCCCTTGTTGCAACGCCTGCTGGCCCAATTGCATGCGGCCAACATTTCCCCCGAAAGCATCGCGGAAGACCAGTTGCCTTCCGAAGAGGAAGTGAACCAGACCATCGCCAGCCTGACCAAGCGCATGGAGCGCATGGAGCCGGTGAACATGCTGGCCATTGATGAGTATGACCGCGTGGGCGAGCGCCGCAACGAGCTGGCCGAGAAGATTGAGACTTTAAATCAAGAGCGCGAGATGCTCAACGTGAAGATCGCCAGCTATCACGAGTTGAAGCGGGTGGCCTTTATGAAGGCTTACGAGAGTGTGGATAATAATTTCCGCACCATTTTTGCCGATCTCTCCGATGGGTCGGGGCAGTTGATGCTGACCAACCCGGATTCGCCCTTTGAAGGCGGCCTAACCATCCATGCCCAGCCGCGCGGCAAGAAGATGTTGCGCATAGAGGGCCTCAGCGGGGGCGAGAAATCGCTGACCTCTCTGGCCTTTGTGTTCGCCATTCAGCGCTACATGCCCGCGCCTTTCTACGCGCTGGATGAGGTGGATCAGAACCTGGACGGGATTAACGCCGAGAAGCTGGCCAATATGGTCAAGGCGGAATCGATGGGCGCGCAATTCATTGTGGTGTCTCTGCGCAAGCCCATGATTGAGTGCTCTGAGCGCACCATTGGCGTGACCCAGCGGCAGAACGGCATTACCAAAGTGACCGGCATCAAGCACCGGGAAGCGGGCGAAGAGCCCCACACCGTCCACAGTGCCCCCAACAAGGCCACCAAAAAGAAGAAGGCGGCCAGCAAAGACACCGCTCTAGATGACTCGGGCGAGGAGGTCGACAGCATTGCCGCCGCTTCCTAAACGTATACCGGATTCTTCTCAGTCTGCCCCGCAGATTTCTGTGAAAGCGGCTCAAGCACATGTGCATGAGTCCTACGACGAGCGCCACGCGGGCAATCACCCCGGCGCTCAGGATGTGCCTTTGGATGGGGTGGAATTGCTGGTGCATATGGCCAAGACCGGGGAAATTGATCCCTGGAATATTGATATTGTAAAAGTGGCCGACCAGTACTTGCGGGCCGTGGCCGAGTTGAAAGAGTCCGATTTAAAGATTACCGGCAAAACGCTGCTCTATCTCGCGATTTTGCTGCGCATGAAATCGGATCAGTTGGCGGGCATTAATTACCTGTATCCGCCGGAAGATGAGTTTCTGGATGCCCTTATGGAGCCGGACTTTATGGACGGCGGCAAGGTGGTGCAACCCAAGTTCAGCTTCCGTAGCCTGGATGAGGTGATTAAGCGCCGCACCAGCACCAAGCAGCCCCGTATTCGCAACGTGACGCTGGAAGACCTGATTCGCGAGCTGCAAAAGTACGAAGAGATGGAAAAGCGTCGCAGCCTCAAGGAAAAAGTGGAGAAGTTTAGTAACCATCGCATGATGGATTACGCCGATTTTACCGCTGATGACATTGAAGAAATGGCCCACGAGGAGTTCCACGAGGACACCATTTTGCACCTGCGGGACGTGCTGGGCCGCATTCTGCTCAGCCAGGAGGAAGTCTCGCTGACGGATTTAATGCAGGCAGGCCGCCTGGATAAAATTTCCGCCTATCTGGCGCTGTTGTTTCTGGCGGCGCGCGGCGGGTGCTCTATGCATCAGGAGGAGTTTTACTCCGAGTTGTACGTCTCCTTTGATTCGGGCAGCGCTTCAGGTGTCACGCCTGCCAGCGAGGACGCCGATGATGAATCAGCCGATGAGCAATCTATCACTATAAAGAAGAATGCCGAGCGCGCAGGCTCAAAACAATCTGCTGAACCTTCAGATGAAGATGAAGCATTCGAAGAAACATTGAAAGACATGGCCGATGGGCATGCCCCACAACAAGAGGAATTGGCCGAATGAGCAAAATCCATTATGGATACCCTGATTCCGAGGCTGAAGCGCCCCAGAAGCTGGATGAAAGTCATTTAAACCTGCCGCCGGGGCAAACCTTAAAAGGTCGCGTGGAAGCCGTGTTGTTCCTGACCGGCAAGGCGTTGTCGGTGCAGGATATTGCGGCCATGCTGGAATCTCCTTACGAGGAAACCGAAAACGCCCTGGTGGAATTGATGGGCGATTATAACTTCCGGGAAGAATCCTCGCTGGAAATTGATGATACCGATGGGTATATTCTGCAGGTGAAAGAAGAATACAGCGATATTGTGCACAAGATGATGCCGCTGGAAATGACGGCGGCAGAGTTGCGCACCCTGTCCGCGATTGCGATTAAGGCCCCCGTGCTGCAATCGGATTTGATTGAGTGGCGCGGCAGTGTGGCCTACGATCATATTGCCCATTTGCTGAAGCGCAAACTGATCACCAAACGCCGCGAGGGTCGTTCTTATATTTTGAACGTGACCCGCAGTTTTCATGAGTACTTTAAACTGACCGCCGATAAAAAAGATTTGGCCCATCTGGTGAAACTGATCGGCAAAGAAGGCGGTAAATCGCTCACTGATGTGGAAATGCCCCCCGCCTTTGAGGGCCTCTACGAAGACGCCAAACCGGATGAGATCGTGACCTGAGCCCGTGCGCTAGCGCAACTTGTTGAACCGGGTACCCTCTTGCGGCGGATTGACACTGGTCATGTCCTGTTCGATTTGAATGATTTTCTGATTGAGCTGTTCCAGCCGTTGTTGGGCCAGTTTACGGGTTTTCCCCAGGGTAACGATGGTCATCACCATGCGGGTAAGATCCGTCCAGATGTTCTGTAACGGGTTGCGATCCATCATGAGCCCGCTCAAGGAACTGGCGTAAATGGAGGGATCGACGTCGCCGGTTTCCATGGGTGAGTGTTTGGTTTCTGTTGGCTTGGGCATTTCTGGGCTTTCAAATGGGTTTTGCGAGTTTGATTTTTTTATGAAGCTGATTCAATGGGGAACGCGTGAGGTAAAACGCCTGTTGAGAAAACGGGTTTTTCGTATTTAGGCGACTTTTTAAACCAGAATTTTTTATTTTGGGGCGAGTCAAAAATGGGAATGCGCTAAATGTTATCCAGCGCTTTTTTGTCGCTATCCACGGAGTCTTTCAGGAGTTTCCGTAAAATTTCACCCTGGGCGTCCAGTTGCTTCACGGTGGTTTCCAGGTTCTTGATTTTAGAGGTGAGGGTGGTATCCGCGTTCACCAAAATGCGGTTGGAAATGTGCTGGAACGAGGAAAGCACCGCGCCTGCCGTGCCGTTGAGTACTGCGCCGCCTGCTGCGGCGGCAATCCCGAAGGGTCCGAAGAATGGCCCCAGGGTGGTGAGCAAACCGCCAATGCCGCTGACAATACCAGCGGCGGGCATGACCCAGTTGCGGCCAAAGCCTGCTCCGGCCATGCCTCCGGCTGCGAGTCCACCGGCGGTGGCTGCTGCGCCAATGCCGCTGGCGCCACCGGCAATAAAGCCGTTACCCAATGCGCCCACTGCTGAGCCATCCAGAGGGGCTGCGCCACCTGCAATCGTGCCGCCCATACTACCTAACAGGCCTGCATTGGGAAAGCCGGGTGAGCCGATGCCGGAAAATCCAAAATTGGCATTGGATCCAATGCCTAATGATGAAAAGGCGCTGAGCGCTCCTATGGCAGAACCATCAATCGGCGCTGCGCCACCGGCGGGAAAGCCTGTGGTTTGAGAGAACGGCGCCAGGCCAAAACCGGCTTGTCCACCGGGAACCGTGCCTGTGCCTCCTGTAATGGGCGCATAATACGAGGTTCCCGGTATGTTAATAGCCTCACTGCCAAAGGTGGGCAAAAAGGAAGCCCCACCCATCATTCGGGCCACATTCATAATTAAGCTGGCAAATTTACCCACGCCACTACCGCCTAAAACCGGGCCGGAGGCGGTGAGATCTCGCAGACGGTCATAGGTCTCGAACAGCTCGGCCTTGGCCGCGTCACCGGCGCGATCGTAGGCACTCATAATGACCAGATACGAATCATTTTTATAACTCATCGGTCATGGATCCTTATCATCTTGAGCGGCTGTCTGTGGCTGTGCTAAACCCGGTCGTCAATGGTTCTGCATTTGCCTTGAATCGTGTGATTACTATGGGTATCGACCGTTATGCGAAAACCTTGAATGTGAGTTCAATATTCTTATCAATGACTTTTTTGACCGCGTCCAGTTCTGTCTGTACAGCCTGTTGCTGCGTGTCTACCCGGCGCAGTTGCAATTCCAGCCCCTTGTCCAGACTTTGAATGGCGTTGATGCGCAGCTGGATTTGAATGGCCTGAGCGGATTCCGGGTTCAGGTTAGTCGATGTGTTAAACAGATCATTTTGAATGTTGGCTAATTCGAGCCGGGACTGGTTGATTTGTTGCCCACTTAATTCCAGGTCGTTTTTGCGTGAGGTCAAAACCAGATAACGAGATTGACTGGCTGCAAGTCCCATCGTTGGCGTGTCCTTCAGATTTCTTCTTAAAGCCTTTGATTCAGGTATCGGTTTGTAAACGTCAAACTTTAATCGGGTTTGGTGGCAGGCTCAAAATTCCATCATATGGGGGAATAGCATTTGAAAAATTTTGTGTCATCTTTATAAAAATATTTTTTGGTTTAAATCCTTTTACAGAGGCTTTTTTGGCGATTTGCCTGTCTCGTCTAACTGGTGGAATATGGTCCATCTGTTCAATAGGATAAGCCAATTTGTAAAAAAATCAGGTAAAATCTGAATTTAAGGGCAGTCATATTTTGGGAGTGTCAATCTGAAGTTTTAAAGATCTGTATCGTGAAGATTTAAACTGTTCAAAATCACCGAGGCAAAAGTTCAACTGTTTACAAAACCAATGACCCAAAAATGGATAGTGAGAGGAGTCTGACATTGAAAACCAAGAAGGCAGCGGCCAAGATAGCCACAGCAGCAAAAGCCGCTATTCCCGCTAAAAAGCCAGCCAAGGCTGTAGCCAAGGCTAAAGTGGCCAAAGCCAGCAGCAACAGTGCCGTTCGTTCCAAAGCCAAAGCGTCTGCAGGCAGCAAGAAAGCCCATGGCGTAGATTCTCTGGAAGCTTTGAAAAAAGCGTTCCTGATTGGCCTGGGTGCGACCGTGATGACTGCTGAGAAGCTCAGCGGCGCTGTGAAAGACATCGTGGACGATATGGTGGCCCGTGGTGATTTGAAGCCTGCGGAAGCCAAAAAAGTGGCCGATGACCTCAAGAAGCGTTTTCATGATGGCAAAGCCGAGTTTGAAGATGGCGTTCGCAAGGTGGTGGACGGGGCTCGTAAAACCACGCTGAAAACCCTCGGCAAAGTGAGCCAGGAGCTGGAAGGTGTTTTGAGCAAAAAGCCCATCGCCAAGAAAGCAACGGCTAAAAAGGCTGTGAAAAAAGCGACCGCTAAAAAAGCCACTGCTAAAAAAGTGACCACTAAAAAAGTGACCACTAAAAAAGTGACCACTAAAAAAGTGACGGCCAAAAAAGCGGCTCCTAAAAAGCCCGTGGCCAAGAAAGCAACCGCCAAAAAAGCCACTGCTAAAAAAGTGACCACTAAAAAAGTGACGGCCAAAAAAGCGGCTCCTAAAAAGCCTGTGGCCAAGAAAGCAACCGCCAAAAAAGCCACTGCTAAAAAAGTGACCACTAAAAAAGTGACGGCTAAAAAAGCGGCTCCTAAAAAGCTTGTGGCTAAGAAAGCAACCGCCAAAAAAGTCACTGCTAAAAAAGTGACCACTAAAAAAGTGACGGCTAAAAAAGCAGCGCCTAAAAAGCCTGTAGCCAAAAAAGTGACCTCAATCGCTAAAAAGCCTGCAGCTAAAAAGCCCGTGGCCAAAAAAGCAGTCCTGAAGGCTGTGAAAAAGGCCGTGGCCAAGAAGCCTGTGGCGAAAAAGGCGCCGGCTAAAACCGTAGCCAAATTGGCACCCAAGGCTGTCAAAGCGCCTGCTAAAAAAGCGGCCGCTTCGGCGACCAAACCGGTTCATAAAAGTGAAAAAGCAGTTAAAAAGACCGTGACCGTTAAGGCCAACCCGGCTAAACCGGTTGTGGCTAAAGCTAAACCGTCTGAGCAAGCAGCCGGTGGTGCAACTGCCTAGGACAATCCAATAAGGCCGATTGCGGTGGCCAGGGCGTAGTCTCCGTCGTGTGACAAGCTACAGCGCCAAACCTGAACACCCAAATTGGTTGAAGCCTCTAAAGCCCTCCCGTGTAGACATAAACCGGGGGGGCTTTGGCTTTGGCCCACAATTTCAATCGCTTTCCAGGGGGCGCCCTGCGTCCAGCCCAGCCCGTTGATGCCAATGCCCAGTGCTTTGACGACGGCTTCTTTCAGGGCAATACGCCCTGCAGCCCGACGAATCAGCTGGGGCTCTCGTCGTTGACCGACACCCTGACAGTACTCCCATTCGGCTGTCGTGAGGAGTTTCTGAAAAAAAGCGGGGCCGTAACGCTCAAAGCTTCGTGTGAGTCGGGGCACATGCACTAAATCGGTACCCAAAATCAGATTGGTAGTGGGTTGCCGGTGACTGGCGGGCTGTGAAGTATCAGTGGGCGTCATACTCAGTGTTCAGGGTTGAGGTAAAGTCTGGAGCGCCGCTTCTGGCGTGTTGTTCAGAACAGGCGGGATGAAGCAGCAAACGTTTTACGCGTATCCGCGAGGGTATAGCATGCTGCCGTAGGCGGGTGGCATGGCCCAGGGGGACGCTACTCCCGAAAAGCGGGCGTTGTTATACAAGGGCGTTGGGCAGTTGGCCATGATCTGGGCATTATTGAGCGTCGGGTTGATGGCAGGGTTGGCTGCCGACCCATTGACGCCGTTGATCCCCGTGAGTCCGGGCTTGGCTAATGGGTTGGGCTTGCCAGGCTTGCTGAAAAAGTTAGCCACGGAATCGGAGTATTTGCGTGTGCCCCGTTCCAGGTACGCCCCGGCTAAAATAACCGTCGGTATTGAGGCCAGCCCGATGGGGGCGTGTTTGTAGATGTTGCGCAAAAACGTCTGGGCTTCCGGGCTGTTGGCCTGAAGACCGGGTTTCAGCTTTAATACCCACTGTCTCAGGGTGGTGTTTGTGGGTTCCACGATGGGTGTCGCATCGTGCATGAATTCGGTCTTGAACGGGGTAAACTTGCCGGTTTCCCGGACCTCTTTCAGGGCTTTGAAGATAGAGAATTCCTTGGGATTGTGCGGTGTTTTAATTTTCAGCCCTTTGCCAAGGCCCCACTGAATGCCTTTTTGTAATTGCCGTAACACCACAAAACCAAAGGTCCAGCCGCAAACTTCCCGGATGTAGGTGCGGACCGACTCACTGTAACGGTAGGGGGCCGCCGGGGTTCCCTTGGCTTTATCCGAGGAGGATTTGGCCACTGCGATGCGGGAAATGACTAGCACCAGGGAGGCCAGAATCAGGGATTGTTTTTGCAACTCATCCAGATTGTGCACCATGCTGCTGGCCTTGTTGGTGGCAACTGACCCCAGATTGACCGCGATATTCTTCAGGCTCATGATTGCCCTCCAAAGGTGGCATTAGGGAGGGGTGTGGTGTAGGGGCGCGGCAAGGCGCTGGCTGCAAACGCTGCTGCCGGAGGCTGCATTTTGGGGTTCGGCAAATACACAGGCGCAATCGGTGCAGGGGTGTTGGGCAGCAATGGGTTCGAAGCTGCTGTATTGAACGGGTTGATCACACTGGGGGATGCCGTTGCGGGCAGCGTCGTGGTGTGAGTGGCCGAAGCTCCGGGTTTAGCGGCGTGCTGGTGCCCGGCAGGGGTTACGGTCTGGGCATGGCCGGTGATGGGCCTGAATTTACCCGCGATAAAGTTTTTGTCGAGCCATTTCTTGGCACCGGGCGCAACCAGATAATCGTTCATCCATTGGGTAACGCTGCCACCCACAGTGGCGCTTAAAAACACGCCCGTAATAATGGCGCTGGCCGCCCAGGCGTTATTTTTGCTGGCAAAATGTTCCAGTTCTCCAAAATGCTCAGAAAATTTGGAGAAAAGTTCTTTCACATCTTCCGCGACTTTCTGGGTCACTTTATCAGCACCCAGTCTGGTGGCGGCCTCATCTTCTATTCTGGATTTCAGGCTGGCCAGTGTTGCTTTATGCCCTGTCTCATCTTCGTAAAGCACCCGGTATAATAGCCCGGCTCGCTTTTGACTGGTTTCGTGAGCAGTGCCCATGTGTTCAGGGCTGAAATTTTTATCAATCAGGGTGTTGATATCTTGAATTTCGAGTTTGAGCTCTTTGAGCAGATCTCTAATCTTTTCGGGGAGCTTGGTTTTGTCCAGGTCCAGTTTGGGAATGGGGGTGTCGTCTAAGTGGGCCTGGATTCTATCCACCATATCCTGCCCCAGATGCAGGAAGGTCATGTAGGCCGCGGTGCCAAAAATTTCCACAAAACATCGTTCGGCCAGCGCCTGACGCTTCTCGTTCTGGGTCAGCTGGTCGTCTTTTTGTTTGGATGGCCGGTTCTCCAATACCCTGACCACGCCAGTGGCAGCCCGGGTCAGTGCAGCGACTTCGGCGAGATACGCCAGATTGCGCGCCCTGAAAGGCAAGAGCTTGGATGTAATGGGCAGTAGACCCAAAGGCTGCATCCTTCTGATTTAGTGTGATTCAGTGTGATTCAGTGTGACTCAGTCGGCGTTATGAGTCGCTAGTAACGTAAGCTTTACAAGGCGATCCCCATCATGGGATCGGCTTGTCGTTGAGAAATGGTTTTGAGAACTTGACTATGTAAATGATATGGCTTTGAAAAAAAAACTTTTGTTTGGGTCAATTCTAGGTCTTTGAAAACAGGTGAAGTGATTTTGATGCTAGTCCCCGTAATCAGGCATCCCCATGACTGCCTCGGAGTCAGCGTGCCGGAAACTGTGATCGCTTAACAAAGCTGTTACAATTGAACATCGACAGTCATGGCAGCCTTAAGATACCATACAGATAAGCTTTCGCAAAGAGAGGGAATTTTTCAGTCTATGCTTGATACATCCGCTCGAACAAAGATGTTGCTCTTGTCATTGGTCATTTTTGGGGGGGCTGCTCTCAACTGGGGTGCACAGGGTTGGGGTTTAAATCCGACCAGGCCAACGAAAACCAATGCTGTCCATTCAGAGGTGTCTAAAGTGCCAGCTGAAAAAGGCGGTGCCTTATCCCGCCTGACGTTGGAGCAAAAGCAGTTTCCGCAAGGGATGCTCTACGTTTTGAAAGTGCCTTCGGCTTCTGGGTTTCGGGTGCAGCCCGCACTGTCTGGTACCCTGGCAACCGTGGCATCCCCTGTCTGGCAAACTGTGGTGCCCGGTAAATTGCCTGTTTTTCTGATTAATGCCGGTTTTTTTGACCCCAATAACAGTCTCACCACGTCGTTTGTCTTTCAGGGTGGGTCGTTGACCGGCGACCCACGGGTGAACCCCCAGTTGGTGAACAATCCGAAGCTGGTGCCGTATTTGCCCAAAATTTTCAACCGCTCGGAGTTTCGGGCTTACCTGTGCCGGGTTCAGGGAGAGCGGGTGAAGACGCGTTACGATATTGTGCCCCATAACGCGCCCATTCCGGAACATTGCCTGCTGGAAGACTCCCTGGGCGCTGGGCCAAGCCTGTTGCCCAAGTTGGACGATCTGGGCGAGGGCTTTGTGGATTATAATGCGGAAGGCAAGTTGACCCGTGATCCCATCGGGGTCTGCTCCCGGAATGCGAGGAGTGTGCTTGGTTTAACTCCTGCCGGTGATGTCCTGTTGATGATGGGGGCACAACTTCCGGGTAAACCGGCAGGCTCCGGATTCTCGCTGGCAGAAATGGCCCGACTCTTACAGGCTCGTGGCGCACAAAAGGCCATGTCGCTGGATGGGGGAAGTTCTTCCAGTTTTTATTACGGTGGTAAGGCTTGGTATGGCAAGGTAAGCCGCAGCGGCGACTGGGTAAAACGTCCCGTGAAGTCTGTGTTGTTGGTTGTCCCGCAATAAAAATAGGCAAAGAGGAACCAACCTGGACCGTACTGTATTTTTAGAGGACGGTCAGAAAAATCAACGAGTGTAACGGCTTTCGCCCAAACACTGACATTTGCAGGGTTTTCCGGTAAAATAAGCGAGTTGCAACGCGCCCCCAGAGAGAGTGACATGTTCAAGAATTTTAAAGTTAATCTGTTAGTGATTGTGGCCCTGGTCATGGCCGCGCTGTTTACGGTGGTGAAAGACCATGAGCAGATTCATCTGGGCCTGGATTTAAAGGGTGGCACCCGCCTGACCCTTCAGGCCGAACCTACCCCGGATGTGCCGGCGGTGACTCCGGCTATTATGGAAAGTTTGCAGTCCGTGATTGAACGCCGGGTGAACGGCATGGGTGTTGGGGAGTCTGTGGTGCAACGTGCCGGACAGAACCGCCTGATTGTTGAAATTCCGGGCGTGAAAGATCCCGATGAGGCTAAGCGTCGTTTGGGCCGAGTGGGCAAACTGGAATTTAAAAAGCTGGACGCGCAAGGTCAATGGGTCAATACCGGGGTTTCCGGGAAAGATTTTACCAAGGCCGATGTGGGCACCAAGCAAAGCGGTGAATGGATTGTACAGTTTGCCCTGACCGCAGAAGGGGCGCAAAAATTCGGTAAGCTGACCGCTGAGTTGGCTCCCACGCACGCCCCGCTGGGCATTTTCTTTGATGATCAGTCGGTGTCGTCTCCGGTGGTGAATGAGCCGATTCTGGATGGGAGCGGCATTATTGAGGGCAAGTTCACCCACGATACCGCTAAAGATTTGGTGGATACCCTCAACGCGGGTGCATTACCGGTGAATATCAACGTGATTGAAGAGAACACGGTGGGGCCGCTTTTGGGTCAGTCGTCCATCAAGCAAAGTTTGTTTGCCGGGTTGATTGGCCTGGGGCTGGTGCTGGTCTTCATGATTGGTTACTATCGCCTGATGGGGCTGGTGGCCGGGATGGCCTTGCTGGTATACACTTTGCTCACTTTTGCGGTGTTTATGATGGTGGGCGTGACCTTCACGCTGGCAGGCATTGCGGGCTTCATCCTCAGTATCGGGATGGCCGTGGATGCTAACATTCTGATTTTCGAGCGCACCAGGGAAGAGCTGAAGGCGGGTCGCTCCCAGTGGAAGGCCATTGAAGTGGGCTTTGACCGGGCGTTTCCTTCGATTTTTGATAGCAATACCACCACCCTGATTACCTGTTTGCTGTTGTGGGTGATGGGCACTGGCTCGGTGAAAGGGTTTGCGCTGACCCTGGCTATCGGGGTTGCGCTGAGTATGTTTTCGGCCATTACGGTCACCCGCACCTTCCTGCACCTGCTTAACAATGCCAGTGGCCAGCCTGCGGGCGGTTTAGGCAAGCCTGCATCCGTTTAAACGATTGAAGAGAATTGAACGACATGTCTAAAACTTCCGCTACCAAAGCTGACAGCTCGCCGTCTGCATTACAGGATGGCCCGCTGGATATTTTCAAGTATCGCTGGCTGTTTTTGGGAATTTCCCTGCTGTTTCTGCTGCCCGGTTTGTTTTTCCTGGGGAAAAACATGATGGATCCGGAGATTCAGGCGCCGGTGCGACTGGGCATCGATTTTCGGGGGGGCACACTGCTGGAGTACGGCTTCAGCAAGCCTGTGGTTCAGGCCGATGTGAATAACATCCGGGCGGTGTTTGATGCACACGGTTACACCGGCACGGTGATCCAGATTCAGGAACCTCGGGTTGGGATTAACAAGCAGGCGGTTGAAATTGGCGCACCGGCCAGCACCACAGAGTCAAGCGTTGCAACGCCCAAGCCAGCTGATTCCACTGCACCTGTTGCCTCTGTAAAATCGACGGGAACGCCTGTTTCGGCTGGTAAACCCGTGGTTACGGTTTCTGTGGCTAACCCCACTGCTGCAACCACTCCTGAAAGCCCAGCCGTGAGTGGTGCGGAAACTGCGGATAATGCCAAGGTGGCCACGATTGTGTCCATTCGGAGCAAGCAAATCCAGCGGGATGATGAGCAGGTGATGCGCCGGGAGTTGGCGGGCCGTTATGGGGTCATTACGTTGTTGCAAAAGAACTCCATTGGGCCTGCATTAGCCAAGGAGCTGCTTTCCAATGGTCTGTTGGCGCTGGTGATGGCTTATATTCTGATTGTGGGCTACCTGACGGTGCGCTTTCAGTTTGATTTTGCGGTTTGCGCGATGGCGGCGCTGGTGCACGATACGATTTTCCTGCTGGGCATGTTTGCCATGTTCGGGTCGCTGTTCCACACGGAGGTGGATAGCCTGTTTATAACGGCGGTGCTGACAGTGGTCGGGTTTAGCGTTCACGATACGATTGTGGTCTTTGATCGGATTCGGGAAAACAACCGGTTGTACTTCACCAAGAAGGTGCCGTTTGTCAAAATTGTGAATATGAGTATCAACCAGACGATGGCGCGAAGCATTAACACTTCCCTGACCGCATTGCTATCGATGCTGGCATTGTTTTTCTTTGGTGGCGAAACCACCCGGGATTTCGTACTGGCCATCATCATCGGGATTGCGGCCGGGACTTACTCCAGCATTTTCAACGCCAGCGTCCTGCTGGCCATGTGGCGCAATCGGGGCCTGTCTCCCCAAACGACCGGCACCCCCGCCACGGCTTAAATCTGCTGACAGCAGAGCCCAACCCGTATTCAAGAATTTCAACCCTCCAACGCGTCTTGCTCCGGCAAGACGCGTTGCGTATGAAGGATAAACACTAACCATTCAACGCAGAAAGCCTGCCCGCTCTCCCCTCGTATCTCCCAACGCAGAAAGCCCGCCCGCTCTTTCCTCGTATCTCCCAACGCAAAAATCTTGCCCCCTCTCCAAAAAGAGGCAAAGCCTCTTTTCCTAAGCAAAAAGGCGCCACAGCAACGCACCAGAAAACAACAATTGGCGGGGTTTGGGGGGCGCCAGCTGCCCCCCAATGGAGGGAGTTTGAGGGAGGCTAGCCTCCCTCAAGGCCACCAGCTTGCCGATTAACGAAAAAACTCAATGCGAGAGCAATAGACTTCCTAAAACCCTGCGACGCGCCGCAAAGAGTTGCCGCTGCTTGTAGCTGGCATGAGCCCCTTGCCCTATTTTGCTGTCCAGATAACTGGCCTTGTCGAAGATTTGCACCTCGTAGGGGAAAGCGAAGCGGGTCTCACCGTGACCTTCCACGTTTTTCAGGCGCAAGAGCTGACGGCAGGTGATATGCAGGGAACGATACTGCGGGGAGCTCAGGGGGTTCTGGTTCTGAATGGGGTCGGTGGGGGCGAGGTAGTTTTCGGTTTCAAAGAGCTTTTGCATCTGGGCCAAATCGATGTGGCCCTGCTTGTATTCTTCCAGACTGCGCTCGTAGAGCTCGCGGAAATGGTTGAAATCCAGGAGGGTGTTGCGTGAACGGCTAGGGATAACGTTGGGGAAAAGGATAATCTTCTGTTCTCGCAGAATATCGACGGCCAGAATGGCTTCGGCGGGATGAAAAGTGACGAGTCTAACACCGACCAGATCCCAGACATTCTCGGCGACGTTTTCTTTTTTGCAGAGGAGCTTGATCAGAATACTTTCGCGGGGTTTGTGATGCTTGGCTTCAAAGGCAAAGAGCTTGAGGCGACGGTTGTGCTGGCCAAGCAGCAGCACACTGCCGTCGTCTTCAGGGAGTAAGACCTCGCGAAAGCGGGACAGGATGGTGTCGCTGGCCAGGGCATGGTACTTGTACAGCGGACTGTTCTGGATATAGACCAGGGTGTGCATCACTTTGAGGATGGCGCAGGCCCAGGGGCGGTTGGGGTTGTCTTTTTGGGCGGCCAGCAGGAGGAGTTCAATGACGTCGCGGTTGGCGGTCACCGCTTTGGGAATGCGCTCCAGTGGGGAGCCAGGCTCGCCTTGGGCCACCCAGTCCATCCCGGGATTGAGAAAACGGTGCTCGATGAAATTGACGGCTTCAATGAAGTAGCCTTCCATTTCGGCCTGATCTTCCGGTAAGTTGAGGTCGAAACCATAGTTGTACACCATGCTGATGGCTTGTTCCCGACTGTAAACCGGCATGGAGGTCAGGTCGATGGAAGACTTGCCCTGAATCATGGCGCTCAGGACTTCCCAGGGTAGTTCCAGCCCGGTCAGCTCAGGATTGGCGGCCGGTTTGGGTTTTAACGTGGCGGCACCAAGCTGTTCCGGGTTGTTTGAATCTTCAGTTAGAGATGATTCCTGCACGGGCATTCACTCACCTTAATGTCCTTTGGCATGCTTATCGGCAGTATTGATAAAAAGTTGAGGCCAATTCCGGGAGTTTGTGAAATTATCTCAAAAATTCGGGATTAGCCACTATTTTTCCTCTATTTCAAGGATATGGCTGAACCTGAACCCCTCTAAACTGAAATTATAATACGATGTTGTCCTTTGTAGCGTTTCCGGCTCAGCATCGTGTGGGAGTATTCGCAGACGGATGTCAGCCGCGATGGCGGTGCTTCAGAAAGAATTCAAGTCTGGCGGTAGTTTGCCGATAGATGCTTAGAAGGACCGAATTGTGAATCGTTGATGATGAGCGTTCGGTGGCGAAAACGCAACAGTGAGGAGCAATAGGCATGAGGTTGATCACAATGAAGTCCTGGAAACCGGTTTTGTTGACTGCGCTGGTGGCGGGTGTTGGCGTTGCTGCCTTGCTGCATGGCGCTCCTGCCTTGGCTTATGCACCTGAGGGTGATCTAATGAAAACCAAGGGATACTCTCCTGAGGTGATTCAGTTGGCGCAAACACAGCGCAGCCGTCAGGAGTGGAAGATGTCGGCGGCTCCCAAAATGACGCCCACGGAGCGGTTTTTCCACAATGTTTATTACGGTGACTGGACCGGGGATGTCGATCAGTTCGGTTCCATGATCCTGCGTGAGCAATAGCCGCCTGCTTCGGGCTGGTTTTAATTTGCTCAAATTGAGAAATTCAAAAAAACGACGGTCTGAACGGCCGTCGTTTTTTGCAAATGAAATTTTGATCGCTGTCGGTCGTTATCTAGAGAACGCCCTGTAGAAAAAGTACTGCTTGCGCGCCCAGAAAGGCATCTTCGGACTGTTCGTCCTGCTGTAGCAGGCGCTGGGCCTGTTTTAAGGTTTCTTCGCTGCCATAGCGTTCTTGCAGCAAATCGCGTTTTTTAAACCATTGACTCATCTTTTCTGTTCCCCATATCCGCTCTCGGCGATACCAATGGCTGGTTGCCGAGTTTCTGTATCTACACTGCTTGCCTTGCCTGAATCGATGGCTCGATTCTGTTTTTTAATCCAGCCTATGTCCAACCTGTATTTATATTAAAGCGAGTTTTTAAAAAGTTGTGCCAGATTGTAAACAATCCTTAATTGTAATTGTTGCAGTAGGGTTTGTTCACTATCCCCAATGAAACCAGGATGGATCCGCGCTTGGAAAAGGCATTATGTTGGCATTGCACCCATTCGCTGTATTGGGAGTGACTGTACCGATGGTGGCAAGTCGGCCGTTATAGTACAGCATCAGCGCAATGCTCTTGGAGGGGCCATCGACTAAAGATATTCCACTATCAATGCCGTCTGGATCGATAATAAATCCAACCGCATTGGTGGTATTGGTTCCCGTCATGCCACATCCCCAAATGCGAAGTTTGGCACCATTGTGTAATGTGTAACAAGGAGCCCCAGCGCCACAAGCGATGCTTCCAGGAACGGTCGGCCAATAGTCAATAGTGCCAGTGGTTTCCATTTTCACATAGTTTATATAGGGCATTAAAACTGCGGGTGTTTGCCCATTAATATCGCCCCCATTAGCTTTATACTTTATGTAGGCGTCTGAAATCATACCGGCGACTTCTTTGACAATGGCATTACTGGCCTCGCCTTGCTGGGCATTAAAAAGTTTAGGAATGGCATACGCTGCAATAACACCTACAAGGCTCAGGCAGATTAAGAGTTCGGCGAGCGTGAAAGCCTGAAAGCGTTTACGGGATTTTGGAAGTGAGGGGCTCTCGATTAAAGCGTTCATCATGGTTGTATTATCGACTGATTGTTTAAAAACTTGAATGAGGTTGGTAATATTTCTTCATCTTTTCTGTGAGTTTAGCCAGAAGTAGGACAAACGTGCGTTATTCAGAAGGTTCTCACTGATATTCCAAAAAAGCGTTAAAATATACTCATGGAACTCCGCATTGCCTACCTGTACCCGGATCAGCTGAATATCTATGGCGACCGGGGCAATATACTCACCCTGTACCAGCGCTGCCAGTGGCGCGGCATTGATGTGAAAATTCTCACCGTGGGGCTGAATGACCCGGTTGACCCGGAAGAAGGCGATCTCTACTTTATGGGCGGCGGGCAGGATGCCCAACAAATTCAGGTGTGTGAGGACATGCACCGGGTGAAACGCGATGCCTTGACCGCAGCCGTGGACAACGGCGCAGTCTTTCTGACCATTTGCGGTGGCTACCAGTTGCTGGGGCATTATTACAAGCCCCATGCCGGGGAGGAATTGCGCGGGCTTAGCTTGATGGATGCCTATACCGTGGCCGGGAACACGCGCTATATTGGCAACGTGGCCATTGAACGCCCGGATGGCTCCAAGGTAGTCGGCTTTGAGAACCACAGCGGCCGCACTTATCTGGGCAAGGATGTCACCCCGTTGGGCAAGGTGCTGCATGGCAACGGCAACAACGGCGAGGACGGCTGGGAAGGCGCCGCAGTGGGGAACCTGTATGGGACCTATCTGCATGGCTCGTTACTGCCCAAAAACCCCGCGCTGGCCGATGAATTGATTACCAAAGCCTTGTCTCGGCGTTACGGCACGGTCAATTTGTCTCCCTTGGGCGATGCCTTTGAGCAGCGCGCCCATGATCGGGCCTTGGCCCTGAAATCGTAAGCGGCTCTCGCTGTTGCAATTGGGTTGAATCCGCGGGCGTTTCCAATGCGTGATCTGTCCACTGGCGGGGTCGTGCCGTCCCATCTGCGCCCTTGCTGGATGGGCTGAAGTGTAAGAGAATAGGGCTACTGTAAGCGTGTCTGTATGGCGAGGCTAGAATAATCGGTATGAGCGCATCTCAAAACAATCAGTATCTACTGGAAATTGGCACCGAAGAGCTGCCGCTAGAATTTTTGCTGTCGGCCCCTACCGAGCTGATTGATAACGTGCGCGCCGCCCTGGATGCCCAGGCACTGGCTTACGGCGACTTGAAAGTGTACGTCACCCCGCGCCGTTTGGCCTTGGTAATACCGGATTTGCCGGAACTGCAAGAGGCTCGCACCCAAACCACCAAGGGCCCGCCTATTCGGGTGGCCCTGGATGCCAGCGGCAACCCAACCCCGGCGGGCCTGGGTTTTGCCCGCAAGCTGGGCGTGGAGTTTTCCCAGTTGGTGCAGGAGACCATTGAGGGTGAAACCTACATGGTGCTGCACCAGACCCTCCCCGGTCGCGCCACTCAGGAGATGCTGGCCGAGCTGTTGCCCGGCATTGTGCTGAGCTTGAGTGGATCTCACTTTATGGCTTGGGGGAACAACACGGTTCGTTTTTCCCGACCCATTCGCTGGCTGGTGTCCCTGTGGAACCAGACTCATTTGCCCCTGACCATTGGCCCGGTGGCCTCCGGCGTGGAGAGTCGCGGGCATCGCGTGTTGGCCCAAGCGCCGGTGCGCATCACTTCAGTGTTGGAGTACGTTTCCCTGCTGGAAAAAGAGGGCGCGGTGATGGTGGATCAATGCCTGCGTCGCGAGATTATTTGGAAAGAATTACAGGAATGCGCTGCGGCCGTGGGCGGTCAGGTGATTCCCAACGAAGACTTGTTGGAAACCGTGACCATGCTGGTCGAGCACCCCTCCGTGGTGCGCGGCGGCTTTGAGCCCCGCTTTCTGGAGATCCCCGAAGAAGTGACCACCACCGTGATGACCGCGCACCAGAAATACTTTGCGGTGCGCGATGCCAAAGGCGAATTGATGCCCTGCTTTATGACCATTTCCAATGGGCGCAAAGAGGCCGCCAGCATTATTGCCCACGGCAATGAAAAAGTGCTGACCGCCCGTTTGGAAGATGCCCGGTTCTTCTTTACTGAAGACCAAAAAATTCCGCTGGAAGGCCGCTTGGAAGCCCTGAAGGGCATTACTTTCCAAAAGGGTCTGGGGAGCATGTACGAGAAAACGCGCCGTCTGGAAAAATTGGCCTTGCAAGTGGCCCAAGCCTTGGGGCAAAAGGACGCCCAGCAGGCTGAAACCGCTCGGGCGGCCCTGCTGGCCAAAGCCGACTTGGTGACCGGCATGGTGTTTGAATTCACCGAGCTGCAAGGCGTGATGGGCCGTAAGTACGCCACCATTGGCGGCGAGCCCAAAGCGGTCTCCGATGCCATTTATGAGCATTACTTGCCTCGTTTTCCCGGCGATGAGATTGCCCAAAGCCCCGTGGGCATTGCGGTCAGCCTCGCTGATAAAATTGATACCATTGTGGCCGTGTTCAGCCAGAAGAACGCCAAGTTGCCCTCGGGTTCCAAAGATCCGCTGGGTTTGCGCCGTATGGCGGGCGGGATCATTCAGACCGTTCTGGAAAACCGGCTGGAAATCGATCTGCTGGCGCTGATGCGCTTTGCCTATCAGCGTCTGGCCGAAGGCAAGGCCGCCGCGGATGCCTTGCTGCCGGAAAAAGCGCCTGAAAAGTCCGACCAGAAACCCGGTCAAAAGCCCAAGGCTGATCCGTTCCAGGATGAAGCCACCACGATCGAACTGGTGAACACGTTCATTCTGCAACGCCTGCGCGGCTGGCTGCTGGAGCAAGACAATCGTTACGATATTATCGATGCGGTGCTGGAAGCCGGATGTGAGCCCCTGAGCGATGTGGTAGACGTGCTGGCCCGGATTCAGCAACTGAAAACCTTGACCTTGAACGGCGAGCAACTCAAACAGGTCTACGAACCGGCCAACCGGATCTATAAAATTCTGGGCGCGAACTACAATTCGGCGGCTCAGGTGAGCGAGATTCAATCCGGCGCCTTCCGTGATCCCTCAGAGAATGCCCTGTTTGAATCCGTGAAGGCGTTGGATGCAGGAAATTTTGGCAAGGATTATGCAGGGCTAAATGCCCGTCTGATCGAGTTAAGCGCCCCAGTTGAGTCTTTCTTTGAAAAAGTGATGGTCAATGATCCTGATGATACAGTCCGAAAAAACCGATATAATTTACTCAGTGTGTTAAATCGTTTTTATTTGCAATTGGCTTGTTTCTCCAAGCTGGTGGTTTGAGAGACTGGTTTTTTTAAAACGGATTGTCTGAAATCGGATTGGTTTGGCCCGATCCGCGCCTGAGGAAGAGTGATCGCCTTTTATGTCTAACCGACAGTTTGAACTCCCTGTGGATATTCGCCGCAAGACCGAGGTGGTGCAGGATCGACTCGGCCTGATTATCATCCTCACGGTGGTGGCCCTGTTCACCTTCCTGCTGTTTTTGCTGTCCGTGAACCTGGGTTTTGTGCTGGCCAAAGGGGCCGCCGGACTGCCCAACGTAAACGTCCTCAATGAATGGCATCCGTATGAAAGCACTCGTATTTATGATCGCAATGGCACCCTGATTGCCAACATTCACGGGGATGAAGACCGGGTGGTGGTGCCCCTGAAGGATATTTCCCCCAACATTCAGCGCGCGGTGATGGCCATTGAGGACAACCGCTTTTACGAGCACAACGGCGTGGACATTCGCGGGACGCTGCGGGCGGCCTCCGCAAACTTTCGCGGGGATGACGTGCAGGGCGGCAGTACGCTGACCCAGCAGCTGGTGAAGAACCTGTTTTTGTCTCCCAAGCGGGAAATCACCCGGAAGCTGGCAGAAGCCCTTCTGGCGATGCGGGTTGAGCGCCACTATGACAAGAATAAAATCCTGGAAATGTACCTGAATCAGGTGTATTGGGGCAACCAGAGCTATGGCATTGAGAAGGCGGCCCGCCGGTATTTCCATAAATCGGCCCGCGATCTCACCATCGGGGAAGGCGCCTTGTTGGCCGGTTTGCTGAAAGCTCCGGAGGGTTTATCGCCTTACGCCTACCCCGAGGCGGCCCGCAAGCGCCAGCTGGAAGTCTTGAACGCGATGGTGCAGTTTGGTTACATCACCGAAGCCCAGCGCAAGGCGGGTGAAGATCAGAAAATTGATCTCACGCGGCATGTGCCCAAGCCCTCCAAGCACCCGTATTTTATTCAGTATGTGGTACAACAGCTGGAAGAGAAATTCGGGGATACCGCCGTGCGTCAGGGTGGGCTGAAAGTCTACACCACGATGGATGAGCCCGTGCAGGAACTGGCCGAGAAATCGCTTTACACCGAGATGGATTCCATCAAGTTTTCGGGCGTCACCGAAGGCAGCTTTGTGGTGGAAAACATTGCCAACGGGCATATTCTGGCGCTGGTGGGCGGGCGTGATTTTGACAAAAACCAGTTTAACCACACCACGCAGCAGCATCGGGCCATTGGTTCCACGTTTAAGCCTCTGGTATATTTAACCGCCTTTCGTTTGGGCTTGATTACCCCGGAAACGCCGATTGTGGATAGTCCGGTTTGCTTTAACAACGGGTATAGCACCTGGTGTCCCCACAACTGGGATGGCAAATACATGGGCGCCATGGATGTGCGTAAGGCCCTGACGCTGTCTCGCAACACGCCCACTGTAAAACTGGGCCTGAAGATGGGGATTGATCCGGTGATTGAAACGGCTCGGAGTGCCGGGATTACTTCGCCGATCGATCGCAACTTCTCCAGCTTGCTGGGTTCGGCGGGGATTTCGCCGCTGGAAGTGATCACGGCCTATTCCACCATTGCCCGGGGCGGTGTGTACATGCAGCCTACCGTACTGATGCGCGTTGAAGACAGTCGAGGCCGGGAAATCAAGCTGGATAAACCTCGTCCTGAACGTCGTTTTGATCCGGCGCCGGTGAGTAATCTGGTGTCGATTCTGATCGATGTGGTTGAAAAAGGAACAGGTAAAAACGCGATTATTCCGGGCCGTCAGGTGGCGGGTAAAACCGGTACCACCGATGAGATGCGGGATATTTGGTTTACAGGTTTCACCACCGATATGGTGGGCAGTGTGTGGATGGGTAACGACAAGTACACCCCATTGCACGGGATTTTCAGTTCCAATTCGGCGATGGTGTGGGGCAACTTTGCCCGCGAATATTACAAGATGAATCCGATTCCTGCGGGTGTTTTCCCCAAGCCGGATAAAATTCTGGTGGAGAAAAAAGTGTTGGGTCCGAGAAGTTTTGAGGCGGATGCCAATGCGGTGGAGCGCCCCAGACGGGCCAGTGATCTGGCGGGTCCCCCGACGGGTGGCTCTGCGGACCCCTTGCCCAGCGATGATCCCGGTTATGGGTATTCGCCCTTGCACCCCGGCGCGGGGGCTTCTCCGCAAGCGGCGGTGGGTGGTCGTTCTTCCGACCTGAAACCGTTGGTGGATCCGGCCTTGCTGAATGCCGCCAGTGACCCTGCCGGGGCCAGCGCCCGTATGAAACCGGAAACTGGTGTACACTAGTGCTATGAAGTACCATTTAGTGCCCGATGAAATTCCATACACCGGCAAGGAGTTGCGTAACCACTGGACGTATCGCAACTTCGGGATTCTGGGTGATTCGGTGGTGGCCTTTGTGGGCCCCTGTCAGGTTGATCTGGACAGCATGGTCGATCTGGAAGACGTGTTGAACGATGACTATATCTATTCCAAGAAGATGCTGAATTTCATCGTGGAAGTGTTCGGGATCTCCTTGCAGGAAGGCGTGCTGCTGCAGCGTCTCTTCTCCTCGATCATTCAGGATCGCATTAACGCGCTCATTCCGAACGATCCTGTCAAACGCCGGGGAGATGATTTATTCTTTCGGGATACGGCCAAGCTGTCGGTATCCATCTGCACGGTTAGCCCGACCTCCATTCTGATTCATACGGGGCTGAACATTGATGCCCACGGTGCGCCCGTAGAGGCTGCCGGTCTGGCTTCAGAACTCAACTTGGCGGATTCCATTGATTCGCTGGCGCTGGCCTGTATGCGAACCCTGACGGAGGAGTGGAGCGATATTCGTCTCTCCTGTTGTAAGGTTCGGGCGGTGCTGTAGTGAAAGTTTACAGGAAATAGACTGGGATTAGAAAAGTGCTAACATGAAGAGCAATGCAGAAAGTTATCAGTCCATGAACATGGGTCCCCGCAATTTACTGATTCTGTTTTTCTCCGCCGTGGCGGTTTCTTTGGTGATCCTGATTATTCTGTCCAGTCTGGTGTTTAAAAACCTGAATCTGGACTTTAACACCCATATGCCGGAATCCACACCCGAGATTGGGCGTCAGTTTGAAGGCAGTTCCACCATGAGCCCGGACAGCAAGGCGGATAGCGTCACGCGGGCTACCTTGAACGTGCCGCCAGAGTCAGTAGAACCGGCCGCTGGTTCTGCCGGGAGAGATAAAGCCGAGCCTTCGATGGATACAGCGCCGGTTTCAGATGATGCCGTTTTGGAAAATAACTCGCCGCTCCCCCTGGGCGATGCGATTGAGTCTGAACCGCCCGTGGCGACACCGGCGAAATCGCAAGCGTCTGGGTCCAATACAGCGACAAAAGCTTCAGGTTCAACGGTCCGTAATGCGCGGGGTATAGATGCCTCATCAATGAGACCCACGGCCCCCGTGAATTCCCCTGTACCGGTTGACAGTGCAGAACCGGATGCTGGTGATTCCGGTGCGCCTCCCGTACCGGGTCAATAAACGCCGTTAAGGCCCAGGGTGTGGCTCTGGCTTTCTTAAGCGCGGGAAGTAGTCACTTCGTCCTTGGGCCGCTTGCTCATGGGTTGAGCTGTTGGATGTCAGGCGTTCGGGGCTGGCGCGAATCCGGGGCGTTCAGTTTTGGGGAAACTGCCCGAAGAATGTGCCGATGGTGGCCGGTCGTGGGTTGATGGGGGCTGCGGGTGCTCGGTTTGCTGGCTTGGTCTCTGCCGAATCATCTGTGTGAGACTGCGCCAGGCTGGATTTTCGACCATAGAGAAAATAGAAGTCGTCACGATACAACAGTTGCCAATCGGGATATTTCGTTATGAGGGACTGATTGGGCGAGATGACTTCAATCAACAGGAAATCGCCGCCGGTTTGATTTAACAGCGCCCGAAAGTGCTCGGGGTTGTGGGTATGCGGCAAAGCATACAGCTCAGTGAGGGGGGTGAATTCGGCGTTGGTATAAACCTCTTCATAGCGGCCATCCCAGGCAATTTGAAAACGGGGATAAAGCTCCCATGCCAGAAACTCTCCCCAGGTGAACGGGTTGATCAGCTTGCCCCGGTAGGGGGATTTCTGAAGATAGCGGACGGCTGCCAGCGGAAAGGGAATCAGCCCCCGGGTTTGAGCGAACGGGCCATCCTGCACGACGGTGCGGGCTAAGAAGTAGGGGTTGTAGCAGGTAAACAAAACCAGCAGGGCGCTCACCCCAATGACTCCCGGTAAGCGGGAGATTCGATCGGGCGGGGATGACTGGTTTTCTGGCTTGGGAAAATCTGGTTGGAGCCAGCCTTGCAGGAGGCTGGGCAGATACAACAGGGCGCCCAGCCCCAGAAAGGCCTTGAAGCGTATTCCCTTGAGGGCTAGCCCGATTAAAAACACCAGCACCAACGCGGGCGTGAGGCGCTCAGTTTGCCCCTGCCGCGTTTTGAATGGTCGCCAGCCGGTGAGTACGAGTGCGAGGCCTAATGCCAGCATGAGCAGTTTGGTTTCCCAGTAATCCGCTGAAAAAAGCGGCAGGGGGTTCCATTCCGGGATAAAGGGCCGGGGCATGGTCAGGGCATGCAGGATAAACGGCCAGTAGGCCAGCCCGTAGGGATTGAGAATGGCGATAGCCAGGGTCATGCCCACGGCGGTGAGGAGATAGGGTCGGGCGGCCCGGATGTTTTTGCTTTCCAGAGCGTCCCCCAGCGCGTAAAGCAGCAGTAAAATGAGCCCCAAAATAAAGCCGCCGTGCGCATTGGCCCAGAGTACCCCCAACGGCAGGAGAACCCAGAGGGGCTGAAGGCTGAGAGGCTCAATGGGGTTTTGATTCAGGCGCGTTTGTTCCAGTTGCCGCACAAAACAGGCGAAACCCAGCAGCGAAAACAGTTGCGCCCGCACGGTGGGATAAAACGCATCGCCATAGATGGGAAACAACAGAAACAGTCCACAAAAGAGTAACAACGGGGCCAATGGCTGCCGGGGCAACACCCTGCGACTCAGGGAAAAAACCATGTAAAACAGGCTCAGGATCAGGCTGTACTTGAGCATGTGCAGGCCGAATTCGCCGCCCAGCCAGAGTGCGGCGTAAAAGAGCACACCTGCCAGCCACTCGTGGTCAATCCACGGGTGATGATAGGCGGTGAAGGAAAAGACATCCTGATAAGGAAATTGCCCTCGGGCCAACCATAAGGCCGCCACAGAGAGCCGTCCCCAAAGATCCGGGTCGGCCAGTTGCGCGGGCACCAGCGCCAGCCAGCACACGCAAAAGGCCGAGCCCGCGTAATAGAAGGTCTGTAATCGTGCTTTCACGCCCAACCCTGCATTTATCCCTGTCTTCATCAATATGGCCATTTTCGCAATGTTTCAGCCGATGGGCAAGGTCAGGTTGCCCGGCTAATTCGTGCCAACGGTCGGCAGCGAAAAGAGACGGCCGTAAGCCGGGTTCTGTTCTGGACGATCATCTGTCTCGACCTTTTGTCTCCAAAAGGCTCTAGCGGGATACGGGAAGCGGACGAGCAGCCCTTGTAACTGAATACGGCTTCCACACCTTGCACCTGTCGGGGTTTACCTGGCCAAGGTCTTTCGGCCTTGCCGGTGGGCTCTTACCCCACCGTTGCACCCTTGCCTGTGCTCCTTGTCTTAAAAGATTTCGGGGCCATCGGCGGTCAACATTTCTGTGGCACTGTCCTCGCGGTCGCCCGCACCGGGCGTTAGCCGGCAACATGCTCTACGGTGCCCGGACTTTCCTCAGACGCGTTTCAGCGCGCCCGCGATCGTCTGTCCGTCTCTTTTCATGGTTCATCATAGACCGTAGGCGGGCTTCTGTAAAATAGTCCCTTGAATTGCGTTTGGATTAGCACAAATTGAGCCGTTGCGGGTTTTATCTCAATAGAGACTCATAAGCAGTGTGATTTTGCATGCTGCCGGGTTTTTGGGAAGTATAGGAAGACTGAATCACCGAGGCGCATGTTGCGTTTTGTGTTGTTTGTAGCACGGGCTGCTGAAGGAAAATTGTGATGATTGGTCCTGTTTTTGGTGGCATGTCGGGTGCCAGTTTAAGTTTTAATTCGGCGGCAGGCTTTATGGGCGACGATGATGCGCGCGTGGCCCTGGCCAATCAGGTCACTGGCAACGAAACGCCAGCCGAAATCGCGTCCATTGCGGCGCAGGATAAAGCGTTGGCCCTGCACAGTGCAATGGCTAAAACCAACTACGAAGTGGGGCTGGCCATGCAGGATGCAGGGATGAGCAACCAGAAGAAAGAGATGGAACGTCGGGCCCAACGCATTCAGAACGGTTATCTGTTTTAGCAAATGACTATTCTGTGTTGGGCAGCGCCCATGCAAGTGGCTCATTGGTCTTGAGTCAGGGCTTTGACTTTGGGGAACGGGCTATTGCTTTGCTATTGGGCTTTCGTGTTGAGTTTGAGATGTTTTTTGAGTGTCTGGTAGCACTTTTTGGACTTCACTGGTTTTAAACCAGCAACGCGAGCCTTCGCAAAATCGGGTGAACGGGTAGGCCTTTTTGTTGGAATCAACGCTGGCCACTAGCCCGGAAACCCCGAGCGCCGGGACATCGCAATGCAATGACCTATCAGGTATGCCGTTATGACCATTCAGAGCACCATTACGAATGCCATCACCGATGCGGTGAAGCCGTTATCCGATGATGCCCAGCGTCAGTGGCGTAACCTGTCCCAGCAGTCGCTCTCGCCCGATATGCTCAATGGGGATCTATTACCTCGTGTGCCCGACGATGCGGATGAAGACCGCTTGCAGGCGCAAAAAAATCAGATACCGTCTGGTTTACCTTTACCCGCCGCTTTTTCGGCATCCTCTCCGCCTTCGATAACGCCTGCCGCTTATGCGAGTACCTGGATGATGGCGCGACCCGCAATGGCCAGTATGGCAAATACCCTGCATAAATCCCTTGGCGGTGCCGCCAGTGAACTGGTCGATCCGGTAAAAACCGAAGGCCCCCGTGTTATTCGGGATGTCTTGAATCAGGGGAGCAACAGTAATTCGGAGAACCGCGATTCGGCTCCAGCAACCTCGATGCAGGGCGCGTACAAACCCAATGTGGGCGTCTCGCCATTGGGTGATGTGAGGCCATTGCCTGCGCTGACGCCTGTGCCACTGTTGGCCTCAACGCCATTGCACCCCGTGGGACAAGTGTTCAACCGGCTCGCCTGATTTCTGTTTGTCGGCTCGCTTCTATCTTGTGCTGGCATCGCAAGATAGGTGTTCTGTAAGGTTCATGAAGTGCAGGTTTCGATGTGAAATCACTGTAGTTAAGAAATATTACAGTTTTACCCCTCTTCAAAAGTATTTAAACAACTGATCGATAATAGCGCTGGGATCAATGCTTGAATCAAAAGTCCCCTATAATATTCTTATGATTCACGCTAGCGGATTGAGATGGATTCGTTGTGTGCAGTAACATCGAGGTAGAGAAAACGTATGCGTCGCTCCAAAGGCTTTACCCTGGCAGAATTGTTGATTGGTATGGCCATTCTGGGTGTGATTGCCACATTCACCATTGTTAAGCTCATTGGCAGCCAGCAGACCTCTTCATATAACGCCCAAGCCCACGAAATTGCTGCCATGATCACCTCAGCCTATCAAAAAGCCCAAAATGACGGCATCATTACCTCATCGACTACGCCAGCGGCTTTACGCCCCTATATAAATTATCTTACGTATGATACATCTGGCCTTGTAATTAATACCCTAACATGTAACAACTCTTCACCTTGTATATGGCTACATAATGGTGGATTGCTTTGGTTTAGTAACTATAACTTCGCAGGCACAAGCAATTTAAACGCTATTGAGTTTCACTTTATTCCCAATGCTCGTAGTTCTCCCCCTCCATCGGGAGTACAATTTGATCTTTATTTCAATGGATTTATAACCACCCGTGGTCAGGTTAAAGTCGGTACCACCAGTAGCTGTTGCTCTTACGGGCCTCTTCCTGCTGCCGATCCCTCCTGGTTTAGCTGGTAAGCCAGTTGTCAGGCGAGTTGAATCTAAATCCTCAAGTTTTCCGAAATCTATCCGATAACAGACAGGTAGCCCATTGACCACAGGAGCGGTTTAATGTACCCCCCCCCCCCCGAAATCGTCAAACCCCGGCGCATCAATCGATATGAGACTTTGGCTGGCTTGTTGCGCCTCACTCTGTCTGAAGCCCAGTCCGTGGCTGATGGAGAAAGCCCGCCGGGATTTGGGCTGGCTGCCATCGGCTTGTCATAAAAGGGCCTTGGCAGGCTTCACGCTGGCCGAGTTGTTGATCAGTTTGGCCATTTTGGGCGTGATTGCAACGTTTATCATCCCGAAAATTGTTCAAAATCAACGAAATTCAAACTATAACGCTATTGCCAAAGAGGCTATGGCTACTATCAGCAACGCTTATCAAGCTGCCAAACTGAATGGCACGCTTAGTCCGAACACACTACCTCAAGACTTAACCCAGTATATGAATTATGTGGCACCTGTTCCATTCGCTACGGTGCTAGATTACCGCCCCAATCATGTTCTTACCTCATTTACTTGTGCGAATTGCATCAAACTGCATAATGGAGCTGTTCTAGCTCCCATCAATAGCTCTTTTTCTGCACAGTCGGCAACTTGTCCGCCTAACGGATTGGTCAATTATGTACTGGATCCAGATGGTTATTATTCTGGTGTACCAAACTCATTAATATTAACTCTAACCTATGAAGGGCGCATCGGATCCAGAACATATAGCTGTTTTGGAACAAACAATACAGCAGATGACCCTGATTGGTTTAGCTTTTAGAGCCTATCTCTTCTCTCTGTTCACGCATTGAGATAAATTAAAACCCAGTAGTACTTGTACCTCAGGAACCTATGGCCCGGCCTCCGGTCATGATCCCTCCTGGTTTAGCTGGTAATCAAAAAGCCACCACCCCATAAGGTGTCCCCTTTGCCAGTGTGAGGGTTTTTATCAGGAGATTGCCGAAGAACCACTAAAAACTACCCATGATCACCGGGTGGTATTGCTGGTTGATATTGGGGAAGGCCATGAGGTTCCCGTCATCGTCGCGCCAGCGAATCCAGCCGATGGGTGTGTTGTTTTCAAAGTCCAGCACTTCCACCAGCAGCCAGTTGCCGCGCAGGTGCTTGACGGTCATGTGCCGGATAATCGTCACGGGCAACAGTTTGGCGTCATCCGAATCCGAGCTGCGGATGGTGCGGTTGTACTCTTTCACGCCGCTGAGCCAATAAATCCCGTTGCCCTTGGCATTCAGCTTCATAAATTCCGGCCAGGTCTGGTACACGCCAAAGTGTGGCGGGTCACCGGGGTGACTATCACTCAAGGGGGTCAGGTTGGTGGGGTTGTGGTCGGATGATGCGGCTTGACCGGTGCGTTTTGAGCTTGCCGGATTGGGTTCTGGCTGCTCTTTTAATCGCACCCAGCCGGACTTCTTGTGCGCCTGATCGTAAATCACTTCCACCCAGCCTTCGCCGTTTTCACCGATCACGGCCATCATGGCCACGTCCAGTTGGGGGTAAAAGCTGAAAAAAACCTGCTCGGCGCTGATATTACGGCGTTCGGCGTTGGCCGTGTTCACCGCGATATTGCTGCTGTTCGTTTTTCGGCTCCAGTGAAACTCGCCAATCAGCGGCGAATGCTCGCTGGGCTCGCTGTAAATGCTGAAGACGTAAGGGGCAAAGTAAATGCCGTTTCCGTAGTTGACTCCGTCCTTGTACCGTTGCGGGGCAAAGCCGAAGCTGCTCAGTTGGGCCTGCGCGCTGGGCGGACAGGTGATGGCCTCCAGGCAAAAGCCGGTGAGCAGTAGCCCACTCAGCGCCAGACTCAAGCCGCCAATGAGCCGGAAAGGCCGTCTGGCAAAGGGCACGTTGGTGGTTTGGGGTTGATTGCAAGGGTCTTGTGGCATAAAAAACCTTATGAAATTGGCCTTATGAAATGGGGCTTTGGATCAGGATGACGATCCATTTTTTGTAAAGTTCAGATTGGGCTAAAGTTCAGTTTGGCTGGAATGATCGACTTCTGGCTGGGGGCTTGCTACTATGGTCGTCAGCCATTGCGTTGTGCGTTGTGTCTGGATTCTCCCATTATGCCTTGTGGCCCTTGTGCAGGCTACCATTAGCTAGGGGAGATCAAACCCGAAGCCCCTGTGTCGGGTATGCTGACCCCGGCGGTTCTGGCTGTATCGTGTCCATTTTACTTGCCTCTATTCTGGAAAGCCCCTCGCCCGTGAAAATTTTTACCGCCGATTATATCACCAGTGCCCCCAGCCTGAAGGAATGCCCCGATTTTCAGGGGACACCCGAGATGGTGCTGGTGGGGCGTTCTAATGTGGGTAAGTCGTCGTTTATCAACAGCATGACCCAGCGCAAAAACCTGGCCCGCACCAGCAACACCCCGGGGAAAACCCGTTATATCAACTTTTACAGCATTGTGTACGGTAAATCGGGCTCGGATAAACTCCTCTTTGTGGATTTGCCCGGTTATGGCTACGCCAAAATCTCCAAGGCGGAGCAGGAGAAGTGGCGCCAGAATCTGGAAGCCTATCTGGGCAAACGGGCCAGCATTCGTCTGGTGATTCAGATGATCGATGGGCGTCATGGCCCGCAGAACAACGATATTCAGATGCACGAGTGGTTACAGTTCCACGGGCGGCGGGTGCAAGTGGTGCTCACCAAGATTGATAAGCTCTCCAAGAACGAAATCGCTAAATCCGTGGCCCAAACGGCCCGTCTGCTGGATACCACGCCCGAGGACGTGATTACCTACTCCGCCGAAACCCATTTGGGGCGGGATAAGGCCTGGCAGACCCTGCAGTCTGTGCTTGCCGCCCCGGCGCTCCCCTTTGAGCCCGTTGCAGAAGAGGGCAACGAGGATGAGGGTTATCTGTCGCCCGAAGCGGGAGATTACGGGGCCTTCCCCGAGTTTGGCAAGCCCTTGCAGTCTGCTGACTAGTATAGGCTGGAAGCCAGTGGCTGGCATTGAAAAAACGCTGTGTTCCGGCTAGCCTGTTACAAGTTTTAGAAATTTTATCAGTGACCGCAGGAAAGGATGCACAATGCCCGTGACTGAACTGCCTAATACCGATCTTCAGGAATCGACTCAACTGGCTTGCAAAGGCTTATTGGCTGGTAAAACCGGTCTGATTTTTGGTGTGGCCCATAAAACCAGTATCGCCTGGGCCATTGCTCAGGCCTTGTCGAATGCAGGAATGCGTTTGGCCTTTACCTATCAGGGCGAGCGTCTGGAAAAGAACGTGCGCGAGCTGGCCGAAACGCTGGAAGGCTCCTTGATTTTGCCTTGCGATGTGACCAACGATGCCGAAGTGCAAGCCGTCTACGATGAAGTCGGCAGCGAGTTCGGTCGGCTGGACACCCTGGTGCACAGTGTGGCCTTTGCCAAAAAAGAAGATCTGGCTGGCGCTTTTGTAGACACCTCCCGCGATGGCTACCTGCTGGCTCAGGACATCAGCTCTTACTCTTTAACCGTCTTGACCCGTGGCGCTCTGCCCCTCTTTGAAAAAGCCGGTGGCGGCAGCGTGATCACCCTGACCTATCTGGGTGGGGAGCGCGTGGTGGAAAATTACAACGTGATGGGCGTGGCCAAAGCCGCCCTCGAGATGAGCGTGCGTTATCTGGCGGCCGATCTGGGCGCGAAGAATATCCGCGTGAACGCCATTTCCGCTGGTCCCATCAAAACGCTGGCTGCCCGTGGTATTTCCGGGTTTAGCAATATTCTGGGCTATATGGAAGAGCATACCCCCATGCGCCGCAACGTGGAAGCCGCCGAAGTGGGCGATACGGCCCTGTTCCTGGCCAGCCCGCTGTCTCGCGGTATTACCGGTGAAGTGCTGCACGTGGATGCTGGTTTCCATATCATGGGCTTCTAGAAAACCTGAACATTTCAAACGTCTGACTGGCCTGTTCTCTCTTTCTGTGCGAGGACAGGCCATTGGGCGTGTAGGGTGTGTCTGGTCCGCTAGTCAGTCCGCTTGCTGTGTCATGTTACCCGCGTGCTGTGTATTCCTGAGTGGTTTTTGAGCCTGATGTGAGTGAGCTGTTTCTTTGAAAAACAAATGATGGCTTTTCAGGGGCGTTGTTTGTGGTGAAATAATTTTTAGTGTTGTAGTAATTGGAGTGGGTTCATTTCGTGGTTCAAGGATCGCAGACTCCGGCAATTTCAGCCTGGCAGCAGTCCAAGGCTTATCGATTGGGTATTCACAGGCCCAAACGGCATTTACCGGCTGGATTGGATGGCGTGGGTTTGGCGACAGGGGTGCATGTCTGGGGCGCTGGCATGGATTCCTTTTCCATGTCCCGACGCAACGCGCCTGTTGTTTTATCGGCACAGACGCCAGACACCGTGGGAAAGGCGTGGCCCGGGGTGGATCCTGCTTTCAGCCTTTCTCCCTTTCAGGTTTCATTGCGGCCTTTGCGAGGGGCGGTGCCCTTGTGGGGGAAAGTCCAGCAGGTCCAGTATGACGATTTAAAGCGGCTGGCATTATTGCCTGAGTCGGCCTTGCAACTCTTGGATTTGAAATTGCCACTATTATTTTCCCGAGCGATTCAGATTACCCCGGAGCGGATTGGGCGGGTCATGTACGTTCCTGCCCGGCTGGGCCATTATGTGCCCTGCCCCATTTACCAGAGCAGTTCGCATGGCAGTTGGCAGGCCCCCAACTTCGTGCAGCACACCACGGACCCCCGGACTTTGGCCTGGACCTTGGATTATCTGGGGAAGGGCATGGGGGGGCGAGGCAAGACCGAGACGGCCTTGTCACCGATGATCCAGCAGTTTTTGGCCATGAGAGAAGCTCAGGATGAAGTTGAGCAACAGGCTAACTGGATAGAGCGCGATTTTCCGGCTGGACAGAAGCCGCTTGAAAATGAGGCCGTGAAAAAGGATCCGATGGCGGCGGTGAAGGCATGGTCCGGGCTGGTTTTAAATCGTCACCGGGAGAATGCGTTGGCTTGTGTGCATGCATCGCACCACGCCAGTATGCGTCTGGAGCATTTGTACCCTGGGGCTCGCATTGATTCTCCGGTTATGTTTCCCTTTCCGCCGGAGCGGTTTAGCTTGCCTGAGGAGGCGATGCCGAATTTTCGCTATCAGGCCATGGCGTATGGGTTGAAAAATAGTCTATACGGCAATCTGCGGGGGGAAGTGTACGCTTCCCGCGATGGTAAGCTTTGGTGGACCTATTATGTTCAGGACAAAACCCAACGAGTCTGGGTGGCGCATGCCCACGATCAGCATTCGCCCTTGCAGGAAACCGGCTTGCCGCAGACACTGATTAATCTGGGGAAGACGATTCCACTGGCGCCCTATGAGTACTTCCAGATTTTGCCTCGGGCCCCCTGGCCGCGTCTTCCTAAAAACGGTTATGTGGATATATGGCGTGCTTACACCGCCGAACTGCCTCTGGTGAAGGCGTATTATCAGGCCAAAGATCTGCCTTGCCCGGATTAAAGCTTCGGGGTGAGCAGCTTTCCTGATTGCTTAATACGTTTGCGAAATCTGAACCAGAGGCTTACTGTAAGCCGCGCAAGCGGTCGGCTGGGGAGACGATGCTGGTGATCCGCAGTCCAAAGTTGTCTTCGATAACCACGACCTCGCCCTTGGCGATGAGCTTGCCGTTGGCCATCAAGTCTACGGGCTCTCCCGCAATGCGGTCCAGTTCAATCACTGACCCTCGGGTGAGCTCCAGGACTTCCTTGATGGAGAGATCGGTTTTGCCCAGTTCAACGCTCAGGTTCAGGTGTACATCCATGACCAGGGCCAGGTTTTTGTTTTCCTCGCCAAAAATATGGGGTTGCTGATCAAATGAGGCGAACTCCACGGGGCGCACAGTGACCGGGTCTACCTGATTGCCGTGGGCCTCTCTGGCTGAAGACGTTGCACCAGCACCGGCCATGGCGGGTTCGGCAAAGCTGGCCATCAGATCGTCCAGACTCATGGTTTCGCTCAGTTCCTGGGACAGGCCGAGATCAATTTCGGTGCTGTCGGGTTGCAGGGACATCAGCTTGGCCACATGCGTCTTGATTTCACTGGTCATGCGTAGTTCAATCAGCTCGATGGGGGTCATATCGCCGCTTTTTAGCTTGATATGAATGCCGATAAAGGGTTCTGTGAGCATCTGGGGCATGGCTTCCGCCAGTGCGTCACTGGTGTAGGGAATCACCTGAGGGCTTTGTGCATCTACAGGTTCCTGAATGATGGAAGCCAGTCCGGTGGCTGCCGCATTCATCATCTGGTTCATCAGTTCGCCCAGTGCGCCGGATTCCAGCTCGGTCAGCGGTTCGCCTTCCTTGGATTCCGCGCCGCCCATCATGCTGCTGGCCAGGGCCCGGCTGGCCGAATCCTGAATAATAAACAGCGATGTGGCCTTGATTCCTTTGCCAAAGTTGACCGCGACCAACATTTTGGGATTTTCCCCAAAAGGGACATCCATTTCGGCCAGGCTACCGTACTCGTGGATTTCCGGTGTGGGGACATCCACTTCATTGCCCAGCATCATGCTCAGGGTGGAACCGGCCGCGCCCATTGCGATACTGGTCATTTCGCAAACGGTGTCGCGTTCTTCAGGGGTTAGCAAGGCGCTTTGTAATGCGTCGTCATTCTGGTTAGTCATCTAGGCCAAATCCCTCTATCGATTCCATATTCTCTACATTCTCATAGACATACACGGCCAGTTTGTCTCTCACTCTGCCGGGACGGCAGTAGAACTTGGGGAGGCCGTTGACGCATGCCAGCAAATTATCCGATGCTTTTCGATCCAGGCGGATCACGTCTCCCGGACTTAAATCGAGTAAGTCCCTGACGCAAAGCGTTGTGCCGCCAAGCAGTACCTGAATGGGAACCTTGGCGTAGTTGAGTTTTCTGAGAATCTTTTCCTGCTCTTCAAACGGAACCGTGGCCTGTTGGCGGTGGAAGATATGCTGGGCGCTGAGTTGGCTAATCACACCTTCCAGAACGGGGTAAGGGAGGCACAGGCTGATCAGGCCGGAGTTTTTTGCGCCTACGGTGACTTCAAAGGTGATTAGCGCGACGATTTCGCCGGGTGTGGCCACCTGAATCAGGGCGTAGCTCTCTTCCATGCCGACCATGTTGATGTTCACGTTCATCACGGATTGCCAGGCTTCTTCCAGGCAAACGTTGGAGCGATCGATCACCCGGCGAATCAGGGATTGCTCGATGTCTGTCAGTTCTCTGGGGCGGGTTTCCGAGGTTCCTGAACCGCCTAGCATACGGTCGATGATGCTGGAGGTGACTTCGTGTCCCAGCCCGAACAGGATTTGTCCCGGCAAGGGATCCAGTTCGATAATGCCAACCGTCATGGGGCTGGGCATGGATCGGATAAATTCGTCATAGGTGAGCTGGTCAACGGAAACCACGTCGATTTCTACGGTCATTCGCAAGTAAGCGGTCAGCACTAGGCCCAATTGACGGGCAAACCCCTCGTGGATGGTTTGCAAGGCGCGCAGGTGATCTTTGGAGAATTTGTCCGGACGGCGAAAGTTATAAAGTTTGTAATTCTTTTTTTCCGCTGGCGGTTCAGCCTTGGTTTGCTTCGAGGTGCTCTCCGTCTGCGCCGGTTTGGGGGCGGCAGCTGGCGCATCCAGCCCTACGGATAGGGAGGATAGTAGGCTATCAATTTCTTCTTGCGATAACATACTGCGTCAATGAACCTCGGAATAGGGTTAATCTGGGTTACGGTCTGATTCAGGGGGCAATCTGCAACCCGCATGGCCGATGCCTTGAATCAGTTGGCTTAAACTCTCTTTTTCCTGCTGCTTACTTGGGGTCTTCTGGATGCTGTTGGTTTATTATTCCCGGATTGGCAGGGGATCAATCCTGAATAACCCTTCTGCTTGCGTTTGACCTGGGATAAGGTTGGGTTTCACTCACCCCAATGAACGGGTGGGCTTTACTTCTGGATGATGAAGTCCTGGAAGTTGACCCGTAGCACTTTATAGTTGGGGGCCAGAATCTGGCTGAGCTGGTCCTTGATCTCATCTTTCAGGGACTCCTGACCTTCGAGGGTGGCCAGCGAGTTGGCGGTGCGTTTCATCAGGGCCGCGTTGATCACGTCCCGAATGGTGGGCACATACTTGGACATATTATTTTTGAAAATTTGCTCGCAGGAGGGGCCTGCGCTTTCTTCCGCAATCAGGGTGCGATCCACGGAGACGGCGGCACCAACCACTTTACCGCCCGGTACCATTTCGTCTGGCAGCATGGCTTTGTGCGGTTCCAGATAGCAGTTTTCCTTTTCAGGCACTTCAATGCTCAGGGCCATTTTGGCGCGCAGGTACTGGCTGCCGTCTGTGTTGGGATCGGATTTGAGATTGACCGTAAATTCGTCGAGTTCCAGGTTCATGCCCACGGCATTGGCCGGTGTTTCGGTGGAGGCCGGATCGGTGCCAGTGGGCTCTCCGCCTTCTGCATGGGCTGCACCCGCCGTTTTGGCGATTTTGCCAATTTCGGGCACCACAAACATGGTGGTCATCAGGTAGGCTGAACCAATGGAGCCTGCTATTGTGGCGACCAGAACCACCACGATCATAATGATAAATTTAATATCCAGCCCACCGCCGCCACCGCCTGCTGCTGTGGGCGCATCGGCAATTTCGCCTTCCACTTTAGGCTTTAAATCTTTGGGCTTGGTGGGCTTGGCCATTGGCGCTTAATCCTTTGTTATGTATACCGGTGCTGCTTGCTGCTCGACCGGGCCGCCGTTTGGGGCGGTGGGGTCATTCAGGGCCGGAGGCTCCTGTTGAGCCAAATCGGGCTTCAATACTACTATATCGACTCGGCGGTTTTTCTGTTTCCCTTCGATGGAGTAATTGTCTTTCACTGGTTTGAATTCGCCGTAACCCGCTGCAGAGAGCATTTGTGGCGGGAAGCGGTGGCTGCTGATCATGGCGCGCACGATGGTTGTGGCGCGCGCGGTGGAAAGCTCCCAGTTGGAGGGGAATTTGCGGGTGGCGATGGGGCTGTTGTCAGTGTGCCCTTCTACTCTGATCGCACGAGATTCTCCCCCTAAGGCCTTCTGAAGTTGTTGCATTAATCCATCCAGCGTATGGCGGGCGGCGGGACTTAACTCGGCGTTGCCGGGGGTGAATAAAATGCTATCTTTCAAAGAAATCACCACGCCGCGTTCCTGCTGACGGATTTCAATGCCCTGCATGGGCACATGGGCGCTCATCTTCTGCTGGAGTTGCTTAGCCAGTGCCAAATCTCGCGCGTTGCTGGTTTTGCTCTGCTGATTTGCAATCTGAGCAGCGACTGCAGGTTGCGCTTGCGTGGACGGCTTGTTGGGTTTGGCCGCTGGCCCCGCGATGGCCCCGGTGGGCTTGGGGGCCGCGCTGAACAACACCAAAAATAGGCCTAGCAGCAGGGTAAGTAAATCGGCGTAGGGCACCATCCAGCGGTTGTGCCCCTGATGCCCATGACTATCCGACCCCTGCTCCAGACTTTCCAGTTTTTGCATGAGCTGGCGCACGCTTGATTGTGTGGAAGTTTCTTCCGGGCAAGTGGCGGATGGTTTTATGGGGGTGCGGGTTGGCAACGTTCAGACCTCCGGTGCGGCCAGGCTCGGCCAATCAATAAAAGGGGCGTGGCCTATTTCAGGTAACAGGCGCGATGGGTGTCTGCGTTCGCAGGCATGACAGAATCGTTAATGGGAGTGGTAATATCAGTGGCAAGGAGAGCAATTTACCGCCTTAATAGTTGCGGTTGCCGACTTGCAGGTAATCTTCCTGAAAGATGGCCTTGGTGGGGAGAATGGCGGTATGGCGGTGCTGGCGAGTGGCTTCTGGTGCCTGATGGGCCTGCCCCGGATTGCTGGCGTATTGTTTTTGCGCCTTTGTGGGCAGCTCGGCATACTCTTCGTCCTGCTCGCCGGGCAGTTGAATAAAGGCGTTCAGGCGTTCTTCAATCAGCATGGGATGCTCCCCGGAGCGGATGCTCAGCACGGCTTCTAGGAGTAGGGTGCGCATGAACCATTCATCGCGGGCCCGTTGGCGCATTTTGCCCGCCAGCGGCAGTAAAAATAAATTGGCGAAGGCCACGCCATACAAGGTCGCACTAAAGGCGCTGGCCACGCCACTGCCTAACCGGGTGGGGTCATGGAAGGCATCCACGGTGTGAATCAGGCCAATCACCGCGCCAATGATACCCATGGTGGGCGCAAAGCCCCCGGCGGTTTCAAACACGCGGGCGTAATCCATGGTTTGGCGATAGATCACTTCGATCTCGGTGGATAAACTGTCCCGGATGAATTTTTCGGTGCGGTTGTCCAGCACCAGATTCAGGCCCTTTTTAAAGAAGGGGATTTCCACGCTGTCCAGCATGGGTTGCAGGGCTAAAATGCCTGCATCGCGCACAAAGCCCACCACGTCCATAATGTAATGAATGGTATCGCGCGGGTCCAGACGGCTTTCCGCGTTGCCGCCCTTAAGCGCACCAATGGTTTGCAACAGGGTGCTTTGGCTAAAGCTGACCGTGGTGGCGGTCAACGTGCCACCAAACACAATCAGCAAGGCTTCCGGGTTGAGCAATGTGCTGTAGGGGACGTGCCCGAGGCACAGGGCCGATATGAGAATCGCCAGCCCCAGACCAAGGCCCAGAATGGTTGAAAAATCCATGCGTATACACCTTCATTGAATGAAACATCTGATGAATTTCTGATGTGATGAATCTCTGAATGAACCGGTTTTTAACTTCTTTTGAGATCTACTTTTGAGATCTTCTCTGGAACCTTCTTCAGACTAACGGATTTCGCAGGGGGCTTCCTCCTCCGATCTGTGGAGGGCGGTTTCCGATATTCAGAAATCGCGGATGGGGTTCATCAGCGCCCATTCCCATGAAGGGACTGGATGAGATGGAGGTTGGCTGTGCCTGAAGGTCGGGGTTTTGCAGGTAGATTCCTATACACCCTTTGCTTTTTTTGGCTATAATTTGGAGAGGAAAGTAAAAATCATCCAAAAAATTTATCCAATGGCGTACAGGTGGAAAATATAGTAGTGCATAGGGGGCCATCATCATGAATTTTGATTTAACCGAGGAGCAACGGCAGATTTGGCAGTGGGCCAAGGATTTTGCCGATAGCGAGATTGCCCCCGTGGCTGCGGCCAACGATCAGGCTTGCCGGTTTGACTTTGACCTGCTCAAAAAAATCGGCGAGCAAGGCTTTTTCAGCGCCATTTTGCCCGAAAAATATGGCGGACAGGGCATTGATCACATCTCTTACGCCTTGATGACCGAGGAAATCGCGCGGGTTTGCTCATCCACGCGCACCCTGTTTTCGGTGCAAATTTCGCTGGTGGAAAAACCCATTCTGGAATACGGCACTGAAGAACAGAAGATGAAGTACCTGCCCCGCATGGCCACGGGTGAACTGATTGGCTGCTTTGGCCTGACCGAGCCCAACGCGGGCAGCGATGCCGGGAATCAGCAAACCACCGCCACCGAAGACGGCGATTATTATGTCCTCAACGGGCAGAAAACCTGGATTTCCAACGGGTGTATCTCCCAATTGGCGCTGGTCATTGCCCAAGCCGATAAGTCCAAGGGTCACAAAGGGATCTGCGCCTTTCTGGTGGAGACGGATACACCTGGCTTCACCACCCGCGAGATTAAACCCAAGCTGGGCCTGCATGCCTCAGTGACCTCCGAGCTGTTTTTTGACAACGTGCGGGTGCATAAATCGCAAATGCTGGGCAAGTTTGGCGATGGTTTTAAAATCGCCATGTACAGCCTGGATCAAGGGCGCTTTAGCGTCGCTGCGGGCGCGGTGGGCGTGAATCAGGCCTGTATCGATATTTCTACCAAGTATGCCATGGAGCGCGAAGCCTTTGGCCAGAAAATCGGCGAATTCCAGATGATTCAGCACATGATCGCCGATATGGCCGCCGACTGCGAAGCGGGACGCTTTTTAGTCCTCCGCGCGGCCCATTTAAAAGACAAGGGCGTGCGCAACACTCGGGAAACCTCGATGGCCAAACTATTCTGCTCTGAGGCGGCCATTCGGGCCACCAACAGTGCGGTGCAGATCTTCGGCGGCTACGGCTTCTCCGAGGAATACCCGGCGGCGCGCTATTACCGCGATGGCCGCGTGTTAAACCTGTACGAGGGTACTAGCCAGATCCACCGCATCATACTGTCTCAGGATGAGTTGGGGATTCGTCCGGCCAACGGCCCTGGCAGCCCCATGACCCCCATTGAGCGCCTCTCGGCCCGCAGCTAGCAGGGCGTTCAGCGTTCAATTGCATTAATGGATTGTGATTCCCGATTTAACGGGAATCACAGTCTAGAGTGATTTTGCACGGCTTGGTGCCCAGTTCGTGGTTTTTTAGGTATGATGAGTGCAATTGCCGTGGTGATGGAACGTTAGAGATAGAGGCCTGTTGTGCATTGGTTTAATCAGTTGGTGGTGATGTTGTTGCCCTTGGCTCCCAAGCCCTTGGTGAAGCGCTTTGCGGCGCGTTACGTGGCCGGGGAAACCCAGGCGCAGATGCTCGATACCGTGCGCCGTCTGAATCAGCAGGGCATGTTGGCCACCGTGGATGTGTTGGGCGAGTTTATTCATCACCGGGAAGAGGCCCTGCAAGCGGCTCAGGAGTATAAATCCATTCTGGGGGCCTTGGCCAAAGAAGGGCTCGATGCCAACATTTCGGTCAAGCTCTCGCAAATGGGCCTGCTGTTGGATCAAACGCTGTGCATCGAAATTATGGAAGACCTGGTCTCCACGGCGGCGAAGTATCGGAATTTTGTGCGCATCGACATGGAAGATTCCGCCTGCACCTCGGACACTTTGAATATTTATTTAAAACTGCGCCGCAAGTACGATAACGTGGGCGTGGTGCTGCAAGCCTATTTGCGCCGCACTCTGGGCGATACCCGCCAAGTGTGCAACGATCTGGAACGGCTGGGCGTGAAAGCCAACTTCCGGCTGTGCAAGGGCATTTATGTGGAGCCCCGGCAAATTGCCTTTAAAGATCACGCGTTGATCAATAAAAATTACACCCTGATTCTGGAAGACATGCTGAAGAACCGCGCCTATGTGGGCATCGCCACCCACAACGAAGAACTGGTCTGGGAGGCTATGCGCCTGATTGATCTGCATCATTCCAAAAAAGAGGAATACGAATTCCAGATGCTGTTGGGTGTGGATCCTGAATTGCGCAATATTATTCTGGATGGCGGGCATCGATTGCGCGTTTATGTGCCCTTTGGCCAGCAATGGTACGCCTATTCCCTGCGCCGCCTGAAAGAAAACCCGGCGCTGGCCTGGCATATCATTAAAAACATGTTCTCCCCCGGCGATATTTCCCGCGAAGCGGGTTAGTTATTTTGTCGTTAATTTTCAGTTCAGTGGATCTCAATTAAATGGAATTGGCCGGGGTCGCCAGCAAGTTGGAAAAATCGCTGGCTGTGGGGTGAGCGCCGGTTTGCATGTTGCACTCCCGCACCAGTTGGGTGACCTGAAACTCGGCGGCTTTGGCGGCATCGAGTTCGGCCACCACATCGGAGAGAAATAGAATTTCCTGCGGCGCTAAATTGAGCGTTTGGGCGATATTCTGATAAGAGAGCACCTCTTTTTTGCCGCCCACTTCGGTATCAAAATAATGCGAGAAATAAGGGGTTAAATCGCCAGCCACGGAATGGGCAAACAGCAACTGCTGGGCCTGCACCGAACCGGAGGAATAAATGCCCAGCCCCAAACCTTGTTGCTTCCAGCGTTCCAGCGCCACGGGGACATCCGGGTAGAGGTGTCCTTGGTAGTGTCCTTCCTCAAATCCTGTTTTCCAGATCATGCCTTGCAAGAGCTTGAGCGCGGTGTGCTTGCGATCCGTTTGAATCCAGTGTAGTAGGGTTTCAATGGCTTCCGCCTTGCCAATGGGCCGCTGATCCTCGGCCTCTACCGTTTCTTTCACGCGGGTGAGGCATTGCTGCACCGCCGGGTCGTGGGCATGCGCGTTCACAAAATCGGCCAAGCGCTCTGCGGCATAGGGAAACAGCACCTGATGCACAAAGTTGATCTCGGTGGTGGTGCCTTCAATATCCGTCAAAATAAAGCGAATCATGCGCGCGGGCGTCCTTTAAAGTCAGTCGGTTTCTCAGGGTGTTTAAATATAATGTTCGATGAGGAAATTGAAGGGGTTCATTTTAGTGCTTTATTCAAACCATCTTCAATTTAACGTTTTCAGTTTTCACTATTTTAATTCAATGAATTTAAACAGTGAATACGGCTAACCTACGGCAGCGCCCAGATAACGGGCATCTACACCCGAATCGGTGTAATGGGGCGTCCAGCCTGATGAATCCGTGAAAATGCGGATGGTTTTTACAAAGGCGACCGGGCCTAAATCAAACCAGTGTTTCACGTTGGCGGGCACTGATAAAATATCTCCGGCCTCGCACTTCACGCAAAATACCGGCTCCGGGCCGTTCTCAGCTTCCGGCAGGTTAAACCAGAAGTAGCCTTGTCCGTCCACGAAAAAGCGCACTTCGTCTTCGGTGTGGGTGTGCTCTCGCAAAAACTTGGCCCGAATTTCGGGCAAATTAGGCGTTTGGGCATGCACCGAAATGACATCGGCGGTCTGGTAGCCGTGCTGGGCCATCAAGGGCTGCAACACATGCGCGTATGCCGCCAAAATCTCATCCTGACTGGCATCATCGGCAAAGGGATGGCTGGCAGTCCAGCGATCGATCCACACGCCGCGTGCGGCCAAATAAGCGCGAATGTCTTCAAACGCGGTGAGGGTGCTTTGTTGATCAGGAATAGTCAGCGTAGCCATGAGACCTCAATTTCAGGATGGATTCAAACAGGAACTCGAAGGCTTCCGCGTGGCGCAGGGCTTGGGCCGGGGACGCTCCCCAGGTGTACAGCCCGTGGCCCGCCAGCAGAAAACCGTAAACCGGCAGGCACTCTGGCAGAGCGGTGCGAACTGTTTGCGCCAGCGCAGGCATATCCTGGCTATTGGGGAAAATGGGCAGCCATAGCGCGATATCGTGCGTGGTGATGCCTTCAAAGGCCTTGAGCAGTTCAAATTGCTTCAGCCACACGCCACCGTCGGCTTCGTAGAGCTTGGATAGCACCGTGCAATTGACCGAATGGCTGTGCAGCACCGTTTGGGTTTCCGGGAATTGCTGGTACACTAGCGCATGCAGCAAGGTTTCGGCGGAAGGACGTAAATGGGCTTGCTCCGGGTTGAGGATCGTCCCTTGGAAGTCCACTTCCAGGAAGTCTTCGGCGGTTAATTTGCTTTTGTGCAGCCCTGAGACTGAGATGGCAAAGTGCGCGCTCCCCATTTCGCGGGCCGAAAAATTGGAACTAGTGGCCGGTGTGCAGCCCCAGGCGTGCATGGTGCGCGCGGCTTCTGCCACGCTTTGGCGCAGGGCCAACGGAGTGGCGGCCATCGCTTCGGGGGCAAGATAAGGCTGAGTGGGCTGGGCGGGGGAGGACATAGTCGCAGGCTCAAGTTCTGGGAAGTTTCTGGAAAGGGGCAAATCCTGCGTCTACTGTAGCAAAGCCCGGTTTCCGTGTAAAGGTGATTAGGCGGCCCGGCAAACTTAATGGCGTAAGGGTGAACATGCTGCTGATTGATCTAGCTGGCTCTATCTGGCTACTGGCGACCTATGGGACTGCCACTGTTCGGCAAAGAGCGAGTAAATCAGCACATCCTGCCACTGGCCGTTGACGAGGTTGTCGCGGCGAAAGTGCGCCTCGCGGATAAAGCCCATGCGGCGGCAAAACCCTTTGGCCCCCCAATTAGTCGCCTCTATTTCGGCTTTGACTTTATGGACGTTTAATTCGGTAAAAGCCACGTTTAAAATCCATTCTCCCAAGGCTCGCACGGCGGGGTGTCTTCGGCTGTCGGGGTGGCTCACCCCATGCACATAGGCATGGCGGCCGGGAATAATAGGGCTCAAGCCCCCAATGGCGTAAACGCGCTCATTCGCATCTGCTAAAATCCACAACCAGGGGACATAAGTGCCCACATTGTCTACCAATAACGTCGGATTGGGATTGCAGAAATCATCCAATAGCACCTTTTGGTAAATGGCGAGCAAGGCTTGAATGCCGGGTTTGTAGCGTTCAAATTCAGCCGCATTGCCAATTGCAATTTGGCGAAGTGGCAGCGGTTGGATGGGTTGATTTTGGTCATTGAAACGCTTCAAGCTGACAGACCTTTTCCTTTTTTGTGGGGTAAGGTGCGGAGGCTACCTGAGTATGAATTATAAAGTGGCGATTTTAAAAATGGAGATTTTAAAATTCGTAGTTTTTATAAAATTCAATTATGAAGCCCTCAGGCCAATTTAACATTGCATTGATTGAAAGCATAGCGAAGTAAAACAATGATTTTTCAGCATATCAAGCCCAATGATGCCGCACGATTGGTGGACTCATCAAAAACAGGATGCAACTTGGGCTGCATCCTGTTTGGTAATGGTTAAATGTTTTGAACCGCGTTAAGCGCTGAATGGGCCCGTTAATGGCGAGCGGCGGGGGTGAGTGGCGCTTTGATGCTGCCCGTTAATTTTTGTCCTACGGCGCTGAGGGCCACGCGGCCCAGAAACCAGGGGTTGCCCACCAAATATCGGTGGTACAGGCGTTTGGGTTCGCAGAAGAGGCGGAACAGCCATTCGCCGCCGATATTGCCCAGCCACTCGGGTGGGCGCGGTTTCACGCCCACCACGTAATCCATGCTGGCCCCAATGGCGTAGCACAGGCCTACGTTCAGCTCATGCAAGTGCTTGGCAATCCATTCTTCTTGCAAGGGGCAGCCAAAACCGACAAAAAGCACATCCGGTTTTAGGGCGTTAATTTCGGCAATCACTTGCGCTTCCAGTTCGGGATCGTTCAGCACATAGCCGTGATGCACGCCCAGCACGGTGTGCTTGCTGCGGGTGGCCTCGTACATATTCAGCCCCTTCAGGGCAATGCCCGGCGCGCTGCCCAGATAATAGGTGGTGCAGTTTTGCGCGGCAAAATAATCCCACATTTCAAAGAACCAGTCCCCGTTGGCATAGCGCACCGGGATTTTATCGCCCAGCAGTTTGGAGGCCAAAATGACGCCCGCCCCATCGCAATACACAATTTCCGCGCGCTGGTAGAGTTTTTTCAGGAAGAGATTTTTGTGCGCCATGTTGGCGTTGTGGGCGTTCATGCCCAGGCACACGCTCGTGCCAGGCCGCTTGGCCTCGTCCACAATGGCTTGCAGTAACGCTTCGCGGGTGGGGTAATCCGTCACCGGGATGGATTCAATCATCACCTGACGGGCTTTCGGGGCGACTTTCAATTCTTCCTGGGGTTTGGGCGGGGCGATAGGCGTGAGGATCGACATCGGTACTCTCTGATTCATTAATTGGCGGGTTAATAAATTGGGATTGCTGAACGCCATCCACTCCGAGGGCGTTCAGCAATAAAGATGGGAGTCATTCAAAAATTGACTCAATACGATTTGATTAATGCGCGCCCTTGGCAAAAAGCACCGCCGGGATGGTTTTCAGGATGAGTTTCAAATCCAGCGGGAAGTGCCATTGGCTGATGTATTGGTAATCGAGTTGCACCACTTGATCGAAGTTTTTGATGTTGGAGCGCCCGCTGACTTGCCACAGGCCGGTCATGCCGGGTAGTGAACCGAAACGGACGTAGTGCCACGGTTCGTAGAATTCTAGTTCGCGCAGCAGGGGCGGACGGGGGCCGACCAGACTCATCTCGCCGCGCAGCACGTTGAAAATCTGTGGCAGTTCATCCAGGCTGAATTTGCGCAGGACGTTGCCCAAGCGGGTCACGCGGGGATCGTTGGCCATTTTGAACATACCATTGCCCGATTCGTTCTGAGCCATCAGCTTTTCAAGCCGTTGTTCCGCATCGGTGTACATGCTGCGGAATTTGAACATATCGAACCGGCGACCGTTCATGCCGATGCGGGTCTGTTTAAACAGAATGGGGCCGGGGGAATCCAGCTTGATGCCAATGGCGATGAGCAGCAACAGGGGCGCGGATAGGAGCAAAGCGGTCAGGCCCAGGCTGTAATCCAGCACCCGTTTAAAAAACCATTGAATAGGCTTATCCACAGAACAGTTCAGTTCGCGGGAGAGTTGATAAGGATCTTCGTTCTGGCGAAGTTGTTCATTGATAAATGGATCAACTAATGGCGTTTTCAGCCGGATTTGTGGCGCGGCGACGTCGAGTAGAGACATTGGTTTGGAATATCCCTTATATTAAATTGTGGCATTTAAGATATATGACGGATGGTAAAAAACGAACTTAAAAGATGGACGAGTTTAAGGATTCCATTAAATAATATCGTCTGAAGAACTAAGGTCAAGTTTTATGTGGGCTTTTGTTACAGTGCAGAGATTAGGTTTTAAACATAATTTATACAAATGATAGAGAGGTCTGCTCAAGCTGTCCAGTATATAATGAGGCGAAACATGGATTAAGGCTGAACAGCGGCCATCATGCGTTTCGATGGGCGTGAGAAACGCTGACCCAGATGATCCAGATAAATATAAAGGACCGGGGTAATGTATAGCGTGAGCAACTGGGACACCAGCAGGCCACCAAAGACGGCCAAGCCTAAGGTTTGTCGGGATTCCGATCCGGCCCCCAGCCCGATGGCCAATGGGAGCGCCCCCATCAGGGCGGCCAGAGTGGTCATCATAATGGGTCTGAACCGAACCAGACAGGCTTCATAAATCGCGGCTTCCGCGGTTTTTTGCTGTTGCCGTTGGGCATCCAGCGCGAAGTCGATCATCATTATGGCGTTCTTCTTGACGATCCCAATCAGCATGATCAGCCCCAGAAACCCGTAAATATCCAAATCCTTGTGGAAGAGGTAGAGGGTGAGCAAGGCGCCCAGTCCGGCGGGGGGCAAGCCGGAGAGAATGGTGACCGGATGAATAAAGCTTTCGTACAACATGCCCAGCACCAGATAAATCACCAGAATGGCCACGATCAGCAGGAAGCCCATCCCTTGGGTGGACGATTGAAACGCCTGGGCGCTCCCCTGAAAACTGCTCTTGACTGACGGCGGCAAGAGCGATTGGGCCAGTTGCTGGATCTCCTGCGTTTTTTGGCCCAGTGAAACGCCGGGTTGCAGGTTGAAGGAAATGGTCGTGGCCGGGAACTGCCCCAAATGGTTGACGGAAAGCGGCCCCACGGCGCGTACCATGCGGGCTACCGCGTTCAGCGGAACGAGGCTGCCCCCGGTGCCGCGCACATAAATCGTGGTGAGATCCTGAATGTCCTTTTGGTATTGGGGTAGAAGTTCTAAAATGACCTGATAGTAATTGTTGGGGCCGTAAATCGTGGAAATTTGCCGCGTGCCGTAGGCGTTGCTGAGCGCCAGTTCAATTTGTTCCGGGGTGACGCCCAGACTGGCTGCCTTGTCGCGATCGATATCCACGTTGAGCTGCGGGTTGGTGATCTGCAAATCTGAGTTCACATCCTGCAAGCCGGGGATGGTGTCCATTTTGTCTTTCAGGGCGTTGGTGGCCTGATACAGCGCTTTTGTATCCGGGCTTTGCAGCGTGAACTGGTAAAGACTTTTGGTCAGTTGTCCGCCCATGCGAATCGAAGGCGGCGCTTGCAGATAAATGCGGATGCCCGGCACTCGGCCCAGCTTGGGGCGTAATGCCTGAATGATTTGGGGCACCCGTTCCTTGCGTTCGGAAAATGGTTTGAGGACGGCAAAAATGCGGCCCGTGTTGCCGTTATCCACGCTGGACATCACCGAGAATACATTGGGGTTTTTGGCCACAATGGCGGCCAGTTTCTGCTGATGGCGAACCATATCGTCAAACGAGATCCCCTGTGGGCCTTCGGTGGCCCCGAACAGCTGACCGGTGTCCTCGGTGGGCATAAAGCCTTTTTGCACCACATTAAACATGAATCCGGTCAACAGCACCAACGCAAAAAACAGCCCCAGAATCAGGGGACGCATGGCCAGCGCCTGCTCCAGCGTCCAGCGGTAGAGGTTGGTCATGCCGTCAAAAAAGCGTTCGGATAACTGGAAAATGGGATTCTTGCTGGCTCCGTGCTCCACTTTCAAAAAACGGCTGCACAGCATGGGCGTCAGGCTCAACGAGATAAAGCCGGAGATGAGGATGGAAATGGTGATGGTCATGGCGAACTCGTTGAATAGCCGCCCGATGAGGCCGCCCATAAACAGAATGGGGATGAACACGGCCACCAGCGAAATGGTCATGGAGAGCACGGTAAAACTGATTTCGGTGGCCCCTGCAATGGCCGCCTCCAGGGCCGGTTTGCCCATCTCCATGTGGCGGGTGATGTTTTCCAATACCACGATGGCGTCATCGACCACAAAGCCGGTGGCCAGTGTCATGGCCATCAGAGATAAGTTGTCCAGACTGTAGCCCAGCATGGCCATCACCGCAAAAGTACCAATGATGGACATCGGCAGCGCCAGACCGGAAATAATGGTGGCGCGCCCACTGCGTAGAAAGAGCATGATCACCAAAATGACCAACGTCACGGTCAGCCCGAGCGTGAATTGCACATCGTCCACTGAGCGGCGCACGCCCGCGGAGCGATCGAACAGCACATCCAGTTTGACGCCGGAGGGGAGGATGCTTTGAAAGTCGGGCAAGAGCGCCTTGATTTGATCGGTGATGGCGATGGTGTTGGTGCCCGGTTGGCGCTGCACGGCCAGAATAATGCCTCGGGTGCCGTTGAACCAGCTGGCGACTTTATTATTTTCAACGCTATCCGTCACCGTGGCCAAATCGCGAAGATACACCGGCGAGCCGTTGCGATAAGCGATGAGCAAGGGATTATAGGCCGCCGCGTCCATGAGCTGGCCGTTGGCTTTAACTGTAAAGGTACGATGTGTCCCATACAACACGCCCGTGGGTAAGTTCACGTTGCTGGAGGCAATCACTGTGGCCAGTTCATCCAGCCCAATGTTTCGGCTGAAGAGCGCCTTGGGGTCAGCCTGAATGCGCACGGCATACTTTTGGGAACCAAACACGGAGACTTGCGCCACGCCGTTTACCATCGAAATTCGTTGGGCTATCACTTGCTCCGCGTATTCATCCACTTTAGACAGCGGCAGATAGCTGGAGCTAAGCGCCAGATAGATGATGGGTTGATCGGCGGGGTTGACCTTGCGCAGGGAGGGCGGGGTGGGCATGTCCTTGGGTAGTTTGCGCAGGGCCGTGGAGATGGCGGCTTGTACGTCTTGCGCGGCGGCGTCAATGCTGCGGGTCAGGTTAAATTGCAGGGTGATCGACGTACTCCCCAGCGCGCTAGACGAGCTCATGCTGTCGATGCCCGCGATAGTGGTAAATTGCTGTTCCAGCGGCGTGGCCACCGAAGAAGCCATGGTATCCGGGCTGGCGCCGGGCAGGCTGGCACTGATCACAATGGTGGGAAAGTCCACGTTGGGCAAATCGCTCACGGGGAGCTGCCGGTAGCCGAGCAGGCCAAACAGCAGAATGCCCACCATCACCAGCGTGGTCATGATCGGTCGACTGATAAAGAGCCGGGTAAAGTTCATCGCGATTGTCCTCGGCCGGGGCTACCGGTTGGCCGAATGGGCGCATTGGGCGTGAGCTGGAATTGCCCGTCGGTCACTACGGAATCTCCCAGCGAAAGACCGGCGCGAATGACGGCCATGTCGTTGACTACCCGATCCACAATCACGGCACGCATCACGGCCTTGCCACCCTGATTGATAAAGACGTAATCACCTTTTTGTCCATTCTGAATTGCCTGGGATGGAATGACCAGCGCGTTGGGCTGTTGGGCCAGTTGCAGGCTGACGTCCACGAACTGCCCCGGCCACAGGTGGTTTTCATTGGCAAAGATGGCCTTGAGTCGCAAGGTGCCGGTGCTGGTATCGACGCTGTTTTCCACGAATTTTAAATAACCCGTCAGCCGAGTGGGCGGGTTCTCGCGGGTGATCACGGAAACCGGGAAGGGCTTGCCTTTGGCGTGATTGCGGATGCTTTCGATGGCTTGCTCCGGGATGGAAAAGCCGACTTCGATGGGGTTTAACTGGGATAGCATCAGCAGCGGGGTGCTGTTGGTCTGAACTGTATCGCCCACATGGACTTTTAAACTGCCCGTGCGTCCGCTAAACGGCGCGCGAATATAGCAGTAGGTCAGCTTGATCCTGCTGCTCTCCAGATTGGCTTGATCGGCCTGAACCGTGGCTTGGGCGCTGGCAATGGCCGCCTTGTCCGCATCCAGAATGGCCTTGCTGTTTTGTAGCGCGGCGCGATCGGCCACCACGGTCTGTTCGGCGGAACGGCTAGCGGCGACGGCCTGTTCGGCTTCACTCGATGAAACAAACTGCTGAGCCAGCAGGGAGGCGTAGCGTTTTTCCTGTGCGTGGGCAAATTCTTCTTGCGCCTGATCGCGCCGGATGTTGGCTCGGGCCTGACGCACTTGCGCCTCATCCTTGCTGAGTTGTGCCTGAGCCTGGGCCACTTGTGCCTGATCTTTGCTGACCGTGGCTTGTGCTTGGGCAATCTCAGCCTCAACCGGGCGGGTATCGAGTGTAAACAGCAATTGACCCCGCTGAACCGAATCGCCTTCTTTAATGCGAATGCTGGTAATAATGCCGTCTATTTGAGATTTTAGGCTGACGGATGAAATGCTTTCCACGTTGCCGATGGTTTTGAGTTCCAACGGAGCCGTTTGTGTGGTTACCGGGGTTAAGACGACCGGGGTGGGTGGCTTTTTGGCCTGTCCCGGTTGGGCTTCCGGTGTGGTGGGTTGATGAAAAAACCAGTAAATCAGCCCCAGTATTGAAAGCAGCACGACCGCCAACAGCCAGCGAGAGGCCTTCCCACCGGAACTGGTGCTCGGTGATTGATTGCTTTGCGACCCATTATACGGTTGCGGCATGATGTCGTAGTCCATTCAAAACTAAATCGAGTAATTCAGCGCCTTCGGCTTGTAAATGATTCCGTGGAGTGCCCTCGCGATAGGGCGGTAAAACCCCGCGCAGGGCCAACATGATCAGATGGGCTTTATGAGCCTGCTGCCCATTGAGTGGGGGAATTTCTCCGGCTGTTTCGGCGCGTTCCAGCAGGCTTTCAATCAGGCTCAGGCGCGCCTCAATAAAGGGTTTTAGTCTCTCATACAAATGTTCGCGGCTCTGCATGAGATCCTCCATGCTGAGTTGGGTTTGCTGCATGGAATCGTAAATGGTGCCCATGTTATGAACGAGCATGGTTTTCAGCTGGCCCAGCGGTGAGCCTGATTTTTTGGCCGCAATGCGACGCATGTCGGCCAGCTCTTGTGCTTTAAAGCGTTGCAACAACTGGTACAGAATTTCCTCTTTACTTGGAAATTCCAGATAAATGCTGCCTTTGCTAATGCCCGCCTGAAATGCGATGTCATCCAGCGTGGTTCGCTCATAGCTGGTTTTGGAGAACAGCAAGCAGGCCGCATCTAAAATGAGACTGTCCCGGTTGTGGAGTATTTTTTTTCGGCCCATGATTCATCGTCCATATTGCGGGCTGAAGTTTTGAGTTTTGGCAGTTGTCCCTATTGTTGACTGACTTCTGGTTTTGGTCAAGAAACAGGCTTGTCATGCTGCATGAAAATGGATAACGTAGGATAACTTTTAGAGAGCCCTATAAGCGCCAGTTTCGTTACATAAACTGTGCCGGAACTTATATCAGAGCTTCGCGTCTACTGGCAGTAATCTGAACCAAAAGAGAATAAAAAAATCACACGACACCGTCAGGTTGGTTGTTCTGACCCCATGTTATTGCAGCACACTGAAATCGGAGGTTTAAAATCATGAATGCTTTGATGCAACCGTTTATTCAAATCAGAGCCCGGATGGCGTGGGGGCTTTTGGGCTTGCTCCTCGCTGCGAACACCCTTGGCATGATGCCTGCCCAGGCGCGTTATTACCCCTATCGGGATCAGGGAGGTTATGGGTCTAACTACCATCCATATATTCAAAAAGCGTTGATAGGTGGTGGTATCGGGGCGGTGGCCGGTGGGCTATTGTCGCGACGTGATCCCGTTGGAGCCGGGGTGAAAGGGGCCTTGCTGGGCAGTGCGGCAGGCGTGGGGTATCAGTATCTCACCTCTCAGAATCGTTATGGCGGTTATGCACCCAGGTATAACAACGCGGGTAATTATAGGAATCAGGGATTTTATGGAAATCCCGGATATGGCCGACATGGCCGAGGGCACCACTATGGCCATGGACACCACCGCGATTGGGATGGGGATGGCGATTAGAACCGCATAAAAAAACGGATAAAATGAATGGCTCCGTTATTAACGGAGCCATTCATTTTTGGAGCGTAAATTTCAGAGCTTGTGCCAAGGGTTTTTCTAGGGCAATTCGTCCATTGCTGGTTCATAGACTTCTCGCCACATGCGCGTGAGTTCAAAGAAAATATCCTGCACTTTTTCGCCGGTTTGCGCGTCTTTGCAGTGCATGATCTTGGAGATTTCAAACTTGAGGGGATCCTGATGCGCCCCTTCAATAATCAGGTGCAGCCGCTTTAAATCGAGTTTAATAATCCGGGCCTGATCCCAGTAGGCTTCCTGACCGTCCTGAGTGGTGTAATAGAAGCTGACCGTTTTGGGAAATTTGCGCGTTTTAAATTCAGCCCAGTCCGGGTGTTCCTGAATGGTCGTGGGGGCTTTCAGTGCGGCGAGTAATTTATTGAGATCCATCACGAATTTTCCATGAATTCATAAAATAGTTGAGCAGGGGGCTTTAATTCAAATCGTTAGCGGGTGCTGCTTTTAAGCGGCACTGTTTTAGCAGTTGAACCCGCCGTTCAGTGCGCTCGGTGGCCCCGGCCAGTATGCTTTCCAGTGCGATAGCCAACGCAATGTTTTGCTGGCTGGCCATGTCGCGGGCTCGTAAAATCAGGGTTTTGATCCCTTTTTCCGGTTTTTGAGGTTGCACGCATTGAAAGACAGCATACAAACGATGCCAAGCTGACTGTTCCAGCGGGCTAAGGCTCTGGTAAAACGCGTGATATTCCTGTGGGATGTCTGTGAGGCTCATGCCGTAATCATATCGAAAAAGTTGGACTGTTGGCCATCTCATTTCCACTTGTTGAGATGAGATGGCCAACAGTGAGTTTGAGCGGTGGCAGCGAGTGTATTCTGCTGGGCGTGAACGGTTCAGTTTCTTGGGCCTAAGCTTGGCGAATGACTGCAATTGCTTTACGATGAAACTGGTTTTGCGGAATAAGTGAATCATTGCGTTTGCAGAAGGAGCGGTTGGGCATGTATGTTGATCGGATTTTGATCAATCGAAGCACATCGGCTCAGCCTGACTGGGGTTGGCTGGCGGTCTTTCGCGGATGCTTGATCGGATTGTTGCCGGGTTTGTGTTTAATGGTGCTTTGGGCCGGGCAAGCTTTTGCTGAGTGCTTGCCGCAGCGGGCGGGCGTGTTGATGTCCACGCCCCTTTCTTCCCGGTTGTACCGTTTGGGCGAACCGGTTCAGGGCGTACTGGAGCATCCGCTGGCGCTGAATGAAGCCCTGACGTTGCCCTCGGGCACCATGCTGCAAGGCCGGGTGACGGGCGTTAAAGTGGGAGAGCGCACCGGCCCTCCCGGTAAAATCCGGATTCAGTTCACCAAGGCCAGCACGCTGGATGTCGGTGTGATCCCCGTGTGGGCAGCGCCCGATACCGAAGGGGGCTGGCTGTTGCCTCAGGATGCGAACACGTCTGTTTGGCAAGTGTCTTTATCGCGTTCCACGCGCCTGTTGAATAACATGGTTCAGCGCCGCCTTGGCACGGATCGCTCCGTTTGGGCATCCATGCTGGGCATTCGAGAGAATGTTATTCCGGACATTACAACCGATTCGTTTATCGAACAGTATCATTACAACAACGTTTTGGTGGGCGCGGGCGACCGCATTTATTTACGTTTTAATTGCCCCGACGATCATGTGCCTTAGCTTCAAACTCGATAAACCAAAATTATTTCAGCTTGAATTCAAAGCTTATTGAGGAATTCTTTTTCTTTAATGCAGTGCGGCTTGTTTACGGTTGGGGTTGGCGGGGTGCTCCGGCCAGGTGAGTTGCCCGTTGCCTTGGGGAACCGGAGTCATGGTGATGCACTCATCCACCGGGCAAACCAGACTGCATAAGTTACATCCCACGCAGTCGTCTTCCTTAATTTTGGGCACTCGAGTATGTGCTTGCAGGGCAATCGACTGATGCGCCCCGTCTTCGCAGGCAATATAACAAAGCTGGCAGCCAATGCATTTCTCAGCATCAATGGCCGCGATGACTTTGTAATTTAAATCCAGTTGTTCCCAGCGGCGCAATTTTCGGGCCGCGATGCCCGTTAAATCCGTAGGGGTCTGCATGCCCTGCTGATCCAGATAATTGCTGAGCCCCGAGATTAATTCATCCACAATGCGGTAACCGTAATGCATGACCGCTGTACACACTTGCACCGAGGATGCGCCCATTAACAAGAACTCGGAAGCGTCTTGCCAGGTTTCAATCCCGCCTATTCCTGAAATAGGCAGGTGAAAATCCGGATGATTGTAAAGCTCCGAAACCATATTCAAGGCAATGGGTTTAACCGCCGGGCCGCAATAGCCCCCGTGACTGGAAAGTCCATCCACTGAAGGGTTGGGGGTCATGGTGTCCAAATTAATGCCGGTCACGGAATTGATGGTGTTGATCAACGAAACCGCGTCCGCGCCACCCCGCTGGGCCGCCAATCCGGCTACTGTAATATCCGTGATATTGGGGGTTAATTTGACGATGACCGGCTTGGTGGCCACTTCTTTCACCCAGCCGGTAATGCGTTCCGCCACCGCTGGATTCTGCCCTACCGCGGAGCCCATGCCGCGTTCACACATGCCGTGGGGGCAACCAAAATTGAGTTCAAATCCATCGACCCCAATGTCCTCGCAGGCTTTCACGCCGTGGTGCCACTCCTCGCGCGTTTCCCACATCATGGAGGCAATCAGCGCGTGGTTGGGGAAGTTTTCCTTCACCGTTTTCATCTCGGCTAAATTGGTTTCCAGCGAGCGATCGGTGATCAGCTCAATGTTATTCAGCCCGGCAATGCGCATATTTTTATAGCGCATCGCCCCATAGCGGCTGGACACGTTGACAATGGGCTGCCCTAAAGTCTTCCAGACCGCGCCACCCCAGCCCGCCCGAAAGGCATTTTGCACCTGATAACCGGTGTTCGTTGGCGGCGCGGAGGCCAGCCAAAATGGGTTCGGGGCATCAATACCTGCGAAGTTGACCCTTAAATCCGCCATTTTTAGGCTCCTCCCATTAAAAACTGATCGATGCCGCGTGCCGCATCACGGCCGTGGGCCACGGCATTGACCACTTCTTTGCCGCCATTTACGCAATCGCCACCGGCAAAATATTTGGGGTTGCCGGTTTGAAATTGGGCGTTCACGTCCACTTTGCCTCGCTCCAGCTTGAGGCCGGGAATTTGGCTATAAAAGTCCACCATTTTTTCCTGTCCCGTGGCAAAAATTACCATATCGCAAGGCAAGATGAATTCTGAATTCGCAATGGGTTGAATGTCCACTTTTCCGGGAGGGGATGAGAAGAGGTTTGCGTCAGGAGTGGTGGTTGAACTGACTTCATTGTGTACGCAGCGCAGGCCTTCCACATGCTGCTCGCCAACAATTTCCACCGGGCTGGTTAGGTAAAGAAAGTTCACCCCGGCCAATTTAGCGTGGTCCACTTCAAACCCATACGCCGATTGATCTTCGGGACGACGGCGGTAAATCACAGTTACTTCTGCGCCCAGTTTGGCGCATTCCACGGCGGCATCAATGGCCGTATTCCCAGCACCGACCACCACCACGCGGCGACCCACGGGCACCCGTATATTCTGCTCGCGCAATTGGTAGATAAATTCCGCAGCGCCTTGTACTTCAGGCAACTGCTCGCCCGGAATGCCCGGCCGGTGGGATTGTCCCAAGCCGATACTGAGGAACAGAGCGTCAAATTTTGATTCCAGTTCGCTGAGTAAAGGCTGAGTTGCATTGCTTTCGGAGCTGCGCTCGGTGAGCACCCGAGTGCCGGTTCGTATCTCAAAACCAATTTCTGAAACATAATCGACTTCGCGTTCAACATCGGCGTTGCTGAACTTATACGGTGCAACCCCGTAGCGATTTAATCCGCCCGCTGCCGGGCTACCTTCAAAGACCACCACGGCATGCCCCAGCCGGGTTAATTCGTGAGCGCAGCTTAAACCCGCCGGGCCGCCGCCAATCACGGCCACTTTTTTTCCGGTGGATTGACCGGCTTTAAAAAAGCGAATATTGTGTTCAATGGCGAAATCGGTGGCGTAACCTTGCAAGCGCCCAATGTCAATCGGCTTTTCGTTGAGGCCGTGATAGACGCAACTGCCCTCGCAGAGCACTTCCGTGGGGCAAACGGTGGCGCAACTCTTGCCTAAAATATTCTGTGTGAAAATCGTTTTGGCCGCGCCTTGCGTATTTTGACTGGCAATCTGGCGAATAAACATGGGAATATCAATATCCGACGGGCAGGCAATCGTACAGGGCGCATCATGGCAAAACAGGCAGCGGGAAGCTTCAATCAGCGCCTCATTGCTACTCATGGGCGGCTTGATAGCTGTAAACTGGGTAGTCAGTGTTTCCACATCAAGGGGCGTCAGTAGTGCATTATTCTGGGGCATGGTGAATCTCCACGGGACAGGGTTCTTGCGAAGCGTTCAATGCAGGTAACCCGCTGGGGCTTAATTCAAAAGGCAGCGTTTGTTCCGCTAAATTGGCGTTGAATGTGGGAGCGGGTTGATGCTGCGGTTTCATCAATAGGGCATAGAACAGCCCCGCGATGGCCAATCCTGCGAACCAGGCATAGTGATACAGTTCAATGAAAAATCCGGGTACTAAAGACGCATTTAATGCATTAATTTGGACCAAAAAGCCGGGAATGTTAGGTAGAACACCCGCAGCCAATGCCACCAGCGCGACGGGATTGTAGCCATTGACGTAAGTATATTGACCCACTTGACGATAAAGATCGTCTACATTCACTTGCGAGCGCCGCACCCAGAAATAATCCGTGAGCAGAATGCCTGCTACTGGCCCCAGTAAAGCCGAATAGCCCACCAGCCAGGTGAAAATATAGCCTGTGGGATCGGCGATCAGTTTCCAGGGCATAATCACTAAGCCAATCAGGGCTGTGAGGGTGCCGCCGCGTTTAAAATCAATGTGCCGGGGGGCTAAATTGGCGAAATCATTGGCTGGGGCGACCACGTTTGCAGCCACATTCATGGCCAATGTGGCCACGCCAATTAAGAGCATCGCGCTAAAAATAATGAGTGGGTTTTCAAATTTTCCCACTAGCGCAATGGGATCCCAAATGCGGGTGCCGAAAATATGAAAACTGGCGCTGGTCACGGCTACGCCAATAAAGGCGATGAGGGTCATGGTGGTGGGCAAACCGAGTGCCTGTCCCCAGATTTGCGACCGTTGATCTTTGGCGTAGCGGGTGAAATCGGGAATGTTTAAACTCAAAGTGGCCCAAAAGCCGACCATCCCTGTGAGCGAGGGGATGAAAAAGGCCCAGAATTCAGCGGAGGTTTTAAATTGGGACGGCGCACTCAGCATGCTTTGAAAACCGCCTGCTGCATTTCCCGCCCAAATCAACAGGCCCAATCCGCTGAGAATCAAGACGGGCGCGCAGAAGCTCTCCAGTTTTTTAATCGATTCAATGCCCTTGTGAATCAGCCATAAATTAATGCCCCAAAAGCCAAAAAAGCAGAGGAAGGGCAATAACTTCACGCCCATCCATTCGGGCAAAATGGTGGGTAAATTGGCCGCCTGTGGCCAAATCGCGATCAGCATGGCGCACAAGGCCGTACCGCCAATCCAGCATTGAATGCCAAACCAGCCACAGGCCACAATGGCACGCAGCAAGGCTGGAATATTCGCCCCTTTAACCCCAAAACTCAACCGCGCATAAATGGGAAATGGAATGCCGTATTTTACGCCCACATGCCCATTTAAAATCATGGGAATCAACACAATCACATTCCCCAGAAATACGGTGAACAGCGCCTGAGGGACGTTCATACCGCCTTCAATCAGGGAGGAGGCAATCATGTAGGAGGGAATGCAAATGCACATGCCAATCCAGAGCGACATAAAGTGCAGCACCGACCAGGTGCGCCCCGCTGGCGGAACAGGCATCAGGTCGTGATTGGTCAATTCCACATCGTAACGGGCGTTCATGCGTTGCTCTTTTCAATCACGGTGAGCGATTCATCCAGAGCCTGAACCAGCTGATCGCATTGTGTTCGGCTAATGGATAACGCAGGCGCAATGCGGACCACGTTGCCAAACAGGCCGCCTTTCCCAATTAAGACGCCGCGCTCTTGGGTTAATTCCATGAGCTGGTTGGTTTCGGCGGTGGCATAGTCTTTGGTAATGCGGTCTTTGACCAGTTCCACGCCGATTAATAAACCACGGCCCCGCACATCCCCAATCAGTGGGTGACGGCTTTGTAGTGCCTTCAGTTGTTCAATGAGATATTCTCCCATTGCCCGTGCGTTTTCAATTAACTGTTCATCTTCAATAATTTCCATGGTGGTCAGTGCTTGCATGGCCTGAAACGGGTCGCCAGCAAAGGTGTTGAAGTGGAATTTTCCACTGAGCGAAGCTGCAATCTCGTCGCGCATGAGGGTGGCCCCTGCAGCGGCCCCGTTGCCAAAGCCCTTGGCCATGGTGATAATGTCCGCGTCAATCTGCATGGATTTTGTAGCCAGAAAAGCTTCCCCGCAGCGACCTGCGCCGGTTTGCACTTCATCACTGATATATTTGGCGCCGTATTTTTTTACAATTTTCGCGACCTGGTGAAAATAGGCCTCGGGCGGGGTGATAAAGCCGCCCACACCCATCACGGGTTCCGCGATGAAGGCGGCCAGCTTGCCGTGCGTGGTGGTCTGGATGGTTTCTTCCACATGCGTGGCGCATTCCAAATGGCAAGTGGTGGGCTCCTGTTTAAACGGGCAGCGGTAGCAGTTGGGCGCCAGCGCCGCCACCGTGTGTGCGACCGGTTGCGCTTTAAATCGCCAGGAGGCATGACCGCAATGTGCCAAAGTACCCAGTGTGCCGCCGTGATAGCCGTGTTGCAGGCTCATCACGGTGGTTTCGCCCGTGGCATGTCGAGCGGCCATCAGGGCCACCTCATTGGCCTCGGAGCCTGAGTTGGTGAATGCAACTTTATCGATGCCCGCTGGCGCGGCTTGCGCTAATTTTTCGGCCAGGCGCGTGGCGTAGCGATTCAGGTATAACGTGGTGGTGTGCTGGATTTCGTCGTTTTGAATCATCGCTAGCATACGCTGTTGAATTTTGGGGTGATTATGTCCCGCTGAAATGCAGACGATGCCCCCAATCACATCCAGATATTCCCGGCCCTGTTCATCGTAGACGTTACAGCCTTTGGCGCGCACCAAATGCAGCGGTTTCTGGTAATAATGCACCGCTGTGGGTGGAAAATGCGCTTTTCGGGTGGCCAGCAACTGCTCGTTGGATTCAATTATATCCAGTGGCTTATGGGTTCCGGGCTCTGCTGCGAGACTCATCGCGGACTCCTTCAGTTGGGTGGGTTAAAATACTGAGTTCGATTGAATTTTAATTAAGACAATTTTTTAGTCATAACTATTGGGTTAGAGTGCCACCAATTCTTTGTAAGTTTCGGGGCGGCGATCCCGGTAGAATTGCCACAGGTCACGGACTTCTTTAATTTCATCGAAATCAAGATCGGCAATTAATAATTCATCCTGATCGCGGGAGGCCTGTTGAATCATATTGCCGCGCGGCCCCACGAAATACGATTGCCCGTAAAATTCGCCAATGCCCCAAGGAGCCTCAGTGCCGACCCGGTTAATGGCGGCGACAAAATAACCATTGGCTACAGCGTGCGCGGGCTGCTCCACTTTCCATAAATACTCGGATAATCCTGCCACGGTGGCTGAAGGATTAAATACAATTTCGGCTCCGTTTAATCCCAGGCAACGCGCGCCATCCGGGAAGTGGCGATCGTAGCAAATATAAACCCCGACTTTCCCGTAGCGGGTGTTAAAGACCGGATAGCCCAAATTTCCGGGCTTAAAGAAAAACTTCTCCCAGAAGCCTTGCACCTGAGGAATGTGATTTTTGCGATATTTACCCAGATACGTCCCATCGGCGTCGATCACGGCGGCGGTGTTGTAATAGACCCCCGTCATTTCCATTTCGTAAATGGGAACGATAATGACCATGTTGTGCTGCTTGGCCAGCTTCATCATGAGCTGCGTGGTGGGGCCGTCGGGAATGGCCTCGGCCAGCCCGTACCACTTGGTGTCCTGCGACGGGCAAAAATAGGGGCCCGTGAAAATTTCCTGAAAGCAGAGCATCTGTACGCCCTGCTGGGCAGCCTGCTCGATGTAGGGTAAATGCGCCGCAATCATCGCTTCACGATGTTCCTCGCAAGCGGCCTCAGCGGGGAGGCGGTTGGCGAGTTGAATGACGGCGGCTCGAACCATTCTGGACATTCGGGGTACTCCTTCGGAAAGTTGTGAATTAGTTTAATTCAAATCATTAAATCATTGGGTGTATGTTTTTTATCTTCAAAGTTTGGATGGCGCTGTGATTAACTATCAGGCCGGTGTCAGCACCTGCAAGGGATTGCTTAATGCCTGCTGGTAGGGTGCTCTGGCAATATACTGACCAAATCCTTTGCCGATTTTGGCCTCACCCTGATCAATCGCCACGGTGCCACGCAGCAGCACCGTGCGGACTTTGCCTTGGACGGGCCAGCCTTCATAGGCGTTATAATCCACGTTCATGTGCTGAGTTTTGACTGACAGTGTATGCTGCACGTCGGGATTAAAAATCACAATGTCGGCATCCGAACCCACCGCAATGGTACCCTTTTTGGGGAACATGCCGAATATTTTGGCGGCGCGCGTGGACATTAAATCCACAAAGGTATTCAGCGAAATGCGACCTTTGGCCACGCCTTCGGAATAGAGCAATTCGACCCGGTTTTCAATGCCCGGTGCGCCGTTGGGAATTTTGCTGAAATCCGCTTCACCCATGCGTTTTTGATCCATGCAGAAGGGGCAGTGATCGGTGGCCACATGGTGAATTAAACCTTGCTGAATGCCGCTCCACAGGGCTTCCTGGTCTTTTGGTTTACGCAAGGGCGGGCTGAATACCCATTTCGCGCCTTCAAAACCGGGCTTGTCGTAGAGGCTGTCATCCAGTAATAGGTACTGAATACAGGTTTCCACGTTCACTTGCTGATTGCGACGGGTGGCTTCCCGCACTCGGTTTAACGCGCCTTCACAAGTTAAATGCACCACATAGCAGGGGTGCTTTCCTTGCCAGGCCAGATCAATAAAGCGGCCCGTCGCTTCAGTTTCGGCGATTTCCGGGTGACAAATGGCGTGATAGCGAGGGGCGGTATGCCCGGCTGCGCGGTGCTGCGTGACCAGTTCATCAATCATATCGCCGTTTTCACAGTGGGCGGTGACCATGCCGCCAAACTGCCCGGCCTCGTTCATCAGGCTAAGCATCTGGCGATCATCCACCATCAGGGCGCCTTTGTAGGCCATAAAGGTTTTAAAAGAGCTTACACCGCGCCGGGTAATAATGTCTTTAATTTCCGCGCGGGTGTTGGGGTTAAAATCAGTCACCCCCAGATGGAACGCATAATCGCACACCGCGTGGCCATCGGCCTTGCGATGCCAATCATCCAGCGCTGCATTGAGCGAATCGCCCTGCCGCTGAATGGCAAAATCCACGATGGTGGTGGTGCCGCCATGGAGGCCCGCCAGCGTGCCGGTTTCAAAGGTGTCGCTGGCAAAGGTGCCCATAAAGGGTAGTTCCATGTGCGTGTGCGCGTCAATCCCGCCCGGAAAGAGGTAATGCCCGGTGGCGTCAATCACTGTATCGACCTGTTCGGGTGCGATTGGGAGCTGCCGCCCGATGGCTTGCACCGTCTCGCCCACGATGTAGACATCGGCCACCATGTGCTCGGTGGCGGTCACGACGGTTCCATTTTGAATGAGTAAGGTGCGAGTGGTCATGCGAAACTACCTCTTCTCATGAATTTTAGATGCTTTCGGGGAATAGTTTACCAGATACTGGAATCCTTGAACCAGCGTTCTACCGTGACCTTGGTGTCGGTGTAAAAGTCCACGGACGCTTGCCCGTGTGCCTTGATGTCCCCAAAGAAGGAGTGCTTGCTCCCCCCGAAGGAGAAAAAGGCCATCGGGGCGGGCACGCCAATATTGATGCCGATCATGCTGGGATCGACTTCGTAGGAGAACTTGCGGGCCGCCGCGCCGGACGCGGTAAAGAGGGTCGTGGTGTTGGCAAACTCGGAGCTGTTCAGCCAGTGAATGGCCTCATCCAGCGTGCCGACTTGGCCCAATAGGATGACCGGCCCGAAGACTTCTTCCTGAGCAATCCGCATATGGGGTTGAATGCCCGTGATCACCGTCGGGCCAAGGTAGTAGCCTTGGTTTGGGAGATTCTCCGAATGGCGACCATCCACCAGCACCGTGGCACCTTCATCAATGGCGGATTGAATGAGCCCTTTCACCCGATCCAGCGCTGCTTGGGAGATGAGCGGCCCCACGCCGGTGGCGGGATCCAGTCCATTACCCACCTGAATGTGTTTGGCGGTGTTGATAATACCGGCTTCAATGGCAGGATACGCTTCGGCCACGCTTAAAATGAGCGAGCCCGCCAGGCAACGCTGACCGGCACAACCAATGCAGGAATCCAGCACGGTGCGTACCGCTGCGTCCATTTGGGCATCGGGGAGTACCACCATAAAGTTTTTGGCTCCGCCCAGGGCTTGTACCCGTTTGCCGTTTGCGGATGCGGTCTGGTAGACATATTTGGCAACCGGCGTGGAGCCCACAAAGGAGATTCCAGAAATGTCCGGGTGAGCGATGAGCGCGTTGACGGTGTCTTTACCGCCTTGAACCATATTGAGCACGCCCTTGGGCATGCCCGCCTGCTCGATGAGTTCAAACAGGCGAACTTGGGTGAGAGGCACGCGCTCGCTGGGTTTTAGCACAAACGTGTTGCCCGAGGCAATGGCATAAGGCCAGAACCAGAAGGGCACCATCGCCGGAAAGTTAAAGGGGGTAATGGCCGCAAAAACCCCCATCGGGCGACGAATGGCGTGGCAGTCGATCCCGGCTGCTATGTCTTCCGAAACCTGCCCTTTGAGCATGAGCGGCATGCCGCAAGCGGTTTCCACCATTTGAATCCCCCGGCGAATATCACCACGGGCCTCCCCGATGGTTTTCCCGTTCTCTAAAGTGATGAGTTCGGCGAGTTCTTCCACATGCGCTTCCAGCAGGGTTTTCAGGCGGAAGAGTACTTGGACCCGATCAATCACGGGGGTTTCACGCCATGTTTTGAATGCTTTTTTAGCCGCTTGCACGGCCAATTCAATATCTTCAGCGGTGCCCAATGGGGTATAGCCCAAAACAGCGCCATTGGCCGGGTTGATGATTTCCACGGTTTCCTGACCCCGTGAAGGCAGCCATTTTCCGTCAATAAAATTCTGAACCACAATCGGCTTGCTCGTCTCAGAGGCTGCCTGCTGAAGGGTCGCGGTCAACGATTGCAAGCGTTCAGCCTGCCAGTTATCTTTTAAATGCTCAATCACTTCGGGCCTCCTCAGGCGAATGTCGCTGGAATTTCTGGTCGTGTCGGCTGGGTGTGGAGAAAGCAGGGTTAGGGCTGGTTAGTGAATAATTGCTCTTTTTGAAACCCATTTTTACCAGTAAAGTTGTTTTAATCGTGCTCGAAAGGCCCATGTATCGTATAAATAAACCAGTGCAAAGTCAATCTGCCTGAAAGGGACTTTGAAGCGCAGCTTGTCTGTACTACAATAGCCTGACGACACTGATGATTAAGGACAAATTGCGTGGAATCAACAGGGCTTTACGGATTAATGCTGGCGGCTATTCTGGTGGGCATGACGGTTCCCACGCAAGCGGGCCTGAATTCCCAATTGGGCAAAAATCTGGGCGAGCCGTATCTGGCCAGTCTGGCGTCCTTTTCGATTGGTTTATTGTCCGTGGGTGTATTTACCCTGATCAATCCCACCGTTTGGCCTTCAGCTTCCCGTTTGGCAGGGATTCCCTGGTGGATGTGGACGGGTGGTTTTTTTGGCGCGCTGTTTGTGACCTCACTGGTATTATTAGCGCCTCGACTGGGTGCGACTACCATGTTAAGCCTGGTGATTGCCGGGCAAATGCTGGCATCGCTGATTTTTGATCACTTTGGGGTGTTGGGTTTTCCCCAGCATCCGCTGTCGCTATTGCGTTTTCTGGGCGCCGTTCTGGTGATGGGTGGCGTGTTTTTAATTCAACAGTTTTAGCAGATGACTGGGAAAGCTGCTTATTTTAAGGCAATTTCCGCGAAAACAGGCAAGTGATCCGAATCGATGGAAGGGCCGATATATCGATTGAGGACGGCGATATTGGGGCTGATTAAAATGTGATCAATCGGGATGCGCAATAACCAGTCCGTGGATTGCCAGGAGGGCTGAACCCCAAAACCAAGCTGGCTATCCCGCAGTCCGGTTTGCTGGAGTAACTTCTGAAAGTAAGGCGACCATTGGGTTGAATTCAGATCCCCCATGATGATCAGATTTTTATTGAATCGGCTTCTGGCTTGCCCCATACCGTCAAGTTCGCTGTTTCTCAAGTCAAACAGTGTGGGTGGAACCGGATGGGTGACAATGAGTGTTACGGGTTGTTTCTCCAATTGAAACGATGTCACGATTGAGGGTATCTTTGCGGGCAGATTTTTCAAGACTGGGCCAAAGTTTTTAATATGCGTATCGGTTAAGGGAAATTTGCTATATAGAGCAACGCCAAAAGCCCAATTCTGAGGCTCAATGACATGGTAGGGGTATTCTTGTTCAATGGGTTTTAGCTTTGCCGCCCATTGAAAGGTGAATTCTTCCAGCCCAATAATATCGGGTTTTTCTTTTTGAATCAGGGCGAGGACTTTGTCATGACTCTGATTCGTCAGTAACACATTGAGCTGCATGAGTTTTATCTTGCGGTGCAAGGCTGTTTCAGCGGGCTTTACAGGTAGATAATAAGGAATGACGGGCAGTGTGTTGAAAATGAACCATGACAAAGCAACCACAATCCAAGCGGGTTTTCTCTTGAATAGTGAAATGACTAATAGCATTAAACTCAGAATAAAATAATGCATTTTGAAGTGACACAGTAATTCAAACTTCGCATTCCCAACACTAAAGCAGGCCAATACAGAAACACACAAAGCCACTGAAAATATCAGGCAAGCCATGATCTTGGCTATATTCTGAAGGGAGGGTTTCTGCATGCTCACTCACCTAATCTAGACACTCACCTGCTCAGTATACCGATGGATTTGGGATTGAGCAACTTAATTATTTTCAGTACCTATTTATTCATTGACCTGTCAGGCAAATCGTACCCTATAATAAACAGAATGATACTTTGTTGATTAAATCATTGTTGGCTGACAGGTTGGAATAATTTAAATTTCCATCAGTCTGACGGATTGAGTTTTCTCTTTGATTTCTCTATCCTGCTGGCCAAAAACTGGGCAATGCCCAACCTCTGAGGAAGCCAGTCATACTGAAGTCGAACAATTAAATTCGTAGTTCAACAACAGTTTACCGTCGCAGAAAGGGATTGACCGGGGGGACAAAAGTCCCCGTTAACGCCTGGGCCGAAAAGGCAAGGGCGGGCCGGGGCGTCAACGGGGTGGCGGACTGGCCGCTAAATTGCTGGGAAAACAAGGGTTGTGGAACTAGTGCTTTTGGCATCGTTGGTAAAGTGGCTGGGGGAAAGGGTTGTGGGCCTTGTTGATTCTGAATAATATTTTTCTGGGTCAGGTAAAAATTCAGCAGGTTAATGCCCACGCCCAACAGGAGAATGGTAGAACCCAACCCCAACGCCGTGGCCAAATTCCGGTGTTTGATGAGGTTGAGGTAAGTGGCTTCAGTCTGGCGATAGACGTCGGCTTCCGGTTTGACCCCTGCCTTGCTGAGCGTTTGCAGGGCCTGATGCATTTGATCCTTGACCTGCTGGCTGCTGGGGATGTACCAGTTATGAATGGGGTTGTTGGATTTTAACCAGTGAAGTGCCCCTTTGCCATTTGTGGCTTGCGCCTGGCTTCGCTGAATTAAGATATTCTGCAGTTGGGGATTTCGCTTGGCCACGGTGCGCAAATACAGGCGTTGCAAAACAGGCACGCCCAAAAACCAGAAGGCGAAACTTAACAGGTCGCGCATCAGGTTTTCGCGCAATTCGTTCCAGCGTTTGGATACGCTGGCCCGGCGGCGTTCATTGGCGGCCAGTAACCGCCAGGTGATTAGGCTGGAAAAAATCAGGCCAATCTGTTTGACCGGCGAGGTCCCAAGGCTGGTAAAGTCGAGATGTTCTACCCACTGTCGGGCTTGAACCGGGCTGACGTGTGGGGCTAATCCTCCGAACTTAACGTCTGCATGGCCGGTTTTAAGGGCGCCTGCAGCCGGTAATGCGGGCGTTCGCTGCATGTTCTTGGCCGATGACCAGGGTGTCAGGGTACTCATGCGATAAAACCTTTCTGGGAAAGCGCAGGATTGAAGGGGGTCTGGGAAATCCCGGAGAATGGATTCACGTTGTGGCTGCTGAGGGCGTTGGTCATCTGAGTGGATAACTTCAGTGCCGCCTCTTCGCCGGGGAAGAAGACGCGTCCAAAATGTTTTTTCTGCGTGATGTAGTTGTTCATGAACGTGGTGATGAAGTTGGCTGCAATCGCAATGCCAATGGGAATGACCGTATAGCCCGTTTTGCTCTTGAGTGCGGCAGTGACCAGCCCCTCCTCAGCGTGGGGAATCAACCCCCGCCATCCTGATTTGGCGGGTGCAAACAGGGTTTGTTGAATCAGCGCCCGTTGCTGGGCCCACTGGGGTTGTGCGGTTTGGGCCACATCACTGGCCCGATCTACAAAGTGTTCCAGAAAATATTTCAGCTCCTTCAGCAAAGTTTGTCGCGATTGCTCCGCCAGCAGGACTGTTTTTTCTCCATGTTTCGTCGCGTTTGCCTCAGCATGCGGGGTTCTTTTTAAATGCACCACGCTGGTCAGCCCGTGATTCAGAGCCAGTTCATCAACCGCTTTGATGAAACGTGCGTCTTCGCTGCCCAAATGTGTCAGGCTGAGTTTGAGGCGCTCTTCAATAAATTTTGCATCACGATTGGCCAGAGGCTGTTGTTGTTCCAATTCGGCAATGCGTTCCCAGGCTTGACAGTCAAAATTTTGCGTTCCTTTCAATGGGTCGCTCTTGGGGTTTATGGGCTGGAACCATTGCCGCAGTTCCTGCTTGCCCGTTTGGCTGAGTTCTCCCCAGCCCTTTGTCAGTAAGGTGTCGCGCAGGGTTGTCGTTTTTCCTTCGGTGAGGGCGTTGAAGTGGGCCTCTAGCACGGTTGGAGCAACGGGTTTGCCGTCGCTCGCGGTGAGCATCTGGGTCATGGCTTTTTCCACGATGCCTTTGTTTTCGGGTTTCTGGCTCAGTGTTTTGAGGTTGCTTAATACGCCATCGATGCTTAATTGTCGATCGCCGGATTCTAAGCCGTTAAGAACGCTTTCAATAAAAGTCGCGCGCGCATCCTGTGGTGATTGAGCTGTCTGGAGGGCCTGATGATAGAGTTGGCTGTATATGTTCAGGGTTTTGGCGCCAATCCAGGCTCTGGCTGGCGTGCCGTGGGGATTGTAAAAATTCACCCGATTCCCCAGAACACGGGTCATGAACTGGTTGCTCACCCCCGCCAGCAGGGCCACGCAGAACAGGCCCGCCCCTTCCCGAATCAGGGTTTCCCGGCCATCATCAACGCCGCGAAACCCTGTGGCCATTGCGGTTCTCGGGGCCAGCATGCCCAACCCGTCAGAAGCCGCCAATTCTATGGCCCGATTTCGGTCAATCAGGCTGATAAAAGAGGACACTGCATCACCCACCCCCTGAAATTGCACCTCGCGATGGCGTGACTGGGCTGGCTGTGTTGCGCTCTGGAGAGAACGGTAGTGCGTGGGTCCGGGTGATACTGGAAGCGTGGGAGCTACTGACATGGCGATAGAAGTCCTAAAAAGCAGGTAAAACAAAAGAGTCGGCCTCTTACGGAAGGTCGACTCTTTTGCTGTTTGATTCAGTGATCAGGGATTTAATTCGTACAGCAATCTGGCCTGTCCTTCCGGAAGAGGCCCGTACAACAAACGCTGATGACTAATTCAAAGTTCATTCGGATAAAAAACCTGTATAACGTACTGTTACTAGTAAATACATAAAAAGTAAAAGGCTGGCAAGTATTTCCTGTTTAAGCCGATAGTGTAACGTGAACGTTACACCATGGTGAGCCCGTGCCAATCCTTTCAGCGTCGATGGCTTGCTCTGACAGGCAAGGTTTCTGTCCACTGGAGAGCGGGGGTATGGCTGAGTGATTTGGGAAACTGCGGCGTTTCCACGATAACCGGCCCCATTTCCAGTTTGCGGGCATTTTCGTAATGTTGATGTATGTAGGAGAGGTAATCGGCCTGTTCACTCGATGAAAGCTGCTGGAGCGTTTTTTCCAGCGGGCGGGTGGTGCGAAACGGGTTGGCCGGCTGTTGCGTTTTACCTTCCCGAATGGCGTAGAGTTGATGCTCCCGCTCCGCGACGGCGTTCACCAGAGGCCCACGAACCTGTAGCTCACCGTGGATGCCATTGTGATAGATGAGTTTCAGCTGCAGTGCCGTGTAACCCGATGCTTTTATTGCCTCGGGGCCATTGTTGACGCCGATGAAGTGACGTTCCTGCTTGGCGTGTTGGGTGGCTTTGATTAAGCTTTGGATTTGTTCCGGCTGGAGATAGGCTTCGGTGTGTTTTCCCCGATAATTATGGATGGATTTAATTTTCAGTTTTCCGCTTTGCACGGCCTGGCTGATTTTTTGCACAACGGCCTCCACCTTTCCGGGATGCCCGTGGGATAGAATCAGCCGTGTACCAATACCATCGGAAATTAAGGGGGCGTTTTTTGGAGGTGGGCTGACGTGCCAATCTGTCAGTTTATCTAAAATGGAGTCTGCGGTTTTGGCGCGACCGGTGACCGTGCCATAAGATCCCAGCAACTCGGTCATTTGTTGGTGCGCTCCGGCCAGATGTAACTGGTAGTGACTGGCCAGTTCATGGCTCAATTCCTCCAACTGGCCATCTTCGTGATGACGAAGGGGGGCCTGGATGGATGGAATCATTTTTTTCCCCGGCCATTCTTTTAGTCGGGGTAAAGTTGCTTTACTGAAAGGTGGATATGTGGTGGCAAATTCTGCATGTGGCGCGCTGGATTGTATCGCGCTTTGGGTTTTTCTGGCGCTGGATACAAAGCGATCGGTAATTTTGGGTGGGGTCAGCGAGGCCCTGTGTAGGACTGATCGAGACACTGCCTGACCGGGCTTGTGTAAAGCTGCAGAGACTGGCTTCAGGGAAAGCGGCATTTCTAGCGCCCTATCCTGAGCCGCATCATTCGGCTGACCCCACGAGTCCACCAGGCGGTAGTATGCCAGGTTCTATGAAGCGTATCAGGGTTGACACTGCGCCATTTTGGCTGGTTTAAGGGTTTGTTTGACACGTCAGAATCATCCTTCGGCAGCTGCTGATTGATTGAGGCGCAATATTTTTCGTCAGAAAAATATCTGAATGATATGAAACCATTGAATTTTAGAGAGGACTATAAGAAATAAAAGCGGAACACTGAGAATTATTTACCGATGATTGTCTTGAAAAGATGCACGGCATACATGCGGTAGTCCTCACAGGTGGTGAGCATGGTTTCTGTGACCTGCACCCCAATTTTATGCATCAGAAACAAATAGCGTAAATTGTTTACCCGTATCTCGTCTTCTGATTTGTTTTCGTTCATTTTGGCCAGTATTTTGGTGGCCGCAATATCAACCTTCACCAGATCTCGTGCCGAAACAACCTGTCTCAGAATGGCCGGGGCGTTTTCGAGCGGTGTTTTGAGCAGGATGCTTTCTGCCAACAGGTAGGCGTCATGCTTGCTCAAAGGTGTTAGATTTTTGGGCGGCTTGGGCTTAACCAGGCTGGCCATTTCTTCGGGCAAGCACTGGATAATTTCTTTGGCGCAGTTGATTTTATCTTGCCATGTTTTCAAGGTTTCATTGACAACAGCCTGGCCCACCTTATCCCATAGGAAGAGTGCTTTAAGCTGATTGCGGCGTTGCTCTTCTTCGGTGGCGCCCTGATTGATTACCTCTAGTAAGTTTGCTGCTGCCAGATTGGATCTTAAAATATCAGAGGGGGATTCAATCCGGGCGAAAATATCCTGCTTGTTGTCGAGCGGGGCATCCAGAATGGCATGATTGGCCAATAGTTCTGCTTCATCGTAACTGATGGTACAGCTGGGTGGCTGGGCGTGCCGACTGAAATGATGTTTGGGATGTGCATGGGCAGATTTTTTTAAACCTTGCAACAATTTTGGACGTGTCGGCACAGGCTTGCTGCTGGCTAGATTATTTTTGGAATCACTAATGCCTGCTCTTGTTGGAGCAGAAAGCAATCTTAACGGCATGAAACCCCCTTAAAAGAAGCTACCTATTCAATTTTGTATGTCGATTACCCACTTGAGTCACTTGAATTGTAGATAGACTGAGTGCATGTCATGAAATAAAATTAATTCAGTTATTGTATAGGTTTCACGTGATAGTGTCAAATGGTTCTATCAACAATTAAATTGGAAGCACAATAATAATTGTTTATATTTTTTTGATATTGAGGCCTTCATTTTTCTGGATATTGATATATAATCAAGCCATCTTCAAATTCAAGTGATTCAATAGGGTTTCGATGCCAGGGTTTCTATAAGGAGAGTTAGGGTGATAGCATCGATCTGTTCTACTCAATCTCCCGCTTTCGTGTTTGCAAAAAAAGCGGAGAGCACACCGCGTTCCAGAGTAACGCCTGGCGTGATAGGAGATACGCATGTCAGGCGGGCTGCCTTATCGCAGGAGGTGCCCAATCAGTTGGTCCATGCCAGACGTTGGCAGGTACAGCCGCATGGCATGGGTAACGGTGGTTTTGATCTGAAACAGCGTTTTCTGGAGGCGCTGGCGCCAATCAGTTTTGCCATCAAAAATCTGCAGCTTAAAAAGCCATGTCCAATGCCGCTGTCTCTGGATCCGGATGAACCACTGGCGTTCAGGGTGGTGCAAAGAACAGACAAAAAAAAGCTGGAAATGGCTCAGCAACTCTCTGACTGGTTGATCTCCGAAATGCAGAAGCAAAAGGTTTCCGTGGCCGTGGTTGCCCGTGGTGGGACCTGGCAAACAAAAACGCAGGATCGCACCTATATGGAGCATGCGGGGATTCTGATCTATGATCCCAAGCTCAAACGCTGGGTAATTTATGATCTCGTCAATAATGATTGCGCTTATCCACAGCGCGCGGATTTATGGCGTAATGATCCGGTGGATTTTTTCTACTCACAGCCCAATTATGACTGGGATGCACTGGTGATGATTCCGGAACTTAAACTGCGTAAGGCTATGCGAGAGGCGATGCTGAAAGGTCAATACAAACAGTTATACTTCACCCGGGATTATAATTTAGTGACGACCTATAATTCTAGAAATAGTTTAAATTGCAATAAATGGGTGTTGATGAATGTGGTCGCTGCTAAAATTGGTAGTTATGATCCGGCTAAAGTCATTGAGGCCATCGATCATTTGTTTGAGCCTGCAGTGATTAATATTCATCCGATGTTAAGACATATTGCCAAACAGCATCCTACAGTGCTGCAGGAAGAGGTGCCGCACGTGGACCCAATCAAAACCGTGACGGTTGAGAGTCTGTATCGATCGCCCCTGTTTGAGAAGCGCGCGTTTTATTCGGGTAAATCGCTGGATTCAGTTGGCTGAAGGTCAATTGTTCAATTCAGAACTGGGGCGGTTTATTCAGTGGCGTTGGCAACGCGTTCTTCATATAAATTCACGGCCAGATCGATCAGATCCTGAAAGGCCGCCTGTGCTTTTTGGGGGCCATACCCCTCGTGATAATCCGCGATAAAGAGACCCAATAACCCCGCCAGGCTCTCAAAGACTGCCTGTGTGTCTACTTCGTCGTCTTCATCGGTGCAGTTATCCAGTAGCAAGGGGTAGAGTTCATCAATAATCTCGGCTGCCAGATCGCTTTCAAAGCGTTTTTTTTGACGTTGGGCAGAGCCTTGTTTCTGCACAAAACCGCTATCGGATTGTGGCTCAATATTCACCGACTTTTTTGTGCCTGCTTTGGAGCTATCGTCGCTGGTTTTTTTGGGTGCCATGACCCCTCCCTTTCGCCAATCTCAAGACTTTGCCCAGTGTAACGCTTTTTGAACAGAAAAACCAGTATGCGTTGGCGCTGCGTCCCGCCTGCAGGCATTTTGGCTGGTGGTTTGGGCTTGTCCAGTGGTCGAGTGATTAGGATGGATGCCAGCCTGTGGAATGGCGTTGGCTCGGACTTTGCATTAGCCTGTGGGATTCAGAGGGTGATCAATGAGAGGGGTTTCGCTGTGAGGAGATTCAGTAGGTGGAATCAAGTCCGGGCCGGGTTGGGAATGCTGGTTGGGGCGTTTTTAAGTTTTGGAGCAGTTGGTGTGTATGCAGAGGAACTGCAGTTTGTGTATATTCACGGCACCAACCAGAATTCGCCCACCAGTCAGGATGCTTTTAATGGGCGGGTGACCAAACTGCACCCTTACATTCGGGCGGCGCTGATCAAAGAACCCTTGGCCAGTGAACATCTTTTAGAGAAGGGCACCCTGGGCATTTCACCACAGACAATTAACTTCTTTTGGGGGGATAAAAGTCATTTGTCCATTGCCGCTGTAAAACGAAATATTGCCAATCCGTTGCTGAGTCGAGGATGGTTAAGGTTGGGCGAACGGGCCCGAGAGAAATTGGCTTATACTCTGCATGATGCGATTTGGGTGGAGCAACAAACCAACAAGAAAGCCATTGTGGGTGAGCTGTTTGATGCGGTCAGCCACACTGGTCATCAACCGATCATGCTGATGGGCCATAGTGCAGGTTCACTGGTGGCCTTCGATTTTCTGATGTATCGTTTGCCGTACCTGAATATTCAGGATTTCGCCAGGGATTTGCGGGCTGATCCCGTGGTGATGGCCCAATTGCAAGAGAAAGGTGAGCAGTACACCTGCCTGGAAGCCCTGTTGAGTTCTTCCGGCATTCGTTATGATGCACAGGGCAAGTTGGCGCCTTTTTTCTCCGGGATTGAGCCACAAATTCCCCCGGACCTGCTGGCGATTTATCGCCGGAACTGGATGACCAGTCTGCCCGATTATACCCGACAGTACTGTTTACCGGAAAACAAAGTGCGCGGGATGGTTACTTTTGGGAGCCCGTTGGCTTTGTTTTATTCCTTGGTGGCGAACCCGGAGAAAGATGAGAGCTATCTGGTCTCCAGCATGGTGAGTTACATGTTGTCTCACAATATGGTGTGGTTGCATGTAAACCATTGGGATGACTTTATTGCCCTCCCCATGCCCAATAAGGCCAGAATCCTGAGTGTGATGAGCACCCGGCTGGCGAAGCCGCCAGTGTTAAACGGGGGCTTTGTGGAGAACTACCTCTATCTGGGGGGTGGCGCGACGTTTATTAACGCGCACAGCTGGTACTGGAAGAAGCCCCGGAACTTTGCCCAAACGGTGGCCAAAGCCTATCATCAGGGTTATCTGGATTGGTATCCCCGGTAAGGGCGTTCTTTTCAAGGGGGCTGCAGAGGCAAGGGTAAAATCGAGATTTTTCACGATGGAGGATAGCGTGTCCTGATGGCTGACTAATCTGCCTGAAATCTTATTTGTCCTGTGTTTAGTCTGGGAGCCTGTTTTCCGGGCTTTTACCGGTACCTCCACACTGTAGAGTTCAAAAAAACGGTAGCAGAAGCATTGGCTTCAACAGGAAGGCGCTTAGCCCATCAGTATCGGGATGGGGATCAACATTGGTCCGGTCACGGTTGGCCACATTGGGTCCGATGATTTTATGGACTTGACGGTTATTGGCGATGCGGTGAACGTGGCCGTCCGACTGGAAAGCCTCAATCGGGAGTTTGGCTCGCAGATTCTGATCTCGGTCAGCACATATAGATAGGTTAAGGATCGTATTGCACCGTTCGTGTGGGATGGTGAGGCTCAAGGGTCGATTAGAACCTGTTGCGGTCTTTGAAACCATTCGCCTGCTGTAATTTTGAGATAAGAATGCAAACAGGCCAGTGTCCTGCCTGTCGCATTTCACTGGCCTGTCCGGTTGGCTTGTATCGTGAAAAAGCCTTCTATATATAAGGAAGGTATTTTTCAGTAAAATCTGGGGGATTATTCTTCATAATCCTGTAAGGCGTAATACTCGCCAAACCCATTCTGGTGTAACAGTTCTGGAGAGCCTCCAATAAAGCTGTTTTCCAGATCGATGCTGTCCGCATCGCTTTTGTCAGAACCGGCGGCCTCGAACGTGTCTACATCAAAGTCAAATTCCTGTTGTGGGGAAATGTAGCCTCGATTATGCAATCCGGCTTTCTTTTTCAGGGAAGAGTATTCGATATTCGACATGGACATCACAAATTGGCCTCCGTTTGGGTGGTTACAAAGTCACTCGCGTAGGTTGTTGGAGCTTCAGGGCAAACGTTTTGAATCGTCTGAAGCAAAAAATCAGTACATCGTTCTCTGTGATAAAGAGAGGGGATGTTTATCCCTTCAGTGATTAATATAACAACTCATAAATAGCCTCACTATTCCCCATTGGAGGGAAAGTCATGCTAGCCACCTGGTGTTGTTTGACACGAACCTGCAGCGGTTTTTAGATGGACGCTGGCTAGAGCGCGTTTCTCTGTTAACTCTGGCGTTGAGCTCAGGGGCCCTTGATGGCGATGTCGCGGCGAATGAGGGGGCTCAGCTGCTTTACAGGCTGACCTGACGACTTTTTTCACTCTGCTGATCGGGCAAGGTGAACGTAAAGCGGCTGCCCTCACCCAGTCGGCTGTCTACTGTTAACTCACCCTGATGGGCTTCCACAATTTTTTTGGAGATGTAGAGACCCAGACCTGTGCCAATATGGCGATACCGTTTGGACATCGAGGCATACGGGGCAAAGAGATTTTTTTGAATCACCTCTTCAATGCCGGGGCCGGTGTCTTCCACACTCACAAAGACTTTATGATCCCTGAATTCGGTGTTGATTTTAATTTTTCCCTTTTTGGGGGTGAAATTAATGGCGTTCTGCACCAGATTGTAAATCACGCGCTTCACTTCCAGTGCATCCGCCGGAATTAACGGGATGCCGGGCTGCAAGGACAGTGTCAGAATCTGATCTTTTTCTTGCGCCAGCCCGCTGAGATCAATCGATATGGCATCCGAGACCAGTTCGTTCAGGTCCAGGGTTTCCATCCGCAGCACCATTTGGCCCTCTTCAAACTTGAAGGCGGTCAGTAAATTATCAACCATTTGGTACATAAACCGGTTGGAGCGCAGCATTTCGTGAATGACCAACTGCTGATCTTCTGTGAGTGGGCCAAAACGCTCTTGCATCAGCAACTCAAAGATTCGGAACTCGGCTTTAATGGGGGTCTTTAAATCGTGCGTTAGGGTGGCGACAAATTTTTCGCGCTGTTTTTGGACTTCCAGCAGCACGTCCACCACTTTTTTATGTTCCAGCGTATAGCGAATGGCCCGCTCCAGCGCGGACGCATCGATCCGTCCCTTGACCAGATAATCCCAGGCGCCCAGTTTCATGGCCTGAATATCCACTTCCCGGTCCTCTTGTCCGGTGAGCAGAATCATGGGCTGGGTGCACCCATCGCTAATGGCTTCCCGAAGGAGATCCAGGCCGTTTTTTTCATCCAGCTGGTAATCAATCAGATAAATATCATGGCGGCCTTCCTCAATGATGGCCAACCCTTCCTCATAGCTGGATGCCCAGTCCAGCGTGTGCTTGCGTCCCTCAACTTCAGCAATAATTCGACGAGTAATAATGTACTCATCTTCATCATCATCCACCAATAACACCCGGATGGGTGCCTGTTCGGTGTCAGTAGACGTTTCGATCTGAAGGCAGCTGGACAACTTCAAGCCAATATTTCCCCAACGTTTGTATTGTATGAATTAGAGAACCATAGTTCTGGGGTTTTGTCACATAGGAGTTTGCCCCCAGTGCATACGATCGCCCAATGTCCTCCTGGCTCCGGGAGGTGCTGAGCACAATCACCGGAATTTGTCGCAACTTGGGATCGGATTTGATCGCTTGCAACGCTTCAAAGCCATTTTTTTGCGGCATGCTTAAATCCAGAAGAATTAAATCGGGCCGGGCCGGAGAAGGGTTTTGATAGGCTCCCGTGTGCTGCAGGTATTGCATCAGGTCTTCCCCATTTTCTACATAAGAGAGTCGAAGGGGGAGTTCCGTGGTGGATAACGCTTCACTGGTGAGCAAGCGATCGTCAGGGTCGTCATCTGCAAGCAGGATGTTATAAATTTTTGTGCTCTTGATTGGACGTTGCAATGGGATTGTTCCTGTGTGATTCATGGGCGTGCCTGCTGGGTTTGCCAATGCTGAACAGTATCATGCTTTTGGAATGGCGCAGCTTAAAATGATACTCCGTCGAGTAGGCCGTAAGCTATTGCCCGATGAGTCATAGTGTTATCCGATATGATGTGGTAAAAGCTGGCCCAGTTACCCCGGAGACATGGATTTTGGGGCCAGGATTTCACCGGCTTCTGGGCGCGGTGGCAAGGAAAGATGTTCTGGCTGCCAACGCAGGGATTACACCAGATTCTCCTTGACCGCCTTGACGGCAGCTTGCACCCGGTCATGCACCGATAGCTTTTGCAGAATGCTGCACACATGGGCCTTGGCGGTATGAACGCTCACGGAGAGGCAGTCGGCGATTTCAGAGTTGCTTTTGCCTTCAACCAGCAGGGTGAGCACCTGATTTTCCCGTTCGGTAAGCTGCCATTCGTTTTTAGCGCCCTGTGCGTTCGCTCTGGACTTCATGCCGGTACTGGAGAACATCTCCAGCGCCATCCCCGCAATTGCGGGATCCAGCCAGGCTGCCCCTTCAAAGACTGACTTCACGACTTCAATCAGTCGGCTGGAGGTAATTTCCTTCAGGCAGTAGGCATTGGCCCCTGCCGACAGGGCGGCCAGCACCTCGTCCTCCACCTCATGAGAGGTCAGAATGACAATTTTAATGCTGTCATCAAATTCCTTGATCATCTTGGTCACTTCGATGCCGTCAATGCCTGGTAATCCTAAATCCAGAATAACCAGATCCGGCTTCAGGGTGCGGATCATCTCGATGCCCTGTTCGCCGGTTTCGGCCTCTCCTACCACTTGAATGCGAGGATCTTCGTTCAGCACGGAGCGCAGACCGATACGGACCAGTTTGTAATCTTCGACCAACACCAGCCGAATAATGCCAGTTTCTAACTGAGGTGATAATTGCGACATTGTTAAACCTGCCTACTTCACTAACCTACTACTACTGCTACTACTTATAGAACATGCCGCCATTATAGGGGGAAGGCTTAATTCCGTCCAGTCTTATGATTCGCGAATGCATGAGCTTAAAATTATGACAGGCCTTTATTTAACCGCTCATAGGGGGTGGGCTTGCCCGATCTGTTTTAACCATAGAAGAGCGCCCTGGTTTTTGACAGGTCTACCTGATCGGTGCCTTGGAGGATCCTTGGGCTTGGGGGCTAGAGTCTCTTTAAAACTTGATGTATAATAGGAATAATGGGTGTTTTACTCTCCTGAGAACCTGAGAAATAAATTACCGCTGAGCTTTCAGCGTTTACTCCTCGTTAGTTAGAGACTAGTATCAAACCAAGTGTTTGGAATCGCGACGCCACCCTGCGTAAGAATGGAAAGTGAGCTATATGGAGACCTCTGGAATGTATCGTAAGCTGCTGCCTTTGTTGAAAAGGTTTGTCTTCGTTCGCCAAGGCGCCTTCAACCGGTATTATGAAGGTAAACTGATGGCTGTGGATGAGGATAGCCTGCAAATTCAATCCTATAAGAAGGATGGCTCCGAAGAGGAGTTGTGGACCATCACGCTGGACACCATCACCGAATTTTCGGTAGGTGGTCGTCACTTGTCGGAGCTGGAGCTCAAGGTGTCCTATCTCTCGTCGGATGATATGCCGGTAGACACAGATGAGGAGCCGATCCTGCTCTATCTGGAAGGCTCTGTGCTGGACGCCAGTTCGGCCCCGGTGGATGAGATAGAGGGTTAGCGCTGTTGGGCTGACCTTTTTGGTTTTGTTTTTGCCGGATTGAGATTGTCTGGTGTGACTGTCAGAACCGGTCGGAAACGATGAAAGAACGCCCCTGATTTTATGGGGGCGTTCTTTTTACCGGGATATTTTTCTGCTAGAGTGGGGAAATGATTCGTACACGCATTCTTGACCAATTGAGCATCGCCCTTCGGCATGCAGCGCCCCAACTTAACGCCCTGAGCGTCGATGACGCCGTACTGGCGGGCCTTCGCTTGGAGCGGCCTCGCAATCCGGAGCATGGCGATTACGCCGTCAATGTCTCCTTTCTGGCCCGACACACCAAAATGGCTCCGCCTAAAATCGCTGAAACCATTGCGGCGCATTGGACCGATCCTTCGCTGTCGGCGAGCGTGGTGGGTGGCTATCTCAATCTTCGTCTGAGTGAGACGGTATTCTGCGAGGCCTTGACTGCGTTGCTCAAAGAATCGGAGCCGGGTAAAAATGCCAGCCTGCTGGGCGAAGTCATTCTGGTGGAGTATGTATCCGCCAACCCTACCGGTCCGTTGCATATTGGGCATGGCCGCTGGGCTGCGCTGGGCGATACGCTGGTTCGTATTTTGCGGCATTGTGGCGCTCAGGTGACCGCCGAGTTTTATATTAACGATGCCGGGGTGCAGATGCGTAACATTGCGCTCTCCGTATTGCTCCGCGCCCGTGAAGTGTTGTTGGAGCGTGAAAAATTATCCGCAGACATTCAACGGGTGGAGGCTGAAGTGCCCTATCCGGGTGATTATGTATCCGACATTGTGCGTGAGCTACTGGACGATCAGCCCGAGTTGAACGCTCAGATTCTGGCATTCTGGCAAGCGTTGTTGCAGGCAAACCCGGAAGGTCCCATTTTGTGGGCGATGCACAGCGATAGTGTGCCGACAGACCTGCTGAAGTCCATTATGACGCTCACGCGCGACCGGATGTTGAGTGTGCAACGCGCCTTGCTGGACACCATGCGGGTGACCTTCGAGAGCTGGATTTCGGAAAAGGCCTACCTGTACGATCGGGATGTGATTACACCTTCCTTGCAGCGATTGAGCGAGCAGGGCTTTACTTATGAGGCGGATGATGCCCTGTGGTTCAAATCCACCGAGTTCGGGGATGAAAAAGACCGGGTGCTGCGCAAGTCTGATGGCAGTTTTACCTATCTGACCCCGGATATTGCCTATCACCACGACAAGTTTAATCGCCCGGAAGGCTATAACCTGATTCTGGACATCTGGGGCGCGGATCACCACGGCTACATTCCCCGCATGCGTGGCGCCATTCAGGCCCTCGGCCATAACGCGGATCAGTTTGAAGTGTTGCTGGGCCAGCTGGTCAACCTGATTGTGGATGGCGAGCGCACCCGCATGGGTAAGCGTCGCAAAATGCTGACGCTTCAGGATGTGATTGATGAAGTGGGCGTGGATGCCACCCGGTTCTGGATGGTGTCTAAGTCCGCCGACAGCGCCCTCGATTTTGACGTGGACCTGGCGGCATCTTCCACCAGTGAGAACCCCGTGTTTTATGTGCAGTATGCCCACGCCCGGTGCTGCAGTATTCTGCGTAACGCCGTGGAGTCTGCGCCCAATGTGGACACGGGCGAACTGAACCCGCCGTTTGTGCAAGCCGAAGCCTTGACCGAATTTGAGGCTCAACTCACGCCAGAAAAACTGGCGCTTCTGTTCGACTCTCTGGCCGAGCCCCGTGATCGGGCGGTACTGGGCAACCTGTTGTTGATTCTGGATAGTTTTGAAGACACGGTGAAAGATGCCGCTCGACTGAGAGCGCCCCATTTCATCACGCAAGCCCTCATGGATGTGGCTGCTCAGTTTCACTCCTTTTATAATGTGTGCCGCATCCTGACGCCTGATCCGGCTGTCACCACCGTGCGCCTCATGCTGGTGCGTGCTATCCAGAGCGTGTTGGCCCAGGGGCTGGAACTTTTGGGTGTTTCTGCCCCGGAGAAAATGTAGGGCTCATTTTCGTTCATCATCGATTTAATGTGTGTTTTCGACTGGGTCTATTGTCATGTGGGTGTAACATGGGCTATGAGTGGTCTTTGCCGGGGTCGTTGATGGCTTTCGTGTGAGGCAGTCACCTCTTTTTGTAACAGTTTCTTAACAAGCTAGCAACAAACCAAATTGACCCTCATTAGTGCGGGTGTAAAGAGAATAGCAATTCAAGTGGGTTTCAGGTGAAGAAAACATTGTTAGCATCGTTGTGATGCCAATGTTGTCTTTGCGCTGGCATAGAGAAAAGAAGAATGACCGACCGAAAATCCTATCTGAGATTCATCGCGCTTCAACCCCTGGGGGTAGTGGCTTCGGTGGCTGATTTCCTCCGGGGCGAGGCGCAAGGTGATGCGAATCGCTGGCTGGATGAAAAGCTGTCGCATGATCAGTATATGGTCAACGCCGGGCGATGGAACAGACTGGGCGAGGTTGGGTCGGAATTTGGGTTTATGTTTGCTTTTTTGTTGGGTTTCTTGAAGGGGAGAAAAACGGGTCCTGTTGCCTTGTGCAGGTCCCTGTGTCATACCGTGTGACTGTCTCTGATTGAATGCCGGGTTTGCTTCCAAGGGCTTGCCAGGTTGAGGTCAGGAATAATCACTATTCGGCCGGGAGGGATGCCTCTCGGCTTTTTTTTGGGTTTGTTGAGAGCCTGGATATGGATTACCCCAGCACAGCATTCAAAATGCGGCTGGGGTAAAAGCGGGTTTTAATTATAGCGTATTTTTAAGGTGTCGTGGGCAACACTACCCGAGAAATCTGGTTGGCGGGATCCTGCTCGGAAATATAGAGCGTGTTGTTTACCGTATCCAGAAATAGGTTGTAAGGCTTGTTCAACCCACTCACCAGGGTGCTGACCTTGCCCGTGCTGTTGATGCGGGACACGCTACCCAGCAGGTAGTTGGCCACATACAGCTCGTTGGCCTTGCCGTTGTAAATCAGGCCGATGGGGCCTTTAAGGCCTTCACCCTGAGCAAACACGGTTTTTTCGCCGCCAGCACCCACGCGGTAAACAATGTTTTTGGAGTAGTTGGCCACATACATAAATCCGCCGGGCCCGATGGCAATGCCGGTGGGGCCATCATAGCCCTTGGAGAACGCTTGCGCGGTCAGTTTGGTGCTGGCAGCTGCGGTGGCCGGTTTGGCCGGACTCACCAGCGGTTTTTGCGCCGTGCTGGGGGTGGTCGGTGTTTTGACCAGCGCCGGTTGGGTGGCCCCCGCCGATTGCGGTTTTAAAGTGGGGCGCAGCTCGTCCATTTTCATGCGGGCTTGCGCATATTTGGGATCGCTGGCCGGGATTTTGCCCAGAATGGCCACGGCTTCTTCATTGCGTTGCAGTTTTTCCAGCGTCAGGGCCAGATTGTATTTGGCCTGCCCATCCGTGGGGTTCATCCGGACTGCTTTTTGAAACATGTCTGAGGCTTCGGCGAACTGCTTGCTTTGGTAGTAAATGGAGCCCATGTTGTAATACGCGTCCCCGTAGCCGGGATCGATTTGCACTGCTTTGTTGAAGTGTTTTAAAGCCTCGCTGGCATGTCCCTGACTGTAGGATTCAATCCCCTGATTGTACTGACGCACGGCGTCCGGGGAGTATTGGGCCTGAGCGGGGTTAGCGCTCAGCATCAGGGCCACCGATGCGGCCGATAGGAGGGGGAGCAGGAATCGTTGGGGTTTAAATGCGTTTTGCATCACGGAACCTTTGCCTTTAAATTAACTCAATGCACTGATTCGCTGAAAAATGCGTGCGTTGAACTCTCTATCAAAATCACGGATAAAACGAACCGTTAAAGCGAATGACGTTATGATGGCACAATGGTTCAGTTCAAAAAAGTCCTGATCCACGCCTGAATCACTCTTGATCCCGTGGACAACCTGTGGGCCGCTTCATTGGTCTTCAACCTTCAATATACCTCAAATATCCAAAGAGCGCTTCTGGTCAGGCCATAAAAAGCGCCCTGCTGCTGAATAGGCAAGCTTCAAGGTCTTTGTGAGTTGGGAATGCGCTGCAATCTTGGGGAGGGGTTGGTATATAATACGGACACGTGCGGGACTTTCCTTGACCCGCTTGGTTCCCGCGTTTTTGAATCACGTCAGGATGTTTTCGCTTTGCTGTCCCTAGAAGAGGCCCAACTCAAACTGAAAGACTTGCGGCAGGCCCTTTCCTACGAGAAAGAACACCGCTACATTGACGTGCAAGGCCGCAAGAAAACGTTCTCGCGCTTTGTCTGCGACACCCTGAAAGAGCTGGGCTCGGTCAGTCTGGGCGATTCCGCCGATGCGGTGGAAAGCCTGCGCCGCAAGTTTGAGAACTATCGGTTTATGGATCTCAGCGGGCGCATGACCGCCATAGAAACCATTGAGCAGTATTTGATTCAGGCGGCCAAAGGCCCGCCGCCCCAGCGCAAAGTGACCACTGAAAAACCGCTGATTGGCGCGAAATCCATCTCTGAAATGGAGGTGCAATACCTGAAAGGCGTGGGGCCGCGTCAGGGGCAATTGCTCAATCAGGTGGGCATTCACACCGTGGAAAACTTGCTCTACTACTTCCCCCGGCGCTACCTGGATTACAATAACCGGGTCAAGATTATCGAGCTGGAGCAGGGGCAGGATGTCACGGTGATCGGCGTGATTCGCTCGGTGAATGCCTACAACGCCAAAAGCGGCAATATGGCCATCGTGAGCCTGACCATTGGCGATGAAACCGGCACCATGACCGCCAACTGGTTCTACGGTCGCTCCAGTCAGGCTGTTTTGGAAAACTATAAGAGCCGCTACGCCAAGGGCGCGGACGTGATGATTTCCGGCAAGGTGAAGTGGGACAGTTACAAGAACATTCCCGCCATTGACCGCCCCCAGATTGAAATCCTGAGCTATCAGGACGCCAGCGGCGCACAAGAGGCGGACTCGCTCCATGCGGGCCGCATGGTGCCTATCTACGCCCTGACGGAAGGCTTGAGCCTGCGCTTTTTGCGCAAGGCCATCTATCAGGCCCTGAGTGATTATCTGGGTACGATTCTCGATCCCATGCCGCCGGAAATTCTGAAACGCTACGGGCTGATGCCTCTGCAAGGGGCCTTGCAGCAAATTCATTTCCCGGAGAGCAAGGCGCAATCCACCGCCGCACGGGAGCGGTTGGTCTTTGATGAACTCTTTTATGTGCAGCTGCGGCTGGCCCTGATTCGCCAGCAGTACAAGCGCACGGTCAAGGGGCTCTCGCTGGTTTATCACGCGGGCGGGTACGCCGAGCAACTCAAGAACATGCTGCCCTTTGCACTAACGGGGGCCCAACAGCGGGTCTGGGCGGAGATTTCGAAAGACATTGCTTCGGATGAGCCCATGTACCGGATGCTGCAAGGCGATGTGGGTAGCGGAAAAACCATTGTGGCCATTCTCGCCTTGTTGGCCGCCGTGGAGAACGGTTATCAGGGCGCGCTGATGGCCCCCACCGAAATTCTGGCCGAGCAGCATTACCGCAAGTGTATCGAATGGCTCACCCCGCTGGGCCTGAAGGCGGGTCTGTTTGTGGGCAAGTCCGGGGCGAAGGAGCGTAAGCTGCTGCGCCAGAATTTGCTAAACGGGCAAATTCACATTGCCGTGGGCACCCACGCGCTGATTCAGGACGATGTGGAGTTCGCCAATCTCGGCGTGGTGGTGGTGGATGAACAGCACCGCTTCGGGGTGCGCCAGCGCACCTTGCTCAAAAGCAAGGGCAATCACCCGGAAATGTTGACCATGACGGCCACGCCCATTCCCCGCTCGCTGGCCATGACCCTGCACGGCGATCTGGATGTCTCCATTCTGGATGAGCTGCCGCCGGGCCGCTCGCCGATTATTACCAACCTGCTCACACACAATCAAATTTCCAAGGCCTATAACCTGATTCGGCAAGAAATCGTGCGCGGGCATCAGGCCTATGTGGTCTTCCCGCTGATTGAGGAATCGGAAACGCTGGCCGCCAAAGCTGCCACCACCGAGGCCGAGCGCCTTCAGCAGGAGGTTTTCCCGGAGTTGCGCATTGGGTTGTTGCACGGCAAAATGCGCCCTGAGGAAAAAGACGCCATCATGCAGCGCTTTGCCGCCGGGGAGCTGCAAATTTTAGTCAGCACCACCGTGGTGGAAGTGGGCGTGGACGTGCCGAACGCCACCGTGATGGTGATTGAAAACGCCGATCGCTTTGGATTGTCTCAGTTGCATCAATTGCGCGGTCGGGTGGGCCGGAGCAGTTTTCAGTCCTATTGCGTGCTGGTATCGGATAGCAAGGCCGATGCCACGTTAACTCGCCTGAGCATTTTGACCGAGAGCGAAGACGGCTTTTATATCTCCGAGAAGGATCTGGAATTGCGCGGGCCGGGCGAGTTTCTGGGCACCCGCCAAAGTGGTCTGCCGGATTTTGTGCTGGCCGATTTGATTGAAGACAAAGCCATCCTGGAAAAAGCCCGCGAGTCTGCCTTCGCCATCGCCGCCAATCCAGATTACTTGCCCCAGCACCCACAATTGTTTGACATGGTTTATCAGAAAACCAACGATGTCTTCAGCGTACTGGGCAGCGGTTAAGCAAAGCGCGCGTTTTATTGATTCTCAATGCCAATCTGCCGCTTCATCCAGGGCACCGTTTGCTGGGCAATAAATCCACCCATAATCGGGAGCGCCGCCATTTTGGCCAACATGACTGGGTGTAGCATGGTTTCTTTGAGATATTCTTCTATTTTTTGACCCGCCGGCGACATGTGTTGAAGTTGTGTTTTCACGGCGTCACTTCCCCAACGACGGGTGCCATAAATACAAGCTAACGTTAAGCCTAAACTGGCGAGGCCGGGAATGACTTTGGCGAGGAGTACGGTTGTAGCGCCTTGTTTAAAGGCATGATCGCTGTTTAAGTTATTTTGCAATACATTTTGATAATCCTGATCCGGGTCATTGCTGGGTTTTTTCTGCAACCCCAAGGCTTGTAACACACTGAGGCGTTTGGGTTTAAATGTCCCTTGCTGTTGATCGGTTTTCATTTGATTGATATCGATCAATTTTTTCTTGGTGCTGCTGACGATCCAAGGCCCGAGCGCCGAGCCAGCCATTAAGCCTATTAGTACTGTACTGCCCATGCTTTGTGCAAAATGGGGCAATGCTGCAATGCGATCCGTGAATTTTAATTCATCAGAGCCTTTGAATCGCCTGATTGGTGCTTCAATCACTTTGGATAGCATGTGAATCAGGCTTTCGTCATTCCGAAATTTTTCAATTAACCAGATGGGAACGCCGGCAATCAGGCTGAATAGTGCGCCGCTTTTCAGGCCTTCTTTCAGCCCTTGACCCATTGTCAGTTTGCTTTTGACCAGTTCGGCATCAGGAATCGCGTTCCCGAAGCTGGGCGCGGTGAATGCGTTCATAGGGGCGCTCATTGCCGAAGGCATTGGGGGTTGCAAGCCCATCGGGGGCGCCAAATTCATCGGAGCGGTATTGGGCCATGCGGCGGGTTGTCCCGTGTAGACATAAGGCAGTGCTGCAATTTGGTTTTGCGGAAAGGCTGGCAAAGGCGCCAAGGGCTGTTGCAACGCAGGGGGCAGCATGGGGCGCAGCGGCAGGGTTTGTCTCATGGGCAACGCGGGTTGAATATATGGAGCATAGAGCGGGCTGGGCGAGAAAGGCGTCTGCTGCATGAGAGGATCCTGCCAAAGGTTCAGGGTTGGGAACGAATCTTGTTAGTAATAAAACGGCTCAGCTGAAAAGGTGCTAGTTGAATTGGAATAATGGTGGCTAGATTAAGTCGAGGAAACCCTTGCTGGCAATCAGAGTGCTTGTACACGCGAATCTAGCACGAGGGTAACTGGATGGTTGCTGATGGTGAGGCTTACTGGATTACGCCCCAAATCACCTTGGCGTGGCATGATATTTAGCGCATAATGATGCCATGATCCCTGCCCTCAACCGGAAGGCTTTGCCGTGAATGACTCGACTGCACCTGAACCTGCGTACCAGACCCCCACGCCCTCGCCGCATCCCGATGTGACCGGTCGCTACTATGTACCGGGTTTCCCCATTGGCGAAGGCAAGACCGATTATGAAAAATACCTGCACACCGTGCAACTTCTCAGTCTGCAAACCCCGGTAGAATCAGCCATCAGCCCGGAAGAACCCCTGTTTCAAATCACCCATCAGGCCTCAGAACTGTGGATGAAGCTGATGCTAATAGAACTCAAGCGCGCGCTGGCCTTTATGGATAGTGATCAGCCCCTGATGGCTTGCCGTTGCCTGCGTCTGGTGAATGAATGCGTGCAAGTGCTGATGCTGCAAGTCGATCTCATTGCGCGCAATATCAGCATCGTGGAATACGGCAAAATCCGCACGGTGTTGGGGCAAGGCAGCGGTATGGAATCCCCCGGCTTTAACTGGCTGCTGGAAACCGCCCCCTCGCTGTGGGCACATTTTACCGGCCTCATGCAGCGCCAACAACTGGATCTGCGGGCCATTTACGTGGACTACGAGAAAAATATCGAAATGCACACCTTGGCCGAAGCCCTGATGGATTTTGACGATCTCTTTCACAAGTGGCGCGCGCACCACTTTGCGCTGGTGGCCCGCACCATTGGCGCGGAATCCAACTCCCTGAAGGGCTTATCGAGTCAGGTGCTGCAAAAGGGCGTAAAAACCCGCTTCTTCCCGGAATTGCTGGAACTGCGCAGCACCCTCACCAATGAGAGCAGTGTGGCCTATGGCGGACAACCCCTCGCCGATTAAGTTTGCAAGATTATCGCGGGTTCAGGGAACGCTGGGTCATCGGTTGAGCGTTCTGTAAACAGCGCTTAGGGGCTGTTCAAAACGCAGTATAGTAACCCCTGATCCATGGATTGGGCTGGGCCGAGTGGCGTGTTTCGGCTTCGGCTGATGCCTTGTGTGAACCGATGCTCTGCCACATGAAGCGCCTCTGGAGCAGTGCAGCCAGGCTTACAGGTCAACGGGACTTGCCGGTTACATCGGGCTCAATGCACAAACCCTTTATTTGGATGAGGGCAGCCCCCTGAGCTCCCCGCTACAATCAGTGGAGGTCTTTCAAATAAATTGAAGGGCCTCAGGTGAGTGGATTTTATAGGCGATGTTAGTGTGTCGATAGACAAACACTCGAATCCAACGGGCGCGCTAGGCTTCATGGATGACGAACTCGGCGAGATGGGTTTAAAACCTACCGAGCGCTTATTTATTGAAAAGGCGCTGCTGCATTTGTATCCACGCCTAAAGCATTATGATTTGCCCCCGTGGAAATGGTTGAATGGCCCGCTGATTCCTGATTTTATCGTGCGTCACACCGACGCGCGTTCGCGGCGGATCATTGAAATCGGTTGCGGCGATGGGGTGTTTACCAACGTCTTGTCCTTGTTATTCCCGAATATTGAAATTATCGGGATTGATATGGATGCGGATAAAATCCGCGCAGCGCGGGCGACGATTGGTCATCGCCAGAATTTGAAGTTTATATGCGCCAACGCGGCGGTTTTGGTGGAAATTCCCTGTGATCGCATTATTTATAACCACTGTCTCAGCCGTCAGAATAATATTTACGCCTATAAAAAACTGATTCTTAAAACGTCTCAGTGGCTGGTGGATGAAGGCGATTTCCTGATTAAGGAATCTCCCTTTGCGGTGGCCCGAAATCTGATACTGATGCAGGAATTATTGCCACTCTGGTGGGACAAGAAAAGTTTATCGGCCTGTTTGCGTGCCATGCTGAGTGAGTTGGGTTATCACAATCCCGTGTTGTTTCAGAGTCCCGGCGGTTTGGGCTTGCCCTCGGAAATTTTCTGTCATGCCTCGCGCGGAATGGTGTTGACCGGTACTCTGTCGAATGTGAAAAATCGATCGACTGCGGGCGAATGGCAGGACTGGAACACCCAGTCGGATGAGTCACTGCTACAGTTCCTCTTTTCGCACAAGCGTCCGGATTTTACGCGAGAATTGCTCTAGCCGTTTGAAACACGCCTTGCGCCATCGTTCCCTGCGAGGGTGTGATGGGGTGAATAGCCATGAGGGGTCGTGGGTGACGTTCCTGGCCCCGGTCGGGACTGGATGCTGTGGCTTCTAATCAGGCTTGAAGCTCTGGTTTTAAATGGGTGTGTTTCAGTGTGATCCGGATAAGTTTTGTAACTTTTACCCGGTCGCCCGGCCTTGGCTTTTTTTCGGGGCGGATTTTCCTCTATACTGATAAGGTGTAGAGAGAGTCTCTCCTTTGGAGAGGGAGTTAGAATGCAGCTTTGCGGCAAGTGCGGCAATCACAACTCAGAAGAAGCCATTTTCTGTGGGCATTGCGCCAACCGACTGAATAACAACTGTCCTGCCTGTGCGTTTAAAAACTTGTGGGAGCAGAAGTTTTGCGGTAATTGCGGCAAGCAGTTATCCACGGATTCTGGTTTGCCCTTTATTGCACCGCAGGCCCCCCCTGCTTCACCCGTGCATGAGCCTGTTGTGGCACCCGCTGTTTCCGTATCTCAGGGCGAGATGAGCTCGCCTGTTCAGTCTTTGCCCCGTGTTGCAGCACCCGATCCGGCGAGGAGTGTGCAAAGTGATTTGCATTCTGCGATGCTGACTACCCAAGCCCTACCGCATGGCTTCTTTGAGGGGAGCTTGCATCCCGCAGCTTCACAGATAGAGCTGATTCCGGGCGATGTGTCCCATTTTGACGCCCAGCAGGATTTACCCGCCTATGCCTTGCTGTCGATTGATTTTGCCAACTGGGAACAGTCTGTGGCAGAGTCGTCTGATCCTGCTGCGTTGGAGCGTTACCGAAAACAGTCCCTCATTTTGCTGGAAGAACGGATTTTAGCTGCGAATGGCACGATTAGCGGAAGCAAACGGGGTATTTTGTTTGTGGCCTTCAAACGGGAGGTCGATCTGGTTCACTCGCTGGCGCATGCCATTCGTGTGGCTCAAACGCTCTTTGACTTGAATTTTGAGTGTCAGGGCAGACCGCTCAAGTTGCGGATGGGCATGGATGTTGAAGTTGCTCAGGCGCGTAATCCTCTGACATCCACGATTGAGCGCACTGTGGGGCTTCCTGAAACCTTAACCGTCAGCGATCTGGTGTATCAGCAAGTCCAGTCCCGGTTTTCCTTCGAGACCATTGGCCCCTTGCCTCTGGGCAAGCAGATGATGACTTTTTATCGCGTGCTGCCAGAAGCTCAGGCTTTGCCTGCTGCGGATGAAGTGCTGAATCTGACTGCGGGTCAATCCTTTGGGGTCCCTGTCGCTGAGCCCCTCGCTACCTGGACCCCCGTGTCGCCTGTGGCGCCAGGGGCTGTTTCATCCTCAGTGTCGAGCGGTGCTTTAGAGTCTGTTTCGTCTTTATCGCCAGAACCTGTATCTTTTACGGTGCCGCCTGCACCCATCCCAGGCGAAAGCGCACATCAAGCGGTGCCTGTGTCCCCGCAAGTCCCCATCTCGCCTGTGTCGTCTGTCGCGCCTCAGGCTTCGGCGTCACCGGCAGAGGCAAGTCCTGAACTGTCAGGCACAACGACACCGTCCGCCTTTGCGGCGGATGCCCCCCCCTCAGGAACAATTGCACCCGAACTGCCACATTATATGTCCCCGGTGCTTGGGTTATCCAAGGCTGTCCGTCAGCCTAACCTGAGTTGTGAGCAGGCGGTAGACGCCCTGGCTTCCGATTTGAGTGGCTTTCTGGCGCAGGGCGTGAACAACAATAAAGGGCGAATTCTCAGCATTTGCGCTGCCGATGGTCTGGGCAAATCCAGCGTGGTGCACCTCGCCCGTCAAAAAATTGACCCTGAGGGGCAGCGAGCCTTCTGGATGGGTGCTCAGCATTATCGATGCTTTCATCGCGATGGCCTCCCACTGATCTTCTGGCTGGAGCTGGTGCAAAACCTGTTGAGCCTCGTCTTTGAAGGTCAACCCGCCACTGAGGTTCGGGAACGGATTGTACAGTTTCTGGCGCATGTCTATGACGGTGCCTGTCCGCCTGAGGCAGAGACCCTGCTCAAAGATTTTTTATCGGTGCAGCCCCCACAGCCGCTCTCGGTGGAATCCCGGGAGAACGTTGGCCGGTTGACGCGTTTTCTGCTGGAGATGTTCCGGGCCCTGGCTGCTCAGCGTCCGCTGGTGCTGGTGATGGAAGATCTGATGTATGCCGATTCGGCGTCTCTGGATCTGCTGGCCCATTTGCTGGATCAGGGGTTGCTGGAACTACCCGTTTATCTGATCCTGACCCAGTCTCGAGATTTTTACCCCGCCGGTGTTCTGGCAGAGGCCATGCAAAAGGGGCCCGTCAAGGAGCTGGTGATTGCGGAAATGACCGCAGTGGAAGCCCGGTGTTTTCTGGATGATGGCCCGCTGGGTGGGCGATTGAATCAATTCCCGGCAACCCTGATTGATGCGGTCTTGCGTCATGCCAATGGCTTACCGCTCTATCTGGAAGAAGCCTTGCGCCTGTTGCACCTGCAGGAAGTCCTGATTGTGGATCTGGAGACAGGCAAGTTTGTGATGAATCTGGAGTCGGAAGGCATGCCCGCCCCGTTGCCCGACTCCATCAAGACACTGGTACGCCATCGTTTGGAGTATCTGGATGAAGATTCCCAGTATGTGCTCAGTCTGGCGGCGGTGTTGGGTGAAAAATTTGCGGTCAACATGCTTATGGCTTTGACGCAAATGGAAGAGGCGCCTTTTAACGAGGCTCTGACCACGCTCTTTAATCACGGCTATATTATGCCGGATGCGGTCAATACCGGACGCTTCCGACATGGCTTGATCTGGGAATCCGTCTATGAGCTGATGGATGTTGAGCTGCAGGTGGAAATGCACCAGTTGGTCAGCGAAACTCTGGAAAATGATTTTAATCAGGGGTTGAGTGTCACCCCCCTTTTGATTGCCTACCACTCCGAAAACGGCGAGTTGCCCAATCGGGCCATGAATTACTGGAACCTGACCGGGATTTGGGCGGGGCAGATCGGTTCGCTACTGGGCATGAATGTGGCTATGTTCCGCGCGCTGGAAGTACTGGAAATGGCTGTGCCGGATCAGCCCTTGCAGACGCAGGAACTGGCCTTGCGAATCGGGGAGAGTCTGGGGATTTTCAACCTGGAGGAGCAACCTCAGTTGTCCGCCAGCCTGTTGGAGTGGGTCTACTATTACCGCAAGGCGCAGGGTGATGCCGCCAAGCTGATTGAGCCCCTGGGTTTCCTGGCATCGGCCTATGAGAATCAGGGCGACTATCCTCGCTCGCTGGCCACATTGGAAAAATCGATGGCGCTGATTGATCCCAGAGCCTACCCGCTGGAAGTGGCCTCCATGCGCATCAACAAGATGGATCTGCTGGTGATGCTCGGGCGGTTTCAGCAAGCCCGCGAGTTGTTGCAACGGGATATTGACCCCGTAGCCCAAGGTCCTGTTGCTCAGGGGAATGCCGATTTCATGGAAGCTTACCTGCAGGCCCAGTTGTTGAAAACCCAGATATTGCTCGTTCAATGTGACCCTGCTGTGGGGCGTGTGCTGGAAGAAAGTATGCAGATCTCCCGTGAGAGAGGGCTGGATGGTATGACTATTGCCCTGCAACTCATTCGGGGGCAGTTACTATTGCGTCGGGGGCAATACGAGAGCTGTGATCAGGAGGCTGATACCTTGCTGAGGGCCATAGAGGCCTTGCCGGAGTCGGATTGGTTCCTGGCCCAGTGGGGTTTGCTGGCCATGATGTACCATTGCGAGATGGAAGACTGGGCCAGCGCCTCACAGTTAGTTCTGACCGTGATTTCCAAGGCGGAACGGGTGCGGGATTATCACACCTGGGTGGTGGCCCAGGCGTATGCGGGCTATATCGCCGGAAAATCCGGCAAGAGCAAAGAGGCGCGCCAATTGCTGGAGCAGGCCATTAGTCTGAGTTCCAGTCATCGCTTTGCGGCGGCCGCGTTGCTGGCCTGGCGCTTTCTGGCAGAATTTGAACTGGAGAGTGGCAATGCGTCGGTTGCTGCTGAATTGGCAGGGCGTGCACTGGAGATTGCCAACAAGCCTGAAATTCAACATACCTATGAGTCGATTCAGTTGAGTTTGTTGATTTCGCGTGCCCTGTTGGCACAGGGGCAATTTAAAGAGGCGGGTAAGGTGCTCGAACCGGTGTGGCCTCGCGTGACTCAGGTTCAGTGGCAGCCCCTGATTGCCGCTTGTGCTTTTGAGGTTGGGCAGTTGTACAAGCATTTGGCCCAAACGGTGCCCGCCGATGTGAGTCGCAAGTATCTGGCCCGCAGCGTGGAATTTTATCTGAAAGCCAAGGGGGTATGGCTGGAACTGCGCCGATTGCCTCAGGTTAAGCAGATTGATGTTGCAATGCCTCAGTTGTAAAGGGCTGTTGGGGGTATTTCCCTGAGCGGCTGACAGGCATAAAATGTGCATGCCCGGTTTTAAAATGCCTGTATGTGATGCATGATGCATTGCAGTTGCGTTTTATAAGCGAAGGCAAAAGCGACCATGAGTTTTTATGCGCCGAATGCGTACAATCGTCCGGGACTACCTCCTCGGCCTGGCTTGATGCCCATGCCTTCCGCTGTCTCTTTGGCGCAAGCGGGCTTGCCTGCTGCGTTTTCTCAACCCGATCAGGTGTATTCATCCTCTGCGGGCTCATCGTTGAGTCGCCTGCCCGTTTTGTTGCCGTCTTTGTTCTCGGGAATTCGAACAGGTTCTGGATTGATGACACCCCGTCCGGCGATCCCTCCTGATCGAACGCCTGGACCCACTGAGCCCCTTGATGGCTATGCAGATCCCGCCCGGCAGAACTCTGGTGAACAAGCAAATGATCGTAATCCAGACATGCTGTTTACGGTTAAAAACGGACTTTGGGGCGCGGCTGGGCTTTCGATTGTTGCGGTGATGGCGTGGTTCTTCAAGTCGAATCAGAAAGCGCCTGGCGTCAGCTCGGCGTCTGAGTCGACTCGCCCGGTTGTAGAGGTGTCGGATCGTGAACAACCACCCATAGAACCAGCGTCTCCGCCGGGTTTTGTGGCGCCTTTAAAATCCGGAAGCGCTGCTCAGGCATCAGAATCATCAAAGACAACGGGTTCAGCCCAAGTCCCAACCCCCATCCATGAGGCTTCAGCATCGACCGGGGTTGTTGCGGCCGAGGGCATTGAGGGGGTGGGTACCACGCAAGCGTCGTTGTTGAAGGCTTTCAAGATCCCTTATACGTTTCAGCTTTATCATCAGGGGACCCGGACGGCGCAGCAACTGGATTCCCATGCGGCGGCTCAAGCGCTTCAAACTGCGAGGCAAGTGACTCTGGGCGATCTGCATGGATCCTATTTCAAACTGGTGGAAACACTGGTGGCGGCCAACCTGATCACCATGCCCCTCCCGGTCGCTGAGGCGTTTTGTCAGCTTGCCCGTGAGGATGAGGCGGCGTTGTATCCTCTCAATACCCTCAGTGCTCAGGAAAAAGCAGCGTTCAAAGCGCGTCAGCAGCAATTGAGTCAGCTGGTGCCTCAAATACAATGGATTGGGGGTGATCGGAAAATGATCCTGATCGGTGATGTGTTATCCGATCGTGGACCCTCCGATAAAATCACGTTAGAACTCATGGAGCACTTGTCCCGGAATCACCCGGATCGCTTTATTCGATTGGCTTCCAATCATGATCACCATGCACTGAGCTTATTAGCGGGGCAAGGTCTGCATTTGTTGGGGGGGCAAGCGGATTCGATGAATCGTGCGATTTTGGCTGTGGAAGACGATACAAAAGCGGCTAAAAAGCTTCGTCAGCAGTACCAGAATTATTTGGGTCAGTCCCGGTTAATGCACTACGAGCCTGATACGCAGACCTTGTTTGTGCATGCGCCCATTACCAAATTCAGTTTGGCCGCATTGTTAGCGGTGATGAGGAACAAGGGTTTTCGCAAAGTCCACTCACTCAAAGAGATTCGGTCGCCTGACATAATGGCCAGGTTTGTGAATGACGCCAATGCGTTTTATTCAACCTATGTGGAACTGGCGTCTAGGCGGAGATTTCTGGACGATGAGGCTGAGTCGGTTTTAGTCCATGATCGGGGTGCTGGTGATGGTTTTTTATGGATTCGAGATCCATTGAATAACCCGGCAAAGATGCCTCTTTATGGGCAAGGTGTCATAAAATGCATGGTGCACGGGCACGATTACACATCAGAAGACTCTCCATTTCATTGGGGTGATCAACAGGTTGATGCTTCTTATGTGGTTGTGAATCTGGATCAGCAGGTGCGAAAAGGCTGCGTGATTCAAGGCGATAGTAAGTTGTTCGTACAGCCCTGATGGGCTTGCTGGTTGGCCGTAGTTTCGCTGAAATGCCTGGGTTAAACACCAGTTGGTCTGTTCAGGGTTGCCCGAATGGTGCTTGTCTCTGGGATTGACCCACTTATAATAGGTTTGGACTTTTTACAGAAAGCGGCGCTTGGGTTTTTCAACCCGACTGCCGGGAGGACCCTGTATGACCAGCTTGTCTCAACGGCCTTATCAAACGCACGGTTATGGTGATGTTCCCGTGCATCGTCCCCTGGTCGATCGTGATGAGGAACATTTGCGGCTGCTGTCTGTGTTTCACTGGGTGGCCGCAGGGTTTAATCTGTTGGTTGTGGTGTTGCTGGTGCTTGTTCCTTTACTGTGGGGTGCCGATTACTACGCCTCGCTGAAGATTCAGTTGCCTCCGGGCGGGATGGCGGCGATGTCCCGGCGCTTGATGGAAGCCCTGGTTGCGGGCAGTTTGCAAACGCTGGTGTATGCCCTGAACGGTTGGTCTATCCGACAGCATCAGTTTCGCATCAGTTGCATGATCCTCAGTGTGGTGGAATGCTTGTCGTTGCCGCTGGGCCTGATTCTGGGTGTATCCGCCATACTGGTGCTGCGCCGTGATTCCGTGAAAGCGCTGTTTACCCGGAACAATCTCCAGCACGTGGCTCATCCGTAACCATCCCCGTCAGTTGAGACTGGTTGGGTTTTCCCATACTAGGGGGGGCTCATTCAGTGTCGAGGGTGCCCGAGGATGCGGGCGTGTTCTGTTGCGGCTTGAAATGGATTCCCCTCTCTCGGCCGGAACACTTTATAATGGGCAAAGAGCGCATTCGGGACGTGATGGCTTCAGTGTTATGCTTTCTGCCGTTCTCCTTCAACGCCTCTCTTTAAAACTGTCCTGTTTGGGACGAGCGTTGTTTAGCGTTCAATATGCGTGTTTAGCGTTTGGAAAAGGATGTGCACACCATGACTGTGATTCAACCGGCAACGCCTAAAGCCAACTGTTGTCCGTGGGCGAAGTATTTATGGCCGGTCGGGACTGCCCTGCAGTCCGTGGGGTTGGCTTTGATGCTGGGTGGCATGTTCGCGCTCGGTGCGATTACGGCCCCGGCGGTGTTTCATGGGATTTCTCGTGAACAGGCAGCGCCCTTGATGGCGCATATTTTTATCCGCTACGACCTGGTATTGTCCCTTGCCGTGAGTGCGGTCATTCTGGGGGAGATGCTGCGTTATTTGTCACATTCCGTCTCTGGTCGTTCGCGGTTGAACTGGGTGCGGTATCTGCTGTTGATTTTGCTCAGCGGGGGCATTTACTGTGCCACGGATGTCTTAAATCCGCAAATTGCCCGAATGAATCAGTGTGGGGCGCATCGGAATTTACAGACCAAAACCGGTCAGCACTTTGATGCGCTGCATAAAAGCGCCGAGCAGGTTTATAAGCTGAATTTAATTTTCGCATTCCTGCTACTGGCCTTGACGCCCTTTGTGCAGCCCCGGACTCAATCCGGTAGTGATCCGGAGTCTCCTTCCTGCTGTCCTTCGGCGGTGGTGGAGGGCTGATTTTTGCTGCATTCCCCCTGTAATCTGAAAGAGTCTGCTCAAAGCGTATTATGATTCGCAAGTTTTTTATTTTCCTGTTCGTGTTGGGCGTGGTGGCCGTGGTGGTTTTGAACTTCAAAACGATCAAGGCTATCGGGCAGGAGCGCATTGTGAGCCAACAGGCTGCCAAGGCGCTGGAGGCTCAGAACTGGGAGCGGGCCATTACTCTCTATCAGCAGGCGCACCGGGAACACCCCGGTAATGCGCCCATCGCCTTGCGTCTGGCCTGGCTGGATTTAATGGCGCATCAGGATCAGGAAGCCGAAGCCCTTTACCGTCAGGTGCTGAAAGATGACCCGGATCAGTTGGAGGCCGCAATGGGGCTGGCGGCCATGCTGACTCAAGATCCCCAGCGCATCAATCAGGCGGTGTTGCTCCTGCGTCAGGCGCTGAAAACGCATCCCAACGATGCCCGTCTCATTGCGCAAATTGGGACCATTTATAAAACAGCGGCCGAAAACCCCAAAGAGACCCGTGAAGAAAATCGGAAGTGGTTGTTTGATTTGGCCACGTATTATTATCGGGCATCGTTAAAACTGAATGGTCGGCAATTTCAAACGCAATTTAATCTGGGGGTGACTAATCAGGCCACAAGTAATCTGCAGCCAGCCGCTCAGGCTTATTGTCAGGCGATTATTCTGAATCCTAAAAGTTATGAGTCCCGATATAATCTGGGGTTGGTGCTCAGCGATTTAAACTATCTGGAAGAGGCGTATCGGCAAATGGACGCGGCGGTGGACTCACTGAGTGAACGGGGCGATATGGAAAGCGCGCAGGCCTTGGCGGTGCGGGTGCAAAACGTGAAAAATCGCGTGTTTAATGGTAGCCAACAGGGGCTATCGTCCAACGTGAATCCCAACTTTCTGGATAAAAACTGCCTGCTTCAACCGGCCTCCTGATGGTGGTGTGGCTTTGACACAGGAAGGCCTGCCATGCCGGTATTGGCCTTCTTGTACACATAAACCGGCCCAGAAACAAATGTTCTGAGCCGGTTATTTGAGCGTGTTTATGCGTTTTGCGTATTAATTGTTGGGGCTTTGATCCAGCCAGATTTCTTCCAGGTTGTGGAAGGCTTCCAGCGGGGTGGGGTCAAAGTTGTGAATGTGATCGCGCACGGCCACAATGCCCAGCGGCGAGTACAGGTAGATCAGGGGTGCCTGATCATAAACCACTTGCTGGAACTGATTATAGATTGCGTGACGCCCGGCCACATCAAAGGTTTGCGCGCCTTGCTCGAAGTAAGTATCAATTTCCTTTTCCCAAGGCAACCGATCGCTCAGGTCGGCAGGCTTGCCATTCACGCCCCGGCGCTGGTTGAAGAGGTGCAGCGAACCGTCGCTTCTCCACACGTTCACGCCGCTGTGGGGCTCCAGATTATCGCCGGTGAGGCCCATAATCATGGCTTCCCAGGTGCCGTCCTGCAACGAACCAATCAGGACATTAAAGTCGATGGGTTTAAAGTTCACCTTCATCCCCAGTGCGGCCAGGTCCTGCTTGATATTCACCCCGATGGCCTCGCGTTCGGTGTTGCCGCTGTTGGTCAGCAGGGTAAATTCCACGGGGTGACCTTTGGGATCGAGCAGTTGCCCCTTGGTATCCCAGGTAAATCCGCTTTTTTGCAGCAGACTTTTGGCGTATTTGGGATCCGCCGTGAAGCCCTTGGCCAGCGACTGGTTCAGGTAGATGGAGGCCAGACTTTCGGAGGTAAACAGGGGCGCGCCCACGCCTTTCAGGATGTTGGCCACAATGTCGTTCCGGTTGATGGTGTGGTTGATGGCTTGTCGGAAGTTCACATCGTTGAACCACGCGGCTTTGATTGGATCGACGTAGGGTTTACCCTGCGGCGACTTGCGGGTGTTTTCGTTCAGGGCCAAAAAGGTAGTGCCCGCCGTAGGCCCAAGATTATACAGGTGGTAGGCGGGCTTTTTCAGCCCTCGCAACCGGGAGACAAAATTGCCCGGCACGCTGTAGGTGTCGGATTTGCCTTGTTCAAACTGCAACTCCTGATTGTTCATATCGCCCACAAAGCTCATGCGGTAAGCATCGAGGTAAGGGAGGCGCTGGCCTTTTTTATCCACCATAAAAAAGTTGGGGTTGCGCTTGAAGCGCACTTGCAGGCGTGGGTCATAGTTGTCCAGCAACCACATCCCGCAGGAGACAAACTGTTCGGGGTGCTTTTCGGCGGTGCTGACGCCCCAGAAACCGCTAAAGGCCGCGTTGCCTTTAGCAACAACCGATTTCAGAATATGCTCGGGGGCAATGCTGGTGCCCAGATTGCGCATAAAGGGGACAAAGGGCTTGGCCGTTTTAAACTGGATGGTCAGATCATCCAGCGCCTTCACTTCCGGGAATTTCCCTTCCACCAGCACGCTATCGCGCTGGCTGGCGTTGCCCAGTCCGGCCTTGATGATCTCGTTCCAGGTAAAGACAACGTCTTTGGAGGTCAGGGGTTGGCCATCAGACCACTTCAGGCCCTTGCGCAGGGTGACGGTGTAGGTCATCTTGTCGGGGGCCAGTTTCACCTCTTTGGCGAGGTAGGGCACCACGTCGCCACTGTAGGCGTCCGTATTTACCAACCCGGAAAACATCATGCCGCCCAGCGTGGAAGAGGTGGCATCGGTCGAGGCCCAGGGGTTAAAGGTCTTGGGGCCATCGCCAATCTGGCTGGTATTGAAGGTACCGCCAAAACGACCCACTTCGCCGCGAGCTTCCAGCAGTTCTTCCCCGTTTTGTTCAATCGTGCGGAAGGTTGGGCGGGTTTTGGAGTTCACACTGAGCACGGCCCGTCCGCCATCACCGGGCAGGTTGGCGCCCGTCTGGGCTGAGGTTCCAGATTTGGGTGGCGGGGCGCACCCGGCCTGCGAAATGACCATCAAGAGTAGAAAAATAACGGCCCAATAACGTTTCATGTGCAAACTCCGCCTCTCCTGACTGAATGCCTTAAATTATAGCCTCAACCCCCGGTGCTGACTATCCACTCCCGGAAGCGAAAAGGGGGCTTTGGGCGGGGAGGGAGACTGATTGGAGTCGGTAATTCATTTTTAATACTGGTGATTGCACATATAAAGAGAGAGAACTTAAAATAGAAGAAACGGGTTATGATAGTTTGAAGTCAAAGATTAATCCTCAGGTGGATGAGCATCGGTGAGATCATCCCATAGAATAGAGAAGTAGGGAAAAAACTAGCATTCAGGATCCATGAATTGCCAGAGGTGTGGAAGCTATGACGTATCGGGATTTAATGGCCCAGGACAAGCTGAATTTGAATTCCCCTTTGCTCAATGGCGAGGGTGACTTGAATCCGGTCAAAGAATTTATGCAGAACCAGAGCCCCATCATGAAGATTTGGTTTGTGGTGATGGCGGTTAATTTGTTGATGTTCTTATTTCTGATTCATTAATAAGTAGTGGTACAAGGTGTGTGACGGATAGTGGGGAGAGCGCTACCCCGGATAATATCCCCGGTGGGATAGGGTAGCGAGGACATAGAAAACCTGGATTGGCAGGTGGCGCGATAAACACTCGCCACCTGCCGAAACAGATTTAGCTTAAATATTATATGGCGCTAGCTGCTTTTTCCCACCATGGCAGGGCCACCCTTGCTGCCCGCAATGCGCATCATCGAATCAATGCAGCGACGAGCCTTCTCGGCAATCTCTGCGGGGATTTCCATGGGCTCATTCTGGCCTAGCAGGGACTTATAAATGTTCTCCAGCCGGGTGAGCTTCATGTTGGGGCACACCGCCGAAGCGCGGGTGGGGGTAAAAAAGGTTTTTTCGGGGCAGTCCTGAGACAGGCGCTGACTCACCCCGTCTTCGGTGCAGACGATAAAGGTTTTGGCGCGGCTTTCTTTGGCGCGTTTCACAATGGCGGTGGTGCTGCCAATGAAATCCGCCATTTCCTTCATGGGGGTGTCGCACTCGGGGTGCACCAGAATTTCGGCGTCCGGGTATTCTTTTTTGAGTTTAATCACGTCTTCCGGGTTCATCCGCAAGTGAGTCGGGCAGAAGCCTTCCCAACAGGTGACCTGAATCTGGGGCAACTGGGTTTGCACATAGTTGCCCAGGTGCTTGTCGGGGACAAACAGCACTTCGCTCACGCCGCATTCCTGGGCGGCAAAGGCCACCACTTCGACGGCGTTGGCGCTGGTACAGCAATAATCGGCTTCAGATTTGACTTCAGCCGAGGTATTCACATAAGCCACTACCGGGATGCCGGGATGCTCGGCCTTGAACTGAACCAGTTCCTCGCGCGTGATCATATCCGCCATGGGGCAGCCCGCGTTGGGGTTGGCCAGATAAACGGTTTTCTCCGGGTTGAGCAGCTTTGCGGTTTCAGCCATAAAGTGTACGCCGCAAAAGATGATAGTGTCAGCTTCCGTGGAGACGGCCAATTGGCTCAGACCCAGTGAATCCCCGTGAAAATCCGCCACATCCTGCACTTCGACTCGTTCATAGAGGTGAGCCAGAATGACGGCGTTGCGTTCTTTCTTGAGCGCCTTGATGTCTCGAATGAGTTGCTGTTTGCGCTCCGTGGGAGAGAGAGCGGCAGGTTGTGATTGATCTGTTTCCGGGGTGGTGGGCGCCGTACTCATTGAGGGGATTGTCCTTTAGGGCTGAACGGGTTATCTGAATCTGGGTGAATAAAGGCTGGGATTGCAAAGGTGCTTCGTTTGGACGAGGCAGGGGCTATGACGTAAAAGCGGCTATTGCCGAGGTGTTCGGCTGTTAGGGCGGCTGGGTCATTTGTTGATTTTGAAGTTGCCACAGTCTAACTTAGACGATTCGGGTTGTAAAATGTTCTATTTTAGAGGCTGAAGGGCGTATTTTGACCGCATAATGCAGTGCTGGCCAGCAAGAGTTGTTTTATAAATAGATGAATGTATTGTTTTTATTTAAATTTGAATTTAAAAAAAGCTTAAGTGTTGAAAAATAAGACTATGATTGGCTTTCGTGTGTGACGATATTTTGACAAACTTGTCTGTTGTTAGTTTCCTCATTTTTAAACCGATAAAGTACTGAAAAGGCAGTAATGACAGGGTTTTTATTCTCCTGAATCATCTGAGGGTGTCTGGCTACAGGATTGGAAAATAGAAAAAACTACACTATAAGGGGGAATTTTATGTTGCACATCCCGAGAGGACTGTTATAATCATTCGTAGTTACAAAGGGAAAGGAGACAAATACCATGAACAAAGAAGAACTCGTACAAGAAGTATCCCGCAAGACCAAAACTTCCCAGAAGCAAGTGGCTGAGATTCTGACCAACGCCATTGCTACTATCGAGAAGACTGTTGCTAAAGGCAAAAAAGTCACCTTGGTTGGTTTTGGTACGTTTGAGCCCCGCAAGCGCGCTGCTCGCGTTGGCCGCAACCCCCAAACCGGCAAAGAACTGAAAATTGCTGCGAAAACCGTTCCGGCTTTCTCCGCTGGCAAAAAATTCAAAGAATTGGTTGGCAAGAAATAAATTTCAGCCATCTGGTTTCAAAAAACCCCGAGATCACTCTCGGGGTTTTTTTGATGCGAATGTAATCCCTGTTACTTCATTGCAGATTCAGTCTTGCGAGGGTGAGTCATGCGCTGGGGTTTGAAAACGTGCGGGGCATGCACGATGTTTGGACCTTGGTTTGGAAAATTAAATGAAAAATTTGCTATAGTTAAAGTAGTCTGATACCCATAGGTTTTTGAATGGGCACTTTAAATAAGCCCCGGTGAGAGGAAGATTCAGCCCATGTCGATGAGAGTGGATAAGGCCAGTTATAATTGGGCCCAAGTGCCCTTATTTGCCGATATGCCTTCGGCCGATATTGCCCGGTTTGTGTCAACGGGGTTTTGTTTTGTGTACCAGGCCGGTGGCCTGGTATTGTCCAGCCAGGATCCGGGCGAGACCTTTTTTATCGTCTTGCGCGGATTGGCCAAGTTGTCTCTGGTCAATGCTCGAAAAGATGCCTTTAATGCGGCTCTGTTTGTGCCGGGGGATTTCTTTGGCGAGATGGCGATACTGGATCCCAGTTTGACACGCAGTGGCGATATTTATGCGGTGACCGAACTGGAAGTGATGTCGCTGAACAAAAGAGAATTTTTGAGAATGACGCATGAGTGTGGCATTCTGGCGCTGAATCTGGCTCGCACTTTAGCCAGTCGATTACGCGGCATGAATCAGCGGTTGGTCACCGAGGTCCTTCCCAGTCCTCTGTGCAAGGTGGCCCATACCCTGATGAGTCTCTCGGTCAAGGGGAAGCGCCTCCCCGAGAAAGATCATGTCATGATGCCTCCCTTGTCTGTGCAGGATTGGGCGCTTTTCTGTTATACTACCCCCGACGTTTTCAAAGTGAGCGTTGAGAATCTGAAGCAGCTTGGGACTTTGGATGTGGCCGATCAACAGTTGATTATTACCGACCCCGTGAAACTGGCTAAAATTGCCAAAGGGGACCGTTAGCCCTTATCAGTCTTTTTTTCTGTTGCTGGTGATTTGCGTCATCATTTTTTGCCCGCTTTTTGCCTGATGAATGGCGAACCCTGATTATTGTATGAACTCAAGTCGAAGGTTTTTTTGATGACAATTGCTGTGTTTCTGGATCGCGATGGTACGTTGAACGTGGAAAAAGGGTATATCCGGAACGTGGAGGACCTGGAGCTCATTCCGGGGGTGGCCCAGGCGGTTCGTCGCTTAAACGATGCCGGATTCCTGGCGATTCTGGCGAGCAATCAAACGGGTGCCGCCCGTGGCTTCTACGATGTGGCGCATATCGATGCCCTGCATGAACGGTTGGCCCAATTATTACAGGGACAGGCTGGTGCCCATCTTGATGCAGTCTACTATTGTCCTCATTTGGGAAAAGGTGTTGTCCCCGAGCTTGCTGTGGCGTGTACCTGTCGCAAGCCGGAACCGGGCATGATCCAGCAGGCCATGGCGAGATTTCCGGAAATCGAGATTGAAAAGTCCTATATGCTGGGTGATAAGGCCAGTGATGTGGCCTTTGGTTACAACGTTGGCTGCCAGAGCATCCTGCTGAAAACCGGCTACGGGGAACGGGTGCTGGCAGGCAAATATCAGGTGCTGGAACAGCAACCCCACTTTGTGTGTGCGGATATGCCTGAGGCGGTTGAACTGATTCTGAGCCGGGTATAGGCAGAATCAGTTGAAGCCTGAAAGCGCTAACAGGGTTTTGTGATTCTGAAATCCATTTGGGACTCCGTGGTGTGTTCACTGTGCCTAAGGTCGCGGGTCTTTTGGGGCGGGGCCCCAGTGTAAGGCACAGTCACGGATATAATCCTGAATGCTGTTGAGCCAGCGATTGGGGATGACCATCCAATCGGGAAGCAGATTGCGGTTTGTGGGGTTACTCCTGTGGCGTTGGGACTCCAGGTCAAACTCATCATCCGGGTGCGGCGGAAAGCTGATATAGACGTGTGGTGTTGGTGGCTGGACGGGGGCTGGTCTTGACCGATGTTCTGCGGTGGGGAGTGAATTGAGTGGGAGGGTAAACACGGGACCCGTTGTCCAGCTGGAAGAAAGAATGAGCGGCAGGCTTTTAGAGCTGCTATGGCGGGAGGCTACCGGGCTGCTGCCTCGATTGCGAGCTTTGTGGGCGCTGAGGGACGGCAGCACATGTCCGTGAGTCCGGTTTTTTTCCTCTGCGAATAATCGGGACAGCATGAAACCCTCTCTCGTCATTGATGTGTGAGTTTGTTGTCTGGAACGTTGCCGATGACAATATCGATGGGGATATTTTAAAAAATTGGACCGTTTGAGATGAAACCCTTGAATGCAATAAGAAGGCTTTCTTTCTAGCATAAACCCAACCCGATTGGGAATTGGTAACCTGGAGCAAATCGTCTTTTGGCACAGAAAAGATTGCGTCCCGGCCCGGACTGTTTTACGCTGATGGCTGATTAATTCTTGGAATCGTGTGATCCGATTGCCTGTCGTGATTCCGTTGATCCCGCTGGTCTGGCTGATGCGAACAGTCTCTTTTTCAGTCTCACTGACGTTGCCTTGCCCCATTTTTGATTTTAGTGCTTGATTTTAGGATTTTTTGACTATGAATGCCCGACGCGCTGCTCGTGAACTTGCCCTCCTGACTCTGTTTCAAATTGACAAGCAGGGCAACGGATCCCCCGAACAAGCCGCCCTCAATGCCGTTCTCCAGCGCGAAAGCATTCAGGAACTGATGTTGTCCTCGGTGCGCGCCTTGTCTGGCGAGGCCGAGTTTCAGATTCAAAGTGCCGCCGACAAGCTGGCTGAAGTAAGTCGCGCGTTGTTGACCTACGAAGTGGAGCATCCCTCCAATCTGGAGACGCCCTTGGACGCGAAAGCTCAACCGGTCCCCATACCGACGACTCGTGAGATGGTGGAGCAGATTGAGCGGTGCCTCCAGGGGGCTGAGTATCTGTTTGAAGCCCTCCGGATTCCTGAGCTGGTGACCCTGTTGCGCCAGGATGATGTCCAGGAGTACGCGGTCAAGCTGATCCGCCTGGTGGCTGAGCATCTGCCCGAGCTGGATGAGGCCCTGAACCGTAATATGGATGACTGGCGCATGGACCGTCTCGTGAAGATGGACGCCTATATTCTGCGTGTGGCCGCTGCTGAGATGGCCTATGTGCCCAAAGTGGACCTGAGTGTCTCCATCAACGAAGCGGTCGATCTGGCGAAACAGTTTGCCAGTGAAGAAAGTTACCGGTTTATTAACGGTGTGTTAGGCGCTCTGGCTGAGGATTACGCCAAGGAAACCGGAAAAACCCTGACTGGCGTTTATCGCCCGTAACACGTTTGCTGCCTCTGTCACGATAGCGCTTCATCGAGAGGAGGCGGGCTAGCGTGAAGGCAAGCCGGGGTGCATCTAGGAAGGACAAAGCATGTTTAACTGGTTCGGTAAAAAATCTGCTGAGCGCCCTGGTGTCGTAGCCCCGGAAGCCCCAGTCGCCGAGTCTGCGGGTGCCTTGTCTGGACTGCGAGCTGCGGTTGCCACCACCGGGAAATCCATCGTGGGCAAGATTGTCGGTCTTTTGAAGGATTCCACCCTGACCGACGATCTCATTGATGAGATTGAGGAAATCTTAATCCGTGCCGATGTGGGTCTGGACACGGCCACTGCGATTACCAACCGGTTGCGTCAGCGTAAACACGAGCTGGGTAATCCAGAAGACCTGATGAATTTCCTCAAGCAGGAGTTCACCCAGATTCTAACCCCCTATGAGCGGGCCAATCAGTTGGTTTATCAACCCGGCGTGATGAACGTGTACCTGGTGGTGGGCGTGAACGGGGCCGGAAAGACCACGTTTATTGGCAAGTTGGCCAATCGCTTTATCAAGGCGGGCAAAAAAGTGGTGATTGGCGCAGGTGATACCTTTCGGGCTGCCGCTGAAGAACAGCTGGAAGTCTGGGCGCAGCGTGCCGGGGCGAGTTTTGTCGGTGCGGGCAACACCAAGGATCCCGCTGCTGTGATATTTGATGCCCTGAAGCAGGCGAGAGACATTCAGGCGGATGTGGTTTTACTGGATACCGCCGGACGTTTGCAGAACAAGCTGAACCTGATGGAAGAGTTACGCAAGGTGCGTAAAGTCATTGATCAGGGGATGCCGGAAGGTGCACGCCTGGAAGCCTTGCTGGTGCTGGATGCCACCACGGGTCAAAATGCCCTGAAGCAGGCGCGGGTCTTTCAGGAAACCGTGGAACTGTCAGGCGTGGTGCTAACCAAGCTGGATGGCTCAGCCAAAGGTGGCGTGATTCTGACCATTGCGCAGGAGTATAAGCTCCCCGTGAAGATGGTGGGCGTGGGTGAGGGGCTGGAAGACCTGAAAGACTTTAACGCCCGTGAGTTTATTGACGCCCTGTTTGAAAAGTAACCCGAGGGTCTGACCGAGAGTATGACAGGGTGGGGCGTTTGTGCTCCGATGGCATGAATGGATAACGCATTGCGGGTGGTCCGCGTGACTCCATGCTCTGACCCAGTTAGAATCGTGGAGATGAAAAAGAGGCCATCCAATCCCGAAAGCCCTTGAGTGACAGCGAGCCCGGTCAGTGTGTCCGGTTTCGGGCTATGCGGGAGGATGCACTTTCGTTTGACAGTGGAGGGTGTGAGTAGGATCATGGAGCTTCAGCGGGTAAGCCTTGGCCAACCTGAACGTGCGCTTGCTGAAAGCCCAATGCCCGGAGGGCTTCGGGATTGGGCTTTCAGCAGCTGCCTCAGCTGCTAAGGTTGCTTGCCCCGGCCCCTGTGGCTGGCTCGTCATCTACTTCAACCCGAACGACAGGATTTCACCCATGTTTGATCAGCTTTCAGAACGTTTGCAGGATGTGTTCGCTAACCTCAGGGGCGGGCGCCAGCTCACGGAAGACAACATGGAAGATGCCTTGCGTGAAGTGCGTCGCGCGCTGCTGGAGGCGGATGTCAGCTTGCGGGTGATCAAGGCGTTTATCAGCCGGGTGAAAGACCGTGCGGTGGGTGAGGATGTCTTAAAAAGTGTGGAACCCGGTCAACAACTGATTAAAATTGTGCATGATGAGCTGGTGATTCTGTTGGGGGGCGAGAGCCAGGGGCTTTGTCTGGATGGTTCGCTCAATATCATCGTTTTGTTCGGCTTGCAGGGTTCCGGAAAAACCACGACCTGCGGCAAGCTGGCCCTAAAACTCCGCAAGGAAGGCCGAAATCCCCTGATGGTGGCTGCCGACGTGTATCGTCCAGCGGCAATTCAGCAGTTGATGACGTTGGGCAAGGAAATTGATATTCCAGTACACACCATTGAAGGTTCCACCGATGTGCTGGCTATTGCCCGCAGTGGTCTGGATCGCGCCAAAGCCGAGGGCTTTAACACCTTGCTGGTGGATACCGCGGGCCGTCTGCAAATTGACACCGAGATGATGGCGGAGCTGTTGCTGGTGGAAAGGGTCTTGCAGCCTCAGGAAAAGCTGTTGGTGATTGACGCCATGACCGGGCAGGAAGCCGTGGCCGTGGCCGAGGCGTTTAATAGTCAACTGGATGTGACCGGTATTGTCATTTCCAAGCTGGACGGCGACGCCCGAGGTGGGGCCGCCCTTTCGGTGGTGGAAGTGACTGGTAAGCCCATCAAGCTGATTGGTACCAGCGAAAAGCTCACCGGGCTCGAAAATTTCCATCCGGAGCGGATGGCCACTCGTATTCTGGGCATGGGTGATGTGATCTCACTGGTGGAGCGCGCCCAGGAGGCCTTTGATCTGGACGAGGCCAAGCGCATGGAAGAGAAAATGCGGAAGTCCGAATTTTCTCTGGAAGATTTTATGAAGATTCAGAAGTCCTTCAAAATGCTGGGTTCAATGGATCAGATTCTGGGCATGCTGCCCATTCCGGGGCTGACCAAGGATATGCGGGAAATGATCTCCAGCAGTGGCGAAGGTCAGATGAAAAAAATCGAGGTGATTATCAGTAGCATGACGCTTGCCGAGCGTCGTAAGCCGGAACTGGTGAACGACAGTCGAAAAAAGCGCATTGCCAAAGGTTGTGGTCTGCCTGTGGAGGACGTTGGCACCTTCCTGATGCAGTTTGACCAGATGCGGATGATGATGAAGCAGCTCACCAAGATGACGGATGGCATGAAAAAAGAGGCCAATCCCAGTTTGATGAGCGGTTTGAAAATGCCCCGCAGTATCAAGAAAAAGAAAAAAGACCCATTGGGTGACTTTGGTATGGGGGGTGGTTTCCCTGGCATGCCTTCTGGTGGTGGCTTTCCTGGGGGGAAGATGCCCAAGCTGCCGCCGGGTATGAAACTACCGCCCGGGTTTCCTCAAGGCGGTCTGCCCCCGGATATTTTTGGAAAGTAAAGCCTTAAATATACCGATAGAGGCCTTCTTGCCGGTTTACGCAAGTGAGTGTCCTATTTCTGATGTGTTTTTTTGAAAGTGTGTTAGGTCGCATGGCTTGTGGCTTTAGTTTTTGCAGGTGCGCTGAGCGTATTGTGTTGTGATGACGGGATTCGACGTCCGAAGATGTTAATCTGCAGAGTCTTTGTTTGTAAATAGTTTTTTACAGATTGTTAAAAGCAGGCAATCTATAAGCAGTCAAATTTTTATATTTAGTATATACGAATTAGGCTGGATTTAAATATTGAGGGCTTTGACAATGACACAGGTCAACAACCGTTCCAATATTCCCAATATGACTTTATCTACTGCGCGCCATAGCGTGAGGAAAGAGTCTGGTCATGTGCATGAAGCCGACTCGTCTTACGGCATCGGGCGAAATCAGAAGCCTGGGGCATATCCCGGTAATCCGAATGTGCCTGGGAGTGTTGGCGGTGGCGCTCAGAACTCCGCGCTATTTCAGATTTTGACCCTGTTGACCCAGTTGTTGTCTTTGATTCTGGGTCAGGGTGGCACAACCCCCACGCCAACCCCCACACCAACCCCAACGCCCACTCCCACCCCCACTCCCACGCCAACCCCCACACCAACCCCAACGCCCACTCCCACACCCACTCCCACACCAACCCCCACGCCAACCCCAACGCCAACCCCAACGCCCACTCCCACACCAACTCCTACCCCTACCCCTACCCCTACCCCAACTCCTACGCCCACTCCCACTCCCACTCCCACTCCCACTCCCACTCCCACCCCGGGTAACTTTGATCCTGGCACGTTGTCTTTAGATAAAGTGCCGGTGGATGCGAATGGCAATTTGACTCAGGATTTCCTGAAGTCGATGTTCACGCCGAAAAAAGCGGTCAATACCCAGATTCTGGATAGCAATGATCCCTCCGGCTTATCCAAGTTTGCCCGCGTCGGCATTCGCTTGCTGGGTCATGACTTATATGATGGCAAAATCAACGGTGATGTGACGCTAAGAACATTGTTAGCCCCCACCCAGAGCAACAATACGGCCTTTAATGCCACCCCGGAAACCACTGATATGGTTCGCCAATGGGGCAAGATGGATCTTGAAGACGATGGCAAAATCAACGGCAGCGCTGAGCTGAAGCTGATTGAGCAAGTCTGGCCGACGACCGATGGCCCTTCCATCACCGGATTTGCCGCCGGCCTCAAGAAAACCGACTCAAGCCTCAACGCGGCAGAGTTGTTCAGGACGACGCCTAATGTTGAGACGCCCGCTGGCTTGCAGCAGTTTGTACAAACTTCCGGTGTATCGGCCACGGACCTGCTGAACTTCTCTATGTGGGGTCACCGCATTCTGGATAAGCAATCTACGGCCCAAGGGATTGCTCAATCAGCGTTAACCGACCCGAAGTCTCTGGATTTTGGTCTGACCAATGCCACTCCCGCAACCAAGGCGTTTGCCCAGGCTCTGGTGAATAACCCGAATGCCAAGTCCACTGTAGGTCTTGCGGTGCTGAACTTCCTGACCAAGCTGCAAAATAAGTAAGGCCGTTCATCAACGAATACATTAACAGCCCCGGTCTATTGGATCGGGGTTGTTTGTTGCTTATGGCGTGGGGCTTGGGGGTGCTGGGTTTCTCCCACTGTTGTTGCTGTCCGGTAGATCCTCCGCGAGCATTCCCTGAAGGGCTTGCAGCAAATAGGAGAGTGCATACTGGCTGAACCAGTATTTTATATCTACCCGGCTGTAGCGGGAGTTGACCAATACCTTTTTGACAATGGGCTGTGTCCAGCCCGGCCCTATAATGCCCACGTAGGCCAGGCCTACGGGTTTTTCAGGAGAGCCTCCATCGGGTCCGGCGATGCCGGTAATGGCCAACCCCCAGTCTTGCTGGCTGGTTTTGCGGACCCCCAGAGCCATCGCTGCTGCCACTTCTGGGCTCACAGCGCCAAACCGGGCCAGAGATTCTGGCGAGACCTCCAGGTAGCGGGTTTTCTCCGCATTGCCATAGGTGATGAAATTGATAAAGGTATAGGCGCTGCTGCCCGGCACATCGGTCAGACGACTGCTGAGTAGACCGCCAGTGCAAGATTCTGCGACTGAGAGCCCTTGCCCTGTCTCAGTCAGTTTTTGGGCCACACAGCCCTCCAGGGTCGCGCCATCGTCGCCATAGTAATAGGCGCCACAGCGATTCAGAATGTCGGCCTTGAGCGGGGTCAGCAAAGCTTCGGCCTCATTCGCATTGGGGGCTTTGGCGGCAATGCGAATCTTCACCACGGCCTGCCCCACGTAAGGGGCCACGGTGGGGTTGGATTGCTGCATCAGGTCGGATAAAATCTCACCGAGTCTGGATTCTCCGATGCCAAAGAAGTGCAGATGATGACTGATTAATACTTCGGGTGCTTCTCCCGCCTGTCGTTGGCGCTCTCGAATCCAGTCGGCGCCTTGCGGCCACATGCCATAAAGCTCCTTGGGCACGCCGGGGAAGGTCAGGATCAGGCAACGTCCGCCGATCTGTGGCGAGACATCCCAGGCAATGCCCGGGGCAGTGCCCACCGGATTTTTGATGGTGATCGCGCCCGTGGGCTTTTTGGCCTGCTTGAGATTGCTTGGGGACATCGGCATGCCTCGGGCAATAAAGTAACCCTGAATGGTGGCTGCGGATTCAGGATCGGTTTCCAGTGGTGTGTTAAAGTAATCGGCCAGGGTGGCGATAGTCAGATCGTCTTCGGTGGGACCCAGCCCGCCGGTAAAAATCAGCAGTTCGGATCGGGCGATGGCCTGAGTCACGACGGCTTGAATCCGGGTGGGATTGTCTCCCACAGCCACATGGTAATGGACATCCACGCCCAGTTGGGCCAGTTGCTTCGAGATCCAGGCGGCGTTGGAGTTGATCACGTCTCCCATGAGAAGTTCGCTGCCAATGGCAATGATTTCCGCTTTCATAAGGCATTCCCGGACTGATGATACGCTGAGGACAAGATGCTGGAATGGCCGGTTGAGGCTGCTGACTGTCAGTGTAGCGGAAGGGTGGGGCTTGTGCCAGTGTTCCGTCAAAGTGGGTAGACTCCCAAAAAAACCGCCACCGGGGAGTCTGGGAGGGCAGGGATGTTGAGTCTGCAGTGTTCTGTTTTTCCTTGAAGCCCGGAATCATGGACAAGAGTATCTCTCTCCGGTTTTACATCTTGGAAATCTTGATCAGTAAAGGGGTGGCAGCTTTTTGGCTTGTTTGTAGCCTTTGTTCACGGTTTCAAAAAAGTCCAGTAACGCCGTGAGTTGGGTTTTGACGTGATTCTGTTCATCCAGATGCGGGTCAAATGCTTGTACGCATTCCCGGAAGGCGTCCACGGTGGGACAATTTTCCGGTGTTTTCGCTGAGGCTTCAGTCAGAACTTGAAACCGCAGGATTTTAAGGTGATGATTGTGCGGCCCGATTGACGGCTGCAACCAGTGACGCCGTGAGACCTGCATGCAGGAGAGAGCCCACTTGCTTGCCCGCGCCTTGTATCAGGGAACGGTTAGCCCCGCCTAGTGCCAGCCCAGCCACTACGGCAATGCCCACACTTTGAAAGGGATGCTGTCGTACCTTGCTGGGCCAGTCGGCATAAGTTTCCAGACGTTCCTCGATCTGGTGGGCGATGCGTCCCACTTCTTTGTTCTGGCTCTCTAGTTTTGCTTTCAGTTCCGATGCCGTGGTCATGGCGGGCTCTCCTCGTTGCGGCTGTTCGCCGAAATAATAGGGTTGAAGACTGTGTAATGTCATGTCAAGGGTGTTTTCATCAGCATGCCAGAAATCCGGGTTTAACCGAGATCGACCTCTATATCCGCGCTGTTCTGATGAAGGTTTCGGCTCAGCAGCAGGATCGCGACTGCGGTTAGTCCCAGAAAAATTCCGGTGGTGATAAACGTTGCCCAGACCAGACTGAGCACTTGCCACAAGGCAAACAGCACGGTCAGCCCGAAAAAAAAGATGCCCATGCTGCCCAGAATCAAGCTCAATGAAGCAAAAAATACGGCCGTCAGCATTTTCTGGCTGCTGGCTTTAATTTCGGTTTTGGCAAGCTGAAGCTGGGTTTGAATAATGTCGCTCATCTTGCCGAAGAGTTCGCGTAGCAGATCGCTCATGGCCACCCGGTCGGGTTGGCCAGCAGAACCTGCTGGATAGGATGAAACGCTCATGATGAGTCAACTCCTGTGCTGGACCTGTGGGGGTGGAATGAACGCCGGTGTTAGTCGGCCATTCATTCCCCGGGATTGATACGGTTGAGTCCGGATTAATACCGGTGTTCCGGTAAACTGGGCATGGAGAAAATCCGGCCTACCAGTACACCGGCAATTAAACCAACCAGCAGACTTTTCCCCGGATGTTTACGGATCAGTTCGCGAGAGGTGCGCACCACGGCATCGGACATGTCCTTGGCATCGTGTTCTTCCATGTATAAGGCCAAATTCTGAATGCGTTGAGATGTATTCCGCAGACCGGCCGAGGTTTTGCCACGGGCTGTATCAATTCGCTGGGTCAGTTGATTGCTGAGTGTGGTGGCCTGTTCGTTCAGCTTTTCCCGCAGTTCGTTGGCCTGCTCGGTTACTTTTTCCTTAACGGCGGTAATGTTCTCTTTGACATCCCGTTTTATTTTGGTGATTTCTTCGGGACTCGCAGGCTCCTGCCCAACGCCTCCCGGGCCGGTGTGGCCGTAATTTTGCGAGCCGGAGGTTAAATCTTTTTCATCCATGATGGTCTCCTTTTCCGATTGAACAATAAAATACGCAGCTTAAACGGGGGCAGGCACGATTCAATGGCAAGTGGCCCGCTTTTTAAAATTGATCCTGAAAAATTTTAGGCTGGTGTCCAAAAATGGACTGTGCGATGCGTGTGTTTACTATTGTTCATTTTTCAGTCAGGGCCGCAATTCACCAATAGACTAGGACGGGCTAGCTGATACGCTAATGGCGGTGCTTTTAACAGGCTCCTCACTGAGTCTGGTATCGCAAGGCTCGCGTGGGTTTCAAGGTGATTTGTGACAGTGGTGCGGACTGTCTTTTTTGAATCGATAGGATAGGTTCCCAATGGTAAGATAGCGGTAGTCGTCGGAGTAAAGCGTTATGATTCTGGGTATATTACCCCCCTGGTTGCACATGGTTTTTGAGTGGCTGGCCTACTTTGTGGGCTTTCGCCTGATGCGTCGCGACCGCGTGCGCGACCCCATTGACGTGGATCATCGCAATTGGGTGATTGGCGGCTGTATTGTGGGGGCGGCGCTGGGCTCCAAGGCAGTGGTCTGGCTGGATCATCCGGCCTGGTTTTTGCAGCAGGCGACGCATCCGGGCCTCGAACTGCTGGCCGGAAAAGGCATTGGGGGCGCTTTGGTGGGCGGCTGGTTGGGCGTGGAACTCACCAAGAAGATCATGGGCCTGAAGCAGGCCACCGGCGATCTCTTTGTGGTGCCCTTGATCGTGGCCACCATGATTGGCCGCATCGGCTGTTTCCTGAATGGGCTTCAGGATCAGACCTACGGCATCGCCACGACATTACCCTGGGGCGTCGATTTTGGGGATGGCGTGTTGCGGCATCCCGCCCAGTTGTATGAAGTGTTGTTTCTGGCGGGTTTACTGGCGGTCATTCACTGGCGACGCCAAACGGCCTACCCGCAAGGTGAGTTATTTCGCTACTTTATGATGGGCTACTTCGCCTTTCGGCTGGCCATTGAATTCATTAAACCCGTGCCGCACCCTTATGGAGGAATCAACGGCACCCAGCTCCTGAGTCTGGGTGTTTTACTGTTTTATGGTTTTAGATATGGCCGCTTGGGCTGGATGACCCTCATGGCGCGCCAAGACCAATACAAAGACCAAGATCAAAACCAAGTTCAGGAAAGGATTCAACCCCAATGACCGACCGCCCGTATGTCTTTTATGAACTGACCAATAGCCTGTGCCCGCAATGTCTGCACAAAGTCGAGGCCAAAATTATTGTGCAGGACGGGCAGGTTTATCAGATCAAAAATTGCCTGACCCACGGGGTGCAAAAAGTGTTGATTTCCACGGATGCGGATTACTACAAAAAAGCCCGCGCCTTTTTAAAGCCGGGTCAGTTGCCGCTACGCTTCAATACCGCCACCGAGCGCGGCTGCCCTTACGATTGCGGCCTTTGCCCGGATCATGAGCAGCACAGTTGCCTCACCCTGATTGAAATCACGGATCGCTGCAATTTGGAATGCCCGGTGTGCTACGCCGATTCCGCCCCCACACGCGGCTCGCATCGCTCGCTGGAGCAAATTGAATTTATGATGGATGAGTTGGTGAAAAACGAAGGCGAACCCGATGTGGTGCAAATTAGCGGCGGCGAGCCCACCATTCACCCGCAATTTTTCGAGGTGCTGGATCTGGCCAAATCCAAGCCCATTCGGCACCTGATGGTGAACACCAACGGGGTACGCATCGCGCGAGATCGCGAGTTTGCCCAGCGGTTGGCTGACTACGGGCCGGGGTTTGAAATTTATCTGCAATTCGATAGCTTGAAGCCCGGCCCCATCGAGACCCTGCGCGGGGAAAACCTGCTGGAAGTGCGCATGCAGGCGCTGGCGCACCTGAACGAGTTTAATATTTCCACCACGCTGGTGGTGGTGTTGCGTCAGGGGCTCAACGACCAGGAGATTGGCGAGATTCTGGAGTTTGCGATTCAGCAGCCCTGCGTGCGCGGCGTGACCTTTCAGCCCATTCAGCATGCGGGCCGCACGGAGAACTTTGATCCCGCCACCGATCGCCTGACGCTGGCCGAAGTGCGTCAGCAGATTTTAAAGCAGTCCTCGCTGTTTACGCCGGATGACATCATTCCCGTACCGTGTCATCCCGATTGCATTGCGATGGCGTATGCATTAAAAGCCGACGGACAGGCCTATCCCCTCTCGCGGTATATGGACCCGGCCCTGCTGCTGGATGCTGCGGGTAATACCATTCGCTATGAGGAAGATCCCTCGGTGCGGGGCAAGGTGTTTGGCCTGTTTGCGCTGAACCATTCGCCGCAGTCCACCTCGCATGCGGTGCACGATTTACTGTGCTGCCTGCCCAAGATTGAAGCCCCAGAGGCGCTGGGGTATCAAAATATTTTCCGGGTGATCATCATGGAATTTCTGGATGCCTGGAACTTCGATGTGCGTTCCGTGAAGCGTTCCTGCATTCATATCGTGCACCCGGATGGCCGCGTCATCCCCTTTGATACCTACAACCTGTTTTATCGCAACGAGCAATTGGCCAGCCGCATCCCGACCACTTCCGCGTTCGCAATGGAGAAAGTCTGATGGATGAAGAACAACTGAATCCAGACAACGCAGAACATTCTCCCCCTCAAGACGCATTGCTTGGCGGTATATCCGTAAAAATGGACGCCTCTTCAATACCTCCCACCCCGAAAAAACCGAATCACGTTGCAGAAATGGTTCAGGGCATATTTGTAACCTTATTGTGGTATTTGGGCGTTTACTTTGCGAGTGTTTTAGTTGTAACAGGAATCAGTGGTGGGTATTTTTTGATAGGAGTTTTTGTGGGTTTAGTCTTTGCTTGGCCTATTTGCGCTTTAGTATCCATTGTATTGATTCTGGTATTTTTATGGAAAGGTAAATTTTATAATTCCCTTGGTGTTCTAATGGTGACAGGTGTTAGCCTCCTGCTAACCGGTGCATTTTGTGCCAATGAGTGGATGATGTTTGCTCATCCCCGATGAATGAACGCCTGATCACTTTTGACAGTGACAGGGTAGCCGTTTTGCAACCAGAATTTTAGTTTTTAGATTCAACTTTATTGAATGTATGGCTGCAGGAGAATGTTTAATGGATGAAGAACCTCTAAATCCAGACCAGGAAGAATCTTCAAACGAGCAGGAAGCGTTGCCCGCTCAGGCTTCTGTTTTGATGTACGAATCCCCGCCGCCCCCCAAAAAGCCAGACCACACCCCAGAAATGCTTCAGGGCATAAAGTTGACCCTGTGGTGGTACTTTGGCGCTTTTTGCATCTTTGAACTGTTAGTGATAGTAGCCGCTATAGCAACATCGACAGCTATGGATAATGTTCTACTCACTATCGCAGGGTATATTTATTTTTCAGTGATCTATTTGATATTTATTTGGGGTTTGATCAGTCTCATTCTCCTAATAATTTCCTTATTTAAGCGAAAATTTTATAGGGCCTTGGGAATATTGCTCGTGACTGGGGGCAGCATTTTGCTTTCTGGTGCGTTTTGTATTGGGGCTCCTCTTGTATATTTTTCAATAAGTGCGAGATGATGATATCCACAGACCGAGTTCCAGTTAAACACAATGATATGATGATCAATCCAAGGGCAAAGTCTAATGGATGAAGAGCCATTCAATCCAGATCACGCAGAGTCTTTAAACGAGCAGGAAGCATTTCCCGCTCAGGCTTCTCTTTTGATGAATGAATCTCAGCAAACTCCGCCTGAAAAAAAGCCAAACCACACTCCTGAAATGGTAGAGGGGATTTGGTTAACCGTGCGTTATTATGGAGGAGCGTTCAGTTTTTTTGCTGTGATTGCATTTTTGTTGATGATGATTGGGCTAGGCAGGGGTATTGGTATCAGTAATGCTTTGGGTGCTTTTTTTACGGGTATTTATTTTTCAATGATCTTTGTCGTACCGATTTGGCTTTTCATTACTTTATTTCTGGTGTGTGTGACACTGTTCAGCCGGAAAGTGTATATGACGTTGGGCGTTCTAATCGTGACAGGTTGCAGTCTCCTGCTAACCGGTGCATTTTGTGCCGGAGTGCCTCTACTAGCATTGAGCATGCATACAAGATAATATTTGAAAAACATGTCTCTATGGGTGGGGGCATTTAATCAGAGATTACAACATGGGTTTTCGTTTTCTCTGGTTGGCGCGGATTTGTAGGCCGATGTTGCGTTCGGCGATAAACTCACCCACGGCGGGGAGGACTTCGCCGGGTTTGCGGTTGTAGCCTACCCGAAAGCCTTGCAGTTCCATCGCCTGAATCAGGTGGTTCGCCTCCGTGGAGCCTCGCTGCATATAGGCCACGGCCACTTCGCCCATCTGCTGATAAGTGGCCATCATGCAAAACTTTTTGCAGGATCGCAGGTATTCCTGCAAGTGCCCCACCAGCCCCATGATGCGATGCGACAGGATGCGCCGGTTTTCAACCGGCATCAGCATCAGGTAGTTCATGGCCCGGTGCATGGCGGGATTGCTGTCGTAACTGCGCTTTTTCTGCTTGGACTTATAGAGCGCCATAATTTTATCGCTGCCCAGCGTGCGAGTTTCTTGCAGGCATTTGCCTATTTTGTAGTCACTTTCCGCAATCTTGGAGAGACATTCGGCGGTCAGGGTCTGTACCTCGTCGGGCAAAATCAGCAGCAACCGCACTGCCTGTGCCACGACCGGATCCTGATCGTAAAAACGATTGTGATACATCTTGCGCCTCACATCTTGCTTGTATACCAACCTGTCTGGAGCTGAACCATTCCCCGTTCAGGACGCCATGCAGTCAGACTGGCCCCCTCGGGTGCCCCGTCATTGTTCTCATGAATTACGCCCTTTATTAATAAAGGTTTTTTGATTTATAAAATTGCTTAGTGTCATATATAAAACCGGGCTCACGTTCCATCTGCTGTATTCATGCTGCGGGTGAATGGTCTGGATGGCGCTCAGTAAAACGTTTTTGAGGTGAGGTGATAAACCGATAGGGTGGGGGTGGGGTGAGTTTTTTGCAACCGCGCGTGGAAAAAATGCGATAATCAGGACAGGAAGAATCCAACCGGATCGGGCCAGCGTGGGGGCAATCGGGATTCAAATGGCCGTCGACCGGGGATGAGGAGGTTTCATTACAACGCGGCTGGGTTTGGGGACGCATAGTGGCAAGGTGCCATGGGGGGCCTTGGGCTTATCGGCGTGCGGATTGCGTCCGGTTTCCGAGTGGGATTATGGTCAGTTGACCCCCTTGAGGGCGAGGCCTACTCTTGGTGAGCCCACTGCTATGGAGAACCGGCTCATTCATGGCGACAATTTGCTCGCCCTGCGCGCCTTGCTCCCGGAGTTTGCTGGGCGGATTCAGTGTGTGTATATTGATCCCCCCTACAACACGGGCAACCAGTTTAGCCATTATAACGATGATGCCCAGTCGGCCCAGTGGCTGGCCCAGATGGCGGAGCGCCTCACCCTGATGCGGGATCTTCTTCGCCCGGAAGGGATTTTGCTGGTGTCCATCGGCGATGAAGAGGCGGCTTATCTGAAAGTTCTGCTGGATGATCTGTTTGGGCGCGCCAACTACTGCGGCACGCTGGTTTGGGAGAAAAAGCGCAAGCCCTCGTTTCTGGATCGCACGTTGGGGTCGGTGACTGAATTTATCTTGGCCTACGCCAAGGATCGCACTGTGGCCAAGCCCTTTGTCAGCGGGGAAACCACCTTGCACAAGCGCTATCCCCTCAATAACGCGGGCAATGGCTTGCGGGTGCTGCGCTTTAACGCGGGCGCGGTGCAATTTGCCTGCCCGGACGGGTATTATCCCCCGCAGGATATGTCGGCGGGGGCCATTATCACCCGCCTGCTGGATGGCGTGGAAGTGCGAGACGGGCGCAATGTGCAGGATTTCCGGCTGGAAGGCGAATGGCGATATGCCCAAGCCAAACTAGATGAATTGATGCAGGCCGGGGAGCCACTGACCATCAGCAAAGTGCCCTTTCGGCCCAACTATGTACAGTCCCGGCAAAAGGCCAAGAAGATGAAAAACCTGCTCAGCGCCGCGCATTATGGCATGAGCACCTACGAGGACGCCACCGAGGAGAGCCGAGCCCTGTTTGGTTCGGCGGCCTTCGATTATCCCAAGCCGGAGCGCCTGATTCAGACTTTACTCAGTGCGGTTACCCAACCCGGCGACTGGGTGCTGGATGCCTTCGCGGGCTCGGGCACCACCGGGGCTGTGGCCCATAAGCTCAATCGCCGCTGGATTATGATTGAGCAAGGCGAGCATTGCCTCACCCATATTCATCCCCGCATGCAAAAAGTGATTGATGGACAGGACGCAGGCGGCATTACCGCCCTCAGCCAATGGGCGGGCGGCGGAGGTTTCCGCTTTTTTGAAGTGTCATCCGCAGAATAATCAGACGGCAGTACAAGCGCAAACCACTGCGTAGCGAATCAACGGTGCTTCACAACACGCAGCTGCCTGAATTTTTTGTTCGGCTGATTTTACCCTTCAATCAGGGTTTTCAGTTCGGGTTGAAACTTGGTAGGGGTGAACTCGTAATATTGGTAATTGGCCACGCCTTCCTTGTTGAACGGATCTTTGGCAAAGATGGCTTCCAATTGCTGGCGATCGGCAGCCTTGGCGATAATCACGCCGCCCGTGGCCGGGGTTTGTCTCCCGGACATCAGCAGCACGCCTTGGGCATAATACTCATCCAGAAATGCCCGGTGCGCCGGGGTGTGACGTTCCACGTCTTCCATCGGTTTTTTATACTCTAAAATGACTGCAAACATGAGACTTTCTCCATTGAAAAAATAGTTCAGAACCAGCGCGGTAATCCCAATCGCGGAAAGTGTGAGAGGCTCAATGACCGTTGCCCCATTTTGCGCGCAATATAGGAGTTCCTTTGAGACTGCGGTGTTTATTTTACGAGACGCAGACCTCGCGATCCATATCTCTATTGATCCTGTTTTTTAGTTGTCCATCCAGCGGTGCAGCGCGTCAAACGTCAGCCCGGCGGTCTGGATGGTTTGGGCTTTGGCTTGCTCGGGCTCCGGCCCTGCCTCCAGCGTGGTGTCCAGATAAGTTTTGAAGGTTTTCCAGCGGGGCATGGTGTCTTTGCCGTAGCCTTCATAATAGCGCAGGCCGCCATCGGTTAAATTGAAATGCTCCCGCAGGCGCTTGGTGATAAATTGGGTCCCGTGGGTGGAGCCTTCCATCACATAGATACAGCCCAGCACTTGAGGCAAGCTCTCCATCGGCGGGAAGTCGCTGCACTGGGGCAATTGGGAGAGGGTGTCATCCGTGTGGCCAAAATGTTTGAGATCCTGAATGAGTAGCGGGAGCTTAAAGCGCCCCTCAAAATCCAGCGCCGACATCACATCGGGGAACGCCTGAAAGTGGGCCTCCAGCGGTTTGTAAAAACCGTAAAAATGTTCCAGCAATTCTTGGTACTCGGCCAGCGTGAAATCAGGAGCGCCCAGTCGGCTGAGGCGTTTGGCGTTTTCAATGGATTCGTGGTGAGTGACGGTTTCGGTGCGTAAGCGTTCGCTGATGGTGGCCATGCAAATTCCCCTTCGTTTAATCGGTGTCAACCGACCCACCTTAGCAACCTTGCAGGACTCGGGTCAAGCTGACTACATGGTCAAGCCCGGATGAGTCGGGGCTAAGTTGTAGTCGCCGCACGGGTGATGTTGATGAGTCCCGCCTCAGTCATCAGCAGGGTATCGGCAAAGTGAGCCGATAGCGCCCCGTCTGCGGTGAGGAGCGTCCAGCCATCCTCGTGGGTGAGGTACTCTGTGCTTTCGCCCAGTGAGAACATGGGCATCATACAAAAACACAGGCCCGGGTGCAGGGGAATGGTGTCGGGTAAGTCGCCGGGGGTGTTGGGAACGGCGGGTGAATCGTGCAGCTTTTTGCCAATGCCCGATCCCCCGATATGGTGGATGAGGGTTAAACCGTGGGCCGCCGCTGTTTCAGGTATCACGGCCAATAAATCGTTGAGTGTTTGCACTTGTAAGGCTTTCGCTTGGGCGGCTTCAATCACGGCGGCGGTGCCGCTCAGCAGGCGTTGCACATCTGCAGGCGGTGGCTTTTGACCGATATAAAACGTGCGCGCCGCTTTGGCATGAATGCCCCGGTGTTCGGCGGCGGTGGCGATGCTGACTAAATCACCCTCTGCTATCACGCGCTCCCGCGACGGCGGCCCGTTCACGATTTCCGAGTTAATGGAGACACAGATCGCGTGACTGAACAACTGATGTTCGCCCTGATAACTTTTAAAGGGGGCGCTGGATCGATGCTGACTGAGCATTCGGTTGGCTTCGGCCTCCAGGGTGAGGGTGGAAACACCCGGCACCAGCAGGCTGCCCAAGGTGTCGAGCACGTGTTGCGTGATCTGTCCGGCCTGTTGCAGTGCTTTGCGATCGGAGTGGCTTTTGATAATTCCCATGTTCGTATTCTAGGTGTAAATTGCTGGCGGCTATAGCGGAATTCTCACAGAAGGCATTGAAAAACGTCGAGGCCACCCCTTTTGCCAAGCCGTCGATGAATTGTCCGGTGTTCAGTGTTTTTTGCGGCATGATCAGCGAACGGATGGATTTCCAGTGTCTCTGTATTTTTTGAGAGACTCGATTTGAAGGCCGGTGAGGACTTTGAGTATGAGTGCTAGGGTATGCTTATTTTGGATGAATTCGGGGAGGCTGATGATTCCCGGATTTGTTGAAATCAATTTTTTAAATTTATTTAGTGGCTTTTAAGATCTGTTTTCGGTTAAAATCGATCCGCAATCGACACACTCAAAAAATGGGGTGCAGACCTGTGGGTCTGAAATGAAGTTTAGAGTGATTGTGCACTGGATAGTTGATTATCCACGTCCCTTTTTTCAGGGACGGTTTATGGTCATCGAGATATGTGGAATAAAGGAGTCTCCCATCTATGTCTATTAAGTTTGATACGCTGGACGAATTGAAGGCGTTCTACCGAACTTTTAAATTATCCGGTAAATCCATTGATGAACTGGATCTGCCTGAAGCACCCAAAAAACGCGGTCGCAAGCCCGGTGTGAAAGTGGCTGCCAAAGTGGATGCTGCTGCTGCAGACACCGCTGAAGCCCCTAAAAAACGCGGTCGTAAACCGGGTACTAAAGTGGCTGCTACCGCCGTGAAAAAGTCTACCGAAGCACCTAAAAAACGCGGTCGCAAACCGGGCACTAAAGTGACTGCCACCGTCGTGAAAAAGACCACGGAAGCGCCCAAAAAACGCGGTCGCAAACCCGGCGTGAAAATTGCTGCTGTGACCAAAAGCACCACGGAAGCACCTAAAAAACGCGGTCGTAAACCCGGTACTAAAATGACCGCCACTGCGGTGAAAAAGGCCACGGAAGCTCCTAAGCGTGGGCCCAAGCCCGGTGCTAAAACGGCTGCCAAAGCGGTTAAATCCGTGAAGGCCGAAGCGCCTAAAAAACGCGGTCGCAAACCGGGTAGCAAAAATGCACCCAAAGTTGCCGTAGCAAAAACCAGCAAAACCAAAACTGTGAAGCCTGTGAAGGCGGCTAAAAAAGCCACGCCGGAATTGACCCCGGTTTCCTAGGTTTCCCGTTGCGAGCAGACAGTTTGCGTTGATTCAACCACCAACCCGATTTGAGAGCCCAGCTCATTCAGATAGATTGAATGCGGTTGTTCGGTATTTTGATCGGTCTTCTGAATTGAATTGTATGCACCCAGCCATCTGGTGATGGCTACAATACAGCGCATGAGGTTGTCGTTCATGCCAAAGCCCTGACGTCAGAACGTCAGGGCTTTGGTTTGTTTAATGCGATAGTGCGGGGGCGACAAGGTTTATCAATCCCCTGCCTCAGTGGTTCCGAAATTTTTATTGCAAATCGTTCTCATCTAAGTTACTTATTGAGAACTGTTATCAATAATGATGTTGACGCCTGCGGATCAAGGGAGGCAAGCCCAAAGTCTGACGAGGTGTTGTGCATGAGATTGAAAGGAAATCGCAGTGAGACTGAGTAATCGACGGCTGATTCTGTTGTCTTCCGGTATCGCCTTGGGGATGGGTTTGTTGCCGGCGACCGGCTGGGCCGCACCTCAGCCTCAGGATGTACAACGGGGGCCAATGGGTTCAACCTCGAAACGTTTGCCTGCCAGCAGCTTGGCTCAACCCGCATCGTCCGTTACGTCCCCTGAAACGCTGAAGCTTGCGGTAAAACCGGCTTCAAGGGTTATTAAAAACGGAACGCTTGAGCCTGTTGAAGTAGACACTCGTATGCCGGTGATCCCTCTCGCGGCGGCTCGTCCCGTGGAAACCGACAATATGAATCTGGCCGAGGCTAAAGAAGCCTTGCAACAGCTCATTCGCGCCCAAGAAAAGATGATGTCCCAGATGCAGGTGCTTCAGGCGCGCATCGAGAAAACCGAACAAGTGACCCAGAATAACCAGAAAGCCATTACGGCCTCTTCCGAACAGTTGAGCAATGATGCATCGGTTTTGCAGTCACTTTCACGTCGAGTTACCCTGATGGGGTATGTGGAAAGTGGTTACCGGGCTTATTCCAACGCGCCGCGTGATGAAGAGTTTCTGGGGGCCAATGGGCGCAGTGGGAACGATTTTAGTGCCAGACGGGTGGTCTTGCGTCCCCGCATGAATTTTAACGACCGGGCCAGCTGGTACGGCGAACTCGAAGTAGAGGATGTCAAACACGAAGTCTCCATGGAGGAGTCCGTCTTTAACTATGCCTATCGCCCCTGGCTCAACTTCAAAACCGGCGTGATGACGCTGCCTTATACGACCACCGTCATGAACCATGATGCGCCCTTGCGCTTGCTGGTAGACCGTCCGCTGGTGGACACACTGGTTATTCCCAGTACCTATAGTGATTTGGGCGTTGGGGTCACCGGGTTGCTCCCTGTGGGTCGCCGTAGCGCCCTGAACTATGAGTTTGATGTCGTCAATGGCTTCACCGATGCCTTTGCCGCGGCGGGCGCCGGTCAGCGAGTATCCAGCAGCGTCGAGTATCAGGGCATTCGGGACTTACGGCCCGGTGAGCATGTCATCAGCGATCAAGGGCGGGACAATAACAGCAACAAGCAGCTGTTCGGCCGGGTGGGCTTTTCGCCGTTCCCGGGACTACAGATGGCGGTCAGTGGTTCCACAGGTAAAATCGATAGCAACAACCGGGTGGGCATGACCATGCTGGCCGGGGAGCTCATGTATCGCGTCAAAAAATGGTCGTTTTTGGGTGAATACGCCACCGCCATGCTGAATAACAAGGCCAACGGGCTCAGCAGTCAGGGCGTGCCCTATAAACTCTTTCCGGGTAGTCTGGATGGTTACTTTGTACAGGCCGCTTACGATATTGCGCCCAAGTGGACAGCCATTACGGCCTTCAACTATGTCAATCTGGACAAAGGCTCCAGTGGAAACAGTCAGGAGCGCATTTCATTGGGAATGCGGTATAATCCCTTCAACAATGTCTACCTGAAGACAGAGTACCAGTTCAATACCCCCCGCAGTCAGTTCAATTCTGCGCAGGAACGGTATAGTAACGCGATTCTGACTCAGCTCACCTTTTCCCTGCAATAGGAGTTCTGTTTGATGTTTGCCTCGTCTGTCACCCGTGTCTTACTGGCTTCGGCTGTTTTCCTGGCTATGGCCGGGGGCTTTGCACTGGCGCAAGGGAGCGACGAGGAACCACAGGCGGATTCACCACCCACGGTGACCGTGCCAGCCACCACAACTCCAAAAGGAGCTTCGCCGAGTGGTATAGTACCTAATTCGGTGGTTCCTCCCCAGATAGTACCCGCTCCCGAGACGATCATCCCAGAGGCTCCCCTGGTCGAGAAAGAAAAGAAGCGACGGGCTAAAAAAGTGGCTCCCGTGCTGGACCCCGTGGGGGAGGGCAAAATGCTGTTTGAAACCCGTTGTGGCCTGTGTCACTCGGTGCCCCGGCCCAGTGCCCACACCATGAGTGAATGGCCGGAGTGCATTAACCGGATGGCTGCCCGTTCTTACCTGCGAGAGCCGGATACCAAGCTCATGCTGCAATACCTGGAGCACGAACTGAAACCGCAAAGCACCAGCGAGTGGGATGAGAAGGCCGGTTAAACGCGCTGGTTCCCCTGGGGGTATCCCGCTTTTTCTCATAAGAGAAGGGCCCGGCAAAATTGCCGGACCCGTGAGGATTGAAGAAGGAACCGGAAACCCTTCCGGTCGTTCCTTTCACCTTTAGTATTACCCTTTGAATACCCTTGTTTAGCCAGATTATTTGAGTAGTTGTAGCGCCAGCGATGGTCCCTGGTTCGCCTGAGCCAACATTGCCGCAGAAGCTTGTTGCAGAATGTTGTTCTTGGTCAGGTTGGCCGATTCTGCCGCAACATCTACGTTGCGAATGCGGGATTCGGAAGCCGACGTGTTTTCTTTCATGGTCGCCAGGTTGGTGGCGGTGGATTCCAGACGGTTGACCGACGCACCCAAGTTACCGCGGTTGGTGTTGATGGTAGTGATGGCGGTATCTAGTGCGGTAATGGCATTTTGTGCGTTACCGTGACTGGAAAGTGTTTCAACTGCAACGTTTAAGCCGGTGGCTCCAGCCGTAGTGTCTGCAAAAAGACCCGATACATCGAAGTCATCCACGTTGGCCGTGGTATTTGCACCAATCTGCAAACTGGAGATGGTGGAGGTACCATCCAGCAACTTGATGCCGTTGAAGTCGACCGCTTTGGCAATCTGGGTGATCCCGGAGGCCAACTGATCGTATTCGGTTTGCATCGAAGTCCGCTGGGTGGTGCTGTAGGTATCGTTCGATGCCTGCACGGCCAGTTCGCGCATCCGTTGAAGGTTATCGGTGATGGTCTGCATGGCGCCGTCGGCGATGTTCATCACGTTGATGCCATCCTGGGTGTTATCCAGGGCTTTTTGGCTGCCCCGAATTTGGGCTCTCAAGGTTTCGGACAAGCCCAGACCTGCGGCATCATCCTGTGCGTGGTTGATGCGGTAGCCGGATGCTAACTTTTCCATGCTCTTTTGCAGGTTAGAGGTGTTCATGGACAAGTAGCGTTGGGCGTTCAGTGATGCAACGTTAGTATTAATTGTAAGTGGCATAGTAGGGAACTCCTTCTTCTTTTTTTAAAATGGACAACTTCCTGTTCGTGGGCCCTACCCACGCCTCAGAAGCTTCCGGCTTCGCTTGCGGCGGACCGGATAATCATTGTGTACAGTTGGGTTTTCGTGTGATGGACTTCGTGGTGATTACAGGATTGGTCTTACTAATCAGGGATGGTTATACTGTTGGTGTGAACTGTTTGCTTTGCTTTATATTTTTCGTATCGGTGAGGTAGACGAAAAACTTTAATTTATTTCGCAAACCTCCTCTGAATGGAGGACCAGTGGAGGGAGAACATGGTGGTGTTAATTGGTGGGAAAAGCTTGGTTCTAGATTGTTTTCAGGATTGCTAGTCTTAATTTGAAAAATGGTGGATTGGGGGGAGTGCTTGGCTTGAACGCTACACCATAGGGGGTAGATTAAATTGAGGATCCTTCTTGGCGGAAGGAAAGGGGGGTAAACTGGAGAACAATCGATGTCCTGGTTGTACTTTGGGAGGCCTGCCAGGTTTTGTGTTTGGATCAATAGACTGGGCTGTATTGGTGATGTCCCAGCCATGAGGAATAAATTCGCCTGGATCTATGTTGAACAGGGCTATTTTTGAACTGGCAGAACATTGAGGCTGTCACGGGGCTGTCTGTGCAATGCCAGGATCATTTGCAAGGCTTAAAAAAGGCTGTCCTGAGTGTTTGTTAAATAGACCTAATTCATAGTGTTGTGTTGGGTTGGAAGGTGATTGGTGCGTTGAATGGGTGGCCACGTGTTGTTTTTAGGGCGCTGGCGTGAAAGAGAAAAAGAGGCTTCGGGCCGTTACCCGAAGCCTCTTTGGGTAATCCGATTGTACCGATTAACAGGATTAGAATGAATTCAGTGGGCTGATTATTTCAGCAGTTGCAGTGCCAGAGAGGGGCCCTGGTTGGCCTGAGCCAGCATGGCCGCCGCTGCCTGTTGCAGAATGTTGTTCTTGGTCAGATCGGCCGATTCCGCAGCGACATCCACGTTGCGAATGCGTGCTTCGGAGGCGGACGTGTTTTCTTTCATGGTGGCCAGGTTGGTAGCAGTGGCTTCCAGTCGGTTGACCGAGGCACCCAGGTTACCGCGATTGGTATTGAGCGTCGTGATGGCGGTATCGATGGCCGTAATGGCGTTTTGTGCGTTGGCGTGGCTGGACAGGGTTTCGGCTGCTACGTTTAAGCCCGAAGCACCAGCGGTGGTATCAACAAATAAACCGGAGACATCGAAGTCATCTACGTTGGCCGATGTGTTGGAGCCAATTTGCAGGCTGGCAATGGTTGAGGTCCCGTTCAGTAGCTTGATGCCGTTGAAGTCTACCGCGCTGGCAATCTGGGTAATCCCGGAAGCCAATTGATCGAATTCGGTTTGCATCGAAGTCCGTTGAGTGGCGCTGTAGGTATCGTTGGCGGCTTGCACGGCCAGTTCCCGCATCCGTTGCAGGTTATCGGTGATGGTTTGCATGGCGCCGTCGGCAATGTTCATCACGTTGATACCGTCCTGGGTATTATCCAGTGCTTTTTGGCTGCCCCGGATCTGAGATCTCAGACTTTCGGACAAGCCCAGGCCGGCGGCGTCATCCTGGGCGTGGTTGATGCGGTAGCCGGATGCCAGTTTTTCCATGCTTTTCTGCAGTGCAGAGGTATTCATGGACAAGTGGCGCTGGGCGTTGAGGGACGCGATGTTGGTATTCACTGTGAGTGGCATAAGAGGAACTCCTTCTTCTGTTATTAATTAGGGGGTGCAATCGTTATCAAGGCTGTGTGGATTCAAAGGGCGGGCTGAGATCATTCGCATATCTGTCAACACGCGGTAACGGCGCGTGTTGACAGGCGTCCCAAGCCAATGGGTCGCAGACATTGAATGATGGGTCAGGTTAATGGGGTAATCATTACCCTGACCAGGGTTGGTGAATGTGGCGGTGATGCTGCAAGGTGAAAACAGTCATCAGTTGTTCGTTAAACAGGTGAAAGTGAATAGAACGTTAAGTGAATCAGGTGAAGGGAAAAGGTTCAATCCGGGGTTTAAGGGTGTGTTTGTCAGTCTCCGTTTCATGCTGTAGAACTGCTTATGTTTCTCGTATCGGGAGGGTAAGCCAGAAACTTTAGAAATTTTTGTCAATCTCCCCTGCGAGGAGGAGTCGCGTTTTGGATTGAATTCCTGAAAATGCTTGTGAGGTGAGTAATTTCAGGATTTCGGGTGCGCTTTGCCCTCCCTTACTCTATGGGCGTTCGCAGGGGTGAGCTGATGTTTTTGGTCTACTCCGGAAACGGGAGTATTGACCAGGTCATTGCAACGGTGACTGAAAAAGTAAGCGCCGGGAGGACGTTTTGCCTCCCGGCGCATCACCATTGATGAAGCCCTACGGTACCAAGACCATTCTCAATCCAGTACTTTTTAAGATTACTTGAGTAGCTGGAGTGCGAGCGATGGCGATTGGTTCGCCTGGGCCAACATTGCTGCAGCCGCCTGTTGCAGAATGTTGTTTTTAGTCAGTATCGCCGATTCTGAAGCCACGTCCACGTTGCGGATGCGGGATTCGGAAGCTGACGTGTTTTCTTTCATGGTTGCAAGGTTGCTGGCGGTGGATTCCAGACGGTTCACCGAAGCACCCAGGTTACCGCGATTGGTGTTGACAGTGGTGATCGCAGTATCCAATGCTGTAATGGCGTTTTGTGCGTTGGCGTGACTGGATAGGGTTTGAGCTGAAATGTTCAAACCGCTGGCCCCTGCCGTGGTATCCGAGAACAGGCTGGATACATCGAAGTCATCCACGTTTGCCGTGGTGTTGGCCCCAATTTGCAGGCTGGTGATAGTGGACGTACCATCCAGCAGCTTGATGCCGTTGAAGTCGACCGCTTTGGCAATCTGGGTGATCCCGGAAGCCAACTGGTCAAATTCGGTTTGCATCGAAGTCCGTTGGGTGGTGCTGTAGGTATCGTTCGATGCCTGCACGGCCAGTTCCCGCATCCGTTGCAGGTTGTCAGTGATGGTTTGCATCGCACCGTCGGCGATGTTCATCACGTTGATACCGTCCTGCGTGTTATCCAGCGCTTTTTGGCTGCCCCGGATTTGTGATCTCAGGCTTTCAGACAAGCCCAGACCCGCGGCATCATCCTGTGCGTGGTTGATGCGGTAGCCGGAAGCCAGTCTTTCCATGCTTTTTTGCAGGTTTGCTGTGTTCATGGACAAGTAACGTTGCGCGTTGAGTGACGCAATGTTTGTATTCACTGTTAATGGCATTGTCGTTCTCCTATTCCGTTAGCGAGACGCGTGACCATCAACCAGGCACCACCGGCGTCCATTGCCTGCTGTGCGTTGGCTTACCCTTGCCTTTGCTTTGGGGGGCACTCCGTCTCGTGTGTGATTCGTGTGAGTAAGTGGATCATCGGGTCCATCGGTTGATGGATCAGATGACTTGAAACTCGTATCGACGGAGTAGTGAGAAACTTTAGGGTGAAAATAAAAAATATATAAAAAGAATATGGAAGAATGCGTGTAATCCGCTCAGGGTCTGAGGTTTCGATTGTTAAAATTTGTTTACAATTTCTGTAATCAGTGACGCTCAACCGTTGGGTGGAGTGTACGACGATCAAAATATGCAGACTGTTTACCTCAGAGGAGGAGGCAAAATCGTTATTGAAAATTCGGGTAGAACAGCGCCAGCATCAGCGCGTCGGGCATGCTGGAGCATCTGCCCTGCTTCAGCCCAGAGAGCCGGGTATCATGGTTCTATTTGTGGGGAGCGGCAAGGCGAATGGGCTGGCGGGCGTTAAGGTTGGCCACGAGGCAGGCCAACTGGGGTTCGCTGCCGCGCCTGCCGGATGTCCGCTAAAGGCGGCAAAGGGTTGTGCCGCAGTGGGCAGGATGCTGGCGGGTTTGAGTGAGGCCGGTCCTGGGACTTGAAGCCCGGCGGTTTGGCTGGGCGCGGTTGGCAAGCTCGCTGCGGGTTTTGAGTCGTTTTGGTGTTCCGCCTGCTGAAGCTGGTAGCGTTTTTGGGTTTGCTTGTAGACAATCCAGTTAATGCCCAGGCCGCAAACCAGCGCGCTTAATAAGTAAGAATAATTCTCCAGTTTGGCGTGTGAGCCAATGACGGCAGCCCGGATTTTGGCGACCAATGCCGGGTTATTGGCATATTCGGCCAAAACCTTGGATTTTTCGAGTTCTTCAACCAGCGTCTCTGTATTTTTGCGAACGTTCATATCGAGGAAGGTATTTTTGTAATCCAGTGCCTGGGTAATGGGATTTTTTCCATTGGTAAAAGGCACAAAATCTTTCAGAGGGCGCTTGGTTTTGTTTCCCACGTCCACCGTATTAAATGTATCCATGAATTTGGCCATGGTGTAACCGGCAATTTCCTTGCCAAACATCAGGTAGGGGGCCACGACGGCCAGTCGGGTGGCGGTTTCCTTGCGTTCCAGCGAGTCGCGGGCCGCGTCGACATAGCTGACGACCCCGGTGCCAATCAGGAAAGCCAGGGCGGGTTTGGAAATATCAAACCCTTTGTCGAAATCCGCCACATGCAGAAATTTTTTGGCCGCGTTGGCTATCCCCTGGTTATGCAGTACCGCTTGGGGGGCGATTGCGGCTAATCCCAGCGAGCCCAGTACAAAAAGACCCACCTGCTTGCTGCGTTTGCGGGCTTTTTCCACCGGATCGGTCTGTCCTTGAGTGGTGTGGGCCTTGCCGGACTCCAGGCCGGCGACGGCGGCAAAGTTCTTGGTTTTAAACTGTTTGGCGGTGATGACGTTCTTGGTGTGCTGGATCATGTACTCAAAGCCAGCGGCTACGGCCACCGTGCCAAGTAATGCGCCCAGTTTGGTCGCAATCAGAGGACGAAGCAGGGCTTCATCGAAATGCGCATTCCCGGCTGACTTCAAATTCATTTCCCGCACTTTGGCGGTGACTTTTCGTAAAGGCGTGCCGACGAGCCACTTGATTTCGTGCGGGTCTGGGGTGGTGTTGATGCCTATTTTGGTTTTCAGCTTTTTAAACCACTCCGGAGATTCCGGGGGCTTTACGTTCAGCTCTTTTTTAAGCCGCTGGATTTCAGCGCTTTCGCCCCATTGTTTAAATGCCTGATTCTGGGTGACGACTTTATTGAGCAGTCCACCCAGCAGAGGTCCCACCACGGGTAAGGTGAAATAAAATGCGCCATCTTCCACGAGTTCGAGGAAGGCGTCTTCAAAAAATTGGGTTTTGCTTCGGGTCAGTGGGACTTTGGGTGCCCATACCCCGAGTGTATCGGAGATGAACTGTGAAAGGGCATTTTCTGGTAAGCCCTGGAATCTTGGCGCGTTGGCCGTTGTTTTAGAGGATTGAGCTGGCGTTGCCTGGGAGGCGTTAGTCTGTAAAGTGGGCAGTTGACCGCCCTGGGGCGGGGAATGCCCGGTCAGCAGGGCCGGGGCCGGATTTTGACTGAGTAACTTCATGACGGGATAGGCTCCTTGTATGTGGTATTAACAAAAAACCGCCGACCTTTGTGCTAGTGGAGGTCGGCGGTAATGCTGGTCATTGGGTTGGAGATGAACGCTCTAACGGGTCTCACAGCATTTTGGCCTATCCCCCATCGGGGTAATAGGACACATCATCATGCGATAGGATAGTAATGCGGTGAAGGTGGGTGTGGTGTTCATGCGAGATTGATCTAACACTTTGATTGGGAATGAAAACAATTGATAAGTCTGGATTCATGTGGTTATCAGTTTAAAACTTCAAGTCGGGGTGTCAACCATTTTCACGACGGGCCTGCCTGCTGTGGGCCACGGAGGGGCCTTGCGGCTGAACCTGGGCAAGCCTGTCGGGTTTGAGTGTGGTGGCTTCCATAAAGAAAGGGGCCCGGTCTTTAAAGTCCGAGCCCCAAGTTGGAAAAACAAAGCCATAACAGAGTGGTAATGGTTTTGGGAAATATGATAAACAACGTTGAGAATACTAAAGGTCAAGGGAAATAGTCGGGTTAAGCCGGGCGCGGGGTCACGCGCTCTGTTTAACCGCCTTTGAGGAGTTGCAGCGCCAGCTGCGGCGTCTGGTTGGCCTGTGACAAGATGGTGGTTGAGGCCTGCTGCAGAATCTGGTTGCGGGTCAGGTTGGCAGATTCTGCCGCCACATCCACGTTCCGGATTCTGGATTCGGAGGCCGACAGGTTTTCAACGCCCATCGACAGGTTATTCACGGCTCCTTCCAGTCGGTTGACGAAGGCACCCAGGTTGCCGCGCTTGGTGTTCAGGGCAGTCAGGGCCGCATCCACTTCCGTCAGGAATGAACGGGCGTTGGCACCGCTGTCGATGGGGTTGGTAATGTTGGTACCGTTCCAGGAAGCAACCCCCAGCGTGGTGGCCGTGGAATCCCCCAGTGCGGAAGCCACGTCGATGGTGTCAACCCCGGCGACGTTGTTGGCGCCAATTTGCAGGATGAAGTTGGCCGGTGAACTGCTGGATAACAGATCCACGCCGTCAAACTTGGTGGCGGAAGAGATACGGTCAATATCGGCAAGCAGTTGGGTCATCTCAACTTCCATCGCGCTACGCTGGGAGGTATTGTAGGTATCGTTCGATGCTTGTACCGCGAGTTCCCGAGCCCGTTGCAGGTTATCGGTTACGGTTTGTAATGCGCCATCCGCCAGGTTCAGCACGTTGATGCCGTCCTGCGTGTTGGCCAGTGCTTTTTGAGAACCGCGAATCTGGGCCCGCAGGTTTTCGGATAACTGCAAGCCTGCTGCATCGTCCCCGGCGTGGTTGATCCGGTAGCCGGACGACAACTTTTCCATGGTCTTTTGCAGCGAGGCACTATTGGTGCCCAGGTATCGTTGCGCCGTCAGTGAAATAACGTTGGTATTGATGGTCAATGGCATATTGTGAAAGCTCCTTTTTCATCTTGAGCCCTCTATTGCTTGCGAGTCGAATTCCTTTCCGCGCATCGCAAACCAGGCCTTTACACGCCGGGACCGGCTGTAAATGCGTTGGTAGAGGACATCTATCTCTTGTTTTTCCAACTAACAACCAGAACAACAATGCGAACATTGCGGTTCCGGGCTTGCCAACGGCTTTGTTGGCTCACAATGGGTGTATCGGAGCGAGTTGGGGAAACTGAATAGCAACGGCCGTAAACTCCACTGCGGGCAGGAGGCGGACACGCTCCTGAAATCCCTGAAATTCATTCTGGTAAGCGTGTTTTCAGGGTTTTGTAAAACGCGACCCAGAATGGCCTCTGCTCCTCTGTTCGTTGTAGGACAGCGGGGTGGGTGTTGTGGGCATCGTTGGGATTTTGAGAGCGGTGGGCATTGGTTTTGGCGACCGTCCTGTCCAAATTTTGAGCTTGGGCGGGAGAATGTTTTTTGTAACGTATGGCCCCCAGGCAGCATATAATGAACTGTACGCAGCCCTGTGCACGCCCGGTGAACGGTGCTGTCGACCCTTGGGCAGCGCTTGGGGAAAAGGGCGGAATACGGGCTCCATGTAGGCCTAAAGGCTTTTTTTTGGGTTGTTTGGAAATAGACAGATGTTTATATAAGGAAGCGCCTGAATCATGACGCAGCAATCGGACGAATGCTCAAAACCCGCTCAGGACGAATCTGGCAGCGAGTCCATGAGTTGGGGCGATTTGCTGTGTCAGGCGGGTGTCCTGTATCGTGAGGTGGGTTTGTCGTTTACCTGGGCTTTGGTCCCTGCGGTGGCTCAATTGCTGGTCGGTATTTATATCGCCATGATGGGCAGTCTTTGGTTTGAAACCTGGATGGCCTCGGCCGCACAGGTCGATTATGCCATGACGCATCCCAGTCTGGTGGTGATCGCGATTTTACTCATTGGTGGGGGCGGCCTGTTTCTGTTCTTTCGGGGAAGCTGGCAGTATTTGGTGCATTGGGTGTCCCTGTGTCGAAATGTGCAGGAGTTCGTGGACGGGGAGACGCCCGATTTCAGGGCCGCGTATGCCGACTGGTTTGGCCCTGACGCGGGTCAGAATAAAGTGCTCCTGGCGGAATGGCTGGTGCTGTGGTGTTGCTTGCCCGCCTTGCCACTGCTACCGTTGGTGGGCTTGCCCCTGCTTGGCGCGCTTCTGGCGGTTCCACCGGGCGTATCGATCGCACTCATGATCGTAGGCTTTTTGGCGGGCGGTTTGTTCGGCCTGGTCTGGCTGGGACTTCAGTTTTTACTGACCTATGGGTTTCAGGTGGTGGCTTTGGAAGGCCAGGGGGAGTCGTTGTGGCCTCTGCTTTGGCGCAGTGGACGTCTGGCTGTCCGGCATCCCTGGCTGACCCTGTTGTTTCAGGTTGTGTTGTTTGTGAGTACCAATTTTGTGCTGGTTGTGCCGGTGGTGAAGCTGCTTCGGGTGATTCGGGTTTTGGCCCCGCTGGATGCCGTGCATCAATGGCTGGCGGGTGTGCTGGCCGGGAATGCTTCAGAGTTGCTGCAGAATGCCGGGGTGTTGCAGCAGGTGACCACCCCCTTGAAGCTGTTGCATGTGGATCTCCTCACGGTAGGGCCGAGCATCACGGATTCAGTGGTGGGTCTCACGATTACGCTACTGTTGCTGCCGTTGGGGACCTTGGTGTTTACCTTAACCTATCTGGAAATGTGCCGCGCGGAGCAGTCCGTATAGTCAGACCCGGCTGAATAGTGTTCTGGGGGTGGTGACGGGTCTTCCCGGTTGTAGTTTTCTTGGGGTAGGGACTTTTGGGGTGTGGCTGAAAAATCATTGATTTGCTTCGCTGTTTTTTGATTTTAAAAACAGGCATACTAAGCTCAACTACTGCCTATTTACTCTAACTTCCTGATTTCAGGCCTCGACTGGCTCGAGACGGACGAGGCCTCTTGCTTTTTCAGCTTCTCAAGCCATCGTGATCCATCCAATCGAAGGGGACAGTGTGTTATGTCGTATCAATGCGAACATTGCCAGAGTCTGTTTTTCAAGACGCTGGAAACGCGCATTTCTGCCGAGCATTCGGCGATTTATTATAAAAAGCGCTGCAAACGCTGCAAGTTTAAATACCTGCTCCGCAAGACCATTCCCAACGGCCGGATGACACTGGCCACCCATCAGGAATGGCTGGCCAGCGTGAAGGTGACTCTGCCTCCCTCGGCGACGAGGGGAGCTGCAATCTCCGAGCGGCCGAAGATTATGGCCAGCGAATACACACAGCGCATCAGTCGACCGGCCGATGGGTTGCAGCCCTACCTGCAACAAATTCGTCGGGCGGAGCAAGGGGGTGTGGTTGCGGCCTCCTCGGAAGCCGTTGAAGCGGGAGGCTTGCCATGACCCCCCGGAAAGCGGCCACGCCCAAGGGCTTGTTGCCCAAGATTAAAAGTTTTATCGAGGCGCTGGGCGATCGGTATCATCGGGCGTTGCAGGTGATTGACGAGGCGTTGGCCTCCGATAACCTGAAGGATAAAATCTGGGCGGTGGACTGGATTCTGAAGCGACTGCCCACCTCCACCGGAATGGAACTGGATCCCAAAGGCCCCACGCCTCAGGAGAAAAAGGCCAAACGGGCGTTGACACTGGCCCAGATGAGGGCGCTGCAGGAAACAGAACTGGTCAACCGGATTCGGGGCTACCTGAAAGACTGGGAGAAGGAATGATGTACGCGTGCGGCTGTCAGGGGCACGGTCATGGCTGAGTCGGATCGCTGGAGCGCTGAGCCAGGGGGCTGGCCTGATCCGGTTGCCCGGCGCGCTTACCTGCTGCAATGCGCGGCGGGTTCCGAGGAGCTTCAGGCGTTGCTGTTGGCCCGGTGTCAGCAGGATATTGGCTTTTGGTTCAATCATTTCTGCTGGACGTTTGACCCGCGCTTGCCCCAGCCGCACCGGCCCTTTGTGCTGTATCCCTATCAGCTGGAGGCGCTCCGGGAGATTGAAGCGGCCATTGAAACCGGGCACGATCTGCTGATCGAAAAGAGCCGGGATATGGGCATCAGCTGGCTGATTTTGCTGGTCTTTCAGTATTACTGGCTGTTTCGGGAAGGGGCCAACTTTCATTTGGGCTCACGCAAGCAGGAGGCGGTGGATCGCAAGGGGGATATTTCCACGCTGCTGGAAAAGTTGCGCTACAACCTGGACTGGCTGCCAGACTGGATGAAGCCGGAGGGCTATCAGGGGCATCAGCACGATAATATGCTGCGGCTGTTGAATCCTGCCAATGGCAATGTCATCACCGGGGAAAGCAGTAACGAGAACTTTGGCCGGGGCGGACGCTACAAGGCGGTGCTGTTCGATGAGTTTCCGTTCTGGCCCATGCAGGATGCGGCCTACGCTTCAGCGGGGCAATCGTCACCGTGCCGTTTGGTGGTGGGGACGCCGTTCGGTAAAAACAACCGGTTCGCGCAACTGCGGTTCTCCGGGCAGGTGAAAACACTGAGCATTCATTGGAGCCGCCATCCGCTGAAGGATGAGCGTTGGTATCAGACGCAGCAGACTCGCATGAGCGAGGACGAACTGGCCCGCGAGCTGGATATTAACTATCATTTATCGCTGAAAGACCGGGTGTTCCGCAATTTCACCGAGGCCAACAAGGGTGAGCTGCAATATATCCGGGAACGACGGGTGGTGCGGAGCTGGGACTTCGGGTATCATTGCCCGGCTTGTGTGTTTCTGCAACTGGATCTGGATGGCCGGGTGCTGGTGCTGCGCGAGCTGGTGGGGCAGCAGGATTTGCTGGTGGAGTTTGCGGGCCGGGTGCTGGCCCTGTGCGCTGAAGCTTTTCCGGAGGCGCAATTTGAGGATGTCTGCGACCCGGCGGGGGCCCAGCGCTCGGATAAGAGCACACAGACCTGCATTGAGATTCTGAACAGTCTGGGGGTGTACCCGTATTTTGACCGCACGGGCATTCGGGATGGCATTGAGCTGATTCGCATGAAGCTCTCGGAGCGGGTGCAGGAGCGGCCCGGCCTAGTGGTGGACCGCCGGTGTGAGCAGCTGATCGCCGCGTTTGAAGGCGGCTATCGCTTTCCGCCCAGTGGGGGCGAGCTGCCGCTTCAGGAGCATCCCTATGAAGATGTAATGGACTGTCTGCGCTATGCGGTGATGGCCAAGTGTAACATTACCACTCGCAAGCCGCGCAAATCCAGGCCGTATCGCCCTCAAAACCGATACACGGGCTATTGAGTGGACCAATCTGCAACAAGACTGCGGCGCTGGTCATGGCATCCGGTTTAAGATACCTTGATGGTGTGGGTCAGCGCGGCCTTTGCGCTGGTTTTCCGGTTTTGGATTGGATGTGAAAATAAAAAATACATAAGTTTTAAAAAACAAATTTTAAATAGGTAACTCAAGCCCAGCCTCTGTTTCAGCTTTGTTTTACTTGTGATGTTCCTAGTAGTGGCGCTTGCAATCTGCAAAAATTCTATATAATGGGCATACATCCCCCCTCTTTTAGTTTGCCGCTGGTAGCGGCTTTTTTTTGCCCGTTGGCGGTCGGCCCAGTGTCTTGTAAGCGGGCAAAACCCGCTTGGGGCTTGCATGGTTGCAATCCGTTTAAGCGCAGTGCAATCCGTGTTTGACATGCGGATGCTCTGCCGGTATGCTATAACTCGAAAGTTGGCCAAGGGGCGGTAGCTCAGTTGGTTAGAGTACCTGCCTGTCACGCAGGATGTCGCGGGTTCGAGCCCCGTCCGCCCCGCCACTTTTGATTCAGTGGAAAACGATCAGTCTCAAGCGCTTATTGTAAGCCCTGAGGCTTTTTTCGTTTCTGGGGGTGTTTCAAATGGGACAGAAGAATCATTCAAAAGAGACACGCCTAAGTCCCCAACTTCAACACCAAAGTTCAACAAAACGGCTCCAACTTCAACAAAAGTTCAACATTCCAAAGTTCAACATGTTGGAGTTTTCCTGACCGTGAAAGAGGCAGCTTCAAAACTTGGAGTGACTTCCATGACGGTGAAGCGTTGGTGTGTGTCTGGTAAGCTTCCAGCAATCGCCAAACCTTACGGGGAAAAAACCAGTTGGCTGATCAGTCCCCAAGCACTGGATCTCATCACAGAGAGGGAGACAGCTGCGCCTGAATCCCGAAAAGCTGAAGCAAAAAGCATTAAGCCTCATGTGGACTATCAAAAAGCATGGATTAACGCCATATCCAAGGGCACACTGAACGGGAAGGTTTATAGCCCCCGCACGATTGATGACTACTCTCACTATATCGAGCTTTATTGTTCAAAGCATCTGATGGTCACTTTCGACAACCTGAGACGGGATCTGAATGCGATTCCGGTCGCTCATTTTGCAAAACGGGAACACTACTACAAAGCCGTGTTGTGCTTCTCCCGGTTCCTGATTCTGGAAAACGTACTTGAGAAATCATTTATAGAGGTCATTAAACCCCTTTATCCAAAGCGCCACTTGCCACCGAAAAGGCAGGCTGTAGACGAGTCTGGCATTCAAAGTTTATTGGCGGTCTGTGAAACTTTGCAGGATAGGCTGATCATCACGCTATTGGCTCACACCGGATTGAGGGCTTCTGAGGCTTGCGCCTTGCTTTGGAATGATGTCGATTTTGAGAAGGGTTGCTTGATTGTAAAACTAGGCAAAGGCAACAAAACGAGGCGGATGGGAATCACCACTGTTCTACTGAATGCCTTTAAGGCACACCGGGAGGACACGCTTAAAAAGTCTACCGGTCATGTTTTTACAAATCGGGATGGACACCCCATGAACAGAAACGGGCTTTATCAGCGATTGGAACGGCTTGGAATAAAAGCCAAGGTCAAGGTTAGCCCCCACGCTTTAAGACGGGCATTTGTAACCATTAACGCCAATAAAGGGCGGCCCCTCCCCATTCTGCAAAGGTCTTGCGGACATTCTGACGTGAGAACAACAATGTCCTACTGCATGACATCAGAGCAAGAGGTGATTGAGGCCATGAAAGGCTGGGATTAACTAACCGCCAGCTCAAAGCCCAAAGCATGAAGCACTTTACGCATAGTGGCCCATTCTGGACTGCGTTTACCGGATAATGCCTTATATAAACTCTCCCGGTTCAGATCGGCATCTTGAGCCGTTTGGGCCATGCCTGCGCCCGCTTGGATCACATTTTTCACGGCCAGGTAGAACGCCGCAGGGTCATCCTCATGCAAGGCTTCATTCAGGTACTCTTTAGTGAAATCGGGATTATCCCGGAGCTGTTCAAAGAGGAATTCATCATAGGAGGCTGACTTTTTAGGCATTTTCTTGGCTCCTGTAGTCTGTCCAGTAATCTTTGGCTTTGGCAATATCCTTAATCTGGCTGGACTTGTCGCCGCCACAGAGCAGGATAACCAGCTTTTCACCATCTTGCCCGAGGTAAACCCGATAACCCGGGCCATAGTCGAGCCGAAGTTCCAGAATCCCGTCCCCGACCGACTTACAGTCTCCAAAGTTCCCACTTCGCAATCGGTCAAGTCGAATTGCGATCTTGGCTTTGGCCTTAGAGTCCCTGATGGTTTCAAACCATTCCGGGAAAGGCTCTTTTCCATTGGAGGCAAGGTAATATCGGATTGTTAGAGGGTGGGCTTCCATAAGCTCATTGTAGCCTATTGGCTACAGATAAGCAAGACGATCCTACAAAACCAACTATTGAAGGGCTTTAAATAGGAGGTTATTGAGGCAATGAAGGGGTGGGATTAATGCCAAAGCCCTATAATCTATAGGGCTTTGGCATATGGTTATTTACTGGAACTGAACATTTACCTCTGCATCGGCAGCCGTGTAAACAGTCTTTTCCATTCCAGCCGGAACTATTGCATCCCCACCCTTCATGAGCAGAAATAAAGGACACACGACCCAAGCTAAGAGACCTGAGGTAACTACTTTATCAGATCCCTTTCCTGAAATAGTGCCTCTTAACGGAATAAATGTTCCATCTACCGCTTTAACACTAAAGTCAGTAATTGAGATTTTACCAGCTTTGCCTACTCTGCCGGGTTCTTCTATTGCAACAACTTGGGCTTGCCCTAGAGAGCCAGCCTTCACCACAATATTGTTGTCAATTTTGACATCCTGAATCACAGAAAAAGTAATGGTTGATCCCTCAGTAGCATCTGAGGCTTTCACAGTTTCCGTTATCTTGATGAGAACGGGCGAACCTGCTGGGAGCTTAGCTTTTAAGCCAGAGGCAGCAATTCTTGCCAGTTTTTTACTTTCTGAATATTTATATTCGACTGTAGCATTTGGATGCTTTTCGATAAACTCCTGCCAGCTCACTCTTTTATCAGAGAGCATAACTTTGTTTCCTGTACTAGAGATAGCAGGCAATGTAATTGATAGAACTAGCAGCGAGCTAATTGTCAGACACAGCGATTTTTTGAGAGTCATGTTTACTTAGTAGCCTCCATATAAACTGAATGATAAGTACAACTCCGATTAAAATTGAACATCCCAAAAATATTCCACTGGCAAAGCGAATGCCATTATTTGCCTCCCATATAAACCATTCTGCAAACTTTTCACCAATTCCGAACGAGAGCAGGCAGAAAAAAAGTGACTTATTAGGTTTTAAGTTGCCTTTAGCCCACCAAAAAGTCATAAGCACAAAACCAAAATAAACCCCAAAACATCTTGAGCAAATCGCCATTGGATAACCGGCAATCCAGAAAGTTCGGGAAGGTTGTTGTTGGCATGCGGCAGAAAGCACACTGTAAAAGTAATCGGCGGCCTCTAAATGATGGTTATATGCAAGTAAGGGTGCAGAAACAGCACCAACTAAAAAATAAATGGCATAAAGCATAAGCGATATTTTTAAAACCTTATAAAGCAATTGCTTTATAGTTCGAGACCTTTGCTGCAAATTTATGAACTCTTAACTATGCATTTAACAAATGATTTTGAAGTGATAGTACCTCATCCATAAGGAGAAACAAACATCTACTTCAAATAGCTCGGTTTTTCCTTAAAGCGGGTCAGGTGAGGGATGAACAACAAGGGGATCTCCGCTTGCACGCCGTCCCGCTGCTTGGCCAGGGTTAGCGTTGCCGCCCCCGTTGGCCGCCGGTCATCATCCCGCTCTATGTGCGTGAACAGAACAATATCACTATCCATCTCGATGCTGCCCGAGTCCCTCAAGTCGGAGAGCTGGGGCTTGTTCTTGTCCTGCCGTCCTTCTATGGCCCGGTTCATCTGGGCCAATTGCAGGATGGGAACACCGACAGTCTTGGCCAGCACTTTAAAGCGGCTGGTGATCTGCTGGATCTCATAGGCGCGGGGCTGGTTTTTGGAGGCTTTGGGGTCGCTGGCAATCAAGCCGATATGATCCACCACAATCAGGCCCAAGTCCGGGTGTGCCTTCCTGGCTTTGAGAATGCGGCTTTGAATGGCGGCCAGAGTCAGCCCAGCGGCATCTTCAAACAAGAAGTGATGCGAATGGGCCTGCAAGGTTTGTTCCGCCGCTTCAAATTGGCTCATATTGTTTTCGCTGTTGGCCACTTGCTTGATCACCCGCTTCATCAGTTCATCACTGGTCATTTCCAGACTGATATAAAGCACCGGCTTTTTTTCCTGCAGCACCACATGGACGGCCACATTCAGAGCAAAGGCAGACTTGCCGCCGCCTGGACGAGCTGAAACCGTGATGAGCTGAAAGGGCTGGAACCCGTGAGTGATGCGATCCAAGCTGGAAAAGCCGGTAGACAAGCCGGTAATGCCGCCCGGTGCATTGGCCTCAGCGCGTAGCAATGCCATGGCCGACCCGATGATATTATGATTCACGGGCTTGCTGATGTCCGGGAAGGCCTCATTCACCCAAAAGAGGAGGTTCTCGGCCTGCTCTAAATAGGTTCTCTGATTACGATCGTGGGCTGAGTCAATCATTTCATGACAAGCGGTAATCATTTCCCGGCGCTTGGCGTCATCAATCAGGATATTCACCCAATAAAGAAGGGATTCCCGGTTGATAATGCTCACAGTCGGGTTAGACCCGATGGCCAGATCCCAAACATAACCAGAGCCCCCGGCGGCTTCCAGCGAACCACTCCGCCGCAAGGCATCCGAGACGGCCACCGGCTCAATGGGTGCTTGCTGCTCAAAGCAATCGGTCATGGCTTTATAGATTAAGCCGTGGGCTTGGGTGTAAAAGTGTTCGGGCTGAAGGATGCCGATGGCATGTTGCAGCAAGTCCGGGTTCTGGAGGAATGCAGACAAGGCGGCCTGTTCTGCATCCCTACTATGCGGAGCCAATGGGGCAAAGGACTCCTGTTCTAATTGCTCAGTCATGGGCGGGTACCTCCGTTAAACCTTCCAGAAACATAAGGGGGAAGTAATTTCCCCCACTAAACAGGCCACCGGGAGAGTCGGGCCGCCATTCCAGGGCCTCAGAGGGAAACACTTTATCAATAGCCTTGTTAAGTACAAAAGGAAACTCCAGCAAGGCTTTGGCCTTGGCCCCGTGTTCCGGGCTGGCTGGATCAGCAAGGGGCGCTTTGGCCTGTTCAGGTGTCCACGCCTCCACTTTGTTTTTAAAGGTGCTTTTCGACCACTGAGGCGCGGGCTTGTTCTGCTGGGTCGCCAGATCGCATGTGTCTCGCCACAAGCGCAATATTTCCGGCTTAGGAATCGCCGGGCGGGTTTGCTCTAGCTCTTGAAACTGTAAGCCCAGATAACCGGCCACCCATAGCGGGCTGGAGAAATTGGGATGGTTCAAAGACAAGAGGTAATCCAAACCGGCTTGGGCGAGTTGTTGGTTTTCATCCGTTACTTTTTCCAACGGACTCACACACACCAAACCCTCAGGTTTGGAATCCGAGATCTCGGGTTTCAGTGTGAGGGAATCAGGAATCAGTAATAGGGAATCAGCCGGAGTCGGTTGTTCCTTTTCGCGAGCGGTACTGTCCATTACTGGAGCGCTCGCGTAATTACTGGAGTCGTTCGATCCATTACGCGAGTTTTCAGTAATGCAGGCTGGAATCACGCTCTCAGTCTCGTTTCTGTGGGGGTTTTGGTGCTTGTGGAAGTTTTCAATTTGAATGTACCGCTCCCCCGCCGCCACATAACGGGTGATAAACCGGCCTTGGCTTTGGGCCAATTCTTGTAAGAGGGTTTCAATATCGACCGTTTCAAACGGGAATAACTCGCCTTTGATTTTCAGCGGGCGGTCTTCCAGTCGCCCCCGGCGGTCAGAGAGGAGCCACAAGCCCGCAAACATTAAGCGGGCGTGTGGGCTGACCTGGGCTAAAAACTCATTCTTGTAGAAACCGGGTTTTAAATTGCGGGAACGGGCCATTAAGCAGCCTCCTTTTGGATCAAGAATCTGAGATATGAAGCGCCGATGACGCCATAGAATTTGCTACGACCCAGCACGAAGCCAAGCACCTGAAACATCCGCCGCCCTTGATTGCGGGGCAATCTGGCCCACAGCGGGAATAAAACAGATTCCAGCATTTTCCGGGAGAGGGAGGGCTTGCGCCCTTCCTCTCTCTTGGTGTTATGATTGGTTTGGAAAGTTTTTCTAATGATGCTGCTGGTGTTGCAAGCGCCAGCGGCATTGCTGTTTTTAAGCTTTGGGTTTTGCATTACGCCCCCCTTTCCTGCAAGACTTGGGCTTGTGGACACTGACTTGGCCAGTTTTACGCAGGCTCTCAGTAATGTCTTGGAAAACCTCCCCGTCAGCATCTACCGGGATGAACAGGCGAGTGATTGTGACGATTTCCATGAAAGCGGAATCATGCTTTGCCATTGTTATGGTCTCCTTTTAATTAACGGATAATGGGTTAGTAACGGTTTGATTGGATTCTTTGAGCAGGCTCACGGGTTTCAGCACACCGGCGCGCTGGAGGGACTCCACACGAACAAACAGGCGCTGTCCATCGTCGCGCTGGAAAGGTTTCACCTCGGCCCGGTGACTGTAGCCCAGCAAGTGACACCAGACTTCAGGCCCGGACTGCTCCACATGGACGAAAATGAAGCCGTCCGCGAGGTTGGAATAGCGATTCGTTTTGGAAAACTTGAACTTTAATGCGTCGCCCTTGGTGGCCTTACAATCCAGCTTTAGTCCATTGGCTTCGACATCATGGCCCCGGTCGCCTTGGTGGAGCCCATTGGTAAAGTCAGCCAGTGCGGTTTCCGGGGTAATGCCCAAGTACCGCTGAACCGCCAGCTCACCGAGGAGGCCCGTGAAATCAGCCTCCATATTCCAGCGGGTTGTGCTTTTGTACTCCTTTTTGCGACATTCCGACACCTGCCGGATGATGTCAGCGGCATCAGATGAGAAGCGAACCAACGGCTTGTAATCGCTCTCGAAAATCCCGGTGGATTCATAGGCCAGTTGTAAGAGCCGTTCACCCGCTGGGGTTAGCCCTCGCTGGCCTGATTGGGTGTAAATGAGTTGCGTCATGTGATGTCCTTTATAATTAATTCAACATAAAAAATCCCGCCTGCCCTCTGGGCTGACGGGTTGCAAAGTCTGGAGGTCGATTAAACCGGCTTGCTTTGTGCCATCAGCCTTTCAACTGGCGATGGACTTAATTTCTCATTGGGTTTGCCTGGGCAACAAGTCTGGTTTTGCCTCAGTTTTGCCCAAGCTCTCTATATCTGGTTTTTAAGGGTAATATCCGGCGCTAGCCTTGCCTTTCTTGATTGGGCAACCATCACCCCAAAGTCTGATGATGTCATTTATGTAATTTCGAATGGTTTTTTCAGCAAGTCCTAAAGTCTGATCAAGTCCATTTACTCCATCTTTTTCGCCATATCCAAAAGATTGATTCGGAAATTTCATGAGATGTTCGACAATGCGACGCTGCTGGGGTGTTAAGTGATCAGGAATGAACAGCCCTAAGTTGTTCTGAAAAGTTGCTTTTCCGGCATTTTCCGGTTCTGCTAAAGTTTGCTGGATTGCTTCTAGATGACATAGCGGGGGAGAGTTAAAAAAATCAAAAGGAGTTTGAATGACACTATGCCAAAGTTCTTCCACTGCATAAAATGTAGGCGGTGTGCCGCATAGCTGGGCCAATGATTTTCCAAAGCCCTCTCTCTGAGCAATGATAAGGCTACCCCGAACAGCTTCTACCCATTGACTAACATCCGGCAATCCCTGTTTTTGCTTTAGTAACTCTGGTCTAAAATCCAAGTGTAGGCTGATAGAGGTCTTCAAAAAAGCCAACTGCTCTTGTTTGGATTGCCCAGTAGGGAAAGGTTTGTAAGCCTCTTCATCATCTTGGGCATCAATGTTCATGCGCCCCTTACCATAAGAAAGCTCATAAAAAGCCTGATGCCAATCCCATTTGTCTTTGAGCTGGGTGATCGGGACTTCTGATAAACGGCTTAATGCCGTTGAATTGCAAGTCGGATTTACTGCGCTAAAGATTGGCCAATATATTGGCTCATGAACGAGTAAAGTCAGTGCAAGCGCATTGGTCTTATCCCAGTCTTTTACTGCCGGACTCACCTGAGGAAGCGACATTTTAAGAACATCATGAAGACTACGATCTTTTAAAGGACTTGGCCCTTCAAGCTGGCTGGCAATTTTTACGGTTTGCTCATAGTGGCTGATAAACTTCTTTTTTGCTTCCAATAAAGCAGCTTTTCCCTCTCTGGGTAATTTATCCCAGACCTCATGAATGTCATCCGAGTCTTCTTCAGCCTGTTTAAGAGTGGCTATTTGATCCCCCTTTGATTGCCCAAATGGGAAATAGGCATCAAACCCACTATCGTCCATTAACTCCTGTAATAGCGCTTGCTGCAAATCATAGCGGTCTTTAATTTTAAGAATTGGCAGTCTGGATTTTCGGGTAAAGATTGTCCCTTTTTTAGGATCTCTTAATCCTGCAAGAAAATTTTTGTTCTGTGGACTTAGGTTGTAACCGTAATTTTGTAGCTTGTTTAATTGTTCATCGAGGGATTTTTCCATGTTAGCCGTCCTTGTGGCTTTTGACCTTTGCGTTACTGGTGGGCGCAGCATTGCGCCGATTGTCTGCTATCCTTTGCAATGCCCGGCGGACAACCCACTACCGCCGCAATTGCCCTCCTGTTGAAATAAGGGTGCCGTAATGCTCATAAATCGCGCAGCCTTTATCCCGGTTGCCCAACTCTGTGAACACGTCCGCCCTGACCATATCCACCTCATAGGTGACATGCTGTTGCAGATCCCGATCCACCTCGGCGCGAATAGCTTCCACATCCACCAAAGGGGCCGCTTCCCTGTTTGCATTGCTCTCCCGGTTTTGCAGAAAATCAGACTCGCTCACCACATCCTGAACCCTTTCAATCAGGTCGAGGGCTTCGCGGGTCAGGGTTTCCAGCTTGTCCCGGTCTTGTTTAAACATCAGCTCCCGGCCGTCAAAGTAACGCTGACTGATGGCTTCCACCACTCGGCGCTCCGAGAACAAATGATAAAGATGCCGATTGGCTCTGCCTTTGAAGGTGTCCAGCAACTCCCGGATGACCTCAAGGCCGTCTTGCAAGTCCTCCAGCTTGTGGGCTTTATGGGCCAATTGGCGCAAGCTCTCATTCTGAGCCCGTTGCCAGAGGTGATGCAATAACAGGCCATTGTAAGCATGTCGGTAATGCTCTCCCCGATAGCCCGTAATCACCCGGTTCAGCATCATGTACAAAAACACACCCTCCCGGCTGGCCTTGGTGGTGGTGTGGTAAATGGTTTCGCGGTCTTGCCCCTTCAGCTTGGCTTCAATGCCATCCGTGATTTTTTCAAAGTCATCCCGGATGCGGTGCCACTTGCCCACAACCTGGCTCAGGGAATAGGCTTCAAAGGAATCAAACTGCTGCATTTCAGCAATTAGGGTGAGCATGTACTGCTTAAAGCTCAAGAGGCCATCCAGTTTAGACAGGCGAGTTTCAAGGGTCATCAGACACTCCTATAAATCAATATCCAGCCCGCTCATAGGGGACTGGCTCTTTAGGGCGCTTTCCAAGGCTGCCAAACGGTCGGTAATGTTGGCTTGCTCATTGGCCTTTAATAGGGCCGTGGTGAGGATGGCTATGCCGCTCGCTAGCTTGGGGTCAAGTTGCCCCTCTTGCACCAGTCCAAGGGCTTGCTGCAATAAATTGACGGCTTGTTGGGAGGGATCATCTTTCGGGTTTACCGGGATCGCCTTGGGCGCGTTGATTCGCTCCCGGCCGCTGGTGTGCTTGCCCAAAATCTCAAGCGCTTTCTGCCGGTCGTAAAGCTCCAGCTCAATCTGGGAATCAATGATCATCTCATCCCCGTCCCCCTCGGCCTTGGTGAGAATCTTGCGCTTTTCCTTCACCTTGCGGATCAGCTTAGTTTTGCCCGCAAGATTGGCCCCGTCTTTCAAGGTCAGTCCGCCCCCGGCGGAAATTTCCAGAAAGTCCCCCATATCCCCAAAGGCCAGCGCCATTTGTTCGGCCAGAATGCGATCCGCCGTCAGGCCCATGTCCTCAAAGTGCCGGTCAATCTGCTGGCGAATCTGAGGTTTTCTCAGGTTTTCATAGGCAATCTCAGAGGCTGAATCTTCACTATAACCCGCTCTGATGGCGGCCTGAGTCCCATTGAAATCCTGAACGTACTCCAGCACAAAAGCCCGTTGTTTGTCGGTGAGGGGTGAGTTATGTGATTGTTCGGCCTTATTAAACATGCTTTTCAGTTTCTTTTCTTAAAAGATCTTTTTGTCGTTGCTTGTACAAGCCAAATAGAGGAAGGCCAATGAAAAAAATTCCAATTGAAAAACAAAGGGACATAAAGAAAAACAAAGCCAAACTTGGGTTTTCAGTAATTACCATTTCCGGCATATTGGGATCATTTAAATAAGCTTGTAACTTCTGGATCTCTTTACGGGCTATATAGTCAGAAGGTCGGCCCATTTGAATGTTTCCCTGATTCAGCTGGATGATCATGTAACTAAAATTAGCTTTGACGCCTCTGTCCAACACAGGATAGATGCTTATTACATCTGAAAAATTAAAAATAACCTCATATTTTTTGGGGTAAAGATAGAAATTTTCAAAATAGCAGGTTTGACTTGCTTTCTGGCAGGTTAGTCTACTCCCAAATGAAGCATCAGTTACCATAGAAGTAAAAGCGCCAAAGAACAACAAGCCGAGCAAAAAGCAAAAGATGACGGCCCCAATTTTTACTCTGGGTTCGCTTGGTGTTAGGGTTGTTTCCAACTTTTTATTCATTATTCCCGCTCACTGGTTGCTTATTTCTCGTCTGTGCTTAGGTCAGGTGGCAGTTTTTCTGGCTGTTCTCGCAAGGATTCAATGGCCAGATCCGTTAACTCCCCAACGCTCCACCCAGTGCGTTCGGCTTCCTGCTTTATCCAGTTTCTGTTGGATTCCCGGATTCGGCAGGTGAAAGAAAGCCTTGGGTCGCCTTGTGTTTTGAGTGGTCTGCGTCCGCCCCGGTCGCCTCCTCTTGGTGCCATTTGAAAAACTCCATCACTTTATAGGCTCTAGTGTAGCAATATCTATTTGATTTTGAAACACATTAGCATCATTAACTTAACAATAGGGCTTGCAATAGCTTTTGTTTTGCATTACCATTCAGTCATTAGCTTATGAAAAACATTAGCAATAAAACCAGAATGGAGAGCAATAGCAGATGGAACACTTGATGGATGCTTACTTAAACGAGCCACGCGACACTTGGACACCGTGGGAAGCGGATGAGGATATGTTTCACGGCATCATGACCGGGCAACTGGTACCACCCGCAGAAGAAGCCCCCATGCTCTCGGATGCTGAACCCCTGCAATGGTTTTCAGTAGCCGCATAAAAAGAGCCCTTGAGATTAGGACTCTCAAAGCAAGATTTTGAGGGTTCAGCCCTCTGAAAACAGCCCCGCTAGAATGATCGAGAACAAGCGTTTAAACCCTCCCTGATATGCCAGCATCCCCCCTTTTTTAAGGCTTGTTCTGAGGCTTTATTCAAAAACACAAATTAACCCGGCTTGCCCTTGAGTTTGAGTTTCAAATTGGCATAGGATGAAGGCATAGAAATAGCCAACTTCAACATAAGTTCAACATTTCAGCAAAGGTCAGGAGAAATCAAAGATGGCAAAACGTACGCCAGTTCAGTCTTGCAGGAGTTTTTCTGTCACGCCTGTCACGCAGGGTGTCGCGGGTTCGAGCCCCGTCCGCCCCGCCACTTTTGATTCAGTGGAAACACTGCTGTCAAACCAAATACCAGAAGGTCTTCCAGGGTTTGTCCCGGAAGGCTTTTTTGTTGGTATGGCGCGCAAGCCTGAGGCAAATCTGTTCAACATGGAAACGATTTTTGAGATTTTTTCTTTTGGTAGGTGGAATAGATGAAACTAAGTGTTTGGGAAAAACTGGCACAAACCAGAATTGGCGCTGAAGATAAATTCCCGAAAGGTAAACTTTCAAGTCCATTTGAATGGCTTATGAGTGCAATCGTCACACTGACTATCATTGTCATTACGATACTGGGTGGCTTTCTGGATCTGGCAGAATATGCCCATAAATATTATGGAGCATGGCCAATAAACTATAATCCTCAATATCGGGAATGGCTTGCCCCGTTGACCCTATGTGCATACGTTTATTTTTATGCGCGCCTGTTTTTGCAAAAAAAGCTGAATAACGGCTTGGTGAATTTAACTTGGGATTTGACAGCGGTCATGCTCGTTTTTTTGGTGCTCCAATTGTTTATTGTTTTGGATTTGAATTTTAAGTGGGTCTGGTCAGTGGTGATAAATTTGAGTATAAGGATCAAGGATGTGCTTACTGTCGGTTGGGCTGGTTGCCATGTCCTGCAAAATTTGGAAAATAAGCTTATAATGGGAGTGAGACGTCCATTGGCTTGAAGAGAGGATGGCTTCGTCTGCTAAAAGTGCTAAGGGAATGATTGAATGCGTTATTTTGATGGCAGATTTTCAAAAACCTCCAAAAGAGGCTTTACGTTGGCGGAGGTCCTGATTTCTCTGGCTATCTTTGGCGTTATTTTGACCGTGGTTATTCCCAAAATTGTGACCAATCAACGTAACCAGACGTATAATTCAAATTTTCAGGAATTCACGGGTGCTTTGGCCACCGCGTACCAGAAATACCAGATT
>CAIPMU010000015.1 GCA_903866275.1 Vampirovibrio chlorellavorus | reverse complement strand
CTACCCATCACCTGATCTGGGAAACAAGCCCAAATTAACTCCCACTCCTGCTCACTTAATCTGCGGTATGCCATTGAAAACGCTGCTCCAGTTCAACCAGACAGCCAATATTCTACAACGAACTTACCGGATAGGTTCTAGGCAATGTTGGGCCTTTCGATGCAGTTGTTCGCTATTGGGATTTTCGATTGAAGCACTCATTATAGATAGTTCTATTGTCGCTCAGTTGTTTAAATACTTTAGTGGACAGGTAAAACTTGTAACATTTCTTCATTTTTGAGTGCTTTGAACCCGTTTCTAAAATGAAATAGCGCTTGATTTAAGGGTTGTCTGGTTTATTTCAGGCCATTTGGATACAAGTTTTACTTGTTTTTTGCCAGCACCTTACCTAGAAACTGCCTAAATTTGGGCATGGTTTGTATCGCATTCTTATTTTTCCTGAATCTTACTTTCAGTAGAAGAATGCTATTAGCGCGCGCCGTTGTAATGCGCGGTTTTGTCTCTTGAAGTCTGTGAAGTGGCAGTGTTTACTGGCAGGCTTCGCATTCGGGGTTGTCGATGCTGCACGCTTGCGGGGTGGGCTCGCTCGCTCGGGTGTGGGTTTTGCCAAACTGCCCCGGATCCACGGTGGATTTCTCCACCTGGCTGGCGGCCAGCGTGCGCAGGTAATAGGTGGTTTTCAGGCCCATATGCCATGCGCTGGTATACAGCTGATTCAGGAGTTTTCCGCTGGGTTGCGCCACAAACAGGTTGACCGATTGCGATTGATCGATCCACTTGCCCCGCAGCGCCGCCGCCCGCAAGAGCCACTGTTGATCGTTTTCAAACACATCGGGGTACTTTTGCTGCAAATCGGCGGGGATTTGTGGCAACCGGGACAGTTGTCCGTCCACCGCCTTGAGGGCAGCGATCATCTCCGGATTCCACAGGCCGCGTTGCTCTAAATCGTTGACCAGCCATTGGTTAATCACCGTAAATTCACCGGAGAGATTTGAAGAGACAAACAGGTTCTTGAACGTGGGTTCAATGCAGGCCGTGGTGCCTGCGATATTCGAGATCGTCGCGGTGGGGGCGATGGCCATGAGGTTGGAATGACGCAGGCCAGTTTGGATCACTTTGGCTTTGAGTACGGCCCAATTCAGCCGTTGGCTGCGGTTGCAATCCAGCGGGAGGTTGCGCGCTTCCTGTAGCAGTTGCAGGGTATCCAGCGGGAAAATGCCCCGCTGCCATTTGGAGCCTTTAAAACTGCCGTAAGCCCCACGCTCAGCGGCCAACTCGGCGGAGGCCGCAATGGCTTCATAGCTAAAGCGCTCGGTGAGGGTATCAGCCAGTTGCAGGTGGGCTTCGCTGGCAAAAGGAATATTGAGTTGGTACAGCAACTCCTGATAGCCCATCATCCCCAGCCCGATGGCCCGGTGCTTCAGGTTGGCCGCCTTGGCTTCGGGGGTGGGGTAGTAATTGATGTCAATCACGTTGTCCAGCATGCGCACAGCCACGCGAATGGTGTTGCGCAGCTTGGTTTCATCCAGCGCACCGTCTTTCACATGGCGAGCCAAATTCACCGAGCCCAGATTGCACACGGCAGTCTCTTCCAGGCTGGTGTTCAGGGTTATTTCCGTACAGAGATTCGAGCTATGCACCACGCCTACATGATCCTGCGGGGAGCGCACGTTGCAGGGATCTTTAAACGTGATCCACGGGTGTCCGGTTTCAAAGAGCATGGTCAGCATTTTGCGCCACAGGGTTTTTGCTTCGAGGGTTTTGCCCATGATTTTGCCTTCGGCCACTTGCTGCTCGCGGGCCACATAGGCTGCTTCAAATGCTGCGCCAAATAAATCATGTAATTCCGGGGCGTCTTCCGGGCTGAGCAGTGTCCAGGGGCCGTCTTCCTCGACGCGCTTCATGAACAAATCGGGGATCCAGTTGGCGGTGTTGATATCGTGTGTGCGACGACGCTCATCGCCCACGTTCTTGCGTAGATCCAGAAAGTCCTCGATATCCAGATGCCAGGTTTCCAGATACGCGCAATGCGCGCCTTTGCGCTTGCCTCCCTGATTCACCGCAATGGCCACGTCATTGTCAATTTTCAGCCACGGAATCAATCCCTGACTTTGCCCGTTGGTGCCCACAATGGCGGCCCCGGTGGCCCGAATAGGCGTCCAGTCGGTGCCGATGCCGCCCGCCCATTTGGACAGTCGGGCATTGTCGGTGTACACCTTGAAAATGCCTTCAATGCTGTCATCCACCGTATTTAAAAAGCAGGAGGACAATTGCGGGTGCGTGGTGCCAGAACTGAATAGCGTGGGGGTGCTGGGCAGGTAATCAAACCCTTTCATCACCTCGTAAAATTCAATGGCGCGGGCTTCCTTGTTGTCTTCCAGAATGGAAAGGCCCATCGCAATGCGCAGCCACATCCATTGCGGGAGTTCCAATAATTTTTGTTCCCGGTTGCGGATCAAGTAACGATCCTTCAGGATTTGAATGCCCTGAAACTGAAAGTGATGATCGGCTTCGGGGTCAATGGCCGCGCTGAGTTTGCTCAAGTCAAACGACAGCAGGCGGGCATCTAGAATGCCCAGATCTACGCCGGTTTTTAAGTAGTTGGCAAAGCTGCCCTGATAGAGCGCTTTGAGCAGGTCTGCTGACAGATCCGGTGTATCTAACACATCGCGGTACAAGGTGTGCAGCACCAGGCGCGCGGTGACATAGCCGTAGTTGGGGTGTTGTTCAATCAGTCCGCGCGCGGCCAGAATGGCGGATTCTTCCATTTCTGCTGCGGTCATGCCGCTGTACCAACTGCGCAGACAATCCTGCTGGATGGCTTCGAGGTTCACACCCGAGAGGCCCTGGCAAGCGTTTTGCAGGCGTTGATTAAAGAGTTCTTCCTCAATGGGTTGCAGGCTGCCATCCGGTTGACGCAGAAGTATGGCGGACATGATAGGGCTTTCCTTTCCAGGCGTTCAGGGATTTAAAATATTTCGGATGTTTTTAACGGGGCTAGTCTGCGGGTTAGAAGTCATCCCACTGGAGCGCGCCGCCGGTTTGGTACTCGGTAATGCGGGTTTCAAAAAAGTTCTTGGACTTGGTTAAATCCACGGCTTCACTCATCCACGGGAATGGGTTTTTTTCATGAAAACGCGTGGACAGGTTTAGCGCGTTCAAGCGGCGATCGGCGATATAGCGGGTGTAGGATTCAAAACTTTCGGCGTTGAGTCCGAGAATCCCATTAGGCACTAATTCCTTGGCATAAGCGGCTTCCAGCTCTGCGGCTTTCACAATTTTGTTGATGATCTTGCGCTGAAACGTCTCGCTCCACAGATGGGGCTGCTCCACGATGATCTGATGAATCATTTCCATACCGAAATTCATGTGCATCGATTCATCGCGCATGATGTACTGAAACTGCTCGGCCACGCCGGGCAAAAGGTTACGCCTACGGAACGATAAGATGGCTGCAAACGAGGAGTAGAAGAAAATGCCTTCCATAATCACATAGAAATCGATCAGGTTTTCCAGAAAGGCTTGATCGTTTTCCAGGGTGCCGGTGGCAAAATCGGGCTGGGTTAACTGGGGCACCAGTTGAGCGGCAAACTGATCCTTGTTGTAAATGGAATCAATGCGATTGTACATGGTGAAAATTTCAGCCTCATCCAGCCCGAGGCTTTCCACGATGTATTGGTAGGCATGCGTGTGAATGGCTTCCTCGTAAGCCTGACGCAGCAGGTACATGCGGCATTCGGGGGAAGTGACGTGTTTGTAGACCGCCAAAATTAAATTGTTGGCTACAATGCTGTCGGCGGTGGTAAAAAAGCCCAGGGCAAATTTAACCACCCGCCGTTCATCCTCGGTGAGTACCGAGTTAGAGCGCCATTGCTCAATGTCTTTTTGCATGGAGATTTCGTTGGGCAGCCAGTGGTTGGCGTTGCCTGCTAAATAGGCATCCCAGGCGAACTGGTGCTTGATGGGGTAGAGCTGCACCACATCGTCTTTGCCGTTGATGATTTTGCGTTGGTTGACCTGCTGGGCCAAAGAAGGCATTGCTTGTGACATGGGTGGTGTTCCTTGCGTTGGGCCGGATACGGCGGGGTATAAAATGCGAATTGTGCTGCTATTTTTTGGGAAATAGCATGCGTTAATGGATTGCAGCGGGATGCAGCAATGTGCTGTCAGTGTTCGGGTGACTGCCAAACGAACCCAAAACCCTGACGGTTTAATTCGGGGGATTGCGATGAAACCGGATCAGTTAAAGTGTTATTAAATTGGGCTTAAACCGGGCGATACTCAGACGGGAATGGAATGAAACCTTAGACCCCAGAGCGGCGGATCGGCCGCTGGGCAATGATGGCTTGAAGCGCATGGTATGAACCTCTCTTGTGCTCGCAGGAAGTGGAAAAAGAGTCTTCATTACTGGTGTTCTGACTTCCTGCAAACAGCAGGTTACAGTTGCGGCACAGCCCCGGATTTTCACCGGCGTTTCCCAGAAAAAGACGTACCTCTACTTTACAATTTTTTGAAGGATACTGGCAATGATTTTATAGCATTACGCGTATAGTATCTCAATGTTTGCGGCATTCAGCGGGCTCGCTTGCGATGCCTCCCGACTGAGGGCATGGAATACAGTTTCTGATGCATCTAAGCCGATTTCATGGGATCAAAGGGATGACCTTCAGGCGGACATCCGTTTGCTATTCTGGCGAATTTGTACACGCCAGAGACCATTGGTAATTAAGGTTCTGAATTCCAGATAGGCTTGCTGGTAAGCCGGTAAAAATAAGGCCTGAACCTGCTTGCTCTGGGTTAAATAATCCTGTTGAAGCTGGCTCAGGGCGCGATCCAGCTGGGCGGTCTCAGAGGGGTCGGTTAGTAATTCCTGTTGTACCCATTGGCGCAATAAGGCTACCAGAATATTTTTATGGGCCAGCCGGTGCAGCTTCAGCACTTCCAGTGTGGGCCAGTCGGGGTTGCCCAGATCCGCGTCCAGTGTGTCCAGTAGCGCGGCCCGCAGCGGGATGGTAATTTCCGGTAAAACGGCCACCGTTTGCTGAAGCTGGGTGGCGGCCTGTCGGCGTTGTGCTTCCGAGAAGCTGAAATCGCTCAGGCGGGTTAAAAATTCGGGGGCCTCAATGAACGGTGGCTGTGGCCCTTCCAGTAGTTGGGTCAGCCATTGGCGGCGCTGGGTCGAGATGTTTTCGGAGGCTTTGAAAATGAGTTTTCCGTTGCGATACAGAGACCACTCGGGTTTGTTCTGCCAGGAGTTGAGCTCCCAGACGAGTAGTAATAGCGCTTGCTGATTGGGCTCCCAGCCCATGGTCCACTGTTTGCCACGGTCGTTGAACAGCATGCCTAGTGGATCGGGGTCCTGGCAGGCCAGGCGGCTCCAGCGGCATTGCACCAGTGTGCTCAGCAGTTGATCCGCTTCCTCTTCGCTCAGCAAAAGGCTTTCTGCCTCTGGTTTGGCGGGCTTGATGGCGGGAAGCTGAAAATTCAGTTTGGGGGTGTCAAAGGCGAGTGAAATGGTCATAATCTCCATGTAAGGAAATTTGAGTAAAAAGCAAGGGGATGACCCAAACGGGTAGGTTGACCACGAGGTCAGCCCGTTACCGGGGTTCACTGTATTAAAAACCCGTCCCCTTTTTTTGTTGCGGTTTTATCGGAAAATCAGCAGTTTCCATGTGATTTTTTGTAAATGGAGAGATTCCTGACTGGAGGAATTGGTGCTTTAGATAGACATGATACGCAAGTTTTTATGAGGTCATGATTCCATTTTTTCAATCACCGTAGCGATGCCCTGACCGACCCCAATGCACATGGTGGCCAGCCCATAGCGCGCTAGGGGGCGACGATGAAGCTCATACACCAAGGTGCTTAAAATGCGTGCTCCCGAAGCACCCAGGGGGTGCCCCAAGGCAATGCCGCCGCCGTTCACATTTAGGGTATCCATATTGAGTTGGAGTTCCTGGGCGCAGGCCAGAACTTGGGCGGCAAAGGCTTCGTTGAGTTCCACCAAATCCATCTCCTGAACCGTTAAGCCTGCCCGTCTTAAAGCTTTCTGGGAGGCGGGCACCGGGCCAAGCCCCATGCAGGAGGGATCCACCCCGGCCACGGCGCTGGACAGAATGCGTGCCAAGGGCTTGCATCCCAAATCGCGGGCGCGTTGTTCGCTCATGATCAGTAACATGCAGGCCCCGTCGTTAATGCCCGAGCTGTTGCCTGCAGTAACGCTGCCGTCTTTTTTAAAGGCGGGCTTCAGGGCGGCCAAACTCTCTGGCGTGGTGTCTGGCCGGGGGTGCTCATCGGCGCTGAGGACTGTACTTTTTCCCTTTTTATCGGTGAGGGTCACCGGGAAAATCTCCGCCTCAAACTTGCCAGCGGCGATAGCGGCCCCGGTTTTTTGCTGGCTACTCAGGGCAAAGGCATCCTGATCGGCGCGGGAGATGTGGTATTGCTCGGCCACGTTTTCGGCGGTTTCTCCCATGCTGTAGGGATGATGCAGCTCGGCCAGCCTGGGGTTAGTGAAGCGCCAGCCAATGGTGGTGTCAAAGATTTCGGCTTGCCGCGAGAACGCCTCGCTGGCCTTGCCCATGACGAAAGGCGCACGGGTCATGCTCTCCACCCCGCCTGCCAGATACACATCGCCTTCCCTGGCCAAAATGGCATGGGCGGCCTGATTCACCGCCATCAAGCCCGAGCCGCAGAGCCGGTTGACCGTGCCGCCGCCCACATGCAACGGAAGTTCCGCCAGCAAGGCTGCCATGCGGGCCACGTTGCGGTTGTCTTCCCCCGCTTGATTGGCGCAACCCACCAGCACGTCTTCAATCAGATTGGGGTCGAGTTGCGGATTGCGTTGCAACAGGGCTGTAATGGTCATGGCGCATAGATCATCCGGGCGGACGGTTTTTAAAATACCGTTATAGCGTCCGATTGGGGTGCGCAGCGCATCCACAATGACCGCCTGATTGCTTTGAGGGTGTGTCATTCGTGTGCTTCCTTACGATGTACTGTTTGATGATGGCGCTAGATACGCCCTAGCCCCGTCGGGTATGCTCCGGGTGATAGGAGTAAAAGCCTTCGCCCGCCTTGCGGCCCAGTTTGCCGGCGTCCACTTTCTGGCGCAATAGGGGCATGGCGCAGTAGCGATCTTCCCCGTACTCGTCCTCCAGGTGGTTTAAAATTGACAGAATGACGTCCAATCCTACATAATCCGCCCAGGTGAGCGGGCCGCGCGGGTAGTTGGTGCCCAGTTGCATTGCCGTATCAATATCTTGCGGACTGGCCACGCCTTCCATCAGCGCGGAAGCGGCCTCATTGACCAGCAAGGCCAGAACACGCCCCAGCACCAGACTGGGGGTTTCGGGCACTTCAATGGCGCGCAGGCCCAAATGTCCCAGGAAGTGATGGGCTTTCTGGATGTATCGAGGGTCGGTTTGGAGCCCGCGAGCGATTTCAAGCACCGGGGTCCCAGTATACAGCCCAATGGCGCTAAAACCGACCAGACAATAATCGTCTTCCATCTCGGCGGCACTGCTGGTGGGCGTTTCCGCCAGACAGTTGTTCAGGATTAGGCACTCTTCATCCAGCGCCTCGGCCAAGCTGTCCGGGAGGTGGTGCATGTGGAAAAACGGAATATCCACATGCGTGTTCAGGAGTACGGTATAGGGGGTATGGCTGGGTTTGGGCGCGTCATCCGCATCTACATACAGTGTGGTGGGGATGTCCACCGCTTCGCAGTAATCGCGCCATTGCAGGACCATCGGGTCGGTGGGGTCGCCCAGAATCAGCACGTTGTGGTAGTTTTCGGGCTCGTGGGCCTGTTCTTCTTCTGGTTCTATCTCTTCTGGTTCCATTTCGGGTTCAAGACTCATAGGTATAAAATCCTTCTCCGGTTTTGCGACCCAACAGGCCCGCACTCACCATGCGCTGCTGAATGGGGTGGGGCCGGTACCGGGACACCTGAAAATACGCCTGCCAAACCGATTGCGTCACCGCAAGGTTGACATCAATACCAATTAAATCCATCAGCTGGAACGGCCCCATTTTAAAGCCGCCCGCTTCCCGCATGACCGCATCGATGGTCCGAACCATGACCGGGTTGCTAGCGGCCTCGCCCAGAATTTTGAGTGCCTCCCCGTAGAAGGGCCGTGCCACCCGGTTAACGATAAAGCCGGGGGTGTCCTTGGCGGTTACCGGGGTTTTCCCCAGTGCTGTCGCGAAGGCGGTTAGCCTGGCAATGGTTTGCTCGCTGGTCCGCATCCCGCAAACCACTTCCACCAGTTTCATCATTGGTGCGGGATTGAAAAAGTGTAGCCCCGCCACCTGGGCCGGACGTTGGGTGGCTCCACCCAGAGCCGTAATGCTGAGCGAGGAGGTGTTGCTGGCCAGCACCGTTTCCGGCTTGCATAGGCCATCCAGTTCCCGAAACAGCTTGCTTTTCAGCTCCAGATTTTCTGGTACTGCTTCGATAATTAAATCGCAGTCGGCCAATGCGACCAGCTCGGTGTGCATGGATAGGTTGGCCAGGGCGGTGGGTAGTTGGTCTGCGGCTAGTTTTTTCTTGGCCACTGCGATTTTTAAGCCGTCATCAATCTCGGCTTTGGCCTTGGTGAGCAAGGGTGCATGAAGATCGTAGAGGTACGCCTTCAGGCTCGCTTGCAGGCAGAGTTGGGCAATTCCCGCGCCCATCGTGCCGGAGCCTAAAATGCCAATTTTCTCAAAAGGGGAGGGGGATGGGGCGTTCAATGGGTGCGTCCTGTCTCTGCTCTCTGGGTCGATGATATAAACCCATCCACACGGACTTGGTCAGGCATGACGTTTCACCATGCGGATGGGTTAAAGTTGAATAAACTTAGCGTGTGTTTGAAGCCGCTTTAAACCGATTCGTCATACTCCGGCGTCCACGCGGGTAGACTCAGACCGGTGCCTTCCAGTGCCTTGGTAATATCGGCCTTGAACGCCTGACGCACTTCCTCGTTGTCCCGCTGCTTGAGGCCTAACTTGCGGTAGAGTTTATTCTTGCTGGAGTTAGGACGGCCAAAAATGTTCATGGTGCGGGGATACCATTTTTCCAGCGCGGTCTGCACCTCGTCCTTGGTATCCGGGTTGCTGGCCAAGCGATGCACCCAGGTGTCCCCGTGATTCACATGCATCATTTCTTCCTTGAAGATGCCCTCAATGGTTCGGGCCCAAGGGGCGTAGCTGCAATGTTTTGCGTCTTCCAGCTGATGGCCCGCGCCCCGGTCCATGCAGAAGTTGAACATGATGAAATCGGTCCAGCTGTCGATGGTGTAATAGAAGATGTTCACGCGCTTGTCGGCGGCCTTGCGCTCGGTGCCGATGTTGGCGTTGCTGTCTTCCAGGCGTAGCTCCAGCTCCATGTCTTCAATGCGTTGATCCACATTGATGCCCAGTTCGGCCAGCAATTTGTTCATGCGGTAAGCGTGATTGATCTCATCTTTCACGATTTGGGCCACCAGTAATTTCTCGTGGATGCTGGGCGCTTTGGCGATCCAGGGAATGTAGCCATACCCCCCGGATAGCTCGGAATCGGCCTGCTGCATCAGCAGGTTCAGCAGTGCCTCGCGGTACTCTTCGCTCATTTCATCGTGCGCCTCTATCTTGCGCCCGCCCTGAATTTGTTGAGCAAAATCTTCTGCAGTAATCATGAAAATCCCCTCCTGAAAAAACCAATGGGGCACTTCCTAGAGTGAGCCCCCTCAATGCACATTGTAGCCCAAGGGCACATCAGTTTTAACCCCTCTCAGACAGATTTGTTTTGAGGCGATTCAACCGGCCAGATTCATGATGCTTTAACGACCCGCAAATTGGGCGGGGCGTTTTTCCAAAAAGGCGCTGACGCCTTCCTGATAGTCGTGGGTGCGTCCGGCGATTTCCTGCAAGTTGGCTTCATAGGCCAGATAGGTATCCAAATCCACCGACATAGCCTTGTTCATGGCGCGCTTAATCAGGCCTATGGCTTGGGTGGGGCCTTGCGCCAGTTGCTGGGCCAGTTGCTGGGTGGCAACGGTCAGTTGGTCATCCGGCACCACCTGATTGACCAGTCCCCATTGCAGCGCGGTGTCCGCCGAGATGACATCACCCAGCAGGGCCAGTTCCATGGCCCTGCCAAAACCCACCAGACGGGGCAGCAGCCAGCAGGCCGCCGAATCCGGGATGAGGCCTACTTTCACGAAGGCCTGAATAAATTTGGCCGAACTGTTGGCAATGCGTAAATCGCAGGCAAAGGCCAGGCTGGCTCCCGCACCGGCTGCGACCCCGTTGATGCTGGCCAGAACGGGTTTTTCCATGCTGCGCAATTTGCTGATAATGGGGCTGTATCGCTCGCGAATGGAATCGCCCAAATGCGGTGTCGCCCCGTTGGCTGCCACGCTGCGGCTGCGGAGATCTTGCCCGGCACTAAAGCCACGCCCGGCACCTGTGAGCACAATGCTGCGCACATCCGCGTTTTTTTCGGCGTCCTTCAACGCTTTTTGCAGCTCAAAGCTCATTTCATCGTTGAAGGCGTTCAGGCAATCCGCGCGGTTTAAAGTCAGGGTCAAAACCCCGTGCTCATCCAGTTCATTCAGCAAAAATTCAAAACCGGCCATCCGCGCTTGCTCCTTGTGTCTTCAATGAATGCTAGAGTATTCTGCCCCGTCACACGTTTCCAGTTTTTGTGGCCTTTTTTTAGCTCTGTTAGCTTATAGCGCTTAAGCGTTAGTCCAATCAGGAGCACGCTTTTCCATGAAGGCCTGCATACCCTCTTTTTGGTCTTCGGAGGCAAAGAGCAGGTAGAACAGTTTGCGCTCGTAGTCCAGCCCGCCCTCCATGGTGGTATCGAAGGCTTTTAAAATGGCTTCTTTCCCCAATCGAACTGCAACGGCGGGTTTTTCCGCGATGGTTTGGGCGAGTTGCTGGGCAGTTTCCATTGTCAGTTCTGGCGGGGTAATGGTGTTGATGAGGCCCATGCTCAGGGCTTCCTGGGCATCAAACAGACGTCCGGTTAAAATCAGTTCCATCGCTTTGGCCTTGCCCACCGCGCGGGTGAGGCGCTGTGTGCCACCGGCTCCGGGGATCACGCCAATATTGATTTCCGGTTGGCCGAATTTGGCGTTTTCGCCTGCGATAATCATGTCGCACATCATGGCCAGTTCACAACCACCGCCTAGTGCGTAGCCGTTAATGGCTGCGACGACAGGCTTGTGTAATTTGCGAATGCGATCCCAACGAGCCAACTGATCCAGCGTCAGCATGTCAATGGCTGACGCGTTGGCCATGCGCTTGATGTCCGCCCCGGCAGCGAACACTTTGGGACCACCGGTGAGTACGATACAGCCGATCTGGTTATCGGCATCAAAAACTTCCAGCGCATCCACCAGTTCAATCATCAAATCTGGACTGAGCGCATTCAGCACATCAGGCCGGTTGAGTTGAACAGTACCCACTCGCCCTTCCTGGCTGACCAGCAAGTATTGGTATTGGGTTTGCCGATGCAGGGGAATCGCCATTAGTTGTTGCTGCCAATAGTCCGCTCAAACAGATCGCAAGCGGGCCCGTTGATCAGGGTGGGCTTGGGATCGTGTCCTGTGGTTTCGCGGTACAAGGCACGCACAAAACCACCGGCAAAGTGAAGGGCACTGGATTTATTGGCTGAAATTTCCAGGGTTGCCGTATCTTTCCGGACAAACATATCCACTTGGGTATCGCCGCCAAACAGATTGACGGAGTCTTGCCGAAGACGGCTGGTCTCTAGTGCTTTCAATACCTGGTCGTGATTGTCAACACCAGAAAACCGCAAAACATGTTGTACACGTGGGCTCATGGGATCCATTAGGGTTGTCCTCTAATGCTTGGTCCTCTCAATGACCTGTTAGATACCTTAAAGATACTACGGGGTCACTCGTAGCGGCTACAATTAACGCGAATTCTTAACATTTAGTGCGTCCAGTTCACCGTTTCGAATGGCGCTGTAACGGGGTTTACGCTTTTCCACAAAGGCCAGCGAGCCTTCAATGGCCTCAACACTCCCGGCATGCGCGGTCAGCCACTCGCGGGCATGCGGTAAGGTCATGCCCCATGAGAGATCTCGCCAGAAGTTGAGTTGCTGCTTGGTGTAACGGGTGCACTCGGGAAGCTTGTTCAGCAACTTATCGGCCATGGCTTCCACGGCGGCATCCAGTTGTGCGCGCGGCACGACCTGATTCACCAGCCCCCATTCCAATGCTTTTTGCACCGGAATTTCTTCGCAGAGTAGGAGAATTTCTCTTGCCCGACGATCACCCACAATAATGGGCAGCCATTGGGTTGCCCCTGCTGCGGCTACCGATCCATGTGCCGTGCCCACTTGGCGAATATAAATATCATCGGCGGCAATGGCCAGATCGCAAGCCATATTGAGTTCGTTGCCGCCACCCACCACAATACCGTTCAGGCGGGCAATACTGGGCTTGCCCAGCGTGCGCAGTTTTTCATGCAGATCAATAAATCCGCCCATCCACTTCCAGTAGTCTTTGGGGCGTTGGCCGAAGTACTCGTTCTGCTCTTTCATGTCCGCGCCGGTGCAAAAGGCTTTATCCCCAGCCCCAGTGAGAATTAGCACCCCGATGCTGTCATCCCAGGAGGCGTCTTCGACTGCGCGGGTCATTTCCTTGAAGGTTTGAAAATTGAACGCGTTATACACTTGCGGCCGGTTGATGGTGATTTTGGCGCGCCCATTATATTTTTCATACCGAATCATTTCAAAGCCAAAGCTGTCGCCGGCTTTGGGTTGGATACCGGCATGTGCCGGGCTGGACTGGATCGACATGCTTTAGTGCACCGCCGTGCTTTCAGTGACTTCCACTTCAGAGGACAGCATGGTGATGTAATTCGAAGCAAAGCTCATGATATTGTTACCGGCTTCCTGCCCTTCAGGGGAGCCCATGCCTGCCTTGAGGGCGGCCATGTTGTCGAAGGTTAGCGTGGCGATTAAATGATACGGGCTGCTGCCGCCCATCAGGTTGCGGGGTTTGCGGGCCAGATCCATGTTACGCAAGCCGGGAATCTTCTTGGCTAGCGGGATGTGGCTGTCCTGATACTGCTGATCAAACACGGCTTGATCCGCTTCCGGCACGTTATAAAACACAAACAGCTTGGCCACTGTATTGCTCATCGCCTTGTCCCTCTTTTCTGAAAAAATGAATGCTAAAAGATCAAATGCTGAACATGAAACCGGAAAGTCTTGTGAAAGGTCTAAAACGCTGTCAGGATCATTGTATGCAGCGTATGAAAAGAATCAATGGATTAAACGCACTGCTGCATATTGCTCAGCACAAAGTATTCTGGCATAGATATTTTTCAAGTGATAGAGCGGGGCTTAATTCAAATTTGCATTTGGAATTACATGATCACTATAGGCATCCCTGATAAAGGGGAGATTGTAAAAACGAAAACAACAGCCTGCTCCTGCTGCGGGGCTTGGCTGTTGTGTGTGTGAATCTGTTTTTAATAGCCTGTCACTAGAACAGGATTTCAACCCTGTGAGGCAGAACCCAAGCCATTTAAGTCTGGCTAGAAGCAGCTGGAAGCGGGGTGCTTACCCTGTTTTTCAGATCGAGTGCACTGTGGATGGTTGAAATAATTTGGTTGGTGGGAATGGGCGCATCAACCAGGTGATCTGCAATATCGCGTTCATCCACGGTGATTTGTCCGTCTTGGGCCAAAGGTTGTTGTTTATCTTTCGGATTCTGTTGGATGGTATCAATCTGGGATTTTAAGGTTTCAAAGCTGGGGCCACCGTGCTCCGTATAATCGGTTTTTTGCTCTAGCCCGTTAATGATGGTTTGATAGCTTTCCTGATGATCGTTAAACATATCCACTGCGGCATCGTCAAAGAGTAGTTTGGCTGCCATTTCATCGGCGGTGAGCTTGCCGTCACTGCTTCCTTGTGCGTCTTTCACATCGACGGCTGCAAAAAAGTTAGCGGCCTTGACTTGGGCTTCGTTCGCTTCCGTGGTGATGTCTTGACAGCGGTTATCGATGGCAGTCAGCACTTGTGCTTTTCGAGCTTGAGCAATCGTGGGATCGGCTTGGACTGCAGCATCCAGTTTGGTTAAGTGTTCGATTTTGTCGATAAAGGGTTGCTTAAAATTGGTTTTCAATTCGTCGCGGCTGATGGCACCGTCCCCGTCCAGATCTTGTTTTTGAATATCTGCTTTGGCATAGCCAATGGCGTTGTTGACCGCTTCGAGTGTGTTGCGTCCTTTGGCTGTTGTGCCAGTCGGGGTGTAGCGAATGGATGCGTTTGCGACCGCTGCGAGTGGTTCTGGCTTGCCCGTGGTCTGATAGACATCTTTTGCCTGTTGGGTGAAATCGTAATATTTCTTGCAAGCACTCTGGCCATACGCGCCGGGCTCGGAGCCTGATGTGGCCGTACCGGCTACCACATTGGGAATGTCTAAGGGCATGTGGGGGTTCCATCCTGATTGCTGACTGACGTTATACGGATAAAAACAAAGCAATCGATTTTGTTGTTAGGTTTAAATGGAATTTCAAAAAATGTATCCCTCTGAGCCATTACAGACGGCTGGGAAAGCCCTCCATCTGTGCGCTGAGTTGTTGTGCGAACTGTTGCAATGCTTTCAGGGGGATGAGGGTGTGGCGTGGTTGTGTCTCCTGCTCGGGGGGCGTGAGCTGGAGGTCACAGGCATAGGCGTTCTGCCCTTCAGGTTGTAGGGCTATCCAAAGCAGAGGCTCTAAAAAATCGGACTGGTAAGTGGTTTTCGTTTGTTGAGCTAAGGCTTGCATCGTTTCTAGGAGCTCTTCAAGTTCATAGCGCAGCAAGAACGCTCCTTCGTGGTGGACTTGCTCTGCTTGCGTGGCGGTGGCTTCCCCCGATTTGGTTCCCACGACGGCTCGGCACACCAGCCATTCATCGTAGCGGGTGCAGGCGAACATGCCATTTTCCCATCTCAGCACTTCCAGCTGAAAGATTACGGTTCCCTGCGCGTCTTTTAGCTGGGCTGGTGGCGGAGCTGAAGCCTCTTCTAAGTGGATCTCAGCAGCGGTAGGTTGGGGCTGCGCGGGGTGCTTGCCTTCTGCAGGCTGAGGGTTGGCGCAGGCATAAAGTTTTTCGGTGAGAACTAGCGCTTGTATCAGTGTTCCTTCGCCAATCAGTGTGCTTTCCCACCAGGCCTTCACCTGGCTGGTCACTCGGCGGGGTTGAATCTCGCTCACCGTGGATTGAATGCGGATGACCGCCCCAATGGGTGCGGGGGCGAGGTGTTTGACAGCCACATGATGCCCCACGCCCTCTTCGCCGGGCTCCAGATAGGGCAGAATATGCTGGCGCGCGGCCCATTCCATATGCTCAATCATGGCCGCCGTCCCATAGAGAGGGTGCACCGGCTGCCCCAGCAAACTGGCCCGCATGCGCTCATCCACCGTAATGGAAAGCTCAACTTGTTCCCCGACCTTTAAACCGTCACGCATGCGTGGATGTTCCCTTTGTTGTGTTTTTGCTGTTGTACTTTTTGTTGTGTGCTTTTGGGTGGTCTTTGATTTTAGGGACTGGCTTTTTTAGGGGCTCGGGTTTCGGTACCCGTCGGCCAGAACCGAAATGGGATGGCGCACTTTCATGGGCAGTTGATGCTTGTTGATGCCGCTTTGCAGTTGCAGCAGGCAGCCGGGGTTCCCTGTCACCACGGTCGTGGCACCCATGCCGAGGCAGGCCGTTTTCAGGTGCTCCATTTTGTTTTCCAAAATTTCGCCGCTCAGTTCAGGCTGTTCTATATTATAGATCCCCGCGCTCCCGCAGCAGGTTTCCGCATTCGTCAGGGGCACCAGTTGAATGCCGGGCACTTGGGCCAGCAGTGAAATGGGCTCGTTTTTCACTTTTTGCACATGATAGAGGTGGCAGGCCGCGTGATAGGTGATGGTTTCGTGCAGGGCGTAGTTCTTGAAGGGGGCCAGCGGCTTTTTGGCCAGCAGCTCCATAATATCCACCACTTTGGCCGAGAACTGGCGGGCGCGTTCCCCGTACAGCGTATCGCTGCCCAGTAGTTGCCCGTATTCTTTTAGCGTTGAGCCGCAGCCGCTGGAGTTCAGCACGATCCAGACGGGTTGGCTGGCCAGAATATCATCCACGTTCAGGCGGGCCAGTTCGCGGGTGATGTCCGTTTCTCCTGCATGGTGGGCCAGCGCCCCGCAGCAGTGTTGCTCGGGAATGGTAACCCGGTAACCGTTGGCCACCAGCACCTCAAGGGTGTCCCAGTGCACGTTGTTATAGAACACATCCATTGCGCAGCCCGTGAGTAGGGCCACCGGCTCGCCCATGGGGTCGCCAAACTGCATGCCTGCTTTCAGGGGTTTATGCTTGGGGACTGCGGGCAATAAGGCTTCCTGCCCACTGATGCCAAAGGGGAAGAGCTTGAGTAATCCCGTGGCACGCACCAGCCATTGCAGCCCGCTTTGTTGATAAGTTCTCACCAGAAGGCCACCCCCGTGCATGATTTCCGGGTTGGGTAATATCTTTTGAAACACAAAGCGTTTGAAGCGCCGCTTAAAGCTGGAGTTGTGCTGGGCTAAATCTTCACGGGCACCCATTAGCACCTTGCCGTATTGCACCCCCGACGGGCAAACCGTTTCGCAGGCGTGGCAGGCCAGACACTGATCCAGATGGGGCGCAATGGCCTCCGGCGATAACTCCCCTTCCAGGAGCTTTTTCATCAGGTACAGCCGCCCACGGGGAGACTCAGCCTCGGAGCCTGTGACCCGGTAGGTGGGGCACGCGGGTAGGCACATCCCGCAGTGGATGCAGGATTTGAGCTTATCCAGCTCAAGTTGCAGATGGGTTAAGGGGGGTGGGGTCATGTGGGGTTAAACCAGTGTTATAGCGGTAAGCGCGGGGTGTGCAAAATCCCTTGGGGATCATAGCCTTTTTTCAAGTCCTTCAGCAAGCGGCGCACGATCGGATCTTCCGGCAGGTTGAATTGGGCCAGAATGGCCGCTGCTTCTGACAGGGTGGCGGCATCTGTCGAAGAAATCTGTAGAATCTGCGCGAAGCCTTCCAGGGCCTCGGCTTCGGTTTTCAGGTATTGCAGCGCCGCCGAGGGCAGCATGGGCGCGCTGATGTATACCAGTCCGGCGGCAGGCCGAATTTGTAAGCGCAAAGACTGAAGCGATGATTGCTTGCTGACCAGTACGGCGAATGCGCTCCACTGCGAGAGTGGTAAGGCCACTTCCAGCCAGGTGTTTTCATCGGCTTCCCCTTGCAGTTGGGCCTTTAGGGCTTGACCCTCTTCCTCTTTCAGGCGTTGCGGGGCTTGCCCGCTCTGGCTATGGGCCCAGTGTTGGCTTGCGGGCAAGCTGCCACTGTTTTCTGTGCCGGTAAAGAGGGCTTGGGTATCTGCCATCAGCCAGTCATCGCCGCAAACCTCGATGAAGACTTGCCAGCCGGCATCGTCCTGATAAATTTCGCAGGCGCTGAGCGGCAACTGATTGCTGAGGAGCTTCTCGCTGAGCGCGCAGCCCGCTTGCAGAGAATCCGAGCCAAAGCGCCAGTAGCGCCGGGCATGGGACAAGGCCATCAGCTTGAGTGTGACCGAAGTCACCACCCCAAAGGCGTGACGGCCGCCCACATACAACTTGGCCAGATCGTAACCCGTCACGTTTTTGACCACATCGGCCCCGCTGATGGTGAGTTGGCCGTCCGGTGTGGCGATTTCCGTTTTCAGCACATAATCCCGAAATGCACCGCGTAGGCCGGTTTCCAGAGCGGGTCGGTCTTCGGCTAATACTTCGGCAATCAGCGTATTGGCGGGATAAGACAGCGGGAAGGCTTGCCCGTGTTCAGCCAGCAGCGCGGCCAGTTCCCCAAAGGTGATGCCCGTTTCTACTTCAATGATAAAATCGGCCACGGGATGTTGACGCACGCCCTTAAGGGCGCTTAAATCCAGCCACACCGGGAGGGGCATGTGGAGGGCATCCCTATAATCTATGGCGATGGGACAATGGTTTTCTTGTGCCCAGTGCAGTACTTGGGACACCTGGCTGGCGCATTCGGGAGTTAGTTTGTGACCCGATTGCCCCTGGAATTCCCAGGGGCGGGCCAGGTTGCTGGCGTGTAGGGCGCTGATGGCCGCTTGCAGGGCGGTGGTGTTCATGGCGTAACCGCTTTCATCAAATCCATAAGCCTTCTCCCGAAAACAGGGCGGGAGTTGTGGCCGCATGGGTTTCTCCACAGCCTGTGCGCATGGGGAAAATCTTTTCCGGGTTGCTCAAGCCCTTGGGGTCAAAGGTGTTTTTTACGAGCTTCATTTTATCCAGCGAGGCCGCCGAAAATTGCAGGTGCATGTAGGCCGATTTTTCAATCCCAATGCCATGTTCGCCGCTGAGCGTGCCACCCACGGCCAGACAGGCTCGCATGATTTCCTCCCCGCCGCGCAGCGCATTGTTCACCATGACCGCATCGGCGGGATCAAACAGGATGTTGGGGTGCAAATTCCCGTCCCCGGCGTGAAACACGTTACCAATGGTGAGCTTATAGCGCTGGGCCACTTCCTCGATTTTTTCCAGAATAGGCACCAGTTGGCTGCGGGGAATCACGCAATCGTGCAGGTAAAAGGCGGGTAAGTATCGCCCGTAAGCGGCCACAGTGGCCTTACGGGATTTCCAGAGGGCTAGTCGCTCAGCCTCGGTTGCCCCAACGCGAATCTGGCTGACCTGATGCTGGTTAAGAATAGCGTTTAAGGTGATCTCATCGTGGTCGACCACATTGGCGGGGCCGTCCAGTTCAATCAGGAGAACCGCTTCGGCCTGCTCGGGGAAGCCCACATGAAAGGCCTCATTGACGGCGCGCACCGTAAAGGCGTCCATAAATTCCAGCGCCGAAGGTAGGAGGCCGCGTTGAATGATGCTGGAAACTGTGGCCCCGGCAGCTTGCACCGAATCGAAGGCGGCCAGATAGACTTTGACGCTTTCGGGCTTGGGGGTCAAGCGTACGATGGCCTGGGTGATGATGCCTAGTGTGCCCTCAGAGCCCACCATCAGTCCCACCAAATTGGGGCCGTGGCTGCGGCGGTTTTTCGAGCCAATCCAGGTGACGTTGCCATCGGGCAAAACCACTTGCAGGGCCAGAATATGATCCGTGGTCACGCCGTATTTAATACAATGGATGCCCCCTGCATTTTCAGCGATATTGCCGCCCAGCGTGCAAGCCACCTGAGAGGAGGGATCGGGAGCGTAAAATAGGCTGTCGGCTTTCGTGGCCTCGTTCAGCCAGACATTGACTACGCCCATCTCCACGGTGGCGGTCTGGTTGCGGGCGTCGATGTCTATAATGCGATCCATACGGCTTATGCCGATTTGCACCCCGCCCTGCATGGGCAAGGCACCCCCCGATAGCCCGGTGCCTGCGCCTCGGGCCGTATATGGAATGTTAAATTCCACACAAGTTTGAACCACAAAGGCGACTTCCTCGGTGGTTTTAGGCAGCACCACCAGTTCAGGCGCTTTTTGAATCAGCACACAGGCATCACAATCGTAAGCAGCCAACTCTTCGGGGCGATCCAGCACATAGCGCGCCCCCAGTTTGTCACGGAGCCTGGCGATAAACTTGGCTTGCACGGTGGCCCTTCCGCTTAGGATTCAAAGAGGGACTGGTCGTCCGGGATGGCGGGATCTTGACGCATATCGGCCGGTATGACCCGGACTTTTTCCTGATCCGAACGGGCAAATTTGCGGCAATCCAGATAGCCAGCCATCCAGGACAGCCCAATGAGCATCATCCAGCCATATTGGTCGGGAGAATGGCCTGTGCCCATCAGGGCGATGATTAATAGGCAGATTACAGCAAAAAACATGCTGCTATTGTACCTGAAAAACGCCAAAGGCAATGCTTTAAACCAGCAGGTCGGTGAGAGGCGTGAGGCTTCAGGGTAAATCTAACGCGCTATTTACCACTTCCGGGGCGACTTGATAGCAGCGGTTCAGCAGGTTCATATCATTCAAAATCAGGTTTTTAAAGGTGCGAAGATTCTCCGGGTCTGCCTGGGCTTGTCTGCTTTGTGTTTCAAGCTGTTGGGCTAAATTGGTTTCAAGTTGCTCACGAACGGCTCTGATAGCATCGGTTTCCGCCCTGCCAAAACCGATGAGCTGGTATTGCTGGATAAAGTCATCGATTGGGAGTCTTTTGGGGCCGCTGATTGGGTCGAGCAGTTGAATATGGGTGGCTGAGGATTCTGGCAGTCGAACCGAGCTGATGTGGTCACTTTTAAGGGCTGTCATCAGGGGCAGTTCTTCAGTATTGCTCTGAACGGCCTGAATTAAGCGTTGGAGTTGGGCTTTGTATTGCGCTGGTGTAAGTGCCTGTATGTTTTGTGCCGGGTTGCTCAGGTTCCAGTTAAAGGGGTAGGCATTGGGTAGCAGATTTTCTGGAAAAACGTGATTGACCACGTTTAGTGATTCGCCAATATCGTTGGCGTTGACACCGGGAAGTTTCAGATAGGCCTGTTCGAGAAGCGGAATCCCGATATGTGCCGGATTATGGGGTCGGGCCGCTGTGGCTTTGCTCAGCTCATTATTTAGAAGTTCAACGGCATTGTTCTGGGCGGGGAATTTGACCCGATAGCCGCCTGAAATGGGGGTGACCTGAATGGATTCCAGTAAGCGTGCCCCTTGCGGGTGTTGCAGGATGTTATCGAGAAGGGCTAGAAAGTAGCAGGTGTTTCCACTGTGCTGGTTGAACCGGACGGTTTTAATGCTGGGGCCAAATAGCTGATTCAGGTTGAGGCGTGTTCCGTTCAGTCTGTTGTGGTGTGTTCCGACCTCAGTGAGTTTTGTGGAGGCGGTAGGTGGTTGGTCTGTTCTTGTGATTGCCGCAGCTGGTTCTGGGGGGCGTTGTGATTCTCTCCCGGTGGGTGTGATTGGAGCCGACGTTGCTTCAGGCCCTGTTTGAGGACGGGTTTGGGCTATAGTGGCTGCATTTTGATGAGGCTTCGGTAGGGTGTTCGTTTGTGATGCTACCGTGGGTATGGCTGAAGGACTTGGCTTTGTTGTGGTTCGCAGCACCTGGGTTGGTTTTCTTGAACCGAGTCTTCTGAGGCTTGGCGTGGGATGGAGAGCCGGGTTGTTTGACTCCGCTTGGGCTGGTGCTGGCAGCTTTTTCGGGGCTGGAACTGCAGGGATGTTTAACAGGCTGCGGTCCACTGCCAGGAAGGCATGGGCTTCGTTTTCCAGTTGCACCAGCGCGGTGGAGGGTTTTTTGGTTGATTGACCGGCCAGTTTTTGCCATTGCTGGTGTTGCTGTTCAAAATAGGTATAGTTGTTGCGGATATGATCGGCGTAAAGCAGTTCTTCCCTCAGTTCGTGCTGCAAAATACTGGGGCGGACACCCGCTTCGGTGAGGAATTGAAGGGCTTTGCGTTCCAGATAGTCCTGATAGGTTCGGAGGTCCGTATGCTGGAGTGCCTCGAGGTAAGCGGAGCGGTCTTGCAGGGTCGCTTGGTCCAGAGCTTTGTGGTGATGATGCAGCAGGGCTTCAAACTGATCGCGCTCCGGGGCGTTTAAATGGGTGAGTTGCGCTGGGGCCAGGGTTTTGCTTTGTAAGGCTAACTGTCGGCCGATTTGACGGCCGATGTGTTGTGTCCCTGTTTTTAAAATTGAGCCGATGGACATGGTCTGTCTTTCATTTCTGGAGGAGTGCCGTGAGGCTGTGATAGAGAGATAAGTGTTAGAGGTGGTCAGTGTTGGGTTCACCGGTATTAAAACTGAACCTCGTACAAAGTTGCCAAAGCGCTTGCTGAGTCAGCAATGTGAATCTATAAGTAGAGTCTTTTTTAAGTGAAGGCTTGCCTGATGCCCCAGTGGCCTAAATAGAGGCGGGGCTTGGAGAAGACTGCCAGTCGTGTACCACTTTTTCCAGCACGGTTTTGTTGGCTTTGGGAAAGGCAAACGTGGGTAGTTCATCGGGAGATGCCCAACACCAGGATTGGCAAGCGGTTGGCTTGGGCTCGCCTTCAATATAGTCGCAGTGAAAGGCGTGTAAGGTGATTTTAAAGTGGGTATAGGCGTGTTTCACGGTCATAATGGGTTCCCGAATCTGGACGGCAATACCCAGTTCTTCCTGAATTTCCCGGCAAACGGTTTGCTCCAGTGTCTCTCCCGGCTCGTGCTTGCCACCGGGGAATTCCCACAGTCCGCCCAGCAGGCCTTCGGGGGGTCTTTGCTGAATGAGAATGCGTCCCTGATGCCAAATGACGCCAACGCCAATATCATAATGCGGAGACACTTTTTTCCCTCCTTTAACGGGGCGATCGTGTTGGGTGCCAGCTTCAGCGGCGGTACAAAAGGATTTTACCGGGCAGAGCAGGCATCGGGGATTCTTAGGCAGGCAGACCGTAGCGCCCAATTCCATAATGGCCTGATTATAAAGGTGAGGGGTTTCACTTTCCGCCAGTAATGTTTCGGAGCGTTGCCACATCTGATTGATGGTCTGGGTGCTTTGCATGTCAGCGTCAATATCAAAAATGCGGCTGAGGACTCGTTTGACGTTTCCATCCAGTAGGGGGTGTTTTTGGCCGTAAGCAAAGGTCAGGATGGCTCCGGCGGTACTGCGCCCAATGCCTGAGAGTGCCTGCGCTTCGGCTAATGTCTGGGGGAATTGTCCCTGATGATTCGCTATCATGTGTTTGGCGGCTTTGTGAAGATTGCGACAGCGGGCGTAATAGCCGAGTCCTTCCCACTGTTTTAACACATCGTCGGCTGGGGCTTCGGCCAGGGCTTGAATGGTTGGGTAACGTTCCAGGAACCGATGGTAATAATCAATCACGGTCTTAACCTGGGTTTGCTGGAGCATGGTTTCTGAAAGCCAGATATGATAAGCATCTGTAGTGTTTCGCCAGGGTAAATCCCGGTGAGATACCTCATACCATTGGGTCAAAGCCAGAGCAAATCCGGGGCGAGTCTGAGATTCAGAAGGCATGGCGAAGCAATATCCTGAGATTTTAGCTGGAATACTGGTGGGGCATTGAGTGAACAGGCCGAGAGGCAGCATAGTAGACAGAGTTTTTACCGTCAGAGACTAGTTTACCTGAAATGTATCGATTTTCGGCCCGTTGGTAAAGTTGATCGTGATAAACGGCAATTGGCCCAATTAAGTTGTTTTTATTATCTTGGCAGTAAGTTGGAGGGCCCGTTTAGAACACGAAGCTATGGTTTGGTTCGTTATGTTTTTGATTTTGCTCGATAAGTCTCAGGAGGGCTTAATCGAGAGAGAGATAGACAAGTTATTGAATCCTTGACGGTCAGGTGATGCTGAATGTTATCAGCTTGCCTGCCGGCAAGGGGAGGTTTGAATGGGGTTGAAGAGTAATTCCAGAGGATGAGTTTACCTGCCATAGCAATGGTTAGCGATGGCCTGAACCGAATGGAGTTATGCGCGGTCAACACAGGTAAAGTTTTTTGCCAAAAATTTGAGATCAGGCAATTTTTTCTTTTTGAGTGTTTTTATTTGTTTATACACCATGATTATTTCTATATTCAAGAATTGATTTAGCGCTTCATGCCTAAATTGCCAAATACGTTGACAGATGTAAATCGTATTAAAGCTTAAACACTGTTGATTTTGAGAGTCATTTAAATTTCGAAAAAAACAGGTTTCATGTGTTCGCAAAGTCTTATTAAAGCGTCAATCATCAATTAGGAGAGATCATCCATGAGCATTTCCCCATTGAGTGCAGCGTTAGCGCAGGGCGCTAAATATGCCACAGCTTATGCCAAAGCGGTTAATCAAAACGGCAATGTCAATCAAAAGAAATTAAATGCTGCCGATGGTGGCAGTGTGGCCAATGGTCGAAGTGGTATTGTCACTGGTTATGCTGCTGAATTTATGGTGGGTGATCGTATTCCGCCATCTCAAATGGATGCTGCTGCACAGCAATTTGCCGCTACACCAGATAGCCCAGCAAAAACGTTTGCGGTTGTTGCGTCTCGCTATAAAAATGCAGGTGGCAACTATGATAACGGCAAGCTCAAGGCTATCTTAACCAAGGCAGGTGCCGCCGATCTGGCTAATCAACCTGGCGTGGGTAAAAAAGATGTCCAGACATTGCATGCGGTCTATCAGGCGCTTCAACAAGGCAAAGTTCAGTTGTCCGATATTTTTGATCCTTCCGTCAACGGTGGCAAAGGGGCTGTGAAAGACCCTGCTAAATATCAAAATGCCATTGATGCGGTCCAGCAAGGTGATATTACATCCAGTATTCAAGATGGCAAAAAGGCTCAAGGTAATCGTGGGGCTACGTCGGCTACTCCGGGAGGAGCTCCCGCAGGAGCAACGGCCCCTCGTGCAGCTGGCGCACCAACTACACTAGCTACCCCTCCAGCCGCCGCTGGGGATGTGGCTGATCCCATGACGCAGATTATGCTGTTGCTACAGCAACTGCAACAACTTTTGCAGCAATATATGCAGCAGTCTGGCGGTGGTGCGAGTCTGTTTAAAGATTCGTTGGCTAATACTGGACAAGCGGCTACTGCTACCCCTGCTCCTGCGAAGCCCGCAACTTCTGCTGTGGGTGGCGGCGGATATTAGAAAACTTAATCACTGTGTTTGAAAGTAGCCACCCTATTTTTCAGGGTGGCTACATTGTGTTTTCGTTTTTACTGCAATCCATGGAAAGGGCTTTTGCTTGGTTTCTTGTCAGTTTGCATTTTGTTTTGGAGTTTTGAGACACTTTTAACCATTGAAGTGGTAAATCTTGATAGATTTTGAGCGCGATTGATAGATTAAGCTGAATTTTTCGGGCTGGTTAGTGATGAGCTCATTAACCAGGGGCATGGCAGTTGTACTGACAATAGTACTGTATCCTATAGCGGGTTCCACAATGACGTAGTTTACGTGATTGAGATGCATCAGATGACTGTATACTTTTTGAAAATGCTGTCGATATGAGCCTGTTTGAGATTGATTGAAAGAGTATGCATTTAAACACCAGGTTGGACGATGTGTATAGAGAAAATACGCGTGATTGTAGGGGGTTAATAGCTTTGCATCTTTAGGCAAGCTACTCATAAATTTAAAAGTATTCTGGTATTCTTGCCACAGGTGGGGTGTGTTGAGTGCCATTTGATTTGAAAATCGATTATTGATCAGGTTGATGGCATAGAGCAAGCTGCCTGTCATAAATTGCAGGAGAAACAGTATGATGAAGACGTTTTGAACTTTTTTGGCAGGTTTGAAACCTTGTAAAAGGGCCAGCCAGAATAGTGGAAATACTGGAATGAGTAATCGCCAGTATTGCAGTTTGTCCGTGCTCCATAATAGGAGCGCAATGAGATAAAAAATGAAATAAAGACTAGAAAGAGACCACTTGTTCGTTCGAGACTTCAGCGCCCAGCTTGTAAAGCCAATACACAGTCCTCCGGCAAGGATGTTTTGCAAGATAGATGAAACACCGTCATTTAGCGGTAAGTGCGGCAGAAGACGAAACAGGCGATTGACCGTAACCAGGCTAAGTGCCTGTAAGCCGTCCCATAACCAGGGCCAAAAGCCTCCGAGTCGTTGGTAGTTTATCCCCAGATCGAGCATGTAAGAATGGTTATAATCAACCAAAAAAGTATTCTCCCAGTGCAACACGGGGGGTGCCTGAAGAATACTCCACGCTAACCATGGAGAGAGCAGCAAGGCACTCCAGGTCAGATATTGCAGGGCATATTTGAAGCTGCGCTGTTGCCAGAGCCAGATGAAAATGGCAAGTATCAAGGTAATTCCAATGCTGCGGGTGTAATAGGGTAAAACAGAAAAGACTGCAATTTTAAAATGTGATGGGAATTGCTTCGGATTTAAAGGGTCTTGACGACCGAGCCAAAATAAAACGCCTAGGCTAAGCATCATGAAAAATGTTTCAGAGAGCAGTGAACTGCTGACAAAAGATACTGAGCTATCGAGTGCCAATAGTCCGACAGGTATCAGTGCAAACCATGTTTTATTTGGGTTTTGACGAACGCCTTCACGATAGAGTATGTACAAAACGCCCAGGAGGCAAATGACCGGAACTAACTTAAAGGCGATGATATTTTCCGGGAAGTGAGGGAAGAACCACCAAAGCGGCGCCAGTAACAGAGGGAACAGTGGTGGATATTTTACAATAGGTATAGCCGGGCTAGTGGAATGTAAAAAGTAACCTTGCCCGTAGGCCAAGCTTTTGGCAGCCAGTAAATAGACTGCGTCATCATAAATAAACCCCAAAATTTCCGGCTTTAATAAAAGCCAGGACAGGATGAAGCCTGTGAGCATCAAGGCAATCAGAACCCATCGTTGCCAATTCATCACTCACCTCAATACACCATGCCTGAACAAAAGCATTATAGCATCCATTGAGTCGGGCTTTGTTGACTAATCAGCTGAAAGAACAATGTGCCCTTTTCTTCTGCAGGCGCTTGGATTAAGATGTCTGGCATGAGCACTTTGTTTTCGAATCCAGTTAGTCATGCAGGTATTTCTGGTGCTGCGCCAGATTCAGAGTCAAGTTCAGAGCGAGCTTGGGCATTGTTGCTAGAATCCATGCCCGTTGAGGGTGATTGGGGTCAGCCTTATAACGGGTTGGCTGAAGGTATCTTTCAGCCAACGCTGGCAGTGGCTTTGGCTGCCTGGCAAGCATTGCCTATTACTCAATTGACCGGTTGGCAACGGATGGTTTTGAGCTGTCCGGAGAGTTGGGTTACTCAGTACGAGCACTGTCAGGCGACGCTGGCTAAAAAGCAACGAAAAGCCGGTCAGCATCAGGAGGGCGTTTTTTATACATCGCGCCCGGTGGCACGTTATTTAACCGGACAAACCCTGGGTAGATTTTTAGCGGATGTTCAGACGAGTCTGTTCAATGCGATTCAGGCGAATGACCTAATTCAGGCGGACAAGTTATGGCAGGCTGTCCAGCAGGTTCGGATCATTGATCCCGCCTGTGGTACCGGTGTTTTTCTGGTGGAAGCCCTAGACTGCTTGCATCAGTTTTATCAGGTGATGTTACCCCATTGCGCTTCATTGCAGGCTAATCCTCTGCTGTTAGAGCATCCGGCGCATTTTGTCCTGCAATTTCAACTGGCTGGCATTGATTTGGATCCCCTGAGTGTGATGATTACGCAATTGCGGCTGGCTCAGTGCGCTGCCCGACTGGATGGCGTTGCGGTTCCGCTGGATTGGGCCGTTGGCTCTTTTGTGATGGGCGACACCTTGCTCGATTCTCCGCAACAATCCCCGGATGCCCGTATTCCATTGACGCTTCAGGACTGGGATTTTATCCTGGGGAATCCGCCTTATGTGAGTGAGGTTCGGGGGCAGTCAAAACGGTTTCAGTCCCTGCAGGGGGATCGTTCCCGGTATTATCGGGCCAAGATGGACCTGTGTGATGGATTTTTGCTCTGGGCAATGGATCGCTTAAGGCCCGCTGGGCAATTGGCCTATGTGTTACCGGCTTACTGGTCTCAGCGCAGCAGTTCTGCAATGGTCCGCGAACAGCTTTGGGCGCAGGGTCAGTTGCGGGAGGTTTGGACATTTGATGGACAGCCCTTGTTTAAGCAGGCCCCCGGGCATCATACCGGTTTGCTGGTCTGGCAAAAACAAACGCCTGATGATACGGTGATGGGCGTTGCGGACGCTGCGACCGGTCGATCGCTGCAGGTTGGTACTGGTGAGCGTGAGGCCGATTTGGTGCCTGCCCAATTAAAGTCGGGCTGGGTTTCTTTACAACCGCAATCGAAAAAAATAGTTTGGGGCGAGGCTATGGAAATGGTCTTATTGAGCCGCTTATCGGCCTTGTCTCCGTTATTGAACAGACACGAGATTCAGCAGGGCATTGTCATTCCTCAAGGGCGACTCAAGTCGACTGATCGCGCGAAGTTACCGTTGTCTCTTCAGGCTGAACTGCCAATGGAGCCCGGTGTGTTTGTATTAACTGCGGAAGAAGTCAATACGCTGGACTGGGGGCCCGAGGAGTGGGCGTTGCTGAAGCCGTATTTTCGACCTAAGGGTTTTGAGGCGTTTCAGGGGTTTGTAGAGCCTGAAGCGCAGGCGTTCATGATTTATACCGATTTAAAGAATCGGCAGCTCGTGGAAAATGATCCTGAGTGTTATGCGCGCTTGCGGGCGCATCTGGATCGGTTTTCATCAGTGAATACGTCCGATTTTGCACCCTATGGCCTGCATCGATCACGTCAGGCGGTCTGGTTTGAAGATCTTCATAAAATCATGGTGCCTCGGCAGCTATTAATGCCTGCTTTTGCCAGGGTACCGTTTCCTGCTTATGTCAATGAGGGCTTTTTGGTGTTGCGCCCGGCTCAGGAAGATCCGGACTGGCTTTGTGCCGTGTTGAATTCTGATGTGGCCTGGTTCTGGTTTTATCATCAAAAGCGTAAGGGTGTGCGGTTGCAGATTGATAAAGAAGTGCTCACCCATTTTCCAAAACCGCCTCTAGGATCTCCCGTGCTTCGGGAAGAGGTGATTTTATTGGCTCGACAGCTCACTTTGTCAGATCTGGCGATGACTGAGCGAACGCAGGCGATGATGGCTTTAAATAGTTTGGTTGTTCAGGCCTATGGCTTGAGCGACACGGAAGAGACTTGGTTGAAGCAACGGCGTGCCGATGTATTGAAGCTGTGAACGTCTGAATCTGTGAATCAGTCGGTTGGGTTAGCTCGATTGGGCTGGCTTTTGATGCTCTGGCATGTGCTATGATAAGGGTTGTCTATGGGTGTGGAGGCTTGGGTTGCGATGATTCTGGTCACGGGTGGCGCGGGTTATATTGGTAGTCATTTTATTAAAAAATACCTGGATGCATATCCAAACGAGACTGTGGTGACGGTGGATGATTTTTCGGAGGGGCATCGAGAAGCGGTTTCCTATTCGTCCCGCATTCATGTGGAACAGGCCAATATGGGGAATATTGAGGCCATGGTGGCCTTGCTAAAGCATTATTCTGTGCGGACGGTGGTTCATTTTGCTGCCAGTTGTTATGTGGGAGAATCCCAGCAGAATCCGGCCAAATATTTTCAGAATAACTGCGTACACACGTTAAATTTGTTTGAGGCGATGGCGCGTTGCGATGTGCGTGAAGTGGTGTTTTCCTCGACCTGTGCCACTTATGGTAATCCTCAGTATCTGCCCATGGATGAGGTTCATCCCCAATTGCCCATTAACGTGTATGGCAGTACCAAGCTGATGACCGAGCAGGCCCTGCGTGCGTATAGCATTGCCCAAGGCTGGTCCTATGTGGCCTTGCGTTATTTTAACGCCTCCGGGGCGGATGAAAGCGGACTGATCGGCGAGTTGCATGAACCTGAAACCCATTTGATTCCGTTGGTTTTACAGGCGGCTCAGGGCAAGCGAAACGCGATTCAGATCTATGGTAATGATTATGATACGCCGGATGGTACCTGCATTCGGGATTATATTCATGTCAATGATTTGGCGCGCGCCCATATTTCAGCGATCGATTATTTGCGTCAGCATCCGGGCGGGGAGGTTTTTAATCTGGGCACCACCACAGGATCATCGGTGCTGGAGGTGATCGATGTCTGTGAGCAGGTGACCGGTTTGACCATTCCTCGGGCGTTTGCGCCCCGTCGTCCCGGTGATCCGCCAGTGCTGGTGGCCAACGCGGACAAGGCTGAGCGACTGTTGGGCTGGAAAACCGCTTATGATTTGCCCCAGATTGTCCAGAGTGCCTGGCGATGGGAGCAGGGTGCACGATACCCATCGAGCAAAACCGCTTCAGCCACGGGCTCTCCCAGACAGATCTAATCCGTTTGGGCAGTTTGATTCAGGGTTGAGTTTCATCTACTGGTTAGTTCCTTGCGGGAAAATCCTGCGCTATGGTTGTTCTGGGTGAGTCAGGGATTAGTGATTGGGAGTTTCCAGTGATGGCGGAGCAAAATCGTGTGACGCAACATGCGCCAACCGGTGTCAATGGCCTGAATGGTCTGGATTTACTGGCCCTGAAAGAGTTGTTTGAAGTCAGCTATCTTGCGACTCCCCGATTTTTCTTTGCACCGGGATGGGTGGATTTGATGGGCTCTACGACGCTGGATGTGGGCGGCTGGTCGTTGTCCATGCCGGTGGATCGGGGGGTGGTGGTGGCTGCCGTGCCAAGGCATGACCGTCGCATTCAGGTTCGCCTCTTGATGGAAGGGGGGCTGGAGACTCTGGATCTGGATGATCCGCAGGCGATTCCTGCCGATCACTGGTTGGGAATTCTGTTGCGGGTGGTTCATGATTTGGAGATGAGACAGGTCAATTTTTCCGGTGCCGATATTGTGATTGCTTCCAATTTGCCGCCCGGTATTGAATGGCAGGATATGACCGCACTGGCAGAGGCTTTGTCCTTGACGTTCTATGAATTGGCTGGTGCCAATGTGACTGGATGCTCTGGGTCGGCACTGGGTGGGCAGGCCTGGCTGAAAAATCAATTGACCGGGACGCTCTTGCCGGTAGCCTTGGGCCTGTCCGATTTGGCGCTGGTGTTGTGCGATAGTCGAGTGCAGCCGGGATTGATTAGTACTTTGGCGCCGCAGCGAAAGCTGGAAGCGGGCTATGGGTTGGATTTATTGCATTTGGTGCAACCCGACTGGCAGTGTTGGGATGATGTCGACAGTCGTTTGCTACAGGTCGGTCAGTGCGGGCTGGAAGATGAGATTATCCTGAAGCGGATGCGGCATTGTGTCAGTGAAAATGCCCGTGTTCAACCGATGGCCGAAGCCTTGAGATCCGGGAATGCCAAAATGGTGGAAGCCCTATGGCAATCCTCCTTGCTATCCTGGCAGCAGGACTTTGAGTTCACTTGCCTGGAGTGGGACACCCTGGCCAAGCTGGCTGGAACGCTTCCTGGGGTGGTTGGATCCAGGGTTTTGACGGGTGGTGATTTTGAAGGCTGCACATTGCACTGGGTGTATCCATCGGTATTGGGAGCCTTTGAGGCAGAGGTGAGCGAGCGTTATGAATCCGTGTTTGGCTGTTTGCCTTATATCTCCTTGATGCAGCCAGGCATGGTTGCACAAGAATTGTGGGTTGTTGAGCCCGTCACCGTTTAGGAGTCTCTCCTCACCGATTTGGGAAGCTCTTATTTTGTAGTAAGATTTTCAGAGTCGCTTTCTTGGCTGTAGCTGTAAGCTGTCATTGTAAAAGGCAGAGTCCCGCAAGTTGCAGGTTGCCCGGGATTTTGTGATTTGAGTCGCGTTTATAAAGATGTGTTAGGAGCAGGACTCATGAGTTCGCGATTGAGATTAACCGCGTTGCAGGGAGTCCCTCTCCTCTTTGCCTTTAGTGTGGTGTGTTTGTTATCGGCCTGTCAAAGTCGACCTTTGGCTGAGGAACCTGTGGTTGAGAAACCGATAGCCAATGTTGTGCAGTTATCGCCAGAGGCCTTTAAGGCCGCTGCTTTTAGTGTGGTGACGGTTCAGGCAAAAACGGTCAGCATTCCCTTTCTGTCCACGGCGGTGGTTCGGGCCGATCAGAACGCGGTGTTTCACATCAACTCTTTTGTGAGTGGTCGAATTCAACAGGATCGGGTTTCTCTGGGGGATACCGTTCATGCCGGGCAGGTGCTGGCGGTGGTGCAAAATCTGGATGTGGCCAAAATTCAGGGAAATTTTATCCATGAACTACACAGCAATGAAGTTGAAATTGCACAGGCTAAAACCCGCTATCGGTTGGCAAAAAATAATCTGATTCGTGAGCGTCAGTTGTATCAGGAGGGTATTTCTCCCAAGCAGGACTATCAGGAGGCTCAGGCGGCTGAAGAGTTAGCGAAAACCCAACTGGCGGGAAGTCTGGAGCATGAGACGCATATTAAAAGTGAGGCGCAGGCTTTACTGAGCGCTTATGGTGAAAAACCCAATTCGTCTCACTCAGAACGGATCAACACCTTCACCCGGATTGTTTCACCTCGCAATGGGGTTGTCTTGCAGAAGAATATTACTCAGGGAGATATGATTACGCCGGATACGGTGATTTATGAGGTGGCCGATCTCTCCAAAGTCTGGCTGGATGTGACCGTTTACCCCAAGGATATTGCCCTGTTACATCCCGGACAGCCCCTGGTCTTTACCACTGATAGTTTGCCGGGCAAGCAGTTTGTCGGGCGGATTGACTATATTCAACCCACGCTGCAGGAGTCCAGTCAGACCTACATTGCCCGGGCCTATTTGCAAAATCCCGGCGGGGTTTTAAGGCCGGGGATTTTTGGGCAAGTGCGGATTGCCCGTTATTTGTCCCGACAGGAAGTGGTGGTACCCCAGAGTGCCGTTCAGCGGTATGGCCGGGAAACCTTTGTGTTTATTCCCGAGTCCGGCAACCGGTTTCGCAAGCAAACGGTTCGTCTGGGTGAGCCGGTGCAGGATGGCTTTATTATTCAGGAAGGCTTGCAGCCGGGGCTGCGGGTGGTTAGTCAGGGCAGCTTTTTTCTGAAGGCGGAATTGCTCAAGTCGCTATCTGAAGAGGCCGACTGATGGAGCGGTTTTTGTCCAATCTGGTGACCAAGCGCTTGCTGGTTTGCGTGCTGTTTGCCTTTGCGGTGTTGGGTGGGCTGATGGCGTTCCAGCAAGTTCCCATTGATGCGTTCCCTGATTTGACGAATACCCAGGTGCAAATTCTCACCGAAGCGCCCGGCATGCCCCCGCTGGAAGCCGAGCAAGCGATTACCATTCCCATTGAAACCATGATGAACGGGTTGCCCAAGGTGCAACAGGTGCGCTCGATGTCCAAGTTTGGGCTGTCGGTGGTCACGGTGGTGTTTCAGGACGGAGTCAATATTTACTTTGCCCGACAATTGGTGAATGAACGCTTGCAAAGTGCCCGCAGCCGACTGCCGGTGGATTCCGAACCCGAAATGGGGCCGATTACGACGGGCATGGGGGAAGTGTATCAGTACGTGGTGGAAGGTTATGGTTACACCCCTACGGAACTGAAAACCTTGCAGGATTGGGAAATCAAGCCTCAATTGCGGAGCGTGGCCGGGGTGAATGAAGTGAACACTTGGGGCGGCTTTACGCAGGAGTATCAGGTGATTGTGTCGCCAGAGAAACTGTTGCAGTTTAATCTGAGCCTGCAGGATGTCTTTGCAGCATTGGAGAATAACAACAGCAACTTCAGCGGGGGTATTATCACCCACGGGGCAGAACAATATGTGGTTCGAGGCTTGGGCCGGGTGAACAGTCTGGCCGATATTGGTAACAGCCTGATCAGAAAAGAGGGTGCCGCGTCTATTGCCATTAAAAACGTGGCCACTGTGACTTACGGCAATGGTTTTCGACAGGGCGCCATTACCAAGGACGGTCAGGGTGAAGTGGTCACGGGCTTAGTGATGATGCTGAAAGGCGAAAATAGCCGGGATGTGATTGGGCGGGTGAAGGAAAAGATCGCGCAAATTCGCAAAAATTTACCGGAAGGGGTGCATATTCACCCTTTTTACGATCAGACCAAGCTGGTGGAGCACACCATTCACACGGTAAAGACCAACCTGATTGAAGGCGGCGTGCTGGTCATTGCGGTGCTGTTGTTCATGCTGGGCAATCTGTGGGCGGCGCTCATTGTGGCCCTCACCATTCCGCTTTCCATGATGTTTTCCTTTATGGGCATGAAAGAGCTAGGGATTACGGCCAATATCATGAGTTTGGGGGCCGTTGATTTTGGCATGATCGTGGATGGTTCCATTGTGATGGTGGAAGATATTCTGCGGAAGCTGTCTCATCGCAAGGCCGATACCGCGCATCTGAGCAATCTGGCGATCATTCAGCAATCGGTGCGAGAAATGGCCCGGCCCATTTTCTTTGGGGTGCTGATTATCAGCGTGGTGTACATGCCTATTCTGGCCTTAGAAGGCATGGAATATAAGATGTTTTCGCCCATGGTGTTTACGGTGAGCTTTGCTTTGTTAGGCTCCTTGTTGGTGGCGCTCACCTTGGTGCCGGTGCTGTGCAGTTTTATTCTGCGGGGCAAGGTGGAGGAAAAAGAGAATCGCTTAGTGGAAGCCATTCGCGGGCCGTATGTGCGGCTGCTCGAAAAAGCCCTGCATCAGCCTAAACTGACGGTGCTGGTGGCGAGTGCCGCGTTTTTGTTGGCCTTAGCCAGTATGCCCTTTTTGGGTTCCGAATTTGTCCCTGCCCTGGATGAAGGGGATATTGTGATTGAGACCCGGAATCTCCCCAGTATTTCGCTGACTCAGGCCACGCAAAATTCCACGCATATTGAGCAACTGCTGGTGACGCTTCCCGAAGTGCGCACGATTGTCTCCAAAACGGGTCGCCCGGATTTGGCCACGGATCCGATGGGTGTCTATCAAACGGACGTGTATGTGATGTTGAAGCCGAAATCTGCCTGGCGCGCCGGGCTGACCAAGCAAGCCCTGATTGAGCAAATGCGAGGCATCTTGCAGCGCAATGTTCTGGGTGAAACCTTCAACTTTACCCAGCCGATTGCCATGCGCGTGAATGAGCTGGTGTCGGGGGTACGGGCGGATGTGGCCCTGAAGATTTTTGGCGAAGATATTAATTTGCTTTCGCAAAAGGCGCAGGCCATTGAGCAGGTGCTGCGCACCATCCCCGGTCAGGCGGATTTGCAGATTGAAAAATTGTTCGGTAGTGGGCAGCTCCTGATTCAACCGAACCGCCTGAAGCTGGCTGCCAGTGGCCTGACCATCGCCGATTTGCGCACCGTGATTGAAACGGCCATTGCGGGCAAGCCGGTTTCTGAAGTGCTGGAAGGGAAAAAACGCTTTACCCTGCGGGTGAAATTTCCCGAAGGGGCGAGCATGGATCCCGATGCCATTCAGAACTTACTACTGGAAACCCCCACCGGGGCTCGGGTGCCGTTGGGTCAGGTGGCCACGGTGTCTTATGGGGAAGGGCTGGAGATGCTGAACCGTGAATCGGGTCAGCGGCGCATGATTGTGCAAATGAACGTCAAAGGCCGCGATATTGGTTCCTTCGTGCAGGAAGCGCAACAAAAAATTGCCAAAGCGGTGCCGCTGCCGCCGGGCTATTATCTCGATTGGGGTGGCCAGTTTGAGAACCAGCAACGGGCCATGCGCAAGTTGATGGTTGTGGTCCCCGTGTCGATTGTGATTATCTTGGGGCTGCTGATGGCCACCTTTGCTCAGCCCCGACATGCCTTGCTGGTGATTTTAAACGTGCCTTTTGCCCTGATTGGCGGAGTGGTGGCCTTGTGGGTGCGGGGCATGTACTTCAGTGTGCCAGCGGCCATTGGCTTTATCGCCCTGTTTGGGGTGGCCATTCTGAACGGGCTGGTGCTGATTTCAACCATGAACCGCTTGCGGGCCGAGGGCATGGGCTTGCACAGCGCTATCCTCAATGGTTGTGAAACCCGGCTGCGCCCGGTGCTGTTAACCGCGCTGGTGGCCATGCTGGGCTTCCTGCCCATGACGATGTCTTCAGGCTCCGGGGCGGAAGTGCAAAAGCCGCTGGCGACCGTGGTCATTGGCGGATTGTTTACGTCTACCTTACTCACCTTGCTGGTATTGCCGGTGCTTTATCGCTGGATGGAATCGCGGAAGACCTCGGTTTAATCGAATCGCTTGGGTTTAAAGTGCTGAATTTGAATGGGTGAGCGTGGGTGTCGGGAGCTGAGGCATTGTTTGGACCGGCCATGGCGTTGATTTTAAAAAGCCCGTGGCCCGAACACATTCGGCCACGGGCTTTTTGAATTGATAGCGTTAGTTAGTGTCTGTTGGGTATTGGCTAGAGAGCTTACTGGTTCTCTGAATTATCCGGTTCTGGCTTTTGCAGGCGGCTGAGGATGTCATCCTTGAACTGTTTTTTCATGGCCTCGTTGCGCTGCCCTTCTTCGGTTTTGACGCCCGGTTCGGCAATAGGCATCAGGTTGGTCAGCTTTTCCGAGAGCAGGACGCCCATCAGACTTTCCAGCATGTTGCCGCTGGCCCCGCCCATTGAGATCTTGGGCACCACATCGACCTTCGATAGCTCAATGGCTTGGGCAAAGCGCTCCATGACCTGCTGCACCAATTGGTACTGCGGTCCACCATAGGCAGCGACCTGTTCTTCAATGGCCACGGCCTGGGCAATCCCCACGCGGGCTGCCCGCTCGGCGTCAGCGTCCGCGATGGACTTGATGCGGTGGGCATCCCCTTCCGCCAGAATGCGCGTCTTCTGCGCTTCGGCCTCAGAAAGTGTCCGGATTTGCAGGGCCTGCTGCTCGGCGCGGGCCAAATCGGCCTTCCCCTGGTTGCTTTGCACGTTAATGCTGATTTCCGATTCCGTCAGCATGGTTTGCTGTTTGGCGCGGGATTCGGCTTCCCGAAGTTCCCGCTCTTTCATGGAGGCTTTTTGCTGGCGGTTGTAGGTTTCTACTTGCTCTTCGGCTACTTGGCGCGAGCGTAACTGGTTGAGGATGATTTCAATTTGATGATCGCCTTCGGGAGAGCCGGGTGTGCCGATTAGCACCTCTTCCAGCTCAATGTTGTAGTGGCCAAAGCGGGCTTTCATATCCACTGAGGACTGCTGCTGGATCACGCTGCGATCCTGAATCAACTCAATCAGGGTGCGGGTCTGCCCGATGTTTTTAAAATAGGCTGCGACCATCGGATCCAGGGTTTGTTCTACCAGACGTTTAATGTCCCCAAAGCGTTGAATCACCAGCGGGGCTTTGCGGTAATCGATGTGAATCACCACCGACAGCGGCAAGGTGGGCTCAAAGGCATCTTTGGTGATGAGGCTGACTTCGGTTAAATTTTCATCGAATTTGTGGAAGCCCGCTTCGTTTCGAATCCATTTGAGGATGATGTTGGTGGTGGGGACGATGATGACTTTGCCTGCATACGTATTAAAAGCGTATTTACCGGGCAATAAAGGGGTACTCCACACGCCCCGGTAGCCTTTGTCCACCATTTCGCCATGGTTGTAATCGGTGCCGCTTAAATCCAGGCCCACACCGCCGGTATAGGACACCACTACACCCACCGTGCCCACTTCAATGGTGGTTTTGGGGATCATCTCCACGGTGGCAAACAGGCGGTTGATGTAATAGGTGCCTTCCACCAGCACATGCAGTTGCCGACCCCGCTTGCCATGGGCTAGCAGGAATTTATCGGGATCCTGAAAGTTGTTGTGATAGGTGCTGGGCTCATTGGGATCATCGCCCACGGACGGGGCAATAATTTCTTCCGGTGGGAGTGACGGGCCATCGTGGACGGTGGCGACGCCCACCAAGTCATCGGCGTCCTTAATCACCAGCGGAGAGAAGCCTTCCCGCTCGGCAATCAGGTGGGCCATGCGCTCAAACATTTCCATTTCACCGGGATCCAGCGAAAGGTAATAGCGGCGGTCTTCGGTAATCACCACAAATTGCGCCAAATTGATCGCATAGGTTCCTTCCCGCAAAATGAGACGCTGCGGGCCTTTTTGTCCGCCATTTTTGAGGAAGGCGGCGACATCCTGAAAATCATGAGCAGTGCTGTTGGCGGCCAACACTTGAGTGGAAGAAAGCGGCGCGCCGTCCCGGGCAAACACATAGCCGATTTTGCCCTGGGGAATAGTGACCAGGGGCATGATGTGAATCCAGTATTGCAGCACAAACAGGAAGTGCCAGCCGCCCCGCAGCACTTGTGGCTGAAATCCGGCTTCGCCTTGCAGCGCAATCAGCCCGGAGGTGACAGAGCCTTTTGGGCTGTAAAACTTTTCGATGATCCCCACCCGGTTGTTGGGGATGTAGCGCGTGGAGGCCAGCAGCAGCCCCAGCACAATGATTCCGGCCAATGAAAGTAGCAACACCATAGGGCCCTCTTGCTCTCTGATTCTCAATCGCTCAACGCGATGGCAACTATTATAGCAAGCTCAAGGGCTGGGTTAGGGCGCAATCACCCGAAGAATCACTTATGTAGCGGGAAGTACCGGTACGGGAAGCTCAGCTTCTAAATAGCGGAACTGTAAATGATACAGCTTGCTGTAAATGCCGTTCAGCTCCAATAGTTCCTGATGGTTACCGGTTTCGATAATCTGGCCGCGATCCACCACCATGATGCGGTTGGCGCACTGAATGGTGGACAGACGGTGTGCAATCACAAAGACGGTGCGGCCTTGCATAATGCTCATCAGTGCATCTTGCACCAGTGCTTCCGATTCATTATCCAGCGCGCTGGTGGCTTCATCCAGAATCAGCAGGGGCGCATTGCGCAGGAAGGCTCGGGCAATGGAGATCCGTTGGCGTTGCCCGCCCGAGAGCAGGGTGCCGTTTTTGCCGGTCTGGGTGTCCAGCCCTAGTGGCAGTGAATCCACCAGTTCATCCAGTTGGGCCAGCCGAACCGCTTCGCGGAGTTCTTCTTCGGTGGCGTTGAGGCGACCCAAGAGAATGTTTTCGCGGATGCTGGCGTCAATCAGCATGGAATCCTGCGACACAATGGCAATCTGCGAGCGCAGCCACTCGGTGGACACGTTGCGAATGTCCACGTCGTTTACCAGAATCTGTCCACCAGTGACATCCATAAAGCGGGGAATGAGATCCATCAGCGTGGATTTGCCGCCGCCGCTTTGGCCCACCAGCGCGATGATCTCGCCTGCCTTGGCCGTAAAGTTGATGTTGCGGAGTACCGGTTTGCCGGGCACATATTCAAATTGCACATCCTGAAAGCGAATGGTGTTGATCCGGTCCAGCACCAGAGGATTTTTGCATTCCGCGAGCTCGGACTTGGCATCCAGCTTTTCAAACACCCGTTCGGCCGGGGCCAGAATGCGCTGGACTTTTCCAAAGATGTTGCCCAGGGTTTTTACAGGCTTAAATAGCAGTACCAGCGCCACGATAAAGGAGCTCAGCTCCCCCGGGGTCATTTTGCCGCTTTGAACCTGCATGGCTCCAAATACCACAATCCCGCTAATCCCGAACGCGGCGATGAACTGCATCAGGGGTTTCAGCCAGGTGCCGGTCTTCATGATGCGCATGGAGGTGGCGAAGAACTGATGGAGGGCTTTTTCAAAGCGCTTTTGCTGATAGCTTTCCAGCTGGAAGCCGATAATCAGCTTGGAGGACCACATGGCTTCAGTAAATACGCTGATCATCTGGGCCAGGTTCTGGTTGGAATCGTGATCCAGCTTGCGAATGCGCTTGCTGATAATCTGCAGGGGAATCACAATGGTGGAAATGACCCCAATGGCCACAAAGGCGAACAGCCAGTTGCGGAAAATCAACACGGCTGCCAGCCCCAAAAAGGAAAACAGCTGAATGACAAAGTCTTGCAGGTTGGTCACGATGGCCTGTTGCAGGGTGCCCGGATCCGAGACGTAGCGGCTATACAGCTCGCCGGTGGTGTAGCGCTTGAAGTAGGCCAGATCCATTTTGATGACCTGAGAGAAGAGTTGCAGGCGCAAGTCGCGAGAAATCGCGGTGCCAATATAGTAGTTGCAGTAGTTGCTGATGTAGTAGCACACGCCCTGCAGCACGGTGGCGCCAATCAGGGCGATGGGGATATACATGAGGATGGAATAATCATGTTCCTTGATCATTTTATCCATCAGGGGGCCAATGGCATAAGCCGCCGCGCCTTCCAGCGAAGCCGCCGGTATGGAGGCCACCATGCCAATGATAAAGCGGTTTTTGTAAGGCTTCAGATACTGGAGTAAGCGCAGGTAAAGCGCTTGATCGGTTGCGAGGCTGGGTTTCTTTTTATCCACGAGAGAACCACCGGTGCTTGCTGGACGGGATGAAGGCGGGAAAAGTGACACTAATAGTAGCATCTTTCTTGCGGAAATACCAAAGCCCGAGTTACACTGTGGACAAACTTTCAGCAGGATCATGCCGTTGACAGTTTGCGATTTCGGGGCGCCTTTAGGCCCACGGGTTGGTCGTCGGCTAATGTCCTGATGGGTTTGTCGCGCGCTGTGCGAGAGGCTTAGCAGTCTTCTTTGACTTTTTAGGAATTGCTCTTTCGTCATTCTCTTTAAGATTTTAGTATTCAGTGTTTAAACAGGAAACCTTGCCGTGTTCAATGATCAGGTCATCCTTATTACCGGTGGAACCGGCTCTTTCGGAAAGCAGGCCATTCGTACCCTTTTGTCTCGCTACAAGCCCAAAAAGCTGATTGTTTTATCCCGGGATGAGTTGAAGCAGTTTGAAATGCAGCAGCAGTTCAACGATCCCTGCATGCGCTACTTTCTGGGCGATGTCCGGGATCAGGAACGCCTGAAGCAGGCCTTTTATGGCGTGGATTACGTCATTCATGCCGCCGCGCTCAAGCAGGTGCCCGCCGCCGAGTACAATCCCACCGAATGCATTAAAACCAACATTGATGGCGCGGAGAACGTGATTGCCGCCGCCATTCAAAACAACGTGAAAAAAGTGATTGCCCTATCTACCGACAAGGCGGCCAACCCCATTAATTTGTACGGGGCCACCAAGCTGGTGTCCGATAAGCTCTTTGTGGCTGCCAATAGTCTGGCTGGGGGGCGCACCACGCGCTTCTCGGTGGTGCGCTACGGGAACGTGGTGGGTTCGCGTGGCTCGGTGTTGCCGTTCTTCCGCAAGTTGCTGGCTGATGGCGCGACTGAGTTGCCTATTACGGATACCCGCATGACCCGTTTCTGGATTACCTTGCCCGAAGGCGTGGATTTTGTCATCAAGAGCTTTGAGCGGATGCGCGGCGGGGAGCTGTTTGTCCCCAAGATTCCTTCGATTCGCATGACGGATCTGGCGGAATCGCTGGCCCCTGGCATGCCGCATAAAATTGTCGGCATTCGTCCCGGCGAGAAGGTCCATGAGATTATGTGCCCCGTGGATGATGCGCATCAGACGCTGGAATTCGACAGTCATTATGTGATCAAGCCCACCATTCAGTTCAGCGATGAGGATTGGTACACCCAAAATGCATTGGGCGAGCGGGGCCAGCCCGTCTCGGAAGACTTTGAGTACCATTCCGCCACCAATCCGCACTTTTTAAGCGTTGAGGAGCTGCGCCAGCTGAATGCGCAAATTGTCTGAACTTGAAACAAAAGCCTTGCCTGAGGTTGTGGAAGCCTTCATTCCGTATGGCCGCCAATCCATTTCGCCCGCCGATATTGAGGCCGTCACTGCCGTGTTGCAATCCGACTGGCTGACCCAGGGCCCGGCCATTGAGCAATTTGAGCGCGCGGTGGCCGCGCAATGCGGGGCCCGGTATGCGGTGGCCGTCAGTAGCGCCACGGCGGGTCTGCATCTGGCTTGTCTGGCGGCGGGAGTCAAGCCGGGGAACCGGGTTTGGACGGTGCCTAACACCTTTGTGGCTTCTGCCAACGCGGCGCGGTACTGCGGCGCGGATGTCGACTTTGTGGATATAGATCCCCAAACCTATAACCTGGATGTGGCCCAGTTGCAGGCCAAGCTGGAACGGGCCCAACAGCAGAATGCTTTGCCTGATGTGTTGATTCCGGTGCATTTTGCCGGGCAATCCTGCCAGATGCAAGACATTCACCGGTTATCGAAGACATATGGCTTTACGATGATTGAGGATGCCGCCCATGCCATTGGCGGGCAGTATCAAGGGCAACCCGTGGGCTCGGGCAAGTACTCGGCAATGACCGTGTTCAGCTTTCACCCGGTGAAGATTGTTACCACGGGCGAAGGCGGCGTGATCGTCACCAACCGGGAAGACCTCTATCAACATCTGCTGCGCCTCAGAAGCCACGGCATCACCCGTGAACCGGCCCTGATGACCCAACCCGCCGAAGGGCCGTGGTACTACGAGCAGCTGGAATTGGGCTTCAATTACCGCATGACTGATCTTCAGGCCGCGCTGGGGGCGAGTCAAATGCAGCGCATTGAGGGCTTTATTACGCGTCGGCGAGAACTAGTGGCCCGCTATAACCGGTTGTTGGCTCAGTTCCCCTTGGTATTGCCGCACCAACACCCGGAGACCCAATCGGCTTGGCACTTGTATGTGATTCAACTGGATGCCACCCGCACCGCCAAAACGCGGCGTGAGGTGTTTGAGTCCCTGCGCGCCCATCAGATTGGGGTGCAGGTGCATTATATTCCGGTGCATACCCAGCCCTATTACCGGCAGTTGGGCTTTGCGCCCGGTGATTTCCCGGTGGCTGAGGCCTATTATGCCCAAGCCATCAGCTTGCCCCTCTATGCCGATTTAACGGATGCCGAGCAAGACCGCGTGGTGCGCGTGCTGGCTGCTGCGTTGTCGGACGCACATCCCGGATGAAGACGCTGATTATTATTCAGGCCCGCATGACCTCGACCCGCTTGCCGGGAAAGATTCTCAAGGCCGTGGCGGGGCAGTCATTGCTGGCGCATCAACTCGAGCGCTTGCGCCGAGTGCCCAATGCGGATGGGATCGTGGTGGCGACCACAATCAATGACGCCGATCAGCCCATTGTGGATTTGTGTGAGGTCTTGGGTGTACCCGTCAGCCGAGGCTCGGAAGCCGATGTGCTGTCTCGCTATGCCGAAGCGGCTCAAGCTCACGGGGCAGATGCCGTGGTTCGGATCACTTCCGATTGCCCGCTGATTGATCCCGCCGTAGTTGCTGAGGTCATCGCCTTCTATCAGGCCCATGTGGGTTCTTACGATTATGTCTCCAACACGTTGGATCGCACCTATCCCCGTGGGCTGGATGTTGAGGTCTTCTCGGCAAACGTGTTGGCTCAAGCCCATCGGGAAGCCACGCAGCCCGAGGAGCGCGAGCATGTCACGCCGTTCCTCTACCGGCATCCCGAACGCTTCCGGCTGGCTCAGGTCAAGCAGGCCGAGAATCATGCGGGGGAACGCTGGACGGTGGACACCCCGGAGGATTTTGAGCTGATCCGCCGCATTTTGGAAGCTCTGTACCCGGTCAACCCCCAGTTTCATCAGGCTGATGTGTTGGCCCTGCTGGATGCCAACCCCGACTGGCGCGCCCTGAACGCCGAGATTGTGCAAAAGCCGGTCTTGGGCTAGGTGGCTGCCTTTGCTAGAATGGGGGTCGCTCAGGAACCGATGTTAGATGGCGTGTTCGCTTTGCTAATCTCTGCTGCTCATCGACTTTTCCTGTTTGACGTTTTAGAATTTGGACGTGTTTGATGCTTGATGCCGCCTACTCCCTGGAATGGGTTCGCCCCGTGGAAGACCATGCCCGCCTGATTTTAGACTGGCGCAATGACCCGATGACCCGGCAAATGTCGTTCAATCAGGATGTGCAGGCTTGGGAAACCTTTTGGCCCAATTTTCAGGCGGTTTCTTTTCGGGAACCGGCCTTGCCGCCGCTGTTCGTTTTAAAGCAAGGCGTGCGGGTGGCCTTTGTGGCCTTTCGGGCGGTATCGCATACGGCTCATCCCCGCCTAAAGGCTTGCGAGCTGTCGATCAATGTGGCCCCTGAGGCCCGTGGGCAGGGGGTTGCTACCCAAGCACTTCAGCTGGCCCTGGATTTCCTGAAGCGTCAAGGGGTGGATCAGGTGCTGGCGGAAATCAAGGTGGAGAATGCGGTCTCCATTCAGGCGTTCCAGAAAGCAGGCTTTGAATTCGTTGGAGAAGCGGACAAGCGCCATGCCCTCAGTGGTAACATGTACCGCATTCAGCGTTTAGTAGCTGCGCTTATTCCACCCTTTTTGGCCGATGGCTCGGTGTATGTCATTGCCGAGGCTGGCTCCAACTGGCGGATGGGCACCCCCAAGCGCGACCGCGAGATGGCTCGGGCGCTGATTGATGTGGCCGTGGTGGCAGGGGCCAATGCGGTGAAATTCCAGACCTATCGCCCCGAAAGCGTGTATGTGGAGAACGCGGGCAGCAGCGATTACCTCAGTGAGAACGGCATCAGCGAATCGATTCGAGATATTTTTACCGATTTGGCCATGCCATACGAACTGTTGGGGGAGCTGGCCGATTACTGCCGCCAGCAGGGCATCGACTTTATGTCCACCCCATTCTCCAAGGCGGATTTTGAGGCGGTGGACCCTCATGTGGCCATTCACAAAATTGCCTCTTATGAGATCAGCCATGTGCGCCTGCTGGAGCTGGCCGCGCGCTCGGGGAAGCCCCTGATTTTGTCCACGGGGGCCAGCACGGAGGCCGATATTGCCTGGGCCGTGGAGACGTTTTATGCCAACGGCGGCACCCGGCTTTGTCTGCTGCAATGCACGGCCAAGTATCCCGCGCCCTTGGATAGCCTGAACCTCAACACCATCCCCTGGTTGAAGCGCCGTTTTGGCGTGACCACGGGCCTCTCGGATCACAGTCGGGATCCCGTGTACGGGCCTCTGGCGGCGGTGGCGCTCGGCGCGCAAGTGATCGAAAAGCATTACACCCTGGATAACCGTCTGCCCGGCCCGGATCATCCCTTTGCGCTGACACCCGATGAACTTGGCCAGATGGTGACGGCCATTCGCGCCGCCGAGCAAGTTGCCGGAACGGGCATTAAGGAGATTCTCCCTGCGGAAGCTGAGCTGAGCACCTATGCCCGTCGTGGTGTGCAAGCCATTCGGCCCATTGCGGTGGGCGATTCGCTGGTGGAAGAGGAAAATATTGCCATATTACGACCCGGTAAGCAGCGGATCGGGGTGCATCCCCGCTTCCTGAGAGAGATTCAGGGCCATCGGGCCCAGCGGGCCATTGCGCCGGGCGACGGTCTGCAGCCGGGCGATTGGGCTGCTGAGCCGTAACAAGCGGCTTTGCCAGCTCTTTGGCATGTATGTTACCATACTGAGGTCTTACCCTCTGGGTCTTGTCGCACCGTTTGTGGCGCCTTGCAACACCGCATCAATCCTGTGGAGCTTTCATGGTTGTTCCCGAAATCGTCTCCGAAGCCGCTTCCGTGACTACGTCGGAAGAAATGATTGTGCCTGCGTCCAAATTGCCCCAGGGCATGGGGCAGGGGGCGGATGAAGAGAGTTTGGTCTGGCCGAATGCACGGGTTCAGGCCTTGAAAAAGCTGGTGTTGCTGGATTCAGATCTGTATGTCCAGAACTACCTGAAAACAGGGGTTCTGGCACCGTTTGAGGATGAGAATCTGCTGGTGGTGGCTTCCGATGCCGTGCATCAGCGGGATGTGGTGTCGCAGCATCCGCGGTTTCATGCTTTCTTCAAAATTGACCCCGGTGCGCGCAATGACAGTTATCAGATGTACAGCATCATGCTCAAGCGCCGCGAATCGCGTTCTTCGACTTTTGCCTTTCGTTTTGTACGGGTGCGGGAAAAGTTGAAAGAGGCCTTGTCTCCGGAAAAAATCGAGGCATCGGACAAATATCAAAAGCGTTGCCGATGGCTGTCCAAAGTGTTGCCTGCCTCACTGGCGCAAGCGGTAAGCGGCCTGCTGGAGCGGGTGCGCCTGTTTCGCAAGTTGCCTGCCATGCAAAAGGCTGAAATCTATGCCGATTGGTGGGGCTTGGGGCCGTGGGGTTCACTCTATTTGTTGGCTTATGATCGCTGGCATCAGCCCAGTCGGCAACTGAAAGTCATTCTTGAGCAAATCAAGCCCGATGTGCTGCTGGTGCCGACCTCCACGGTGGCCATTGCCGGGGTGGATGCGATTCGGCTTCAAAAAGAGCTGAAAAACGCCTATCAGGTGGTGTTTCTGGTGGATAACTGGGATAACTTGTCCAGCAAGGCTGCGTTGCTGTACCAGCCCGATTACATGGGCGTCTGGGGCCAGCAATCCATGATTCATGCCCGAGATATTCAGGACTTCCCCCCGGAGCGCGTGTTTACCATTGGCACACCGCGCTACGAGACGTATTTCAAGGCCCTCAAGGTCATGGTGGATGGCGGAGCGCCCCCCGAGCGTCCGTATGACTTCCCCTATATCGTGTTTGCTGGATATTCGTGGGCCTTTGATGAGTTGAGTTGTCTGCATGTGCTGGATGAGGTGCTGGAATCCTTGCAGGGTCAAATTCCGGCGGGCTTGAAAATTGTGTATCGCCCCCACCCGTGGCGGTTAAAGCGCCAATGCCCGGATACCTTCTATGAGAAGGATTACCGGCACATCATTCTCGATAAAAGTTTGGAAGCTCATTATTACGGGACTTTGCGCGGCACCGCCTTTCAGCCGAATACCGATTATCTGTCCAATCTGCTCCTGAATGCCGAGATGGCCATTGGCGGGCTGACCTCCTTGATGATGGAGGCCTGTATTTGCCGTAAAAAGGGACTGGTATTGGCTTATGATGATGGCATTCATCTGGAAGCACCCAGTAATGCCATGAAGCACAACAAGCACTTTGAGCGTCTGGATGAGATGCCGAGTCTGTTCTTTGTCTGGGAGTTGAATCAACTGGCCGCAACCTTCCGGCAAGTGTTGCTTACCCCGGATGAGTCCCTGGATTGGGCGCAACAGCAGACGATGGTGCAGTGGTATCATTTCTCGGATGCGCGTAGCTATCCCCAACGGGTGCATGATATGTTGGATGTGGTGGCGCAGCGGGGCGTGAGTCCTTATGCTGCCCAGTTGAACGCCAAGGAGGGCGTAAGATGACCCCTGTGTTTGAATCAGAGCGCCTGAGTGCTTGTTTGAACCCCCAAACGCCCGATCGGCTGATTATTGCCGAGGTGGCGCAGAACCATGATGGCAGTCTGGGGCAGGCCCATGCCTTTATTGACGCCGTGGCGCTGACCGGGGCCGATGCCATCAAGTTTCAAACTCATATTGCTGCCGCAGAAAGCACGCCGGATGAGCCCTTTCGGGTCAAGTTCAGCCGTCAGGACAAGACTCGTTATGAATACTGGGAGCGCACCAGCTTTACTCCGGAGCAATGGGCGGGTCTGGCCGAACATGCGCGAGACAAGGGCCTGATTTTCCTGAGTTCGGCGTTTTCGACAGAGGCGGTAGCCTTGTTAGAAGGGCTGAATATGGCCGCCTGGAAGGTGGGGTCAGGCGAGGCCAGCAATCTGCCCCTGCTGGAGTGCATGGGCGCGACGGGCAAGCCCATTTTACTCTCCAGTGGCTTGAGCACCGTGGCTGAACTGGACCGGATGGTGGCACAGATTCGTCAGTGGGACGTTCCTTTCGGCCTGTTTCAAACCACCAGCATGTATCCCACCCCTCCCGATAAACTGGGCCTGAACGTGATCAGCGAGTACCAGCAACGCTACGCCTGCCCAGTAGGCTTGTCGGACCATTCCGGCACGATTTATCCCGGTTTGGCGGCGGTCACGCTGGGCGCGCACCTGCTGGAAGTGCATGTGACTCTTTCTCCGTTTATGTTTGGGCCCGATGTTTCTTCTTCTCTGACCGTAGAGGGCCTGAAGCAGTTGGTGGACGGGGTCCGTTTCCTGGAAACCGCCTTGGCCTCGCCCATCGATAAGGACGTGATGGCCCAGGATATGGCGGAGATGCGCCGGATTTTCCAGAAAAGCGTGGTGCCCCGTCAGGATTTGGCGGCGGGTACGGTGTTGAGTGCAGCGCATTTAACCGTGAAAAAGCCGGGGACGGGTATCCCTGCCGCTGATCTTCATTTATTATTAGGGCGACGATTACGCAATCCGGCGCGGCTGGATCAGCCAATTTGCTGGGAAGATGTTTCCCCTGAAGAAGATATGACGCAAACACTCAACACCCAAGACTGTTTCAATGAGGTAAACGCATGACCCCACGGCGCAAAGTAGCAGTTGTCCTGGTCGATCGGGCCAATTATGGCCGGATGCAGCCTGTGATGAAGGCCATTCAGGCCCGTCCTGAGCTGGAGTTGCTGGTGGTCTGCGGCGGCACGTTGCTACTGGAGCGTTTTGGAAAAGGCATTGAGAACATCAAGGCTGATGGCTTTGAGATTGCCGCCCAGATTTATGTCGAGCTGGAAGGCTCAAATCCGGTCACCATGACTAAATCGCTGGGCTATGCTGTGGGCGAATTCGCCACTGCATTTCAGCACCTCAAGCCGGACATTGTGCTGGTGATCGGCGATCGCTATGAAGCGTTGGGCGCGACCCTGGCCGCCTCTTACATGAACCTCTGTCTGGTCCACATTCAGGGCGGTGAGGTCAGTGGCTCCATTGATGAGAGCGCCCGCCACTGCATGACCAAGCTGTCGCATTACCATTTCCCGTCCACTGCCCAATCAGCGGATTACATTATGCGCATGGGCGAGCGGCCCGATGCGGTTTTCCACGTGGGCTGCCCCAGCGGCGATATTATTCACCGCATGGATCGGGCGCTGCCGGATGATTTCCTCAGTAACGTGGGCGTTGGTGCCAAGATTAACCCCAATCAGCCCTTCCTGATGGTGACTTACCACCCGGTGACCACCCATTATGAGCAGGCCCGCGTCGAAGCGGAGCAATTGATGCAGGCGCTGGCCCGGTTGCGGATGCCCACCCTGTGGCTATGGCCCAATATTGACGCCGGTTCGGATGGGGTGAGCAAGACCATTCGCCTGCACCGCGAGCATGACCCGGATGTGGATAACTGGCTGCAAATGGTCAAAAACTTTACCCCGGAAACCTACCTGAAACTGTTGGCCAATGCGGCCTGCGCCGTAGGCAATAGCAGCAGCTTCCTGCGGGATGCCTCTTTCTTGGGCACGCCGGTGGTCTTAACCGGCGATCGTCAGAATTTGCGGGAAACCGCCGAGCATGTGACCAAAGTGCCCCTGGATCCCGAGATTATGGTGACCGCCATTGAAGCCCAACTGGCGCATGGGCCCTATCCGGCCAGCACCTTGTACGGTGATGGCCAAGCGTCGGAGCGCATTGCCGAGCATCTGTGTCATGTGGATTTATACGCCCAAAAGTATCTTTACTACGCCGAAAGGGAAGCCTATGAGCGCGACAAGCACCGAGAGCCAGTTTAAACAAAGCTGGAGCGCTAACAACGCTGAAAACCTCTACACCCACTGGACGCCGGGAGAGCCTGCCAACCAGATTCAGTTGGCGTTTCGCAACCACTGGACTCTGTTTCAGCAATTGTTACAGCAAAGCTCCGGGTTTAACGGTGGCAAACGCTCGCTTGAAGTCGGTTGTGGCCGGGGTAGTCTGTCCGCCTATTTTGCCAACGGTGGCTATGACGCCACGGTGTTGGATATTTCCGAATCCGTGATTGATATTGCCAAGCAAATTTTCGCCCGTAATCAGCTTGCGGTGAATGCCGTGGTGGGCGATGCCCGCGCGCTTCCCTTTGCCGATGGGTCGTTTGATACGGTTTTCTCCATTGGCCTGTTTGAGCATTTTGAAGATCCGGAGCCCTTTCTCGCGGAACAGGTGCGGATTTTGGACAAAGGCGGCATGTTTTTTGCCTATGTGGTGCCGCATTACACCGAGAACGTGCAAAAAGAGTTCGCCTGGATCAATGACGTCCTGAAAGGCTATGTGCAACATCAGCCGCAAACGCCCAAGCAAGCCCTGTATCGTTCCGATGCCGATTCTTCGGCCTATTTGCCCTTGATGGAACGTTATGGCCTGACTGAAATCCAGCACAGTGGTGTGTATCCGCTGCCCATGATTTCGCACTCGATTGATTTCCCCTTTTCCCTGATGCCAGAACCCAGCGAGGCGGCCATTGTCGCGCACTTCAACCAGCAGTTGGCCGAGCGCGCCCAAGTGACCGGCAAGCATCCCTGGCTGTGTGATGAAGGCTTTGGTCAAGCGTATCTGGTCTGGGGCGTGAAAGGCTAAAGCCCTTTCGCTTGGCTATCAGCAAAAAACTGAGCCAGTTTGCGGGCCATAAACACTTCAGTGTTTTGCATGGATTCATAAGTGGCCCCTCCAATGTGCGGGGTGATAATCAGGTTGCGATGGGCTTGGGCGTACTGAATTAGCGGATGTTCTGCGCTAGGTGGCGCTTCACTCTCCCCCGCGAGCACATCCAAAGCGGCCCCGGCGATGTGCTGGTGTTGTAGGGCGGCTAATAGCGACGCTTCATCGACGATGGCTCCCCGCGCGGTGTTGATCAGGACGGCATCCGGGCGCATCAAGGCCAGCGCTTGGGCGTCGATTAGTTCCACAGTGTCGGGCTGGAGTGGCACATGCAGCGTGACTACATCACTTTGCGCCAGTAAGTCGGCCAGCGTATGGCAACGCATCACGCCTGCGGGCAGCGTGGCTTGATAGGGGTCGTGGGCCAGCACGGTCATGCCAAAGGCCAGCGCGTAGCGGGCTACTTTTTCGCCAATGCGGCCACAACCCACAATGCCCAAGGTCTTCTGGGCCAGCTCATGCCCCCGAAAGGCATCCCGGTGCCAGTGGCCCGCCTGCACATCCTGAGTCGCGGCTGGCAAGTGACGCATCAGGGCCAGTAACAAGGCCCAAGTTTGCTCTGCAGTGGCGGGAATGGAGCGCAGGAATTCGGTTTCCCCACGCAGGCTGAGTACCTGAACGCTTTGCGCCGCTGCGGTGGCTACATCAATATGATCCAGTCCCGTGGTAGCGGTGACAATGGCTTTCAGCCGAGGTGCCGATTGTAAAATCTCGGGGCCAATGTAGTGCTTTAAGCGAACCATTAAAACGTCATAATCCCCGATTTCAGCGCGCAGCGCGGCCAAATCCAGCGCACGCTCGTCCAGATCGGCAAAATCGGTCAGCACCGCTCTGGCGGCTTCACTGTAGTTGTCAGGTTCGATGTTGAGAATCTTCCAGCGCATGGGCTTTTTCGGGGCTTTCTGGTCGGTTTTTGGGCCAGTTGGTGATACGATTGAGAGCCTAACGTCTCTGTTGCTAGTGTAGCGAAAAAGTCTCTCTGACACGACTGGCGCACCTGATACAGATGGATGAACACCATGCCGCTAAAGGCGTGCAGGCGTTCAGCACGATTTTTGGAATGATTTTGAGTCAAAGAGGATGGGACTCACATGCAGCAACCTTCCCCATTGAGAACCTGGGCCATTGTCCCTGCGAGAGGGGGCTCCAAGGGGATTCCGCGCAAGAACATCAAGCCTTTGGGCGGCAAGCCAGTGCTGCAGTACACTGCCGAGCAGGCCCGCGAGGCGGGGGGGATTGAGCGTCTCATCGTGAGTACGGAAGATGCTGAAATCGCGGCAGTCGCTCGCGCGTTAGGCTTGGAGGTGCCCTTCTTGCGGCCTGCCGAGTTGGCGCAGGATGCCACGTCCACCATTGATGTGATCTTGCATCTCGTGGAAATCCTTTTGGCGGAGCCGAATACCGTGGCTCCTGACTTGATTTTGCTGTTGCAGCCCACGTTTCCGTTTCGGCGGGCTGAGCATCTACAGTCGGCGGTGCGCTTGCTGCAAGAAAACCCTCAGGCCGATTCGCTGGTGAGTGTGAGCCCCATGCCGCACCACTATTCGCCCTTTTATGCCATGACACTGGAAGCCGGGCGGGTCAATTATCTCTTTCCCGGCCAGCAGTATACGCGCCGACAGGATCAAACGCCCACGTTTTACCGGAATGGCGTGATCTATGTCACCCGGCTGGAGTCGCTCCTGCGGTATCGGCATCTGGAGGGCGAGCATATTCTCTCGCTGGTGATTGAGGATGCGCCCAGCCTGATCAATCTGGATACCCCCGCCGACTGGACTGCGGCCGAGCAAATGCTGACCTCTGGCTTGCTACCGACAAGCGGCTAACGTTTCCGATATGAGTATCTGTCTGGTTTCAGTCTGGGGTGTAGCGTATTCCAGTAAGAAATTAGTGCGTGGGCTGCACTTCGACTTCTGGTGTTTCCGTTAGGTCGCTCGTGGATGCGGGGAGTAGTCCTATAGCGACCAATTCTGCCCGAACGCGCTGGGCATAGCTGCCGGGCAAGTTGGGGTAAATCAGGGAGAGCGTCCCGTCTTGAGAATGGTCGGAGGCAGGCGGCTTCTCGTGGTCTTTTTGGGCTTCCAGCAAGCGGTCGAACAATGCTGGGACTGTTTCAGGTGCTCGAATAATGGTGATGTCTGGCTCCTGATCATAGCCGTAGCCCAGGTGAGCGATGATGTCGGTGAAGTCCAGCGCCACTGCGGGTACGTTCACCCGCAGGGAATCCAGCAGCGTGGTGGAGCAAATGGTGGTGGAGAATTGAATCAAGGCAAAGGATTCCCACAAATCCAGCTCCCGGCCGGTGCAAATCATCACCCGATCCTGCAAGTTGGTTTGGGCCAGCATCGTTTCCGCCAGTTGATCCGTTTCCAGCGGGTGTTTTTTAATTAGCAATTTGACCTGTGGACGGCTTGCGAGATAGGCAAACAAGGTGTCCAGATAGGCCCTGCGAACCTCTGGGGTGAGATAATCGGCGCTGTACTGGGTATAGGCCCCAATCAGGGGGCTTTGGCCGCGCCATGCCAGAATTTCCTGCGCTTTGGCTGAGCTGGGCTTGGGGAAGTCCTGTTGTTCCCAGAAGGGGTTCCCTACCACTGCAAGGCTTTCCGGGTATCGGTAACCATCTTGCAGCACCACGCGTTGGCTGAGCGGGTTCCACACAAAAAAGCGATCGAACTGAAGCCAGTCTAGATTATGGGTTAAGGGCATAATCCCATGCTGAAAGTTCAACAAGCGATAACCATAGCGGGCTTGCAGGGTCTGGAAGGCCACGCTCAGCCTGTTTTTCTCCATGCAGCCCAGTACGGCTGCGGGACGGATGGCCCCGAGCACGGTTTCCAACAGGGTCATAATGCGCACCGTGTCGCCCACTTGCTCCAGTTCAGCGCTCAGGGCTTCCTGGAGGGGTTGGGGCACTGGTAGATGGGCGATTTGTTGCAGGCGCTGGTTGAAATAGGCGTAAGCACCCTTGGCCAGCCGCTCGGTGGGCATCACCGTATGCGCGTCGATGGTGAAGTAGCGTTGGGAGAGCGTTTGTCGCAGCGCAGCGCTGATTTTGTCCGGGTTGGCGAAAAAAAGCACGATGGTATAGGTTGATTCCAGGCTTTCCAGCGCGGGACGGGCCAGTTCCAGATGTACGGGGGCGCTCATCACCATCAGTACGGTCGGTTTGGTCGTTTTGGGAAACTGTAAGGGTTTTCGGTGTTTTTTAAAGCTGTCCAGCGCTAATGGCCGCACCGGCGAGAAGATGGTGGAAAACTCAGGCATCCCCTGTCGGGTGAGTTCGCCTTCCGGAAGTAAGGCGGGTGCAACGGGACTGTTCAAAATCAGAAAGGGTGAGCAGGCTTCCGGTTGCTGGGCCACCGCTTGGCGCTCAAAGCAGCGGGCCAGAAAGGCCAGCCCTGAGACGGCCAGTTGTTGCTGCCGGTTCATGGTGTAGGCGGGTTCATAGTCCACGTTGAGGGCCGGGTTTTTGAAAAAGCCCGGTAAATACTGATGGATGGCGGCCGTTTGAGCGTCCACCAGCTGGCGCGCTGTGGCGTGCAAGCCAAGTGGCGGGGTTGTGCTGTCGGGCAACGGTTCCCACTGGATGCGCCAGGGCAAGGGAAATTTAGGCTTTTGTGGCGAGATGCAAGCTAGCGGGCCGTGCACCGTTTCCAGTCGTTTCTGGATTTTGCGACTGAATTCGGGCAGGAAAATGCGCTGGCGAGGACTGACACTGGCTTTGTTCAGCCAGTGTTTGCAGCGTTCCAGAAGGTTCAGAATGGCTGTGCCCTGCATCATGGGTCTGTCTTGATCCTGTGCTTGTTTGGCTTCAATGAGGCGTGTCGGTTAACAGTCTAGCAAAGAAGGCGTTTAGAGACGTGAATTGGATGGGAAATTGTTGATGTGATCATCCTGTGATTGGTCGTTAAATGGGTAGCTTGGCGATATTGGAATCTCTGACGGGCAGGCCCTTGGCTTGCAGGTACTGCTTGGCTTCTAGCGGGGTTTGCTCGGTAAAGTGGAAAATACTGGCAGCCGCCACCGCAGAAGCACCCGCTTCGGTCAGTGCCCGGTAGAAGTCCTCATAGCCGCCTGCGCCACCGGAAGCAATCACGGGAATGTTGACTGCTTGCGAGACTTGTCGAATCAGGTCTAAATCATAGCCTTGCATCAGGCCATCCCGGTCAATGGCCGTGAGCAGAATTTCGCCCGCGCCCAGACGTTCCACCTCTTGAGCCCATGCGATCGGCTCTTTCCCTTCGGGCTGGGTGCCGGATTGGCTGAAGCATTCCCAGCGACCATCCGGGTGGCGTTTGACATCGATGCTCACCACCACGCATTGTGCGCCAAATCGCTGGGCAATCTCGGTGATGAGGGTGGGCGTGCGATACGCTGCCGTATTTACGGCCACTTTGTCGGCTCCGGCCCGCAACAGGAGCTTGATTTGTTCCAGATTGTGAATGCCCCCGCCCACCGTGAGCGGCACAAAGCATTCGGCGGCAAACTCGGCCACCGATTCATAATCGGGATCCCGGTTTTCTTCGGTCGCGGTGATGTCCAGCAGCACCAGCTCATCGACTTCTCGGCGGTTGTAGACCTTGATGGCAGGCATGACGGTGCCGATTCGCCGCCAGCTGTCAAAGTGTTCCCCTTTGACCAGACCAAAGTTTTTCCACAACAGGGTGGGCATCACCCGGACTTTTAGCATACGGCCGTCCCCAGAAAGTTTTGCAGTAAGCGGAATCCGGCCTTGGCGCTTTTCTCCGGGTGAAATTGGGCCCCCCAGACTTGACCCTTGCCAATCAGGGCCGGAACCCCGCCAGCATAAGGAGTGGTCGCAATCACGGTGGTGGGATCGGTTGGCTCTACCGCGTAGCTGTGCACGAAGTAAAAATCGGTCCCCTGAGGAATGCCCGTGGTTAAAGGGTCAGGGCGGACATGGTGCAGTTCGTTCCAGCCCACGTGCGGGATACGCTCACCAGCCGTGGGTGTCATTCGGACGACTCGGCCTTCAAAAAAACCGAGGCCGTTGGCGTCGCCGCCTTCATCGCCTTGGGCCATCAGGAGTTGCATACCCAGACAGATGCCCAGCAACGGCAAGCCATCCTCCAACACCGCTTGTCGGAGGGCTTTCGGCCAGCCCCGTTGGGTTAAATGATTCACCCCATCACAAAAGGCGCCCACACCGGGGAGCAAAATATGACTGGCCAGCTTCAGGTCATGCGGGTCATCTGAAATTAGCACATTGGCGCCGCACTCTTCCAGGGCGCGGCGTACCGAGCCCAGATTCCCCATGCCATAATCGACCACCAGAATCGTCATCGGAGCAAGCCTAGCGGACCGGGGCGGAGAGCACCGGGGCCGGGTTGGCCGCGGGGCTGGAGCTGTTGTCGGCGTTGGTCTTGGTGAGGTTTCCGTGTTTGTCTTTCACCAGGTTGCCCCGGGCATCGGTCAGGAAAATTTTCTTGTTGGTAAAGCGGTCGCACACCTTGGTGAACTCTTCTACCGTGAGATCCAGCGGTTCCAGAATGGCTTCCAGCGATTTCCCGAGATAAGACTTGGGGAATTTTCCGTCGTGGCGGCGGACGATTTCCAGTCCATCCTGACGAGACAGGCGGCCCCGGCGAATGTGCATGCAGGCGTGATCGGTGGCCCGGCCAAAGCCGAACTTCAGGAATTTGAAGTAGTCGTGAATGCCGTGGTGGTGGTTGTCCAGATTCTCATAGTTGAGCATGGCCCCTTCCACCGGCTGATGATAGGAGGTAAACCCGTGTGCTTGCGCGATTAATGCATTGGATAGACCATCCCAGGGGAGGTAATAACCCAAAAACAGGCCAGTGACGCCGACCCGTTGTAGCTCTTCATCACTGGGGTAAGTGAAGGGAATGAGATGCCGGGCTTCAATGCCTTCCATGCCAATGAGGTCGGAGACACGCAGGCCGAGCAGGCCGCCAAACTCTTCCAGCCAGCGGCGATTGAGGACGTTATTTTCCGTGGCGGAAGCGGGGCCGCCATATTCGTTCTGGGAATTCTCGCCCCAGATAATCAGCGGAATGTTGAAGCGTACCGCCACTTGCACCGGAGTAGTGAAAATACTGACGTGCTCGGGCCAGGCAATATCACCCACCGTGGTCAGGCAAATGCGGTTCAGCTTGCGGCGCACGGGCCGGTTGCTGGTGAACTCAATGTAATCCACGCCCATATTTTGGATGTTTTCAATGTTCTTGCGGCCAATGTCTGAAAGATCGCAAGTGGAAGCGGTCACGCACAGCGGATTCATTCCTTGTTCCAGCATGCGAATGACCTGATAGGTGCTGTCTTTGCCGCCACTCACCGGAATCACGCAATCCCAATGCTTGCCATCCTTGGAGCGGTAGCGATCCAGCAGTTGGGTCAGTTCTTGCTGACGGGCATCCCAGTTGACGGCCGTTCGGTTTTCGTAGTTGCGGCAGGCGTTGCAAACACCGTCGGCGTCAAATGAGAGATCCGGCTTGGTGCTGGGCATCACACAGCGAGTACAGTAGGTCAGCATGGGGTCTCCTCTGTGAAAACTTGATACAGGGCTTGCGGAGACTCAGGCAGTGCTCCGGATGCGGTTTAGTGAGCGCAATGGGGGTGTTAGACTGGGTGAGCCAGTTGGGTGTGGTGGAAGCTGGACCGGGTTGCGGCATCTTGCCTGCTGGCTTTGTCTTTGCGCCATGCTACCATAAAGCTCCCCGGGCTGTCACCGAGGGGGCAGCGCCTGCTTGTTTGTGGATGGATTGTATTGTGCCTGGCGGTTTAATATACTTAGAGCTAGTCATTAGTGATTGGGGGTAAACCCTTTGCCATCTGCGAATTCTGCAACTCAAAATAATAATAATGATGCTCAGATCAATGCCTCAACCATTGATCTTGCAGGGCCTGAGTTGAATGTGTCGGATTCGGGTGTGCCTGTGCCTCCCCAGTTATCGTGGCGAAAACGCTATAAGGCATGGCGTCAGAATGCCAGCAAGCAGTGTTTTTCCCGGTTGCTGGCTTCGCCTAGAGGTTGCCAATTAATAAAGAGTTATCGGGTGTTGAGTCATCCGGTGCAGTTCGTTCGGCGCAAGCAATTGGCAACCCAGATTGCCGCCAGTGCCGCACCCATTCGGGTGCCTCGAGAAAAAGGCTATACGTTGCTGGATGCCAGAACATTGCCCGGCTTTGACCGTATTCGGGACTTGTCGCTGCAGCTTTTTGCGGAACGGCATGATCAGCTGGATAAAATTCAGGCTGAATATCAAGCCATTAACCAGAAAAAATTTATGGTGAATTTGCTCTATGATGAGGATTTGAAGACGCATCCGGAATGGATTGAATTTGCCCTGAATGAACCCTTGCTGAATGCGGTGTCACTCTACTTTGGTCAGGTGCCAGTTTTGCGCCGGATTGCGCTCATTTTATCAATTAATAATGGGGAAGAGCATCCTGCCAGCAGTCAGTTATTTCATCAGGACGGCGAAGATTTTCAGCAGTTGAAACTGTTTGTGAATTTGCAGGATGTTCAGCTTCCGCATGGGCCGTTTTCCTTCTTGCCAGCGGATGTGACGGAGCGGGCGCTGGCTCGGTACCGGGCGGATCATGCGTCGCCCCCGGAGAATTTTAGATACCCGGATGACGCCTTGATGTCCTATTGCCAGCCGGGAGAATTGGTTCAGGCCACTGGCCCAGAGGGGCAGGCCCTACTCGTGGATACGTCGCGCTGTATGCATTATGGCAGTCGTTTGCAGCCGGGTCATGCGCGTTTTGTGCTGATGATCCAGTTTCTTTGTTACCATAACCTGACGGATACCAAGTTCAGCCAGATTGATCCCACTTTGTTTGCGAACGATCCTAAGCGGCATCTGGCGGTTACGCCGCGGACGTTTCCGAAAAAGTCCTATTATGTGAATCCATTTACCGCCTAGTTTTCAAGGCTTGTCGTCGGCTACCGTTTTATTCAGGGTGATGTATAGTCCCTGTATTGATCGGGCTGCTGGGCGTATTTGGGTTTGAGCTGATGGATGATTGTAAAACGTCCATCCCAAAATAAAGTTGGAAAAGCGATTTTGCTCAGGGCGTGTTGAGCCTACGGCCCTGAGGGGCAGCTTTAACGACTTGAGACCCCGACTTTAAACCTCGGCGATGACATAGCCCAATTTAAACCGTAAATTGTGCTGGAAGCCCAAGGGGATGAAAGTTACTTTTTTGAACCCAATGCGATACAGTACTTCGGATTTGGCCCGGAAGTAGTCGTTATGGTTCAGGAAGCCCAGCGTGATTAAATCCTGAGCGTCATGCCAGGGTTCTAAAAAGCAGGAGGCTTTGCGAGTCACGCGCAGCATTTCCGCCATGATGCGTTCATGATCGGCGGGTTCGGGGATTTGTTCCAGTACCAGGTTGGTATAACTCACGTCAAACTCTTTATCGCCGTAGTGGATGGCTTTTCCATCGCCCTGGCGGAATTCGATAAAGCGGGGATGATTTTGTGCGGCTTCGGCTTTAAACGAGCCAGCCACGCCCTGAATTTCAGAGAGGCCTTCTTCCAGATATTTTTTGGCGGCTTCGGGGCCTTGGGCCGTGTACTCCAGGGCGTAAAAATCAGCCTGCGGGAAAATGCAGGATAGCGGGAAAATCGTTCGCCCATAACCCCCACCGACTTCCAGTAATTTGGCGCCGGTAGCTTCAGTGCCTAGCACGCTGCTAATGGCTTGCGCGTGGGCTTTGATAAATTCGTTTTCCAAAGCCAGAGTGGTGGTGGTGATAAATTGGTTGTTAATGCGGGCCAAACGTTGTTTCACGCGTTTGAGTTTTTTGGTGTCCCGGCTGAAAAATTCGGTGTACGTGTCGTAAGTGAAATCTTGAGTGCGTTTGAAGCGATTGCTGAGCCCAAGATAACTCAATAGGTATTGGGTGTTTTTAGCGACTTGCCAGTAGCCTTTTAAGTCATCTTTCAGAGCCATAATGAAGCGGATCCCTCTTGTGCATGTTGTTATCACCCGGAAGGATAGCACGATTGCGCTAAAACGGCAAACAGGGCAGGCCGGGGCATCAGCGATTCGGGCTTAAAACTGGAAATAAATAAAGGGGTGGTTCCCCGAGGCGGTTAAAATCCAGCAGAGCAACGCAAGGCCACAGGCCACTTGTACCTTTGCCCAGTAGGGGAGCGGTCGATAGAGTGATGCTAGCCATTGAATGGCCCAGGGACCGATAAAGCAGCAGGTCAGCAGAAAAAGTAAGGTCCCCAGATTGCTCAAATGGCGGGTGCTGAGCATGGTGACCAGTTCGTTACCTAGTGCCTGCCAGTTGGTTAAGCGGTTTAAAACTTGCCCGGCGTTTTGCAGGTTGGGAGCGCGGAACAAGACCCAACCCACTACCACGGTACAAAACGTGAGTGTGGTTGCCATGACGGTATAAAGCGGATGAGTCAACCAGCTCTCCCAACCTTGCAGGTATTTTATTTTTAGGTGTTTGTACAAATGATAACCGGCCAGAAGCGCGCCATGATAACCGCCCCACAAAATATATGTCCATCCCGCCCCGTGCCATGCGCCGCAAATCAGCATGGTGATCATTAAATTGCAGAGTGTGGCAATGAGTTTGCCGCGGGATCCACCCAGCGGAAAGTATAAATAATCCCGAATCCAGCGGGACAATGACATGTGCCAGCGTTCCCAGAACTGGCTAATGGTACTTGCCCCGTAAGGGTGGTTAAAATTGACGGGCATTTCAATGTTGAACAGCAACGAGGCCCCACGCGCGATGTGGGTGTAGCCCATAAAGTCAAAATAAATTTGCACGGTAAAGGCCAGCGCGGCGATATAACTTGCTATTACCGAGGCATGGCCGGGATCCTGAAAGACTGTATCCGCGAGTGGGGCTACTGCGTCGGCTAATAGAATTTTAAAGCCAAAGCCAAGAATCATCAGTTCAAACCCTTTGGCCATGCGTTCTAGCGACGGGCGTTTCAGTGGCTGTTCATACTGGGGGAATAATTCTACAAAACGCACAATCGGCCCGGAAATGAGGTGCGGAAAGTACATGATATAAAAATTGTAGGCCAGCCAATTGGGTGAAGGTGCTTTGCCCCGATAGACATCGACCATGTAACTGATGGCCTCAAAGGTGTAAAACGAAATCCCCAGTGGGAGTAGAATCTGCAGGACGTGTGGCAGGGGTAACGAATAGCCTAGCCAGTGTGCCAGTCCGTGCGAGGTGTCCAGCAGGAAGTTGGTGTATTTGAAAAAAGCCAGCAGGAGTAAATTAATGGTGAGACCCGCCGTCAGGGCCAGTTTTCGTTGGCTCAGATTCGCGCTCTTATGAATAATTTGGCTCATCCAGTAATCGGTGGTGGTGGTCAATAGAATGACCGTAATGAAGGGAATGCTCCACGTGGCATAAAAAAAGTAGCTGGCAATGAGTAGCAGCGGCATTCTGTAGCGGGCGGGCAAACTGTAAAACAGCACAAAGACCGTGAAAAAAAAGAAAATAAAAGGCAGCGATACAAAGTTCACGGCTTGTGCGCCTCTGGTTTGGATAGCCATAAGGGGCGGGCTTCTTTCAGTAAAATATCGCCGACGGTTTGGGTAATGATTTGCGTGCCCAAGGGGTTAAAATGTTCCGGATCGGTGAAGCCTTGTGTAGTGCTTAAGCGGTTTCTCAGGTTGATAAACCGAACGTGGTGCTGATCAAAATAGTGCTGATAGTGTTCGGTGAGCGCGGGGAGCGGGATATGAAAGTGTTCATAATAGGCGTTGCTGATCGGGTGCTCTGGCAGCCACAACACCAGCATGGGGATATGCTCCTGCAGACAGTATTGTCTGAGGGTTTCAAAATGAGACTCTGTCCAGTTAAACTGGTCAAAATCGTTTTGGATGTGTCGGTAATGGCTTTTATTGGTCAGGGCAAATTGTGTCTGGAAGTCAGCGTCAGTAGACATGGCGTAGGCTGGTGTCCATCCGCCCGGCGAGAAGTCCTGCTCGGCCGCTTGTGCCGGTTGAAATTCCAGGCGTTTTTTGGGATTCATCAGTGTGGTCTGAAGTTGATCCAGTTCAGTTTTGAAAAAATCCCGGTAGCGTAAGAGGTAAAAGTTTTTTTCCAAGGCGCAACGCAGTTGAGGCATCCCTTTTTTGGGTTTTGATGACAGGCATCTGTCTAGATAGGAGGACTCAAATTGATGGTTTGTTTGACTTTGGGTTTTATAAAAACTGCGATTAAACAGTCGTAAATGCGTATGCGTAATAACCAGTCTGGGTTTATGGCCATTTTGAACCGCCGTTTTCAGGAGTAATAAATCTTGTTCGTAGGTATTGCCAGGGACAGCCAGATTGACGACATCCGTATTCAGGCCTGCCTGTTTCAGGGTGGTGGTTAATTGCTCTGAATAGAGGGCAAAATCAATCAGTGAATCACCCAGAATGGCAAGGGTAGAGGTTGAACTGCTTTTTAAGCCCTGTCTGGCCAGTGCGAATTTACGATCGAAGCTGGTGGTATGGCTGATGGTAGGTTTTGCTAGAACAACAATAAATCGGGCCAGGCTTTCTGCCAGGCTCAGCATCAGCAGGCAGGCGATGAGGCCATGAAGCGTTAATTTGAACCAGTGCTGAAAAGAGACGGGAGGGGCTAAAGCGTTTGAGGCTTGGGTCGACAGTACCGATGAGCGTTTAATAGGTGGATTCAGCTCTTCTTTTTCCAGAATCTGCATGCGGGGAACTCAGCGGTTAGGATGTAAAGAGTAGTGTCTTGCCTGTCAGTGGGGCGATGGATGCTGGGTTGAACAGGTGTTCAGAGCGTTGTTTTGGTTAAGAATACTTGCCTGTCGATAGCATTGAATCAATCAGTATTGATTAAACCCATGAAACGGACCGGATTAGACAGATTCAAAATCTAACACGGTGCTCTGGTTCCGTCAATGCAATGGATTTAAGGCCATATTGGCGTCAAGATGAGAAGCGTATGCTTTGCTAATGAGGTTTGTCTGCTACAAGGGGCTTTTTGGCGGTTGCTGATTAGGGTTAAGAGGCACTTCTTTTCGTCAGACAAAGGAGTTCACTGCCCATCAGGAATATTGATGTGATTCAACATGGTGTAGTCAAATAGTTTTTTTGTCTGAAGTGGTTGATGTCAATCAAGAAGTTGAGAATATCCTCTAAATTGATGATAACAATACAGCATTAAAGGCATGGTTTTCATTTGTGGGCAATGCGCGAAGCTTTTTTGGGGTTTCATAAAGGGATGCTGATTGTTTTTGGTTGATTTAAAGTCTAATGTTTTCAGGATTTGTTGCTGTTTTGCCATTTGGTAAAGCTGTTTACCTTTTCGATAGTAGTGTATCGCCGATATTGTGACTAAACATTTTTTGCAAAATCCAAAAAAGGTTAAAGAAATCTCTCCACCTATCGATACAAGAAATATCGTTCAATCTCGATGCTGAAAAAACAGAGGCAAACAAACTGAGAAGTAGATAATTATCTAGCTTTTTCCCATTCCCGTTAATTACCACATGAAGGAGTGTTTAGAATGGCAACAGCGCAAAAAAGAGCTCAAACCATCACTACAGCAGTCGGCGGAACATTTAACTTACCGAACAACACAGTTCCGGGAACTGCGACTTTATTTGATGGCCATACAGCGACAAAAAACCAGAACGTCTATGGTGCAACCGGACCCTTTACCGTTAAGTTTGGTACCGGCCGTACCAACAACGTATACTTCACTGGTGGAAACCAGGGTGCTACAACCGTTACCGGTTTGGCTGGCAACGATAGCATGTTCCTGCGGGGTGGTGCACACGGTACTTACACCGTGAACATGGGGACCGGGATCAACACCGTTTCCTTGGGTAATGCTTGGGGCACTGTGGCATACACTAACACCAACACCGCTGCCTCTACATATGATACTTTGGATGTCAGCAACGTGACCACCAACTTCACCAGCTTGAGCATGACGGCAACTACCGGCGCTGTGGCCACCACGGGTGGTGCTATCGCCGATGTCCACTCAATGCGCGGATTGGTACTGGGTAGTGGTACGGCTACCGTTGTCTTGAACAACCTGGATGACACCCTGACTTTCGGTACCGGTGCTGCTACTGTAACCGGCGGTTCAACGGGTGATGACAGCTACGTGTTCAAAAACTTCACGGGCGGTGCCAACGTTGCCCATACCATCACCGATGCCGGTGGTACTAACACGATGGACTTCAGCGCTACCACAACCAACTTGGCTGTGACGCTGACTTCCGCGACTGCCGGTAATGCCTTGTTGACTGGTACAGGGGCTGGCGCTGGTTTCTCTGAAACCGTGACCTGGTCTGGTGCGGGTGGTATGAACGGGGTCATTGGCGGTTCCGGTAACGATACCTTCTCGGTGGGCAACACTGCAGGGATTCACTCCCTGAACGGTGGCACCGGTAACAACACGTTGGTGTATACCGGTAGTCAAGGGGTAACGCTGGATGTTCGTGACCACGAATTAGCGAATGCCGCTGCGACCACTGATATTACCTTCCACGGTTTCAACACATACAAAATGCTGGGTGCCGGTACCAACACCTTCATCGGTGATGGTTCCACGGGTGTGACCGTTTACGCTGGTAACGGCAACACACTGATTGATGCCGGTGCCGGTAGCGCCGCCACGATTCACAGTGATATGGGTGGTAACACCACGGTTGTGATGGGTGATGGCTACGGTGCCGCTACCGTGACCAACACGGCTGGCAACGGTGTGTTGACCATCGATGGCAGCGCACTGACCCACTCCATTACCGCCGCACTGGGTGTGGGTAACGGTACTGCCCTGATTACTGATAGTCAGGTTTCGGTATCTAGCGTGACCTGGGCTGCTGCCAGCAAAGTTACCGGTTTTATCGGTAATGACTTGGATACAACCATCACCGGTACCGGTAACTATGACTTCCATATCACCACGGGTGCGGGTAACGATACGATTACCGCTTCCGGTTCGGCCAACAGTGTTATCAGCACTGGCAACGGTAACGATGCGGTCACAGTGGGTGCGGGTAACAACACCGTCATCTTCGGTGGTGGTTCGGATACCCTGACTGCTGGCGCAGGTAACAACAGCATCTTCACCGGTGGCGGTACGGGTGCCGAAACTCTGGGTAACGGGAACAACATCGTGGACTTCTCCAACGGTGGTACCCACACTCTGGTTCTGGGCAACGGTACCAACACGGTGCAAGGTTTCACCACCAACAACAGCTGGGCGATTGATATTACCGATACGATGGGTGGCTCCAAAGGGACCCTCGATCTGGGGAACTATCAATCGACTGATGTTACCTGGAGTGATACGCCGCTGGTCGCTGCTCACGCTAAGGACCTGACCCTGACCTTCGATGCGAACCATACCATCGTCATCCACAACTACTTCGATGGTACGCACGCGACTGCGGCAGCGTCTACCGCTGGTACGGGTGCATTCCAGACCCTGCACTTCGGCGACCAGGATTTGACCTTCGCACAAGTGAAAGCGCAATCCACCACGGTTGCTTTCGTTTAAGCCAAAGCGCAAGTCAAAATAGCTCAAAAGGCAAAACCAAACCCTCAGGAAGCAATTCCTGGGGGTTTGGTCTGTCTGGCGTAAATTGGGCAAAAAACTACACCGTTTAAGGGGGCTGGCTCTGGCAAATACAGTAATAGGCTGATGAAAGCCGGGGTTCAAGTTGCCTATGATGACAGTGGTTCTTGTGATGGATTCGAGATAGAGATGAAGCTGAAATATTGCCAAGAGGAAATCTCCTTCGAGCAGGCTTTACATGGTCTGGTTGAAGTGGGCATGGAAAATGTCCTGGTGAATGAGTTGGGAAAAGCGCTGCTCTATCAGAAGAATTTTGAAATCTATCAGGTGCCCAAACCAGAGAAGGCCCGCATTCGGGAGTTAGTCCAGGAGTTTTTGACCTTGAACAAGATTAAGGACCACGATGCCTTGGGTGATTGGTTAAAAGATAAACAGCAAAGTCGTCAGGCATTGATGAAGCGACTGGTGTATCAGGAACAGTTGCAACTGCTCAAGCGTTTGGTAATACCCGGTAATATGATTCAGGATGAGTTTTTAAAACGAAAGCACCAGATGGACTGGGTCTTGTTTGGTCTGCTTCAGGTGGCGCAAGAGACCCTGATTTGGGAGTTATACTACCAGATTAAAGATGATGGGCAGGATTTTGAGCAGTTGGCTCGGCAGTATTCCATCTTGCCCGGCGCGGCTTATGGTGGCCTGGAAGAGCCTGCGCAAGTCGATTCACTGAATCCGGACTTAAAGCAGCGTTTAATGACCTTGAAATCGGGAGAAATCACCGAGCCTTTTACGTTGGATGGGCGCAATTATAATATTGCCCGGCTGATGCGGGTTCATTCTACTCAGCTCACGCCGCAACTGGAAGCCCGGATGCGGGAAGAGCTCTTTGCGGAGTGGACCATGCGGCAATTATCAATGGGTAATCTCACACTGGAACCAGTGGGCGCCCGTCAAGGGCAAGGGGAGGCGAAAGCACGCTCATGGCTGTAAATCCCCAACAGGAAGGCTTGCAGATTGTTGGTCTCTTTGAATCGCTGTATGGCCCGGAGTTCAGTGAGAACCCGCAGGTGCACCAATGGTTGAGTGTGACTTCACTGAAGCCTTGCGCTATTGGTCAGGTGCTAACCGGTCAGGACTTTCCGCCCGGCTATATGGCTATTTTGCTGCAAGGTCGGGTGCGGGCTTTGGGTAAGGTCGTCCCTCATGATAAGCAGCGCACGTTGATGACTTTTCAGCCCGGTGCGGTTTGGGATGGGGATTTTCTCCATCAGGATGGGGTAGAACTTCGCATCTCAACGGAAGAAGCCCTGTTGTATCTGATGCCCACGGATGTGGCCTTGAAAATCCCCGTGGTGATGAGTTATTTTCATGAGTTGAAAGCTCGCTTTGCCGAGGCACGGGACACCCAAAGGGCTCTGCTGGCTGGAGACGCTGCTGCCTCAGCTACAGTGCCTGCTGCATCTGCTTCCTCGTCTGCTCTGTCATCGGCTTCTGCGGCAACTGAACAATCAGCTGCGCCCTCTGCTGCCGAGTCGATTCCGCCGATGGCATCGCCGGGAGCAAATCGTCGGAAATCGCAGGAAGAGTATTCTGATTTGGCCTGGGAATGTTTGGCCGAAGTGAACAAGTACTACCTGAAAAAGCCCATGGCCGGGCGACGGGCTTCGGACCCCGGGCTTAGCCGTCGGCGTAAAATTCGTAACATGCAGGAGTTCCAGAAGCAGCTGGAATTCATGCAGTTTCAGATTCGTTCTCATCATCTGACCTGGCAGCAGTTGCTCAACGCGCCGTATCCCATTATTGTGCAAGATCCCGATAATGCCTTGCACTGGGTGACCGGGCGGCAAGGCAATACCCTGACTGAAATTAAAAATGGTCAGGAAGCTCGCTTTTTCCCGATGGAAATGGAGACGGCTACCAACCTGACTTACGAAGGTCTGGTGTTGCTGCCGCTCAAGAAAAAGCCACTACTTTCGTTTCAAAGTGCCTTTACTCCGGCATGGTATTTTAAGCTGTGTACCGATAATATCCTGATGACCTCCCAGATGGTGTTGATCTCGATTCTGGTGCAGGTTTTTTCTCTGGCCATGCCCTTGTTTTACATGATTATTTTTGACAAGGTCTTTGGCCACCAGAATCTTTCTACGCTCAATGTGATGGCCATTGGCATTGTGGGGATTCTGCTGTTTGATTTGCTCATCAAGCAGATTCGTTCTCATGTGCTGAGTTATTTTCTGGAACATCTGGATCGCTTGAGTTTTGAGTCTTTGGCCCAGTGTCTATTTAATTTGCCGCTGGGGAAAACAGGGGCATACCTCAATCGGGGCATGGCGGAACGCTTCATGGAAGTGTCTAACCTGAACCAGACGATTATTTCCACATTTCTGATTACCTCGCTGGACGTTATTTTTTCGGTGATCGTGCTGTTTTTCCTGATGTCGATGAACGTGCAGATGGCCTTGATTTCGGTGGCCCCACTGGTGCCAATGGGTTTCATGTACTTCTGGAAAGCCCCTCGGGATAAGCAAAAAGCGGCGCAGCATTCCCAGAATCAGCGTCAGTGCCAAATGGGCATTCGCGAGATGCTGGAGCACAGCGAATCCGTGCATGCCCTCAATGCCAGCCACGTGCTGCAAGAAAAAATCTTTGACCGGCTGGATTATACGCTGGAAAAAGGGTATAGCACCCGCTTTAACAGCGTAAATGAATCGGCGCTGCAAGGGTTTATTATGACCATGGGTTCGATGGTCATGCTGTATTGTGGGGCCCTAATGGTTATTCATGGCGATATTTCCTACGGGGCTTACATGGCTATTAATATGTTGAGTCGAAATGTGTTTAGTGGCTTGCAGCGCATGTTTACCGGATTCATTCAGGTGCAGCAAGTGACCGGCCTGATGGATCAGTTCAAAACGCTGGTGGAAGAAGAAATTCCTGAAAACAATCCGGGGCATAGTGTGACGTTGAATCAGGTGGCGGGCGCCATTGAGCTGCGGGATCTGTCGTTCCGGTATGATGTGGATTTGCCCTGGGCACTGAAAGATATTAATTTAAGCATTGCACCCGGCGAAAAAGTGATTTTAACTGGTGCCAGTGGTGCCGGAAAAACCACGTTGATCCGGTTATTACAAAAGTTATATACCCCTAGTTCGGGCTCGGTGTATCTGGATGGCATTAATATCGGGGATATTGATGTGGAAAATTTGCGTCGTCATGTGGGTGTCGCGCCGCAAAAGCCATCGCTCTTCTATGCGTCCATTCGGGATAATATTGGCTTGGGCAATGTGGCGGCCAGCCAGCGAGACATTTGGGAGGCCGTTTCGGTGGTGAAACTGGATGCCGATCTGTCCAAAAAACCAAACGGTCTGGATACGATGGTGGCACCCAATGGCTTGAATTTATCCGGAGGGGAAATCGCCCGTATTTCTCTGGCACGGCTGTTTTTACTGCACCCCAGTCTCTTGATTTTTGATGAGGCCTTGGCGCCTTGTGAACCCGTGCTCCGCGTGGCAATTTACAATTACGTGTTTAATCATTACCGGGCCGCTACCTGTATTTTCGTGAATGATGACGCCCAAGTGCATCAAATTGCGTCTCGCATTATTGTGCTGAACAATGGCAAAGTGGTTGAACAGGGTACTTACCAGCAACTCATGGAACTGAAAGGGTATTATTTCCACCTGCACTCCCGGATCTAAGTAAAGGAACACACGATGGTTGGAACATCATCCGCTTCTAAAAAAGCGCCAGCCGAGACCGGGCATCTCGCCTATCCTGGCTTGCCCTTTTCCCAGCGTTCGGATCGATATTCGCGGCGCTTGTTTACGCTGAGTTTTTGTCTGGTCTTGCTGATGATGTTGGGGTTGGGTGGTTTGGTGGCCTGGTCCTGGTATGGCACCATCGAAGAATCAGTGCCGGGTTCCGGTCAGCTCATCCCCACCGATAAAATCCGTCGGGTGATGTCGCCTGCGACGGCCAAGGTGAAAAAAGTCTATGTTCAAGAGGATCAACTGGTCCACGCCGGTGATATTCTGGTGGAAATGGACACGGAGGATGATCAGGTTGAAGCTTCAGGCATGTTGTCCCAACTGGAGCTCTTGCAGCAAGATTCCCAGGCGCTGCGGGCCGCTTCTGGTAACCGTCATGGGGGCGGCTTGGGGAACTTGCGGGGCGCATGGCTCTCTGCCAATGGTGATGCCTTTGCGGCCCAACGGGCGCAGGCGGAAATGGGCGTGCAAAAAGCGGAGCACGATTACCAGCAGCTGATCGAGCGGGTCAAACAGCAATCCGAGCAGCTGAAAAGCTCTGAGGAGCAGTTGTTGAACTATCAAACGCTGTTTCAGGAGGATGGGATTTCCGAGCATGAACTGCGCGATTATGAGCTCAAAGTGATTCAATTGCGTGGCGATGTGGCCACGACCAAAGAGGCGCTGGAGTCTCAGCGTTTGTCTTTACTCCAGAGCAAAACCAAGATGGCAGAAATTCGGGGCACATTTCAAAGTGGCTATCTGGATCGACTGGCGGAAAATGAGCGGCGCATCGTCGATTTAAACATGCAGAGTCGTCGGGTGCATTTGGATGAACGGCATCGCTATGTGTATGCGCCGATTGATGGCTACGTCAATCAGCAGAGCGTGCATGGCCCGGGTGAAATGATTGCATCTGGACAAGTGCTGCTTTCTCTGGTGCCTTTGCATAGTAATTTGATTGCCGAAATTAAGGTTGCCAACAAAGATCTAGCCTATGTTTATCCGGGGCAGAGAATTTCACTGCATTTGGAGGCCTTTCCCTCGCAGCACTTCGGTAAGTTGTATGGCAAAATTTTGACCATGTCCCCGTCTAGTCAGGAAATGGAAGCCCCATCTGGGCACGGAGAACAGCCCTTCTATATCTTGCGCGTTCGTCCTGAGCGCACGGTGATGAAATACAAGGGAAAAGCTTATCCGTTGCGTTCTGGTATGACCGTCTCGGCGGATATTATTACCCAGAATAAATCGATCTTAAGTTTCTTTGTCGAGCCGGTTCAGCTCCATCTGGATCGGGCATTCCGCGACCCGAGTGGTCGGTAGACAGGCCCGCTGGAAGGGAAGGTTGTTGTTTCAATGAGTGTATGGTTACAACAGGTTTGGTTGATGAGTGCACAGGCCCGCTATGCATCACTGGGGCTTGCCCTGGGTATGCTGTTACTTTTGTTTGGCTCTGCTGCTCATGCCCAGGTTCACACTCAGGGTCCGGGTGAGTTGACTGCCAGTCTGGCACCGGTGACGTTGCAGCCTGTGACCCTGCCGGTTTCTTCAATCAAGTCGGGAGGAACCGGTGCGTCTGTTGAAAAAATGACGCCCTTAAACCAGCCGGTGTCTGTTTCGCCAGAAGATGCCGAGACTACGACGTCGCCTTCTGTTGGAACTACGTTGGCCGAAATCACCTATCAAACTTCGTTAGAACCAGTTTTTGAAATTGATATTCCCACGCTGTTGCATCTGGCAGAAGGCAACAGTATTGATCTGCAAATTGCTAAAAATCGCTACGATCAATCTAAGTGGGGTTTGGTGGAATCCACTTCCCGCTTATTGCCTTCGGGCTCGATGTATAACTATTATGAACGCTATCGAGGGGCTGATATTTTTATCGGGCAAAATCCCTTTAAAGTGAACCGGGACACTTATCAAACCAAATATTCGGTGAATTACAACATTCAATTGGGTGGGAAGGATCTGTTTGATATTAAGGCCTCGTGGCATGGTATGAACCGGATGAAAAAAATGGCTCAGCAAAGTTACAAGCAGGCCATTCTGGATCTGTTGACGCAATATAATGTCTATTTGCGAGACATTGCTGCCATACAGGTGGCAAAAGAAGCTCTCAGACAGGCTGAAGTTCAGGTTCGGTTAAGCGAATCCCGCTATCGCGCCGGGTTTACCACCAAGCTGGATGTCACGCAGGCCAAAAGTTTGCTGGCTGAGCGGCAGGGTGATCTGGTTCGGGTAGAAAATCAGAAGCTGGCCAGTGAATATGGATTGGCTTCCATGCTGAAACTGGCCATTGGCGTGCAACTCAAACCCAAGGACAAAACCTTGAACCCTTTGCAGTTGGTGGACACAGCCTTGCCTTTGCCGAAGCTGTTTCAGATGGCCATTGAGAATCGTCCGGACGTGAAGGCAATGGTAGATAACATCAAGGAAGCCAAGGCGCGATTTGCCTCTGCTCGGGCTCAGCTCTTTCCCACCGTTACTGTGAGTGGGTTTAAGCGGAAAGTGGGGCCTGAGAACCAGTTACAGCCTTCGCATGAGGTGTTCGCATCCATTAGCTATGATGCGGGTCGATATATGGGACTGGATGTGATCTCCCAGATGGGGCAGGAGCGGGCACGGATTAAAGAGGCCATGCTGCAAAAAGAGAAGCAGTTGTACGACATCCAGAAAGAGCTGTCTGAGGCGTATCTTAGCAGCAACATGTATCAGGCTCAGATGAAAATTACCCAACAAAAGGTGGAGACTGCTTCGGATTCTTTCAAGATTGCCCGCCATCGGCGGATGTCCGGGATGGGCATGAATCTGGATGTGATTCAGGCGGCCAAGGATCTGGCAGAAGCCCGTCAGGAGTACAATTCGGCGGTGATGAATTACAACATCTCCCAGCTCAAGCTCCTGTTTCAAACCGGACAGCTGACGCCTCAGCGCATTTTGACTGCGTTGGCGCTATGAGGCGTGCTGGTAAATGTTTGCAGGCTTTATTTTTTCTGTCTCGTGCTGGGCTGTGATAGAGTATTCTTTCCCTCGTAATGGATTCTCAGGCTTGTGAATTAAAAAATAAGGCGATTGCAGCTGGGCATTTCAGGCCAGCGCTCGGGTTAGTTGTTTTGGATTGTGTCTGACAGCGATGAAAACCAAACGTAAAACCTATGGCAATACCTGGTGGGGCCAGGCGTGGGTGCATGCGCTGGAGCAAATGGACGCCGGTCGGTTGAGTCGGGGTAAAACCTTGGCCAACACCAGCCGGGTTCTGGATGTGGTCGTGCAGGAGCACACAGTTTACGCACAGGTGAAGGGGTCTTATCACGATACCTATAAAGTGGAAATTAAAAGTGCGCTGCTGTTGCCAGAGGATCAACGGATTGTTCAGGATTTGATTGCAGAACAGGCCTCCATGCCGATTGAGCTGGCAATGGGGCAACTGCCGGTGGCGCTGCTAACCTTGTTAGCGGAACGGGATATTCATCTGCTGCCTCGTCACTGGGATGATCTGAAAATACGCTGCACCTGTCCGGATGCTGAAATGCCCTGCAAGCATTTGGCCTCGGTCTGTTATTTATTGGCCAATGAGATTGATAAAGATCCATTGATTCTGTTGAGCTTGAAAGGGATTTCCTGCGATGGCTGGCAGGTGGGTGCTGTTCCCTCCGTCTTGCATCGGGAGCATTTGCTGGCGGGGTTTTTGCCAGTGTCCCAGGGGATGTCTTTATCGCAGGCCCCGGAAAAGTCTGAATTTTTGCCCAATCTTTTAAATTTTCCCGTGCGTAACGTGCAGCCGTTGCTGGCCTTATTGCCTGACCATCCGTCCTTTTATGCTGAAGGCAATTTTAAACATGTTCTGGAAACAGTGTATAAGGCAGTGCCCGTCGCCGTGGTTCAGCTTTATCTGCAGCGCCAGCTATCCCATGCTTTGGGCAATGCCGTGTTTCAGTTGGAATATTTTAAGGATGCGTACAATCCCCGCTATTTATTTCAGTGGAAAATCACGATTGATCCCTCCAAAAAGACCGAAAAAGAGCGCATTGAATCAGCGCTGACGCAAGCACGACTCAAGCCGGAATCACGGTTGCAGGCGGCATCCTTGCCTCAAACCAAGCTGCACAAGGATCAGGCTCGCCTATGGATTGATGATGCCGAGCGTGTAACAGAAGCCCGGTTGCGTTCCGCGTTTTCGGTGGAACCGGTGAGTCTGGTGTTTGATTATTTCTTGTCAGCACCCTTGCCGTTGGCACAGACACAGAATACCACCAGTGTTTCATTCTGGTCTGCAGTGGCAGCCACGGCACTGGCTTTGGTGAAGGCGCGCTGGTTTTTGCCGGAATTAATTCAGGAGGCGGAACAGGCCTTTGTGGTGCGTTATCGGGCGGATGTGCAGGAGCCTTTGGTGCAAAATGCCCTGACGCAGTTGCAGGCCATGATGCCTCCCGATTGTTGTCATTATGGCGAGTTGTTTTTGCCTCGGGATGCGGTAACAGAAGCATTGAACAGCTTTGTGACCTATCTGGTGCATCAGGCTTTAAAATCTGTGGAATCCTCAACCAGTGATAAGTTGATGCTTGCTTTTACGCGGGATTATTTATACCGAGCCAATCGGTTTACAGAAAAAAACAGCATTAAAAGTTTATCCCATTGGCTGGAACGCTTGCAGGCCGGTAAACGTGATCTGGCGCCACAGATTCGCATTGAGCAGTTTGACGATGGGCTTGAGGATCAGTTTCAGGTTTATGTGGATGTGATTCATCGCAAGCGCATGATGGAGCAAATGGTGCCTTATGCCCAATTATTTATGGATGACGCTCAATTATTGTTCTCCGACGCGAGTGATGGAAACAGCGATGTTGCGACGCAGGCATTGTGGGCTCAGACAGTCCAGTTGGATGTTTCCCGGCAACTGATGATCGCGGCTCAATATATGGATCAATTGCGCGAGATTGTGGACAGTCGGGGGCAGATTGCGCCCGTGGTGAACCTGCTGCAGTTATCTCAACTTTTGCTGAATACTGCTGGTATTCTGGATATTCTGGGGTTTGGACTCATACTGCCCAAGGAGCTTAAAAAGCTGGCCTATCCGGATTTACAGGTAAAGGCTAAATTGAATAAATCCCAGGACACGGGGGCCAGTTATCTCTCTCTGGAAGGGATGTTGGAGTTTTCGTATGAAGTGGCGCTGGGGGATGAGACCATATCTCCGGATGAGTTTGATCAATTGGTGCGTCAAAGTGAAGGGCTGGTTAAATTCAAGGATCAGTATATTTTGCTGAAACCAGAAGATGTTCAGCAGCTTTTGCAGAAGTTGAGTACCCCGTTTGCAAAGTTCACTTCGCCGATGCAAGCCTTGTATACCGCAATATTGGGCCGGGTGCATGGTTTGTCGTTTCAGCCGGATGAGGCTTTGGAGCGTGTAGTGGCCGAGATGCTGCAAGTGGATGAGGTGGCGATTCCTTCCACCTTGAATGCGGTTTTACGTCCATATCAGGAACGGGGATTTCGCTGGCTATGGTCCAATAGTCGTAAGGGATTTGGATCCTGTATTGCCGATGATATGGGTCTTGGCAAGACGATTCAGGTGCTCACGGTGTTGTTGCAGGCCCGGCAGGACGCGAAAAATACGTTGCCTTCCCTGGTGGTATGCCCAACCACTTTAATCGGGAACTGGGAAAAAGAGTGTCAGCGTTTTGCTCCGTCTTTGCGGTTGAATATTTATCACGGGAATGAACGCCAGTTGGTGGTGGATGCGGTCGATGTGGTGATTACCAGCTACGGGACCTTTCGGCGAGATTTTCAGCAGTTTTCCGATCGGGACTGGGAGTTTCTGATCATTGATGAAGCCCAGAACATTAAAAATTCGACGACGGCCCAAACACAGGTGATTAAAGCTTTAAAATCAAAATATCGGATTGCCATGACGGGCACCCCTGTTGAAAACCGGCTCACAGAGCTGTGGAATATTTTTGACTTTATCAATCCCGGTTATTTAGGCACGATCAGTCAATTTAAAACCCGTCTGGCCAATCCCATAGAAAAGGCGCAGGATCAGGAGAGTGTGGTACAGCTCAAAAAAGTGACTGCCCCGTTTATTTTAAGACGATTGAAAACAGACAAGACGATTATTTCCGATTTGCCGGAAAAGGTGACCTTTGATGAATACTGCTACCTCACCAAGGAGCAGGCGGCGGTTTATCAGAATGTGGTGGAAACCATTATGAGTGACATTGAATCCTCTGAAGGGATTCAGCGGAAGGGGCTGATTTTTAAGCTGATTACCGCCCTGAAGCAAATTTGTAATCACCCGGCACATTATGCCAACCTGGGAAATGTGGCATCGGAGTTGTCTGGCAAGGCGGCCAAGGCACTTTCGATTTTGCAGACCATTCTGGAAAATAACGAGAAAGCGCTGATCTTTACCCAGTATCGGGAGATGGGTAATCTTTTGCAGCAAATGATGCAGCGTGAATTGGGTGAAGAGGCCCTGTTTTTTCATGGTGGATTGACCCGGAATAAACGGGACGAAATGGTCGCGCAATTTCAGACCGATGCGGCTTCAAAACTGATGATTGTCTCTCTGAAGGCCGGTGGTACGGGTTTGAATTTAACCGAAGCTTCCAACGTGATTCATTATGATCTCTGGTGGAACCCGGCGGTGGAAAATCAGGCGACCGATCGGGCCTATCGCATTGGGCAGGCCAAGACCGTTGTGGTACACCGTTTAATTACACTGGGTTCCTTTGAAGAAAAAATCGATGAGATGATCAAGGCTAAAAAAGCCCTGGCCGATTTAGCCGTCTCTGATGGGGAGAGTTGGATTACCCAGATGTCCAATCAGGATCTGCGGGAAATTTTTGGGCTGTTTCATTGATCATGTATCAAAAGAAAAATGTTAAAAAGAGAGACCTGTAACCACAGATCTCTCTTTGGGTAATCTGATTTGATGTATTGCCGGAAGTATTTAGGTGATCCAATGATTATTATTGGCATTATTTAATTGGGTAAGGACCTGTTGCTCAGTGGTATCAATGGTGCCGTCATGATTGGCATCTAGTTTCCATAGGGCTGCCTGGAGTTCATCCTGGCTGACAATGCCATCACCATTGCCCCCCGTGCCAGTTTTGTCGAGGACTGCTAATTGCTCATTCCCCCCGGCTTTTAATTGATCCGTTGTGAGTCCGCCATTACCGCCCAGTCTTTGAATCAATTGCTCTACATAGGTTGTGAGTGCAAAATTGCCGTTGTCTGAATTTGCGGACGTCTGTGCCGAGGCATACTGAATATCGCTGCCAGCACCAATATTCAGTTGAGCTGCGTTATATGACCCTTCCATAATGTTTAATTGCGAAATGGAATCATTCAATTCTGCCTGGCCATATCGGTTATTGACGATTCCGCCATCTCGAGTTTCAAGAAATGATTGCAGTGCGGGATCGTTCGCTACGGTTTGAAGTGCTTCCTGTAGCGTCATTGGCGTGCCACCGACTTCTTTGATAACACCGGATTTACCTGCATCGACAGCGGCTTGGTTAATAAGTTTGTTTTTATCGTCTCCACTGCTGAGAGTGGTTAAGGTGCTATAGTTAGCATTAATGGTTTGCAAAGCAGCCATACCTGCACCCCAATTGAAGTTTGTGTTTGTGGTGTTCCTGGTCGGGTTATCGTTTGTTGCAGCTGGTTTTGACTGTAGTGTCTCGGGCCTACCTATAGCAGGATTGATTGAGAAAAAACCTGGCATCATTAATCTCCTCTATCGTTTCGCCTCTCTCGCTCTGTTTGTGCTTTTAAAAACAGCTTAAAGTGTTAATCGATGTAATTTAAGCCTTGTAATGTAATTAAAACATCTGATATGTAAAAATTGCTTCCCGCGTGTACACTTCGTTTATCAATAACGTTTTATAGCTTTCTCAGCCTGATTTTCATCTCTTGATTCATTGAGCGCTTATGCTTTCAATGCTTCCGAAATGGCCCACCCTGCACTCCAGCAGGCCTGAAAGTTGAATCCACCGGTTAGGCCGTCAATATTCATGATTTCCCCGCCAAAGAAGAGACTGGGGACTTTGCGGCTCTGCATGGTCTTAAAATCGGTTTCTTTTAAAAGCACCCCGCCACAGCTCACAAATTCTTCCTTCGAGGGGCTTTTGCCGCTGACTGAAAGTTGCAGACGCTTCAGTCGCTCGATCAGGGTATTGAATGTTTTTTTGCTGGTGGTTTCGGCGCGCTCATCCAGTTTGGCGCCAGCATCGGCTAATAAGGCAAGCCAAAGTCGGTTGGGAATGCTTTCAAAGCTGGTGTTTTCCAGCTTTTTCTTGGCATCGTTTTTGTAGAGCAAAGCTTGCAAAATTTGCCGCAGTTCGTCTTCGCTGAGGTGAGGCACTAAATCCAGTTGCAGTTTGGCTTGATAGCGGGCTGCGGCGAGTTCACGCGCACCCCACGCTGATAATCGGTAAATCACAGGCCCCGAGAGTCCGGTGTGAGTGATGAGAATTGCACCTTCGGCTTGTTGGGTGTGCGTTTTGCCGTCTTCGCTCTTGGTGATGAGTTTGCCATTCACCAAGGGCATGGAGATGCCTTGCAAGCCTGTAATCACAGGCGCTTTGACCACAAAGGGAAACAAGGACGGCACCGGCGGCAAAACGGTATGTCCCAAGGCCTGTGCCAGTTTCCAGCCCGGCGGGCTAAAGCCGGTGCTCAGGATGCAGACATCATAAATTTCGGCTTGGCCTTTGGCAGTGAGGGAAAAGCGGCCATCGGCTTGTGCCTCAAGACCTTCCACCCGGGTTTGGGTGCGTATCTGAATTCGATATTTCTCGGCCAAATCCAGAAATAACGCAATAACATCCTGAGAACTGTCGCTGCGGGGAAAGACCCGGTTGTCGGTTTCCACTTTGAGGGGCAAACCGTGGTTTTCAAACCAGCGCATGGTGTCTCTGGGCTGAAATCGACTGAATAGCGAGCGCAGTTCTTTTTGCCCTCGGGGATAAAACTCGCTGAGCCGGAGGGCGTCAAAGCAGGCATGGGTCAAATTGCAGCGGCCACCCCCCGAAATCAGGACTTTTTGCAAGGGCTGATGGGCGGCTTCGTAAATGGTGATGCGGGCGTGGGGATTCTTTTCGGCGGTGTTGATGGCGGCAAAAAAGCCTGCAGCGCCGCCGCCAATGACGGCAATCCGTAACCCGCCCGACTGGGAGGCTGGTATTGTTGGCATGGTGTCAGTATAATCAAAAAGCTCTTTGCCGGTGTAATTTTCTCATATCAAAACGTGGAGATGTTCCAGATGTCTGATTCCCAAGCCTTAACTTTGCCCAAGCCTCCGGTCAGCCTTTCGGCGATTGCGGCGAGTACCCCTGGGGCCAAGCTCCACGGTAACGGGGAGTTACTGGTGTCCGACCTGGCCCATCCCCGCATGGTGACCGGGCCTGATCAAATGGTGCTGATTCTGGAAGCACCGGCGCTCGGCTTGATCCCGCGCAGTCCGTTTCCGGTGAAGGCCGCGATTGTGGCAGAAGGCATTGAAGTTCCTGAAGGCATGCTGGAAGGCTATGTTACCGTGGTGCGCCCCCGGCTGGCCTTGGCTACCCTGCTTGCGATTTTTGAAAAGCCCTTGCACGCCAAGGCAGGAGTTCATCCTACGGCTTTTATTGAGGCCTCGGCCCAAGTACATCCCACGGCCTCGGTCGGGGCATTTGCCTATGTGGGCGAAAATGCGATGGTTGGAGCCAACACCGTGATTATGCCCCATGTGACCGTGGGTGCTGACGTGAAAATGGCTGCTGATTGTGTATTGCACGCCGGCGTGCGTTTGGGCGAGCGGGTGATGCTGGGCAACCGGGTGGTGATTCACCACAATGCCAGTATTGGCGCGGATGGTTTCAGCTATGTTACCCCGGAACCCGGCAGTGTGGAATCGGCGCAAGCCAGTGGCGGTAAAGTCACTGGGCAGAATGCTCAAATCTTCAAAATTAATTCCATTGGCACCGTGGTGCTGGAAGATGACGTGGAAGTCGGCGCGTGTACCACTATTGATCGTGCCAACCTGGGGGCCACCCTGATTAAAAAGGGCACCAAGATTGATAATCTGGTGATGATTGCCCACAACAATACGGTGGGCGAAAACTGCATGATCGTCTCTCAGGTGGGCATTGCGGGCAGTTGTGAGATTGGCAACCGCGTGGTGATAGCCGGGCAATCCGGTCTGGCGGATCACTTGAAGATTGGCGATGATGCGATTGTGATGGCCAAAAGTGGTCTGATGCGAGATGTAGAACCCAAAGGCGTGGTGATGGGTTATCCTGCTGTCCCGCGACGTGAGGCATTCCAGAATTATATGCATACCAGTAAGCTCAGAGAGCTATTTCAGGACTTTAAAGCCCTCAAAAAACGGGTGGCGGAGCTCGAAGCGGAACGTCAACCGGTGGGTAGTCTGTAATGGGGGTGCAAACTGCCGTGGCAGCGCCGATTCAGGTCTCGGGTATTGGTGTGATCACCGGCCAAACGGTCGGCGTGGAAATTTTGCCCGCCGAGCCGGGGCATGGCATTGTGTTTTATATCGACGGGAAATCACCCATTCCAGCGCGTCTGGCATCAGTGGCCCATTTAGACCGGGGCGTGACCTTGGCCAACCGGGAAGGCAAAACCCTTTCCATTGTGGAGCATTTTTTGTGCGCTGCGGCCATGGCGGGCTTGAGTGACTTGAAAGTCTCCGTCACGGGCGCACCGGAGATGCCCATTTTAGACGGCAGCGCGCAAGATTGGCTGAAGCTGTTTGCCCGGCATTTTGAATTACAGCGCCCTAAGCCGTCGCAGGCACTTTCCGGGACGGTGTTTTACCGCCATAGCGATGACATTGTGCTGTACGCCTTGCCCGACACCCATTTTAAACTGAGTTACAGTGTGGATTTTGATCACCCGGATCTCAATGGGCGCTGGGTGCGTTGGGATAGCCAGCTGGATAACCCGGCTTTAATCACCACGGCCTGCACCTTCGGCTATGTGAGTGAACTGCCGGCCCTGCAATCGCGAGGCTTGGCGCTAGGCGCAAGTCTGGAAAATTCATTGGGGCTGATTGAAGCGGGTGGTTATAGCCGTCCGCTCCGGCATGACGATGAACCCATCTATCACAAAGCCCTGGACTTGATTGGCGATCTTAGCCTTTCTGGCATCAATCCTTTGTCGCTGAAAGCCCATGTGTTTGCCATCAATGCGGGCCACAGCAGCCATGTGCCCTTTGCCAAGCGTTTGCTCAAGGCCGTGAAGACCTCGGGTTAAGTGCGGTGTACCCGGCCACTTCTGTTGCTTGGGAGTGCCGAGATTTTTCATTTTGGCCTGCTTTGGTTATAATGCGCTCAAATTGACCGCAAGCAGGAGCGCTGGAACCCCTAATGGAAACCCTGACCATGACTGAAAAACCCAACACCCCTTCAGAGTTAGAGAACGCCGCCACAGAGGCTGCGGACAACGAGGTCTATTTGCCCGCCCTGGGTATTCGGGAAATTATGGATCTCATTCCGCACCGCTATCCCTTTCTGTTGGTGGATCGGGTGACCGAGCATGTGCAAGGCAAGCGGATTAGAGGCTATAAAAATGTCACCATGAACGAGCCATTCTTTCAGGGCCATTTTCCGGGTGATCCCATTATGCCCGGCGTGTTGCAACTGGAAGCCATGGCTCAGTTGGGCGCCGTCCTGATGATGAGCACCGCTGCCGCCAAGGGTAAGCTGATGGTGTTTGCGGGCATGGACAACGTGCGTTTCCGTCGCATGGTGCTTCCCGGCGATCGTCTGGATATGGAAGCCGAACTGGTTCGCTTTCGTGCCCCCATCGGGAAGTCCAAGTGTTGCGCTTACGTGAACGGCGAGCTGGCCGTAGAAGCCGATATGGTATTTTCGATGGTGAACCGCAACGCCTAAAGACCGCTTGAACGGCGTGTGCCGTTGAAACTGAGTTTTTCCAGGAGGCGTCATTGCCCTGACCCTTTAGCCCCTTGCAACTGGATGTAGCAAAAAGGAATTAATCGATGAGTATTCACCCCACCGCCATTATTGATTCTAGTGCCGTGCTGGAAAACGATGTAGAAGTTGGCGCGCTGAGCTACATTGGTCCCAACTGCCGGGTGGGCGCGGGCTCTAGAATCTTGCCCCATGCTGTTTTGCAGGAAAATGTCATTCTGGGCGAAAATTGCGAAGTGTCTCCCGGCGCGGTCTTGGGGGGCAAGCCTCAGGATATGAAGTTCAAGGGCGAACAAACCTTTGTGCGCATTGGGAATGGTTCGATTATTCGGGAATGCGTGACCATTAACCGCTCTAGCGGTGCCGGTAACGAGACCTTGGTGGGTGAACGCTGCATGCTGATGGCCTATTCCCATGTGGCTCACAACTGTATCCTCGGCAACGAAGTGATTTTGGCCAATAACGTGCAACTGGGCGGCCATGTGGAAGTGGGCGATTTCGCCTTCCTCGGCGGCACGGGAGCATTTCACCAGTTTGTGAAAATTGGGAAAATGGCGATCGTGAGTGGCTTTAGTGCTTCACGTCAGGATATTCCGCCCTTTGCCATGGCAGATGGTCGCCCCGCCATTGTGGCCGGCATTAACAAAGTGGGCCTAAAGCGTCGTGGCTTTGATCTGGCGGCGCGTACCCGGCTAAAAAAAGCGTTTCATCTGCTGTTTTTTGCCGGAATGAACTATAATCAGGCCATTGAGACCATTCATGCTGAACTGGAGCCCGATGAGGCGGTGAATGAGTTGGTGGCCTTTGTGCAAAACTCCAGCCGGGGCATTTATCGTCCCAATCGTATTTTGCGCGCCTCTATTGAAGACATGGACGAGTTGCCCGATGTGGCTCCCTTTTCCGATACCATGCTGGAAATCCGGCCGTAAAGCCGTTAAGGCTTGAGCGCCGAGTTCAACAGGTCAGTATTATATTCACCGGCTGCTAAGGCTGGGAACTGAATCAATATCAAACTGGAGGCAACATGAGCAGCGATCTGAAAGCGGTCATTCTAGCGGCGGGTAAAGGCACGCGCTTGAAGAGCGAATTGCCCAAGGTGCTGCACCCCTTGTTTGGCAAGCCCATCCTGATGCATGTGCTCGACACCTTGGGCGCGCTGAAGGCCTCGGAAGCTTGCGTGATTGTGGGGCATGGTCGCGCACAAGTGCTGCCTGCGCTGGATTGCTACGCCGAGTCGAAGACGGCTCAGCCTGAGGGCGCATCCGAAACTGTCATTACCACAATCACCCAAGAGCCCCAATTGGGCACTGGTCATGCGTTGCTGCAAGTGCGCCAAAAGCTTTCCGCTTGGGCTGCGTACACCGGCGATGTGCTGGTGTTGTCGGGCGACGTGCCCTTGCTGACCGCCGATGCCTTGACCCGTTTGCTTCAGGTGCATCGGGAAACCCATCAGGATTTGACCTTACTGGCGGCCGCATTGCCCAATCCCTTTGGCTATGGCCGGGTCATCACCGAGCCTTCGCCGAATGGCCCCCCGAGCGCTGTCTCTGTTACGCGCATTGTCGAGCAAAAGGATGCCACCGAGGCAGAAAAAGCGGTTTCCCTAGTCAACACTGGGATTTACTGCCTGAACTGGGCCAAGATTTCTCCCTTGTTGGATCAATTGTCCAACCAGAATGCCCAAGGCGAGTTTTATCTCACCGATGTGATTGCCTTGGCGGTGCAGGCCGGTTACTCGGTGGGTCTGGCGCATCTGGATGACCCGGAAGAGATGCTGGGCGTGAATTCTCGCGCGGATTTGGCCTTGTGCCACGATGTGCTCAACCGGCGCACCCTCAACCGCCTGATGGCTGATGGGGTTACTATTCTGCACCCCGCCTCCACCTTTATTGGCCCGGATGTCTCCATTGGGACGGATTCCACGGTATTACCCGGTTGTTACCTGCAAGGCTCCGTGACGATTGGCAAGCGCTGCACCATTGGGCCGCACACCACCATGAGCGGCACAGTGGTCATTGAAGATGACGTGAAAGTGCTGCAATCCTCGGTGCGGGACGCCCGGATTGGCAGTTTTAGCAGTGTGGGCCCCTTTGCCCAACTGCGGGATGGGGTGGAGCTCAGCCACCATGTGAATATTGGCAACTTTGTGGAAGTCAAAAAGGCCAGCATCGATCACCATACCAATGCCGCCCATTTGTCTTATCTGGGCGATGCGACTTTGGGTACCGATGTGAACATTGGTGCGGGCACCATTACTGCCAATTATGATCCCATCCGGGATGTGAAATCCCAGACCCTGATTGAAGACGGAGCCAAGGTGGGTAGCAATTCCGTGCTGGTTGCCCCCGTGACGGTGGGGCAACATGCCAGCGTGGCTGCCGGGTCGGTTATCACGAAAGATGTTTCCCCATGGGATTTGGCTATTGCGCGTGGGCGTCAGGTGGCCGTCAGCGATTGGGTCAAACGCACCAAGGGCATCACGGAGCCGGTTTAACCCGCTGGTACCTTATGGGGTTTAACCGATCTGCGGGTTTTGCGTGCTAAACCGTGCGCTCACACATTGGCTGAGCCAGTTGACGCAGGCTTTGTTCATAAAAGCCGGGCCAAATTCATCTAAAATAGAGAAAAGAATCAGGTCGTTTAAGGATGCGTCGGAGCCGCTAAACGCTTCGAGGGCGGGAGGTTCTAAAGTGGTCATGGTCATGGTCGAGGGATCTTTATCTTGGAGAGGGGCTGCGACAGGTGCTACGGCGTCAGGCATTGGGGCTGGATTGGCTGGCACGAGGGTCAGATGAGGGGCATTTTCCAGAACAAAAGCGGGTTCTATCCAGCTCAAGAGGGCCAGAAGTCTCTCCGGATCATAGGTTGTCAATAGTTGTTCAAGGTAAGGGGTCAGGGGCATCATCCGTTCCGTTTTTAAATCCCTTTGAATGACTCTGCTCAGTAGCAACTATACTTATAAAAAGCCCCCTCGGGTTGAATTGATCGCAAGCGGAGCTGCATGGTGCAAACGTTACAAAAATTCAAGAAGCGTGGGAGCCTCAAGCGCTGGCGGGCTGGGCTGGTTGGGCTTTTGCTCTGCGTGGGGCTGAGCGGGCTCTGGGGTTGCGGGAAGCCTTCTGATGGCAAGGTAAACATTCAGTTATCGACATGGGGAAGCACCCAAGAGGTGGCTGTCCTCAAGTCCTTGCTGGAAGCATTCGAGGCAAAGCATCCCACAGTGCGGGTGGATTTGTTGCACATCCCCGATAACTATTACCAAAAGCTGCAATTGCTGGTGGCTGGGGACTTGGCCCCCGATGTGATGTTCACCAACAGCATTAGTTTTCCGGTGTATGCTTCGCAAGGCGTGTTTATGGATTTACGCCCGCTGCTTGCCCAACAAACTGGCCCCGATGCGTTATCCACCCAGCAGTTTTATCCGCAAGCCTTGCAGGCTTTCACCTGGAAAACCCAGCAGCCCGCCAGTGCTCCTCAGTCTTCTTTAGTGGAATCCCCGACATCGTCTCAGCTTGCAAAACAGTCTTCCGAAATACTCGGAGCCTTGCCTCGCGATGTGTCGGATGTGGTGATCTTTTACAACCGCGATCTATTTAAACGTGCGGGTATCCCGGAGCCCCAAGCGGGCTGGAGTTGGGCGCAGTTTCTGGAAACGGCCAAGGCCCTCACCGTGGATGCCAATAACGATGGGGATCCTGAGCAGTTCGGGTTTTCGTTTTACAGCAAGCCGCCGTTGTTCTGGCTGCCCTTTGTGTGGAGCGCGGGCGGGGATCTTTTCAGCCCCGACCTGCGAAAAGTCACGCTGGATACTCCGGTGGCTGCTCAGGGCCTGCAATTTTACGCCAATTTGCGCAATCAGTGGCATGTGTCTCCTAAAAAGGTGGAAAGTGGCGGCGTGACCATGAGCCAGCTCTTCCTGCAGCAAAAAGTGGCCATGCTAGTCAGTGGCCGCTGGAGTGTGCCGGTTTTGCGCGAGCAGGCCAAGTTCCAGTGGGATGTCGCGCCGTTTCCGGTGGGCCCGGGCGGGCAGTCACGGGTGGGCATTGATGCCTCAGGCTATGCCATTTCTGCGCACACGCCGCATCCGCAGGCCTGCTTTGAGTTGATTCGCTTTTTGCTGAGCGCCAAGGCCATTGCCGCCGTTAGTCAAAGCGGTTTAATCGTTCCGGCCCGGCCCGATGTGGCCGAATCGGCGTTGTTTCTCTCGCCCGGTCAGGCACCGGCCCACGGGCGGGTCTTTCTGGACGTGATTCCTACCGGAGTGCCCACGCGCACCTCGCCGCGCTGGAATGAGTTCTCGGAAGAACTGGGACTCGCCTTGGAACCTGTTTGGGATGGTCAGCAAGAGGCGGGAGCCGCGCTCACGGCGGTGCAACCCAAGCTCCAGCATCTCTTGGAGGTCAGCCCATGAAGGAGTATTCGGCCAGCGAAACCCGATGGGCCTGGCTGTTTCTGGCCCCCTGTTTGCTGGGATTAATTGTTTTCACCTATTTGCCGGTGCTGGCCTCGCTGGGGTTGAGCTTTTCCTATTGGAACCTGCTGGGCACCCCCCGGTGGGTGGGGCTGGAGAATTACACCACGGTGCTCAGCGACCCTTTGTTCTGGAAGTCCTTTGGCACCACTTGCTGGTTTGTCTTGGGTTCCGGTGTGCTGGAACTAGTGCTGTCCCTGATGCTGGCCGTGTGGCTGAACCGGGCGGTGCGTGGGCAAACCTTCTTCCGGACGGCCTACTTCTTGCCCTTCATCACCCCGATGGTGAGCGTGGCGCTGGTGTGGGGCTGGTTGTACGATCCCTCCTATGGCTTAATCAATTGGGTCTTGCAGCAGGCCCACCTCATTGGCAAGCCCATTCCCTGGTTGTATGACCCCCACACGGCCCTGTGGGCGGTGATCATTCTGCGGGTGTGGAAAGACATTGGTTACAACATGGTGATTTTCCTGGCGGGCTTGCAGGCGGTTCCGCTCAGTTTATACGAGTCGGCCCATTTGGATGGCGCCTCAGCGTGGCGTATGTTCTGGCGCATTACGCTCCCCATGATTACGCCCACCCTGTTTTTTGTGGGCATGATGACCCTCATCAACGGATTTCAGGCCTTCGATTCGGTATATCTGCTCACCCAGGGCGGCCCGGAGCATAGCACCGAGCTCTTGGTCTACTGGATGTTCAAAAACGCGTTCGAATTCTACAAGATTGGCCCGGCTTCGGCCATTGCCTATATTCTGTTTGTGGTGATTCTGGTGCTGACCCTGATGCAGTGGCAACTGCGCAAGCGCTGGGTACTCTATGAGGACGAGTCGTGATGCAGGGCGAGCCTTTGTTGAATCGTAAAGCAGCCAAGGTGGCACTCAATGCCACGCAGCTCCAAGGGCTGGCCCTGTGGCTGCTGATGCTGGCCGGGGCTGTGCTGATGGCCCTGCCCTTTTGGGTGATGGTGGTGACCTCCCTGGTTACGCCCGAAGCGGTCTTTCAAGTCCCCCCGCGCTTGTGGCCCGAGGGCTGGCATTGGGAGAATTATCAGCGTCTGTTTGCCTTGGCTCCTATGGGTGTTTATTTTTTCAACAGCGTGTTGGTGTCGGTGGTCACCACCGTGGGCCACGTGCTCTGCTCGGCCATGGCGGGGTATGCCTTTTCTCGCATGCACTTCCCGCACAAGAACAAGATCTTCTTCCTGTTCTTGGTCACCTTGATGGTGCCGCCGCAGGTGAACATTGTGCCCCTGTTCTTCCTGATGAAAACCTTTCACTGGCTGGATACCTATGCGGCCCTGATTGTGCCCGGCCTGTTTGGGGCCTTTGGGGTCTTTATGCTGCGTCAGTGGTTTAACGGCCTCCCCAAAGAGCTGGAAGACGCCGCGCGGATTGATGGCTGCAACCCCTGGCAGATCTTCTGGCGGGTGGCCTTGCCCTTGGCGACTCCGGCATTAGCGGCGCTGGCTATTTTTGTGTTTCTGGGGGCCTGGAATAGCTTTATGTGGCCCCTGATCGTCACCAATTCCGACAGCATGCGGACTTTACCAGTGGGTATTGCCACCCTGAAAGGCAGTTTCCGCGATACCACCGATTGGACCATTCTGATGGCTGCCGCGACGTTATCGATTCTGCCCGTAGTGGGAGTTTTCCTGCTGGGGCAGAAGCAGTTTATGCAGGGGTTGATGACTGGGGGGTCTAAAGAATAATTTTTGTTTGGATCGCAATATATACAGTTATAGCTGATTGGTATTAGGGGGCTTGCCCCCTAAAAACCCCCATTGGGGGGCAATGGCGCCCCCCAAACCCTGCCAAGTGTTGTTTTCTTATGCGTGGCTGTGGCACCTTTTGGCTTAGGAAAAGAGGCAAAGCCTCTTTTGGGAAAGAGGGCGAGTTTTGTGTTTGAGAGGTCTTCTTGTGCGGTGGATTACTTTTCTTTAGCCCCTTTTACAGGTTATTAGCGCAATGAGACAGGCAGTAATCTCTTCAATCTCTTTTTACAGGTCACTCTTAACGTGGGATTTGTGGTGGGAAATTGGCTCTTTTATAACATCGTGTGAGTGAGTGGGAGGCTTCAGATTAATTGAGTGAGATTGGGACTGGGGTGAGGATTGAAAGGAAGTTTTAGCGAGAGGTTCTCAAATAAATAAAGCGACGCTTTCGAGGACTTTGATGGATTCGTAGGAGAGGCCTGCTTCGGTAAGTTCTTCGGGTTCGATGTTGAAGAGTTGAATTAGGCGGAGCGCATCCGGGCTGAGGGTGGCTTCGGAAAGGGCTTCCCGAATGCGGCGGAGTGCGTTTTCGCGGCTTAGGCAGTCGCCAGCCTGGAATAAGCAGGGTACCGGGTTGTTCTTGAGTCTGATTTTTTGATTTTTTCGCATGGTTACTCTATCGCAGACCGTTGGTCGCGTCTCTCTTGCCCACAAATACTATGTTTCCAGCTTAGAGAACCGGGGAACGGATCTCAAGGCGCAACTTGTACTACACTCTATCCAAGCAGAACCGGGAAGAGGGATGCACTCGGCGGATCAAGGGGGGTAAATCTAATTTTTACGTTTTGAACTTTTCTGTACTTTCTTCAAGTATTATGAATAACAAAGCCTTACATTCAGGCGGCATGTTCTGCCTGGCCCCAATGGGCGGGCGGACCTGTGCTTAACACAACACCAGATAGCGTTTGGGTGAGGACATCAAGGGTATGGCAAAGGCAATCAACTGGCCTCAGCAATTCCGGGACGAAGTGATCGCTGAAGACACCGAGCAGCTGCGGTGTGCGTTCCGGTTGGGCAAGCTCTACTATGAGAATCAATACTGGGTACCCGATGAAGTGGTGGACATTCGCGTGAATCATCGCTGTCTTCGCAAGGGCAAAGTGGTGGGCGAGCTTCGGCAGTGCGCCATTCGCGAGCTGTCTCCCTCAGATCTGTTCATGCAGAAGCAGTCTTTGCAGACGCATGCGGCCATTATCCAGTTTTTATCGGAGACTTACAGCCAGCCCGTGGATGAAAATTCGCTGGTTACCATTGTGACCTATCAAAATTTGCCTCTGGTGCCTGAGGAAATGGACGTCCAGGATGACGGCCACTTGTAAAAGGCTGTGGTGATATTCGGATAGGGGGTTGGATGAGATCGTTGTATTGCGAAAAGCGGCCCCGTGAGGGCCGCTTTTCAGGAGTGTCAGTGTGGCTTTGCTCTTACCGGGGCAGTAGCTGAAGCGCAAGCTGAGGTTGAGTGTTGGCTTGGGCTAGTGCATATGCGCCTGCCGATTGCAGGATTTGCAAGCGGGCCACGTTGGCGGTTTCTTTGGCTACATCTGTGTTGCGAATGCTGGCGAGCGAGGCCGAGATGTTGGTTTGGGCTGTACTATTCACATCCAGGCTGTCGGTTAGCCGGTTTTGAAACGCGCCGATCGTGGCGAGGTTTCCCGTCACGGTGCTCAGAGCTGCATCCACCTGGCCGAGCAGCGTGGTGGCGTTAGCCGTGCTGGCAATCGTGGATTGGGTTACCGTTAGTGTGGCGGCGGTGTTATCGGTGAAGGCCGTCTTGATGTTAATGGCATCCCCGCTGTTGGCTCCAATCTGAATGTTGAAGGCCGCACCGCCAGACACGCTGCCATCCAGCAGCACGTTGGTATCGTACTTGGTATTGCTGGTGATACTGGTAATGCTGGCAATTTCAGCGGCTGCCTGGGCCTGATAGTTAGTGAATTGAGTCGCGGTATTGGTCGAGCTGCTTGCCCCGACTGCAATATCTCGTAGGTTTTGCAAGTGGGTGACAATATCTTGCAGACCCGTTTCGGCAATATTTAGCATCCCCAAGCCCTGCTGAATATTAGATGCGGCTACGGAATAGCCCCGCACCTGGCTGTCCATGGTTACGCCCACTGCCATCTCCGCGGCTCCGTCGGCGGCGGAGTTGACTTTGAGGCCAGTGGCGAGGCGCTGTAAGCTTTTTTGCAGTTCGCTGCTACTTTTGTTCAGCATATTGCCGATGGCCATGGAACTGGTGTTGGTATTAAAAGTCAGTGTCATGCTAGATCCCTCTTTTCCTGATGTATCCGTACGTTGAACCGTTATTGCTCTTTATCCAATAAGCTGACTGCCTTAACGTCCTAACTTTTTCAGGAGCGCAGTGGCGTTATCCACCGCTCGGCTGCTATTTTGGGCGGCTGATTTGTTTTCCTGCCGAACAAGGGCCGCATCCTGGGCCTGGGCGGGAAATTTGACATACTCCGGGTTGAAGGGGAGAGGATTAAGGTTAGGTGTGTTACTGAGTGGCAGAAAGGCCATTCGGGTGCTAGGGGGGGTATTGCCTTGCATTGGTTGTCTCCTTACATGCTTGGCTGTGTTGGTTGGCGTTCAGTGCAGTACCGGTGAAATCCCTGGCCGGTGGGCTGCGCTAAAACTGACTGTAATCACCTTGGTTGTCGGTTGAGTCAGGGGTAAGGGGGTAAACGGGGTCTTTTACGAACCCAGCCAAAAGCGGCACAGAACAAACTTGTTCAGCGTTAAAATAATCCGGTGACCCGGTTATCCCTGTTCAACCGGAGCTCGTCGATTAGCCTGATTCAGTCGCGGATAGTTCACTGTAGCCGATGCGTTACCATTCGCCTGTTTGTCAGGGTAAATGGCTGAAACTATCTGTTTCAATTGAGTGTTATCCTGATGAAATCCACTGATTCGAGAGTTCAATTTGTATATCGGTTTTCTATCAGAGAAACTGAAGGGTTTGGGGGATGTATTGTTACATTGCTTCATTTTCAGGGCTTAAGGCCAACTGGTCAGGATCGCTGAAAAGCTTTTAGGGAAAGTGTTTTTGCTGAAATCAATGCGGGCTGTATGGGGTTGATGATCGTGGGGTGAAGAAATGCAAAAACCCCGTTCCGGTCAGGGAACGGGGTTAATCAGACGAACTTGGTTTCAGGCCGTTGTGTCTACAAGTAGCGGGTTGCCATCGCAATGGCCACGCGGCAACTGGATAACGGCGACTGGGAAGCCGCCACGTTTTCCATGACCACGCGTAGTTGCTCGGGAGATACGCCAAAGGGTAGGGGAGGGCCTCCCAGGCTATTGATTTGCTGGATGGCAGTATCGCTAAGTACCATAGGGCTTATGGGCATAGGGTTCTCCTTGTTTGAGATGGGAATGGGACAACGCACCGGCGGAGACGTGACCAGAACTGGACATCGTGCATGCGTAAAACCGATTGGCAACAAAATGTCAGGGCGCGTTGATAGGGGAAGTGGTATGGCGTTTTCTGGGTATAGGGTTGGCCTTTCTGGGTTGAGGGGGATGGTAAATGGGTTTAGTGCTGCTGGAGTAGGCTTAGGATGCTTTTGGGGAGATCGTTGGTTTGGGTCAAAATCATGGTGGCCGCTTGGGTGAGAATCTGGCTTTGGGTCATCGTGGCTGTTTCTGCGGCAATGTCGACATCCCGAATGCGGGAGTTGGAGGCGGAAAAGTTGACAATGCCATCATTCAGGTTGCTGCTGATGGTTTCCAGCTGGTTTTGAAAAGCGCCAATCCCGGCCCGTTGGGTGCTGAGGTTGTGTAGTGCTGTATCGATGTCTGTCAGGAAGGCGTTGGCCGATGCGTTGCTATTGAGATCGATTGCGGCCACCGTTGCAAAGGTTTGTCCCGTACTACCGACTAGCTGTAATCCGCCGGAACTGGCATCAGTGAGGACAGAAGCAATGTCAATGCTGTTATTGGAGGCATTGGAGCTGGGGCCCACCTGAATGGGGGCGCTGGTGGCTGAGCCATCCAGCAGGTTAATGCCGTTGATGTTGGCAGAAATTGACATGCGATCCACATCGTTCAGCAAGGAGCGGATTTCATTGCTGATGGCGCTTCGCATGCTGGTGTCATTGCTGTCGTTACCTGCTTGAACGGTGAGTTCCCGGACACGTTGCAGGTTATCGTTGATGGCACTTAAGGTGCCTTCGGTCGTCTGCAAAACGCTGATGCCGTCCTGGGTGTTGCGATCGGCCTGTTGCATCCGACGAATCTGGCTGAGCAGGTTTTGAGAAATGGTCAATCCGGCAGCGTCATCCGAAGCGTGATTGATGCGATACCCTGACGCCAGGCGTTCCATGCTGGCTTGCAATGCGGTCTGGTTGGCGCTCAGCTTGCGCTGTGCAATCAGAGACGTCACGTTGGTATTAATGCCCATAGACATTGGCAAGTTCTCCTTAACTTGTGCCGTGCCGCCCTATCCTTGGGGGCTTTTGTTTTTGGCTTGCAATCGGATTGAAAAATCGGGGGGTAATATCGAGTTTGAATCGGCTCTGAATTTTTATTCGGACGGTGGTGCCAAAAACTGAAGGGTAAGGGGGATAATGTCCTCTCCCCGGAGGAGCTGAGTGGGGTAATTGGGGATGGTGTCAGCGATACACCACCCTAAGCCCGTGTAAACGCCTTGCAAATGGCTCGTTTATGCTAAAGTAATGAGAGCGATTATTGGATATGAGAGCAAGAAAGCGAGGGTTCGTCAGTGAAAATTGCAGTCATCGGATCGGGCTATGTGGGAACGGTCACTGGCACTTGCTTGGCTGAAATGGGGCATCATGTGGTTTGCGCCGATGAAAAAGAAGGGCGCATGAAGAATTTGCAGGAAGGCAAAGTCCATTTTTACGAAGAGGCTTTGGCTCCCATGATTCGCGGGAACCGTGAAGAGGGACGGCTGGAATTTACCGCCGATATTGCCCATGCAGTTCGGGTTTCTGAAGTGGTGTTCCTGTGCGTCGGGACCCCGTCTTTGCCGTCCGGTAAGGCGGATGTCAACAGTTTGACTGCTGCGGTTAAAAGTATCGCGGCGGGGATGGATGGTTACCGGTTAATCATTGAAAAGAGCACTATGCCCATTAAAACGGGGGAATGGCTGGAGTCTCTCCTGCGGGCACAGGTTCCTGCCGGCATTGAATACGACATTGCCGCGGTTCCTCAGTTCTTGCGTGAAGGTCATGCCGTGCAGGATTTCATGCATCCGGATCGCATCGTGATTGGCGCTGAAAGCAAACGCGCCATTGATACGATTGTGGATATTTATCGCACCTTGAACGCGCCCATTCTGATCACCGATATTAACAGCGCTGAGTTGATCAAGCACGCGACCAATGCGTTTTTGGCGACTAAAATTTCATTTATTAACTCCATCGGCCAGATTTGCGAAAAAACCGGCGCTGATATTACCGTGGTCGCCCGTGGCCTGGGTCTTGATCGTCGGATTGGGCAGGAGTACCTCAACGCAGGTGTCGGTTATGGGGGGATTTTCTTCCCCAAGGATATTAACTCGCTGGTAAATATTGCCGATGAGTACCATATCAACCTGGATCTGCTCAAGCAGGTTGATGTTATTAATCGCTATCAGCGGATCAGCTTCATTGAGAAAATTGATGAGGCCCTGGGTAAAAATCTCAATGGTAAAACCATTGCCGTCCTGGGTTTGGCCTATCGTCCACATACCGATGACCTCCGGGATACCCCGGCGATCAGTATTATTCGTGGCCTGGAAAAGCGTGGTGCGCATATTCGGGCTTATGATCCGCTGGTTATGGAGCAATGTAAGGAGCATCTGCCGGATGTGGTGTATTGTGAAAGTGCTTACGCTGCTGCCAAAGGGGCGGATGCCATCGCCATTCTCACCGAGTGGGATGAGTTTGCCTACATCAACTTCCTCAAGCTGCGTCAGGAAAGTGATTGCCGTCTGATTGTGGATGGCCGGAACCTGTTTACGCTGGAGCGGATGAAAAAATTGGGCTATACTTACGTCAGTATCGGTCGCCGTAGTGTGGTACCCGATAAAACAAAAGCCAATATCGAATAGCCTGATTCGCAAAAGAGCGGGCAGGGAATGGGTGCAGAGCTGCTTGTTTGAGATGCGATGGTGTCTGCCTGAAAAGCTCAGCATCCTCTGACGTTACCCCTCACACCAATTGGTCACACAACTGCTGAAGGAAGGCGAGCTGTATCTCGATGGCGAACCTGCAAGATAAGAAATTTATGCAAGCTGGTGGTATCAAGGCCAATCGGCGCGAGAGCGAGTGGCCGGGCAGTGCCTTTTATGAGCCCAATGCCGTGCGTGCCATTCAGCAAAAGGTCGATCTACTGGCAGCGCATATGCAAAAGCAGATGAAAGAGCATGATGCGGCCATGGCAAATACCCATCGGGTGTTTGAATACCTGTTGCAGGACCTGGAAAACTTTGTGGAGTGTTTTGAGGCGGCTTTTACGGAGCGTGCGCTGAGCCCCGGTGAAAATGGCGAAATGGATGCGCTGAATGCACCTCGCATTCAGTACCAGGGCGATCCGGATCGCTCGGTGGGGATTTTGCGCATTCTCTGGCATGCCATGAGCTTTACCACCCGTGGCAATACCAAGCCGCTGGCCCTCAACCGCCCGGGTCGTCCGCCATTGTTTACGGGGCGCATTATTGCCCTGAATGGCGATTTCCTGGACAGCCGGAGTCCCCTGCAAACGGCGAATTTTCAGGACCTCTTGCAGCACGAAGTGGCTTCCCTTTATGTGCCTGCCGATCCCGCAGCGCCGGCGGTGATGAGCATCAAGCATCTGGCCGGGGAAGAGGTGTATTTCCATCAGGCGGATGCCCCCAGACGCTTTCTCCTGAAAGTGGTGGAAATCATCTGCGGTGGTGGCTTTTTTCACGAGTGAACCGCTTGAGTCGCCAGCCTCGGTGCATCGGGCACCTTTTGTTGCTTTATTCGTAGCTAGTTAGGCTTCCCCGGGGGTGCCTTCCTGATGATCCAGGGTGTTTTCTATCATTTGTATGATGGATGGTATCAAGCGTTCCTGTAAGTCCGCCGGACAGTCGGCCAGCAGTTGAATGGCTGAGCTAAGGGTTTCATGCACGTCATACCAGCGACGCTGTTGTCGTTGAGCCTCCCACGAGGCTGTTGGGGGTGCATTGACGGGGTTGAGATCTTCCAGCTTCAGGCTGGTTTTTTCTTCCATCTGGTGCTCCACGATAATCTTGATAATATTCAGCGCAATTTGAGCCTGATGTTGATCCGAGGCATCCCGCAATTGTTTGAGGGCGCGTTGTAATGCTGGGTCCTCATCGTACCAGCGTTTGGAGCGATCCGGTGGGGGTTGATCGTCTTTGAGACTCATTCTGCCTGTAACCTTTGCATGAACATGGAGTCATTATAACGAGAGTCACGGTTGACAAGCACCCTCTATTCAACCCATAATGTTTCACCTTGGCATTGTAGCTCAGTTGGCTAGAGCACGCGGTTCATACCCGCGGTGTCGCTGGTTCGATTCCAGCCAATGCCATTTTTTATTTTTTGGTTTCGTTTGAGTTGGATATGACCACGGCTTCCCTGCTTCAGAGCATTGGACGCTCCCTTTTGCTCAGTGCAACCGTGGCTTCCCCCAGAAAGTGTGTGCAGACCCTATGGTTTCCAATCCATCCGCTTTGCCGCCCAACATGCAGCTTTCGGTGCTGGTCTTTTTAAAATCTCTGGCCACCCCGCTGGTCCTGTATGCGGAAAATCCAACCGCACTCTATGATGAAATCAAGCAGATTGTGCGCGCTGCCAATCCTCAGGCTCCCAAGCTGATTGAGAAGCAAGGTATGGGTCCGCTGAAAAAGGTCGCCTTTCTGGATACTGAAGTCTCAGGGGTGGCTGTTCAGCTGGAACCCGGCTTTAACGCCCGCTAGAGGCGTTTGAACGGAACATCATTGCCTCGGTTGGCTTACTCGAGCAGCTTTTTCTTGAGCAGCTCGATGTGCTCCCGAATCTCTTCTGCCTCTTCCAGTTCAATATCCTTGTTTAGGTAAGCTTCAAACATGCGGATGGCGTCCGGGTACTGGCCCGCTTTCTGGTAGGCGTATCCCAGGTTGTTATAGGCGTTGGCGTAACTGGGGTCAATCTCAATGGCCCGCTGGTAGTTTTCAATGGCCTGCTCCATCTGCTCTTTGCAATAATGGGCTAGCCCTAACTGGTTGTAGGCCATGGCGTAGTTGGGATCAATCTCGATAGCCCGTTCACTATAGTGGATGGTGCCGTCCCAGTCGCCTTTCTTGGCCAAAGAAATGGAGAGGTCGTAGCTGGCCTCCAGATTATGGGGGTCCAGTTCCAGCACTTGTTTGAACGAGGCGATGGCCTCATCCAGCAACCGGCTGTGATCCTGTAGTTTGCCCATAAAGAGGAAGGCATTGACGTTATTGGGATCCAGCTCGACCGCTTTCTGATAGTTGCTGAGAGCGTCATCGTTACTCTCGAGGGCCTCATAGGCCAGCGCCAGGGTGTAATAGCAATCGGCGTCGTCCGGGTGGAAAATCACCGCTTTTTTCAACAGATTGATGCATTCGCCGTAGTCCTCAGCTTCATAGGCGATGAGGGCCAGGTTATAGAGTGCGTCCAAATCGTTGGGGCGCAGGCTAAGGACGGTGTTAAAGCAGTCCTTGGCCTTTTCGATTTCCTGTCCTTGCAGGGAGAAAACACCCAGATTATAAAAGGCGTCTGCAAATTCGGGATCCATCTTGGTGGCTTTGTGAAGTAATTTGATGGCCTTGTCGGTGTGCCCCTGATGATGGCAATCCAGCGCCTTGTTATAGTGCCATTCGGGCGTTTGCTTGAGAACTTGCGCCCGAACCACCAGACCCACGACAATCAGCAGGCCTAGTCCCAGGCCTGCCGCAATGGCGATTAAACCGGTTTGATGGGGATCAAACGACATGATTTCACTCGTGAGCCAGTTGGCCCTTAGGGGGTTGTGATACTGGAGGCAACGCCACCTTCCAGAGTTATTTTAGAGAAGTCCAGCGTAAAGTGACACGTCTGGGCGGTGGATTTTCCCTCGGGAAAAGTCAGTTCGACTCCTCCGGTGGCAGTAACTCCTTTGGTTTTGGCGCCCCAACGCATGGAGGGGGCGGTGAGTTGTCCGCCTGGGTTGCCGTTGGCCGTGGTGCCCGACTCTAACTGCTCCGGGCCGGAAGATGTGTCTTGCGTATTCTGAATCACGCCGTGGGCGGAGTGGGCTACAACACCGCCACTGAGCAATACCTCGTTGTTCTTGTTGGTGTATTGTCCTTCTGGCGCGGTGAACTGCAGGACAGGCTCCCCTTTTTCGTTGTAAAACTCACCCTTCACGTTGCTGAGTTGAGCAGATGTGCGGGTTTTGTTATATACCGCCTTTTCCGCTTCCAGTTTCCATTTTTTCACGGCACCTTCCGTCACCGTGAAGGAGACGTTCTGTCCGATCATGGTGGCATCGCTTTGGGTGGTGGATGAAGAGGTATCCGCGGGCGGTGCTACCTTTTGTTCGGCGTTCCAGATGGCCCAGCCGCCGCCGAAAATCAGCAGCAGCAGGGCGATTAATAAGAGATTCCGGTAATTTTGCATAGGACAGATGATGTTTCCAGTGGTTGGGAATGCTAGGCCGGTTGTGGGGCCGGCGCTGAAACAGCATCATACCAAAACTTCTTGCTGCGATCCCCAATTTCATCAATGTGGATGTGTTTCACTTCGGTGTACTCATCCAGCGCATCCTCGCCCAGCTCGCGGCCCAGACCGGACTGCTTGTAGCCGCCAAAGGGCGCTTTTTCATTGATCAGGTGGTACTCGTTAATCCAGACGGTGCCAGCCCGCAGTTGCTGTGCCACCCGCAAAGCTTTTTCGCTGTCCTGGCTCCAAACGGCACCGGCCAACCCATATTGGGAGGCATTGGCCAGCTTCACGGCTTCGGCTTCGGTCTTAAAGCGCAGCACCGAAACCACTGGCCCGAAGATTTCCTCGCGGGCAATGGCCATGTCATTGGTGACATCCACGAAAATGGTGGGCTCCACAAAGTAGCCGTCTTGCAGTTCAGGGGCAGTGGGGGCCTGACCACCCAGTAGGCAGGTCGCGCCTTCTTTTTTACCGGCAGCGATGTGCTGGAGCACCCGTTCCTGTTGCTTCTTGGAAACCAGTGGCCCCAGATCGGTACTTTTTTCAGCCGGGTTGCCCAGATGAATGTGCTTGGCGCGCTCGGTAAAGCGCTTCAGGAACTCGTCATAAATGCCGTCTTGCAAGAAGAGTCGCGTGCCTGCGGTGCAGCATTGTCCGCTATGAAAGAAGGCGGCATACAGCGCGCCGTCCACGGCTTGGGAGAGATCGGCGTCATCCATGATAATGTTGGCCGATTTGCCACCCAACTCCAGCGTCACGCGCTTGAGATCATGCGCCGCTTCGGCCATCAGTTTTTTGCCAATTTCGGTGGAGCCGGTAAAGGCGATCTTGTCCACGTCCGGGTGAGCGGCCAGGGCCGCGCCCGCTTCTTCGCCGTAGCCAGATACGATATTTACTACGCCGGGGGGCAGTTCGCTATCCGCCAGAATCTGGGCCAGTTCCAGGGCCATGGCGGGGGTTTCTTCAGCGGGCTTGAGCACCACCGTGTTACCGGCGGCCAGCGCCGGGCCGAGCTTCCAGATGGCCATTTGCAGCGGGAAATTCCAGGGGATAATTTGCGCACACACCCCAATCGGCTCGCGGCGCAGCACGTTTTTGCTCACGCCCGGACGAGATAGCGCTTCAATGGGTTTTTCCAGTGATTGGGCGGCCAGCTTGGCAAAATAACCCATATTTTTGGCACTAAGCCAGACTTCGCCTTTGGCCTTGCGCACGGTCGAGCCTGATTCCGCAATCATCACGCTGAGCAATTGCGCTGAGGCGGCGTCCATTTTCTCGCCAATGTCTTTTAAAATGCGGCTGCGTTCCTCGCCGCTCATGCGGGGCCAGCGGCCTTCATCAAAGGCTTGGCGGGCAGCGGCGACGGCTTTATCAATGTCCGCTTTTTTGCCACGGGGCACGCGGGCCACAGGCTCGCCGGTAAACGGATTGACGCTCTCAAAGGTTTCCCCGGCCACGGCGGGCACAAACTGACCGTTAATCCAGAGTTGATAATCTTTCACTGTGGACATCCTCGTAAGCCTCCCTCAATTTGAAACGCTTGAATTTTTCTACAGACAGACTAACAAACAAATCCGCCACTCACAAGCAACTGACTGGCAGCAGGATGAGAGGGCTCGTTTTGGCTGATTAGGGTGTTGCCCCGGTTCGATTGCTGTAGCCCTCTTTTTTTGCTCACCGAGAGGACATGGCCAGATAGATTAAGGCGGTGATTCGCTTTACCTTGACGCGGAGTGACACTTGAAAGAACTGTGCTAGCCCATGCGATTTTGCCTGCAATTTAATTTATTGTAACAGTATCAACCCGATTACAAATTCATTTAATTCAGTCAAGAAGGAGCAAAATCATGAAAACTTATAAATTGGCCTTATTAACCCTGGGCATGGGAATCAGTATGATGAATATCACCGGCTCTGCCTGGGCCGGGGAAGCCTTGGATGAAAGCGGTCAAGGGGCAGCCTCGATCGGTGGCGGTGCCTTGTCTGCCATTAGCGCCCCGTTGATTATTGGTGCCGGAGCGGTGACTGGTGATAGTAAAATGATTGGAAATGGATTTGCTGCTGCGGCAGCTGCCCCATCGGCAGTGGGAGTGGGGCTTAGTGAGATCGGTGGCGGTGCAATTCAGGCGGTTACTGCTGGGGGCCGTGCAGTGGGCTCCGCTGGTCAAGAAATTGTGCGAGTTGTCCATGCCTCTGGTCAGAAATTAGCGGACTTAAATGAGCAGGTTTATGACAATCTTTCAAACTGGAACCCCAAAGATACAACCCCTGCGGCGCAAGCTCGCATACATCAGCAAACCAAAACCATTCCGCTGGTGGTGCGTAAACAGTATGTGGAAATGAATGAGAAGGTGGCCCAGTAATGAAAAGCCATCAGCGTCGTTTGTTTACCCGTCAGCGGCTCGCTCAGGCGTTTGCTCTGGTGATGTTGGTGACTCAACTGGGACAGATGGGATTTGCAGCGGAGCCGGCGGGGGCTGAGCCTCCCTCCGCTGCCCCGCCTGCGATTCAAACCGCCAAGCCCACGATTGATGCCAAAAAACTAGCCCTGGCCAAAGAACTGACCACCTGGATGCAGGCCACGCTGCAAGAGAAAAAAGCGCTGGTGGCGGTGGTGGCCCGCAAAGGCGGCGAGGACGTTAAAAAGCACGATAAAACCGGCATGGCCCACACGGGGCTAGCCGTGTACGATCCCCGCGCGCAAACCTGGCTAATTTATAATCTGGTGCAGGAAACCAAAAAGCCGGATAGTTCGCCCGGCCCAGCCACTGAAAGTATTTGGCGCACCGCCCCGCTGGATTTTTATTATGGCCAAACGGGTTATGATAAAGAGGCCCTGCTATTGATTCCCGATGTTGAAACCCAGCAGCGGGTCTATGAGGCGATTTTAAACGGGAATTATAAAAAGCTGAACGCGGTGAAAACCTACAATTTGTTGTCGCCTTACGACAGCGTGACCAGTTTGAATTGCAATAAGTGGTTGCTGTTTAATCTGGCGGCGGCCCACTTGGATAACTACGATCCGGCTGCGGTGGCGGCGGCTATTCATACCGGGTTTCAACCCGGTGAACTGCGCCTGTCTCCGTTGGAAGAGATTTTTGTCCGCCGTAAATCAAACGTCATTCTCAGTGAGTTGCCCAAGCACCCGCCCATTCAAACGGTCACGGTGGAAAGCCTCTATCGCTCCAATTTATTTCAGGAGAAGTTATTTTACAGCGGTAAAACAGCACTTTAATTCAGGCCTAAAACGAAATCAGCTCCTGCTTATAAAAATGAAGCAGGAGCTGATTTTAACTTGAAAATAACTTCAAAAATAAAAAGTTAATGAGCGGGCTCGAGTGCTTGATCCAGCGTTTGATACAGCGCAATCAGTTTATTGCGCTCCTGCTCCCAGCTGAGCTCGTGCTTGGCCTTGCGGGCGTTTTCACGGTATTGTGCAGCCCGTGTGGGGTCGGCAAAAAAGGCGCTAAGTGCATCTGCTAAAGTTTGCGGTTCATCCGGGTTGAAGGTAAAACCGACCGCATAGCCTTCTACAATCGCCTTCAGCTCCGGGAAGTTGGATGTAGCGCAAGGCACTTCCGCTTGCAGGTATTCAAATAATTTATTGGGCAAGCAGTAATAATTATTGGCCCGAATATTTAAAATGGGCGCCACACCCAAATCCGCCGAAGCCGTCCAGGCCAGCAGTTCACTCCGGGTCACTCGCTCCTTGAACAAGACTCGCCCTCGCAACTGATCCGATGCTGCGATGCGATCTTTCAATTGTTGGGTGTAAGTGGCGCTCGGAATAGAGCCCATCATCACCACTGCGAGGTTGGCGTTGGGCAACAGTTCCAGTGCACTTAGCAAGGGCTCAATGCCGCGGGCGGGTTTAATTTCTCCCTGGTATAAAATAACCCGAGTGTCAGGATTGAGTTGAAAGTGCTCGTGCAGCAAGCGCAGGGGTTTTTCCGGGCTGGCAAAATATTCCGCCGTGTTGCGTAAACTCACACAGCGTTCCGGCGGCAGTTGAGCGGTATCGTTCAGCATGCGGCACAAGCTGTCATTCACGGAGATTAGGGCGTGCGCGCGCTTCAGCAGCCAACGTTCCACCTGACGAGTGCGCTCAATTTCTCCCAATGTTTTGCGCTTTTTTCCTGCTGGTATCGGCAGGCTGGCCGTTTGCTCCTGCTCAAACTGATACATGGAATCCCATAATTCATGAGAATCATAAATTAAACGGGCACCCCAGGCTCTCGCCAAGACCCAGCCCACCAGCAGCATGTTGGCATCATGGGCATGCACCACATCAAATGGGCTACCCTGCCTGATATCCTGGCTCAAAAGAATAGACGTTAGTCCAGCGACGTGCCGTAAGGTCAGGGGCTTGAAGGAATGGACTTCCTTACGAAAGGTCCGGCGAATTTGTACGCCCTCTTTTTCGCTGATTAAGGGAAGTTGTTTAGCCTTGTCGCGGGTGCAAAATACCGTCACAGTATGGCCTGCCTGCGTCAACGCCAAGGCTTCCCGCTGGACGCGACTATCAAACTGGAAATCGTTATTGAGCAAAAACGCGATGCGGCTCATGGGGATGGATTAACTCGCTTTAATTGAATAGGATGAAAAAGAAATAAATTTCGGAGGGCACTGTTAAACGGTTTCAACGGCAATTAAGCCATTATTGGTGTGTTGATACTGGCGTTGGCAGGTTGGGCAAGTAATGGGTTCCTTGCTGTTTTTGAGCGATTCCCCGCAGTAGCAGGCCCAGCCGTGCTGGCGGGCCGGGTTGCCATAGACCAGCGCGTAATCGGGGACATCCCGAGTCACCACCGAACCTGCGCCCACAAAGGCATAGCGGCCAATGGTCACGCCGCAAACAATGGTGGCGTTGGCCCCAATGGAGGCCCCTTGCTTGACTAAGGTCTTTTTAAAATGTTCGTCGCTGTTGCGTACAATCGCGCTGCGCGGGTTGAATACATTGGTAAAGACCATGCTCGGCCCGCAAAATACGTCATCTTCCAGCGTCACGCCCGGATAAATAGACACGTTATTTTGAATTTTCACGCCGTTGCCAATGGCGACGCGGGGGCCGATGACCACGTTCTGGCCAATTTTGCACTGTTTCCCAATTTGGGTTTGGCCCAGAATGTGGCAAAAGTGCCAAATGGCCGTGCCTTCGCCAATTTGGCTGGGTTCATCCACATAGGAAGATTCATGCACAAAGTAAGGCTTTGAGGCGGCATCAGTCGCTGGATTGGACATGGCGGTAAATCCCTTGCAAGACAGTGGGATTATTTTACACCAAAGACGCCAGGGGCGGGGTTTCCGGGTTGCGATGCCAGCGCGGGTTGGTTCAGAAGCGCAGAGGCTTGCGTGATGCGGGCCTGTGCTTCGGCCAGCAGTTGCACCACTTGCAAGCCGTTTCGGCCATCGTTGGGCAGGCTGGCCCGTTGTCCACGGGTGGCCGCGATAAAGGCCCGCGCCTGCATGGTGAGCAAATCTGCCGGGGGCTGGGCGTAATTGATTACTTGGGTGGCGCCCCGCTGCACGTCATTGACGGTATCGCCTGCGCGATCAAGGCTGTAGTCAAGCACTTGCAGCTTTTGCCCCGCGGGGAGGGTATCTTCAAAGAGGGCCATGCCCAAGCTGCCGATGACCACGGTTTCGTGCTTTTTGACCGGGGCCAGCCAGCTCACCTGAATACTCGCCGAGCGCCCGGATGGGGTGCCAAGGCTTACTTGTACGGTGTCTTCCAGTCCGGGCCGGTTGAGGAGGGTCATCCCCGTGGCCGATTGCAAGTGCAAGGGCTCGCCCAGGAGCATACTGACAATGGATAAATCGTGGGGGGCAAGGCTCCACCAAACGTTTTCCTCGTTGCGCACCTTGCCTAAATTCACGCGGGTCGATTGCACACTGAGGATGTCGCCCAGCGCACCGGCGTCCATCATCGTTTTTAGATGAATTAAGGCCGGGTGATACAGCAGCAAGTGCCCCACTGCCAGAATCAAGCCGCCGCCTTCGGCCAGTTTGACCAGAAATTCGGACTCTTCCGGGTCGAGTGTGAGCGGTTTCTCGACCAAAACATGTTTACCGGCCAGCAGGCAAAGCCGAGCAACCTCGCAATGGGTGATGACCGGGGTCGCCACAATTACGGCTTCTATGCCGGGATGCTGGAGCGCATCGGCCAGCTCGGTATAGAGGGCTGCTTGGGGGTATTTTGCTTTAAGATCGGCCTGAATTTGAGGCCGGGCGTCACAAATGGCCCCCAGCTGTCCAATGCCGGAGAGCGCTTTGGCCCAATTGGCGCCCCAATAGCCGCATCCGACCAGCAGAGTGCTCATAGCAGAATGATCTTATCCCGCAGATCCAGCACTTGCGCGCAGGCGTTCCGGGTATCTACCACCACAGGGCTGTGTTCCACGATGAAGTGATAGTCAAAGTCGCTGTGGTTGGTGAGCACGACCACACAATCGGCCTGAGCGAGAGTTTCGGCAGTCAGGGGTTCGGCCAGATGCTTTCCGCCTTTGACGTCTTCCATTTGCGGGACATAGGGATCGCAGTAGCTGAGCTGCACGTCGTCTTCTAGTAGCAGGTTAAACAAATCCAGCGCGGGGGATTGTCGCCAATCGCCCAGATCTTTTTTATAGGCCATGCCCAGAATCAGGATTTTAGACCCATACAGCGGCTTGCCGAGGCGTCCTAAAGCGCGGCTGATCTTCTCGCGCACGAACATGGGCATGTGGTTGTTGATCTCACCGGCCAGCTCAATGAAGCGGGTGTGGAAGTTGTACTCGCGCGCTTTCCAGGTGAGGTAGAACGGGTCAATGGGGATGCAGTGGCCACCCACGCCGGGGCCGGGCCAGAAGGTGAGCATCCCAAAGGGCTTGGTCGAGGCCGCTTCAATGACTTCCCACACGCTGATGCCCATTTTGTCGCACAGTAGGGCCAGTTCGTTGACTAGGGCTATGTTTACCGCCCGGAATGTGTTCTCAAACACTTTCACCATCTCGGCGCAACCGGGAGAGCTGACGGAAATAATGTCCAGAATGGTCTTGCGGTAGAACGCCGCGGCCACTTCCTGACAGGCCGGGGTGAAGCCGCCCACCACCTTGTTGGTGTTGTGCGTGGTGTAGCGCGCATTGCCGGGATCCACCCGCTCCGGGGAGTGGGCAATGAAGAAGTCTTCGCCCACCGTCAGGCCGCTTTGTTGCAGCAGGGGGAGCAGCACTTCTTCCGTGGTACCGGGGTAGGTGGTGCTTTCCAGCGTGATGAGTTGGCCGGGGCGCAGAAAGCGGGCAATTTGCTCACCCGCCTTGCGGATATAAGAGATGTCCGGGTCACGGTTTTTAGTCAGCGGCGTGGGCACGCAGATGATAATCACATCGCTGTCGGCCAGTACGCTGAAATCGCTGGTGGCTTGAATCTGTTGACTTTGCACCAGTGGGGCCAGCTCTTCGTTGCTGACATCCGCGATGTAGCTGTCGCCCTGATTGAGCATGTCCACGCGGGGCTGGTTCAGGTCGATGCCGGAGACGGTGTAGCCTACTTTGGCCACGCAAACGGCCAATGGCAAGCCGACATAGCCCATGCCAATGATGGCGATATGGGCGCTATGGTCCTGAATTTTGTCCAACAGCGCCTGACGGCTGGTGGTCGCGGTGGGAGGGAGCGTGGTCATTGAGGGCGTTTGTTCCACTGGTGGTTGATCCCGTCTTGAACAGTATGGCGCATGATCCGGTAAACTCCTACCAGAATAATAGAAGCCCGGCGCAAACGTCAATGATTGCCCCGCTCGCTTCCCCCGTCCGGATGCGCTGACATTCGGGCGGTGGGGCGGCTGCGGGCATGGCCTGGCGGCCTTGGCGAGCCGTGACCCCTTATGTTAAACTGAGCTGAATTTCAGTTCTACAAGCCCCCGTAGTTCAGTTGGATAGAACACTTCCGTCCTAAGGAAGGTGTCGGGCGTTCGAGTCGCTCCGGGGGTGCCATTTTCTCTTCATTATATCGTTGTACGGGAAACTGTATATTTATTCCTGATTCAGAAGTTATTAACCGGGGTGGTATTCTTTTTGCAAGGTCTCTGGAGGTTAAGGCTAATGCCTGATAGAAATTTAATTAGCAAAATCTGCATTTATTCGTTCGTGTTATTTACTTTGCTCATTTTTTCTGGCTCTTGTTATGCCGCTCGATGGATGACAGCCGCGACAGATACAAATGGCAGCATACGTTATGTGGATATGGATAGTTTATACAAAGCAGCGGATGGGACTATAGGCTATTGGAGTAAAGTGGTTTGGAAAAATGAACGTCAAATATCAGGGGAAACCTTTAAAGTTAAAGGCAAGCATATTTGGTATACTAAGGGTTTGAGTTTTGAGAACTGTGATTCAAATTTAACCTCTGAAACATGGACTCAATATACAAATTATGGGCTTAAAAATGATGTTGTAACCAGCGGATCTTCATCTTGGTCGGGTATGATTCAACCAACGCCCGAAAGTGTTGGAGAAGGAGTTCATAAATTTGTTTGTATGGCTTGGGATATTAGACAGCAAGCTACTGAGTCACCAGTCTCAGAGCCTACCCCTACATATGTTGATTTTTCAAGGTGGCAGGTGGTGAGCAAGTTGGCTGATGATGCTTTTTTGATTTTGCTTGATACCAAATCGCTTGAGGCCTGTAGCTCAATTTATGGAAATACCTGCAATGTTGGCAGTTATGGACAAACCCAAGGATATAAAGTATGGATAGCAGCTTCTGATACTCAAGGAAAGCAAGTAGGGGTGGCTGTTCAGCGAGTTATAAATTGTAAATCACGGGAGTATGATGGCAAGCCGATTTTACCTCAAAGTCAAGAGGAGAAGATTTATTCGGTACTCTGCTCGCAGTAGATTTAATTGTAAGTGCCATTTGATGTTAGGACTTGTGTTATTTGTCGCTTCTTGTTTCATGGTTTAGGTGTTGCCCTGCGTAACTCCTGTTTAATGATTTTTGCTAGAACCCTTTGCAAAACTAGCGCAGTAGGATGCAAATAATGGCGACAGAGAGGAACGCATGGTAGATTTCAGGGTAATATTCCCAACGGGTCACCAGTCTGCGAAAGCCGTCTAGCCAAGCGAAACCGCGCTCCACTTG
>CAIPMU010000014.1 GCA_903866275.1 Vampirovibrio chlorellavorus | reverse complement strand
GTAACGGCTTACGGGCAGCCCCTTCACGCCATCTCACCAGCCAGCCCAGCACCAGATAAATGACAAACAACCCCACCAGAATCAGAACCGCCCCGACCAGATAACTGTACCCATTCTGCAGGTGCGCTGATAACTGACTTGTCCCCAGGGGCTTCATATGAGAAAGCCAGCCCCACAGCTTGGCCCAGAACTGATGCCAGAGATGACCCATGTCGTGGCTCAGTTTTTTAAAGGCGGGCAGCTCTCGCAGTTGATCCAGCCAACTGGGTTGCGGGGGCTGAAACTCCGGCATCTGACGGACCGTTTGCAGGGCAGGATGAAGATCGATGGGCGAGGCAGGAGGTGCCGAAACTGGCCATCCACTGGAAATACCCGAAGCCCCCGAGGCATGCAAGGCTCCTGAAGGCATAGTCAACCCGGCAGAGGCGACCGTTTCGGGCAGTGCGGCAGGCTGAGAGGACAGGTGGTTCAGGGTCATACAGGCTAGAAATTTTCCAGACTTGGTCTATAATGCAAAGTAAGCAGACTGTTTTGATTCTACACTGTTTTGCTTCCGTTTCGGATTGAATCGGTACAAAAATCTGATTTTTCAGGAAGCCGTTTCAATCTTGCCCATGCATTTCAACAAGCCCCAAAGGAGCACACTCAGGTTCTATGGCCGTTTTAAAAGTCGTCAACTATGGTGAGCCGGTCTTGCGCAAAGAGGCCGAAAAAGTCACGAAAGTATCCTCTAAAATCCAGAAACTGGTGGCGGATATGTTTGACACCATGTACGCCTACGATGGCTGTGGACTGGCCGCTCCGCAGGTGGGCGAGCTGAAGCGCATTTTTGTGCTGGATTGCGGCACGGATGAGAACCCATTGCCCCAGATGGTCTTCATCAACCCGGTCATCATCAAGAAAGACGGGGCCATCATCAGCCGCGAAGGCTGTCTGAGCTTTCCCGGCGTTTACACGGATGTGAAACGTTACCAAAGCGTGACTGTACGCTACATGGATTTAAAAGGCAAAACCCAGACCATGACCGTCCAGGAAGGCACTCTGTTGTGCCGGGCCATTCAACATGAGATGGACCATCTGAACGGAGTTCTCTTTGTGGATCATGTGATCGATCGCTTTTCGACGGATCAGCAACTGGCCGAACACAAACTGCCGCCCATCGAGCCCGACAAGATTCTCACCGAGCCGGATCTGGATGAGGCACTGGCCGGGGTCGCCCTCTAGGCTGCTGGCTTAGCGGCTTTTTCAGAGAGCAGGATGCCTGACTTTAGTCTGCGCGATGTTGCTGCTATGATAGCAGCACATAGACGCACACTAAAGGTATCTCTCCCATGTCTACCGACTCCGACAAAATCAGGATTGTCTTTCTGGGCACGCCCGCGTTTTCGCTGCCCGCCCTGCAAACACTGGCCGATGACCCTCGTATTGAGATCGTCACCGTGATCACCCAGCCCGATCGCCCCTCCGGTCGAGGCCAAAAACTGGGACCACCGCCCATTAAGGTACTGGCGGATCAGTTGGGCCTGAAAGTCTTTCAAACCCCATCCATCAAAAAGGACGAGTTCCTGAAGCACCACCTGCGTGAAGTCGCTCCAGACTTTCTGGTCACCGTAGCCTTTGGCCAGATCTTAACCCAGGAAATTCTGGACATCCCCAAAGTCGCCACCGTGAATGCCCATGCTTCACTTCTGCCCGAATTCCGGGGAGCAAACCCCATTCAACAAGCCATCCTGCAAGGAAAAGCCGAGACCGGCATTACCACCATGCTCACCGAATTAGGCGTGGATACCGGCCCCATGCTCCTGAAGCTTACGCTGCCCATTGGCCCGGAAGAAACCATGGGCGAACTCACCGAGCGGTTATCGCAAGTGGGCGGCTCCTTGCTGGTGGACACCCTGATCGGCATGAAAAACGGTAGCGTTAAGCCGCAAACGCAACCCCACGAACTGGCCACCCATGCCCCCAAGTGTAAAAAAGAAGACGCCCTGCTGAATTGGTCGGAATCCGCCGAGCAGTTGCAACTCAAAATTCGGGCCTTTAACCCGGCCCCCGGCGCCGCCAGCTTTCTGGTGGGCGGAGAAAGAATCAAGTTACTACGGGCCAGAGTCTATCAGCCTCCTGCGACGGCACATTCTGAAGAAATCCTTAAAACCGGCCAGCCCGGCCAGATTTTGGCTATTATGGAATCAGGGATTCTGATTTGCACCGGCGACGGCATTCTGGAAATCACCAGCCTGCAGCCCGCAGGCAAGCGCGAAATGTCTGCCAGAGACTGGGCTCAAGGCCACTTCAAGCCTTCCAGTGACGGCAAACGAGTGCTCAGTGGCTTTATTTCAGAAACATCAGCCCCACAACCGGCGTAAACGGTTTTATAATTGCTCTATTCGTCTCTGTGTTTACCCTTAAAACGCAATACTGACTCAGCGCAAGGAGATACAGTATCATGTATTTCAACGACCCCCTCTATTTATTGGTGATGATCGCCGGGATGATCCTGGTGTTTGTGCCCCAGATGTGGGTAAAAAACACTGTGGCTCAATTTTTGGAAGTCCGTACCGGGCGAGGGCGCTCCGGTCGGGAGGTGGCGCAATCTATTCTGGCGGAAAACGGTCTGGTTAACGTGGCCGTGCAAATGGTCGATGGCGAACTGAGCGATCATTATGATCCCGCTGAACGGGCCGTGCGGCTGTCTCCCGCCATTTACCAAGGGACCTCGGTGGCCAGCGTCGCCATTGCTGCCCATGAATGCGGCCACGCCATCCAACATGCCAAAGGCTACTACCCGGTGGTCTTGCGCTCGGCGATGGTCCCGGCAGTCAACTTCGGCAGCAGCCTGGGCCCCATGCTGATTATGGGCGCCATGATGCTGGGCGGATTTAGCCATGCCGCCCCCAGTCTGGCCATCACGATTGCCTGGGCGGGCGTGATTCTCTATGGTTTGGCCGTGGCCTTTCACTTTGTGACCCTGCCCGTGGAGCTGGATGCCAGCGGTCGTGCCCTGAAAGTGCTGGAAACCCAAAGCTACCTTAACCGGGAAGAACTGTCGGGCGCGAAAAAAGTCCTCACCGCTGCGGCCTTTACCTATATCGCCACCGCCATGTACGCCCTGATGCAACTCCTCTATTATGTGTTTCGCCTCATGGGCTCCAGACGGGACGATTAGTGACCAAGACAGTCGTGGCGAAACCGAACGATACTCCCCGGCGTTTAGCCTTTGAGGTCCTCTGCCAGTTTGAGCGCACCGGCGCTGAACGCTTAAAAGCAGACCTGCTCATTCAGGAAGCACTCAGCACAACGCCCGGAACCCTTTCCGATCAGGATCGCGCCTTTACCTACGCGCTGGTGATGGGCACCCTAAGGCACTGGCAACGGCTGGATGCCTGGATGATGCACCTCACCCAGCGTAAGTTGAAACAACTCACCCCGCAAGTCCGGGTCTTACTGCGTCTGGGGATGTTCCAGCTATATGGCCTGTCACAAGTGCCCGCTTATGCGGCGCTGAACACGACGGTCAATCTGGCCAAACACCTGAAACAGACGCCCAAAACAGTTGGATTTCTCAACGCCGTCCTTCGGGAAACCCAGCGCCGACTGGAAGGCGAGGGCTTTGCCATTCCCACGCCTGAGGCCAATCTAGCCCAGCACCTTTTGTGGACTTATGGCTGGCCTGAAACGCTGTCCCAAAAGCTGCAGGCCCAGTATGCCGGCGCCGATTTACTGAGCATGGCCCAAGCGGCCGAAACACCTGCTGCAGGCCTGTCGATTCGAGTCAACACGCTCAAAACCACCGCAGCCAGCTATCAGGAAATGCTGAAAGCAGCGGGCTGGGAGAGCAGTCAACCTGATGCAACCCTGCCGGAAGCCCTGTTAATTCCGGATTTCTCCGGCTCCCCACGTCAATTGCCCGGCTACGAGGATGGCTTGTTTTACGTTCAGGACACAGCTTCCATGTGGGTTTCCCGATTACTCGATCCCCAACCGGGCGAACGTGTGCTGGATATGTGCGCGGCACCGGGCTCGAAAACCACGCACATGGCTGCCTTAATGCACAATCAGGGCGTGATTACTGCCCTGGACCCCAAGCCGGAACGACTGGCCCTGCTGCAGGAAAATCTGCATCGCCTGCAAATCAGCATGGTGGAAACCGAAGTGGCCGATGCCTGTGAGTGGCAGGCCACCGCCCCGGAAGGCACCACCAGCACCCGCTATGATCGCGTGCTGGTCGATGCGCCCTGCTCCGGTTCCGGCACCTTGCGCAAACACCCGGAGATTCTGCTGCATCTGCGTAAACTGGATGTCTCCCAGTTTACCCGGCAACAAACCTCCCTGTTGAACCGGGCCTTTAAGCACCTGAAACCCGGCGGGACTCTGGTTTATAGCACCTGCAGCATTTTACCGGCAGAAAATCGTTTGCTGGTCGCCCGATTTTTAGAGAAGCACCCGCAAGCCCAACTCGACCATGAAGAGCAGCGCCTCCTAAGCAAAAATACGGACGGTTTTTACGCCGCCCGTATTTTCAAACAGAGTTAATTTTTAAGGGGGTTTTAGGCCCGATTGGCTTTAATATCTACCACTTGCTCCGACGGCTTGCCCGCTTTGGCCGCCGATTTTTTATCTTCGGAGTAGTTGACCCAAAGGGTTTGAATCAACATCAGCGCCGTGGTGACCACCAGATAAATCAATGCACCAGCGGGGATCGGGATAAAGAACATAATGGCAACAAACATCAGCGGCATTAACTTCATAGCCGGAGACTGCATCGCCTGAGCCGCAGGATCGTCACTGGCCGCCTTTGGAGTACGTCCCTGCATGACCTGTTGATACAGCAGGGTGAAAATGGCATACGTTAAAATCAGACCCATGACATCCCAGTTCATTTTGGTTGTGCCGGGAATAGTGGGGACCTTTTGGGTCAGCAACCCATCCAAATTATTGAAATGTACCCGTTCCAGCTCATGACTGCGGGTATTCATCACCAACAAATCAGCAGCTTGCACATCTTTCTGGTAGGCGTCAGTCAGGCCCAGCGCTTTAAAATTCAGGGTCAAGGCCACAGGCATACCGGGAACCAGCTCCGGCCCATGCGACTTGAACAGATTCATCGGGAATCCGGGTTCCGGCTCCGGTAATGTACCGGCAACAACCGGCGGCGGGGCCACGGCAATCAACTCCTGCTGATTGAGGACCTCTCGCTCCAGTTTTTGACCATTCTTCATGGTGAGCAGAATGGTTTTATCCGCTGAGAACCGATCTTCTTTTTGCAGATTAAAGGTGCCATCCAGGGGCTGACCGGCATGACTTTGCAGCGTACCCGAGAGATTATTCAGGAACAAAAAGTGCTCGTGCACGGTGTCGGCCAAAAAGTGCGGACTGCTCAGGGCACCATACAGACCAATAAAAATGGGCAATTGCACCAACATCGGCAAACAACCCGCCAACGGGTTGAATGAATTTTCCGAGTAGAACTTCATCATGGCTTCCTGCAATTTTTGCGGATCGCTCTTGTACTTCTCTTGCAAGGCTTTCAGCTTGGGTTGCAGTTCCTGCATTTTTTTCATGGAACGCGCTTGAGATGAGTTCAATGGCCACAGCACCACCCGTATCAGCACGGTAATCAGTATAATTGCTAATCCGTAGCTACCCACTGCCGAGTGGAGAAGATCCAGCAGATACAACATGGCCTGGTTAATAATATTCACAGGGAAATCTCCTGAATTGCTTGAGTTGAGGGAAATGTTGCTAATGTTTGCCTGAAAGCTTATCGAGCGGGGGGACCGGGTCGAGACCACCCGGATGAAAAGGATGACATCGAAACAGGCGCTGAAGACCGAGCCATACCCCTTGACTGACCCCACGGGCCTCCACAGCCTGGTACATATAGACCGAACAGGTGGGGTGAAACCGGCAAACGGGAGGCATGATCCATCGCCGGATGCCAGCAGTCTTTCGATAAGCCTTTATTAAAGCAAGAACAAGGGATTTCAGCACCTTTTTCTGTCTCTCACAACTGCTGAAAGCAGTGTTCCATTTTTAACCGAAGTCGCTGAAAGGGCGTTTCTACGCTGTTGCCACGGGCCACAAACACCAATGTGCGGTATTTGGTCAGGCGTGCCCGGTTTTCCGATAGCAGACAAGTACGCACCAGCTCCCTGAATCGCCGTTTGACCCGATTGCGACAAACGGACCGTTTGTGCACTTTCTTGCTGACGATAAAACCGATGCGAGGTTGCATTACGGGCACAGAGGAGCCCGCAACCGGCTGTTGCTGGGTATGATCGGCCAAAAACGGCCCCGCAGTGTTGAGAGGGGCCGTGAGACCATATAAGACAAAGCAATCGTTAATACATAAGCGCTTCCCGGACAATGTCCGCTTGAAGTCGCTTTGCGATTTGAGCCGATTGACTTTTTTTAACACTGGAACCGTGACTTTCGGCGTGACCGCCTGAGCGTGAGGGCCTAGAGGGCGATTTTATGACGGCCTTTGGCACGACGACGGTTCAGCGTGCGCTGACCACCGGGAGTCGCCATTCTGGCGCGAAAACCACTCACGCGGCGTCTTTTACGGTTGGTCCCTTCGAGGGTACGTTTCATGGGGAGATCTCCTTAATTAAAGAAAGAGCAATTTCAATGCTTCGTGAGGACTATTATCCATGCAAAAAGTGGATCTCAATATACTGCAAAAAATCTTTATGTAAAAGCTTTGATACGCTTGGTAAAGACCAGGGGCAACTATGCTAGACTGAAAACTCAAGGGGATGAAGTTGTAGCCCTTCTGCTACCGGCGATTGCGCCGCACCTTGCGCATCCCGTTTTTACCACAGCCCTGTCGAACTGGGCGTTCTTGCAGCCGTTCCTCCAGTCGGCGACCCGTCATCCGCTGGCCAAAATGCAAGCATTCGCAAATCGCCGACAATGTTACCGGTCATTTCCCGGCGATTTTTGCCCCTCGACACACCGGTTGAGCGCCCCACTCGCAATAGATTTCCCACACACAGCAATGTATTCGGCCCATAGCCACCGACCAGAGATATACCAGAGACGTTTTAGAGAGACAACAGTTAGGGTTAGACACTGATGGCCACCGCGACAACTTCCAAAACCAAACCCAAGCAAGCCGCCAAGGAGGGCGTTGGCAATGGTGGTGAGGCAGGTTCTCAGGAAACCTGGCAAGCGGTGCAAGCCATTTTAAAGGGCAGCATGAGCCAGCCCAGCTTTGAAACCTGGATTAGCCCCTTGATGGTGCAGAATCTAAGCGAAAAAATGGTAACACTTCAGGCCGAGAGCGAGTTCAACCGGGAGCTGATTCTCAAGCGATACCGCAGCGAGCTAAAAGAGGCCTTCTCGCAAGTACTCAATCGCCCCGTGGATGTGGCCGTGGTGGTGGTGGAAGCGGAAGTGGTCATTGATGACGGGGAAACCGATACCCCTCAGGCTGAATTGCCCAATCGACCCTGGACGCCACGGGTGACCCGGAGCAATTTGAACCCGCGCTATACCTTTGAGGCCTTTGTAGTAGGCCAACACAACCGGTTCTGTCACGCAGCCGCGCTGGCGGTGGCCGAAACCCCTGCCCAGAGCTACAACCCCTTCTTTATTTATGGCGGGGTGGGTTTGGGCAAGACTCACCTGATGCAGGCCATTGGGCACTTTGCCTTGCAGCACCACAGTGACCTGAAGGTACGCTATGTGACTGCCGAGCAGTTCACCAACGATATGATCAACGCGTTGGCGCACAAGGACATGAAGGGGTTTCAGGATCGCTACCGGCGCAATGATATTCTGATCATTGACGATGTGCAGTTTCTGGAAGGCAAGACCCGCACCCAGGAAGAGGTCTTTCATACCTTTAACGCCTTGCACGAATCCGGCAAGCAGGTGATCCTGTCTTCGGATCGCTCGCCCAAGCTGTTATCCCGGCTGGAAGACCGGCTGCGCAGTCGCTTTGAGTGGGGCTTGATCGCAGATGTTCAGCCGCCGGATCTGGAAACACGGCTAGCCATTCTGCAAAAGAAGGCCGAGCGGGAGAATTTTCAGGTTTCCGTGGATGTGCTCAGCTTTATTGCCGAGCGCAACCCTAATAACATCCGGGAACTGGAAGGGGCACTCAACAAAGTGGCGGCCTATGGCATGCTCACCCGCACCCCCATTGATTTGACTGTGGCCCAAACCGTGCTGGGCACCCCTGTGGACTCGGTGCGCATCTCGCTGGAAGACATTTTGGACACCGTGGCCACCTATTACCACTTGCGTTCGGTGGATTTAAAAAGCCCCTCCCGCTCCAAGGATGTCTCTCATGCCCGGCAAGTGGCTATTTATGTGATTCGCACCATGACCGAGTCCAGCTTCCCCAAGATTGGCGAGCTGATGGGCGGTCGCAAGCACACCACCATTTTATATGCCTACGAAAAAATCAAGGAAGAGCTGGAGCATCATCCCGTGCTCAAACAGCAAATCGAAGAAATCCGCACCCGCACCAAACGAGGGTAGAGATTAAGATTCGGTTGGTTTAATTGGATTCTGCTTTTCCCAATGTGCCCAGAATATGCGCCATGGCCAGCCGAGTATGGGCGTAAGTCAGCCCACCTTGCAGGTACACGGCATAGGGCGGGCGCAAGGGGCCATCGGCGGAGAGCTCTAGGGTGGAGCCATCAATAAACGTCCCGCCGGCCATCACCACTTCATCCTGATAGCCGGGCGGCTTGGCGGGAATGGGCGTGATATGGCTGTTAATGGGGCTCAGGCTTTGCAGGATCTGGCAAAACTTGACCTGCTTTTCAGGATCCCGCAGGGTGAGAATCTGGATGATGTCGCTGCGGGTGTCTTGCCAGTGGGGGGTGGTTTCATAGCCCGCGTCCTCAAAGAGTTTGGCGGCCAACGCCATCCCTTTCAGGGCTTCTTTCACCACGCCGGGAGCCAGATAGAGGCCTTGCAGCATGACGCGGGTCAAGTTGAAGGTATAGCCGCCTTCAGAGCCCACGCCGGGACAGGTCATGTAATCGGCGCAAGCATCCACCAGATCCTGACGTCCGGCCACATAGCCGCCGGTGGGGACAATGCCACCGCCGGGGTTCTTAATCAGCGAGCCCGCAATGAGATCCGCGCCGACCGATGGCGGTTCTTGGGCCTCGGTGAATTCACCGTAGCAATTGTCCACCATCACGGTGATCGCGGGGTTAATGCGTTTGACTTCGCCAATGAGCGCCTTCAGTTGGGCAATGGTGAGGGAAGGCCGCTGGCTGTAGCCGCGTGAGCGCTGGATAAAGACCAGATCCGCTTGGCCAATGGCTTCAGATTCTTCAGGGGTGAAGGTTTCTCGCACCGAAACGCGCCCGTTGGCCTGAGCATCTGTCTCAGCGCTAGAGCCCGGTTCAAAGATAGAGATCTCCGTGTAATGAATGCCTTTGGCTGCCAGCGAGTGGGGGCTGTTGCCCCGTAAGCCAATGACTTCTTCCAGCGTATCGTAGGGGCGGCCCGTGATGGAGAGCATGGTCTGGCCCGGCCGCAAGCAGCCATTCAGGCCAATGGCCAACGCATGGGTGCCAGAGACCATTTGCAGGCGCACCATGGCCGCTTCCGCTTGCAGGGCATCGGCAAAGACGGCATCGCAGGTTTCCCGGCCCAAGTCATCATGGCCGTAACCGGTGACAGATAAAAAATGCTCCTCGCCCACTTTGTGACGAATAAAGGCGTTCAGTACCCGTTCAAAAACGGTGTGGTAAATGGCCTCCTGGTTTGGCCAAACGTCAGCGGCTAAAGCGACTTCAGCGGCTTGAATGTGAGAATGCAAGGCATGGGGTTGGGTGGGGGTGGTGCTCATCATCATGCTGTAAGCCTATCAAAAAAGCGCCCCGCAGCCAAAACCCGCCCACTCGTTCTCAAACTGAAACGCCTTCCCGAATACTGGGAAGGCGTTTGGAAGCTGAAATTCACAGAGACAGGGAGCGACTCCTAAAAAACTGTTTGAACGCTCAAATAAGGCGTTACTTGACGCTGACCAGATGCGGGGTCACGCCCAGCTCGCTTTGCAGCATTTTGGCCTTGGCATAGGCAATGGAACGGCGTTTTTCAGCGCCTTTGACCACAAAATGAACCGAAAAGGCTGTATTTTTTACCGGTTTACGTTGTGCTGGGGTCATTCGTATTTGCCTCCGCCATAGCCTGACTGTACCAATTCCTATCGGCCACTCCGGGCAAATCTTTAATTTTTCGGGCCAAACCCGTTTAAATAGCTTAATATTTATGGATATTCCAAAGCCAAGACCTTGCCCCATGCGCAAATTGGCCCGCCGAGGAGAAGTCGCTTCGGCTCCGGGGCCAATCGGATATAATAGTAAAGTCTCCAAGTCATGGATGCGAATCCCCGTTCGCATTTTTAGCGCAAAGCGATGTTGGGTGATTGGCGTACAATAGAGAAGCATATGAACGATTTTTTCAAACAAAATGCCCGCTGGATTGCCCTGGTAATGGTGCTGGCCTTTCTCATGACGAGCTATGTATTCATGTTCTTTAAATAAGAGATGACCATGTCCCTTCCGACACAGCGCCTCAAACTCTGCCTGGGCTTATTCATGACCGTCTTGCTAATGGCAGGCCTGGTGCCTGCTGGCTTCACGCTGGACACCCATAATCTCGGAGAGTTGCAGAGCCGCACCCGCTCGATTCGGGCCAGGGCGGATGAAATGCGCCGCAAGAAGTACGAAAAAATGCGCGCGGCCCAGCGCATGAGCCAGAACATTGTGGTCAACCAGCAGAGACTGGAAAGCGAGAAACGCTCCTTACAGTTCCATCGCCAGCGTTTGGGTGAAACCAAGACCGAGCTGGTCTATCTGGACAACCGACTGGATAGCACCATGGGCGATGCCATGCGCCTGAGCGGGGATGCCGGCAAGCGCTTGCGCAACCTGTATATGGGCGAGCGCCTGAGCATGCTGCAAATGATTCTGGAAGCCAATGATCTCTCGACCCTGCTGGACCGTATTTACTACAAACAGAAGATGATGGCGCAGGACAAACGCCTGCTGGAAGCCCTGCGCGAGAAAGTGCAGGAACTCAACGGGCTCAAGTCGCAGGTGGCGCATAAAAAATCCATGTTAGGGCAGACCATTGCCACCATTCAGGTAAAAAACATGGAGATCCAGCGCTCCATTGAAATCGATAAATCCCTCCGCGAGAAGTATCAGCACGATGCTGCTTTCTACGATCGGGCAGAAAGCGAACTGCTGGCTGAATCCAGCAGCATCACTGCCCAAATTCGCGCCTTGATGAGCGCCAAGCGCAGCTCCTTTCAGGTGGTACACAACAGTACGGGCAGCTTTATCTGGCCCATCTCCGGGCGAATCAACTCCGGCTTTGGGTATCGCTTCCACCCCATCCATCGTCGCACCATCATGCACACCGGGCTGGATATAGGCGGCCCCAATGGTGGCGCTATCCGAGCGGCTGATGGTGGAGAGGTCATCTGGGCTGGCTGGAAAGGTGGCTATGGCAAGGCCATTATGATCAACCACGGCAACCGGAACGGACGCAACATTATTACCCTGTACGGCCACATGTCCGGACTGGCGGTTTCGGCGGGGCAAAGCGTGGGCAAGGGCCAGGTCATTGGCTATGAAGGATCCACGGGATATTCCACCGGGCCCCACTTGCACTTTGAAGTTCGCGTAGACGGTGCGCCTGTCAATCCGATGAGTTATCTCTAATCTGGCTTACAAACGCTATCATAGCGAACGCTTTTGGGAAAAATCCCCTCGGGCGAAACTCATGTTTCATGAATCACACCAAACTCTGGTAGAATATTCAGTGCGTGTTAAGAAGATATTAAAATCGATGGAAAGTCGTTAGAACTTTTTTCCCTGCAGGGCATCTATAGTCCTCAACTATTTCATCTCAACGATTTTGATTGAACCACTCGCCGATGCAAGACCTGTCCGCATTTCCACTGCCCCCAGATAAGCGGCGCGCCAGGGTCACACACAAAAGGATCACATTGATGCCATTGCCGGTTGCCCCTAAAAACACAGGCTTTCTCCCTACCCCGGTCGCGTTACCGTTTCTCGCTTACCGTGTAGCAGGCTTTTGGACTGGAAAAATTGCCAGCTTGCTGCTGTTAGGGATCTTCACCGGGGCAACCGCCCAGGCCCAGATTGTGAATGACCCAGCCAGCACTATTCTGATGAACACCGGCTCCCAGTTCAGGCCCGTAGATACTCGCGCTTTGGCAGAGCAAAGCCTGAAAGAACAACAAAAAGCAGAACAGGCCCAGAAGAAAGCTGCTCAAACCAAAACGGAAGCTGATTTGGCACCGCTGCCCAAGGGGGATGTGAGCCAAGGGCAAAGCAACACCAGCCCCGGCGAACCCACCTTACAACAGGACTCGCCCAGCAGCACCCCTTCAGCAACCAACGCTTCGGGAGAGCCCATCAAAGCGCGCGCCGTGATGGTGGACATCAACAGCAACACCCTCAACTACGACAAAGACCGGGACGTGTATGTGGCCACCGGCGCAGTCCACATGATTATCTCCGAGCAGAATTCCGAGCTGTTTGCCGACAAGCTGACCTTTGACCAGAATCAGGATCTGGCCATTGCCGAGGGCAAAGTGGTCATTATCAAGAATGGCCAGCGCACTGAGGGCACTTACGCCAAGATTGACTTGACCCGCAAATCGGCGCTCATCAACGATACCGCGACCACGCTCTCTGCGGTGCGCATCAAGGCCAAGCAAAGCTTTGTCAACGCCAACGAAATGCAGCTGGAAAACGGGCGCATGATCATCAGCGGCCTGATGTATCAGCAGTTGATGGCCAACGGCGGGATGAACAACCTGTCCCAAGGGACAGGGAAAGGTTCCCAGCAGGCCAAACTGCGTCGTCAGTATTCCAAAAAAGTGATGCAGAACCGGGCCATGTACAGCCAGATGAGTCTGGCCCAACAGGAAGCCCTACAAAAGTTCCAGGACTTAAGCGCTAATGGGCAGCCTACCTTTGAAGAAACCCCCGACAAGGTTTCCCGGTTCAGCTTTAAAGCGAAAGAGATCGATATTGTCCGTCATGACGATGGCTATGACGAGATCAACCTGAAGCATGCCAGCATGTATGTGGGCAAGTACAAGCTGTTTAACATACCGGACACGGACTACTCCTACGATCAGACCACCAAGAACCTGCAATATCTGGGCCCCGACATTGGCGGATACAAGGCTTATGGCGGGGCTTACGCCGGGCCGGGCTGGGACATGCATGTCGGCAAAGGCTCTCTGCGCTTTTCGCCGGTGGCCAGCTATGGCTCGCCCGGATTTTGGTCGGCGGATGGCAAGAGCGGCAAAACGATTAAAAACGGGCTGGGTTTTGGTGGCGTGGCCCATTACCGGGACAGCGACACCGCGCTGGATCTGGCCTACAACAGCCATGTGGGTTCGCCCGTCTTCTTTGGCGACCGCCGGTTGAGCGACAGCACCCATGTGATGGCCTCTTATAACGACACCTACCAGAACGGCCTGCTGGGGCAAAACGAACGCCCCAACTACATCGCCCAGCTCACCGATTACCGGGTGCTGAAGGACTTCAGCAAGTTCCAGCTCACCTCATTCGAAAGCGCCGGGATGGCCCGCGACAACTTCTACCCAAACTTCCGCCAAAGCTACTTCATCGAGGCCAAGAAAGGCGCCACCCCGCAAACTTTGGGTCGGGCGCAGCTGCAACTGCAACTGCAAAACACCCAACCCCTGCTGCAGGTAGGCAAGTATGCCTCCTTTGGTTTACGGGCTCAATTGCTGGGTTCAGCCTATACCTCCAGCGATTACGTGGCCCTGGGCCGGATTGGCCCCACCCTCACCCTCAACCTGCTGGGCAACCGGCTGCAAACCAGCATGGCCTATACCCTCAGTCACAGTATCGGGAAATCGCCCTTTGTGTTTGACAGCTACTATGGCGGGGCGCAGAACGTGGCTATCAGTAACATGATTCGCATTAACAAGTACCTGAGCCTGTGCAACACCGGCAGCTACAGCCTAAACCGGGACAATGCCCAGAAAGCCCTGACCGTGGGCAACCTGGTCTACATGATGGTGGGTCCGCAAGACTTCAAGGCCTCGATCGGCTACGACTTTATCAATGCGCGCTCCTATTTTGGCTTTAACTTTTACCCCGGCCCCAACAACACCATCGTCAACTACGACAAGATGCGGATTTCTCAGCCGGTCAATTACAACAACCCCACGGCAGTTTCCAAGTTTTAAGTCGCGTTTTTGGCGAATTTGTTTGAAACCGCATTACCGGCACAAGCTGGCAAGTTCAGATGACAGGCTGACGATTGATCATGGGTTTTATAGGGTAACGGCTGAGGATTTGTGCTACACTCAGAGCCGTTGATTCTGTTTGTTATGAACCCTCTGACTCCGTTGCCGGCCCTCCATCCATGCGCTGTCTGACGAGTGCCCCGCGCTGAGCAGAGTTGCCAGGAAAGTTGCTTATGTCCCTAAGAGACTGGTTTGCCTCCAAACGGAATACATCCACCAAGCTGGATGTAGCGGCCATGAATACCCGTTTAACCGATGAAGAGATCTGCAAGTTGTGGACCCAGTGCTACAACTGCCACCAGAATATTCCGACCAAGGAACTGGAAAACAACCTGCTGGTCTGCACCCATTGCGGCTATCACTTCCGCATTGGCGCGCACAAGCGCATTATGCAGATCTGCGATGAGTTTCAGGAAATGGATGCCGATCTGCTTCCCGCAGACCCGTTAAGCTTTACCGATACCGAGCCCTATCTCAAGCGGCAGGCCGGGGCCCATAAAAAGACTGGCCTGAACGAAGCCGTGGTCACGGGCATTGGCACCATTGGCGCGGAAAAATTAGCGCTGGCCGTGATGGATTTCACCTATCTGGGTGGCAGCATGGGCAGCGTGGTGGGCGAAAAAATTACGCGCCTGATTGAAAAAGCCTTCGAAGACCGCTTGGCGGTGGTCGTTGTTTCTTCTTCCGGTGGGGCGCGCATGCAGGAAGGAACGTTCTCCCTGATGCAGATGGTAAAAACCGGCGCCGCACTGTCCCGTCTACATGAAGCGGGCCTGCTGTACATCTCGGTGTTGACCGAACCCACCTTTGGGGGCGTTACCGCCAGCTACGGCACATTGGGCGATATTACCATCGCTGAAGAAGGCGCAAGGGTGGGCTTTGCCGGTCGCCGAGTCATCGAGCAGACCATTCGCCAAAAACTGCCCGCCGATTTCCAGACGGCCAATTACCTGCTGAAATACGGTCAGGTGGATATGGTACTGCCCCGTCAGGAGTTGACCGGTATGTTGGTCAACCTGATCCGGTTACACCGGCTGTCTTCGGGCCTTACCCCAGTTGAGCAGGCTTAGCGCCCGTCGCCTTTCGACATGCGCTTCAGATAAGGAATAAATAAAGATGTCTGATAAGATTCTTCCCTTGGAGTTTGAAAAGCCTATAATGGCAATGGAAGAGAAAATCGAGGAACTGATGCGTTTAAGCCAGGATAACCAGATCGATTTCACCGCAGAGATTGCCAAGTTGCGGAGTCAGGCCGAGGATGTGCGTAACAAACTGTACACCCATTTAACGCCCGCCCAAAAGGTGCAAGTGGCCCGTCATCCCCAACGGCCCAATCTACTGGAAACCGTGAAGATGATGTCTCCGGACACCTGGGTGGAACTGCGCGGTGATCGCGCCGGTACCGATGATCGGGCCATGATTGGCGGCATTATTGAACTACCCAGCGGCCCGGTCATGGTGGTGGGCAGCCAAAAAGGCCGCGGGATGAAAGAAAATCTGGTGCACAACTTTGGCATGGCCAACCCGGAAGGCTACCGCAAAGCACTGCGTTTGTTCTATCACGCCGAAAAATTCAAAATGCCCGTGCTGACGCTGGTGGATACCCCCGGCGCATATCCCGGCATGGAAGGCGAGCAGCACGGCATTGGTCAGGCCATTGCCTTCAACATTCGCGAAATGGCTCGCCTGAGAACGCCCATTATTTCCGTGGTGACCGGCGAAGGCGCTTCCGGTGGGGCATTGGGCATTGGCGTAGCCAACCGCATTTATATGCTGGAACATGCCCTGTACACCGTGATTTCCCCGGAAGGTTGCGCATCCATTCTGTGGCGCAGCGCCGAATACGCGGCTCAGGCTGCCGAGGCGCTCAAAATTACCGCGCAAGATCTGCTGGAATTTGAAATTATTGACGGGATTATTCCCGAGCCCCAGGGCGGCGCCCATTACGATCCTGCCTTGAGTGCCCAGCGCATTCTGGAAACAGTGGAGCGAGCCATCGCCGAGCTGAAGCCCATGAAGCCTGAGCAACTGCTGGCGGATCGCTACAACAAGTTTCGCAAAATCGGGGCCTATCAAGAGCAAAACGCAGCGGCTTTATCGTCCTAACGACGAAAGCAACCTGCAAGCGTCAACACGGCGCTGTGCCCAATGTCAGTCAGTCTCCGAGCGGACTCAGGTTTAACACGGCTGAATCCTTCATCAGCCAAGACACCAGAAGCACGTCGTGTGTTGGCCGTTTTGGCCTACCCGAAATCCAGAGGCCACGACCGCACCCAACTGGAGCCCAGACTTCATCAAATATATTAAGGATTGTAACAAGATCGGTTTTTTAAGACAGCCTACTAGCATCAGATTAAATTGAGCCCGTTCATATAGGCAGAACAACAGTCCAAGTTCAGAGCCCGTCCAAATTGTCGCTGGAGGGGGTTAAAAGAGGAAGAAGTTACAATGTCCACTGCCTATGACACCTTACACACCCATTTCGATGTCCTTGAAATGCCAGAATACGAAGAAGTAAGCCGACGATTCCGCCAGGGATTTGAAGGTTTTGTAATGGCTAAAAAATATCAGGCCGTTCGCGCCATTCTGCGTGAAGAAGTACAGCACGAAACACTGGTCAAAAATCCGGAATTCATTCAAGCACTGGTCAACCGGGTGGATGAAGAAGCGTTGCAGGAAAAACGGTTCATTTTCATCTCGGTAAACACGGAAGCTGCCGTTTAGAGCGGCGTCATCCGGGAGTCTAAAAAAAGAAGGGTTTCATAACGATTCGCATTGGTCCGGCCAGCGAGCTGAACGGACGCCAAAGACCAATGGGCCGCGTCCCCTAGAGTTTGTTTTGTTCCAGTCGGATTTTAATCACTAAACCGCGTTGAGTAACGCCTGATTTCATGTGGAATCGGGGCGTATCTCGCTCAACCGAAGGGGTGTCCTTCCATGCTTTGGGAGTGACTATTTTCAGCCATCCCGAATGATCCGAAGCCGGATCATTCGGGATGTTTTGTCAGCCACAGTGTTGGCTTCGCACTGCGAGTCACAAAACAATCCCCAGCACTTGCAGGCTCACATGCTCAACAAAAGCGCAGAAGAGCAATACGGACACCCTAAAGTCGACTAACGCAGATTGGCTTCCGCCAGATCGGCCCAGTGATCCAGCTCCGCTTCAGAGCGTAGGGGTTGGTGCCAGCGCTCTCCAAAATACTGGCCCAGCGCCCGGCCCAGAACTTCGCGGGGCCAGGCAAACCACTGACTGCGACGGCTGCGATAGGCTTTCAGCAACTCAGCCTCCTCCGGGGTGAGCCGTAAACCCACGGCAGCCGGGTTTTCAGTGCCCGCAACTGAAGTTTCCGGCTCGGCAGAAGACAGGACTTTAGCGGGCGCGGTGGACGAACCGGGTTTCAGGACGGCCAGATCGTTGATCACAATGGTTCCGGCCACAAAGTCACCGCACCGCTTTTCGCTGGCATTAAACATCATCACCAGCAGGCCCAGTCCCGACAGATAGACATCCACCACGCGGAGCAGGTTGCGCCCGAAGGCCTCCCAAAAGCCAATGGGCTGCCCGTTGTCTCTCACCACGCGGATATGACACACCAGCTTGCCTACAGTCTTGCCGTTCCATAACCATTCCTGAAATAAGTTGTAGCCAAAGAAAACGATAAAAATCCCCAGAGGAATGAGCGTACTACTCCACTCGCTGGAATGATTCACGGCAGACACCAACATGGCGCCGATCACCACCAGCCCAATCAGGCCCATCATAATCAGGGCATCCAGGGCAAAGGCGAAAACGCGATTGGCCAAGCCCGCCAACTCCACGTTAATGTGCACGTTTTCGGCAGTTTCCAGGGTGTGGATTGAGCGAAATTCCATCAGGCCTCTCCAGTGAAACAGAATGGCGGGAAAACAGGGAGCACTTGCCAAAAGCGCGCCCATAACCGATAGTAGGGAATAGTGGCCGGAAAGGCAAGCATCAAGCAGTGGAGAGGACCGCAGGGCCGATGTCTGGAAAACGATGGTTAAGAGAGCAGGAACCGCAATGGCAGCGGCTGGAAAGTTTGCTCAACCGCTCTCAGGTGGCCACCACCCTGCTCGCGCCATCTGAAATCCGGGAGATGGGATTATTATACCGGAGCCTGATCAACGACTTATCCCGCGCGCAATCCCAGCCGGAAGCGCGGCATTTGGAACCCTACCTGAACAATCTGGCGCAGCGCTGCCATGGCCGGGTGTATGAGCGCCCGCCTACCACTTGGCGCAACGTGCGGGATTTCTTTTTCGTGGACTTCCCCCGGTGCTTTCGCCAGAACGGGCTCTTTATTTTCATGGCGTTTTTCATGTTTGCCCTCGGTTCGGCGCTCGCCATGGCCACCGTGCATTTGCACCCGGAAACGTCCCATTATTTCCTGGGGCAGCCCGCCATTGAACAACTGGATCGCGGCGTATTGTGGACGGATCTCAGTCAGGCCAACCCGTCGGCCTCCAGCTTTTTGATGACCAATAATATCCGCGTGGCCATCAATGCCTTTGCCAGCGGCATTATGCTGGGCGTGGGTACGCTCATGCTGTTGTTCCAGAACGGATTATTTGCCTTTGGCGGGCCGTTACAGGTCTGCATCGAGCACCACATGGGCCATCGGCTAATTAATTTTATGATTGCGCATGGCGTGATTGAATTGACTACCATTTTTATTGCCGGTGGCGCGGGCATGCGCATTGGCTTTGCCATTCTATTCCCCGGAGAACTGCCGCGCTGGCTGGCCGTGCGCGCCAAGGCCAAAGAAGCCATGGTCCTGATGATGGGTTGCTTCCCCCTACTGGTGCTGGCCGGGCTGATTGAAGGCATGGTCTCCCTCAATCAGCACGTGGGCACCCCCATGCGCGTCGGGGTCGCCGTACTCTCCGGGCTGATGCTAGTGGGGTATCTGGGGTTCTCGGGGAGGAAAGTGGCGTAGTGCCTCTGGGTTTTTACAGGAAAAAAGGTTTTATATGAAAGATGTATTACATCGGTGCTTGCCACCAGATTGGCTGACCCAAGGAAAAAAGATTCTTATATTTGGGTTTGAAGTATTTTCAATCCCCGAAAGTTCTTTTGATGATCAAAACCCTAAATTCTTCTTACAAAATGATGTTTTCACACTTTTTCATTGGGGCTCACTCAGTTATATAAAAACCACAAAAGGAGAAGGTGTTTTTCACGTAGGCCATGAAAATTCCAAGCCTGGATGTTACTGTCTTATCGGCTCCTTAGCCAGAGAGGAAGGGCCTAACATAAACAGTGGAAAGGCTTATGAGAATGTAACTGCTATGGCTGGTTTTTTAAAGATTGTGTACAGGCAGAATTTTGAGAAACGTTTTGAAAACATCTATGACCCTACAAAGGCTGATACAAGCTCATTAGAATTTGTAAACCTCATAAGTCGCTACCCCGAAGTGGCAGCAATAGATCATCCACTTTTCGAATCCATCTCATCTCTCTTTAGGCATTTAGACTCCTTAAGACGAGAAATCACCAAGAAAAAAATTATTGCTTCACTCAGATGGATCTTATCAGCGGATGATAGGATTGATACAGATTCTTTTATTAAACATTTTTTAGCAGTCGAGATGCTTGGCTCATCAAGCTCCAGCACGATCATTCAAGATATTAATAACAAGCTTGCAAAGATCTATGATATTGAATTTGATGAGGCTAAACAATTCGGCTTTAAAAAAATTGACCGTTTAAGAGGAGATGTTATCCATTCGGGAACAATACTTGCGTATCCGATAGAAGAGATTGCTTTTTTAAAAGCACTTTACTCAGATATTCTATTATTCGAATTAGAGTTGCCTAAAGAATATTGCTTGAAGAAGCACATAAATAAAAAGCTTCTTCCAGATCGAGCTCCAACCATTTCATTTAAGCCGTCTTCGCTGTCTCTTTGATGATCTTCAGCAAATGCGTGAACAGTTCCATCAGGAAATCGACCTGATCCTCGCCAGTCATGCCCAGGTGCTTGACCAAGAGCACGGGCAGGCTGCCTTGCTTGGAGGTCACGCCGGGGACCCAGCGGGCTTTGCGGCCAATGGTCACGGGGAGCTGCTTTTGCAGGAACAACCATTCCTGCAGGCTGAACGGCACAGTCAGGCGCAGCGATTCATCATCGGCGCGCACTTGGGGGATTTTTAGTTCAGTGGCCATAATGCGCAGGCGCACCAGATTCATCAGCATTTGCGTTTGCGCGGGAATCTCGCCAAAGCGATCCTGCCACTCGGCCTGAATAATTTCGATGGCCAGCTCGCTATCCACGCTGGCCAGGCGCTTGTACTCCATCAGCTTCACATCGCGGTCGCCCACATATTTATCGGGAATCAGGGCGGTCACGTTAATATCGATAATGGCAGGCTCGCGCTCCTCGGCCACCACACCGGTTTGCAGCTCGTGGATGGATTCTTCCAGCATCTGGCAGTACAGGTCAAAGCCCACCGCCACCATATGACCGTGCTGCTCGGAGCCCAACACATTACCCACACCACGAATTTCCAGATCGCGCAGGGCAATTTGATACCCACTGCCCAGCGAGGTAAATTCGCGAATGGCGCGCAAGCGGTCGCGGGCATCCTCGGTTAAATTGCGCTCGGGATCGTAATAGCAATAGGCGTAAGCCTGCACGTTGCTGCGGCCCACCCGCCCGCGAATCTGGTACAACTGTGCCAGACCCAGCCGATCCGCGCGATCCAGAATAATGGTGTTTGCGCTGGGAATATCCAGACCGCTTTCAATGATGGTGGTGCAAACCAGTACATCGTATTGCTGCTGGGCGAAATCCAGCATAATGTTTTCCAAATCGCGCTCGGGCATTTGCCCATGCCCCACGGCAAAGCGGACTTCCGGCACCAGCGCCTGCAACTCTGCCAGCTTCCCGTAAATGGTCTGCACGCGGTTGTGAACAAAATAAACCTGTCCACCCCGATCGACTTCCTGCAAAATGGCCATGCGGATTTGCGCCGGGTTATACGGCCCCACAAAGGTTTTAATCGGCGCGCGGTTCATGGGCGGCGTATTAATCAGCGACATCTCGCGAATGCCCGAGAGCGCCATATACAAGGTGCGCGGAATGGGCGTGGCCGAGAGGGTGAGCACGTCCACTTCCGTTTTGAGGTGCTTCATTTTCTCTTTGTGCGCCACGCCAAAGCGCTGTTCTTCATCCACCACCACCAGGCCCAGATTTTTAAACTTGATGTCCTTTTGCAGCAGGCGGTGCGTGCCGACGACCACATCGCATTCCGCCATGCTCAGGCGGGCGATCACTTCCTTTTGCTCCTGCGCACTCCGGAAGCGGCTGAGCAGGCCCACCCGCATGGGGTAAGGCGACAGGCGCTCCACCAGCGTATTAAAGTGCTGCTGCGCCAGAATGGTGGTGGGCACCAACACCGCCACTTGCTTGCCAGACAGAATCGCTTTAAAGATCGCACGCAAGGCGACTTCGGTTTTTCCGAAACCCACGTCCCCGCAAATTAAGCGGTCCATGGGCTTATCGGATTCCATGTCCTTTTTGGTGTCCAGAATGGCCTGCCACTGATCCGGAGTTTCAGTGTAAGGAAAGGCTTCTTCCATTTCGACTTGCCAGGGGGAATCGGGCTCAAACATGTGCCCTTGGGCCTTGGCGCGGGCCGCATACAACTCCATCAAATCCTTGGCGATGACCTGAATGGATTTTTTAACCTTTTGCTTAACCCGCGACCATTCCACGCCGCCCATTTTGCTGAGCTTGGGCGGTTTTTCTCCCGCGCCCCGGTAGCGCGCCAGCAAGTTGAGTTGATCGATGGGTACATGCAATTTATCCCCGGCGGAATACTGAATGCTCAGGTATTCTCGCTTCTCCCCGTCCATAGAAATGCGGGTGAGTTCGATAAATTGACCAATCCCGTGCTTGCCATGCACCACGTAATCGCCTTCGCGCAAATCGTGGATGGAATTGATGACATCAATGTCTTCGCGCTTGGTGGGCTTGGTTTTAGCGGCCATGACCCGTTTCAGGCGGCGCCCATAGAGCTCGGTATCCGTAAAGTGCACAATTTTTTCATCGGTGAGATAAAAGCCCTCCTGCGGGCCAATCTTGGAGATGACCACATCCCGACTCTCGGCGGGCAGCGTGTCGGGGTCGACCCCTTCATCCGTCCAGTATTCACCGGGGACATCCCATTCCTTGCAGGCATCCAAAACGCGCTGCGGGTGATCCGTGGTGATGAAGATGCGATATTTATCGCGCCGCAACTTCTGAAAACACTCGGACGCCTTGCCCATATCGGCCTTGAACTGATCCGCCCCGGTCACAGCCAGAGAACTGACTTCAATCCCGCTCTGTTTGGGCAACTGGCCGTCCGCGTTTAGGGGCAAAGTATCCAGAAACACCCGGCCTGCGGCGATGGTCTTCAGCTGCGCCAGCGCCTCGGCATCCGAGATGTGATACTGAAAGCCCAGATCCAGCAGACGCCCCTTGTTCACACCATCTTCCAACTGGTGCTGCAAGCGATCCGACAGCCCGCCCAGATTGTTTTCCAGCAGCGCCCAGTCATCCATGATCACCACGGCGTTTTTAGGCAGATAATCGCCGACGGTTTTATAACTTTGATGCAGCAAAGGGGCGTAGTAATCAATGCCATCCGGCAAGAAGGATTGCTCCAGGGCGGCGATCTGGTTCTCCACGGTCATTTCCAGACCTTCCAGCTCAATGCCAGACAACACCTTGCGCTGCACCCCCAGCCGCTCATGCAGCAACTCCGGCAAGCGTTTACGGTTTTCCGCGTTTAAAACCAGACTGGCCCGAGGGATGGCAATTGCGGTTTGAATGCGCTCCACGGAACGCTGATTGTCCACATCAATGGCCCGGATATTCTCGATGGTATCCCCAAAAAACTCCACCCGCACCGGATCGCCGTTGACCGTGTAGAGGTCAAAAATATCACCCCGGCTGCTAAACTCACCGGGATCCATAATCATACTGGTGCGCACATAACCGAGGGCAATGCACTGCTCCACCAGCGCTTCCGGGGAAATCACCTGCCCTTGACGCAAGTGAATGGCATACTGATCCAGCTCAGCCAATGATAAATGCTTGAGCAGCAAATTTTTGGGAGAAATCAGCAACACAAAGGGCTCTTGCCGTTGCAGACGTTGTAGAATTTCGTACTGACTTTTTAACGCCTGTACCGGAAAGACCGAGAGATCATACGGCGAAAAATCTTCCGCCGGATACCGGACCACCTGATCTTTCAGGTATTGTTTAATCTCAAACTCGTATTTCACAGCCGTTTGCGGATCGGGGCACACCACCACTACCGGCCGATCCAGCTTGTCAAATAGCGCAGCGATCATCATGGCCTTAATCGACGGATTGGCCAGATTCTCCAGATGTGTTTCTGGGGCAGTGGCGCCCGGATGTCCCAAGCGGGTTTCAAAGGAACTCAGCAGATTTTGAAACCAGGGCGTGTCCATAAAGCGCTCTAGCAAAAAGCGAGGAGCGGTTAGATACTTGGGGCGAGCCTTTATCGACATAGAAACTTACTTTCCTTTTCCGGGAACGGGCTGAGCAGAGGGATGCTGCAACAACTTTTCCAGCGATAACTTGACCAAGACGGGATCACCTGCCTGTAAATGCTCCCGATGTGCGGTGCCCGCAGGGAGTTCCAACACCATCTCCACGGGTTCTTCAATGCCATAAACGGTACAGGACTCACCCTCACAGGGCGATACGTCTTCAAAAACATGTAAGAGATGGCCGTGGCCCACAAACAGCATATCCAGCGAAATTTTGGTATTCTTCATCCAGAAACTGACTCGTCGTGGCGGAATAAAGGGAAACAACATCCCATGCCCCTTGGGTAAACGGGTACGATACATCAACCCAATCTGCTCCTGCTGAGGGGTTATAGCCACCTCAACATGATAAGTCTTTCCGCCCACGGCAACTTGCGTCTCGGGCAAACCGGTCTGCGGCTTGCCCAAAGCCATAGCAGGCTCTTCAGCCTGAGTAACGGCAACACCAAAGAGCAAAACCCACAACCCCACAACCAGAAAACCCATGCCCCCTACGGCTCCCCGAAGGTAACGACAACAGGTAATTATGTGGTTGGGAATCATGCGGTTCACCCGTTACTAGACGGCTTGCCCTTCTATTGTACGCCAATTCGGGGCAAACGACACCTGAGGCCGATAAGCCTTCTCCTCACAAAGACAGATAAACTCGGCCTAACCTTAAAACCAGCCACCCTTTGAAACAGGCAAGATTTTATGAGCGCCTGTTTTTAATCAAAAGATAGAAATCAGAAAGAAACAGCAGGACCCAGTGTATGCATATCCATTCCCGCCCCACTTATTTCACCGGGCAACGCTTTTCCAAGGCAAAACCAGCTCCCCCTAGCCCCTCCAGCAGCAAGAGCCTTGCTCCACAAGTTCAGGAGGGACTGAAGGCTCTAGACCAAATTAAGGCGCATATCCACACTTTGAGACCGCAGCCAGAAGCCCCACTGCCCCCTATCCTCACCCAGCGTCAACTCCTGCAATTAGAAACCGATCTGAATAAAATTAGCCGGCGCGCCAAGCTCTGAAGCGATAGGGTTCCAGCGGGAGCAACGCTCATTACAACCACCCCCTGTCGTATCCGAAGTATCAGGCCTCAATGCCACAGCCCCATCCCATTGAGGCCGTAAGGCACCCTAAGCCACCAAGGCTTCAACCATCTGGCAGACTTGCTCCAGCTCCTCACAGAAGATAAACTCACCCAGGCTATGGGAATAATGGAAGCCCATGCCCAGCACCACGGTCGGCAACTGGTTTTGGTTCAGAATATGGGCATCGCTGCCAATATTCATGGCCGCCAGCTGAGGAGCCACCTGCAGGGCCTCGCCCACCGAGATGGCCCGCTGAATGACTTCGCTTTCCGGCGGCACCCAGAAGTGATTATACCGACGCACATGGTTTAAGACCACCTGGCCACCCGCAAAGCGTTCTTCCACCTGAGCGCACAGGTTACCGTATTCGGCCAGCAAGCCGGTGAGCTTGGCCTCATCGTGGCTGCGCATCTCGCCTTTGATGTGTAAATCGGGGGCTACAATGTTCATGGCATTGCCGCCCGCAATCACGCCAATGTTGCAGGTGAGATCATCCGCCAACCGACCACTGGGCAACTGAGCGCAAAGGGCCGCGCCCATCTGGATGGCGCTCACGCCAGCCTCTGGGGAAATGCCCGCATGAGACGCCCGCCCGGTGCAAGCAATCTGGATATTTTCTTGCGAGGGGCCCGCGTTGAAAATCAGGCCCACCCGACCTTCACCGTCGAGAACATAACAGTATTTCGCGCGCACCTGAGCCATATCGAAACCCTTGGCCCCGATTAACCCGATCTCTTCGCCCGTAGAAAAAAACAGTTCCAGCGGGTGATTGTGTTGAAATCCCTGAGCGGCGAGCCGCTCCACGATCTCCAAGGCCACCGCAATGCCCGCCTTGTCATCCGCACCTAAAATGGTACGGCCTTCCGAACGCAGAATGGGGCGCTCGCCCCGCGTATCCCGCACGGGCACAATGCCCTCGCACGGGGGGACGCTGTCCATGTGCGCCGACAGCATAATAGTATCCTTGGCGGGATTACCGGGCACGCGCCCGAATAAATTGCCGGCGGCATCCACGCTGAGATAGCTCAGGCCAAAGCCACGCAGGGCCTCGGCGATATGGTCGCGAATACGCGATTCCTGCCCCGATGGGTTATCAATGGGGACTATCGATTCAAACCGTTCCACAACGCCCATCCGGCTGCGATCCTTCCGTTCCTGCTTTGCCGTATTTTACCCCAAACACCAGCAAACCCGGCAAGGCACACCGCTGAAAAATCCTCTCAAAAAGAGCATCCTGTCATTCCTGCAAACGCGGGAATGACAAGTGTCATTGAAGGGCAAGAATGAAAATTAAGAAACTCTAGGCGCGATGGGCCGTTAAGACCTTATCCAAAATAGCGACGGCGCTGTCGGTTTGCTCTTGGGTTATGACCAAGGGCGGGCTAAAACGAATGCTGTTCTCGCCGCAACCTAAAATCAGCAGGCCGTTGTAATAGCAGTCATCCACAATCTGGTTGCGCAGATGGGGCGCTTTGGCCTTGCTCGCTTTCGATTCAACGATCTCAATGCCCAACATCAAACCTTCGCCGCGCACTTCCCCAATGCGATCGTGCCGTGCCATCAGCTCTTGCAACTTGCCTTTGAGATAAGCGCCTTGCACGCGAGAATTATCCAGCAGGCCGTTGTCCAGCAGTTCAAAAGTTTTCAGCGCGGCGGCACAACTGACGGGATTACCCCCAAAAGTGGTGGCATGTGTGCCGGGTTCCCAGTTCATCACTGAACTTTTGGCGATGCAAGCGCCCAAGGGCATCCCGGAGGCCAAACCTTTGGCGCTGGATAGAATATCCGGCTCAAAACCGGGGAACAACTGAGAAGCCCACATATTGCCGGTGCGGCCCATGCCCGCTTGCACTTCATCGGCAATGATTAAAATGCCATATTTGTGGGCCATTTTTTGCAGGCCTAAAATAAAGGACGCGGGCGGCACCACATAACCGCCTTCCCCTTGAATGGGCTCGACGATAAAGGCGGCCACTTCTTCCGCCGGGGTGAGCATTTTGAAGATGTAATCTTCAATATAATTCAGGCAAGCTTCAGCACAAGCATCCGGCGATTCGCTCTTGAAAATATCCCGGTAAAAATAGGGGTAGTGGGCATTAAACACGCCCGGCATCAACGGAGAAAATCTGCTTTTTTGCACCGATTTACTCGCGCTGACCGACATAGAACCAAAAGTACGTCCGTGAAAACTGCGGTAAAAGGAAATAATATTTTTACGCCCCGTATGATAACGCGCCAATTTCAGGGCGGCCTCATTGGCCTCGGTGCCGGAATTGCCAAAGAACACTTTTTTATCCGGGCTGCCGGGGGTGGAAATGGCCAGTTTTTCGGCTAAATCCGCCATCACGGTGTAATAAAAATCGGTGCCGGACATGTGCAAAAACTTCTCGGATTGCTCACGAATGGTTTTCACAACCTCGGGATGCGAGTGCCCGGTAGAGCAAACGGCAATGCCTGCACAATAATCCAGAAAGATATTGTCATCCATATCCACCACCATCGCGCCATAGCCCGACTGAATGGACAATGGGTAGCCCCGCGTGTAGGACGGCGAGAGATAGCGATGATCTTTTTCAATAAGCGCCCTGGTTTTAGGGCCCGGAAGCTCCGTTTTGATTTGCGGGTACATTACCCCTTCCCACACTGAAGCCATTGTATTGTTTCCCTCTCATTCGCTTGTCCAACGCGTTGTCGTTTGGGGACCGTCCCGTCCAGCTTGTGGCTTCCTGTAAAGTCAGCCCTTGACCAGATTTTTTCAGATAAACCCCTGGAGCTTACCCTCTGGTATTTTCATCATACCGCGAGCCCGCCAAATCTTACACCCCCATACCAGGAACTGGAAACAGCGAAACAAGAGTAATGAATGAAAAACAGACTAGATTAAATTGCTGGGCGGCGACATGGCAGGCTGATTCGCACCCATGACCGGAGGCTGCTCCCAGTGGGCGGTTTGCACCAAGGCCAGCTCGCCAGCAGATGAGGATGCTGCGGTTTCTGCCCGCTCATAGGGTTTCAAGCTGGACAACGCCCGGTTCAAAAAATCTTCGTAATGCCGACAACCCGCAGCTTCCGCTACACCCGTGCAAACGCTCAGGCCGAACGGGCCTGTCAGGCCTTCAAAAGACAGCCCCTGCAAGCGCTCGCCCAGTCGACTGGCCAACGCATTCGCCCCCCGAATACCGGTTTGGGGCATAATCACCGCAAATTTATCCAGAAAATATTCACCCACCACATCCAGACCTCGGGCACAGTCCTTGATCATCCCGCCCACCTTCGCCAGAACCTGAGCTTGCACGGCAGCGGGCAAGGGGCTATCATAGCCACCCAGTTGAAGAAGCAGCAAACTGAAAGACTCCCCCGCCGGCTGCGCCAGATAGCTTTCCGTAGTCTGGCGGAGCAAGTTAAGCAGATACGAAGTGGTAAACACCCCAGATTGTGCCGACAAGACATTCATATCCACCAGAATTTGATCCTTGTGGCTGGCGACCTGCTCCAGTCGATGTTCCTGCAAGTTGCGAATCACCCGCGACACCAGGATGGCATCCGGAACGGGATGCACCATGAAGTCTCGCGCCCCGCGATCATGGCAGGCCACAAACAGGCTCTCATCAAAAGCATCGGCCAGCACCAAACTACGCACCCCAATGGGCAAGGCCTCTAGCAACCTTATGGTATGCGGGAGATCGTTTTCCAGATCGATAATCACCAGAACCGGCGGCTTGGCCTGCAATAAGGGGGCTGCCGTCCGCACATCCAGACAAACAATCTCATCGAAGCCGCGCAACACGATGGCCTGCCGCAACGCTTCGGCGCGGGCAGGGCTTTGGGTCACAATGGCGATTTCATCCGGGGCTTGTTTCACGGGGTTTTCCCTCACATTGCTCATTCCATAATCATAAACCAGCCGGGCCGAACGGCCTTCACCGAAATTTCGCGCCCCGGCTCCGTGACCGGCTCTACCGGGGTTTGCTCGCATAAATTAAACGTCGCGTCTGCGCTGTATTCACCGGGCAGCCATGTGGCACCGCCATCAAGCTGGAACCGCTTTAAATTGGCCCGAATCGTCATTTTTTGACCCGGCGCTAACCAGACCACCCGCATGGGCTGCATAAACAACTGACTGTTATCCTGAATGACAATGGGCTGAAGGGATAACTTCCCCTGCCCAGCCCGAAACAGGGACACCGACATCTGGCTGAGAATATCCTTATCCAGGCACAGCTTGGTTTTGGTCTGCGCTGTAAAAATAAACTGCATCACCACACCTTCCCGACTGGAAAAAATGGACTTCATGGGCTCCAGACGCAACTGCAAAGGACTACTGACAACAGCTGGACTGGGAGCGGAACTCGAAGCAACAGCAGCTGTTGCCACAGCAGGCATTACCGAAGTAGGCATCGCAGGCTTACTCCCACCCAATTGCGCCGAAGGAAAAACCGGACTGGCAGACTTTTGCACCACAGGCGGCGTAGCGGACCTGACCGATGTCGCGGTAGGGGCCGCGCGCAATGTCAGGGGAGAAGCCGCTATAATAAACAGCATCAGCCCACAGCCCAGTTGGAGGTTTCCCACACGCGTCATGACATCGACCATCTCACAGCCTGTTACTACCAGTCCCTTCGTATTGTATCAATCGGAGCGGCTGAGCGCCTACGCTGAACGGGTGATCCACGGGTTTACGGGCAAACCCATTACCCTGGGCGGCCCCGGATTTTCGGCCGAAGAAATTCAGGCCAGCCGTCAGGCGCTCTGCGCGCACACGGGCATGAACGGCAGCCGGTTGAGCATGCCTCGCCAAACCCACACCGATCAGGCCCGCCTGAACGACTTGCCCTGCGAGAATGACGCGGACGCGGTCATCCTGACCGAGCCGGGTATCCCCGCCATGGTGCAGGTGGCCGATTGCGTGCCCATTATTTTATACGAGCCCCAACAGCATGTGGGCGCGGTGGTCCATGCCGGGTGGCGGGGCACCGCCCAATCTATCACGGCCAAAGTGGCCCAGCGTTTGTTCAACGACCACGGGGCCAGCCCCGAAGCCCTCATTGCCGTAATCGGCCCCTCAATTGGAGGCTGTTGCTATGAAGTTTCTCAGGAAGTCGCCGATGCCGTGGGGAAGACCATTCCCGCCCAAAGCCCCGAGCAATTTAACACCATCAACGCCAACGGCAAACCCCGCGTTGATCTTAAACGGGTCAATCAACTCCAACTCAATGGTTTAGGGGTGCAAGCCATTGAATGTCTGGCCATCTGCACCCAATGCCAGCCGGAGCACTTATGGTCGTATCGCCGCACCGAAAACGGACGGCAAGTGGCCTTCCTGCAATTACAGCCGCTTTAGTCCGCGCTGGAATTGGTTACTGAATCGGGATTCGGCCATTTTTCACACTGGGCAACGTGGGGGTCTTGGGTGCACTAACCGGTTTATTCGCACTGATCGCAGGCACCACGGGCTTAATGGTTGCCAGCCCGGAGGGTTTACCCATCGCTTTGGGAGCCACAACCACCGGCGCAACCGGAGCCGCAGGCTTCAAAACGGGGGAAGCCACCGAAACGGGTTTCGGCGTGACCTTGGGTACAACAGGCGCTACAGTGGTCACAGGCGTCCCGTGCGCTGCAGGCTTCGGCGGTGTTGATGCAGGGACCACGGGCACCGTGCTGGCATCCGGAGAAATCACCGGGGCCGGATTCAAAGCCTGTTTGAGGATCTCAATCCGGCTTTGGGCCTCTTTACCATAGTGCGCTTGCGGATCGCGGGCGTAGGTCTGATAGGTTTCCAACGCGTCCTGATACTTTTGCTGTTTCTCCAGCGTGATCGCCAGCCCGTATTGGGAATCAACATAGTGCGGGTCGAGCGCCAGCGCCTTTTGGTAAGCCTCCGCGGACTGATCCAGCTGGCCCAGCTCGTTACACACAATACCGAGGTTGTAATAAAGCATGGGCGAATGGTCATCAATCGCCAAGGCCCTCAGATAGACGGCTTTGGCCTGCTCATAGTTACCCAGGTTTTGCCATTGGGTACCCAGCGAGAGCAACAAGGGCACGTTTTGCGGGGCTACCGCGAGGGCTTTCTCATACGCCGAAGCCGCCGCCGTGGCGTTCCCTTGGAGAGCATAGGCATCAGCCAGAGCAACCAGCACTTCCAGATTGGTGGGATTCTCTTTGGCCAGCGCTTCTAAAGTCGCCAATTGGGCGGGCGGTACCGCACCAGCCGCTGCCGTGGACTTGGCCTGATCGCTTGCCCCTTTGGCAATGGCCAACTTGGTGCGATACAAACGAGCCGTCACGTTATCGGGATCTTTTTCCAGCACTGTGCCATAGGCTGCATAGGCTTTTTCCGGCATGTTCAAGGCATAGTAGGTATTGGCTAAACCCAGTTGAGGCCAATAGTTAGTGCTGGCCGCATACAGGGCAGCATCGCCAAACGCGGTGAGGGCGGCATTGTAGTCTTCCCGCTTGTAGGCGGAATCGCCCACAGCCGTGATGGCCACAGCCAGATCGTTGCCCAGCCCCACCGTATCAATCCGGTACTGTTGCTTATACTGCGGCTCAGCGTAATAGATCTGCTTATACAAGGGGATGGCTTTATCAAAAGCGCCGCTCTTGTGGTAGGCGATGGCCAGATTCGACTTGAGTTGCAAGTCGTTGGCGGCCAGCGGTGATTGCAGCAAGGCTTCGTATTGCTCGGTGGCCTTGGGCAAATCACCCAGCATTTGCGTGGCATAGGCCATGTCCTTGCGAATCTCGTACTGCTGTTGCGCGCTGTTTTTCACGGCCTCTGGCGAATCGCTTTTGGGCTCGCTCGCCGCAGCCAGCATCACGCCCAGCTCGTTCAAGGCGGGCTCAAAGCGCTGATTCTCAAAGTACAGATTCACCAACTGACGCCGCACATCCTGATGCTCCGGGTGCAGCTTGAGGAAGGCCAGATACTGTCCAATGGCCTGATCCGGGTTTTTCTGGAAGCGGTACAGCTCCGCCATTTTCAGGAGCAATTCCTCCCGCGTGGGATCCAGCGCATAGGCCTTCTGGTAGTTCAAAATGGCCAGATCTGCCTGACCCAGAGCCACATGCGCCCGGCCCATTTCTTCATCAATATCGGCCTTGCCGCCTTCTTTGGCGTAGGCCAGTTTCAATTCTTCCAGCGCCTGAGCCGGTGCATTGGCCCCGTTCAGGGCGCGAGCCATATCCAGATGCTCGTCAAAGCGATTCGGAAAGCGTTGCTTCAGCGCATCATACTCTTTCACCGAGGCAGTTTCCTGCCCCGTGACCAGATACAGCTTGGCCAGTCGACGACGGGCCTCATAATGATCCGGGTATTGGCTTAAAAACTGCTGATAATGAGCAATCGCGGGTGTATATTTTTTCTGTTGAATTTCGGCACGGGCCAGATTGAGCAGCGCGTATTGATAGCGGGGATTGTTCTGCAAGCTGAGGGCATAGGCTTCTTCGGCTTTCGCGAACTGTCCCAGTTGTTCGTAAACGCCGCCCAGACTGTAGAGAATCATGCCATCTTCCGGTTGCAGATTGAGGGCATGCTGATAGTAACTGGCCGCCTCGTTGGGTTTATCTTGCTGATTCAGGATGGAAGCCAGTTTCACATAGTTAAGGTAATCCTGGGGATCGAGCGAAATTGCCTGACGCAAGAAGCGCTCCGCGTCACTCAAGTGGCCCAGCCGCTCGGCCTGCACCGCCTGTTGATAGGCCTCCCGTGACTGGGGAGTGATCGCCCAAACCGGAGTCACAAGCGGCATGAGGCTCAAGCTGAGAGCCAGGGTGAGTGCCAATGGCAACCTGTTCACCCATTGGCGCGAACGACGCAAAACGATGTCTTTCATCTGTGGATACCTCTTTCCAGCGCTCACCGGAGTCCGGCAACGACCATTCCATTCGGGTGGCTTTATTATAGCAACCGCAACCCCGCGCGCCAAATTCCGCTGGAGCGCAACACTCTGGCACAGACTCGACCCTACCTCAGCCGAGGCTTCGTCCTGCCCTTCTCCCGAATTCCCCGATGTGCCAAACGCTTGCCCCGACAGCGCCTGTGAAGAAGCGTAACAGTTTGCTCAAGATTTTCCGGAAGCCGCCGAAAGCACACTCAGTGAGGAACATTCAGCGTTAAGGGGATCATGCCATGCGGATTGAACTGCTGGACGTGAATACGAACCCGGCCATTATACCCGTCGCCTTCATCGAGGGAAAACCGCAAGCCCTGGAGGACGGCTCAGAAGAGCCTGAGGAACAGACTGGTTATATGGGCGCAACCGGGCGAACATTTCCACTGCACCGGGCACATCGGGCGGCGGCGGGCGAGGGTGTTCAACGCGCCCATGCCCCCTGTAAAACCGGCAGTCCGCGAGGCACGGGCGCTGTCAAACGGCGGGCGCTGGATTTACGCGAGATCGTGAAGCTGATCAATCTGGGCGCGAACAAATTAAAAGTGCTCAATTTATTGCACCGTCGGGACTGGCTGAAAATTTTACGCTTGTTGCCGCAAGACTTGCTAGTCAATGCCTTGCGCTTGTTCAGCAAAGAGAAACTCTTGCGCATGATTATGCATTTACCCCGCAAGTTTTTGCTTAAAATCATGCTGAGTTTGTTTAAAATTAGAGAGCTGGTGAAACGCATGCCCACCAGCCAACTGATGCGTATTTTGCGCTCGCCCAGCATGGACAACCGCAAGCTGGCCAAGGGCATTGTCAAAATGGATCCGCAGTTTTTACAACTGCTGATGTCCCGCATTTTTGGCACCAATCAGGATTTCACCAAGTTAAAACCGCTGGAAATTTTTAAACTCTTGATGAACGTGGACCGCTGCCGCATTACCGAAAGCCTGAAGACTATGCCGTTTAAAGCCTTGCAGCCGCTGGTGACGGATTACATCAAGAAGGAGCCTCACCTGCTGTTTTTCCTGAGCGAAGGCTTTGTCTACAAGCAAATGAGCCAGATCCCCAAGCCCTACTTAATTCAAGCCTGCGCCATTTTACCCCCGGAATTTTTACTGCGCATGCTGGAACAATTACCCAACCCCATGCTGATGATGGCCGCCGCCCAAATCGATGACAAAAGCCTGGAAGATTACATGGTCTCCCAACACGGGGACATCCTGCAAATGCTGGGCGGGGCGGCTTAACTCTACTTATAACCTGTACTTGCAAATACAGAATCAGGAGAAACAGCTAGAATGAATTTTTCCAACAAGCTTACAGATATCTCTACTCTTGATTTAGCAGACCAGCCATAAATTGGCTTTAACATACCAGTTTTAACAAGCCCTGCAATAATAAAGCTTAACTCATCACGATTTAGCACTACATTAAATTTCTTCAATTCCAATAAAGCTCTATCATCAAAACCAATCCACCAATCCTCAGTAGCAATCTTATCTTCTGACTCATTTTTACATACTTCATAAAGCATTTTCAAAAGTATCAACTCAGTCAATGTTAACTCATCTACTATTGAAAGATAATGCTCATACAGATCGGACTGTTCAAATGATGAGGTCTCCAAGGTTCTCAAAAACAATGTCGATAAAAATTGAATTTTTTCTTCCCGTCGAGAACGAATAACAGCTTTTAGGGTAGAAGTGAAAAAATATAAAAACTCTTCTTCCTGAATGACAGATTCACTTAATTGAATCTCTCCCTTGCCCAGCTGCTCAAAAAAAAGTTTTACTCTCTTTTTCTGAGCATTGTTATAAGCCGTTACTATAATTTGTTCAACAGCACCCAACAAACCAAAATTTGGAGTTGCATTAGAAGCAATCTGAAATAAGGCTTTAAATGCTGGACTGCTATTATAGTTCTCAATCAGATTATTCACAGTAATAGCTTTGTCCCAAATGATTTCTCACGAAAACCACCAGTTTCTACCATGGCCTAAACGATGCGCTCCTCGGAGGCGGCATCGAAGAGGAGGGCTTTGTTGGTTTCCAGCTTGATGGAAAGCGGTTGATCTTCCGAGACGGGCAGATCCGATGGCCAGCGGGCGGTGATGGCCTGCTTGCCCAGGGCAAAGTGCAACATTTGCTCACTGCCCAATAATTCCACGCGATTAGGAACCACGTCAAAGTCTTGCCCGGATTCCGGGGCGGATTGCGGCAGCCAGTGCTCCGGGCGAACGCCCAACACGGCCGCCCGACCGCTCAATTGTTCACCCTGCGGCTTTAACGCGTCCGGCAAGGTTAGCAACACGCCATCCCCCAAACGCAGGCCGCCAGCTTCGAGAATGCCGGTTAAAAAGTTCATCTGCCCCACAAAACCGGCCACAAACATGTTGGCCGGATCCTGATAAACCCGCAAGGGCGTGTCCATCTGCTGGATTTTGCCCTGATTCAAGATCACAATGCGGTCGCCCATGGTCATGGCTTCCACCTGATCGTGGGTGACATAGATGGTGGTGGCGTTCAGGCGCTTGTGCAGCGCGGCAATTTCGGTACGCATCTGAATGCGCAACTTGGCATCCAGATTCGACAGTGGCTCGTCCATCAGGAATACTTTGGGGTTGCGCACAATGGCCCGACCCAAGGCCACCCGTTGCCGCTGCCCGCCGGACAACTGCTTGGGCTTGCGATCCAGCAAGTGCTCCAAATCCAGAATGCGGGCGGCCTCATCGACCTTGGTTTTAATCTCTGCCTTGGGCACGTTGCGCATTTTCAGGCCAAAGGCCATGTTCTCAAACACGCTCATGTGCGGGTAGAGCGCGTAGTTCTGAAAGACCATCGCAATATCGCGGTCCTTGGGGGGTACCGCGTTCACGATGCGTTCTTCAATGGCGATGGTGCCGTCTGTGATGGATTCCAGTCCGGCAATCATGCGCAGCAGCGTGGATTTACCGCAACCACTGGGCCCCACCATGACCACAAACTCACGGTCATGCACGGTCAACGAGACATCTCGAATAATCGAGGTCTGGTCGTAGGACTTGAATACGTTTTCCAAAACCACTTCAGCCATAGTTTTTATTATCCGTGTATCTTAAGATTGTGACAAATGGGAATCTTGAGTCACCGGGGAACCTCCCTACCCCGCCCAAGCCTCACGGGGGTTTACAGCTTTATGTACGAACAACTCGCCCACCTCTACGACTGGCCCGGCTCCCTGGAGTTTACTGAAAACATTCTGGCGCGGGATTTAGCCGTTTTCAAGGCCGAAGGCATTGCTCCACCGGCCAGCATCGTGGATTTGGCCTGCGGCACCGGCACCCTGGCGCTGGCCTTGGCTCAATCCGGTTATAAAACGACCGGACTGGATATTTCCACGGGCATGATCACTCAGGCCAAACGCAAGCAAGTCGAGCGAGATCCAGAGTTTAAAATCCCCGCCTGCTTTGCCGAAGGCGATATGCGCTATTTTTTGCTAGATGATCCCGTGGAAGTCATCGTTTGTCACTACGACAGCCTCAACCACCTCTCCAACGAAACCGAATTGCGGGGCACGTTCATTCAGGTGGCGCAAGCCCTGAAACCCGGTGGATTGTTTCTCTTTGATTTAAACACGCTGGAAAATTACCAGACCTACTGGAACGGGCGAGACACCTACGAAGGGCCCAACTATCGCCTGAGAACGACTTCTACCTTTGAGGAGGCTCAAAGTAAGGCCTCCGTCCAGTTTATGGTGGATGAGTACAACGATGAGGGCGAGCTGCTCTCCCGCAGCGAAACCGTATATGAACAGTACTTCAACGAAACCGCTGTGGAAAAGTACCTCATGGCCGCTGGGTTTGTGGACGTGCGCTACGAAGCTTTCAATCCTGTGAACGACTTGCCTGAGGATTTCCCCCTGAAGACCTTCTGGCAGTGCAAACGCCCCTAGCACCCGCATTCAAAGTGTCGCGCAGTGCTATTTCTACATCAAATCACTATCCCCGTGTGAGCGTTAACTCCACGATTTCGGGGTGGGTATTAAACCGGAACCGGGGGAAGCCAATCTTGCGCTTCTTCAGATAAAACGCCGCCGAACCCACACCACTGGTGACATAGAGCTGGCAGCCTGCCTTCTCATACAAGCCGTACCGATACTTCATCCTGAAAATCCGGCGATAAATAGGCCCCAGCATGGGGATGTGTACATGTCCGGCATGGGTATGCCCAGCCAGCATCAGATCCACCCGGCCCGGCAAGGCCAAAGCCAGCGGATCAAACAACAAGGGATTATGCGCCAACACGATGGTAGCCTCCGAATGGCTGTCAAAGCGGGTTAAAACGCCCTGCGGATCCGGTTGTCCGTACCAGAGGTCATCCAGTCCCGCTACCCAGAGGCGCTGCCCCTCCCGCTCCAGATGCGTGTGTGTATTCTTCAACAACTGAAAGCCCACCTCCCCCAACATCGCGCTGATAGACTCACCCCAGGTGCCATCGTTGTAATCATGGTTCCCCAAAATAGCCAGCTTGGTGGGGCCAGCATCCAATTGATGTAAGAACGAGGCTGCCAGCTCAATGTAATCCGGCCCATAATGCACCACATCCCCGGTGAGGGCAATCGCATCCGGTTGCAGCGCATTCACCTCGGCAATCACCCGGCTGTAATAGGCGGGGTCCGAGTACTCGTAAAAGTGCAGATCTGAAATCTGCACCAGCCGAAAGCCTTCAAACGGTTCCGGCAAGCGAGGCAGCTTGACGCAATGTCGGGTCATTCGCAAATCGTTATGAGTCAGGAAAGGCATGCGTTGTATTTTACTCGAAGATTGACCAAAGCGCCGGAATCAGTAAAACGCTCGTCTCCAATCGAACCCACTGTCACTCATTTAGCCTTGGGAAACAGCAATTTCTGAATAGAGCAGGCGCCTATTTATGCGCGTAAAACTGATTATAAACGTTAATCAGCATCGGTCCCAGCAACACCATAAACAGCGGTGGAAAAATCAACAATACCAAAGGGAAAATCATTTTAATGCTCGCCTGAGCCGCTAGCTCTTCCGCCTTTTGACGACGACGGGTACGCAAATCATCGGAAAACACCCGCAACGTATCCGCCACACTGGTGCCCATCTTATCCGCCTGAATAATCATCGCGCACAACGACCGCAACTCATCCACCCCCGCCCGAACACCCAAACTATGAAACGCCTCCAGCCTGGAAATACCGGCATTGAGCTCTTTATTGAGACGCTTAAATTCCATGGATATTTCCGGGGCCAGCCGCTCACTTTCCTCTGCCACCCGTTGAATGGTGGCGTCAAGACCCAAACCCGCCTCCACACAAACCACCATTAAATCCAGTGTATCGGGCATACTAAAGCGAATCTCGTTCTTTCTCTTTTTACCTTGATTGATCAAGGCAAATCGAGGAAGCATACCACCCACGATAAAGCCTCCCAGCATCGACACCGCCAAAAATTTTGGTGCGACGATAGTAGACACTATCAAAGCAACCATCGTACAGACAATCCCAACAGCAGCCCGTTTTGCAATAAAGCGAGTGGCCTGTTCATCCGAGTCAGGCAAACCGGCTTCAGTTAACAACAGTCGCACCTGTTTTTGACTACTTCCATACAACCGTTGGCCCAATGGCCCGGATAATACAATCAAACTCTCACTGAAATCGTCGAATGCGCCCACTTTACGATCTGTTGTTTCAAATCGACCCTTCTCCTTGAATGCATTTAAGCGATCCCGAACAGGATTTTCCTCATAATTCAACAATGATATGATCACAGCCAAAATCGCAAAAACAGATAGACCCAACAATAACCCCACAATTAACAAAAAGATCATCTGATTCATGTTCCCCAGAACATCACCAATGACCCTGACACCTCCCGCCGCCTGACGGTGAAAAGCCGTTTGACTCAAGACACGCCAAGTCCCTAACCCCAAATCCGGAAACAGGGTATTGTGCCACCATCCACACTGCCATAAAAATTCAAACATCATGCACTATACCCGAATATCAATGATTTTTTTCATCACAAAAAACCCAATACACTGCATGACCAAAATAATGACCAGCAAAAAATGCCCCAATTGAGTTTCGTAAAGCGCTTTAACGTAGTTATACATAAACAGCGACAAAAAAGCCAAAAGCGCAAAAGGTGCAGCCCCAAGAACATATCCGGTCATTCTGGACTGCCCGGTAAGCGCAGCAATTTGCCGTTTCAGCTTAAAACGCTCCCGAATGGTATGCCCCAGCTTTTCCAACACTTCTGCCAGATTACCGCCGGCCTCTCTTTGAATGGTCACCGCAGTAGAAAACATCCGCACATCCGGCAAAGTTTCCAACCGATCCACCATGCGGCTGAGCGCTTCTTTCACGGGAATGCCCAAATTAATATCCTTCACAACCGATGAAAACTCGGTCGACATCGGTTCCCCCATTTCAGTCGAAACCATACCCATAGCCGACTGAAAGGCATGTCCGGCCCGCAGGGCACTCGTCATCATGGATAACGCATCCGGTAGCTGTGTAATGAACTTTTCGTATCGTTTGCCACGACGAATCATAATGTTGAAATACGCAATCACCGGTAACGCCACAGCAACCACAACCGCAAAAATTCCGATCACCGAAATCAATAATAGTCCCAATCCTATTGGCGTCAGCATAAACTTCAAAATATACTGATCCGGGTGCAACATACCCGCCTGATGCATCCGCAATTTAACAACCCGAAACGGGCCATACCGTTCCAGCGATTTCCCCAGGACTTCGTTACTGTAAACTGACCCCTTATACAATCTGGACACTCGCATCACTGCATCAGAAACACCAGAACTTTCTTCGGCTTTTTTCTGATGCCCTTTGATGCGGGTCAAGCGCTGCTGCAAAAACGAAGGTTCCGGATTGGCATAGCGCTGAAAAAAAAAGACCGCCATACCAATAGCAACCGCGATAAACACCAGCAATAACAGCATTAAAATGAGAGAAACAAATGGAGACATCTTAAAAACCACACTTCATAAAATCAATCCGCTTAATGTCGCGATGAGGGGCCAGGAGTCTCCTCTTTTTTATCAAAAATATCCAGTGGCAATTCCACACCCTTGGCCATGCAATACTCCGCAAAACGAGGCCGAATTCCGGTACAAACATGCTTGCCCAGGACTTTTCCGTTTTCATCCAGGCCGTATTGCTCGAATTTAAAAATTTCCTGCATGGTCACAATATCACCTTCCATGCCGGTAATTTCAGAAATGGCTGTCGTCTTGCGCTGACCGTCTGTCAAGCGACTAACCTGAACCACCAAATGCACCGCCGAAGCGATCTGCTGCCGAATGGTTTTTTCCGGCAACGGGTTCGTATTCATCATACACATGGTCACAATCCGGGACACAGCATCACGAGGAGTATTGGCGTGCAAGGTGGTCAACGATCCATCGTGACCGGTGTTCATGGCCTGAAGCATTTCCAGCGTTTCCGGACCCCGACATTCCCCAACCACAATGCGATCCGGTCGCATCCGCAAGGAGTTAATCAACAGTTGCCGCGCATTGATTTGACCCTCACCCTCAATGTTCGGCGGGCGCGTCTCCAGCCTGACCACATGCTCCTGCTTCAGTTGCAATTCAGCTGAATCCTCAATGGTAATAATACGCTCATCCGGCGCAATCAAAGCCGACAAAGCGTTCAGCATGGTGGTTTTACCAGAACCGGTTCCACCTGAAATAATGATGTTTAAATGACTTCTCACTGCCGCATCCAGCACACGGGCCATGTCCGTGGTCATAGAACCCCAGCCCAGCAATTTTTCCAATGTCCCGGCATCCGCCTTGAACTTACGAATCGAGACTGAAGGGCCATCCAGGGCTAACGGCGGAATAATCGCATTAAAACGGGAACCATCTTTAAGACGAGCATCCACCATCGGTGTTTTTTCATCCACCCGACGTCCCACCGCTGAAACAATCCGCTCAATGATGTGCATCAAGTGGGCGTTGTCTTTAAAGACAACAGTGGTTCGATGCAATTTACCATGACGTTCGATATAGACATTATTGGGACCATTAACCATAATCTCTGAAATGGTAGGATCCCGCAGCAAAGGCTCCAGCGGACCCAGACCCACCACTTCTTCGACCAGCTCCATAACCAGAATACTTCGCTCGGCAGTACTCATCGGAATTTTTTCAGCAGCCAGTATTTTTTCCAGAAAATTATTGGCAGCGATGCCCACTTCTTCTTTGCTGATTTGCTCTGTGACCACAATGTTCAAATTTTCAACCAGCATGGTGTGGACTTTGGTTTTCACCTCTTCAAAGCGATCACCTTTTTTAGCCTGGCCAGCTTGAGGATTATGAATGCCCGATGCCGTATTGATGGGCGCAGTCAAGCCAGCCTTGACTGACTGACCCGAATCAGACTGCCCTGGCGGCGGACTGCCCGGAGGAGCAAACAAAGGAGAATGAGGTGTCGCACTAGGTTCTGACGCTTTAGCAGCACCAGCCAGATTATTCTTTTTTAAGCGATCTCTCAAGGACATAGTGAATCTACCATCCTATTCAGAATGACTTTCCGGAAGGCTTGTTAAACAAGCCACCCAAAATACTTTTTGCAGGTTTCGCGTTCGCATTGGCGGCCTGAGCCCCACCACCATGTTGAATATTAATACCTTTCGGCAATACCCCAGTGATTTTATGAGCCAGTTCCAGAAAGTTTTTCTCCAGATTCTTGCCATGCTCGACCAATGCAATAGGAATACCCCGGTTAATAGAGGTCATCACAACGTTATAGCTGTTTGGAATCTTCCAGAATACAGGATGCTCCAACGTCTCTTCAACGTCCTCAATCGTAATTTCCTCACCCGGCATATGTCGATTCACGATCAGCTTAATCTTTTGCTCGTCATACCCCAGGCGTTGAAACAGATTTAGCAATCGTTGACTACTCCGAATACTGGGCAAATTCACCATCGAAACCAATAGAATCTGGTCCGCCAGATCCAGAGCCGCCAAAGTTTTGGTATCAAACGACGTCGTGGTATCGATAACCACATAAGCAAACGAGGATCGCAAAACAGTCAACACGGCATTAATCTGATCCGCAGTGACCTCTTCCGCATCTTCCACATGCAAAGGGTCAGCCAGGACATAAACTTTTGAATTCTTACAGGTATACTGCGCTAATGACCCTTCCAGATAGGCCGCATCCACGCGTCCTATATTACGCGCAATATCCACAATGGTTTGCTTGGGTTCCACATCCAGAAATGTAGTAATGTCCCCCAGCTGCAAGTTTAAATCCACCAAAGCCACAGGACGACCAATGGTCTCGGATAACGCCATGGCCAAATTCACGGCGATCGTCGTTTTACCCAAGCCACCCTTATTACTAAACACCGTTACAATCCGCCCGGTCTGATCCCCCTCAGCATGATTGGTCATCAATGCCCCACGATGTTTGTCCAGCAGGGCACGGACATCTGCGGCCTGAAAGGGTCGCTCTAGGAAATCCCGAACACCTGCCTCCATGCAAGCCTTGATGGTATCCAGCGTCATCGCATGCCCGGATACCACGATGAAAACTTCCTTGAAGTAGGTCGAAACCCGCTGGGCCATTTCCAGCGCCTTTTCAGGATTATGCCTTAAATCCAGAAAAACCAGCTTGGGTTTATTTTGACGTATCAACTCATACCCATAGATCACACTATCCGTATCCGTCAGCATGTCCAGGCCATTCATGCCTTCAAAGACGCCCCGAAGCAAGGCCCGAACTTCCGGATCCTCATCAATAATCAGAACGCTTAAATTTTCAGCCATGACACACTTTCTATCAACTTATTGCATGGAACCCAACACTTTGCCGTAGTCTGACGGTTTAATAATATGCGGTGTAATCACCACCACCAATTCCCGATCCAGTTTCTGGTTGTGAGCGTTTTTAAAAAAATTACCAATAACCGGCAAGGAATTCACAAATGGCACACTCGTAAAACTGTTTTGCTCTTCCCTGCTCAAAATACCGGAAATCATCAAGGTCTCGCCATCCTGCAAATCAACCGTCGTATTGGCCGAGCGTTTTGCAATACCACACACCTGAAACCCATTATTGTTCTGGCAAGTAGACGAATCAATATTACTGACTTCCGGCGTAACCGATAACTCAATACGACCAGAGACTGGAGAAACCCAGGGCGTAAAATTCAACTTGACGCCAAACTCTTTGAACTGAATCGAAGGAACGTTGGTCTGACTGACTGAAGCCACATAGGGGAACTCTCCACCTGCCAGAAAGCTGGCCGTTCGGCCATGGGTGCAAACCAGACTCGGATTGGCCAAAGTATTCACTTTGCCATGAGTTTCCAGTAAATTCCAGGCAAAATCAAACGCTTCATTACGAAACAGGGTTCCCGTCAAACCACCCACATTATTCACCGACTGAGCCATCAGTGCTTTCGTGGAATTCCCAGGAGCCAAACCCTTGCTTCCTGGAATTAAGCCAAGGGTCGTTCGACTTAAACTACTAATCACAGTCGAATCAGGCGCCGCCAGATTTCGATTCAGAGTCATCGCCTGACTGTGCTGTGAAAAGGATGTTCCCAGATCTCTGCCAATACTGCGAGAAGCTTCAGCCACACGAACTTCCAACACCACCTGAGGCACAGGAGTGTCTGTCAAATCCACAAACTTGTCATCTCGATACCCATAAGCGGCAGCCGTTTTACGAATTTCATCCAGAATCACCGAGTTACTCACCTGACCACTCAAAATAAAAGAATCATCTGTGACACGGGCCTGAATTTTTTCGTGGGGAGAAATCGCATGTACGGCATCCAGCAGCTCGCTGGTATCGTTTTGAATGTATAAATCGAAGATGCCTTCCTGTCCGTTCTCATCCCAGACGATGAGGCTGGTCACGCCCCGTTGCTTACCATTAATCATGATTTGATCCGGGCCGAGGGGAATAATATCCGCAACCACTGGATCAGCAATAGAAAGACGCATCACAGGCTGGGCAAATTTAACAATTTGAGAACGCCCCCGTGTCACCCGAATACTCGTTACCGTGCCTTGCAAGGCTGGTGTGTCAACGGCTTCAGGGTCACCAACGGTGGCAACTGCTTTTTTCGCCTTAATAGTATCCGTATCATCCAATTGCTGAAGCGCAAATGCCGGGGCCATCTGCTTTCCATCAGAGCGCTGTGGATAAGGTGTCACCAGTGGCAACATAACGGACTCTTTCGGTGATGAGGCGTTCACCAACGTTGCCGCGCGACTCTGATTAATCCAAAATTTTCCCAATCCGGAATAGGGCGTGACCTGAATGCCTATGCACATAAGCAGCACCAACGGAACGAGCTGCTGTTTCGGCTTTCCAATCAACATGAGATCATCCTTCTATTCCAATCCTGCAAGCATCATTGCTGAAAATCCACAGATTCCGTACCGGTGCCCCGGTAAATTTGCATGGTATATTTGCTCCTCGCAGACTCGCTACTGGCTGGGCTTGGTAAATTGGATGACTCTGGCGCGTAATTGACGTTATGAAATCCGTCAGACGCAGAACCAGAAGCTTTTTTACCAGCCTTGGCACTTGCAGCAATTTTCTCGACAGACTGAAGCCCGGTCATCAAGCCCGTCAAATCTTCCGATTGAATTTTCAAGTGACGACGATCGCTAAAATTCCGCAAGGTCAGATGAAACTTGCCCAGGCCACTGGCCAAGGTCAATTTTTGAGCCTGCTGGGGGGTCACAATTACCGTAACGGGTAAGCCGCCATCTGCACTGGCAGCAGCACGTGCACTGCCCGCCCCTGAACCAACACCAGCCACTTCAACATTTTGCAATAGGGTTTCCGTCACCACTTTGTCATCCTGCCCAACCGAGGTCAGAATATCCACATGAGAGCCGGGCACAATGGCCCCGTTTAAGCCACCAATCATATCCACAGAAAACGTAATGGCCCGCATCCCATCGCGGACAATAATATAACCCCCAGTGTCCAGAATCTTACTGCTATCCAACGGTTCACCCTGAACAATCGGCGCTTTCACCACTTTACCCAGGGCCTGGGAAATCAAACCCAAGGTTCCTGCAGGTGGTTTGTCTTCACTGGCCACCAACGTCACCATATCCTGGGTAATTGCCTGACCAGGCGCCAGATTGGTGAGTGCTTGCACCACCTTGTAGGTTTTTATAGCCTGATGCTGTGCATCCTGCTCGGCCTTCAAGCGACGCTTTTCAGCTTCTGCTTCCGCAGCCAGCTTGGCGGCCTCCGACTTGGCCACCTGAGCCTGATTCATCACACCGCTCACAAAAGAAAAACCCAAACCAACCGCAACGACCCCAAAGATCAACGCCACCACGAAGGCGATCAAAAATTGAACCAATACTTTTTTGGGTTTACGGGTTACAGCCATGATGTTTCTTTCTACCCTCAACAGGCCATCGATAGAGAACAATCTCGCTTGCAGCCTCAGGTCCAAAACCGACCAATTTGCAGTTTATCGACTGATTGAACCGGAACACGAACCTGAGAGACTGAGGCAGGATTTAAAAAGCAAGTCATCGGCAGCAAATCATCCAACTGAAGACTTCCTCCCTATCAGCATACAATTGGGTGGCCCCGCCCTTATCCTCCATCCAAACGAAACTCAATCTCCCCCAATTGACCGAATTACATGACGCTCCCGCTTGCGCCAGCTCCGACTGACGATAGACTGCTCTATTCAAAAACAACCCAAAACCGCCTCAGTGTCTAGTCAGGACAACACTGAAACGGCTCTCAAATCCAAAAATAATTGTAATTAAGGGCGCAACCGATCCATCAGACGAGGGAACGGGATGGTTTCCCGCACGTGATGCAGGCCACACAGCCATGAAACCGTGCGTTCAATGCCCAGACCAAAACCGGCATGGGGGAAGCTGCCATACTTGCGGACATCCAGATACCAGTTGAAGGCCTCCATGGGCAAGCCGTGGGCTTCAATTTTGGAAAGCAGAACGTCCAAATCATCCTCGCGTTGCCCGCCGCCAATCACTTCGCCGTATCCTTCCGGGGCGATCATATCCACGTTCAGGGCGTACTTGGGATTCTCCGGGTCCGGCTTCATATAGAACGCCTTGATTTCGGTGGGGTAGTGGTGAATAAACACAGGCCGATCAAACTGTTGGGAGATAATCGTTTCCTCATCGCCGCCAAAGTCTTCGCCCCAGGGGAAGTTCTTGTGTTCCTCTTCCGGGCCGTGCTTGCGAATCAGCTCAATGGCTTCATCGTAGGTTATGCGAGGGAAAGGCTTTTGAATGGCTTCCAGCTTACTAATATCTCGCTCCAGGATTTCCAGCTCGGCCCGACGATTTTTGAGCACCTGCTGAACGATGTAACACACAAAATCTTCAGCCAGATCCATATCCTCATAGAGATCCATAAAGGCCACTTCCGGTTCCACCATCCAGAATTCAGTGAGGTGGCGACGAGTTTTGGATTTTTCCGCACGAAACGTGGGACCAAAGCAGTACACTTTGCCAAAAGCAGCGGCGGCAGCTTCCATGTAGAGTTGTCCGCTTTGGGTGAGGTAGGCTTTTTCCTCGAAATAATCGGTTTCAAACAGATTCGAAGTCCCTTCACAGGCATTTGGCGTGAAGATGGGAGCATCCACCAGGGTAAACCCCTGCTCATCAAAGTAATTCCGCACCGCGCGTATGATCTCGGCACGAATGCGAATAATGGCATGCTGACGGGAAGATCGCAGCCACAGGTGGCGATGATCCATCAGGAAGGCCACGCCGTGCTCCTTGGGAGAGATGGGGTAGTCCACTGAAGCGCCTAATACTTTAAAGTCAGTCACGCCCAGCTCAAAACCCAACGGGGAGCGTTTATCCTCTTTCACCACCCCGGTGACCTGAATGCAGGACTCCTGACTCACTTTATCGGCTGCCTCAAACACTTCCGGAGAGACATCGCCCTTGAACACCACGCATTGAATCACGTGCGTGCCATCGCGTAATTGCAAAAAGTGTAATTTGCCGCTGGAACGCTTGTTATACAACCAGCCTTGCAAAGTGACTGTTTGCCCTTGGTGGGCGGCAATATCTTCAATATAAATGCGCTTTAGCGGGGTTCCCATTTCGGTAGTGGGCATTGACAGCATCCTCTCCCAGACTGTGACTAAGATAGGCCTATCTTAGCCTGCTGGCGAACCCAAGACAATCCTGGCCCCCTTTAAGCGTAACTGATGGTTCTGCCTCGACAGAGCAATCTGCCACCCACAATCAGGCACTCCATTTCTTAAGGGGCATGGTTCAAGGAAAAGCACCTGCGTCAAAGGACTTTCGATCAGGCACCATACTTGATCAACAATTCCTCCAAGGGAACATTGCCACTCGCGATTGCCCACTGCAATATGGAACTCTGCCCTTGTAAGCCAACAGTCTTGGCATTGACCAACGGCGTCGTTAATCGGGGGTTTGCACCTTGTCGTAAAGCCTGAAAGGATAGAGAAAGGTTGCGCTTAAGCAACGAGTAGATCAATGCCTTATCCGGGATGGATAACGGTGCGTGCGCGGGTTGAAACAGTGCGATCACAAACTGCTCTTTCGTTTTTCCCTGCCTCTGAAACTGGACAAGGCACTCCTGCAAAAATTTAGCCTGCGGTACAGTTTCGGGAACATGCTTTGACACTTTGGGCTTCTGGGCAAAAGTATCTTTCTCCAGTGCCCGCGAAAGCCCCAGCAAGGCATCCGCAGCCAATAGGCTCTGTTCGGATTCCAACGCCCGCTTACGGGGGTTAACGCGTTCAGCCAGATCGATACTGCCAGCCTGAAAAGGCTTAAACGCAGAATATTCGGAATGGGTAAAACGGGACAAGGGGACAAGGGCAGACATGATGTTTCCTTCGTCTCATGGGGGTTCAGTACTTGGCTACTTATCTTAAAACAAAACCGAACTAGAAATGATCTCGCTCTAATAACATATGACTCACGGCAAAAGCCCTCTGACCTTTAGTCAGAGGGCTTTTGCACGATATAGGCTTAATCGGCAGACTACTGAGACTTAATGGTCAATCTGGGCGCGTTGCAGCTTGTCGCTGTAATCCACGTACAAGCTCTTCCATTCAGAGAACACATCCAGCGAGGTCGAACCCGCGTCGCGGTGGCCGTTGCCGGTGTCTTTCATGCCACCGAAGGGCAGATGCACTTCCGCCCCAATGGTAGGCGCGTTCACATAGCACAAGCCGGACTCCAGATCCCGCAGGGCGGTGAAGGCCTGATTGACGTTCTTGGTATAAATGGCAGTCGAGAGGCCAAATTGAATGTTATTGGCCACTTCAATCGCCTCTTTAAAGTCATTCACCGGAATCAGGGCCGTCACAGGCCCAAAGATTTCCTCCTGGGCAACGCGCATGGTCGACTTCACGTTATCGAACAGGGTGGGTTGCACAAACCAGCCGGGGCCCGCCTGAGTATCCCGTTGGCCACCCGCCAGCAAGGTCGCGCCTTCAGCTTTGCCGATTTCAATGTACTCCAGAATTTTCTTCAGGGAGGCTTCATTGATCACCGGGCCCACTTTCACATCCGGATTCAAGCCATAGCCGAGCTTCAGCTCCCCAATGCGCTTAACTAACTTGTCGCGCACCTGGGCATGAACGGCCTTGTGGACAATCACGCGGCTGGCCGCAGTACAGCGCTGCCCAGAGGTGCCAAAAGCGCCCCACAGAACACCATCCACAGCCAGATCGAGGTTGGCGTCATCCATGATCAGGATGGCGTTCTTGCCGCCCATCTCCAGAGAAACGCGCTTGAACGTCGGGGCGCAGGCCTCATTCACCCGACGGCCGACATCGGTGGAGCCGGTAAAGGAGATCAGGGTCACGTCCTTGTGGGCCATCAGCGGCTCACCCACTTCGCGCCCGGAACCGTAAACCAGATTGACCACGCCTTTGGGAATACCGGCTTCTTCCAGAATTTCCACCAGACGATGGGACAATAAGGGGGTGTCGCTGGCGGGTTTTAAAACGCAGGTATTGCCGCAAATCAGGGCAGGCATTAACTTCCAGCTAGGAATGGCCATGGGGAAGTTCCAGGGGGTGATTAGCCCCACCACGCCCAAGGGCGCACGTACCGACATGGCAAACTTGTTCTGCAACTCGGACGGAACAGTTTGGCCAAACAGGCGACGGCCTTCACCGGCGGCATAAAAGGTCATATCAATGACTTCCTGAACATCACCGCGGGCTTCAGCCAGCACTTTGCCCATTTCACGGGTCATTTCGCGGGCCAGTTCCTCTTTGCGCTCAATCAGAATTTGCCCTGCGCGAAACAGAATCTCACCGCGCACCGGGGCGGGGGTAAGTCGCCATGTTTCGTAAGCCGTCTTGGCGGCGGCCACGGCGGCATTCACATCATCGGGCCCTGCGGCGGGAAACACCCCAATCACATCCGACGGATCGGCGGGATTGAGGCTTTGAAAGGTTTTACCAGACTTGGCGGGCACCCACTGACCGCCAATATAGTTTAAAAACTGGGTTTGCCCACTGAACGTGCTGGGCTTAATCTCAAACGGAGCCTGGGGATTGGCTTGTGTGGCCGCCATCAATAAATTCCTCCTCAACTGCTTAGGCGCCCATTATAACGCAAAGCCAGGCGGCTCAACAGAGCCTATTCCAACCTCGCCCCGGAGCTTCCTTCTGATTGCTGCAGCTATGCTACAGTTACAGCATGAGTTCGGGAAAAACACACGATCAAGTCACATGGGCGCTGACCCCGGTGGTCTGGCTGATCAGCACGTGGGGCTTTCACCTGCCGCTGGCTACTGGCGGCATCATTACGCTGGGGCATTTAATCGGGGGCCTGCTACTAAGCCCGGATTTGGACACGCGCAGTCGTCCGTTCTATCGCTGGGGCATGTTTCGCTTCATTTGGCGACCTTATCAGTGGGTGGCCAAGCATCGCTCCGGTTTATCGCACGGCATTTTGCTGGCCTCGTGGTTGCGCCTGCTGTATCTCTCGGCGGTGCTTACGCTGATTTATTGCATCACCTATCTGGTGCTGGCCCAGTGGAGCCATATCAAGGCACATTCCCCCGGACAGGATGTGCTGGCATTTTTAAGCGCCAATCTGCCGACTTTGCTGTGGCTGGGTGTAGGCATTTGGGTGGGCTGTCTGCTGCATATTATGCTGGATGCGCTCAGTTCGGCCTGGCCAACCAAAGGCAAAAGACGCTGAAGGGCAAATTGATTTGGGACGTCCTCTCGGGAAGTCCTCACGTCGCGGGGCCATCTTGGCGTATAATAAGGACTAATCTTTATCCTATTTGATTGATTGATGAAGGACCTTTGAATGAGAGCGAAAGCCTTCTGGCTGATCCTGGTGGCATTGGGGCTGGGAACGAAGAGACACTGGCATATTCTGGTAGCAATTCTGTTGGGCGTGGTGTTGGGTATTTACCTTCCCTATCCGGCGCTCGCCAACGATGTGGATAGCTATAGCTTTATCCATCAGTTTTTTGACGTCGTCGGCCAGCTCTTTATCAGGCTAATCACCATGATTGTGGTGCCTTTGGTGGTCAGCTCCCTGATTGTGGGTGTGGCCTCACTGGGTGATGCACGCCAATTGGGCCGCATGGGCGTAAAAGTGCTCTCTTACTTCCTGTTGCTCATGGGCATTAGTGCCGTTCTGGGCGCCGGTCTTGCCCTGATTCTGGAACCCGGTAACCAGTTGCAGCAAGGCTTTTTATCCCAGGCCAACGTATCCGGCATCCTGCAACAACTGCAACAAGGGCCACCTCAGGATCTGCAAACCCTCTTTTTCAATATGATTCCTCGCAACCCCGTAGAATCGCTGGCCAAAGCAGAATTGGTCCCGGTGATCATTTTCACTTTATTATTTGGCGCTGCCGTGGCCAGCATTGGGGAAGCGGGACGACCGGTGATCAGCTTTTTTGAAGCCCTCTTTACCGCCACCATGAAGCTGACCGATTGGGTGATGATTTTTGCCGTTCCCGGCGTGTTTTCGCTGGCCTTTATTACCGTGGCCAAATCCGGCGTGGGCGTCTTCAGTGAACTGTGGCTTTACGGTGTCGCCATTCTGGGCGGCCTGCTGATTCAGATGTTTGTCATCTTCCCCCTCATGTTGCAGGTACTCGCCAAAATCAACTTCATGAATGTCTATCGCGCCATTTCGGAAGCCATCATGGTGGCCTTTGGCACAGCCAGCAGTTCGGCCACCCTGCCCATCACCATTGCCTGCATGGAGCGTCGCGCCGGGGTCTCCAACCGCATTGCCAGTTTTGTGCTGCCCACCGGTGCGACCATCAACAAAACCGGCACCACCATGTTTGAAGTGATTGCCGTCATTTTCCTGATGCAGGCCTACCATATCCCCATGGATCCTTATCGCTTGGGCATGATCATCCTGTTCTCCATCATTGCTTCTATCGGTGCGGCAGGGGTTCCCAGCGCAGGACTCATTACCATATCCATCGTGCTGAGCAGCATTGGCAAAGTCAATCTGGATTATGTGGCAGGCGGTATTGCCCTCCTGTGGTCGATTGATCGGGTCCTGGATATGTGCCGTACTGTTGTCAACGTGATGAGCAGCTGCACGGTTGCCGCACTGGTGGCTTCCAGCGAAGGCGAATTAAACCGCGACATCCTGAACAACGATGACAAGTGGACGGAGGTTGTCTAGCGCATGTCGCAGCTTCCTTTGCAGCCTAGCAGCCCAGCCCGAGGCGACTTTTGGCGATGGCGGATGCTTGCCGGATTCGGCCTCCTCGTTGGCCTGACGGTTGCCCTGAACGTGCAAACGCCCAACGTGGCAATGGCCGAAACACAGGGTCCCAACGCCCCGGAACCCCAATCAACCGCCAATAAGCCCTCCCCGGATGCAACGATCAACCCAGACGGCTTACCCGTTGGCTCTGTGGAATACAACAAAGGGGTAGAACTCTTTCAAATTGCACAAGTCCAGAGTGAAAAAGGGAATCTCAGCGGACAAAAGCAACTGCTGAAAGAATCCATTACCCACTTTGAGGCGGCGCTGAAGCAAAACCCAAAACTGGTGGAAGCCCAAAGCAACATTGGTTTTGCCTGGTTAACCATGCGGCAATACCACAAAGCCATTGAGGCCTTCCAGAAAGCGCTGGTCATTAACCCCAGGCACCTCAACACCCTGAATGGTTTATCAACGGCTTACGCGTTTGATGGAAAAATTGACGAAGCCATCAAAACATTTAATCAGCTGACCACGCTGGATCCGGGGAACGCGCAGTATTTTTTCAACAAGGGGAGCGTACTCCAACGTGCGGGCCGCGTAACTGACGCCCAACTGGCCTATGAACAGGCCCTCAAACTGCAACCCACGGATCAGCGCACCTTGTTTAACCTGGGCACCCTGTACGAAAATGAGGGGAAATTCACCGAGGCCCGCGCATTCTACACTCGGGCCAAAGGGGTAGAAATCGGTAACACCATTGGTCTGGAGGCCATTCAACGAATCGAAGCGATTGATGCGGCCCTGAAGAACAACACCAAAACGCCTGCGTCCAAAAAATAACCCACACTGCAGTAACGCAGCGCACTCACCGTCAACCACCACTGCCATGTGAGGAGACTGAGCCCATGCTCCACAACCATCTCAAACAAGGATTGCGGCTAAACCGAACCATCGGCTTTGCATTTTTGGCATACGGGGTCATTTTACTGGGCTCGCTGATCACCCCCAAGGCCACAGGCATGGCACAAATCTCTATTTGGCCCTGGCTTCGACTCGGGGCGACAACGATTGTGGTTGCCGCCTTTCTGGGAGTCAACGAGATCTGCTTACGCAAGGTCAAGCGCCACCCTCGCATGGACAAAACCACCCTGGAAAAACTCACCCTGCTCGTCCCCATCCTGGGAAGCGGCCTCGTGGCGGTTTGCTATTTGCTGACGGGTCAGTTGGGCGTATTACTGTTTTCAACCGTCATTTTGTTGCAATCACAGCTGTTTGGGCATAGCAGTATCTCCCGCATTTTACTGGGCGTTTTTATTGGCCTGTATCTGCTGGGCTTTCCACTGGGCTACCCACTCCTGATGGGCTTCACCCCACTGCCCGTCAAAGTCATGCCCGTCAGCCTGCAAATAATACTGATGCTCCTGCCACTCATCTGGGCGCTGGCGCACTTCGGGCGCATTGTCGCCGCAGTGGTACAAAACACCTCCAATCGGGTCACTAAACTGCAATCGCTGGCCGCCACCGATGTTCTCACCGGACTGGTCAACCGTCGTCAGTTCAATTTGCAACTGGATGCTGAAATTGCGCGCGCCAAGCGCTACCGCAGCCCCTTATCACTGGCGCTCTTCGATATTGACGACTTCAAGAAGGTCAACGACTTTTACGGACACCCCACCGGCGACCGGATCTTGCAGGAACTGGGGCAACTGATCAGCGCCAACGTCCGGGAATCCGATATTTCCGCGCGCTACGGCGGCGAAGAGTTTGCGCTCATCCTGCCGGAAACCGGACAAATTGACGCCTATGAGCTACTGGAGCGCTTGCGGGCCATGATTGAACGCACCGTGTTCTGTCTGCCCGACAACCCCATGACCATCACCATCAGTGTCGGCGTGGCCCAGCTTAATCTGGATCATGCCCAAAGCTACGAACTGATTGAAAAAGCGGATGCCGCCCTCTATCAGGCCAAAAAGCAGGGGAAAAACCAGGTGGTTTACGGTATTCTACCCGCCCCCAAGGTGAGTTATCCCCCGTTTCATGCCTGAAACACCCGCAAAATTCTCCCGAGTGCCCGAACGGATCGACCCCATAACGATTTCACCTGAAAAGCGATTAGCCGTCACCTCAACCGAACCATTCCGCGTGAATCTGTATGTTCATGTCAAAATAGGCGTATGATGAGCAACCGCCCCCTTTCTTCTGTGCTACCCAACCCCGAACAGGGCGAAGCCAACAAGGCAGCCCAGGTTCAGGACATGTTCAACCGCATTGCAGGCACTTATGACAGCCTGAATACCTGCATTTCCATGGGCTTCCACAAGCAATGGAAGAAATTGGCCTGCCAGAAGCTACAACTCCCTGCAGGGGGGGCTGTGCTGGACATTTGCACAGGCACGGGTGACCTGATCGATCTGCTGCTGCCACTGGTGGGTCCGACCGGGCAGGTGGAAGGACTGGATTTCTCCGAAAAAATGCTGGCGGTCGCTCGACACCGCCTGGCCAGGCATCCCAACGTGACGCTGGTACAAGGCGACGCGCTGGCCTTACCCTACCCGGATAATACCTTTGACGGGGCCATTATCAGCTTTGGGCTCCGCAACGTGACCAGCATTCCCCAGGCGCTGGCCGAAATGCAACGCGTGATCAAGCCCGGCGGCCGTATGGTCAATCTGGATACCTGCCCCACGCCCAAGCTCCCCGGAATGGCCTTTTACTTCTCCAAAATCATGCCCATCATTGGCGGATTATTCGCCCAAGATCCGCAGGCGTATCGGTATTTATCCGAATCGACCCTGCACTTTCTCACACCGTCTGAACTGAAGGCTGCCTTTGAACAGGCCGGTTGCGTTCAGGTGGAATCGCAAACCCTGATGCTGGGCTCTGTCTCCCTGCAAGTTGGACAAAAGCCTCTATAGATCCACTTCGCATCTCCGGTTTAATCATCCGTCAGACGGAACAGGCAGCGCGTGCAATTGGCCTTTAAAACCGTCAAGGGATTGTCCTGGAGATCGCGACGTTCAAACAAACGCACCGCCAGCAAAGATCCACAACTGAGGCAAAGGTGCGCCCCTTCCGGATCACGCAAAATTGCCTCTCGCAAGGCAATGCTTTGTCGCTGCAGATTCAGGGCCTCACGCTCATCAAATTCAGGCGTTTTTTCCACTTCCTGAATCTGGGAGGGACGCACATGCAAGACCCGTGCCAGACGCTGCCGGACAGCCGGCGCTAAAAACATTTCAATGCCCGCTTCCAGATCCTCAATGGTACTCAGTGGCACCATCGCTTTCATGGCCAGTAATTCCGGGGTCATATAGCGTTTCTCACGCAAAAAGCGAATGCGCTCAGCCAGCGTGGCAGGCAGTGAGGAGGAGAGGTTCCGGGACATCGTCATTCAGGCCTATAAATTCATGGTAACGGGAACATGCACAGGGTCCGTATAAACAACTACCCCAATTCGGTGTGCAAGGTAATTTTATCCTGAAAGGTGGAAATAATGGCGCGCCAAGTTCCGACCTGAGTAACAAACATGCCCTGCCCGGATGCTTTGACCTCTTCTACGGCAGTAAAGGTATTTTGATAGGCCAGCGGATTCTGCTCAAAGACCTTCAACACCGTCACATCGGATTGTCCGGGACCACTTTGTGCCATCAGCGCATAAACGCCGTCACTGTGCACCACCATCAGCCGCTTATCAGGGGATAACTGGCAGAGGCCCCTCACTTCCAGATTACCCACGGCCAGCTTTTGGTGAGCTTGCGACAACGCCGGCAACACCACGGGCGTTGCCACCCCTGAATCCACCGATTCGTTCGACTCATACCAGCTATTCTGAATGGGAGCGACCTCCACTGCTTCGGTTGCAGGTTCAGCAGGGAAGGCCATCCCCTGAACCTGCGGCTGATTTTCGGAAAGAGCAGGGATGGAGGGTGCAAAGGCGGAGTTGGCCACCGACACCACAGGCACTACCGATGGAGAGACTGAGACCTGTTGCTTTAAATCAGGCATTTTATCAGGCATCTTACGGTTTAACGGCTTGGGATGAATGATCCGCTTCTCCGGCGGAAGCTCTCCTTCCGGTGTGGGTGGCACAGACACCCGCTCAGCGGCGGTTTGAACGGCGTTCGGAACACTGGTGGGCTTCACGCTCGTCCTGGGTGCCGAGCTGGGTGCATTGACTGGATTGGCCACATAGGGCGCAATTAAATCCTGCCAGTCCAGAGAGGGCGCAGGTGCTGTCGGCCGGATGGACACCTGATCCTCCGTAGAGGCAAACGATGCCGGGAAAGGAGGAGTCACGACTGGCTCTACCCAGCCCTCAGATGGCTCTAAGCTGATAACGGAACCAGACCAGGCTGATGCATCCATAGACGCCGCCTGAGGCTGTGCTGGCTGAGCATAATGCACAGCACCCGCCGGATCAGCCAGTTCAGTGAACGCCTGCTGAAGATCCTCCCCCCAATGGGCAACCGCATCCGCAGTCAATTCGGGCTCGAAGGCGACAGTATCCGGTTCTACTTTTGGCTGAGGGAGCGGTGGCAGTTCAATCAACAGCTCCTCTTCATGTAACGGCACCAACTCACCAGTGTCATTCAGCGTAAACGCCGTGGCATAAAAGTCCTGCTCTTCGGCAGCGACAACCGAAGGCTGCGCCAAAGCGCCGTCAGGTATAACTGCATCCGGCTCTGGCAGTGAATACAGGGGCTCATAGACAGGCATCGATGGCCCCATATCAAGAAATGCAGCCTGAGACTGGGAATAATTATCCGCCACAGCGGAGGGCCCCCAGGCCGCTCTACTGCTCGCAGCAGTCTCCGGTGGCGCTTCGGATGCCTGCAAGGCGACAAAAGGCATCGAAGACGAAGCGCCGGGCAAAGCCTCCAGCGTTTGCCGATCGCCCACAAACGCTTCAGCATGGGGCGCAACAGGCTCGGCGTAAAATACTGCCCCGGCGTAATCGGACAAGCCCGGTGTCGATTTCTGCGGAACAACGGTTCGAGAGCCTTGAGCCTGAGGCACGTAACTGGGTCCCAGCTCCAGAACCGGATAATCATCGTCATTCAGGGTAGGGACTTCCTGCGCGCCATAGGACTCCTCCGACCACTCCAGCGGCGCGGTCATCGTCTCCGGGAACAAGTATTGTGCGGCCTCGGCAAAGGCCTGTTCCCCGGCAGAAAACTCATCATTCAGGCCCGAAAAGGGATCCGCGGGGTACAACTGCTCATTAATGGTGTCCATATAGGCACCCGATGCCAAGGGCACCTGATCACCGGGGACAACACTATCGGGGGCGTTGAGATTATTCCACAATGCCGCTTCGGTCTGGGGCGTGGTGGAAACCGGGTACATATAAACCGGATCGTCATCCAAAGGCATATTCGCCCATTCCTGAGCCAACGCTTGCTGGGACGCCTGAACAGGCGGAGTTTCCGCTGCCCACTGAAGCTCCGTGGATTGCCCGGAAAAATCATCGACCAGATCAAAACCCAGCGCACCCGATTCGGACTGAGTTTCCAGTGCGGCCCAGCCCGCTGATAATTCCTGAGAAGCGCTAATCGGATCAAACGTCGATGTCTCATCGCTCAGTGATTCACCAGACATCCATTCCAATGCCGGGGCCTGTTCCAGCTCGATCTGAGCAGCCGGAGTTTCCTCCCACAGGGCTTGTCCAAAGGTACTATCCATCGATGACACTGGTTCAGCAACGCCGAAAGATCCCTCTATACCGACCCCCTCCTCACCCCATAAATCCGGCGGCAAAGGCACAATAGGATTCAGGGTCACAGGCGTACCAGACACAATGGGCACAGGCTCTTCAACGACAATGGGGGCCACACCCAGTTCTTGCACTGCCAGTGGCTCAGCAGGCATCTCAGACGACGCTGGCCAGGCATCCAGAGACGATTCATCGAGCGCAAATGCCTCCGTCTCTATCCGTTCAGTCGAAACAACCGTGCTGTCGTCAATCGCTGTGTCACCACCCACCGAAGCACTGCTCACCGGGCTTTCCTCTGGCACGATGGGTTTAATCACAAAGGCTGTAACATCCATTCCCATCAATGGATCCGAGTCCACAGCGTCCAGACTGGGAACTTCCCAAACCGCAGTATCAAAATCACCAGAAACAGGGGCATCCCACATGGCGTCTGTGGACGCCTGAGCCAAAAATTCAGACACCGGCTCAGAAGACATCAGGCTGGGCGGCGATGAGACACTCGCTTCTTGCGGAGCCACAACAGCAGCTGGAACATCAGACTCCGGCAGAGGCACGGAAGCCACTTCGGGCAATGGTTCATCAGGCTGGGCTGGCTTATCCGCCACATCCTCATGATACGGCACGACGAAATTATTCGCTTCGGCACCCCAGTCAATGGGACCCTCCGCCGGTGACTGCCAGTCCATCGCCAAATCAACCGGTGGGGCAACCATTTCAGTTGTTGGAGTCATCAGCGGTATGGCGGTTTCCGGAATATCTTCCCCAAAGGCTGAGGCCCAAGCCTCTTCCTGTGACGCAGAACCCATCGGGGCTGAGGCCGGTACTTCATCAGATTCAGATGACAGTGCATCCTGAGACGCTTCCGAGAAAGACGGCGAAGCGCTCAATTCGAAAGTCGAGGGCATCGATGCCATCTCCTCTATCTCAGAGGCCGTACCAATAGCCGGGGAAGGTTCCATCATGGACCAGACCTCTTCTGGACTCATATCCAACGAAGAAGTCTCCGAGGGTAAAACCGCCAAAGGGTCCCAGGCGTTCGCAGATCCCGCTGGCAGCGGCTCAGCGTATTCAATGTGAGATGTTGATACTTCAATGGCAACGGCAGAATCCACGACGGGAATGACGGAAGGCATAGACATTTCGGAGTCAGACTGGTCCGGCAGCGCTCTCCAGGCTTCCGGCTCCCAGGAAGGTGTTGGCGCGGATGCAGCAGGCGGACTGTCGTCCCCGGCATATACCTGGTTAAAACCAAAGTCAATCTTCGCCGGAGGCACGTTCAAACGGGGAGCAAAGACGCTTTGCCCCTCGGGAACTACAGATGACCTGGCAGAAGCCTGAGATTCTGCCTCAGGGAGCGGGGCTGGCTTGTTCTTCTTAAAAAACATCGGGTCTCCGCTATCCTCAACTCAATCATTTTGGCGACTCCTTCACAGTCCACCTGTTTCTATTATAAAGAAAATCCGTCGTTTCCTCACGAATTCAGCGAGATTGACCCATAATATTTCCATTGCACCCAGTTTGAGGCCTATTCCGCAAGGAAGCCGTTTCGCAATCAGCCCCATCCACCCGGGAAGTATTGCCGATTGATCAGTGACAATCTCAACCTAAGTGCAAACTACCCCTCAGGCGTTTTTCACTTCCAGCCCAAGCAATCAACAAGGAAGCCTCCATGTCCACGCAAAACCCAACACAGCCAAACTGTCCGCCCCGACTGGATCTGTCCTATCTTCCCGCGCAGCCTCTTTACGGACAAACTACCCCCATGGCCTCAGGCCCGTCAGAAGTTGGTCCCACCGGACTGGGCTGGCAACTGTCCCCGGAACCCTTCAGGCTGTCTAAACATCAATATCAGGCATTACTGGACTTGGGCGAGATGCTGAACCGGTTTGTACAAGCCATAGATACCCTGTACCGGGCCAGCAAAAATCCAAATCTCCCCGTGCCCACCTGGGTTGCGGAACTATACGATCAGGGCAAGCCGGATACGCTCCTGCAGTTTGCCGCCATGAAACGCATGAAATCACATCTTCCGTTAGTGCTCCGCCCGGATTTACTCCTGCGTGAGGACGGCTGGACGCTGTGCGAGATTGATGCGGTACCGGGCGGATTAGGATTTACGGCTGCCTTGAACCGACTCTACCGCCAGAGTGGTTTCCCGGTGATCGAAGCACCCACCGACGGACTACCGGGGGCCTTCCTGGACATGCTGAAAGCCTTTGTTCCCGAAGTGGAAAACCCCACGATTGCTATTGTTCTATCGGATGAAGCGGGCGATTACCTGGCTGAAATGGGCTGGCTGGTGGATACCATCCGCCAGGGCTCTGATTTGGTGGCCCCATACCCGAATATGGTGATCCTCCATCCCAAAAACGTGGACCTTGTGCGCGACCGCCTGGTTTTCACCGACCCGACAAGCGGCGAAGAGCGGCCCATTGATCTCATTTACCGCTTTTTTGAACTGTTCGACCTGCCCAACGTTCCCAAAATCGAACTCATCCAGTACGCCGTCAAAAAAGGGCTGGTCAAATGTACCCCGCCTTTTAAGCCTCAGGTGGAGGAGAAGCTCTCTCTGGCCCTGCTACACCATCCCATTCTGGCTGACTTCTGGCAAAAGGAGCTGGGTGCGACATCTTTTGCCCAGCTCAAACAGTGGGTGCCCGCAGGCTGGATTGTGGACCCTGCCCCCTTACCCCCCCAAGCCGTCATAGCCAATTTATCCCCCGGCGGCAAACCGATTCAGGATTTTCAGCAGCTGAAAACCCTCAGCCAAAAAGAGCGCGAGCTTGTGCTCAAGCCCTCCGGCTTTTCAGAGTTGGGCTGGGGCAGCCGCGGCGTGACCATCGGGCATGATCATTCCGCGGAAAGCTGGAGTGAACGCATTGATGCAGCCTTGGCCAGCTTTGGCAAAACCCCTTATATCCTGCAGGAATTTATCCCGGCAGGAACCCAAACCGTGGAACGCCTGAATTTAAACACGGGTGAAGTAACCCCCTTCAAGGCGCGCACTCGCTTGTGTCCGTATTATCTCATCCAGAACGGGATGGTCACGCTGGCCGGGGTCCTGGCCACGGCCTGCCCTTCTGATAAAAAGCTGATTCACGGAATGAAAGATGCCGTATTAGCCCCCTGTCAGGTTGAATCATACTGACCTCCCACACCGAAAGTGGTTGAGCCCTTGCGGGTCTGGTATTTCACTCGCCAAAGGGTGAGCTCCACCAGATACGTGATTTTTTACGCTTCCCCTTCAGATTTTGTTGCTTTTGTCCGAGAACTCAATAGGCTTCCAATACCGACCGAGAGCGATTATGCCATGGCCGCCCTGGAATCAGCCCCAAACCTGTTTATTGTTACTACCCGTTTAATCTCAAGAGGTCAATCATGGCCCGTTTTGTTTACCGCTTGCAAAAAGTGTTTGAATTGCGGGAACGCAAGAAAAAAGAACACGAGCAGCGCGTGGTGGACGCTCAAAAGCGGGTTCGGGAAGTTGAACTGGCTATCGAGGAAAAACGCAACGAAATCCGCATGGTGCACCAGAACATGCTGGCTTCACCGCACACCCTCATGGCCGCTCACGATGAATTCATCCACCACCTCAACGAACAACTGGAGGTGCTCCACCAGGACTTGGCCCGCGCCAAAGAAATTTTAGAGGCAGAACGTCAGCTCCTGATTAAGGCCCAGGCTGATTTGGAAGCCCTGATCAAACACCAGGACAAGGCGCGCGAAGAGTGGCTGGAAGATGAAAAACGCCGTGAAATGAAAATGCTGGATGAAATCGCAGGACAACGGTATTTCCGGGCCAAACTGCAAGACGAACTGGATTTGGCGGAAGATCTCGCCCTGGCCCAGGCTGACGGCGCCGAAGAGTAATAGTCACACGCCTTCAGCCTCAGCCCTCCAATCCACGCCCGACCGCTCGATCCAACCTGAATCCCAGCCCACTCCATCCCGATCCATTTGTTGATCACCTCCCCCAACGATTAAACGCAAGACAAAAGGAAGCCCTCCTGATGCGAATTGAGAACTCTCCCCTGCAACCCAGTGGCGCCTCCTCTCCCGTGGATAAACTCCGTCGTCCGCTGGCGGCGAACGACCCCGCACTAGAAGATCTGGACTTATCGTTCATGGACTTGCTCAGCAGCATCGTGAGTGAATCCCTCACCACCCCCGAGACGATCTCTACACAAGCTCCCGCCAAAACCAAGGAAAAAGCAACGGTGACCAGCAGCGGCAACCAGGGAAACACCACCCCGGTCAAGCTTAGCATTGTCGCCAAAAGCCCCACCCGCAAGGAAGACAACACCATTGAGCCTGTTGATCAGGACATGGTACTACTCAAGGATGCCCTGACCCCATCGGATGTGCAATACCTGAAGCAGGCGGTAATTCCCGGCCTACCTATTTTAATGGGCACTGTGCCCGCCAGCACTGTTTTCCCTACGGGTGAAGACGGCGAGTTCAGCTATCGCGGCTTTGACGTTTCCCCCAAGCTAACCGAATTGATTGAAAAAGGCTATCGCAGTGGACGCCCCATCCGGGTGGAACTGGATGCCAACTCGTCGGTGGTGCTGAAGATCAACAACGGACAAGTCTCTGCACAATTTGTCTCGGCCGATAAAAACGCAGCCGCCGTGATGCAACAGGGTCTGGATGACTTGCGGAACCGCATGTTAGCCCGCAACTTGCCCGTGGGCCAGCTGGAGTATCAATACCGTAACCCCCATCAACACTCGCAGGACGAACCACAAAAACAGGAAAACGCACAGGACTCCGCCCCGTCGGAATAATGAGCATCCCTTTGAGTTGAGGACTTTAACGCCATGCAAGATCCGTATATTACAGCACTAAACACCCAAAAGGCCGCTTTAGGCTGGATGCAGGCCCTGAGCGAAAACATGAGCAACATGTACACCCCCGGCTTTCGCGAAACCAAGGTCAACTTCTCCGACTTCGTGAACGGGGCGCAACTGATGGAACTGCCCCGCAACTCGTATCAGGGTAAATCCATGCCGGGCCGCAGCCCCAGCAACCTGATGATTGAGGGCAAGGGCTACTTCACCATGCGAAAACCCGATGGCAGACTGGTCTTCACCAGACTGGGCGATTTCGATGTCAACGGGGAAGGCACAATGGTCAACAACCTGGGGTACTCTGTTCAGGGGTATCTGCTGGGTGAAGATGGACAAGTGGTCAACACCGGCAGCAGCAATGGCTCTCCCGCCGCCAACAACCCCAACCACAGCGCAGGCGGGCCAGGCCACATCCCCACCACCGAAATCAACCTCTGGATCGATCCCAGCAACGGGAAGTTCTTTGGCAAATACGACGAATACAAGGTGAAAGCCGATGGCACCGTGGTGGGTGTGGCCGACAAGGGCAAAATCACAACCCCCCTGTACAAGATTGCGCTGGTCAACTTTATCAACCCGGGCGCTCTGGCCATGCCGGAAGATCAGATGTTTGAACCCACCGCCCTATCAGGTGAGCCCGTAGAAGGCTCCGGGGAGCTCCGGGTGGGCTTGCTGGAAAGCTCTAATACCGGGATGCGCGATAACGTGAACATGCTGATTCAGGCCAAGCTACAAATGGATGTCACCTCCAAGCTGATTTCCACCAACAAAACCCTGCTGGAAGAGGCACTCAAGCTGATTCAGTAAGGCCATCGCCTGTTCAAAATCATCCTTCCATTTTCATCACCTCAAACCCCAACGGGCCTGCTAGACTTAAAGCAGGCCCGTTTTGGGGTTTTAAAATTTAAATTCCAATGACTACCCAGAACGTGCCTGCACCATGCTGTTGAACCCCTGTTGACCGAAGAAATAGGCATCCCGTCATGCAATCAGAAACCAGTAACCCAGCAACACCCATTGCCGCGTATTACCACACCCACTGGGACCGCGAGTGGTATCTGCCCTTTCGTGCCTATCAGGTGCGTCTGGCCACCGTGGTGGATGAGATTTTAGAGCGACTGGAGCAGCACATTCTGCCCTGCTTTATGCTGGACGGCCAAACCGTGGTGCTGGAAGACTATCTGGAGCTGCGCCCCGAAAACCGCCCTCGACTCAAAGCCCTGATTGAGGCCGGGCGCTTACGCATTGGTCCCTGGTTTGTGATGCCGGATGAATTTCTGGTGAGCGGGGAAAGCCTGATTCGCAACCTGATGCGAGGCATCCGGGACGCTAAAGCCTGGGGTTGCCATCAGTTTACAGGCTACCTGCCGGATACATTTGGTCATTCTGCGGATATTCCCACCCTGTTGCACCATTGCGGGCTGAATTCAGCGGTGGTGTGGCGCGGGGTCAACCCCAAACAATCTGTTTTCCAGTGGCAAAGCCCAAGTGGCGACAGGGTAAAAGCCTTACACCTCACCGATGGCTACTTCCAGATGATGTTCCACGACTGGACGGCCACCACCGCTCAAAAAACCAAAGCCTTGCGAGCCCTGACGCAAAAGCTGCAAGCCGCCTGTCCACCAGATATGCCAGCCCTCCTACCCATCGGTGGGGATCATCTGGCGCCGGTGAGCGCAGAAGGCCACGCCCTACTGAAAGTCGAGTATCCCCAGCTCCAGGAAACCACGCCAGAACAATACCTCAACACACTCCCTGAACAACCCCTGGAAACTTTCCATGGTGAATTGATCGACAACAGCGGCAGCTTTTTACTGCCGGGTGTTTATTCTGCCCGAATGTACCTGAAGCAGCTAAATCGCCAACTGGAGCACCTGTTGACCCACAAGCTGGAACCCTTGCTGGCCCTGGCTCAATGCCTGAACTTGCCCCAGCCTTTGCGCTACCCCACCCATGAGCTGGATCTAGCCTGGAAGACGCTGATTCTAAACCACCCCCACGACAGCATCTGCGGCTGTAGCGTGGATGCCGTGCACCGGGAAAACGAGGTGCGCTTTGATCAAGTGGCCCAACTGACAGAGGCCCTGCTCAACCGGACTCAAGCCACCCTCGCTGCGCAATTGGCCAGCCCGCAAGACTGGCTCATCTTCAACACGGGAGAAAGCCCATACACCGGGGTCATCGCCGCCTGGGAGGATACCGAAACTCCCGAACAACCAAGCCATCTCCTGCAAATCGACTCCGAGCAAACCGTGCTACAGGATGAATACCTGCATGACGGCCACCGCATTCCCCTGTCGCACCTGACCAAAACCCGCCGAACGGGTTGGCTTTGGGCCGATAAGGTTCCCGGACCCGGTTATCAAGTGCTGCCCAACGCAAGGGTTGCCATTCCTGCTGAAATTCAACCCGTGCAGATCAGCCCAAATCGCCTCCTAAACGGCCTGCTCTCTGTACAAGTGGAGGCCAACGGCACCCTGACCGTAACGGATTTAAAAACGGGAAACACTTACCCGCACCTGTTAAAGTTCATGGCCCAACCGGATCAGGGGGATTCTTACAACAGCGCGCCGGTGCCAGGCAGTGAGCCTTACGGCATCACGTTTCAGGGGTACAAAATCCAGCACAATGGCCCGCTTGTGGGCAGCCTCAGCCTCACTCATAGCATCACTGCACTGAATATGACGCTGACCACCGAGGTTCGGCTTCACGCGGACAGCCCCTTGCTGCGTTTTGAAACCCGGTTTACCAACCAGACCCCGAACTACAAGCTGCAAGTGGGCTTTGCCACCAGCGAGCGGATTACCACCGTGGTCGCAGAAAACCACTTGGGATTGGTCACCCGGCACTATGATCCCGACTACCGGGAGGTCGATCAGATGCCCGTGGATCGGATGAAGGAACTCAAAACCAACACGGGCCCCGTGCAACGCTTCTTCAGCGCCAACGGGCAGAGCTGGATCACTCAGGGGCTGGCCGAATACGAAGTGCATTGCGAGACAATGGCCATCACCCTGCTGCGTGCCTTTGGCGCCCTGTCAAAGGGAGATACCGGCGTGAGGGGTGCTCAGGCAGGCCCGCCCTTTGAGACCCCGGAAGGACAATGCATGAATCGGGAATTGCAGTGCCACTATGCGTGGCGGCCCACCCCCAAAACACCACAAGCCCTATACGTTGAGGCCGCCCGGTTTTATGGCAACCTCTGGGCACAATCCGGGCAGCGCACAGAAACACCCAACCCGCCAAACCACCCGGCAATGATTGCGCTGGTGCAGCTTCAACCATCAACGATCGTGCGCTCTGCCTGCTACTGGGTGCCAGGGCAAGGACTGATCCTGCGCCTGCTAAACCCCACGGACCAACCAGCCAACACACGGTGCACGCCCAACTTTGTCTGCCAGTCGGTGCAAGAAATCAACTTCCTCGAAACGCCTCAAAAAATCCTCTGGGGCACTGAACCGGCAACAGCGGCAATCCCTGACATCTCATTGGAGATTGAACCGTATGGTGTCAAAACCATTCTGTTTGCATTGTAGACCGGGAAGCGTCAAAATGAGAGGCGTGAAGATCATGAAAAGTCTAAAAAACAGTTCCCGAAGAACACTGGCATCCCAGCGTGTTCAGCCCCTATTGCGCCTGAATTATGCTGCGGGGTTGATTTTGCTCGTTCTTGCCTGGGTTACTGTGGTCAGTCCTGTACACGCCAGACTGTTTCATCATCAAAAAACCGCCGCAGAAGAGGCCGTTGAAAAAGTGCAGACCTTTCAAGCCCCGGCGGCCGATGCAATGACCCGCTACTGTGAACCTTACCGGGCAAAAGCCGCGGCGCTCAGCCAGAAACCATTTTTCATCCGCCCGTTTTATGGGCCGCAACGCATGTGGCTGATCAGCAAACATCAAAAGTGCCGCTATAAGGTAATGGATCAGGAACATGTCTACCTGAAACATGTGGACATCGAACAGGCTCCCAGTCTTCCCAAGCTCAATCCGGGAGCCCCAAAGCCCGGAGTGCCCAATGGAAACCTTTAGCGTCTTGAGCGTTGACACCTTTCCGCGAGCCTACATCGTCCTGCTGGAACTGTTCGGGTTCTTTACCTTGATGATGCTGGGCTGGCTGCTGGTTCAACTGATTCAACTGGAAAGCGCCCTACACTATGGGCAGGCCCAATGGCTCCGCCAGATTCAGAAACAGGCCCGCCAACTAAGAAGCCTCCGCCGTATGCTGGAACGAATGCAGGCTCAGGGTGGTCCCAGTCTCCCATTGCCACGGTCTTTGCGCCAAAAATGGCGGGTGGCCGGATGGATTCTCGCCGCCTTGTCAGCCGCGCCGCGAGCGCGTTCTTGACGCTGACTACAGACGCGCGTACACTGGAATAAATTGGTTTTGTTGTGACAGACGAGGTAAGAACGGTGTCCAGAGAAGCTGATGACAGTATTTTAACCTTCCTGGCCGGGATGGCTCTGGGAGCCATCGGGGGTGGGCTTTTGGGTGTCCTGTTGGCCCCCAAGTCTGGCGATGAGCTAAGAGCAGATGCCAACGCCTTTATGCGCAGCCTACCCGGCCGTGTAAACGATGAGCTGAAAAACCCCAACGCCAAAACTCGCGAGTTTATCGACAAAACCCGATATAGCATTGAAAATCAGGTTGGCAAAGTCAAAAAAGACCGCGATGCGGATCGCATGGCCAAGGCCAAACAAGCCGAAGAAATGGCCACCGGATACGACTACAACTAGCGTCCCGCAATCAGGCAGCACGTGCGACGATCTCGTCGCCCTTGGGGAGGATTCCACGAATGGAACAGCTTTCAGAGCAGGAAATGGCCAATCTTATCCGGGTTGCCTGGATTGTCCTGGTACCGGGTGGCGTGTTGCTTTGCATGGTGCTTTATAAGCTGGTCATGTTGCTGCATGGCCTCGTTGAGTTCCTGACCCTGGCCCGCTATGAACTGGCACCGGCCCTGAAAGACATACGTATCACCGCAGAAAATGTGGAGGTGCTAAGTACCAAAGCGGTGCAAGGGGTTCAAAACGTACAAAACGGGGTCAATGCAACGGTACCTGCCATTCGTTCAGCCGGAAGAGAAGTCGCGTTGAGTCTGGAATCATTTTGGAGCGGTTTAAAGCAGTCATTTAGCCGCAAACGGTTTTAGGAGGGTAGCCCCATGAGTAACTCATCGTTTGGAAAATTTGTAGCGGGTGCACTGGTAGGCGGCGCCGTGGGCGCGGTCATCGGGATGTTGCTGGCCCCACGCAGCGGCTCGGAAACCCGCGAACTCATTCGGGAAGAATTTGAGAGCCGTTATCGGGAATCGACCGATACCTTGCGCGAAAAATCAGATGTGCTGAAAGAAAAAGCCTCGGCGTTTCGGGAGAAAATCACGGACCTGTCCGCCGAACTGGAAGAGACGGGCCGCAAAACCGTGAGTCGCCTCACCGAAGCGGTCAAAAAGCCCTCGTCTGAACCCAGCGTTTAACGGGGAGACGACATTTTGACCAAACTCTATATCTCCGCAGATCTGGAAGGCGCTTGCGGTGTTGTTTCTCCGCACCATTGCGCCACCACCCCCGACCGTGAGGCCTATGACTGGGCGGTCAGTCAATTGGAAATGGAAGTAGCCGCCGTGGTGGAAACAGCGCTGGATCACGGGGCCTCCGAAATCGTCATCAACGATTCCCATTGCACCATGACCAACCTGACCGTGGAGCGTGTAGACCCACGGGTCTCGCTGCTCTCGGGAAAGCCCAAGCGCTGTGCCATGTCGGCTGGACTGGATGCCGGCTTTGATGGGGCCATCTATATTGGCTATCACGCCAAAGCAGGAACGCACCAGGGTGTTTTAAGCCACACCTTCCACAGCAAGCTCTTTGATGTCTCGGTGAACGGCGTATCCTATGGGGAAGGGGGCATTAACGCCCTATACGCCAGCCTGGAGTTTGGGGTCCCCCTGATTCTGGCCAGTGGCGATCGGGCTTTTATTGAGGAAATTCACCAACTGTCCCCAGACTTACCCACTGTAGAAACCAAAGTGGGACTGACCCAGACATCCGCATTAAATCACCCGCTGGAAAACGTGCTGGAAGACTATGCCGCTAAAACACGGCAGGTTCTGGAGCGTCAGGCCCAATGGTCTGAGCATTTGCTGAACTTAAACGGGCCCTACGACCTCAAAGTCACGTTCATCGACACCTTGGCAGCCGACGCCGCCAACACCATCCCAGGACTCACCCGGCTGGATGGACGAACGCTACAATTTAAAGCGGATCGCTTCCAGACTATTTACCAAATGCTACAAACGTCTTATAGTATTCTGGCCTACACTCACTACTTGGAATAGTGCTCAAACGAAGACAAAAGAGCCAGTCTGGTAAACAAATGTAACAATTTTCACTGTTTTTGCCTCTATTCTGGACTTTGCTAGCAGTTGTTACCTTGTAACATTTTTTATACAAATGTAACGTCATCGATAGACAACCTATATCTCCAACAAACGAAATAAAGCAAAAGGGAATTCGCAATGCTTCCAAACAGCTTTACACCACTGACCTCTAATACGTTGCTGGCTGCCCAAATCGCCACACGCTTCAAAGGGCAGGAACTTCAAAGCGAGGAATCCAGCGAGAAAAAAGAGCGCGAACGCGTTGACACGCTGGTACTCAAGCAAGCTGAAACCACCCAGGCGCAAAACAAAACACAGAATATGCAAAAAGGGATTCTGGCGTAACAAGCCACCTCGTCAGCAACGACTCAAGTGGAATTGGGAGAGAAGGTCACAAAAGGGGCCCAAAGCACGACAGTGAGAGCAACACTTTTCAGTTGTATAAGCGTTTATCAGCCGTGAAATGCAAGTTGACTGATGTTGTCGATAAACCCGGCCACCCAGGCCAGCAGCACGCCAGACAAGGCAAACGGAGCCGCCAGAATAATCAGGACCCGCTCAGGAGACATCTTATAAGTCTCGGCGAGCGCTAGGGCAAACAATAAAACCGACCATAGCCAGACCAGCAGGGCCAGCAACACAAAGGCGATCACCCCAACGGGTCCCAATCCTATTTTCAGCAAACTGACCGGCCCCATCAAAATCCAGGGCAGGGTTGCCAAACCAGACAAGGCCAAAAACGTCTTGGCTCGGGCCTGAGCAGTGAACGCATAAGCAAACAGACTGATAAACAAGCCCATCAGCCCCCAAAGTATCACACCAGCGACGGCACTCAGCGGAATTTGCCAGAACAGGCTCACAGTCTCTCCACCCTGGTTGGCTAACTGCAACAAGGGCGCCAGGGCAGAGATACCCACCACGGACAAACTGGCAAAAAACAACTGCCGATTACCCAAAGGGGCTGACGTTTCAGCGGCAATCAACGCAAATGTCCGCACCGGGTGAAAAAGTGTCGCGTAGAATAACTCCAGATAGCTCCCCTGAATAGCTTGGGGATTAAAATCATCAGGCACCGGCTGCTCAGCCGCAATCAACTCAGACATGGCTTACTCCAGCACCCAAAGCGGCTGATTGGGATAACGCATGCTCAATGGCAGCATCTTGGCAGCCTGCACCGCCGAAGCCGCGCCCGGAATGGCAGGAACCATACTCTCACTGGGCAGCCCCAGGAAGTCTGTGAGGCTGAAACGATTCTCTTCACTTTCCAGAGGCAGGCGTTCCTTGCCTTTCAGGTTTGCGCGCTCTTTGGCCATCAGATCCAACACCGTATAGGCACGCTCCTGATCGCCAATTTCATCGACCAGACCAGCCTCTACCCCCTGATTTCCGGTTACCACACGACCATCGGCAACAGCCTTAATCTTGGCGATTCGAGCCTGTTTCTCCACCTCATTGGTCATAAAACGGGTACGCCCCTTAATCACAGCCCCCAGAAAGTCCTGATAACTTTCATTGATGAGGCGCTGTATCAGGGCCACTTCCTCAGGGGTGGCGTGGCGATAGGGTGATAGCACATCCTTAAACTTACCGCTTTTGACGGTGAGCGGATGAACGCCCAACTTCTGCTGCATGAGGTCTGTGAAATCCAGTGTACTGATAATCACCCCAATGGAGGCAGTCAATGTGCCTGGATTGGCCAGAATTTTATCCGCCGCGCACGCCGTGTAATAGCCACCGCTGGCGGTTAAATCCCCCATACTCACAACAACCGGCTTTTTCTTGCTGACCCGTTGCACCGCCGCGTTCAACTCCTGGCTCATCCCGACCGTACCGCCGGGAGAGTTAATACGAAGTAGCACCCCTTTGATGCTGTCATCTTTGGCAGCCTCATCCAACGATTTTCGCGCCTGCATGGCATTGGATTCACTGTGGAAAAGCCCGTTATCATTGCCCGCATCCATGGTAATCATGCCCGATAACTCAATCAGGGCCAGGTGATCTCGTTTGTTCAGAAAGGACGAAACCCCGGAGCCGTGGCCCTCCGACTTTTGTTGTTTGGCCACTTCCTGTCCCAGACGGGCCGCATTAAAAATACCCACTAGCAGGGCCAGCAACGAAAAAGTCATAATCCCCAACGCCAATTTGCGGGAACTCATCTGAGTGCTCAAAATCTCGCTCTCCTAAACCTATCTGCCTTGCAGTTTGAATCCGCAGGCGCTCCATCCTGTTCCTTATTGTAGCCTACTTTGCCATCCGCAGACATCAACCGAACCTAAAAAGGCCTACCCCAATCCGCCCCCAAAACCAGACTTCAAATTGCACCAACTCCGAAAACCGAATATTTATACCTTTTTGGGTGCCTCATTCTTCGCCACAATAGAAACTTCTCAAGGCAATCGTGAATGATTAAAGGGAATACCCATGATTTCAACCGTTTACACTGGCTCCCTGAATGGACTGGATGCACACAAAGTGGTCGTCGAGGTGGACATCAGCACTGGCCTGCCAGGCCTGACCATTGTTGGCCTGCCCGATACCGGGGTCACTGAATCGAAAGAGCGGATTAAGGCGGCTATCAAAAATAGTGGGTTTGCCTTTCCACTCAAAAAAGTCGTGATCAATCTCGCCCCAGCCGATCTCCGAAAAGAGGGCACCGGCTTTGACCTCCCCCTGTCCGTGGCCATCCTGTTGGCCTCCGAATGCCTGGCCCCTACGCCCTTTCTGGAGAAAGCCTGCTTTATCGGGGAAGTCTCGCTGGAAGGTTCCCTGCGCCGCATTAATGGGGCGCTCTCAATGGCCATGATGGCCAAACATGAAGGCTTTACCGCGCTGGTCGTCCCGGAAGAAAACGTTCTGGAAGCCTCACTGATTGACGGCATTGAAGTGTATGGCCTGAAACATTTGAACGAGCTGCCGGTGCTGTTCATGCATCCGCCCAGCTTTTTAAAGCCCGTGGATCGGGAAGCCCTAATGGCGGCAGCCACGCAACCTCACCACAGCCCCATCGATTTTTCGCATATTAAAGGCCAGGAAGTGGCCAAACGCGCCCTGGAAATTGCCGCAGCGGGCGGGCACAACATGCTCATGCTAGGGCCACCCGGCAGCGGGAAGTCGATGCTGGCCAAGGCATTTGCGGGCATTTTGCCCCCGCTGTCGTTTCAGGAAGTACTGGAAGTCAGTCGCATTTACAGCGTCGCCGGGCTGCTACAAACCGAAAAAGGACAAGGCCAGCAAAGCCTGATTCGGCATCGTCCCTTTCGCTCGCCCCATCATTCGGCCACCCGCGCCGGACTCACCGGCGGAGGCTCACATCCCAAACCCGGCGAAATTACACTAGCCCATCGCGGGGTGTTGTTTCTGGATGAATTTGTGGAGTTTCCCCGCAATGTGCTGGAAGTCATGCGCCAACCACTGGAAGACGGCGTCGTCACGATCAGTCGGGCCCAGCAGAGTGTGACGTTTCCCGCCAAATTTATGCTACTGGCGGCACTCAACCCCTGCCCTTGCGGCTATGCGGGAGACGCCCAAAAGCAGTGCAGCTGCGGAGAGCTACAAATCGCCCGATACCTGCAGCGACTCTCCGGCCCGCTCCTCGACCGAATTGACATCCATCTGGAAATCCCTCGCCTGAAAGACAGCGAACTGCTGGAGATCCACAGCCCCACCAACGCCAGTACCTCTGCGGAAATTCGCGAACGCGTCACGCAGGCCCGCCAGATCCAGGCGCAGCGTTTTGAAGGCATGAGAATTCATTGCAACGCCGAGATGAACCCTCAGCAAATCAAGCAGTTCTGCCAATTGGATGACGGCGGACAGGCACTCATGCAAAAGGCCATCCAGAAAATGCACCTCAGCGCACGCACCTTTGACCGCATGCTCCGCATGAGTCGCACCATTGCAGATTTAGCCGGTTCCGAAAACGTGCAAGCCAGCCATATTGCCGAGGCCCTGCAATATCGGAGCATCGACAAGCTCTACCGGATGAAGCAGGGGCAGCAGGCGCTGGCAGGGTAAACCATTCCCTCAACATTGCAACCAGTTATTAAGACAAACTTGGGGAAACCTTGTAAGCTTTCCGGGTTTTCCCCTACAATAAAACTATGAGCGTCATAGAAAATGTGGATGTTATTGTCATCGGAGCCGGTCACGCTGGCATAGAGGCGGCTATGGCCGCCGGTAAACTGGGCTGCAAAACCCTCTTGATGACCATGAACCTGGACACCATCGGCCAGATGAGCTGCAACCCCGCTATTGGGGGGCCCGCCAAAAGCCAACTGGTGCGTGAAATTGACGCCTTGGGCGGGGTAATGGGCATTTGTGCCGATGCCACCTATCTGCAAATGAAAACGCTGAATGCCAGCAAGGGGCCCGCGGTTCGCGCCTTGCGCGCGCAATCGGACAAGGCGGAATACCGCGCCTTTGCCCGTAAACTGGTAGAATCCGAGCCCAACGTGAAGTTGCGCCAGACCATGATTACCAAAATCCACGTCAACACTGACAACAGCTTCAGCGGCGTGGAAGACAATCTGGGCGTGATTTACCGCGCCAAAGCCCTGGTCATTACCACCGGCACCTTTTTAAATGGCAAGCTGTGGGTCGGCGAAAAAAGCATGGGCGGCGGTCGCCCCGGCGAAACCGGCTCCTACGGGATTACCGGCTGCCTGACCGATCTGGGCTTTAAAACGGGCCGCCTGAAAACAGGCACCCCACCCCGCATTGATGGACGCACCATCGATTTTACCGGACTGGAAGTGCATCCCGGTGATGCCGAGCTGCGGCACTTCTCCTTTTTGCCAGATCGCCCCGTGCGTGAGCAGATGCCCTGCCACCTGACCCGCACCAACGCCGAAACGCACAAGCTGATCAACGACAACATTCACCGCTCTCCCATGTACAGCGGGATGCTGCAAGGGGCCGGGCCACGCTACTGCCCGTCCATTGAGGACAAGGTCCGTCGTTTTCAGGACAAGGACAGCCACCACCTGTTCATCGAACCCGAAGGTCGGGACACCTATGAAGTCTACCTGCAGGGCTTTTCCACCTGCCTGCCCTACGAAATCCAGATTGACATGGTACACACCCTGCCCGGTCTGGAAAAAGCGGAAGTACTTCGGCCCGCCTGCGCCGTGGAGTACGATTACTTCCCCGCCTACCAGTTAATGCCCTCGCTCATGGCCAAAGTGGCTCCGGGGATTTTTCTGGCCGGGCAAATCAACGGCACCAGCGGCTATGAAGAAGCCGGGGCCCAAGGGCTGGTGGCTGGCATCAACGCCGCCCGCTTCTGTGGTACGCAGGAGCCATTGATTCTGCCCCGTGAATCCTCATATATCGGTACCCTGATTGATGATCTGGTGACCAAGGAGATCAATGAGCCCTATCGGATGCTCACCTCCCGCAGTGAATACCGCCTGTTGCTCCGTCAGGACAACGCCGATCAGCGCCTGACACCGATTGGTCAAAAAATAGGCCTAGTGACAAGCGAACGCTGGGACGTCTTCCAGAAAAAGAACGAGGCCATCGCCATTGAGCAAGAGCGCCTGAAAGCCACTCGCATTGAACCCAGCGAGGCGATCAATCAGGTGCTACAAGCCGCCTGTGGTGAAACCGTCCGGGAAAAAACCACCCTGTTCCAGCTCTTGCGCCGTCCGCCCATTACTTACGAGATTCTCAAGCGCATTGAGCCAGGCTGCGAGCAAGTCGCCTTTGATGTGGCCGAGTTTGTGGAAACAGAGATTAAGTATGCCGGTTATCTGGATCGTCAAACACGCAGCATCCAGCATCTCTCGGAAGCACACAAGGTAGAACTGCCACAGGATTTGGATTACACCCAGATCAAGCAGCTTTCTAATGAAGCGAAAGAGAAACTGACCCGCATCAAACCCGCCGATTTAGGGCAGGCAGCCCGTATTCCCGGCCTCACGCCCGCTGATATTTCAGTGCTGCAAATTATCATGGCCCGTCAAAAAATGGTCAGCACCGCCACTCAGAGCAAAAGCAAGCGCGAACTAACCTCCGAGATCACCGCCTAGAGCGCTTTCGAAAGTCAGCGCAAATCCAGCGCTATCCTGCTATTGCCTTGTGCTTCCCTCAGGTCTGTTTTCGCACGCCTACTCTGACGCCAGAGATGCCGCAATGTCATCAGAGGCTTGACTGGTAAGCACCTAAAAATCCAGACACCGGAAAAAGAGGCTCACACCTGGCTCAGTTGTCGCAACAGGGCATCCAAAGCCAAACGATAACCATCCGCGCCGAGGCCACAGATTAAACCACTCACCACAGCGCTTAAATAAGAATGGTGCCGAAAACCTTCACGTTTATAAATGTTGGACAAGTGCACTTCAATCACGGGATGGGGATAAGCCGACACGGCATCGCGCAAGGCGACACTGGTATGGGCATAGCCGCCGGGATTGATAATCAGACCCACGCTCTCGTGGCGCTTTTGCTGCACGAAATCAATCAAGGCCCCCTCATGATTGGACTGAAAGCAGAGCAGCGAATAGCCCGCCTGCGTCGCCTGAGTACTCAGCGCCTGCTCAATCTCCGCGAGCGTTTGAGCGCCGTAAATGTGCGGCTCCCGCTCCCCCAACAGGTTGAGATTCGGGCCATTCACCACCAGAATCGGGGCTTGCGTGAAACTGCTCGACGTCATGGTTCAACCCATCCTTCCACAATGCTTGAGAGGGCGCTTTGTCTCATCATATCTTAATTTCTAAAAATCCGGCGGGACAAGCGCCTTGACCCTGCCGATTCATGTTCAGGAAGCAGCCTCTGCCGCGAGCGTTTGCGCCTGTCGCTGGCGCAGAACCGCTTCAATAAAGCGATCCAGATCGCCGTCCATCACGCCGGTCACATCAGCGGTTTCCACATTGGTGCGGTGATCTTTCACCATGCTGTAAGGATGAAAGACATACGAGCGAATCTGGCTGCCGAAATTGACATCCATCACCTCGCCGCGAGAGGCGGCCAGCTTGGCCTCATGCTCAGCAATCCGGCGCGCGAGCAACTTGGATCGCAGCATATCCATACAAATTTCCCGGTTCTGGAGCTGGCTGCGCTCCTGCTGACTGCGCACCACAATGCCCGTGGGTTTGTGAACAATGCGGACCGCGGTTTCCACCTTGTTTACGTTTTGCCCGCCCGCGCCGCCACTACGACTGGTATCCAGTTCAATGTCTTCCGGCCGGATTTCAATATCCGCAGCGGACACCCCGGTGACCACCGGGCTGACTTCCAGCGAAGCAAAGCTGGTTTGCCGCTTGCCCGAAGCGTTAAACGGGGAAATTCGAACCAGCCGATGCACACCGCGCTCCGCCTTGGCGTAACCATAGGCATAACGGCCCGTGAGCCGAATCGAAGCACTTTTCAACCCCGCCTCTTCGCCTTCGTTCATGTCCAGCACATCCCGCTTAAAGCCTTTTTGCTCGGCCCAGCGCAGATACATGCGCATCAGCATCTGCGCCCAGTCCTGGGCATCAGTGCCACCTGCCCCGGCAGTGATGGTGATAATCACATCGGATTTATCGTACTCATCACTGAGCAAATTTTGCAGCTCCCACGAATCGATTTCCGCTTCCAGCCGATCGAGATCCGCATTCAACTCCGCCAGAACCGTCTCATCCTGAGCCTCCTGAGCCAGCTCCAGCAAGACCTGCGAATCGCTGTGCGCTTGCGCCCAGGCTTGCATCCGCGCCACAGACTCCTTCTGATCGTTGAGCGTCTGCATGGTTTGCTGGGCTAAATCCGCGTCATTCCAGAAATCGGACTGGGCACTCTGGTGCTCCAGACTGGCAATTTGTTCCCGAATGGCCGGGGTGTCAAAGAAACCCCCTTGCCGCTTGCAAACGGGGCGTTAAAGCCTCCAAACGGCGTTTAATATCAGAAAAATCCACGGCAAAGCCTCAATTAGTCATCGTTGATACATCTATTGTAGCGAAGTCTCAGGGCATCACTCAAGCCAAATTACCGAATCGCTCACTTTTCCCGGACACCAGCGCCCAAAGTCCACCAAACACGGGAAGCGGTTGACAGGGCCAGAAACTAGAATACCTTCATAGTGAGCATTGAATTTCCCACCGATTTTCGGTGCGACAAGCACACCCCACAACTTTGGGAAGCCCGGAACGAGCCTATCCACAGGAGGAAGCCCACCCCCATGAGTCAGCCCACCTCACCCTTTACGCTGAGCATGAAAGCGCAGAATCCCTTTGCCCAGCCGATCAAGGCGGCGCTCCCTTCGTTGGCGACCACAGCCATTTCAGCTAAACCAGCGACGACTCCGAAACGCTATAACCCATTTATGACCGCGCTGAATGCTGAAACACAAGACTTCAAGGATATTTATGGGGTCAACAAGCCCCTGGAAAAGCCCATGTTTCTGGGATACCACGATAACAAACCCATTTACGGTGGCAATCGTCTGTTTATACTTTACTAAAGCGACCCTTCCAGCTCAAAGTCAGGCTACCGCTTCCTAGGCCTCCTGAAGCGTGGCCAGCAGCTGATCAATATGCGCTCGCATCGTTTCTCGCAAGCTCTCCGGGGAAAGCACCTGACAGGCGTCGCCGTACTTGAGCAAACGCCCCATCAAGCCCGAGGTCTCGGAAACCAGCGTTTTCACATGCAATTCCTGCGTGGATCGATAGACCACCTTCTCGCCTGGATACAGGCGGTAACTGGCCGCCAACCGGCCATACAACGCAAACAGCACCACCGTTCGGGCCACCAGTCGACGATTTTTGGAGGGCAGTTGCTTTAGCTTGCCAATCCGGCCAATGTCCAGACTCACCTGTTGCTGTGTTTGCTGATCGTAACCCAGCAGCAACAAACGATTTTCACGCTCAATCACCTCATGCGGCTCCAGAAAAATGGTCTTCAGTCCACCAGTCTGCTGGTACTGAATTTCCAGCATAAACGCATCCAGACAATACCGGCGATACGTCCGAATCTGCTCCCGACGCATTTCCAACACCGGAAACACCCCAACCGGTTCAGACGTTTCCACAGTCGGTTGCTGGGGCACTTTCACGGCCCAGGAGAGCTGATCCAGAAAATCGCGATAGTCCTTGAACAGTTCCTCATTGGGCTGTTTCTCCAGTTGTTTCAACAGCTTCTCCGCCACGGCCATCTCTTTCGGTTCAAGCACGAGTGGAAAAGGCGTTTTGTTCAACTCATAACTATAATCGTTTCGACTGGAGGAACGCGGGATCTCGCAACCCACCTCGCGCAAGGTATTGATGTACTTGGTGAGGGTCTCGCAGTTGTAAACGCGACCAATCAGGGGATTTTCGTACAACAGCCGGTTCAGCTCCATCATGTTCAGACACCGGTAGCGCACCAGCATCAGCAGAATAAACAGCACCCGATAGGCGGAAACATTGATATTCAGGGGTGCATCACAAGGTAAACTAGCCATAATTCTGATCCTCTCCGGTCGGGGTTTGATAAAACTGACGCATGGATTCCAGAGTCTGACGCAACTCGTCCCGCAAGCGCTCCGGTCCCAGAACCCGGAACGGCAAACCACACAACAACAGGCGCTGTTTCACAAAGAAAAACTCACGCACCTGCAGCCGGACTTCATAATAGGGTGCCTCCCCTGCATCCTCGGTTGACGGCTCGACCCACCGCAACTGCTCCTGATAAACACCCTGGTTTTCACTCAGGCCAAACCCATCAAACGCACCGGGCGACGGTGCCAGAATATGTAAGTGCACCTCCGTCTTCAGCGCTTGCCGCCCCAGTAAATGATCCCGAACCACGGGATCGGCAACCGGACTGACCCGCACCAGCCGATCCACCCGCAAGGTGCTGGGGTGTTCAAACTCGGGACGCTCACCGCGCAGGTAAACCACCCCCTGATCATAAAACAGGGCCACGGGCAAAAACTGGAACTGCTCCTCGCCGTATTTGGGAGACAAATAGGACAACTGCACCAACACCTGCTGATCAATCGCGCTTTCCAGCGTCTCAACATGAGGATTCAGCTCGCCATAATCAAAACTGCGACTCCGGGCAAAAAGCTGTTCAATCAGGGCCTGCGGATTATCACAGACCGAATAGCCAACAATTTTTTTCAACAGGCCGTCCAGGGCCTGCATTTCTTTTCGACTGAATCGCTGCTGGGCAAAGGCCTTGGCCTGCGAAAGCGCTTCCAGCTGATGCTCACTCAAACTCAGCCCAAACGGGTGACTTTGCATGACATACTGAAAGTTATTACGCGGGCTGGGCCGACGAATATTGCATCCCAACGCCTTGAGGGTGTTGATGTACAACCAGATGGAATCAGTTGACACCGGCTTGCCAATGCGCGGTTCCGCACAAAACTTCTGATTCATGGCCTCTACACTCAACGGAGACTGAATGAGCCATTGCAGCAACTTGAAAATACGATACGCCGTGCTATTCAACGCACGCTTGGCAGGCGTTTTAACATCTCCAGCCTGCCGCTCACTCAACAACTCGCTGAGCTCCACGGTAACCGATGGCCAGTCCTGCTCAATCATAGCCGTCACACCGGCATCCTGAGCTTTCGTGATATTCAAATCCTGAAAATGATTCATCGCGGCCTCAAAACATTTCTCGCTGTGTGTATGGATTCGGTTCACGACATCTTGCTGATTATTCAATCCAGCCCCAATTGACTCAACGCAAAGCCACATCATTTTTAGAGCAAACTCAGCCTCTTTATAGTGACGCAAGCTAAAAATTGGGTAAAGGGATAAATGTTCGGTTTTCCAAAATCATTTGTTCCAAAAAATTCATATTGAATTGCCTGACCCGGCAGCCCTCCGCTACAATCGCAAAAGCGGCCTGAATAGGGGAGAAGCTTGAGTGACAAGCCTAACGGGGGTATGATGGGATAATCCTCAGGCATGCCATTTCGACGGGCAAAACCGTCAAGATAGCCTTTCCCGGTCGTAACCAACGTCATAAGCAGCCAATCCCGGCACACCACTTGAACACAGGACATCGCCCAATGGAACTGGTCATTCAGCAGGCCATTCACAACCACATTCAAGAGCTCTTGCGCCAGGATAGTCTGCAAGAAACCCCGGTGGTACAGTCGGTTTCCCTGTTCTTTTGGGAAAACCTGAGCCGCTGGGTGAGACAAATCGCCCTGGTTCCAGAACCCTTTACCATTGCCCTGTGTGGCCCATCGGGCTGCGGCAAGTCTTTTATCCGGGAAAGCCTGGTAGAGCAACTTAATGCGGTATCCAGCGTGTCCGCGTTTACGCAGGATAACTACTACCGGGACTTTGAGGCGGATTTTACCCATCTGCCGCTGGCACATTTTTATGACGAGATTGACTTTGACGATCCGGCGCACATCCGCTTTCGGCAGTTGCAGCAGGATTTACAACAGTTCAAACGTCAGGCGCTGGGCACCACCGTCAAGCTGCCTAGGCTGTGTTTTGGTACCCCCACCCGCAAACCCACCATTGAAGAACAAGCCATCGCCCTGCCGGTTAGTCCCTTTGTGGTGACCGAAGGCATTCATGCCTTTTACGACAAAAACATTCTCCCCCTCTACGATCTTAAAATTTATGTCGATGTGGATGAAGCAACGCGTCGCAGCCGCTGGCTGGCGCGCAATCAGCTGGAAAACCGGGGCGTCACCGACAACATGTGGAACACCACCGTCACCTGTCTGCATCAGCACATTCTGCCCACCCGCACGGTGGCGGATCTGGTCTTGAACAACGCTGCCCCGCAAGCGCAAGTCACTGCATTCCTGCAAGAAATCGTGACCGCACTGGCCAGCCCCTTGCAAGCCAGTCGTAAAGAGATCGCTTAAGCACCCCGTTAATCGGCTTGAATGACAGGCTCCTCGCCGAGAATGCTCAGGCCATTAAAACGGGTCATGGCAGGCTCTACCCCCTGATCCAGCCAGACTTCAATGGCCTCAATGGATGCATCGAGAATTTTGGGCAGATCTTGCCGCTCGGCTGGCACAAACTTTCCCAGCACATAATCGGGCAAGGCCATTTTGGCCGGTGGCGCTCCCACGCCCACCCGCAGACGAGGAAACTGTTGATCGCCCCCCAGGCAACTAATAATCGACTTCATGCCCTTTTGCCCGGCATCGCTCCCGCCGGGCCGAATACGAATCTTGCCAAAGGGCAATGCGACATCATCATAAACCACCAACAGCTGCTCCGGGGAAAGCCCGTAGTAGCGCAACAGCCTGGAGACCGCCTCGCCGGAGAGGTTCATAAACGTAAGCGGTTGGGCCAGAATCAGTTTATGCCCCGCATACCGCCCTGAGCCCACCAGCGCGTTGAACTTACTCTCGGTTTTGGCCGTAATACCCGCTTTTTGGGCCAGCGCCTCCACCACGGCAAAACCAATGTTGTGCCGTGTCGACTCATACTGCTTGCCTGGATTGCCCAAGCCGACGATTAAAAACTGATCCGCCATCATATCTCCACGTTTACTGACTTCAGGCTGGTGCTTGCTTCAGTCCGGTTTGTTCAGTATAAGGGAGGCACAACATGAGATTCAAATGGCACCCACTCCCAAAGAACGATTGGATAAACTACTGGTAGACCGCGGCCTGTGCCAGAGCAGGGCCCAGGCGCAAGCATTGATTATGGATGGCAAGGTAAAAGTGGCTGGCACGGTAGTCACCAAGCCCGGCACACCCGTTGCCATCAGCGAAACCGAACTGGATGTGGTAGGCTTGCAACCCTATGTCAGCCGGGGTGGCCTCAAGCTGGAAAAAGCCCTGGCCACCTTTGCCGTCAACCCCGCAGGTCGAATCTGTATGGATGTCGGGGCGTCCACCGGAGGATTTACGGATTGCCTCCTGCAAAACGGCGCGGCGCAGGTTATTTCGGTGGATGTCGGTTACGGCCAGCTGGACTGGAAACTGAGGCAGGATGAGCGGGTTCAGGTGCTGGAGAAAACCAACATCCGAGACTTGCAACCTGACCAACTGAGTCAGTCTCCCTCACTGGGTGTGGTGGATACTTCGTTTATTTCCCTCAAAAAAGTATTACCGCCCCTGGCCAGCCTCTTGCAAGCGGATGCCGAGATCATCGCCCTGTTGAAACCCCAGTTTGAACATCGGGATTATCTGGATCCCGCCGGGTTTAAAGGTGTGGTGCGTGGCGCAGAGAGTCACCAAACGATTGTCACTGGGGTTTTATTGGATTTGGCCACTTTAATGCCCGACTGGCAACTGGCAGGTCTGAACTTTTCGCCCATTACGGGCCCCAAAGGGAATATTGAGTTTCTCCTGCACTACACTCGGGGCACTGATAACCAAAGTCAGCCTGCCCTGACCGGATTAAACGAGCGCATTACCGCACTCATTCAACACAGTTATGCGGAACATTACGAAAAATAAATTTTTGGGTCAAACACCCTAAAGTTTTCCTCCCCCCTGCCGACATTAATCATGAACTTCCCAGCATGCACCAACCCGCCTCATGGAGTTTTTTTGATGATACCTAATCGGAACGGACACCACCCACATTCATCAGAACCCAAAGTGATCGCTCTGGCGGCAACCCAAACCAGACCCGCTCTGGATCTGCTCTGGCAAACGAGCCTGCTGGTGCTGGCCTATAGCATCCTGCAGGTGCTGTCGCATTAACCTGCTACACCCATTCGCATTCTCAGAGTAAGCTTTCACACGATCGTATGGCTTGTCATAAAGGCCAGCGTCTTCCGTTCATGGGGACGTTCAAGCCAAGCCGCTGCGTATTTTCAAATTGACAAGGCGCAGTTCCTGGTCAAAAATCTCAGTATGATTAAAACGCCCTCTGAGCATTTACCCCCTGAACATCAGGATGTAACCAAAAAAACAGCCTTGTATGATAACCATGTCGCCCGCGGGGCCAAAATGGTGGATTTTGCGGGCTGGCAAATGCCCCTGCAATATGGCAAGGTCATGGAAGAACACCATGCCGTGCGCGAAGTGGCAGGCCTGTTCGATATTTCCCACATGGGGCTGATCACGGTTCACAGTGGCGATTTGGAAGCCACCCGTGCCTTTCTGGAGTATCTGGTGCCGCAAAATTTAACCAGACTGCAACCCGGCAAAGCCGTTTACACCCAGTTTTTAACCGAAGCCGGTGGCATTATCGATGACATCATTGTTTATCAACTGCCAGAACTCCATGACCTGAAAGACTTTCAGGAGTTTCTGATCATCTGTAACGCGGCCAATACGGAAAAAGACATCGCCTGGATTGAACAGCACGCCGAGGCCCTGAAGTTTTCCAGTTTAAAAGTCAGCTGGCATAGTCAGTATGGCCTGTTTGCCCTACAAGGCCCGGATTTCGCGCATATACTGGCCCGCACCGGCTTTGATACGGACGATCTGCCCAAGCGCTTCTGGATTAGCGAAGCGCAAATTCAGGGCACACCCGTTTTAATCTCTCGCACCGGCTATACCGGAGAAGATGGTGTGGAAATTATTGTGCCCAACGAAAATGCACCGGCACTCTGGGATTTGCTGTTAGACCTGGGACGACCACTGGCGCTACAACCCATTGGACTAGGGGCCAGAGACACCTTGCGGCTTGAAGCGGCTTACCCCCTGCATGGGCGTGACATCAGTGAGCAAGATACGCCGTTGGAAGCGGGACTCGGTTGGTCGGTCAAACTGGAAAAGCCAGGTCAATTTATCGGGAAGGCAGCCTTGATACAGCAGCGTGAGCAAGGACTGGACAAGGAATTTTTCTGCTTTACGCTGAACAAGCGGACCATTGCCCGACAACACGACATCATTCTCAAAAATGGCCTGCCCGTGGGCGAGGTGACCAGCGGCTCAATTTCGCCGTTGTTCAATGTGCCAATCGGGATGGGTTATATTCGCTCTGGCTCGGTGCTAGGACCGGGCGATACCATTCAGATCCGGGTTCGGGGTACGGATGTGGATGCAGAAATTGTAGAAAGACCTTTTTATCAACACTAAGAGGCAAGGAGAAAAGCTGAATGGCAACAGAATTCACAATACCAGATGACGTTTTACTGGCAGAAACCCATGAATACGTCCGTATGATGGATGATGACCGTGTAAGAATCGGCATCACCGAGTTTGCCGCTTCCCAGCTGGGGGATATTGTGTTTGTCGAGCTGCCAGACGTGGGCCAAAGCTTTGATCAGGGTGAGTCTTTCGGCTCCATCGAATCAGTGAAAGCACAATCTGACCTTTATCTCCCCGTAGCGGGCGAAGTCATCGCCGTGAACACCCAGCTCAGCGAAGAGCCTGAAATGGTCAATGATGACCCTTACAATGGTGGCTGGATGCTGGAGATTCTGGTTTCCAAGCCAGAAGAGCTCAAAAAACTGATGGAACCCAAGGCGTATCTGAAATCCATTGAAGAGTCCGTCTAGAATTTAGCGCTGGCTTTTTTGACCCCTGAAGCCTTTGCCATAGATGAACTGGCGTGCTTTGAGGGGCCCATATTATAATGAGCGCAATGGCAGACCATTAGTTAATTTCCCCAAACAAGTGGTATACATCAGGTACACTGCTCCAGTCATGGTACAGAAAGGCGTGGTTATGCATAATTTTCTTCCCCACACGGACGCAGACCGCCAGGCGATGCTAACAACCATTGGCGTTAACAGTCTGGATGAACTTTTTAGTGATATTCCCGCCAGCCTGCGTGAAAACATCCACTATCGGGTCCTTCCGGCCCAAGGGCTGAGCGAAGCGGAATTACAAACCGAACTGGCCACCTGGGCCAACTTGAATCAGGGGCAGGGCATGACCTGCTTTCTGGGGGGCGGTGCATACAGCCGCTTTATCCCGATGGCAGTCAACACCATTGCCAGCCGCAGCGAATTTTACACCGCCTACACGCCCTACCAACCGGAAATCGCTCAAGGCACCTTACAGGTAACCTACGAATTCCAGACCATGATTTGTGAGCTGACCGGGATGGACGTGGCCAACGCCTCAGTCTATGACGGAGCATCTGCCGTGACAGAAGCCGCCCTGATGGCCCTGCGAGCTACCAGGCGCACCCGCGTGCTGGTAGCCAACACCGTTCATCCGGATTATCGACGGGTACTGAAAACATACTTCTATGGGCTGGGCGATGTTGAACTGGTGGAGTTCAACCCGGAAGCCCCTGTCAACCTGCTAAACCCGGACGCTGATCCGGCAGCCGCTAAAACAGCCTGCGTGATCCTTCAGGTTCCTAACTATCTGGGCGGACTGGAGGCCACCGAACCCGTACGTAGTTTCTGCGAAAAAACGGGGGCACTGTTTATCGTGTCCGCCGATCCGGTATCACTGGGACTAATCAAGGCACCCGGCAGCTATGGCGCCGATATTGTCGTAGGCGACATCCAGCCGCTGGGAAACAATCTTTCCTTTGGGGGACCGTATGGCGGATATATTGCGACCCTCAACAAGTACACCCGGCAACTGCCGGGACGTTTGGTAGGCCGCACGGTGGATAAAACGGGCAAGCAGTGCTACACGCTCACCCTACAAACCCGAGAACAACATATCCGCCGGGAAAAAGCGACCAGCAACATCTGCACCAACCAGGCCCTGAATGTCCTGAAAGCCACCGTGTATCTGGCGCTGATTGGCCCGGTGGGACTCCAGCAATTGGCAACGCTTTCAGTGCAGCGAGCGCACCACTTGGCCAGTCGACTCAAAAAATTCCCGGGAGTTACTCAGGCCATCCCCGGCCAGCCCTTCCTGTTTGAGTTTGCCCTGCGCTTTCCCGCGCCAGTGAAGCCCCTCTTAAACCTGCTGGAACAGCAGAACATTCTGGGTGGCATTGTGCTGGAGCAGCACTATCCCGACCTTAAGAACACCCTGCTGATCACGTGTACCGAAACCACCTCACCGCAAGACATTGACCGCTATGTCAGCACCGTGAACCAGTATTTGCGTACCACCTGTCCACAGTTGTTTAGCCAGCCCGCTGGCGGCATGGAAGCATTGGAGGCCACCTGCTAATGAACGCTCAAGTGTTAGAACCCTCCATCTTTGAAATGTCCCGGCCGGGGGCCAGTGGCCTGTCGCTGCCCGCAGTCGGGGTGGAAGAACGCCCGCTGGAGTCGCTCATTCCCCCAGAAATGTTGCGAGCAGAAGCCCCTCGCCTGCCCGAACTCTCGCAACTGGAAGCAATGCGCCACTTTCTGAGGCTCTCGCAACTGAACCACTGTATTGATAAAGAGTTTTACCCCTTGGGCTCCTGCACCATGAAGTACAATCCCAAGGTCTGCGACTACTACGGGATGCTGGACGGCTTGACCCGACTGCACCCCATGACCCCGTCGCACCTCAGTCAGGGCGCATTAAAAATCATCTACACCCTGCAACAGTATCTGGCCGATATTACCGGCTTTGATGCGGTTAGCCTCCAGCCAGCTGCCGGGGCGCAAGGCGAACTGGTAGGCATCATGATGATCAAGGCCCACTTTGCCCACATCAACCAGCCGCAACGCACGGAAGTCATTGTGCCGGATTCGGCACATGGGACCAACCCGGCTTCTGCGGCCATGTGCGGCTTCAAAGTGGTAGAAATCAAATCCACCAGTGGTGGCCTGATCGATTTAGCCCAGCTCAAAGCGGCGCTTTCCGACAAAACCGCAGCTGTCATGCTGACCAACCCCAGCACCGTTGGCCTGTTTGAGCGCGACATCCTGGAAATCACCCGGCTGGTGCATGAAGCCGGTGGATTAATGTACTACGATGGGGCCAACCTGAATGCGGTTCTGGGGCAGGCCAAACCGGCCCTCATGGGCTTTGATGTAATGCACATCAACACCCACAAGACCTTTGCCACACCGCACGGCGGTGGTGGTCCCGGTTGTGGCCCAGTCGCGGTCAATCAAACCTTGCTGCCTTATCTGCCAGCCCCATTGGTCGAGTTTGACGGAAAAAACTACCACCTGAACGAGAATCGCCCGCTATCCATTGGCAAGGTGAAGGCCTTTTACGGCAACTTCGAGATGATCGCCCGTGCGCTGACCTACATTCTGGCCTACGGCGGCGAGGGTCTGGCCCAGGTGAGCCGGGATGCCGTACTGAACGCCAACTATCTCAAAGCCTGCCTGAAAGACGACTATCAGGTCGCTTTTGATCAGGTGTGCAAGCACGAGTTCATCCTGACCAACGCCAAGCAGAAGCAGTATGATTCGCATTTAAACACGATGGCCATCGTCAAGCGTCTGATGGATTACGGATACCATCCGCCCACCGTATACTTCCCGCTAATCGTGCCAGAAGCCATGATGTTTGAGCCCACCGAGACCGAGTCCAAGCAAACGCTGGATCAGTTTGTGGCCGCGATGAAAGCCATTGCGGAAGAATGCAGAACACAACCGGATCTGGTACTGGGTGCTCCCTATACCACACCGGTCAGCAAGGTAGACGAAGTGGCTGCTGCCCGAAATCCGGACTTAAACTACTTCCGCCCTTAAGGGAGTCAGATTGCCCCTAGGATGGATTAGGCGTCATAGCCCAGAGCCGACCAATAATCATTGTCACCAGAAGCACCAGTTAAATCGCTCTTGGGCTTGTAATCGTCGACCTGTCCACCATCCTGAACGCCTTTGGCTAAAGCCTGTTTCGCCTTAGCGGCAATTTGAGCCTGCCCAGTCGAATCAGCCGCAGCTGAACTCGCCGACGCGGCACTCTGAAACAGGCTACTCGAAAATCCAAGACCGCTACCGATAGATGACATCCAATACGACCTCGCATCAATTAAATCACTTAATAAAATAAAAACAATAAGCCTGAGGTAATTGCGCATCCTCCGATGATTTAAAATCATGGCACCTCAAAAGGCCTCGTCGTCTTTTAAAAAACCCACACTACTCCAGCAGTTTCCAGTGACTGAGCTGCGCCGAGGCCTCCTGAAAGCCTTCCAATGTCAGCTCAATGTGAGGCAATGTCCCCAACACCGGCACGGGCAAAAACGGCTCCAAGGTTGAAAACAAGCTCTGAATCGCCGGATCTCGCTGGACCTCTGCCGTGCCCGGATAATCAGAAATCACGACCCCTTTCACCTCAAGTCGCTGGGCCAATAGTGCATCCACCGTCAGCAAGGTGTGATTAATGGTGCCCAGTTGTGGATGAGCCACCACCACGACGGGCAGCTGAAACATGCGTATCAGATCAATCATCTCCAGATAGGGAGCAACTGGCACTCTGACCCCGCCAGCACCTTCCACCAGCACAATATCGTATTGCTTTTGCAGGTTTTTAAAATCTTGCAGCATTTTACCGGTCTGAATAGTGCGCTCAGGATCGGCCGCATAGGGCGCCACCGGATCGGCAAAGCAATAGGAACAATACGTTGCCACAGCCTGCCCCAACCAGGATTGAATGCTGGCAGGGTCTTCTGGTTTTGACGCATCCGGAGAGCCAGTTTGAATGGGCTTGTACACACAAACCGATTTACCCTGGCTTTGAAACCATGCAGCAATCACGGCAGTGACCACCGTTTTGCCAACACCCGTTCCGGTTCCAGTAATGAACAAAGACATTGCAATCACTCCAGTCCAAGAGATTCACCGGATGTGAACCCTCAAGCTAAGGCCGCTTTTCAATGCGCTGTTCAAAAGGCCAGCGTCATCCAAAAGCCCGTACTGATGAAATGTAGCGCTTAAACCAGCGCGACAGCCTCTCGCTGCTGCATCGATTCATCCGCGCCAAACACGCGAGTCGAGAAGCGAGGCATAATATCCGCCGAGGTGATCAAGCCGGTAAAACCACGCTGATGCAGCTCAATCCCGCGAAGCATAAAGCCCAGGGCCGGACCGCAGACGTTATCCACCATAGTCGCTTCATCACTGACCACAAACTGATGAGAGCCCACCGCACCGCTGGCGGTACGACCAGTCACCGTGACACTGGTGCTGACCGGTTTTTTGGCATTACGGGTATCGACCAGACCACCCACCCGAACACGGTCACGAGGGCAAACACCGGCCAATTCCAGAATGACATCGTCAGCGTGTTCCATGTCCACCAGTTTCAGCAGGCCGTTGCGCACGTCCAGCTCCTGGCCAATCTCTTCATCACTCATGCAGGAGACGCGCTTGGCATCAAAGCCTTCCAGGTGGATGAAATCCTCACGCACGGTGGATTTATAGGCTTCCCAGTTGGCAATGCCCACGCCAAAGTGAATGTTCACATCCAGCACTTCCACGAAGGAATGAGCAGCAACGGCGGCAATGGTGGTTAAGAAGCCGGGTGTTGCTCCTGCGCCAGTAATATAAAGAATATTGTGCGTCCGCAGTTCATCGCTGAGGGCAAAGAGACGCTCCACCGCCTCGGTACGCTTGAGGGCATCGACAAAAACGCCCTGAAATCCGGTTTCTTCAGCAATACGCTTGACGGTTTCCGCGAAAAACTCAACCGGAAGATTCGGGAGGGCCATAAATACCGCATCAATTTCGTGTCCATGCAACTTCAGCAGACTGATGATGGAATCGGAATCGTTGGTCAAGGGCTGTTGCAGCTGAAATTCTTCCGTCAGTGCCAATCCATTGGCATTGTAGGCAAAACCTTGACTATCGGCGACAGCCACCAGTTTAAAATCAGGGCGCTGTGGTGCCAAACGAGCCATACCACGGCCCAAGCCGCCAAACCCAAATACCGCTAAACGAACTGCTTTTTGCATACCAAAATCCTCATCTCTTCATGATGCACTTGCGAACACTGTAACCAAAAGGTCAAGCTTAGACAACCAATGGCACTTCAGTTGCAGCAAAGACCTCACTCAAAATGAAATGGAGCCCGTGACCTGACCCTGCATGAGCTGAAGCCTCCCCACATGATTAAAATGACACACCGCCAGGGCCAGCCCATCGGCAGCATCATCCGGCGTGGGTTTTTTACTCAAACTCAACATATCAATCAGGGCGTTTTGCACTTCCGCTTTTTCCGACTTCCCATAGCCAGTAATGGCCTGCTTCACCTGCATGGGGGTATACTCATACATGGGCAAGCCAAAACGATGAATCAGCATCAAAATCACCCCACGAGCTTGCGCCACGGGTACCAGTGTGGTGGTATTCCGAAAATAAAATAAACGCTCCACCGACACCACATCGGGACGCAGCTGGGTTAAAAGCTCCGTCAGGTCATCGTGAATCTCTTGAAGCCGCTCTCCGTCCGACTTATCTTTGGAAGTGGCGATAATGCCCCACTCAGACGGGCCATACTGCCCCGTCACCCCTTCAGGAGAGGTTACGATTTCCAGCAGACCAAAGCCCACTTTGCCCAAACCCGGATCAATGCCTAAAATTCTCATAACTGGCATTATAGCAGCCTTCCGCTGCAAGTCAGAGGCAAGAAGTCCACAAGCCCCGCCCTCTCACTGAGTCCGCAACCCCAAGCCCAGGAGTTTTCCCGTGCACTCATGGAACCGTTTCTTATCACCCAAACTCCGGGCGGTCGGATGTGGCCTGCTTTTGGGGTTGAGCGCGCCGGGCTACGGACTCTGGATATTCGCATGGGTGGCGATGATCCCGGCACTGATGGTCATTTGGCAAGCCCAGAGCAACGCGGAACGGTTCCGACTGGGTTGCTGCATGGGGGCTGGATTTGGCGGCCTGTATTACCTGTGGTTTTTTGATCTACACCCCTTGAGTTGGCTGGGCTTTGGCAACATCGAGAGTCGGCTGGTCACACTGGCAGGATGGCTCTTGCTCACACTTGAAACAGCAGTCGTCGTAGGGTTGAGCATGTTTCTCAATGGCACTATCCAGACAAAGTGGCTGCGTATCAGCCTCCTGCCTTTTATCTGGCTGCTCTGTTTTGGCTTACTCAACCTGACCCCGCTCGCGCTGCCCTGGGCCCAACTGGCCTTTACCCAAAGCACGCTCTGGCCAATGCGGCTTCTGGCCGGAGCAGGGGGTGCCAGTGTTTTAACCCTGCTGCTGGTTGCTCACAATACCGGCTGGGCCTGCTGGCTCGCCAACCACAAGCGAACCTTACAATCGCGTGGCGAAAACACTTTATCGAAACTCAAGCCTTACCTCGGGCCCCTATTACTTCCCCTGCTCGTGAGCATGATGACTGTGTTACCGGAACCTCAGCTACAGTCGGCACCCTGGCCGATTCCCGTGGCCGTGATACAAGGGAACCTGCCCATTGAAACCATTCGCTCCGCCGCTCTCAACGACCAGGCCATTATCAACAGCTACATTAATCCGCTCAAAAAATGCCCATGGCCCCAAGGAACCCTGCTGGTGTATCCCGAGGAAGGCGTTGCTCCCGGCTGGGCAAGGGTCAATGATCCGGGCAAAAACCGCCATCTTGCCAGACTGATGCAGTTTTCCGAACAACTGCATCTCTATATCGCAGTAGGTGTCAGCAGCATAGACCCCCAACAACACCATTATAATTCACTGGCGCTCATTTCCCCGGAAGCCTCAAGCCCCTTCAGGCCTCACGTGCAGTTTTATCACAAACGACGACTGGTCCCCTTCGGGGAGTTTACCCCCTACCAGCTTGGAGAGGCGCTCACCCAGACACTACAGCGCCTGAATGTGGATTACAGCACCCCGTATGATGCAGGGCAAGCCAGTGCTCTGCTGAACGCAGGCCCCGTCAAACTCGGGCCGCTCATCTGCTTTGAGCTCATTGATGACGCCCCCGCCGTTGGGGGATTTGCAGGGCAGTATCAGCATCAAGGCGCAGATTTATTAATCAACAGTAGTAATCTGGGCTGGTTTCATCAAAACCCCTTACTGGAAGCCCAATTTTTGGCCATCGGACAACTCCGTGCCGCCGAAACCCACTTACCACTGGTCATTGCCAGCAATACCGGTATTTCCGCCATACTCTCCAATCAGGGAAAAATCCTCCAACAGACCCATCCTAATCGCGAAAATCAGCCACATTCACAAATCATCTTTTACAATGGAGGATAAGCCACCGGCGGCAATGCCGGGCTAATTGGCTCAACAGCGCCTAGTCACAAAAGGCAAACGAAAAGTGCACAACAGGTGCGGGCGAACCCCAAGCATCGCCATAAACTGCTTCAATCCCTGAGAGAACAACAGGCATCCAGCTAAAACCACGGCACGCAGCGGTTTTAGAAAGATTGAACGAGAGAGTTAACAGTATGTCGGCCCAAGCACCCAAATTGACCACCGTCGGGTTTTTAAAACGACCTGCCAATTCGGTGCTGCTGCTGCAATGCGAGATGCTCTTTGCCTACGGCGTAATGAGCCAGTTAGCTCGCTTTACCGCCACACACTATCGGGATCTCTCCACGCTGGATGATAAAATCACCCTCACGAACGAACTGGATGAACCGGACACCTTCAAGCGCCTGGCCCAGGTGTGCAAGAGCCAACGAACCCAGTATGCTTTCACCGGCTCCATTCTACCGGCACCCCCACCGCAGAGCGCCTTTGAAATTAACTACAGGCTCTATGAGGCCAGAACCAACCAGTACCTGATTGGTCAAAAACTGTTTTTACCACTGACCACCCAACAGGCAGAACACCCCAGTGGCCTGCCCTACACGGCAGACGAACTCAATTTAGTCATTAATCAAACGGTGAGCCAACTGGCCCAGGCCCTGTTTGGGGAAAACCCTGCACTGGCCGCAGACAAACTGGCCCCCTTCAGCACCTCCATGCATAGTATGCAGCTCATGTTGCAGGCCCATCAAAGCTTTTTGCCCGCCGAAAAAATTGAGCTCTACGAAACAGCCACCCATGAAGACATCCGACTGGAAAGCGCTTATTTCCATCTGGCCAGAATTTACAAAAATGAATCGCTGTTTGAAAAAAGCGTGCTGTATTACCGAGAAACGCTCAAGTGCTCAACGGCAGCCCCCCGAAACAAATCAATCTACGCCACCGAAGCGGGTATTGCCTGCGCCCTGCTGGGCCGACCCGACCTGGCCCTGCAGTGGTGGAAACATGCGGTGAGCTATGATCCCACCTTCCTGAATCCGTACTTTAATATTGCAAACACTTACGAGGATCAGGATCATTTCGCAGAAGCCGAAGCGTACTTCCTGAAAGCGCAGGCATTAGCGCCGGACGACTTCCGAACCTTTTTCAATCTGGCCCGGATTTATTCCAAAATGGGGGCGTGGGACAAAGCGCTGCAGCAGTACCGCAAGCAACTCCGCACGGAAGATGCCGATCCATGGTGCCATAGCGATGTGGCCACCTGCTACCTGAATCTGGGGGACTTGCAGAATGCCAAGACCCACTTGCAAAAAACGGTGAATCTGGATCCCGGCGGGGAAGCGGGAGAATACGCGCAACTGATCCTGAGCAGCCTGGGGTAAAACTTCTTTTAAATTTTTTAAATCTTTCAAACCGGCCTGCCGGTTTAGTCACCGAATCTCAGGGGATTGACTCGCTACGCAAGCCCGCACTTGCATGAACTTCCGGTTTAAAAAATAATAAACACCTTGCCTCCTCACGGCGAGCGTTTTTACATTTGTCTATTCTTTTTGCTTCATAGTTTATCGTAAAGAAATATTGCAATATCAACCCCTCAACGGCACAGACCAAAGTTGAGTGGGTTTTAACAAGCACAACCATCACCAAACAAGGAGTCCTTTCACTATGGCCATCGGTTCCCCCTTCCCGCAGCAATCTCCCCAGGCGCAGTTTCCACAAGTGCCTTTGCTTCCGCCTGCATCCCCTTTTGGTCAGCCCGCCGGACTCCCCGCTCAAATGCCAGGCGCAGGCATAGCGCCACAAGATGCCTTTGCCCCACAAGCCGGCGCGATGCCTCAAGCACCCGGCCCGGATGGCGCCGCTGGCTTCTCCGATAAAAACGTTCTTCTGGATAATGGTGGTTTCACCAGCAAGCTGTTCAGCTGGACCGGTCTGGCTGTCGGCGCAGGGGCCTTGGCCAGTGTCTATGTAATTTATCACAACTGGCCCAAAGCTGCTGAGGGGGCCCTGAGCAATTTGACGACAGAAGCCAAAGCAGAAGTTCTGAAAAGCTTTAACAACTTAAAGGAAAATCACCCTGCCTTAATCAAGCAGTTAACCAGCGAAAGTGAACTCGCCGAGGACAAACTTGAAGTCGCCGGGAAGCTGGTCAACCCTGACTTGGAAACCATGAAAAAGCACTTAGAAAACAACATGGATTCTGAGCAAAAAACGGCCTCTGAAAACTTCGTCAATGCCTTTAAATCGCACCTGACTGCAAAAAAGATCAGCCCGGATAAAGTCGAACAGGCCAAAAAAGACTTCGAAGCAGCTCACAAAGCGTTCTCGGACAAAATTGAAACCCACTTAAAGCCCGCCGAGGAAATCAAGACAAAGACTGAAACACCTGCCCCAGCACCAGCACCAGGACCTAAGCCAGCACCAGGACCTAAGCCAGCACCAGGACCTGAGCCAGCACCAGGACCTGAGCCAGCACCAAATCCTCCCAGAACTTTTAGAAACCTGTTTGGTTTTTGGAAAGCCAGCCAGCCAGCCAGCAAAAAACCCACAGGGACAGTAGCAGGCGCAGTTCTCGATCGATTAAGCTCATAGACCTCAAAAACAAACCAAAAAGGTCGGCCCCGGGGGTCGGCCTTTTTGCTATGATGAGGGTATGAACGCACAACCCCTTCAGCCCAAGGCCTTACCGCCCGGCAGCACACTAGCCATTATCTCCCCGGCAGGTGCCACCCCAAATGAGCAGGCTTTTACTGATGGCGTGGCCCTGCTGGAAACTGCGGGCTACAAGGTCAAGCTCATGCCGCACGCCCAAAACAAGCGCATGTACCTGGCCGGTAGCGATATTGACCGACTGGCGGACTTCCATGCGACCTTTGACGACCCCGAAGTGGACGGTATCCTCTGCGCCCGAGGGGGGTATGGCTGTATGCGCCTGTTGCCCCATCTGGATTTTGAACGGGTGCGCCAAAATCCCAAGGTGCTCATTGGCTTCAGCGATGTCACGGCACTGCTGTTGCCCCTGTATCAGCGCACAGGGCTGGTTGGCTTTTACGGCCCCATGCTCACCTCCAACCTCGTCCATCACGAGCCCTTTAGTCAGGCCGAACTCTTCAAGCTGATTCAACAGCCAGTTGCCACACCCTACACCATTCCCAATCTGGACACCTACCGGCCCTTTATGCCCGGCATCGCAGAAGGCCGCCTGATTGGCGGAAACCTCTCCCTGCTGGCGGCCTTGTGCGGCACGCCCTATCAGCCGGACACCCGGGGACACATCCTGTTTATTGAGGACTGGAAAGAAAAATACTACTCGCTGGATCGCCAGTTCCAGCAACTCAAGCTGGCGGGCCTCTTCGATCGCATCACCGGCCTGATCCTCTGCGATTTCTCCGAGATTGAACCGGAGCCGGAACTCAACCTGTCCGACTTCCTGAAAGAATTGACCGCCTTTGTGGGCGTACCCGTGGGCTATGGCTTCTCCGTAGGGCATGGGGCACAAACCGCAACCCTTCCCATCGGCTGTATGGCCCGCTTCGACGCAGAACAGGGTACACTCACGCTACTGGAATCCCCGGTGGTCGGCTGAAACACCGCCTTGACTACACACCTGCATAAATACCAAAGCCTTAACCGATCACTGGCAGGATGGTGTCCTATTTTTGCGTATCCGGCCCCAGCATGAACGCATTCACCGGTGCAATGGCAGGACCAACCGCGTTTGTCGGCGCAGGCTGATTGACCGCTTTTTTGTCGCCATGTCCAAAACGCAGGCGCAACTGACCGGGCTTATCCCCGGATAAGGGCGAAGCACCAGCATTTCCTTGCTGCTCCGGGATCACTACGGCACTGGGCAAGCCCTCCGCACCCATCATGGTCCCGTCAGGTCCCACTCCCGGATCCGCAATGGCCGATTGTTTCTGCAATTTCGCCTTGGCTTTGGCCGGACTGTCCGTGGTGGCTTTCGCCGGGCGACTGGCGGTTGATTTTACCGACGTTTTGACTGTGGAGGCGGCACCGGACTTTGCAGCACCAGACTGCATGGGTCCGGGCTGGACAGCCTCTTTTCCAAACAGGCCCCTGTGCGGCTTCTCTTTAGCGGAGGACGGTAACGAAGGCCCCACTTGATTCGATTTGCCCTTGCCGCGTTTGGTCATTTCCACGGGTAACACTTCCGCAGGGTTCACCGCATCCCGCTGCTGAGGGTCAAGTTTGTCCGGCACCGTGGCAATCATATTCGCCCGGTAATCCACGGAGAACGTATTTTCCAGCTGGTTAGTTTCCAGATTAATCACCGCCAGCGTGTTGGCCGCAGCGCTAACCACATAGGCCCTTTTTTCATCCTGAACCGTCACAATGCCAGAGGGAAAGGCATCTTCACCCAGTGGAATAGTAGCCACCACCGCTTGCGTGGGACGATCCACCACACTCACCTGGCCGGCCCCGGCACTCACCACGAACAACTTATCGCGGTAAGTCCCTATCGCCACCGGCTTGGCACCGACCTCGATGGTTTTAACAATCCGATCAGTGTCCACATCAATCAGCACCAGCTGGCCTTTGGAACGACTGGTCGCCCACACACGCAGCGCGCCATTGGTCTGCCGGAACACCTGCACCGCACTGATGTCCTCCAGCGCCTTGAGGGTCTTCATAACCGCCCGGCTGTTCATGTCCACCAGATAAATTTTATCCTTGAAGGCATCGGCAACCACCACTTGCGGCGACGCACCACCCGGCACCACAGCCATGGCGCCCCCATTGCCCGTGAGATCAATTTTTTGGCCGCTCACCAGCTCATCCCGGTTCACCAGTGACAAAAACGGCGAAAACCGGTTGCTGACCAGCACCTGTTGGGCGTTTTCCAGATACAGCACCGCATCCGGGCGCTGACCCACTGGTACTCGGGTTTTCACCAGATTCGATCCGGTATCCACCACCACCAGCTCATTGCTGGAGAGACATGGGGCAAAGAGCAACTTGCCATCTTCCGAGAGCTTGAGCGAGGAAGGAACACAATCCAGGGCCACATCGGCCAGCTTGCGCCCGCTCAGGGTATCGATGCCAATGAGCTTCTGTTCCGCCAGATCAAAGACATACGTGAGTCGCACCAGTGACTTTAAAGCCTGAGGCGCCACCGGCACAGACGGTGCCTCAACGGACGGATTTCCATGGGTATCTCCCAGCGGCAACAAGGGCACATTGGGCGCAACAGGCGACGTTTGCCCTGAAGGCTTGCCACCCTGAGGCAACACTTGCGACGCAGGAGGCACCGCATTACCGGGATTATAAGGCAGGGCTCCCAGAATCACCTTGAGCTCTACCGGGATAAACAGGTTATCCGGCAAGACCAAATCCTGCGGCAAGAGACCTTCTTTCAATTGCAGGGGATACTGGGCCAGCTTGGGAAAGGTCAATCGACCAGAAGCGGTCTGAATCAGGCGCATCAGAAAGAAGTTGTTATCAAACTGAATCAAATCCGGGTAGGCCGCTTTTTCCGGGAAGACAGCAACTACCTGCTGGGAATCCGGGTTTAAGGAAGGATCCTGCGGAATCACCGGGACATAAATTTCACCATTGCTAAACATCACCACGGCGTCAAAACGCAGCTTCACGTTGGGATCTTTCTGACGCAAATAGTGCAGCACGCCGGGCGGTAAATCAGTTGCCTGGGCATCGGGCAGCCCCAAGGCCCCCACCGAAAGCGCCAAGGCGCATGCCACGGGGAGCAAACGCTGCTGCCAGGGACGACTCCAGTTGAAGCGGAAAGGGTGGACTGTCATACTTAACTCGCTCAAAACTTCAGAAGAAAAAATACCAATCAGGAGCAGAATAACCAAAAGCTTTCAAAATAAACAGGTTAAACCGCATCCAACAGACAGCTAAAACACTGCCTGACTCCGACGCTCCATAGAAACTACCTCAAGAGGAACGGAAATCTCACCCTGGAACACGGTCTGGGCCGGCCCGCTCATCAGCACGGACGACTCCGGATGACCGTCCCATTGAATGCGTAGCGAACCACCGGGCAGTTCGACCTGCACATCATGATCCGCCTTGCCCAGCATGATGGCGCCCACCGCCGTGGCACAAGCCCCGGTGCCGCAGGCCAGCGTAAAACCGCAGCCTCGCTCCCAAACGGTCACTTTCAAATGCTGACGGTTGAGTGTTTCCACGAATTCGACGTTGGTTTTGGCCGGAAACGCCGGATGCGTTTCCAGTGCCGGGCCAAAGAGGGCGGGATCCAGGGGGTGTTGCAGCTCGTCCTGAAAGATCAGGCAATGCGGATTGCCCATGCTGACCGGGGTCACGGGCACCGGTTGATTCAGGGCATGCAGCACAAATCGCTGCACCGGCGGCATCGCACCGTTAGCCTGAAAGGGGATTTTCTCCGGGAGGAGAATAGGCGCGCCCATATCGACCGTGACGGTGCGATCCGGGTTAATGGTCGGGCAAATCGGCCCCGCCAACGTTTCCACGGTAAATGTGTCTTGCTGAACCAAGCCTAAATCCCGGACAAACAGGGCAAAACAACGAATACCGTTGCCGCACATCTCAGCCCAGGTGCCGTCGCTGTTGAGGTACACAAAGCGAATATCAAAGCGAGACGGGTCACTGGGGGGCACCGGCAAAATCAAACCATCGGCGCCAATCCCAAAATGACGATCACAAAGAAAAGCCGCAAGTTGTTCCAGTGCTTTGGGATTCCGATCCGGGTGCAAGTCAAGCCCGGCCAAATCCGGCCCGGAGAGCATGACAAAATCGTTACCCAGACCATGCATCTTGGTAAACGGAAGCGTAATAGACGGATTAAGCGGCATAAAAACAAACTTTCCAACTGAAGGTTTTTGACTAAAAACTTCTGGGTAAATTTCGCTTGTACTATACTAACACCATGGCCGCTCCGATTAAAGTCACCCCACCACCCGCATCGTCCTCCAGCTTCTTGTCCCGCCACCGGGAACTGCTGGGCTTGTTGCTGCTGGCCAGCATCGTGTTTTTCTACAAGTTGGGCAGCTACCCGCTGTTCGATCTGGACGAGCCCCGCTACGCTGAAGCCGCCCGTGAAATGCTTGAAAAGGGCAACTGGATCACGCCTTATTTCAACTATGAGCTGCGCTTTGACAAACCCGTTTTCTTTTACTGGCTGATTGCAACAGCCTACCAATGGTTTGGCCTGTCCGAATTTTCGGCCCGCTTTTTTAGCGCGGTCACGGCCACCAGCAGTGTGCTGATGGTTTATGCCTTCGGGAAGCACTGGATTTCCCGACACTTTGGGCTACTGGCCGCCCTGATTTTATCAACTTGTGTGATGTTCATTGGCATTGGGCGCATGTCTATTACGGATATGACCTTGACCTGCCTGATGACTGCCACCACACTCTGCCTGTTTATGGCCGCGCATCAGCATCTGCGCTGGTGGCTGGCCGCCGGATTGATGGCTGGCCTGGCTGTTCTGACCAAAGGCCCCGTGGGGCTTGTCGTGCCCGGGACTATTTTCACACTTTACACCCTGTTAATTGGCGATTTCAGACGCTGCCTGATTAATCGCTGGCTGCCCTTGGCCCTGCTGATTTGCGTGGCGGTGGCGCTCCCCTGGTATGTGCTGGCCTACCGGCAAAACGGGGACATTTTCCTGAACGCCCTCGTGCTGCACAACGTCACCCGTTACTCGGATGTGGTTTCCGGGCACAAACAGCCCTTCTACTTTTATGCACTGGTGTTGCTGGGCGGATTCTTCCCCTGGACAGCCTACCTGCCAGCGGCCCTGCATCAGTTCGTCGGATTGAGCAAGACCCACCGCCAGCAGATTGAAACCAAAAACTTCCGCTATCTGGTGCCCCTGTTCTCGGCGGTTTGGATTGCCTTTGTGTTTGTGTTCTTCAGTTTTGGCAGCACCAAGCTACTGACCTACATTCTGCCCCTGTTTCCAGCGCTGGCCCTGCTCACCGCCAGCGGATTCACCCCCATTACCCAACCGGTAAATTCTGCGAAGCCGCCCGCTAACGGCAAATGGTTTACCATTCCCGCCTGGACTTTGGTGGGCCTGACCGCCATTGGCGGCTTGGTTTTCACCACGCAAATGGGCCACTTACTCCCCCGCGAAGCCGCCGGGGTGCAGGCCAATGGCTACAATGTGGCCGCTGTGATCATTCTGCTGGCAGGCTTTACCGCCACTGCCTGGCTGATTCGTCAGAAAAAACTCTACACAGCCATTCTGGCTCAGGTGCTGAGCATGAGCCTGCTGGTCATTGTCGCCATCCAAGGGATTGTTCCCAATGTGAGCAAAGCAGCCCAAGGTGTTATGATGGATTACCTACAGCAAATCGGAAATCAACCGGTCATGCTTTACGAAATCCAGCGGCCCAGCCTGACCTTTTATGGTCAGCGTAAAGTCCCCCGCTACGTGGAAGAACAGGCCCCCGACCTGATCCAGACGCTGAAACAAACCCTGAGCAACCACCCACAAAGCTTCATCATTACCAAAAGCACTTTCATCCCACAGCTTCGCGACTTGTTGCCTCCCAGCCTCCAGCTTCACATCGTTGAAAAAGACCGTGTTTATAGTTTACTTTCTGTAAGCCAAGCGCCCTGACCTATCCACAGGAATACCTCATCATGAAACCATTCGCCTCTGAACCCCAGACACCATCGCCGCAACTCAACCCTCAGGTTTTATCAGCCCTGGAAGCCTTGATGGGTCCTCAGCCAGCCCCACTGCCCCGTGTGGAAGTGTCTTTTATCATCCCCGTTTACAACGAAGTGGAAAACGTGGATGCCCTGATTCGGGAGGTGGCCCAGACCGGCTACCGGTTGAACCGCAGCTTTGAAATCGTGATCGTGGATGATGGTTCGCGGGATGGCACCGTGGCCGCCCTCAAGCACCTGACCACAGAGTTTCCACAGCTTCAGGTGGTTTGCCTGAAGCGCAACTACGGGCAGACTGCCGCTACCGCTGCCGGATTTCACCATGCGCACGGCAAATATTTCGTCACTTTGGACGGCGATCTCCAGAATGATCCGGCCCAAGTCCCCGAAATTATTGACATGCTGGAAGCCGAGAATCTGGACATCGTTTGTGGCTGGCGCAAGCACCGTCAGGATAAAGCCCTGACCCGCAAACTGCCATCCATGATCGCCAACCGCATCATCGGGGCCACCACCGGGGTGAGAATTCACGACTACGGCTGCTCCCTGAAAGTCTACCGCTCGGAAGTGGCCAAGGAAGTCCCCCTTTACGGAGAAATGCACCGCTTTATCCCTGCACTGGCCAGCATTGATGGCGCGGTGATTAAGGAAGTACCGGTCAATCACCGTCCGCGCATCGCGGGTACCAGCAAATACGGCCTGTCCCGCACCTTCAAAGTAGTGCTAGACCTGCTCACCGTCCTCTTCCTGAAACGCTTCCTGACCCGTCCGTTGCAATTGTTCGGCCGTCTGGGTTTGACCTTTCTGTTCACCGGCAGCGCCGTACTGGCCTACCTGATGCTGGACAAGCTGTTGCTTCACCATGATATTGGCACCCGTCCCCTGCTGACGCTAGGTGTGCTGAGCTTTATCACCGGCATTCAGCTGATTAGCACGGGTTTAATTGCCGAAATTCAATCCAGGACGTATTTTGAATCTCAGAACAAGCAGGTCTTCAAAGTCCGTGAAATCATTCAGCATACGCCCAACGGCGTGGACCTGACGCCCGTTCATTAAGATGCCCGGCAAACTGTCCCTGAAGCAGATCATCAAAATCACGGTCAGCGTGGTGCTACTGGGATTCTTGCTGCACTACACCGGCTTTGAAGATACCCTCAAAAAGCTGTCCCAGGCCAATTTGTGGTATGTGCCCGTGGGCATCCTGCTATATCTGGGAGCGCAGCTGATCAGCGCCTACCGCTGGAAGTTTCTCAGCGCCCCGTTGGGCTTTCGGCTCTCCTTCCGGGAGTTTTACGATTATTATCTGATCGGTATGTTTTTTAACCTATTTCTACCCGGCGCCATTGGGGGCGACATGCTGCGCATGGTCTATCTGGCCAAAAGTGGCCAACGCAAAAAGCGGGAAGCCTTGCTCACGCTGCTGGCCGAACGCGGGGTGGGGCTGGTGGCCTTGCTCTTGCTCACCAGCATGGTCAGTTTAAGCCCGCCCCTGCTGCATATGGACTTGCGCATTCCGCTCAAGTTTTTATCCTGGGGGCCCCTTTATTTTGATCTCAGACTGATTCTGCTTTCACTCTCCGGGTTTCTGCTGCTGGGTTACATCAGCTTATGGTGCGCCCCGCTGGAACGCCTGATGGAGCGCATTCCCAAGCTGGCGATATTGGGACAGGCGAAACTCTACTGGTCCAATCTGGGGCTGTTGTTTAAATCTGTCTCGCTGTCGCTAGTGGTGCACTGCCTGATGGTGGGCATGCACCTGCTGATTGCCGAGGCCCTGCACGTGCATGTAGATGTCCTCTATATCACGGTGGTTTACGGGATTGTCTCTCTGGCCAGCGTTTTACCCATTGCCTTTAACGGTTTTGGCGTGCGGGAAGGCACTTATCTGCTGCTGCTCACCAAAGCAGGCATTGCCCCCCAAACCGCCATGGCCTTTGCCTTTTACTGGGTGATTATTTCCACCTGCACTTCGCTGATTGGCGGGATTGTGCTGCTGAAAGGGCACTATAAAACGCCAAGCCTTCAGGAGCAGGAAGAAAACGACGCTTAGTACAAAAAGCAGTCGAGGCAGAATCTGTTATGATGAGGGTCTGGAATCTGGATGGTGCATAGAGGGTCAATTTCATCGCTTCAGTTGCGTTGAGTAAGAAATGGCACAAAATGCGTCATGAGACGTCCTCAACCTAAGCCGTATCAAGGCTAATAGCTCCACAACAGCCAGAACAAACACTTTACGGCGTAAAGCCCCTGTGGGACAATCTTAGCAGGTGCTTTAAACTACAGCCACACGATTGATAGCCAAAAACACACCCACACCAGCCCCTGAACCGATGAGGTTAACCTGTTTGAACGTTCGTTTTGATCGCTACCCTACTGCTTCCGCCACCCTGTTGGCCCTTTCCGTTGCGATGATCACTAACGGCAGTCTTGCCCATGCCGCCGATAAACTGGCCCCGGCAGGCGATGTTCCAGCCAGTGAAGAGGCTTCTCCTACGCCGGTCAATGAATTTGCCCCGGATGGGGTTCGAGCAGCTCGGGGACAAGGCTACGATCAGGGACTCACCATCAATAAAGTTTCCATTGAAGGCAACAAGCTGATCAACGGCGACAAGATCAAAGACACCATGGTCATCCGCCCCGGCAGCCTGTACAGCAAAAGCATGCTGAAAGAAGACCTGCGCCGCATTTACGACATGGGCTACTTCACGGAAAAGATCAAGGCCGTGCCGGTGGCTACCAGTGACGGGATTGTATTGCGGATTGTGGTGCAGGAAAACGCACCGGTGACCGGCGTACACATCGACGGGAACTCCATCATTGAAGATAATGAGCTGCAATCCATTTTCGCCAGCCAGACCGGCATGCCCCAGAACATTGGCCAGCTGAACGAGGCCATTGAAAAAGTGGAAAAGCTCTACGCCGACAAAGGCTATGTGCTGGCCCGCGTGTCCAACATCGAGGACGATCCCGATGGCGTGATCAACCTGAAGATCAACGAAGGCGTGATCGATAAAGTCCAGTTCGTGGGCAACCGCAAAACCAAGGACTATGTGCTTAAGCGCATGATGGCCAGCAAGGCCGGGGAAGTCTACAACGAGAAAAAGCTGAGCGAGGACATGAAACGCCTGTTCGGTACGCAAGCATTCAAGGACGTGCGCCGGGTCATTACAGCCTCACCGGACAACCCGGATAAATACAACTTAACCGTTGAAGTCGATGAGAAACGCACCGGCGCCATCTCTCTCGGCGGCGGGATTGATACCAGCACCGGGCTGTTTGGCTCGCTGGGCTATAACGATCCCAACTTTTTGGGACGCGGACAGAACGTCAGCTCTGTGTTTGCGGTGGGGAGCGGGATTATCAACCGCAACACCGCCACCCAGGCCAACGCGCGGACTTACCAATTCGATGTAGGCTGGAGCGATCCCAGCTTTATGAATACCTCTAATTCTTTGAGCGTGAACGGCTACGGTCGCAACTACAGCAGTTTCAACGTGCCTCTGGGCGTAGAGCGTCGTGTGGGTAGTGAAATCAGCTGGGGCAGGCCCTTGAAAAGCATTAATCATACCTCCCTGGGCTTGAGCCTGAGAGGCGAAAACGTCCACATGCAGGACTACGCCAGCAGCTCGGATTTATCCAAGTTCAATATCTCATCCGCGGATCGCAGCGCCCAGCTCAAAGGTGGCACCTTTCTGACGCTTTCGCCTACGCTGGCCTTTGACACTCGAGACAACCGCTTCAGCCCCACCTCCGGCTGGCTGAATACGGTTTCGGTGGGTGGCTCTTATGGCCTTTCCGGGAGCACCACCTATGGCACCGTGAACGCCAACTTGCGCCGCTACATCAAAATTCGCGATGGTATTACTCTGGCATTAAACGCCCAAGGGGGCCACAACCTGATGGGCGATATTCCGACTTTCAACATGTACCGACTGGGCGGTTCTTATTCGGTTCGGGGTTTCCAGGAAGGCGGCTTGGGGATCGGCAATGGCTTTTTGGTCAGCAGCGCCGAGTTAAGAACCAAAATTCCCGCCGTGGGAAAAATGAAAAATATCCCCATCCTCAACAGCTTGACTGCAGCCTCCTTTGTGGATGCCGGGACCGTGCTGGGCAGCTCCAATATCAACTCCATGTTTAACCGCACCACGCGCGGCATTTCAACCGGTTTGGGCTTACGGGTGAATATGCCCGGCGTTGGCCCCATCCGGATTGATTACGCCATCCCGCTGATGGGCCGCAGCGATTACATTCGCCACTGGAACTTCGGCGTCGGCGAGAAGTTTTAAAGGCCAAGCGTTTAAAGTTTGAAGCCACATTGGACGCCAACCCGCCAGTCTGAAATCCGCGCGCTCAGCCCAGCGGGAACAAGGCTCTGCCTTTGACATCTTGTTCTCTATGCTGATTTCTGGAATAATCACAGGAATTCAGGTTTGTTGATCAAAGGAGTGACTCTATTCATGAAACGCCTATTGACTCTCGCGTTTGCAGCTTTATTGCTGACCGGTGGCACCATGCGCGCTGCGTCTGCAGCCGATACCATTGGCACCGTGGACTACGACAAACTGGTTCGCTCTTACAACAAAGCCCAGATTTTTCAGGATGACATGAAAAGCAAACGGGCCGATCTGGAAAAAATGAACGCCGATTTCATCAAGCAAATCCGCGAAGCCAAAACCAAGCAGCCCAACAACCCCGTGGCCGTTGAGCAACTGCAAAAAAGCCTGGAAGAAAAACTGGAAAGCAAAGCCAACGAGTACGGCAACCTGCAAGAATCCCAGGCCAAGGCGCTGGAAAACGAAATGAACAACACCATTGAAGCCGTGGCCAAAAGCAAAAGCCTCTCCATCATTCTGGCCAAGCAAACCGTGTTTGTGGGTGGCACCGACATCACCAACGACGTATTGTCCAAGCTGAACGCCGGAACCACCGGCCCGGCCAGCACCGACAAATAACATTCTCTATATTTCTCAAATACAACCGCCGAATAGTCTCTATTCGGCGGTTGTCGTTCTTCCCCGCACCAGGAATATAACGGAACTGGCCGAACATTGGGGAATTTACAGAATTTAACCCGAAACCTTGCTACAATCATGCCCATGAGAGAGACAGTACCCCCCGCAGGCGCATCCGCCACCCCCAGCCCGTATAATACGATGCACTCCTACACGGTGGACCCGGAGAAGGCCTCGCCGATGGTGGCGCAGTTTTTGGGCGTCAAAAAAGATTACCCCGGCATCATTCTGTTTTACCGCATGGGCGATTTCTACGAGACCTTTTTTGAAGACGCCCTCATCAGCGCGCGGGTGCTGGAAATCACGCTCACCGGGCGCGACGCGGGCCAATGCGGACGTATCCCCATGGCGGGTATTCCCGTGAAAGCCGCTGAGGCTTACCTGAGCAAGCTGCTGTCTCAAAACTTCAAGGTCGCCATCTGCGAACAGATGGAAGATCCGGCGCAAGCCAAGGGATTGGTCAAACGGCAAGTGGTGCGCGTGTTATCCAGCGGCACCATTACGGAACAATCCTTGTTGCGCCCTGAAGAAAACAACTTTCTGGCCGCCCTCACCCTAAAAGATTTAGAACATTGCGGGCTGGCCTATTGCGACATTTCCACCGGTACGTTTATGGCAACCGAGCTGACCTTCCACGAGCTGCTGTCCGAGCTGGATCGCATTCGGCCCGTGGAAATTCTGGTGAAAGGCAAAAAGCATCGCGCCGCCTCCCGGCAAGAACTGGATGCCTTTTTGCCAGATGTCCCGCCGGAGATTACCGAAAATTATCGCTGCACCCCGTTGGAAGAAAGCGCCTTTCAGTTGAATGATGCCAAAACGGTGCTGATGACGCTGATGAACGTCAGTAATCTGGAAGGCTTTGGGCTGCACAATTTGCCACTGGCGTTGCAAGCCGCCGGGGTCATTGGGCATTACATCAGCCGGAACTTTTTGGAAAACCCGCCGGTGTTCAACGGCATTCGCACCTATTCGCTCAGCCAGACCGTGACCATGAACACCACGGTGCGCCGCAATTTAGAATTGCTTTCCACGGTGAAAAACAACCAGTACGAGGGCAGCTTGTTGTGGGTACTCAACCGCACCTGCACCAGCATGGGCAACCGGCTGCTGCGCCAGTGGATAAATCAGCCCCTGACCAACCTGAACGAGATTCAGGCCCGGCACGATGCGGTGGAAGAATTAGTCAAACACCCGGACATTCGGGAATCGGTGCGCTATATTTTGCCGGATATTTACGACATTGAGCGGCTCAGCACGAAAATTGCCAATTTAACCGCCCAGCCCCGCGATTTAATTGCACTCAAGCAGTCCATTACCCGCCTGCCGGATTTATCGAATTTGCTCAAACCGCTGGATACGTTTTATCTGTCGCGGCTGCAAGCATTCCCGCCGGAACTCTTCAAAATGATGGCCCTGATTGAGCAAGCCATCGCCGACACACCCGCACTCAATTTAAAAGAAGGCGGGATTATCCAGATGGGCTTCCATGCCGAGCTGGATCAAATGCGGGATCTGGTCAAAAACCACGAAGACTGGCTGATCCGCTATGAGGCCGAACAGCGGGAGAAAACAGGCATTCGCACTTTAAAAGTTTCTTTTAACAGCGCCTTTGGCTATTTCATTGAAATCACCCGAGCCAATGCAGCCAGCGTGCCTGCCGATTACCACCGCAAACAGACCCTCACCAACGCGGAACGCTACACCACCGAGGTGCTGAAAACCCACGAAGCCCAAGTATTAGACGCCCAAAGCCGCCAGTATGAGCTGGAATACAACCTCTACATTGAACTCCGCCAGAAGCTACTGACCTATGCGTCGGTACTCACCGATTGCGCGCAACGGGTGTCGGTGCTGGATGTGCTGCAATCGCTGGCCACCGTGGCCGTGGAGCAAAACTATGTGCGCCCGCAAGTGGATGAATCGCATGAGATTAATTTGCAGCAGAGCCGCCATCCCGTGGTGGAGAAAATCCTGCCGCTGGGCCGGTTTGTGCCCAATCAAGTCACGCTATCGGCCAACCCCAAGGAATATAAAATTCCGCAAATGATGATTATCTCGGGCCCCAACATGGCCGGGAAATCAACCTATATGCGCCAGGTGGCGCTCATTGTGCTGATGGCGCAAATGGGCTCGTTCGTGCCCGCCAGCTATGCCCGCATTGGCCTGGTGGACGGCATTTATACCCGCGTAGGCGCGGTGGATGATCTCTCCAGCGGGCAATCCACGTTTATGGTGGAAATGAACGAGACGGCGCAAATCCTGAACGGGGCCACGCCCCGCAGTCTGGTGCTCCTCGATGAAGTGGGCCGGGGCACCAGCACTTACGATGGCGTATCAATCGCCTGGGCGGTGTCTGAATATCTGGCCAACCGAATCGGCTGCCGCACGTTGTTTGCCACGCATTACCACGAGCTGAATACGCTGGAGCAAACGAATTTAAAAATCGCCAACTACCGGGTGTGCATCACTGAAGTGAACGGGGAAATTGAATTTCTGCACACGGTGGAACCGGGCGCAGCGCAAAAAAGCTATGGCATTCAGGTGGCGCGCATGGCCGGCATTCCCGCCGAGGTGATACAGAAGGCTGAAGGCATTTTGAACCAAATGCAGAAAAAAGAGCTGGCCACCGTAGACACCCGTCCCCGTGACCGGAGTGAGGAAACGGAAGCCCCGCAGCTGAGTTTATTCTAGCGTCATTGCCCTAAACGCCCTTCCTGCGATACACTAGAAGGAACTGATTAGTGCCAAATCAAGCCCAATCGAGCTGAAACGAAAGCGACCTGAACATGATGCTTAGCATGGATACCACAATTGCCGCCATTGCCACCGCCCGCGGGCAGGCCAGTGTCGCGGTCATCCGCCTCAGCGGCCAGGATGCCTGGAGCATTGCCAGCGCCATTTTTTCGCGCAAAAAGGCCCAATTCAAACCGGGCCGGTTCTACCACGGCTGGATCAACGAAGATGGCACCATCATTGATGAAGTGCTGCTGCTGATTTTTAAAGGCCCCAACAGCTACACCGGCGATGATGTAGTCGAAATTCACTGCCACGGCGGGGAAGCCATCAGCCACAAAATTTTAAGACTATGCGTGAAGCACGGCGCACGTCTGGCCCAGCCCGGCGAGTTCACCCAGCGGGCTTATCTCAACGGCAAAATGGATCTCACCCAGGCTGAATCGGTGATGGATCTCATCTCCACCCGCAGCGAGCGCCTGTTGGCCCAAGCCTCGGCGAACCTGCACAACCGCTCACTCGGGACTTATATCGACACCATCAGCAAGGATCTGCTGGATTTGCAGGCGCAAATTGTGGCCAGCATTGATTTTCCCGAGGAAGTGGATGAACCCGAACGCGCCCTGATTGCCCAAAAGCTGGATGAATGCCTCACCGGGATTTCCCGCCTGAAAGAAAGCGCCCAGCGTAACCGCATGATTCGGGAAGGCTTGAAAGTCGCCATTCTGGGCATGCCCAACTCCGGCAAATCATCCTTGTTTAACGCGCTACTTTCGCGGGAACGCTCCATTGTGACCGATGAAGCGGGCACCACGCGCGATGTGATCACCGAAACGCTGGACGTGGACGGGATTCCCATCACCCTGATTGATACGGCCGGGATTCGGGAAACGCGCCACAGTATTGAGATGATGGGCATTCAGCGCAGTTGGCAAGCCGCCAGCGAAGCCCAGATTGTGCTGTACCTGATTGACGCCCCCATTGGCTTCTTGCGCTACGATAACCAGATTTTATCCAAGCTGGATCCGCAGACCACCATTGTGGTGGGCAACAAGAAAGATCTCCTCCCGGCGGGACACAAAGTCTATTCCAACTGGATTTATGCTTCAGTCAAAACGCGGGAAGGCTTGAGTGAAATTTATCAGGCTTTACAGCAGAAAATCCGGAGCATGTCTCAGGAAGATGACCATATGGCCATTTCGCTGAACCAGCGTCAAATCACCTGCTGCGAGCAAGTCTATGAGAACCTGTTACACGCGCAAGAGGCCATTCAATCCACGTTGCCGCTAGACTTGGTGACTTTGCCCCTGACGGACGCCCTCCGCAAGCTGGATGAACTGATGGGCCGCGATACCACCGAAGAAGTGTTGAGCAACGTGTTCCAACGCTTCTGCGTGGGCAAGTAAACCACCCGTGGAACTGCTGCCTTGACAGCGTTTGGCATCGACTATCTGGCCCTGCCGCTAGAAACTCAAGTCGCCCAGCTCTTTATGGTAGGTTATGAAGGCGCAAGGCCCAACACCATCACCGAGCGTTTTCTGGAACGCGGTCTGGGTGGGCTGATTTTCTTTCGGGATAACTTTGATGCCCTGCAGCCCCAAACCCCGCAAGCCGTTTGGGACTTAATACAGGGCCTTCAGGCCAAGATACCAACGGATCTTCCCCGCCCGCTACTAGGAATCGATCAGGAAGGCGGACAAGTCGAGCGTCTGCCCCACACAGTGTTCCCCACGGGCTTGACCCCGCGTGCCATTGCGCTAGCCCCGGAGCCGGACGATCTGGCCGCCTCGCATTACAGCGCCATGGCCGATCGCTTGACGGGGCTAGGCTTTAACCTCGTTTTTTTCCCCACGCTGGATGTGAACTATCAGCGGCAAAACCCCATTATCGGGGTGCGCAGCTTTGGCGATGACCCGGACACCGTCTGGAATTTGGGCCGGATCGCCTTGCAATGCTTTGAGCAAGTGGGCCTGATTGCCGTAGGCAAACATTTCCCCGGCCACGGCAACGGTACCGTGGATTCCCATCTGGATTTGCCCACTTTAAATTTTAGCCCGGAAGAACTACAGCCCTTCCAGCAGGCCATTCAAGCGGGATTACCTGCCATGCTGGTGGCTCACGGCTATTATCCAGTCCTGCAAACCACCGAAGCAGAACGGAGCCTACCCTCTTCCGCCTCACCGGCGATTATTCAGGGCCTCTTGCGCCAGCAATGCGGCTTTGAGGGCGTGATTATTACGGATGACCTTTGCATGGGGGCGATTACCAAGCACCGCAGCCCCGTGGAAGCCGCCATCGCCTCGTTAAAAGCGGGCGTCGATATTTTACTTTACAAGCAAAGCACTGAAGCCGAATGGGCGGTCTATGAAGCCGTAGTAGCAGCATTCCGCAGTGGCGAGCTTCCCATGATCCTCCTGGAGGCTTCGCTAGAACGCATTGAGAACCTGAAAGCCGAATATCTCCGGAAAAGCCCACCGCCTCTGCCAGAAGCAGAATGGACGCCCGCCGCCCTCAATGCCGAGGCCGATCAGTGGGCCGATCAGGGCATTGGCATCGTTCGCGGAAATCCCCAGTGCTTGCCTTTGGCAACCGATTCCCCTGTCTTGCTGATTCACCCGGGGCGGGCCCGCATGGGTAACTATGCCTTTGATGTCCCCACCTCACCCGAACTGGATAACGTACTACAAACCGCGGGATTTCAGCATCTGGTGCACCAAAGCTACCCACCCCGCGAGCATTTTTCTGCACCCGAACTACTGGAAAGCCTGCCAATAGAGGCACTCCGGAATCAGCCACCTCAGGCCATAGTCTTCATCAGCTTCAACCCGATGCTTCAACCGGATCAGGCGGCACTTTACGCCCAACTGCAAGCGACTTTTCCCAATATCCCGATTATTGTGGCCTCGGCAGGCACCGCCTACGATACGGAGGTCATGCCCGACGCCGCGCTTCACCTGAGCCTGTGCAGCTATCGACCCGCCACATTGCGGGCCCTCACTCAAGTGCTGACAACAGGCTTTTCAGCCTTGGCCAAGCCGCAGCCATCGCTCGCCACAGAGCCGCTTTAGGATCTGCCATCGCGACCTGAACCTGAAGCGCTTGCTCCGCATGCGGTGCCTCGGGGGAGACCAGAGGATACACGAACGGAGAAAGGCGAGTCGCCTCCAGAGAATGAACGATCGCCGATGCCCCCTCGCGCCAGTTCTCACGCACTTGTCCACAAAAGCAGAACACGGGCTTACCGCGCTCTTGCGCCAATCGAAGCAGATGCCCGGTGGCCTTCCCGCTCAGGCTGGTGGCATCCAGACAGCCTTCCCCGGTCAGGATTAGATCACTCTCGGCCACAGCCTGCGACAACTGGAGTTGTGAGGCCACCCACGCGCTACCGGAAACGATTTCGGCACGCGGCAAGCAACGCAAGCCATAGGCCAGGCCTCCGGCGGCACCCACACCCGGCAACTCCGCCAGATTACTCTCACTGAGAGAAGGGGCAGGCCTGACAGCCTTTGAGACTGGGCTCCACTCTGAAAACGATGCGGAAACCCATACGCAGGACTGTTGCATAACGCTGACCAGCTGGCGCAAGCCAGCCTCCAACTGCTCACATTGTTCGGGGCTGGCCCCTTTCTGGGGAGCATACACCGCCGCTGAGCCCTCAAGCCCCAACAACGGATTCACCACATCAGTGACAATCTGCAAGGCCCGCCAGGAGAAGCCTGTATTCGCCTCGTCATTGCAGGCCGAATACTGACTATCGGGCGTCGGCCAATCGATCCGGGCCACGGTGGATAAATCGCCACCCCCCAAGGGTGTCGGGAGGCATTGTCCCTGCGCGTTCCAGAACTGAAATCCCAAGGCCTGCAAGGCGCCCATCCCGCCATCGGTCGAAGCACTACCTCCCAGACTGACCACCACAGCGTCTGGATGATGGGTTTCCATCGCATGCCGAATCAACTCGCCCACCCCGTAAGAGGTTGCCTGTAGGGGCTGGTATTCCTTGCCCGGCGGATAGAGTTTGAGCCCGTGCGCCTGTGCGGCCTCAATCAACACCAGTTTCTGCTCGGCATGCACCAAATAATCAGCCAGCACGGTCATACCGGGCAAGGGACCCATTACCCGGCATTGCTGTCGCTGATACCGGGGATCGACAGCCTGTAACACGCTCAGGGTATCATCCCCACCATCGGCAATGGGACAGATCCGCAGGCTGGCTTTCGCCAACTCCGGCTGGGCCCGCAAAAAGTCCCGCATCGCAGTCGCCACATCCAACGCGGACAACGTTCCTTTAAACGCTGCGGGGGCAATTAACACAACTGGCCCTTCAGAGGACATCACGCTAGCCTCCACGCATCCAGACAAAACAAATAAACCCGAAGCACCTCCATCGAAGCCCTGAACGTTCATTATGCCACAGGGACCCATTAAAAATGCCGCCACTGATACGCGGCTTACAGTCCGCCCTAAAGTCCAATCGCCTGCTAAAATGAAGATGAGAATCACTGATCGGCAGCCCTAACCCGTGACCCGATCTGATTGAGTGAGTGAGTGTGAACAGTGCGTGAGAATCCAGCGATCAAGGCTCGCTTTCAGCCAAGCCGGTGGCATTGGCTGGGGCTCATCCTGCTCATCGCGCTGGGAGGCTTGTATTTTTACCTGATGCGCCCGGATGTAGCCGGTATTCTCTACGATGACGGGATGTACCTGATGAGCGCCAAGGCGCTGGCCAGCGGGCACGGCTACCGGCTCATGGGGATTGAGGGGCAGCCTTACTTTTACAAATATCCCCCGTTGTACCCACTGTGTCTGGCGGCCCTTTGGCTGATCAATCCACACTTTCCGGCCAACATAGTCTGGCTGAAGGCGTTCAATATTCTGCTCTCTCTGGGCACATTAAACCTGTTGGCCTATCACTTTCGGCGCAACCTGAAGTTTCCCGCCTGGCTGAGTCTGGCCTTGGTGGCCTGCTTCGGCCTCAACTTCCGGTTTATTGATGTCTCCATTGAATTGATGTCCGAACCCCTGTTTATGCTGCTGAGCGTGGGGGCCCTCGTGCTGGCCCATCACTATCACGCAAACCCCGAACCACTCCGCCCCCGGCAAATTGGCGGACTGATGCTGCTGAGCGTCGCGGCCTATTACACCCGCTCCTTTGGGCTGGTGCTTGTGGCAGCCCTCGCCATCTGGCTCTGGATCCGGAAAGAACGAAAAGCCGCCATCCTCTTTGCGACAGGTTGCGGCCTGTGCATGCTCCCCTGGGTGCTTTGGTCCGGCAGTCGGCCAGATACCACCTATGCCGTTGGCGATTTTCTGGTTCGCACCTTTCAGGAGACCTACTTTCAATCCTTCAAGATGGACTTACGCTACGAGTACAGTTTTCCGGAACTCTACAGCAAAGGCTTGCAGGAGCTCATCGGGAATTTTTCCGTGCAACTCTTCCCCATGCTGGAATGGTTCTTTCGCCAGAAAGCCACCATCGTCTCTGAAAGCATCATTATGGGCCTAAGTTTTGGCAGCCTGTTTTTGATTGGCTCCAGAGCCTACCCCCTGCTCAAAGCCCGGCAATTCTCACCCAGTGGGCTGTATATTAGCCTGTATTGTCTGGTACTGCCATGCTGGAGCTTCTTCAAGTTTTATCCGCGCTTTATTATCGTCATATTACCATTCTTTTTAGCGTCTTGCTGCCTGTCTCTGCAGCAAATTCAACGGCAAAAAGCCTTTAAAACCCTAACCTTAATCCTCTTGCCCACGCTAATCATCAGTACCAATACCATTCATCTATGGCCTTATCTCCAAAAACCAGTACCCAATACCTTACTGGTCAACCCCTATCACGATCTTTGGCGTGATATTGAGCTGACAAGCCAATTCCTGAGCAAAAACACCCCTCCCGATTCCCTAATCTATAGCAGCAATCGAGACGAAAACTACTTATATGCCCTGTTTACATCCCGAACCTTCCCGGATTTTATACCCTTTTACCCTAAGGTATTACTGGATCAGCATTGCCCCACGCTGAACCGGCTTTGCATCCAACAACATCTCCAATACCAGACCGAGACACTCTATCACATCCTCCAACAGAAAAACGTTCGTTATGTCATCTTTAGCAGCTACTCCATAGCCAAAAACAAATACAACAACTGGATGTTCTCCACCCAAAGCATCCCGGTTAATTTTGAACTCCTGAAACAACATCCTCTAGGCTTTACGCAAGTCATGGAAACCCCGGATGGCTGGATTTCCGTGTACCGGTTTCACCCGAAAACCAAACCCTACCCATTCAAAGATCGGTAATTTTACCGATGCAGAAAACCAGAACTGAATCGAATCTATAAATATCAGACCCCAATACTTCCGTTTTGAGAAGGAAGAGTGATTCATTCGCAGAACACGATATGAGTATTGAATAACACCCAATGAACAATGAAGTGTAGCAAGCCGTTAAGTAAGGTTTAGTCAATAGGAGACAGTCAATGAAAGCACAAAAAGGTTTCACCCTGATCGAACTCGCGGTCGTTATCGCCATTATCGGTATTTTGGCCGCCGTTGCCATTCCCCGCTTCGCCGATACCACTGCCAACGCCGAAGCTTCTATGATCAAGGATATGAAGGGCACCCTAACCAGTGCTGCGGCCATTTACACCGCCGCACAAGGCACAACGCCAACCGACTTTAGCAGCTATGCAACCAGAAATGCAGTTGCATCAGGTGCATTCACCATTTCAGTGCTTAGATTTGGCCCCAAAAACACAGGCTGTAATGTAGTCACTACCACCTTAACCTGCGGTTCTAGCTTTAATAAATACACCACGGCAACTTACACCTATAACACAGATGGTTCTGTAACCGGCACAGCCTCAGGGCCCAGTGTAACCACCCTAAACTTCTAAATTCATCGACTCCCGGGAAGACCGAATCCTTGATTCGGTCTTCCCTTATTTAAAATAGTCTAAAGAGGAAGATGTGAGTTCGCGTAACCAGATCCTGGCACCCATGCTGGCTATGCTTTTTTTAACAAGCTTGCTAGGCTTAACCGCCTATCAGCAGGTGCTCACCTGGGAAAATGGCGTGTCCCACATCACCAATCAACTCAGTGAGATGGTGATCACCAATAATATCCACTGGGGCCTTCGCAAACTGCAAACCGAACTACAAGAACACCCGGAGACAGAGCCCAGCGATTGGACCGAGTTACAGCGCGAAGCTGAAATGCTCCAACAACTGCCGGATAATGCAGGTCTAAAACCTGATTCTCCCGAAGCCGCCTTGCTCTATCAGACATTATCCAGTGCAAAACCGGATAAAACCAAACTGGAAACCTTGATTAACACCACCCCTCCCAAATTTAGTCTTGCGGTCATCACACAATTACAGGACCTGGAGCACAACGCCGAAAACGTTACCCGTCTGGTGACGTTTAGCATGATCGCCCTGGGCCTCATCCTGGCGGCACTGACAGCCCTGGATATAGATAAATTGATGCAAAAACTGACCCGCTCCCGAGATCTCAACGTGCAGATTCAGGAAGAAGAGCGTCGTCGTCTCGCGCAAGAGTTGCACGACGGAGTTGTTCAGGATCTCATCGACCTAAAACGAAATTACAGTGCAGCCAAAACAGAGCAGGTAATTGATAACCTGCGCCGAGTCTGCCACAACCTGAAACCTCAAATTCTGGATGATTTAGGTCTGGCTGCCGCCATTCATTTTCTGGCGGATGACCTCAGACAAGCCGGAGTTGCTCAGGTCAATATCAATCTGGATGAAGCAGGGCTACAACTGCTGCCCAAAGCCTACGAACTCCCAATATTTCGGGTCATTCAGGAGCTTTGCGCCAACCTGAAGCGTCATGCCAAAGCCAGCCGGGTGACGCTGACTTTGTCCTATAACCCGCAGGAAAGCCCCATTCTCAGCGGGTATATCAGCGACAACGGACAAGGATTTGAGCCAAAAACGGTGGCCAAAACGAGCATGGGGCTCACCGGGATTCAGGAGCGTATTCAACAAATGGACGGACAACTCCACATTCAAAGTCAGCCGGGCCACGGTGCCCAGTTTCGCTGGACCATCCCGATACATAAGCCGGTGAACCATGCCCGATAAACCGCCCATCAAACTGTTTTTAGTCGATGATCACGCCGTGGTTCGCCAGGGCACGCGTGATATGCTGAACCGCAATCCCCTATTCACCGTAGTTGGTGAAGGGGACACCGGTGCAGAGCTGATTGGGATGCTGAAACTCAAACAGCCCGATCTGCTCTTACTGGACATTAACCTACCCGGTAAAAACGGACTGGAACTGCTCGCAGAGGTGCAACCCGAATTTCCGGATCTCAAAATTGTGCTGTTTTCTGCCCACAGCGAACTACAATATCTGCTTAAAGCCCAACAACTTAAAGCGCATGGTTTTTTAAGCAAAACCATTACCGAGAGTGATTTGCAAACCGCCATACTCCAAGTGATGGCGCAGCCAGAGCAAACCGTCTACTCCCGGGATATTCAGCAAAAACTCTCGGCACAAAGCAACGCCGTCAAGGATAACCTGCTCACCGCCCGCGAGCAGGAAATTCTGATTCAGCTCTCCCAGGGACTCAGCAATCAGAACATCGCCAAAGCCCTCTGCTTGTCGGTCAAGACCGTGGACAGCCACATTGCCAACGTGATGAAAAAAACAGGCATCCACAAACGCACGCAACTCCTCACCTATGCCTACGAACAGGGCTTGCTGTAGAGAAAACGCGCCTCAGTCACAAACGCCACCCGCCAAACTCGGTTCGACGAATACTGTCAGGACGCATCCGTTGGCATAGACCGCATGGTCAATTCCAGCCTTGCTGCTGATCAGTTACAATACTTAACATGAGACGTTCTGTGTTTTTGACGGTGTTGAGTGTGGTAGGGCTCTGTGGCCTGAGTCTTCCGTTGCTCCAAGCGGAACCTGCGCTCGGGGCAGAACTCAACGGCTTTGCCATCCAGACCCAGGAGGCCAGCAAGACGGTCACCATCACCCTGTTTACCGATCAACGGGTACCCTACGCCACAGAGCATCATGGCAAGCAGTTTGCCATTGTCCTGCCCAATACCCAGATTTCACCCTCCCAGCTCAAAAACGGGTTGCCCGTGATTGTGGACAATCAGAACCGATTCATTGGCCGGGCAGTCCCGGCAGAAGACGGCAAAGTGCGGATTGTACTCCCCAATTTATCGGTGAACGATTACGCCGTTTCCATTCAGCAAAAACGCAGCCCATCAGGAGCAGCCGCTGGCGGCACAAGCAATCGCATCAGACCCGCCCTGACCATCAATAGTGGGAATGCCTTTGAACAAGCCGTAGCTAGCCTGCCTAAAGTTAATATCAGTGAGGGAATCAACCCCAACAAACCAAACAACGAGCGGCATTCCGAGACAGCCAGTCGCCCCTTGGCCGCCATGCCCTCGGTCTCAGGACTCAGCAATACCGGCAATCTGATATGGAACCCCTACACGGTTAACATGACGCCCCCTGAAGCCGTAAAATCCATGCCGCTGGCCAGCGAATTACCCACCGCGAAATCAGCCGCCCCGGACAGCTTTCCAAAACTCAACCTAACCCCGATCGCCTCCCTGCCCTTACCCGGCCTGAGCAAAGATCCACTATGGGCTTTACATGCCCTACCCGAGGCAACGCCCAATGCCAGTGTCACTCAGGATTTCAAAAAACTGGCCGCCGATGATGCATTGCTTCAAAAGACAGCCACCCCAACCAGCGCACCAACCGCTGAAACAAAATCTCCCCCGGCTGCCGCTACAGTCATCACCAGTCAAGGGATCGCCCAGGAAGTCAAAGCCAGCATCCAGAGCTTACCCCCGTGGCTGTTGATTCCATTAGCCATTTTCCTGGGCGGTATTGGCGTCTTCACGCTGGTGGGCGGGCTGGTCCTCCTGAAAGTGCTCTTCTCCCAGATGATCCTTCAGTTGACCCCAGCGCCACTCAATATCAGCCTGGCTAAACTGGTCAAAGGCGAAGAACAAGCCATCCAGACAACGTCCGACCCTCTCTCTGAAATCCCGCTTGGTGCGTCTGTCGAAGCGACGCTGGCAGAGCAGGTATTTGTGACTGCACCTGAAAACCGTCTGAAAACCAGATTGGCACATCGGACTGCCTTTCAGGATATTTCAAGAGTCAGTGCGCTGGATTACCTGAAAGAGAGCCCCAACAACGTCACCCAGGCAGTTCACAACACCGGATTGGTTAAATTCCCAGCCCAAAAGAAAAATCGCACTAGTGTGGCACCCGCATCAACGCGTCGACAGCGTGCCGCCTCGAACAGCATGCGCCCCTGACCGTCTTCGGTGAAGTGTCCGTTTCAATCCACAGATCGCTGCAATCGGGTATTTTATCGGCCAAGACCATAGCATATACGGGCCAGTTTGCTTGTGCTATATTATAGCCAGCCTAAACTGCGTCCAGTGCATGCTCAGCCACTGGAAGAATTACCCAGTGGGCAAGCGACTGTTTTCCACACGCTCAGACCATCCTGGGAAGCCCGGCTTTACCAATCTCCCAAGGTTAAGACCGAAACCCCCATCAGCCCTGGTCGTTCGAAAGCCAAACAGTCCATCCACTTCACCCCTGAGCACTATTTGAGTTTTTGAAAGGAACAACCTATGGCTAGCAAAGTTGCTATTAACGGGTTTGGTCGCATCGGTCGTCTGACCTTGCGCGCTGCCCTGGAAAACCCCAGCGTCAGCCTGAACGTGGTGGCGATTAACGATTTGACCACCCCAAAACAACTGGCCCACCTGTTCAAGTACGATTCCAACATGGGTATCTTCGCAGGTCAGGTCGATTTCACGGATAATTCGCTGATCATCGACGGTCACACCATTCAAATCTTCGCGGAAAAAGACCCCGCCAACCTGCCCTGGAAAGATCTGGGTGTGGATGTTGTCGTGGAATCCACCGGCTTCTTTACCGATGGTGAAAAAGCCCGCAAGCACATTGAAGCTGGCGCCAAAAAAGTGATCATCAGCGCCCCGGCCAAAAATGAAGACATCACCGTGGCTATCGGCATCAATGCCCACGAATACGACCCGTCCAAGCATCACATCATTTCCAACGCCAGCTGCACCACCAACTGCCTGGCCCCTATCGGTAAAGTGCTGCACGAAAACTTCGGGATCGTCTCCGGCTTGATGACCACCGTGCACAGCTACACCGGCGACCAGCGCTTGCTGGATGCCCCGCACGAAGACTTGCGTCGGGCCCGCTCAGCGGCTGTGAGTATGGTCCCTACCTCCACCGGGGCTGCCAAAGCCATTGGTTCTGTGTTGCCGGCATTAAAAGGCAAACTCAATGGCTTTGCTGTCCGCGTACCAACCCCGGATGTCAGCTTGACCGATTTAACCGTAATCACCGAAAAACCGGTGACCGTGGAAGCCATCAACGCCGCCTTCAAACTGGCCGCTGAAAATGAGCTGAAAAACGTGCTGCAATACTCGGATGCGCCGCTGGTCAGCAAGGATTATATGGGCAACCCCCACAGCTGCATCTTCGACCCCGAGTTCACTCAAGTGGTGAACGGCAACATGGTCAAAGTGATTGGCTGGTACGACAACGAATGGGGCTACAGCAACCGCCTGGCGGAACTGACCCATCTGGTTGCCGAGCGCTTGCCAGTCAGCGTTTAAATTCTAAACCTATCGAGGGGAGCTTAACGGCTCCCCTCATTCCTTCCACGAGATTGGCGCAACACCCCAACCTCCTTCCCCCATCCATCATGATTAACCCCCTACCATTGATTTGAGGAGAGAGCAGCCATGGCCAACAGCCAACGTCGTCCCATTATTGCGGGCAACTGGAAAATGTTTAAAACCACCCCTGAAGCCGTCGCCTTTACCGAAGCATTAAACAAGCGGGTTCAAGGGCATGCCACACTGCCCGAAATCTTGCTTTGCGCTCCATTCACGGCCTTAACCACCGTGAACGACGCCATTAAGAAACTGAACGCCCCGTTTGCCGTGGCCGCTCAAACCATGGACCACCGCGACAATGGCGCTTTCACCGGCGAAATCTCGCCCTTGATGCTGCTGGACATTAACGTGCGCTGGGTACTGATTGGCCATAGCGAGCGCCGCCAGTACTTCAATGAAATTGATGACACCGTGGCCGCCAAAACGGTCGCTGCCTTAAAATACGGCATGACCCCCGTGGTTTGTATTGGCGAGGAACTGCAAGAGCGTGAAGCGGGCCTGACCGATCGCGTGATTGAACAACAGGTGCGCGCCGTGGTGGATCTGATCGCTCCGTCAGAGCTGAGCAAAGTGGTGTTTGCCTATGAGCCCGTGTGGGCCATCGGTACCGGCAAGGTCTGCGAGGCCGAAGAGGCCAACCGCGTCTGCAAACTGATCCGCACCCTGATTGCCGAGTATGGTCCGGCCGAGCAAACCCGCATTCTCTATGGCGGCAGCGTCAAGCCAGAAAGCACCAGTGCCCTGATGAGCCAATCCGACATTGATGGCGGTCTGGTGGGCGGCGCCAGCCTGGATCCGGATACCTTCTTTGCCATTATTGAACAGGCCTGTCTGGTCAAGGCCTGAGCCCCCTGTCTCAACATCCCGCCGAACAGACCCTTTCAGGGTTAATGTTCGGCGGGATAAAACGACCGACAAACAAGCCGCATTCCAGGCTGCGCTAAATGTGAGCCCTATTCAACCCGCATACTTGACAATCCTGCACTTGATGACCCTACGCCTGAACCGAGGATGAGAACCCAATGCCCACCGCCCCTACCCTGACCCCTGCCGTTTCTGTTCCGGTACACCGGTTGCCGCATGCCCCCGAAACATTGCCGGCATACGCCACCCCCGGCTCGGCAGGAATGGATGTTCGGGCCGCGATTAGCGAACCCCTCACCTTACAGCCCATGGAACGGGCTTTAATCCCCACAGGGCTTGTCATGATGCTGCCCGAAGGCTACGAGTGCCAGGTTCGCGCCCGCAGTGGCCTCTCCATCAAGCATGGCATTACCCTGATTAATGGGGTAGGCACCATCGACAGCGATTATCGGGATGAAGTTAAAGTGGCACTGGTCAACCTCTCCACCGATGCTTTCACCATCCAGCCCGGCGACCGTGTGGCCCAGCTAATCATTGCCCCCGTCACCCAAAGCACTTGGGCCGAACAGGATCAGGTCACCCCCATCCACGGCCGCACCGGTGGTTTTGGCTCAACGGGGTTATAACGGGTTTTAGTCCGTTAGAGCCAATGCCATGAAGATCGTTTTACAACGTGTATCCCAAGCCAGCGTGACGGTGGAAGGCCAAATTGTAGGCCAAATCGGGCCGGGGCTGCTGGTGCTGTTTGGCGTGGAAAAAGAGGACACCGAGAGCCAGCTGGATTATTTTGTGGGCAAGTTGCTCAAACTGCGTGTGTTCTATGATGAGCAGGGCAAGATGAACCGCTCCGTGCAGGACATCAACGGCGGCCTGCTCATTGTCTCGCAATTTACGCTGGCGGGAGAGTGCCGCAAGGGCAACCGGCCTGGCTTTGACAACGCCAAAGCCCCAGACGAAGCCAAGCGCCTTTACAATCGCTTTGTCGAAAAACTGCGAGAAGCCTCTACGCTCACGATAGAAACCGGCCTGTTTGGCGCGCACATGGACGTCGCACTGATTAACGACGGCCCGGTCACGTTTATTCTGGAGCAATAAGAGACACCCTAAAAACTGTCCTTACGGCCCCTTTTCCGCTAAGCCGGACGGGTCGCTTCCAGAACGAGTGCCGGTTGATGGCTTTCCACGATCACGTCATGCAAGACACCCGGCGAAATCTCCAGAATGTCACCCGGCTCCAGCTCAATCACCCCGTAACCGGGAAAGGAATACTGCACCTTCCCCGACACCACCACCCGAACCACGGGTTGTATGAATTTAATCTCTGGTGAATGGGTTTTAGGAGGTAACTCACTTTGCACAGCTTGCAAGCCTTCACGCTCCAGCATACGCACCAGAAAGTCGAGACTCGGCAAAGCCTTATCTTCCCAACGCATAATTTCAAACGGCGTCAAACTCATACGATCATCAAACTCATTCCGTGGTATGGGTCATTCTCAAAAGGGATACTTTGGGGGGCAATACGATGTCGCTCCATCTCAATTGGCCGAGGCCTTGGCCGCTTTGGCCATTTTCTGGCGACCAAAGACAGGCGACAGGGCGTCAATATGGGGACGAATAATCAGACCACCGCCAAAGCGCCAGCGGTTGAACTGTCCACCCGCGTTCAGAAAGTCCACGTCGCCATAAGCGGCCAGCCAGTCGTTCATGTTAAAAATCAGGTTACCATCCACGGCGCTGGTAATGCGGCTTCCGTTGCCGGTATGAATATTATGGCCCATCGCCGTAGTTTGCGCGCCGAGACTGCCACCCACTTTGTATTCCAGCAACTTGTTAAACCAGCTGCCTTGTACGTCCATACGTCCTGCGTTCATCATAAAGAACGTGGGACTGTAATAACCGCCATAGACAAACTTGGAACTGGCTGCCGTCACAGGATCCAGCTTGGCCACCGGGACATTCAACCCCAGCGTGGTGGTATCAAAAAAGCCGCTGGTGGCATTTTTACCGTAGCCAAAATACAGGAATTCATAACCCAGTCGCAGCTTGTGATTGGCACCCAAATTCCAGCTATGACCCAGCGAAGTAAACATCTGATTTTTATCGTTATGGGGGATGTGGGCACCGTTGATCCAGGCCCAGGCGTAACCCAGGTTCCAATCCCAGTTTTGATTGAAGGGGTTGGTGTTCAACTCGCCGTAAAAACTATTTTCACGGGCCTGACCCAGCACTTGCCCCTGATAAAAACCGAGATTGGGTTTCTGGCCCGCTACGGTTAGCAGAGAGTTAAACTGCGGCAGACGGCTCATACCCATTTTCATACGCACAGCATCACTGAAGGCATACTGGGCCTGCCCCTGATAGGTCAGGTTCACGTTATCGGTTTGCCGGAAATTGGTGATGCCCATATCGCCATCCAGGGTCAGGCGATCCCAATACTTGACCGTGCCGCCCACACTGTATTCAATCCCCAGATTCGAGCTGGGGTTCTTGCCTTGAGGCAAGTAATACCGGGTCGGACGAATCCCGCCCCGCAGCCGAATTTGCGGCGTGAGCGAAAAGCTCAACTGGTTCGGGAAACCCTGACTCGACAGACGCGTCGTGGTGGCGTTCCCGTTTTGTTGACTGTATAAAAACCCACCCCGGATCATGGGGCGTAAATCGTTGGTCATCCCCTTTTCCAAATCCATCAGATCATCGTTACGGAAGCGGCCCAAACCGGACAACAGGGGATTGGTGTCGTAGTCCAGAGCGCTGTAAACACCATAGGCTTTATTCATGCCACTTTCACCCACCGAAACACGAGCAGCTTGCCCCCCGGAGGAGGAGGCAGTTGTTGTTTCGCCGGCAGTCGAGAGCGTATCCATCTGCGATTGCAGCGTAGCATAATGACTGGAGTTGCCCCTTGCCGCAGATGCGGTGGCCTGTTCCAGAGTCGCCATCATGGCCGTGGGTGGTGTAGTATCATCTCTACTAACCACAGGCTCCAGTCCGGCCAGCTTGCCACTGGCAAAATCTGGCGCCGAGGGATCAGACATTTGTTGATCAGATCCCCGTTGAGCAGCAACCTGTTGATCAAGCCCATGTTGATCAAACTGATGTTGACCACCCGTTTGTTGATCAGATCTATGTTGGTCAAATTTCCGCTGATCAGATCCTTGTTGCTCAGCAATGGCCTGATCAATTTTATGTTGATCAAGACGATGTTGATCATGAATCTGTTGCACCATAGCCCGTTGTTCAGCAAATGCCTGATCAACAGCTCCCTGATCACGGCGCTGTTGATCAGCGGAAGCGCGAGCCACGCTGGCCGAAGATCGCGATGTGGGTGTTTGGGGTGAAACCGCCACCGGGGTTTCTTCGGCATAGGGCAGAATCGAGAAATCACTCACCGCATTGCGTTTATAGGCCGTTGACCCGTCATCCCACTGGGCCACCAGCTGAAGAGTTTGCTCAAATGCAGGAAAGACCTCCGGGCTAAGCCAGCTGGATTCCGGCACTTTCTGCTGGGTCTGATCCATCAGGGGTTTGATTTCCTGAATGATGTGCATGGCCTGATCATAGCGGCCGTTGGACTTTTCAGCCTGAGCCAGCCCGATCGCAATATCCACATCATCCGGGAACCGGGTGCGCAACACCTGAAAATACGACTTGGCCTCCAGTTTACGGCCACTCCAGAGAATGACGTACCCTTTGCCCACCAGGGCTTCCCGATGAGTCTCGTTCAAGCGCAAGGCATGTTCAAAGGCTTCCATGGCCAGAGCGTACTGATGTTCGTACGAGAGCAATTTGCCATAAGTCGCCAAAATATCCGGATCAGTGGGATTGGTCTCTACCATTTTTTTCAACAGACTGATGTTCTGCGAGCGATGCGACACATTCGACAGCAACAGGCCCAGCCATTCTTTTTTAATGGTGCCATCATCCGGAAATTTTTGCACCAGCATGCTGTAAGTTCCAGCAGCCTCGGTGTAGTACTCCGGATCACTCCGATAGGCGCGTGCCACGGTCATCCACAGGGCCTTATCCTGCGGGAATAGATTCACAATTTCCTGATACATCGGGATCAGCGCCGTGGTGGGAGTATGCCACTTCAGCACTTCATCAATTCGGGCCTGCCAAATTTCCGCATTCCCCGGATCGGCCTTATCCAGTTCTGCATAGAGACGCATGGCTTCCACGCGGCGCTCTTTCTGCCAGGATAAAAATTCGGCAAACGCCGCCTTGGTCTGAATATCATCCGGCGCGGCGCTCAACATGCTTTTAAACAAGGCCTCCACACGCACCGCCTGGGATTTATCCGATTTCAGAAAGTCCAGAAACTCTTTTTTCACAGCGTCAGAATGAGACAGCATGCCGCCCGTCAACGCCTGCTGATACGCCGTAATGGCGTCCTCAAAACGCTCAGGAGAGTCCGCGTAATACCGCGCCAGACGCAGTTGAATCTCCGGACTTCCGCCGCCATCGCGCACGGCATCCTGATAGAGCGCCTCCAGCAGATTGGGCGAGGGCAAACCTTCGGGGGGCAAATGCAGCACCCGCAGATACTCGGCAAACTCCAGCTTTTCATCCAGAGTGAGTAAGCCACTCTCATAGAGATGATTAAAATGCTCAATCGCTTCCGGCACCCGCCCGGATTTGGTCAGCGCACGGGCTTCCCGCAACTGAATATCCTTGTGACGCTGATACACGCTCGGCAAGGATTGATCCCAATGCAGGGCGTCATTATAACGATCCAGATCAAAGGCCAGCGAGCCCATAGACTGCATGAAATCCGGCTGACTGGCCACGGGCTTACCCGCCACGAATTGGGCAATCTGATCGAACAACGCGGAAGCGTCGGCCCGATGACCACTTTTGTACAAGGCGCGCGCCTGATCCATCCGCAAGTAGACACTGCGCCCCGCATCGTCTTTTAGCACGGTGCTATACAGTCTCACGGCTTCATCGGTATGACCCGCTGCGGCCAGCATCTGGGCATATTCGCCCATCCATTTGTGATCGCTACGGTACAAATCGGCAATGGGTGCGGCATAACGCAAGGCTTCGGCGGCATTACCCTGCCAAAGCAGCGCTTCAGCCAGTGTCTTGCAGACCCGTCCATCAAGGGGCACCAGAGCATAAGCACGCTTCAGCAACCCAATGGCCTCACCACGTGTGGCAGGATCCCAACTCCAGAGTTCACCCAAGGCCGTTAAGGCTTCCAGATTTTTGGGATTACTCGCCAACACATTCTGATACGCCTGCTTGGCCCGCTGCATATCCGCAGGGGTGCCCTGCTTTTGCGATGCCCGCGCCAACCAGAGATTCGCCAGCTCACTTTGGGGATTCTGCTTCACCGCCTGCTCAAAGGCAGGAATCGCCTTGGCGATAAATCCGCGCTGATAGTGGGCAATGCCTACATTCAGCAACGACACAGGCGCTCCTTGCACTTTTGAAGGAGGGATTGCGGATTTTTTGGTCTGCACGGGCGATTGCGCCTGATGGCTGGCCCTTGGCCCCGGGCTCGCCAGTGCTAATAGTTGCAGATTCTCCAGATGACTGAACCGCACACGTTGCAATTTCACCGGCGAAAAATTGTTTTTATTGCCGGGAGCCGGTTGAATTGCCCAAGCCGATGAACTCAGGCCGAGCCCAATTGCCAACGTTATTCCTAGCCATTCTCTTTTCATAACACTCACTTTATTCCGTTATTCAAACCAGCATCTCTCGATCAAAGTCGTTGCAGTCAAAACCATGCCTGCCTTGCAATTTAAGCGCGCTCATCGCCGACCAGCGCACCAAAGGCCTTGCTCTCCTCCGGCTGATGCAAGCGCTCACTCAGTTCATCCAGCGTTTTTAAATCCAGTCCGCTAAAGTAAATCAACGCGACAGGGCTATCGTAATAGATTGACAGATCCATCACTTCGCCGGGGTACTTGCCCAACTGACCGTTTTCCCAGGTGAATTGCACCCAGACTTTTTGGCGAATCTGCAAATTGCTGCGGTCTTTTAAACTGACCAGCACACCCTGCTCACTCACTTCACGGCTCATGCCCGAGACAGGCGGACTACCATCCACCGGGACAATGGCGCAACTAACAAACTTGCTGACCGTGGGTGCGGTGCGAATCAGGCGCTCCTTGGGGCGATAAATCTGGCGAATTAATTCTGCACGCTGTTCATTGGTCAGTTGCACAAAGGCCAAACCGATTTTAATCTGTCCACCGCCCACATCTTCCACGCGCTTAATTTCCGCCGACAGCTCGCTAATATCGCCGGAGGGCCACTGCAAGCGCAACTTGATCGATTGCCCCAACGCCAGCGCCGAACCGCGTTTCAGAAAGACAGACATGCCCGACTCGCTCACTTCATTGGAGAAACCCACCACAAACTGACCGTCCAGATTCAGCACGCAGGATAACGTGGCGCTAAACCGGGGCGCGACCCGCTTCAGGGTTTCTTCATGGTTCCCGGTCAGACGGAAGGGCGTCATCATCAGGCTCCAGAACGATTTGCTGGTGGGCGTGAAGACATAATCTTTCGTCCAGGTTTCAGCGGACCCAAACATGTGGCGCACCAGTTTCTGATGCTGCTCTTCCGTGCGGTTCACGATCTGGCAGCCCACATAATGCCGGTTGCCTTCATAAATGGTGCTGCGCTTGGCCTGCGCGGAAAAAATACTGGTTTCGTTAATATCCCAATCCATCAGTTTGAGGAGCACCGTGCCCGTAATGGGTACCGGCTCATCAAAGACCAGCGCCACGCCACTCTCGCTGATGTTGGTGGTGTAACCCACCGCAATGGAGCCATCCATTAATTTTAATTCAGCGCGAATTCGACGGAAAATACGTGGGGCCAGCCGGAACTGGGGACGCTCCTGGGCCACATAAATCGCGCCCAACAGCAGGATTAAATTGTACAAGGACCAGGCCAGATTGGTGTAAATCCCCCCGGCGTATTCCGGGGTGTAAATGGCCCGCACAATGGCCATGCCGATGCCCACAATGGTCAGGGCAGCAATCATGACCTGCGGGAACACAATGCGCCAGTTGAAGTTCAGTTTTTCAGTCAGACCACCTTTGGGCGTGACCCGGAACTTGGCCCGATGCGGCGAGAGAAACGTGAGGAACGTCGTCAGGCTGAGGTATACACAGAAGCAGGCCTCATACACTTCCGACCAAAAACTATGCCGCACACCTCGGGAAATGATGGTGTAGCCCAAGGTGGTGACCAAAAAGCTGGGCACATAATAGATCAACACTTCCACAAAACCGGAATTCACGGTTTTGTAGCCAAACAACAGGAAAAACAACGGCGCGATCATAAAGATCAATCGCGGCAAGCCGTGGAAAAAATACCAGATGCCAGTAAAGTAACAAAGCCGCTGTGCCAGATTCAATCCACGGGCAAACAGGGGGTTTTCCAGGCAATAAATTTGGGTCATGCCACGCGCCCAACGCAGGCGTTGCTTGATCACATCGGCAAAGCTGTCCTGAGCCATCCCGGCGGCCAGATCGCGGTTGTAATAGAGGGATTTCCAGCCCTTGCCATGAATGCGCATGCCGGTGTGTACGTCTTCCGTGATGGTTTCCACGGCAAAGCCGCCCACGCTGGCCAGCGCCGCCCGGCGAAAAATCGCCCCGCTGCCCGCAAAGAAGGCAGCGCCCCAGTAATCGTTACCGGGTTGAATGACGTGGAAGAATAAATCCTGCTCGTTGTTAATCTGTTGCGCGGCCAGCAAATTCCGCTGAAAGGGATCATCGGTAAAGAAGTGCTGGGGCGTTTGCACAAAGCCCAGCCGATCATCCACAAAGAAGCCCACGGTTTCCTGTAAAAAGCTCTTGCAAGGCACGTGATCCGCATCGAAGACCAGCACCAGATCGCTACTGCTATATTGCATGGCATTGTTCAGGTTGCCCGCTTTGGCATGGGTGTTATTGGGACGGGTGATATAGGTCACCCCCAACCGCTCCGCCAACTCTTTCATCTCCGGACGATTGCCGTCATCGCAGAGGAACACCGTTTTCTTGGGATAGTCCATGCTCATACAACCCACCAGCGAGCGATACAACACACTCACCGGCTCGCCGTAGGTACAGACCATCACATCCACGGTGGGCAGTTGCTCGGGGGCAAAATTGGCCAGCGTGACCGCCTGATGTTCTGATTGTCCCCACACCTGAAAATAGCCAATGGTCATGGCGAAAAAGGCCAACACCTCAGCCCCATAGATTAAAACGGAAATCCCAATGGCCAGTGGCGAACTGAAATCGAGCGTTTCATAACCCCGCCACAAGAGATGGCGGATACTGGTCAAAATGGTCAGCCACATCACAAACCGACGCGCACCCGGAAAGAACAGCGAGGTGATGACAATGGCCAGCACCAAAATGCCGGAAAACGCCACTTGCGCCAACAGCGGCAAAAAGAGCGACGTATTGGGAAACAGCGGACGAGACAACACGCCCGAATAAGTCGAGGCATAATCCGCAATGGAAGATTCAGAGCCAAAGGCCGCCGTCGATGGATCCTGGGTGGAAATTTGCCCAAACAGGAGCAGCGTGGCCACCAGGGCCAACACCACCACAACTACCAACAAAACCTTTTTCAAAACCGTTTACCTTTTGTGTCTGCTCAAGTACATCTTCCCTGAACGGTCTCTGATGACTGTCATCTGTTCGCTCAAACAGGACCGGAGAAATCCATCCGGCTGTTCATACAACCATCCTGTTCTTCCTCTGCTATCATCCTCTTCCCCTGGAGGATGATCACCCTCCGGATAGAGGAAATTACCCGTCAAAAACCCACTACTCAACCGAGCGGAAGAAACGGTTTACAAAACGAGCCGATTCAGAATTAAGCCAGACTGCGCACGTTATCGGTCACAACCGGCAAATACGGCGTGCGTCCCATCAACACACTGATGGACAACCACAACGTCGCACCCCAGATCACGCCCGTTAAAAGCAATGGCACTTGTAGCACCGCCATCTTATTCAGAACTTGTCCGGCCCCAACCAGTTGGGCCAGCACCAATGCCTGTGCCACCATCACCAGCACGGCCCGGAGAATCAGAGTGGGCATCAACAGAAAAAAGCTAAAAATCAGCGCCGTCAGCATATGAAATTTCAGAAAGTACGGCGCCTCTCGGCCTGTGCGCCCCACCAGCAACCAAAACAGGCCCGCCATGCCCAGACCCAGGATGACAAACAGGGGATACAGCACCGCAAACAGCACGAGCAAAATGCCCAGAATCACTCTGTTATCCCGAAAATAGCTGGTGCGATAAATACGCTGACGCACCATGAAATTAAACAACACCCCCAGAATCATCAGGATAAACAGGCCGTCCTCACCCAACGGTTTGCCCTGAGTCAGGAGGTAGGCCACGAACACATAGAACAGCATGGCAAACAGCTTCAGATTAAAATCATTTTTCTTTTCCGAGGGAAAAGGAACCACATTTTTAAAACGACTCATCCGATTTGCCTGCCTTAAAACTCATATCACGCTTCAAGCTTCAAAATGCGTTGACTGGGTTGCCGTTGCCACCAACCGTTATTCTTATTCTAAACCGGAAACACCAGAGCGATCCGTTGAAATCTCACAACGTTCGATCGCACACATTCAATCCCGTTTTAAAGGGCGAATTTTAAAAAGGCTTATAGCGTATTCTGATCGATCGATGCTTTGACGCTACGCATCATATTGGGCAAATCCGATTTGACCGCAGGCAGCAAGAGTGCGCGCGGCACCAAGGGCCCCGGATCCAGCTTGAGCGTATAGGAGAGCACAGTTTTATTCCCATTATCGGCAGGTAACAAGTGCCAGGAACCCTGAATATCCCGGAAACTGCCGCTGATGCGATGAAAGCGTAACAGGCTGGGTGGAGCCAGCTCCTGAAGCAACACATAATTAAAGGCCGGTAAAAATGGCGCCATCACCACGCTGAATGCCACGTTCTGCTTGCCGGGCGAACGGGACACCACCTTCACCTTACGCACCTTGGACTCATTGCCCATCAACTTTTCCGGATCGCTCACCACTGTCCACACTTTGGCCGGCGGACGGGCAATGAGAATCCTGGCCTCCACCGACGGGACGTCCTCTGGCGTAGCGGGCTGATTTTGATGGATCACCACTTGCCCACCCGCCAGACTCTCAGCATCAGAAAGCGCGCGACTCCAGGACGACAGGGGCAAAAGCAAACCTGCCATACCCAGCACGCAGACCCAGCTTACCCGCTTTTGAAAAAAAGACTGAAGAATCCGCACGCTGAGCGGAGAAAAAGCGATCACTGGCAAAACTGGAAATCCTCCACTGTTTCCCGAAAAGGCATTTCAGTAATAATATAGAATCTCACCCCCGGATACAATCAGAACAACCCATAAACATCCGGCATCCAAGAAAAGAATCAGGCAAACAGTTCAGCGACCCAGTAGCAAAAAAATGCCGCAAAACAGTGAGATCAACCGCATAAACCGCCCATTTTTCAGACTGAGTCAGGATAAGAGACGTTAGCAGCAAATAGGGTCTAACCGCTACCCATGCCCATTCATCTATGCAAATGACAAATAACCCCTTTCAGCTCGCTTCAGAGACAACCCTGCTGAAGCGCAAAAAAAGAGTCCTTAAGCTCCGCTGGCCCATCTGGCTGGGCGCAGGGTTCGGACTTCTGGGGCTATGGCTAGTGGCTCAGGCCAACTGGGCGCCGCTACCGCTGAAATCCCTGCTTCATCCCTGGGGTGCCAGCCATCGTATTTTTGCGGGCAATCTGGAATTTTCCAGAGAAAAAGCCCGCGCCCTCTATCGCAAGGCACTGGGCGACCTCATCGACGGCAACGTCCAGCAAGCCCTCGATGAGTTCAAGCAGCTGGAACCCATCTACCCCGGACTATCCACACTACTTTGGCTCCATGAGGCCGAATGCTATGCGGCACAAGGCAACGAGTGGGCCGTGCAAAAAAAGCTGAATACCCTGCTGGCCGAAAACACCGACAGCCCGCTAAAAACAGTGGCACTGTACCGACTGGGTCAATCCCAGTTTCGCGGGAGCGAATGGCTAAAGGCACAAAGCACCTTTAACCGGGTGCGCCGACTCGATCCCGAAAGCAGCTATGCGCTGGGCAGCCTTTACTACGAAGGCGCCCTGCTGTCCAAAGCCCCCCAAACCGAAAGCGAGGCCATCTCCCCCCTCAAGGCCTATCTCCATGACTGCCCCGACTGCAAGTTCAGCGGCGACGCAGCCGAACTGCTGGAGAAACTGCTGCCCCACCCCACCCCGGAAGAACATGGTCTGCTGGGCCTGGCGGAAGCGGCGGCATCCAAGGACATTCAGAAAGCCCTGAAACACCTAAGCCAAGGCTCACGCTCACTGACCTGGCTGGCTTTGGGCAAAAGCCAAATCAGCGCGGGAGAAACCGCGGCAGGGATTCAGACCCTCATCCAGGGACTCTCGGAGGCCAAAGACACGGACAGCACCCGCGCCGCTGTGGACGTCATTCTGACCCATACGCCCACCAGCAGCCAACAGATTGACACGCTGAAAACGCTCGCACAACAGCATCTCACACTGGGCGGCGATTACATCCTCTGGAAGCTGGCCGAAGCCGATAGCGCCAACGCCAGCAGCTACTATCAACAACTGGTGCAAAGCTACCCTCAGGGTGACTACGCACCGGAAAGCGCATGGCGACTGCTCTGGCCGGTTCTCAACAGCGGCAACACCAGCGAATACATGGCCGAGGCGCAGCAATACCTCAATCAATATCCCTATGCCCGCTCTGCACCCAAGGCGTTATTCTGGATCGCCAAAACGCTGGAAACAGCCAAACCTCTAGAAGCCACCCGTACCTACTCACGACTCATGGCGCAGTATCCCGGCAGCTATTATGCTTTCCGGGCCAAGGGCCGCCTGAGTGCCATCAACAGTGGCAAAGGGGATACCGGTTGGGCCACACTCAGCCAGCGCACCGATTACCCCCCCAGCAAAACAGAACTCGGGGATCTCAACATTATGCCCGCCGCCGAGCAATTTGCCCCGGGCGAACTGGGCCAGCTCATTCGCAATCAGGCCAGAGAACTGCAAGCCATTGGCGCCGCAGAAGACGCCAAGCTGCTGGTCGGTGATGCCTTGCACGGGGCACTCCCCCCGGCCGTGGCCAGCTGGGCCGAACAAGTGTCGGGAGACCGGGCCAAAGGAATGCGCATTATCCGGGATTCGCTGGAAAAGCAAACCAAAGACCAGTTTTTAAGCAGCCATGTGCTTAAACCCATAGGCAGCCCGGATGAACTCAAACTGCTCTACCCCATCTATTTTGCCACCCCGGTACGCGAGGGCGGCCAGAAGAACCGGGTCGATCCGTACCTGATTCAGGCCTTAATGCGGGAAGAAAGCTACTTCAACGAATTCGCCATCAGTGGTTCCAACGCCCGAGGCCTGATGCAGCTCCTCCCCAGCACCGCCAAAGACGTGGCCGACTGGGAAAACCTGGGGCACTTCCAGACCAGCGACCTGTTTCTGCCGGAAGTGAACATTCGTCTGGGCTCACGGTATCTGGGCTACCTGCACCAGCTCTTCAACGGGAACGCCATGCCCGCAGTCGGTGCGTATAACGGTGGCCCCAACGCCATGAAGCGATGGGTTTCCAGCTCCACCATCCTCGCCAGCGACCCGGATCTCTTTGTGGAACGCATTCCCTACGAGCAAAGTCGGGACTACATCAAAAAAGTCTTCGGCGGATACTGGAACTATACCCGCCTCTACAGCCACACCCACTAGGTTTACGATCTTCTTCCCCAACCGAGTAGCTTTCCAAACCGCGTCTTATCGGTTAGAATCGCGGTGATCGTTGATTTGGATTGTTTGCCTTATGACACGCCACGGCTCATTTGTTCTAATGCTACACAGTCACCTGCCATATTACCGCAAGGCGGGCATGTGGCCCTTCGGTGAAGAGAACCTCTACGATTGCATGGCGGAAACCTACCTGCCCTTGCTCAACGCGCTGAACGAACTGAAGGCGGAAGGCGTGCGCGCCCATGTCACCGTAGGCATTACCCCCATTTTGGCCGAACAATTGGCCGATGAGCACCTGCAAAACGGCTTTATCAAGTTCATCAAGGGCCGCATCGAAGTCATTGAGCAAGACCTGCTGATGTACCCGGACCCAGAGATCCCGCATTCGGAACACAAGGCCTTTTTAGCCGATTACTATCTACAGTACTACACCAATATCCTCAACGATTTCACTGACAAGTACCAGAAGAACCTGGTGCAGGCCTTCAAGGAATTGCAAGATGCAGGCTGCGTGGAAGTCACCACCTCCGGCGCGACCCACGGCTTTTTGCCCCTGCTGGGCACCGATGAAAGCATTCAGGCCCAGATTCGTACCGGCGTGGAATCTTATAAGAAGCATTTTGGCCGCGCCCCCAAAGGCATCTGGCTGCCGGAATGCGCTTATCGTCCCGCTGAAAATCTGGCGGACCCGGAAACGGGCGAGCGCAAACTGCGCCCCGGCATCGAAGCGTTTCTGTTTGAAAACGACATCAAGTACTTCTTCACCGAGTACCACGCCATTGAAGGCAGCAACACCAGCGACATCCGCCGCGACTTTGGCGTGTACCGCGATATTCAGTACATCCCCCTGCCCAATCGTCCTGCCACCGGGCTTACCACCCACGAAGGCTACTGGCTGAAGAATTACCCGGTGGCCGTGATGGGCCGCAACAACCGGGCCAGCTTTCAGGTATGGTCGGCGGCGCACGGCTATCCCGGTGATGGCTTGTACCGGGAGTTCCACCGCAAGGATTCCAATTCGGGCATGAAATACTGGCGACTAACCAGCAAAGACGCCGATCTGGGTGACAAAATGCTGTACGATCCGGTCTTGGCCTTTAATCAAACCAAACATCACGCCGAGCACTTTGTCTCGCTGGTGTACGACGTGCTGAAAGAGAACCAGCCCAAGGCCGGGGATCAGAATCTGGTGATGGTGTCCTTTGATACCGAGCTTTACGGCCACTGGTGGTTTGAAGGCGTCAGCTGGCTCAAGCATGTGATTCGTTTGCTGCACCAGGCCCAAGGCGTGGATGTGGAAACCGCCAGCGAATATCTGGAAAAACACCCGCCGCAACAGGCCATTGAACTCCCGGAAAGCACTTGGGGCCAGGGCGGCCACTATTGGGTGTGGCATAACCAGCACACCAACTGGATGTGGCCGATTATCCACAAGGCCGAAGTGCGCATGCGTCAACTCTGCCGTCAATTCCCGCACGAGACGGATGCGACCAAGCGCCGCATCCTGAACCAAGCCTTGCGCGAACTGCTTTTGCTGCAAAGCAGCGACTGGCCCTTCCTGGTCACCACGTTCCAGGCCAAGGATTACGCCGTGGAACGTTTTGAGCAACATGTGGCCAACTTTAACCAGCTCGCCGACATGGCCGAGAGTGGCAAAGTCAACGCTCCGGTGCTCGATACACTGGAAGAGGCGGACAATCCGTTTGCCAACATTGATTATGAATGGTTTGAAGTGGCCAACATGCCACCCACCGAACAGGAGCAACTGGTTTTAGAGACCGTTTAAGGTCACCTGCTCACGAAAGCGTTTGAATCTTTGAAATGGGCGAGCTCGACTGATCACAAGTCGAGCTCGTTCTTTCTGAAGCCATAGGGTTTACAATAAAAGAGAAGATTCCCGTCAACGCAGAGCCGATCAGACTGGAATCGTTCCCGTTTGTTTTGTAAGGCGATGAGTGAGGACTGTTCATGCAACACCAGATTATCGGCGATGATATTCAGGCCGTGGTTTTAAACCTGTCTCCCGGCGAAGTCGTTCGGGCCGAGGCAGGGGCAATGCTCTACATGAGCGATAGCATTGAAATGAGCACCTCCGTGGGCACTGGCAAGGAGGACGGCGTCATGGGAGCACTGATGACCGGCCTGAAACGGGCCGTCTCCGGCGACAGCTTCTTTATTACCTCCTTTACTGCCCAGCATCAGGCCGGGCAAGTGGCCTTTGCCGGGGCCTACCCGGGGAAAATTCTACCAGTCAAGCTGGCCGAAACAGGAACCCTGCTTTGCCAGAGAGACTCCTACCTCTGCTCTGATACGCAGGTGGACATCAGTATCGCGTTTACCAAAAAACTGGGCGCAGGCTTTTTTGGCGGCGAAGGCTTTATCCTGCAAAAACTGAGCGGAGCAGGAACGGTCTTTATTCACTCCGGTGGCGGGCTTTTACCGTTTGATCTGGCGGCAGGACAAAGCCTGCGCGTCGATACAGGCTGCCTGGTGGCCTTCAGTGAAAGCGTCACCTACGATATTCAAATGGCCAAAGGCATCAAAAACATGCTCTTCAGCGGCGAAGGGCTATTCTATGCCCATTTAAAAGGGCCCGGACGAGTCTGGCTGCAAATTCTGCCCTTTAGCCGCATGGCCAACCGCATTATTGCCGCTAGCAGTCTGGGGGGCGGCCGTAGTGGTGAAGAATCCAAAGGCATCGCAGGCATCGGCGGCGATTTGCTGGGGAACCTGATCAGCGGCGGCTAATCAACAACACCAAAAAAATCAGCGTTTAAACCTGCAAAGCCCCGCCTGGATAAAACAGCGGGGCTTTGCACTATTCCGGAAGGCCTTCCGTAAAACACTCTGACGCCTGCCTACGCTCTACATACGAGGCAAAGTCATCAAAACATGGCATCCAGGATTTGGCCTGAAAAAAAACTTCCCAAATCCGCAGACATCGAATATAATTTCCATAGAATGTAGTTTCGAGAATAAATTCATTCTGAAACCTATAACATTCAAGCCCTACAACACCTGCACCGCCCGAGCTCAGCAGAAGGCGACAGGCACAGAAAGTTTACTTTTCATACCGACAGGCATCCCGTACCATAAGGGAACGCAGGAGAGCTTCGAGAAAAGGGACACTGAGACTTTAAATCCGGCATTAATGCCCCAATGTATGCACCCCAAAAGCCCAAAAAGGACACATGATGGCAGTTAAAGATAAAGAACCCGCAAAAACCAGTAACAATCTGGAAGACGCCACATTGGAAGAGCGTCGTAAAGTCCTCAGCTATACGCTGGACAAGATTGAAAAAGACTTTGGCAAAGGCGCCATCATGAAATTGGGCGATCGCCAGATCGTAAGTCTGGACGCCATCCCTACCGGTGCGCTGGCCCTGGATCTCTGTCTGGGCGTGGGCGGATTGCCCCGTGGCCGGGTGGTTGAAATTTACGGCCCGGAATCCAGCGGTAAAACAACCCTCACCCTGAGCATCATTGCGGAAGCCCAACGCAACGGAGGCATCGCCGCCTTCATTGATGCGGAACACGCCATGGATCCCGAATACGCCGGTAAAATTGGTGTGAAAATTGATGAATTGCTAATCAGCCAACCGGACACCGGCGAACAAGCGCTGGAAATTACCGAGCAACTGGTGCGCTCCGGGGCGGTGGACATCGTGGTCATCGACTCCGTGGCGGCGCTGGTGCCCAAAGCGGAAATTGAAGGCGAAATGGGGGATTCCCACGTCGGTCTGCAAGCCCGCCTGATGTCTCAAGCCTTGCGCAAACTGACCGCCATCGTGGGCAAAACTCGCACCACGGTCGTGTTCATCAACCAGTTACGCCAGAAGATTGGCGTGATGTACGGCAACCCGGAAACCACCACCGGCGGGAACGCACTGAAGTTCTACGCCAGCGTGCGTCTGGACATTCGCCGGATTGAAACCCTGAAAAAAGACGGCGAAGAGTACGGCAACCGGGTGAAAGTCCGCGTAGTCAAAAACAAAGTGGCTCCCCCATTCAAAATCTGTGAATTCGACATCCTGTTCGGCGAAGGTATTTCCTCAGAAGGCTGCGTGCTGGATGTGGCCACGGATATGGAGATCGTGAAAAAAGCGGGCACCTGGTACAGCTACAAGGACGAGAAAATTGGCCAAGGCCGCGAAAAAGCGCGTGACTTCCTGAAAGACAACCCGGAAACCCTGAAAAAGATTGACGGGGAAGTGCGGGCTAAAATTGCCGCCCAACGCAGCGCGGCAGCCGCCAATCATGCCGCCCACATGGCCGCTTCTGCCGCGACCAACGGGGAAGAAAGCTAGTCACGCCGGTTCTCTCTCTTCTCTCTTCAAACCAGAACCATCCCGAAGCGCTTGCTGTGATACAGCAGGCGCTTCTCAATACCAATGACAATGACCTTTGGGTTTATTATTCAATCGACCTGTTAAAGTCTCGCACGCAAACCCAAAATTCCCGCCCGAGATTGACTTTGCCCAGTTCTGTCCTGACTTGTGACCCCTAAGTTATTGGGTTAAAATGAGCCAACTCACATAATCTCATCTCTCCCTCAATCCTCTAGAAAGCCTTTATGACCGCTAAACCTTATATCGATTTGCTCTTTTTCGGCGACCTCGTCGGTAAGCCCGGACGCATGGCGGTCAAAGCTTACCTAGAAAGCTTGCCGGAACGCCCCGATGTGGTCATTGCGAACGGGGAGAACATCTCCCACGGGTTTGGCATGCTCCGCAAGCATTACGATGAGATGCACGAGGCGGGCGTCCATATTTTCACCAGCGGGAACCACATTTGGGACCAAAAAGAAGTCTTCACCTTCATTGATGAAGTGAACCTGCTGCGCCCTTACAACTTCCCGTCCAACTCCCCCGGCTGCGGGGCCAAGATTTTTCAGCTCCCCAACTGCGAGATTGGCGTGATCAACATGATTGGCCAAGTCTTTATGGGCAACTACAACTCGCCCTGGGAGCAACTCGATGAACTGGTCTACGACATGTTGGCGGTCACACCCATGATTTTCCTGGACTTCCACGCGGAAGCCACCGCAGAAAAGATGGCGATGGCCTGGCACGCCTCATCGCTGGGCGTCAGCGCCATGACTGGCACCCATACCCACGTCCAGACCGCCGACTCCAAGATTTTAAACAACCGCATGGGTTACATTACCGACACCGGCTTCAACGGCTCTTACAACAGCATCATCGGCATGGAGGCCGCTGGCTCGCTACAACGCCTGAAGTCCCATATACCGACCCGCCTCAGCGTAGGGCCGGATGATATTCTGCAAGTGAACGCGGTTCGCTTCACCATTGAGACCAAAACCGGCGTTTGCCGTAAGGTAGAACGCATTAATGAAGTGCTGACTTACACCGGGGAGTCCATTTTGCCCCTTTCCGCGCGTTAAGCGCGACTACGCAAAACATCCGAACTTGGGCAATTTACCCACCCGGAGGATGGCATTCATGCAGCATAGCGGTTATAATACAAAAGTTAAAGTGCAAAAAAGCGCAAAGGACTGTTTTGATTCAGACCACTTCAATTTTAGATTTGGACCATGCCAAACGTTGGCTCAGTCAGCAGTTGTCTCATGAACGCTTTGAACACTCGGTAGGGGCTCAGGAAAAAGCAGTGGAACTGGCGGAGAAGTTCAATCTCCCTCTGGCAGAGCGTGAACGCGCCGCCGTTGCAGGCTTGCTCCACGATGCAGCCAAGCTAATGCGCCCCCCGGACTTGCTGGATTTCTGTGAACGTCACCAGATCCCCATTGACGACACCGATCGGGCTTCGCTGCAAACCCTGCACCCCTTTGTGGGCGCAGAGCTGGTGCGAGAAACCTTTCAGCTGGAAGATCCCGAGATTTTAAATGCCATTCGATTCCACACCACCGGGCGCGCCGGGATGAGCCGGGTTGAAAAAATCGTCTATATCGCCGACAAGATTGAAGGCAATACGCGCAACCCGCTCTATATCCAGCGCATGACCGCCCCACTAGACTTCCGGAACCCGCATAGCCTGGATCTCACCATGCTCTTTATACTGGATTCGACCATTCAATATTTGATTGAACGACACCAGCTCATTCACCCCCGGACCATTGAGGCCCGCAACGATTTTGTCACCCAACTTCGTGCCGAAAAACACCTGTAGATAATAATAGGAGGAACGCTTTTGACCCCATCTCAGCAAGAACCAATCAGCGCATTTGACTTGGCCGCTTTAGCCGCTAACCTGGCTGAATCCAAGAAAGCCTCCGACACGCTGGTGCTGGATACGGGAAAGGTCTCTTACATTGCCGATTACTTCGTAATTTGCTCCGGGGACAGTCCGTCCCAAATTAGAACCATTGCCGACACCATTGATAAAGCCTTCAAAAAACGCGGACAAGTCCGTCTGGGTACCGAACAGGACAGCACCTACAAATGGTGCCTGCTGGACTACGGCGATGTGATCGTTCATGTCATGCACCGCACCGAACGTCAGTTTTACCAGCTGGAAAACTTCTGGAGCCACGCCAATGTCGTCGCCACAGAAACCTGGATGGATCCCCAACTGCAAGAAGTCTCCTAGCAGAGGCGCTTCTTTTACCAATCCACCAAAAAACGAGCCCAGCTAAAGCTTTCAAGCCCCATTCCCTCATGGGCTCCCAGGGATGTACGTTCTTTCGTTGCTCTAGCATGCCAGTTGAACCGCCATGCGACAGGTTTTGACCTGAAACTTTCTGCATCCAAAAAATTACACACCCTGAAGCACAACAACACTTCGCCAGTTTAGCTTGTCGGGCGTTGGGTTCTGGCACAGACCAATGAAAGCACGGCGAGATCGACCGCAAGCTTACCCCTTCAAAGGGCACACGACAAAACCCTACGCGAACCATAGAACCTCAAACGAACGCGACTTACTCGAAGTAGCAGGCGCTTTGGGTAGGGGTTTCAAACACAACGGCCTTGTTGATTTCCGGGACCATTTTTTTGATGCGCTGATAAACGTAGCGCGCAATGTATTCGGCGCTGGGACTTTCACCGTTAAAATCCGGGAAGGTGTTCAGATCAGTATGATCCAGATCATCCACGATCTTGTTCAGTTCCACCTTCAGCACGGTGAAATCAAAGGCCACATTCGACTTATCCAGGGTATCTTTCTGCGCGAACACTTGCACCACATAGTTGTGCCCATGCGGGTTTTCGCACTTACCCCGATAGTGGAGCAGATGATGAGCGGCGGCAAAATGTTTTTCAACCATGACTTCAAACATAAAAAATTTTTTAACACGTACTCAACAGGCTTGGCAAGCAGCGAATTGGAAATTCAGCGCCCTCACAACAGCAAAATCCTTGTCCGGAGGCGACTACACCATTTTTTAAATTTCCGTGCCATGCATCTACCCGCTTTGCCCAATGGCACATGGATTGAATCCATTCAGCCGGCGACCTACAATGAACATCAACGCGCCGTGCACCCTCACGGGCGGTCACTCAGTGGATGCTTCCGCTAGGCAGGCCCATTGTTCAGGAATTCGGATTGAGGAGAACACCATGCAGATTTTATTACCCATCGATGGCTCTGACTGTGCGCAAAACACCTTACAGTGGGTGGCCCGCCTATTTAAGGAGCGCCCCGATGTTGGGTTTCACCTGCTGGAAGTCGTCGCCACCCTGCCGGATGCCTTTACGGCCGAATATGACTTGAGCGATGCCACCGAAACCCTGCACCAGGCCAAACGCGCCCTGGAAGAACAAGGCTGCACCGTGACCACCATCGTGGCCCGGCTGGGTGATATTACCGAACAGATCTGCGCCTATGCGGAAGAGGCCAATGTGGATCAGGTCATTCTGGGTTCTCATGGACGCACCGGCCTGACCAAACTCTTGCTGGGCAGTGTCAGCAGCGCCGTGATGGAGCGTTGCAAGCGCCCGGTCATGATTCACCGCAATCTGGATACAATTACCGCCAAACACCCCTTGCTGCCGCACAACACCATTCTTTAAGACAGCCGTTTAACGGTTGGCCGACGCGCTTCAGGCTGCCCCAATCACCCGATCGTCTTTGCCCTGAAATCATCCGGGCGATGTCAGGACGATCAGAATCCGCTATGATGGCTTACGGGATAGTCCCGGCATACGCTGCCGTGATGACGAGAAGGAGATCCCGTATGACCTTTTCACCACCAACCCTGCCCTGGCGTCAGTTCAGGGAGCATCCCTTCAAAGCAGTCCCGGCCCAAGCGGTAACCGGCTGGTTCAGCCCGAGACAAAAAAACAGTCTTGAGCTCACGGTATTGCTGGCCCTTGCCCTGTTACTCTTTCTGGGCACCATGGCGCTCATCCATAGTTCCCCTGCTCCCGATCTCCCTGCCGCCGCAACGCCGATATTGGCAGAGCCTCAACCCATTGGGCCCGTCCATTTCAGCAAACTACAGGGTGATACCAGCATCACCGAAAGCATTGATCGCCCCATCCCCACACACACCAACCACACCGCACTGGAATCAGCTTTGCAACAATTACTGGCAGGTCCCACCGCCGAAGAAAAAGAGGCAGGCCTCTACAGCGAAATCCCTGCAGGAACACGCTTGCTTGGCGTTACTGTATCCTGGAATGCGGTGACGATTAATCTGAGTCATGAATTCACGGAAGGCGGCGGTTCCACCAGCATGATTCAACGGGTGGAAGAACTGAAAGACACGGTGCAAGCCGTCGAGGGCCCCAAAAAGATGAAACTGACCATTGAGGGCAAACCGCTCACCGTACTGGGCGGTGAAGGGCTGGAAATTACGGAATAACTGAAGCCCTGTGACACCCGTCTGATCTCGGTCTTTCGTAAGGAGCGTCCCACAAACCCACCCGCCTGTGATGGCTCAATTGGCGTGGCCAACGGGCAAAGCCCACAGACTCAGCCACCTCCTCCAGCCAATGGAGGCGAGTCGGGCAGGCGGATGATTCAATGGAAAGGAACCCTATTTTGAGAGAGGTCCATACGCATGGTGGCGCCGACCCTGGAAAGCGCGCTACAGAAGCACCGACAAGGTCAACTGGCCGAAGCGGGGGCGCTGTACCAACAAATCCTGGTTCAGGATCCCAAAAACATCGACGCCCTGCGTCTTAGTAGCGTGCTCAGCGAACAAAACGGCGAGCTACCCAAAGCCATTGAATTTGCCCGGCAAATGGTAGCCATTAAACCACGGCAGATTGAATTCCAGCTTCATCTGGCCAATCTCCTACTCACCAGTCAGAATCCAGAAGCCGCGCTGGTCGTGCTGGAAACCGCCCTCAAGCTGGATCGCCGCAATGTGGATGTGCACTTGCTACTGGGCGATGCCTGCCAACAACAACGGGCCTATACCACCGCCCTGCATCACTACCAGAAGGCCTTACAACTGGATCGCTCAATTCCTGAGGCCTACAACAACATGGGCAACGCCTATCTAGCGCTAGGAGAAACCGAGATCGCCATTCAGCACTATCAAAAAGCGATTGCCTTTAAGCCCACCTACACGGAGGCACATTTTAATCTGGGCAATGCCCTGCGACAGTTTGGCAATCTGCCCGAAGCCATTGCGGCCTTTCAGCAAGCCATTACGCTAGAGCCCCGATTTTACCGGGCGCACAGCATGCTGGGGCTGGTGGCCAAAACAATGAACCAGTATGAACATGCCGAGGCCTTTTACCGGCAATCGCTGGCCATTCACCCCCACGATCCCGGCGCGCTGACCCAGCTGGCCATCGTGCTCAGCGAACAAAGCCGCATGCCGGAAGCGCTGGAGATTCTGGACACCCTGTTGCAAGATTACGCCCATCAGCGGGACGATCTGGCGCAACTGGCCCTAACCTTGAGCGGCAAAGGCTACTTTGTGGAAGCCCAACGTATTTATGACGCGCTGGCCCTGAAACACCCGCACCATGCCAACACCCAACTCAATCAGGTGCTGGCCTTGCCCATGATTTACCAGAGCACCGAAGAACTCCACGCCTGGCGCCAGCGCTACGAGGCCGGGCTAGAAGTGTTATTACAACGCCCCATCGATCCCATTGATGCGCACCATGTGGGCACGTTTTCCGGGGCGCATTTCTATCTGGCCTATCAGGGACTCGCTGATAAAGCCCTGCAAATCCAAACGGCAGCGGTGTACCAAAAATTGCTCCCCTCGCTCACCGAGGCCGGGAAACCCTTCTCCCCATCGGCCCAAAACACCACCACGCCACCCCAAAAAACGAAGATTCGCCTGGGGTTTATCTCCGGGCATTTATCGCCCAAGCACACCATTGGCAAATTGATGCAGGGCATTTTGGAACAGCTCTCCCGCGAACAGTTTGAGATCTATATTTATTCCACGCCCACCAAGCATGCCTTTACCCCCAGTCAGCAAATGCACCCAGATGATCATGTGTATCTGTTGCCCTACCCCAGCTTGCAGCAGAGCGTGGCGCAAATAAAAGCCGCCCAACTCGATATTCTGTTTTACCCCGACATTGGCATGGACCCATTCAGCTATCTGCTGGCCCAAACCCGACTAGCGCCGGTGCAGTGCGTCACCTGGGGGCATCCGGTGACTACCGGCATTCCCACCATCGATTATTTTATTTCCAGCAAGGCACTGGAACCGGATGACGCGCAAACGCAGTATAGCGAAAAGCTGATCTTGCTGGATAGCTTGCCCACGTATTACTTCAAGCCGCAACTGCAAGGGCCGTCTTCGCCACGGGCGGAATTTGGCTGGGACGACACGGATCACATTTATCTCTGCCCGCAGTCGCTCTATAAATTTCACCCGGACTTTGATCCCATTCTGGCGGAAATTTTACGGCAAGATCCATTAGGCAAACTGATCTTGCTGGACCCCGGTCAGGCGGCCGTTTGCGAGCAGCTCAAGCAACGCTTCAGCCAAAGCATGCCCGATGTACTGGATCGGGTGCAGTTTGTGCCCGGTTGCAGCCGGGAGAAATTTTTACAGCTGCTAACCTGCGCTACGGTGATGCTGGATCCGTTGCATTTTGGCGGCGGCAATACCACTTATGAGGCGCTGGCCTTTGGCATTCCCATTGTGACCCTGCCCAGCGCCTTCATGCGCGGACGCGTCACTGCGGCCTGTTATCAGCGCATGGGGCTGTCTCAATTCGTCACCCAATCCCCGGCAGAATACGTTGCACGAGCCTGTGAGTGGGCCAAGCACCCGGAAATCCGCCGTCAGGCCCAAGCCTCGATTCTGGAAAAAAATGGCATTTTATACGAAGACCCCTACGTCGTTGAGGAGCTAACCGCCTTTTTCATCGAAGCCCTCGCCCATCACCAAGGAGACCCCTCGCATGGCTGAACCTCTGAATTTTTCGGCACACAAAGCGACGCATCATCAACCGGGCCAACCCGCCCCCAGCAACACGCTGGCCGATTGGCTGCAAACCTCAACCTGCCCGGCCTGTGGCTTTCATGTGGCGGTCAATTTTTATGATGGGGGCCATGCGCCACTGACCACTCTGGCCTGGCCCAAAAGCACCGAGCAGGCGCTGGCCATGCCCAAACTCCCACTGGATTTTGTACGCTGCGTGGAATGCGGGCATGTGTATAACCGCTCCTTTCAGTATGCGGATGTGCCCTATAGCGACAAACCCAATTTAATGTACAACCAGGGGGCCTTGTGGCAAGACCACATGCAGGAAACCCAGGCACTCATTTTAGCCAAGCTGCCGGAAAACCCGGTGGTGGTAGAAATTGGCGCCGGTAACGGACACTTCCTGAAAGCGCTGGCCCGGCAAAAACCTCAGGGTCGCTACATTGCTTACGATCCCAATGGGGCGCTGGATACCGAAGATGGGCTGGTGGAATTTTACCCGGAGCTGTTTGAGCCCGCCGTGCACTTGGCCCAGTATCGGCCGGATTTAATTATTGTGCGACATATGCTGGAACATCTGGAAAACCCGTTAGCCTTTATACAGAGTCTGGGCGTGGCCGCCGAATGGGAAGGGCTGCCCACGGCGCTGTTTATAGAAGTACCCTGCATCGATCGCGTGTTTGAAACGGGCCGCACCGTGGATTTTTTCTACGAGCACAACTCGCACTTCACCACCACCTCGTTGGGGCGCTTGTTGGGCCGCAGCCATGCCCAACTGGAAAAAATCGCGCGCGGGTACGAGGATGAAGTGGTGTATGCCTACGCCCGTCTGGGCCACAGCGAAGCGGGACGACTCATCACCGATAACGCCAGGGCCTTTTACCATCAGGCCAAGCAGATCGATCAACAGGTGATCGCCCAACTCAATACCCTCGCCGACAGTGGCAAAACAGTGGCCATCTGGGGTGGCACGGGCAAGGCCGCGACCTTCATCAATCGCTATCAGGTGGATAAGACCCGCTTTCCGCTGGTGGTCGATTCCGATGCGGACAAGGCAGGCACCTATGTGCCGGGCACCGGGCAAGTGATTCATACGCCGCAAGCCCTGCTGAAACATCCGGTGGATGTGATCATCATCGCCACCCAATGGCGTGCCCGCGATATTGCGTTGGAAATCGCTCAGCGGGGCATTACGTGTAGTCAATTGCTGCTGGAGTATCAGGGCAATCTGGTGGACTTTGCACAAGACGTGCATCCTTACAGCCTGCCCGAAACGCCTTCTGCCAACAGCAATTTAGCGTAATCATCCAGTCTTTTTTTAAAACTGCCAGCGCTATGTTGACATAGCGCTGGGGCGGGCCACACCGCATTTTAGTGATGGCCCGCCAATTGCTCCACCGTCCCGACCCAGTGACAAGCGCAGCATTTCACCTGCACTTTTACCGGCAAAGCCAGTGGTTCAGTTTCGGGTAGAGTCGCCTCTACGTTCTCGTGAATGTCCTGAAACTCAAAATCCGTGTCGCCACATAGCGGGCAGCGGTAAGTTTTCATCCCGACACCTCCAGTGTTCTTCAGGCAAAGAGTTTAGGCCTGACTGATGAGGGTCTGCGTCTTAGTAGACGGGTTGGCGCTTGGTGGATTCCAGCAATTTATTTTCTTTCATTAAAATGCCCAACCCTAAAATGGTGGGTGCCCACAATCCAAAAAAGCTGGCCAGTGTCGGATTACGGCGTACCGTCACCAACGACAGCACAATTGATGCAATGGAGGCCCCGTAAATAATCTGATTGGACAGATGCCCCGCCCCGACTTTAATCTCGGAGTCCTTAAACGATTCACTTAAAGCGCCATTCGGGATCGGTTGTGCTAATTTAGCCATTGCAAACACTCCTTATTCATTCTGACACCATCAATAAAACGGCAAGCACTTCTTACAAAGCCGCTTACGCCTTCATTGTTTAATCATTCCCAATTCATCCCCGGTTCAGTTCCCAAGGCGGCCCCACAGAGACTAAGCCCTGATACAAGCCTCGTTCCAAACCTGGGTATGCCCTTACCTTAACACCCGTTCCCCACGGTTTAAATTAGCCAGTTCTCTACAGCACATTAGCCTATCATCGGGCTGCGCCTGGGCTTGAGCCGACCAGTCATACTGTCAATCATTTTCCCCATGCCAGGCATTCCGGGTTAAAATGTTGCCGTGAGGGTTTTCTGAGTAATCCAATTTCAGGTGCGGGTTTGATCCACCATTTTAAAGACTGCCAGTGGCTTCACCGGTCTAAAATCCCGCAGAAACGATTCAGCAAAGTAAACAGGGGAGGGGAAGGGATGTTTCAAACAAAAGGGGAATCTGCGAACACGCGTGACACCAATGACCACATGGACCCCCGAGGATTCTTGAAAGGTAAGGCCAAAACCGGGATTGTGCCCCAATTACCCGGCATGGAATGGCCTCCGGTGCAAACTATCCCCCAGACCTTTGAAGTCACACTCTCCCCCGAGAATCAGGAGTTTCTGGCCCTGGCTCAGGGGCTAGATAACCCGGACAGCTTGAGCGATTTCATCAACAGCCTGCTCTGGCAGGAACGCCTACGGCAAGGGTACCCGGTCCTGCGCCCAGCTCAAACTCAGCTGAACGCATTAACGCCGCAGGGGATTCAGCGTTTTCACCCCCGGGAATGGTTCCGAAAACGTTAAAAAAATAGCGCCCTAAAAGGGACAAATTCACAGACCTAAAGTGGATCTTCGCCTCATTTTTGGCGAAATCCCTGATGGGGTCTGTCAACATGCCTTAATCTCGACCCATCATACGTCCTGCGTGGGCTTTTCCAATGTCCACCATGTGCCCGAGTTTAGCCGAAATAAACCACATGAACGAGGAAATGGCAGGGGGACATCGCTTATTTTGAAATGGAACCACTCAAATCCAATAGGTCATCGAAGGGATCAACGCACTGCCATCCGGGCAGATCGTTTAAAGCAAAAGAGAGATACACAGAAACCCCAGTAGGAGATCAGGCTCATCGCGCTGAAGCAATTCCACTTTAAGCTGCAGACCGTCCTGAATTACCGGGCCGAGCAGTTAAACACCGTTCAGCAAAAAGTAGCTGAAGAGGAGCAGAAGCGAGCCAGAATCCTCACCCGCATCCAGGAAGCGGACTTGCTGATTGAACAGACCCTGCGCGATCAGCAAAGCCAATTACAAGGCGAAATCAACCCGATACAACTCCAGAACTTTCCCAATTACCTCTGGCGGTTAAAGCAGGATCGCTTTCAGGCCTATCAGGACTTGCAAGCCCAGGAAAAAAGACTCCTGATGGTCCGCACCGAACTCCAGCAGGCCATGGTGAAAAAGAAAGCACTGGAACTGCTCAAAGACAAAGACTTCACCCAGTACCGCAAGCAAATTGATAAAGCAGAAGAAGAATTCCTGGCAGAGATCGCCATCGCTCGCTCCATTCGACAACAACACATTGGCTAAACCGGATTCTCCCCGCTAAGCCCCCAGCCATTTCCAGTTCAGAACACCACCCATCACCTCACCCCCGCGTTCACCCCACAGACAGAAATCACAGGGAACCAAAGAGACTTTATGCAGAATCCACTTGATGTCACCGGCGCATCCGCCAACGCTTCCTTTATTTCGGCCTTTCGGTCCAGCGCCGTCAAGCCCGACAGCTCGGATGAGAATCCGTTTGCGGGCGTGTTGAATCAGGCATTGCAGGCATCCTCACAGGATACTCACACATCCAAGGCCGCCCATCCCTCGGGCTCAGGCACAGGCGCCACCCCCCACAAAACCGATGACCCCGAACCCACCAATCAGCCCAAAGCCGACTCGAACAACCCGATCACAAAGTCCAAAGACCCCGCAGCAGCAAAACAGACCCACACCACCGAACAAGCATCAGACGCAAAATCCGGAAACAAGACCAACGCCACTTCGGAAAACGACGCCGCCAACCCAACCCAGGCCAAAACCGCTGCGGATGCCAATACTGCATCCACAGAACAACCCTCGGATGAAGACAAACCCAAAACTGAAACACCAGACATTAGTTTAACGATTGGCGCAGTGCCCACGGATTCGCAACCGTTGAATCTGGCGCTGCTGCAAGCCACCGCCCCGTTGCTGGCACAACCACTCTCCACGCCGCTAGCAACCACCCCAACAGCCCCCGGAGAGGCCCAACCCGACACCGGCGCGAGCACCCCCATTGACCCCACAGCAGGTGCGGCAGCCTCCGGCATTGTGTTGCCAACCACGGCCAGCAGTATCGCATTAAACCCGACAGGCAGCCTCTTTGAGGTATCCGCGCTGAAGGACACGGCGACCGTTCCGGCAACAACCACCGCCACAACCAGCCAGAATGGCCAAACACCCACCGGGGAGACCAGCAAAGTGGGTCCCCAACAAACCCTCCTTGCCGGACTGGCAGCCACGGCAGAGGCAAATAGCACCCCTGAAACAACCAGCCCAGCCACCGCCGACCCGACCACGAGCGCCAGCGCGCTCACGCTCTCCGGCGCCATGGCCAATGCCGCCCAACCAGACCAGTCATCCGCAAAGAAAACAAAGACAGAACCCAACGCAACCGCCGAGCCCATCGCGACCGAAGCGATTGGAGCGCTCTCCGTCCTGAACGCGCCAGTCGGCAACACCACGCCAGCCGAACGGAAGCCCAACGCCACCCTCCCACAAACCGACACGTTCAAGCAGTCGCTCAACAGCATTCAGGCCAGCATGAACGCCATGCAAGGCGACATCGAATCAGCACCAGACCACAAACAGGACGGACTACCGGATAGCGCCCTGACCGCCGCACCTCAAAGCGATGCCAGCGGAATCAACGCCTCCGACCTCCTGTCGGCTGGCGGACTCAACGGGACAGGTTCCGGCAGTGTTTCCGGCTCAAACGGAGACGGCAGCATCAATGGCATTCCCACATTTAATGCCACTGCACAAAACCCAACGCTGCAAATTGCCGAAGGCACCGCTTACAGCGTGAAAAACGGACACAAGGAACTGATCATCCGACTCAACCCGGACAATCTGGGAGAAGTCAAAATCAACCTGACCACCAACAGCAACCAGCAACTCAGCGCCCGTTTAATCGCCAGCACCACCGAAAGCCACGACCTGCTCAAAGGCCAGCTGGATTCGCTCAAAACGACGCTGGCCGCTCAGGGGGTCTCCGTGGATCGCCTCAGCGTGGTGCTGGCCGGTAGCGCCGAAAGCGGCGGCAGCAAGGATGCCAGCAAACAGGAACAGACCTTCTCACAGGAGCAATCCCAAAACCAGCAAAACACGGCCCAAGGATCATTCCAGCAACAATTTAACCAGCAGAATCCGACCAGCGCCAATTTATTCGGTCAGATGAACGGACAGTCCCAATCGGGCTTTAGCCAAAATCAGACAGCCAGTCACCTCACCGACGGCACTGACACCGGGGCAATCGGGGCATCGGAAAACACGACAAGCAATTCCGCATCAAACGGCCACGACAACGGCCGCATCAGCATTCTCGCATAACGCCCAACGGCAAGGAGGATTCCCATGAGCAGTATTAACGCTCAAGCCACACTCACTCAACTACAGAACAACACCAACCTGATTAACTTCCAGCACGGACGGGCCAATCTGGGTACCGGCAAACTGGATCGCAACGGCTTTGTGCAACTCATTCTGGCCCAACTGCAGTTTCAGGATCCCACCAACCCGCAAGACAGTAGCCAGATGCTCAGCCAGCAACTGCAACTGGAACAGGCGGATCAGATGAAAGATATGGTCAACGCATCCAAGTTCTCGCAAGCCGGGAGCATGGTGGGCAAAACCGCCAGCGTGATCGATGCCCCCTGGGACTTCACCAACAGCGTCTCCGGCCAAACCAACATCAACCCAACCACCAACAAGCCCGCAGTGATCACCGGCACCATCGACAGTGTGCAGTTCGATACAGCCCACGGCAAGGCGCTGGTCAAAATCAACGGCAACTATTACGACCTGGATAAAGTCCAGAATCTCTCGACGCCACCAGCAACCACGACAACAGGCACTAGCACCACAGGGGGAGCAAGCTAAGCAGATCAACCCTTGATTTAACCCCGTCCAGGCCAACGAAAATTCATCAAACCGCATTCAAAGTTCATCATCAGACAAAGAAGAGAACAGTGAGGGTATACCTATGAGTTCAGGCATTTTCTCGGCAGTGTCCGGGATCCGAGCGAACCAGCAACGATTGAATGTTATTTCCAACAACATCGCCAACGTCAACACCCTGGGTTTTAAATCCAGCTCCGCCAACTTTGCCACGGTATTTGCCAGCACCATCAGCGGGGGTACGGCCCCCAACGGAACATTAGGTGGTACCAACCCGCGTCAAATCGGTAACGGCGCGCTGGTTTCCGAAATCGCCTCCAACTTTAGCCAAGGGGGCACCCAATACACTGGCCGCAGCACCGACATGCTGATCAGCGGCGGCGGCTTCTTCGCGGTAGAACGCATCGACCCCTTCAACGGCAACAACTCAGGGGCCTACTACCTGACCCGCGCTGGCAACTTCAGTCTGGATTCCAGCGGAAACCTGGTGAGCAGCTCTGGCAACCGGGTACGTGGCACCTCTCAAGTCTCCGGAACCAGCAGCCTGACACTGGGCCGGGTGAAGTTACCTGAGCAGTTCCTGATCACCAAAGATCTGGATGCCAATGGCGCCATCGTACAAACCCACTTCTCGCCCATTGGTACCGATACCTCTGGCGCTGGCCCCATCTTTGCCGCGATGAACGCGGGCGCTACCAGCCAGACCAATACCCCGGTCAGCCTGCAAAGCTTCACCGTGGGGGTCGATGGTGCCATTGCGGCTAAATACAGCAACGGCGATATTATCTCGGTACGCACCAATGCCGCCACCGTCGCCGCCAATCCATCGGATCCCACCTTATGGCGCACCGAACTCATTCACGAGCCCAACGAAGGTGGAACGTTCTCTGCCAATAACCAAACCGCCACCGACAGTGGCCTTGTAGACGAAGTCGGCGCCACAGCCGTCTTCGATGGGGGTGTAGGTCTAGCCGTCGGCGCCGGTGGTCTGGAAGGCATGCAACTCCAGATTCAGTCTGCCAGCGTCACCAACCCGGAAGGTTTGCAGTACGACGGCAACAACAACTTCCTGGCTGCAGCCAACAGCGGTAACACGGACTTCGGAACGGCCAACAGTGGCGCCCGTGGCAGTATCAACTCCGGCTCACTGGAATCCTCCAACGTGGACATTGCCGGTGAGTTCACCAACATGATCGTCACCCAACGCGGTTTGGAAGCGGCCAGTAAAGTGGTTCGCACCCAAAGCGAAGTCATGCAGACCATTATCCAGATCATGTAATAACCCCTGTCTCCAACCCACAGCGCCTCAACAGCCCCAGGCCCGCTAAGCCCAAAGGCTCGCAAGGCGCAAGAGATCCACTCTTCCTTGAACCAAATCCGCAGGTCTCACCCACCTGCGGTTTCTTTTTTCTTCAATAAAAAAATTCGTCCATTATTTCGGAGCGTACTTCAACAGCATGAACAAGGCCAACCCGTTATTAAAACCATGCGCCAGCATACCGGGCACTAATGATTGTGTTCGCTCCCGCCAGAAGCCCAGACACAAACCCAGCACCAGCACATGGGACAGCGCCTTAATATCTCCAAAGTAGCTGCCATGCAGGGATAAAAAAACCAGCGTGGCCCAAAACACGGCCTGCAAGGGCTGACACTTTTTATAAAAGGTGGATTGCACCAGTCCCCGAAAAATCAGTTCTTCCAGAAACGGTGCCATCAGCACCGCAAATCCGGCCAGCACCAACAATCGAAAAGAATGATAATCGGTATAAGGGATTTTATCCGCCGGATGCCAGCCCGGCAGAAGTTGAGCGATCACCGTCCAGAAAACATTCAAACCCAGCGTCAAACCGGTGGTCAGCAGGATGAGTTGCACAGCCTCCCAGCCATAATAGGCCAATGGCCGATTCAACACCAAGCCCAGATACTGTGCAATCGCGCCATAGCGCCAACGCAACACGGCAAAAATGGTAATCCAGGTCAGCAAGGTGGTACTCTGCTGAACAACCATTTGCACTGTGTCTCCGCAAAAAGGCGCCCACAGCAACAACATTTGACTCACCAGCAACGGAATCAGGATATACCCTGAAATCAGGGAGACACAAACCACGTACATATCCCAGGGGGGCAGCACATTCGTAGCAAGGCCAGCAGACGCCACCAGCCCATGTTCACGTTCCTGCAGAATTGGAGAGGGGGTGTCCACTTCAAGGGCGTCCTGTTGTATGCTAATGACATTATGACGGACAGTTTAAAAGCCGCACCAACCCAAAAACTGCCCCTCTTCAATAGGGCCATTATATCAGACATTCTGCTCTGGTTAGTGTTGGCCCTGCTCCTGGCTTACGGGGTCTACTTCTTTGCCATTGCGCTTCCCGCCAAGCGTGGACAAACCTTCACCCTGAACTTTCGCAATGCCAACGAAATTTCCAAAGGCTCGCCTGTTCGCCTGATGGGTACCGATATCGGTTTTGTCAGTGATCTTCGCATTCGCAACGACCATGTGGAAGTCACCATCCAGACCGATCCAGGCTCACTGAAGATCCCGTCAGGATCGACCTTTGATATTTTATTCACCGGCCTGGGCGGTGCCAAAAGCGTAGAGATTGCCGCCCCTGAAACCGCACAACCCATGATCAACGGGCAACCCATCTATCGGGTGCAGGACCCCATCCGGATGCAAGATGTGCTCAATGCCACCATTGACGTTACCCAAGCCCTGCAAAAAGGGGCCGAAAACATCACGGACTTTTTCGGCAAAAAGAAACCGGTTGAAGAACTGCAGTTCAACATTCGAGAAATTCACCAAATGAGCGACGGAGCGGTCCAGCACTCCGGGGCGCTGAACCGGGCCATTCTATCCATGCATCAAGACATTCAGGATGAAAGCCACCCGGCCATTGCCACCCTGAACGAACTGAGTCCAGGCCTGGCTTATGCGGCCCATCTCACGCAACCCGCCAGTGCCAAGCCGGAGCTGCAACGCTACTTTCTCAACATTCGCAAATTGAGTCAACTCTTGCAAAAAGAGGAGCAAGGCACCTTAAGCACCATCAGCTTCCAGCAAAAACTCACCCAGTTGAATCAGCTGAACACCCGGGCCAGCCAAAGTGCCAAAACCCTGAGCCAACATATCCAGCAAGCCCCCATTTCGCAATGGTTAAAGACCAACGCCAGCCAAAGCACCCATCTCTCCACGGTCCTGGATCGCGCCGAAAAAGCCACCCGACGAGACATTACACCCGCACTCCAGCACACGCATCAGCAAATGCACCAACTCAACCAAACACTCAACCGGCTGAACGCTAAAATTGCGCCGCCGAACCCTACCCCCAACAGCACCCCTAACAGCTTCTCGTCTATGCCTTAGGCAGGTACGTTTGAAAGCTTGACGCGACCCTTGCCCGCCAGCAATAAAAAACGCCGCTCATAAAGAGTCGGCGTTAAAGCGCAAAAATTAATGTCGTTTTTGATTTTGAAAATTTGAACCCAGCCTATCCGTTTTTAAAGTTTCAAACCCAGCCTGTCGTCCTTGTAAATATATAAAAACAAACATTTAAAATCCTGGAACAGTTTGTAACGTCATGTTTTCCCAAAAAGTGCTCACTGTTCTCTGAGCGGGCCTAACCGTTCTGTTGCGCTTCCCAGTGCGCCTGTAAAAAGGGCTTTGCCAAAGCCAACAATGCCTGCAGGCGATCCGGTTGCTGCAGGTGCAAGGCACCCAGCAGGGCTTCAAAGCCTGTGGCTTGTCGATGTGTGGCCTGCTCCGCCCGACGGGAAGATCCCACACCGACGTTGCGCCCTTGCCGAATCAGCTCCAGTTCTGTTGGGGTTAAATACGGCTGCAAATGGTGAAGCAAGGCAACCTGGGCACTGGCCCGCGCCAGCATCACCGTAAAGCCATGCAGTGCCTTGGATTGCGCCTTGCCGTGCAAGGCCACGGCCCATTCCCGCAGAAAAATCTCATAGACTGCATCGCCCAGAAACGCCAACGCGCGGGGATGCGGCAACTGATTGAAACCCGGCCACACTTCTGTTCTCGCCTCAACGTCATCCGGCTCTGCCGGGATAGGCTCCCGTTCTTCCTCAGACACGGGCCACTTCCAGCCCGTCCTTTTCCACTGAAGTGGTGCCGTCCTTGTTGTCCAGAATTTTTAAGCCCATCTCAGTAATCTGATTACGGATGGCATCAGCTTGCGGCCAGTTCTTATCCGCTTTGGCCTGCTTACGGGCTGCAATCAGTTGCTGAATGTCATCCAGCGGTAAATCCGCCTTGGCCGAAGCCTCGTTCAAGAACAAACCCAAATCAAAACCCAACAGGGTCAGCATGGACACGGCCATTTGAAATGCAGAGGGTAAGTCAGCAACAACCGGGGTGCCTGCAATCGAACCACTGTTTAGTGCAGCGGCTCTTAGGTGCCCCAACGTGTCATTAAACTTGGCCAAGGCTTTGGGAGTATTCAAATCCTCCATCATCTCATTGCAAAGCCAGACAAAATTCTGCTTATCAACCGAATGAGGCAAAGCTTGTAAAGCGGAAAAACTGGCACAAACCTGCTGCTGTACTGCCGTCAGGTCCAGCCCCAAAGCCGTTCTGGCTTCATTCAGGGCGCGCTTGGCTTTCACCACCCAATTTTCGGCCGCTTGCAGGGCTTCATCGTTAAAATCCACAGGCATCCGGTAGTGGTTGGTCAACAGGAAGTAGCGGATGGTATTGGCGTCATAACGCTCCAGCAAGGTTTTAATGGTGGCGAAATTGCCCAGACTCTTGGACATTTTATGGCCACTAACGTTCACAAAACCGTTGTGCATCCAGTATTTGGAAAATGGCGCATGCCCTGTCCAGGCTTCACTTTGGGCAATCTCATTCTCGTGGTGCGGAAAAATCAAATCCGCCCCACCGGCGTGAATATCAATCTGCTCACCAAAAACCGCATGGTTCATTGCGGAACATTCCATGTGCCAGCCCGGACGGCCCCAGCCCTTGCTTTCGCCGGTTGCGGGCCAGGGGGAGGCCCAAGCGTTCGCATCACTCAAGGGCACGGCCTTCCACAAAGCAAAATCCAGCGGAGATTCCTTGTTGGGGTCGGCTTCCACCCGCGCCACGGACTTTAAGTCATCCAGCGGCTTTTGGCTAAGCTTGCCGTAATCTTTCTTAGCCGACACCCGAAAGTACACGCTGCCATCCGGAGCGGCATACGCAGCCCCTTTGGCGATCAGGGTCGAAATGCCGTCCAGCATATGGGAAATGTATTGGGTGGCCCGCGGCTCTTCATCCGGGGAAAGCACGTTCAGAGCGCTCATATCCTCGGCAAAACTCACATAGTTTCGCTCAGCCAGCGCAGTCGGGGTTTCGCCCCGCTCCTTGGCCCGGTTCAGGATTTTATCGTCCACATCGGTCACGTTGCGGACATATTTGACGTCGTACTCCAGAAACTTCAGGAAGCGATAGAGGACATCCCAGGTGATGTAACAGCGGGCGTGCCCCAAATGGGCGTCATCGTAAACCGTAGGCCCGCAAACGTACATCCGCACTTGCTTGCCCGCCGGATCTAAGGGCGAAAATTCTTCAACCCCGCCATTCAGCGTGTTGAAAATTTTCAAGCCTTGATTCGGTTTCAACTCAGACATGCAAGGGTAATCTCAGAGACTCATCTCAATAAAACGATCGTTGGATAAGAGCAAAGCCTGCTCAGCCGCATCCCGTCAGGCCGGGTTGTTAGCCTTGGCCTGTTTGGCATCCTCGGCCAGAAAGCGACGGCCTTCCACCAGCACCGGCAAGCCACGCACCACGCAGAACGCAACGGAGACATAGGTACACCCCAGACCCACCAGCGTAATGGTGCTATTGGCCTGCGGCTCCAGACCCGGCGTGTGACCCAGAATCAGGAAGGCAAAGGCAGCGGCCTTGGCCACGGCATAGGTGGTACGACTAAAATTGGAACTCACCAGCAACCAGCCCAGACGGCTTTGCTGCATACTGGACTGTCCAAAGGCGGTATAGCCCTGTTCAAAAGCCATCGAACGCAAGCCATCTACCACGATACCGCGCACGATCACCACCAACGGCACCCAAAGGGGAATCCAACCCAGGGCCAGAAAGGTAACCCAGTAGACTTGCTCCACCACCCGGTCACCCAGAATATCAATTACCGCGCCCAGCTTGGAGGCTTCGTTAAACTTGCGGGCTACATACCCGTCCAGCGCATCCATGGCAATGACGATAACCGTCAACCCAAAGCAGAGCAGGTAAACGGCATGGGTGTGCTGAAACAGCAAGCCCACCACCAGCAGGCCTAACAGGGTACGCAACAGGGAGATTAAATTTGCCATAGTGGGTACATTCTATAACACGCAAAAGCCAATGGCGAGCATGGGTTGCGTTTTGTCCGCCCGCCCCGCGCCAAAACCCAGAAAGCACGCATCAGCAACACGCATGGTCGCATCATTCCAAAAAAGCCACCTGCTCCAAAGCGCCCCTAAGCCGGGACAGAAGCCGGGTTACTCAGGCGTGTATAGAGCTTCTGGTAGGCTTGAGCGCTGGTCGTCCAACTGTGATCATCCGCCATACCCCGCCGCACCAGATCATGCCAGGTCTCTTTGTGCTTGTAGGCTTCCAGTGCGTTCAAAATCACTTCCTGAAGCTTCTCGCTGCTGTACTCGCTGAATTTAAAGCCGTTGCCCCGGTGGGGCTGAGCGCGCACATCGGTAATGGTATCAACTAAACCGCCCACACCACGCACCACCGGCACCGAACCGTAGCGCAGGGCAATCATCTGCCCCAGCCCACAGGGTTCAAAGGCGCTGGGCATGGCAAACAAATCCGAGCCCGCATAAATCTTCTGCGCCATAGCCGTACTGAAACCGACATAGCTGCGTACATTATCCGTGGAAGCGTTCAGGGCCTTGAGCTTTTCTTCCATTTTGGGATCGCCACTGCCCAGCAAGACCCACTGCACGGCCACACCCTGATCGTTCAGGGCTTTCATGGCAGGCAACAGAATATCCAGGCCCTTTTGATCTGCCAACCGACCCACAAAGCCCACCAGCGGCACATCAGGATTGACCGGCAAACCCAGCTCATGTTGCAGCACGGCCTTGCATTCGCGCTTGCCTGCTTCGAAAGTTTCGGCGGTATAGTGCTGGGTGATGAAGGCCTCGGTGGCGGGATTATAGAGTTCCGTATCAATCCCGTTCAGGATGCCGGATACTTTTTGCGTACACTCGCGAATCACGGGGTCAAGCCCCGCACCGAATTCAGGCGACTGAATTTCCAGCGCGTAAGTCGGGGAAACGGTGGTGACCGCATCGGTTTTGTAGATGCCTTCCTTCAGCCAGTTTACCTGACCAAACACCCCCTGATAGTGAATGTTATGGATGGTCAACACCGACAGGGTGCGGGAAAAATACTGATCAAACGGCCGAATATCAGACAAGGTGGTGGCCACGGACGACGTGTGCCAATCGTGCACATGCAGAATATCCGGGCGGTAATGCAGCCGACGCAACAGCTCAAAGGTAGCCTGACTGAAGATCAGGAAGCCTTCCAGCTCCCATTCAGGCTGACCATAGGGATATACCTGATCCCGCGAGCCAAACAGCTGGTAGTTATCCACAAAGTACACCGGGACTTCGCTGCGGGGCAATTTGCCCTTCCAAATCACAATGGGATAATTCTTCCCGTGAAAATGCACGTCAAAAGCAATTTCCGTTGGCTCCAGCTGATGCTCCTCTTTATCCACCAGGCCATACAGCGGAGTGAGAATGGCGCAATCGTTGCCCAACGCTGCCAAAGCCCTTGGAAGACTCCCAATGACGTCTCCCAGCCCCCCCGCTTGCGAAAAAGGGGTCACTTCGGCTGAACAGAAAACGATTTTCATTGGGTTAAAACCATACTGAACAATATGTGAGTCTAGTTATAAGCTAAACCGTAGGTGATAACTACTGCCCTGTAGACTTATTTCGGGCCAGAAGCGCCAGCCTCATCCGCAGTGACTGCCACTTTGGTGATTCCGGCCGATTGCGCCGCATCCATCGCGGCGGTCAGTGCGTCATGTCGTGCTTCCGGGTTGGTCTTGATGATTAAGCCGTCCGGCTTTTCCCCTTTCAGCTCCCGGAATTTATTGGCCAAAAACAGCGGTGACACTTCCTCGCTATCAATGGTGTACTGGCCACTGGCGCTAATATTCAGCTCAATGGTCTTAGGTGGGGTTTTCACATCCGAGGCAGGCCCCACGGAGGGCACCGCCACCTTCAGGCCCTTGGTGTCCAGCATGGGTGCCACCACCATCATAATAATCAGCAACACCAGAAAAATATCTGTCAAAGGTGTAATGTTGATCTCGTTAAAGACCTGTTTCCGTCCACCGGCGCGCATCAGGGTGTCCCTTCCGATTTGGTTTCCTGCAGTTGGGCCTTGCGGTCATCCGTCAGCGGCTCGCCCGCCACGGTCACCTTGGTAAACCCGGCATCCCGAGCGGCCTCAAACACCTTGAGTACCTGACCGCTTTTAGTCGCCTTGTCCGCACGAATCACCAGCAACTTCTCACCGGCAGCATCTCCAGCAGAAGTTTCTGCGGTATTTTCAGCACTGGATTTTCTCTCCAGCAAGGCTTCCTGCTCTTTCATGGTCGCCATCAGGTCATCTGGCTTGGTTTCCAGCCCCTGCACATAGAACGCACCCTTCTCGGTCACTTCCACGGTCAGTTTGTTGGGCTCCAATGCCGAACCCGTTTTCAAGGAGGGCGGCTTGATGTCCTGGCGCACCTGCTGCATCATCGGCGCGACCACCATCATGATGATCAGCAACACCAGAAAGATGTCGGTCAGCGGCGTGATGTTGATGTCGTTGAAGACCTGCTTGTGATTACGGCCAGCAGCTTGCATGGAACGGTTTCCTTTGGCTTAGTAGCCGGGTTCGCGGGTAGGACGACGCTCGGCAGCGCCCGCAGTGGCCATATGCTCACGGTCATCGGCAAAGCTGAGGAACAACAACTTCAGCAACTGGAAATCATCTTCGTAACGGTTCACGATACTCTGGAAATAGTTGTTCAGGGCCACCGAAACAATAGCCACGCCCAAACCGAAGGCGGTCGCGATCAGTGCGGAACCAATCCCGAACATAATCTGCGAAGCACCCGCCTGACTGCTGCCTTTCGACATTTCACCAAAGGTCAGCAGGATCCGCACAACCGTACCAAACAAACCCAAATACGGGGAAATGGTGGCGATGGTGCCCAGAATGGGCAGGTTTTTCTCCAGCTTGCGGCTGGCTAGCGCGGCGGTAATGTCATAAGACCGCTCAAAGCTGTCGGGTTGTTCCGCCAACACCCGAATACCCTCTTCGGAGACTTCGCCGATGATGCCACCCAGCTGGGCGCTCAACATCTGGGAATTTTCCAGACTGCCGCGTTGCAGTTCGCGTTGCAGACGGTGGATAAACTGCACCACGTCCCGCTTGTTTTTATCGTAGAAAAACTTCCGCTCAATGGCCACGGCCACCGTGAGAATCGAGCAGGCCACGATCGGCAAAAGGACAGCCCAGTCGTTGATAATTGCATATTGAATGAGTTCCATGGAAATCTCCTCTTACCATTTCATGGCGTGTTTGGCATTCTTGGGATTGAGAACATTATAATCAAACGTGAATTCTACAGGAAGTATGTCTTCTTTGATCTGCGGTGGCAAGGCCATAAAGGGAGCCGATACCTGAATGGCCTCAATGGCCCGGCGATCTGCCTCAGCATCCCCGGAGGTTTTCTGGATTTGCACATCCAACAACTGTCCATCGTGACGCACCAGGAATATCACAACCACTTTACGGCTTTCCATTCCCCGAGGGGGTATCCAGTTTCGGTTCACCCGCTTCTTCAAATCCGCCATAAACGGACCAAAATTAACATCTTCAGCCACATCCACCCCAACCTCTTCGGCCTTGCCCTCCTGCGGATTGGGTGCTACGGCCCCGCTGGGCCGCGTGGTTGAAAGCCCGAAATCCGTGGTGCGCGAAAAAACCTGAATCGGCTCGGGCGCCTGCATCAATGGCTTAGACGCTGGCTTGGCGGGCTCTACCTTGGGTACGGGGGGCACGGGCGACTTCAGTGGCGAGGGTTCTGGCTTTTGAACCTTCATCGGCTGAGCAATCGTCGGCTGCACCGCAACCGGCTGGACTGGTTTCAGCTTAACTGGCTCCGATTTGGGCTGCTCAACCGGTTTCTCAAGAGGCTTCGGGACAGGTTTAGGGGGTGGTACCACTTTGGGAAGAGGCTCCAATTTGCTGGCAGGCTTGACAAGGGGTAGCTGGGGCACAGGCTTTGAAGCCGGGGGCTTGGGTGCGGCAGGCTGAGGGTGCGCCGAGACCGGATCCTTCTCTGGGTTAATGGGCTGATGATGATTTTGCTTGCCGCCAGCCTGCTGATTATGCGGGCCCTTGAACAACGGATGCTCCGGTTTGGGCGCATGGGTATTCTCGGTCAGGGTAAACGTCATATCCTGAGGCGTCTTTGACCTGAAAAAATCCCAAAAGTTCAGATGCATGAGGAACGCAAACAGCCACAATACACCCAGAGCAGCCAAAATGAGCGCAAAAGGAGCCAAGATGTGCGCCACCGCTGAAACGAGCGTTGCCCGAGACATTGGCAGCCTCGGCAAGTTTTCCTGCGTGCCAACCCGACTGATGCCACGCATCAGATTGATTGAACATAACTGTACCTCCGGCGTTTCAGGCCGGGAAACGGGGGTCGTCAAATGGCCAGAAGTCGGCGGAGAAAATGGCAAGCCCGGCGTAGGGATAGCAGGAGGCCTGACTTGACTCGACACAGCTTCCTGCACCGTACCAGTTTTCTCATAAGCACCCGGATAAGCCGTCGCAGCCAGATTGGCCGCTGCTTGCGCAACGTCCAATGGCTTGAATATCGGTTTTCCCGGCTCGGACATAGTACCAGTCTCAAAGATTCTGAAAAACTTCCTGCGACCGGAAGTAGAGGAGGGGGTAGCTGATCAGAAACGGGTCACGACACAGAATTGCCCATTTTCTCTCGCCGCGTGCCTACTGACCGCCGTAGAAGTTATATGGCTGAGGATTGGCCTGCTGCCCCCCATTGGGCGGATAGTAATTACCCGGAGCTTGCTGCTGGCTGTATCCGGGATCTCCTGAAGAAGGCGTGGCAGTCAAGGGCTGATCCAGGACAATATTCAGCGGCTGACCGGTGGTTACAGTGGCCGGTTTACCCTTTTGCCACGCGGAACCCAACGCGCCCGCGCCCGCGCCGAGAATGGTGCCGTAAATAGCACCACGGCCCACGCCACCGCCGGACAAGGGGCCCATTGCAGTCCCCAATGCGGCACCCAGACCAGCACCCACACCCGTGGTTACCGCGGCACGACCCACACGGCCTGCCGTGGTACCGCCTTTAATAATACCGGTCCCGTCTTCCGTTTGAATGCGAGCAGACAGCGGCACACGCTGACCATTGGGCAAGGTGGCAGAAGTAAAACGAATATCCAATTCCCCATTACGGCCCGTATGTCCGGCGGCTTTCACCATCATCACCTGGCCTTCCATCTGGCTACCGGCCGGGAGAATCACGCTGGACCCTGACACGATGGGAGCACCCAGGGTTGCGTTAAACCGATCACCGACACGCGCAAATTCACTGGAAACCGGTGTGCTCAGGGTAGCAGCAACCACGGTGCCAGCCGGTGCAGTGACCACATAACCCTGCAACGGCCCTTGCGCCTGATAGCCGGAAGGGGCGCCATACTGCGCTTGTGGTGCATACTGAGACTGATTGTAGTTGGTCGGAGGTGCCCCATAGTTGGTGTACGCTGGATTCGGACTATTGTTATAGGCTGGCGTGTTGTACCCGGGTGAAGTATACCCTGGCCCCTGAATCGGTGGCAGATTATCGCTCACATAGGTGGAAGGGGTAGTTGGAGAAGCAGGGGTTCCTTTACCAGCAGCAGCCAGCGCCAACCCTGGTAATAACAGACTCAACGCTACAGAGAGCGCAATCTGACGAGAAACATTCACCATAAATTCTCCTTTACTGATCAAAACTGGGAAACTCAAGGGGGCAACTCAGCTCAAACGTATCCAACATGACTAACGAGAAGCGCTAATGTTCCAATTATATACAACTCCTGACGTAGGCGCTTCCCGGAATAAATCTGCCATAATAATGAGTATCGCATATCATCAGAATTATGGGTCGTTACACCGTTCAATACCAACTTGGGACTGATTGTGAGCAGCCTGCCCCCAAATGCTTTTGACACCTTAATGCAACAACTGGGAGAACTCCCGTTGTGGATTAAGCAAGTCATTTATACCCAACTCCGCATGGAGCTGGAGATTACCCTGTCCAAGGCCACTTTGGATGCCTTTGGCCCCGAGCACACCCTGCAATTATGGGTGCCGGAATTGACCCATAGCGGACAAAAAGAACTCCAGCAGCCATCCGGCAAGTTCAATCCACACATTTTGCGCTTTTTACACCTGACCCGGTTCAAGAAAAACGTTTTATCCATCACCATCATGAACAACTGGACGCTTGAGGACAGCGCAAAACTGCTGGCCATGGCCATTCAAACCGAGTTAGTCCATCCGCCACGCTCTGTCGTGGTTGCCAGCACCATCAACTTTATTACCGGCAGCATCCGGTTAGGTGAATATCTGGTCAAAATCGACCGCCTGACCCATGAGCAGCTGGAACAGGCCCTCTTCACCCAGCAAGCCATTTCAGACGCAATGGGAGAGCGCACCGGCCTGGCTAACGTGCTCATCAACCTGGGCTACATTCACAAGCAGGACAGCGAAGCTATTCTGTTCCTGAAAGAAGAAAGCAAGCGGAACTTTCAATGGTCTGATGCATCCAGCGACACCAGTGACGCCATGAATCAACTTAAAAAACAACTCCAACAAGCCAATCAGCGCATTCGCGAACTGGAAACCCTCAACCGTCAACTGGAATTAAATGGCCACCCTGACTCGTTTTAAATCCCCTTTAGGATTACCTAACTTTACACATTGAAACCCAATTCAGAACGGACTAGCACAAAAATCCGATATTGTGTTTTTCTACATTCAGAGGGGTGGTATATCATTACTTCACTTCTCTTTCAGGAATATGGGTAAAGATGGAATGAGCCGAGTGGCATGAATCCAGGCGTCTCCGGTTTCTCCTCGCTGGATCAGAATTCGGGACACAGGACTGTAATCAGCTCCAGGATGAATTCATTCAGAGTTCATGCAGACCCTTTAAAAATTAGTAGGGCTTTTTAGTAGGGCTTTAGGGTAGACAGTACAAGATAGGGGATAAGTGATATGGGATTTGGTGCAAGCCAGGCACGGCTATTGATGCTGACTGCCCGAAAAAGCGACTTGGAACTCACCTTGCAATTTATTCAACAGGCCCGGATGCAATTGGCCAACATGACATCCGCTTTGTTTTCAAGCGGTGCCAATTTAGATCCTAACAGCGCCCAGGCCAAATGGATCGAATCTCAAACCGCGGTTATTCAGCAAAAAGACAAAGTCATGGAAATGCAGAGTCAGCAGATCACGAACCAGCACGATGCGGTGCAAACCGAACTCGAGGCGGTGAACAAGGTGATTCAGAAGAACGTGGAAAGCACCTTCAAGCTGATGGGTTAAGCCCTCAAATGCTTTTCACAGACAAGACACCAGTACGGAACTACTTCAGCTCACTCTAAATCTCCTGGGGATTCATACCCAGACTGAGTAAAATGCTTTCAATACGACGCCAATTCTCGGTGCCTTGCGCTTCAAACCCGCAGCCGGGATGGTAAATCGTGTTTTTATGCGGAAACGGATACACCCGGCACCCGACCGGGCGATCGTCGTGTACGCCACAGCGCCCATCATCCAGCACGTATTTGCACTTAAAAAACGAGACTTGATCCGGATTTTGCCCTTTGCTGGCCGCCGCTGTCCGAACCCGGTCCACAAACTCACTGGCCAGTTCGCGCACCACGGCCTGATTCTCGTAAGGGACAAACACCGAGGCAAAATCACGCGCCGATTCATGGCCAGCCGCCGAAGGGTCTGCCGCCAGGGTCAGAATGTCTTCATAACTGAGGGACCCCTTAAAGGTGGCTACTTTGCAGCAAATGCCCCGCTGCTTGCACAAGTGCTGGGGCAACTTCATCAGCTCACTCACCTCACGGGCCAAGCCCAGGGGCGAATCCAGTCCATCGGATGGGGGGGTATTACTCATCGACTCTAACCCTGTGACTCCCTTGCTCAGGCTAAACGCCTGTTGCTCGTTTTCCTGAACGTTTTTCAATGGTGCACTAACATGACCTACCTTCAGCCCGAATAACCTGACGCCCGACTGCCCTTAACCGCTCTGTTCCATACAGTAACGAAGGAAGCCAGCCCTCGGCTACCAGTAATGGGCGCCAAAGGGCTTCCAGGGCTTAATTTTATCCAGAACCAACGCCTGCAACTCTGCCAAAGTTGTTTCCGGGCGGGCGGGATGGTGGATCCCATCGGGGGACAACTGCTCCATCATGTAGGCACTGGTTTTCAAATCCCGGATCATGCGCTTCTGCTTTTCGCGCTGCTCAAATTGCCAGCCCTCAAAGCCGCAACCGGGAGGCATAGCCGACCAGCCATTGGCCGGGGCCGACTGACAGCAACGCGGACGGCGTTCATAAATGGTACAAAGCCCTTCCGGGCTAACGTACTCGCAATAGTAGAAGGTCACGTCTTCCACATTCATGTCATCACGTTGGGCCACCACGGAGAGCACCTGCTCTACCTGCTCAGGCTCCACCAGACGGGCATCTTCAATGGACTCAAAGGGCTTAAAGATGGAGAGAAAATCGATGGCCTCCTGGTCACCAGCAGCCACTTTCTCCTGCAGAATCTTGTAGGAATGAAAGGTGGTGGCCGAACGGCAACACTTGCCGCACTTGTGACACAAATCCGGGAGGGGCTCCAAAGCCTCATTCAAGAGCTCATTCTGGGCATTGTCGTCATTCACGTTAAACATGGCGCGGCTTCCATTTCCCTCTGCTGTTACCAGTGTACCGGCATTTGCGAGAAGGGGAATCAACCAAATGACAGACAATCCTCCCACAACCCAAACCCCTCACTGAAAAGCCAAGCCCACCCCCAGCCCGTCTTGAATCCCATCAAACCCACATCCCCAAAAACAAGCAACATCGGCCCCCCTCACAAAAGGACACTCGCCCTCTCTCCAAAAAGAGGCAAAGCCTCTTTTCCTAAGCCCAAACAGGCGCCACAGCCACGCACCAGAAAAAAAACTTGGAGGTGTTTGGGGAAAACAGTTTCCCCAATCGAGGGAGCTTGAGGGAGGCTAGCCTCCCTCAAGGCCCACAAGCTAAACCCAAAACTACATAGTCCCGAAGGTACGATCCCCTGCATCGCCCAAACCGGGAACGATATACGCTTTATCGTTCAGGCGCTCATCCACCGAACCGGTATAAATCCGAATGCCGGGATGCTGCTCGGTGAGGTGCTGAATGCCTTCCGGGGCAGCAATAATGCTGACGAAGGTAATATTGGCGACATCGGTGCCCAGCTTTTTGATTATATCCACGGCGGCCACTGCAGACCCACCGGTAGCCAACATGGGATCCAGCACGAAAATGCGGGCCACGCTGTAATCGATGGTGGAAGGCAACTTGTTGTAATAGGTCACGGGTTGAAAGGTTTCTTCATCGCGGTACAGGCCAATATGGTACACGCTGGCCGAGGGCACAATATCGATGGCCAACTCGGACAAAATTAGGCCCGCACGCAAAATGGGGGCAATCAGAATGGGCACTTCCGGGGAGAGCATTTTGCATTCCGCCTTGGTGAGGGGGGTTTCCACGATGGTGCGGGTCATGGGCAGATCCGCGGTCGCGGCCATGAAAATAAACTTGCCCAGCCGGGTCATGGTGGCCCGAAACTGCTCAGTGGAGGTGTTTTTGTCTCGAAGGATGCTCAAATTATGCGCCACCAGAGGGTGATCGCAGACAGTCACAGCGGGATGCAGGGCGGTCGACATGGGTAAAACTCCTGTAGGGGGACGGGGTACTCACTTCCATAGTAACAAAAACCCGCCCGAAAATTGAGGCAACAAAACCGATTTCCCGGTTTTTCAACAACAACACCAACGCTAAACCACCCATCCAAAACCCGACGGCTCCTCGGGACATAGGACGCCTTCCCTCTGATGGCCAGTATTTCACCCCGCTACAATCTGTACCCCATAAGCCTGCCCAGCCCACAGGCCTCTTTGCAAAACACTGGTTACCCACCAGTGCCAACCAGCCTGAACAACGCCAGCGCGGCAGTGCCTGACAAAATCATTCTCTGCCATGCCTTGCAACGCCTGGGTCAAATTCAAAACCTGCCGCAGGATGAGGCCTATATGCAACAACTGGGACTGCCGCCCATTTTCCATAACGGGCAAGAGGCACTGCAGGTCATCCAGAACAACCACATCCGGGTGGCGTTTGGCGATATGGGCGACACCAAGGCCCACGCCCAGTGGGTGGCGGATCAGCGGTTGATCATGATCAACGCCAAATACCGGGGCGATGACTCGCCGACCACGCTCTATGCCATTGCCGAGGCCATTTACCACGAGGCAGGTCACGCAGCGGCGCTGGTAACCGACCCCCGCACCGGCCAACGGCAAAACCTGTCGCTGGCAGCAACCTTGCCTGGCAACACAGGCCCCGTGGGTGACGATCAATCCTCGCTGCAGGAGGAATCCGAATGTCTCGCCCTGAACACGATGGCGCATCGTTATCATGAAGCGATTGATCCGGCCTACGCGCAAGCCGCCTCCAACTTGCCCCTACTGCGGGACGGGGTACAACTCTACAGCCGGCTCTTTTTTGATGCCGACCCCTACAAAAACGCGCTCATCGCTCGAATTATCGACAAATACGGCGAGCTCCCCCTGTCCAGCCCCGGCCATGAGCCCCCACCACCCCAGGAGCCCCTGAGACCCCTGCCGCTGGCATACCGCGTACAACAACGCATCCAAACACCATCTCAACCAGCACCCAACGCCCTTCTGCCACAACCAGCACAGCCTGTTCGGGTGAGTTACTGGGCTTAAGCGCAGCCAAGCCGAAAGCTGCTTTACCCTGAAGCATATTCCCGCTTGAATAGAAAAATGAACAACCGTCGTTTGAGGGCAGCTGCCCCCAGACCCAGAGAGAGGAAAATCCCGTGTCAGCCGATTGCCTGTTTTGCAAAATCATCGCCGGAGACATTCCCAGCCAGAAAGTGGCGGAAACCGAGCACATTGTGGCCTTCAACGACATTACCCCCCAGGCGCCCACGCACCTGCTGGTCATTCATAAACAGCACACTCCCAGCCTGAGCGACAGCCCAGATAGCCTGATATTGGGACAATGGATGTCCGGCGTTCGGGATGTGGCCCAACAGCAGCAACTTTCAGACTATCGGGTGATCGTCAATAACGGCACAGGGGCCGGGCAAAGTGTCTTTCACCTGCATGCCCACATTCTGGCGGGCCGTCCGCTCGATTGGCCGCCCGGTTAAGATTCTCATTGACACGATTGTCATGTGCGGGCGTCTGTGTTAGTTTCGTAGTTGTATTCGACTATCCCACTTGAAAGGGGGTTGTTAGCATTGGCTGAAATCCAGGTCCATCCTGGTGAAAGTATCGAAAGTGCACTCAAGCGCTTCAAGAAAAAGATCCAAAAAGCGGGCATTCTGTCCGAGATCAAGCGTCGTGAGCACTACGTGAAACCCAGCGTAAAACGGAAAAGAAAAGCGGAAGCGGCTCGCAAGCGCAAAAGCTAAGCTTTTTTTCAAACTTTTAAAAAGCCCTTTCTGGTTTTACCAGTGGGGGCTTTTTTTCATGGGAGGGTTTGTTGTTGGGTGCGTGGCTGTGGCGCCTTTTTGCTTTGGAAAAGAGGCTTTGCCTCTTTTTGGAAGGAGGGCGAGCTTTTTGAGGAGATAAAGGGGTTCACGCAATGAGAGAGTGTGTGTCATTCCGGGGAACGAGGGAATTCATTGGCTTCGGGGTCACTCTCAGCGTATTTGAATTTGGGGGATGAGGGCTTCGGGGAATTCACCGAGGCAATCGGGGCCGAGGACCAGCACTGTTTCCAATGCGGCATGCACGCTGAGCAGGAATGGGGGGAGATCCATCGGGGGGACAAAGCCCTTGCGATTGGTGAGGGTCACTTCCAGTTTTTCAACACCCGCTGTGAACAGATTTTTTGCACCCGTATAATTCTCCTGTTCAAGATGATGAAAACCCACCGCCACTTGCAATACCCCCTGTAAAAACCATTTCTCGGGTCCCTTGGCCAACGGGCGCCACAATTCTTCCAGCACTTCGTGGCACTCAAAAAACTGCCTTTGATTAAACAAATGCACCGCTGCTTCAAAACTGGCAGCCGGGGCGGCCTCGACCGCCGCTGGGGATGAAACAACCGACTCCGACGATGACTCAGACGATTCGCTAGAAAATAAACTCGACATGGGCTTGGGCTCCAGTGGGGTTCGGGCAGGGCTACAACGACCTGCATGCAAACAGGTTCTCCCCTGCAGTGTACGCCAAGCAGAACACAAGCCCAAGAAGAACCACTCGCCTAAACACTCACCAGAGCGCCCTGGCATCCTTCTGACGCAAAACCCTCTAACTGGAGGCCGGATCCGGTTTCAACAAATCGGGCGACAAACCATGCTTCTTCATGGATTCCAGAAATCGCGTAGCCGCCTGACGCTGGACCGCCGGGGGCACAACCCGCAACAATTCAATCGCCCTGAAAACCACCGGATCCTGATCGTACCAGCGGTTGCCCATTTTAGCCGGAACACTCAGCTCATAAAACTTGTCCAGCGCCTCTTTGCCAATCTGCTCTTCAATCTTGCCGAGAAAAATCTGAGCCTGCTCGCGTACATCGGCAGGATAGGCGCGCAACAGCTCCAACACTTCCATCAACAGAGGATCTTGCTCGTACCAGCGCCGAGGGGAGTTGGTCGAGGCCGTGGCCTCATCAGATTTTGGAACTTCGCTCATACGCTTCTCTATCCGTAACTTTAGAGTTTATCCGGCGCGGAACCGCGTTACCGGGATCGCCTTACAGAGTTACATGGCATCTTCCGTCAGAATGACCCGGCCACTGGTATCCGGCACCCGCTGAATATCTGCACCAATACTCTGCATTTTTTCCACCAGATGCTCGTAACCGCGATCCAGATGCTGTAAATCGTAGACCTCAGTCATGCCAATGGCCTGAACGCCCGCAATTACCATCGCCGCACCAGCGCGCAAGTCGTGTGCATTTACTTCAGCGCCGCTGAGATGCTCCACGCCGGTAATTACCGCAACGTCCCGCTCTACAGAAATATCAGCACCCATACGCTTCAATTCGCCCACTTGCTTGAAGCGATTCTCGTAAATGGTTTCTTTCACGATACTCACGCCATCGGCAATACAGAGCAGGGTCATAAATGGGGCCTGCAAATCGGTCGGAAACCCGGGATAGGGTTGCGTGACAATGTTTTGAGCCTGTAAGCGTTTATCACAACGAAGTCTCAGGCTGTTGGGCGTTGGCATTTCAATATCAGCGCCCATTTCCATCAATTTGTGGGTCAGAGAGCTCAGGTGCACCGGCAAAACATTGTTCACCGTGACGTCTCCACGGGTGCCTGCAGCCGCCATCAGGTAGGTGGCCGCTTCAATCCGATCCGGCATCACCGAATAAGTGGTCCCATGCAGACTGCCCGGCTTCACGCCGTTGATAATCAACTCATTGGTACCCGCACCACTAATGTCCGCGCCCATCGCGTTCAGAAAGTTGGCCAAGTCCATAATTTCCGGCTCTTGCGCCGCATTGGAGAGAATGGTGGAGCCTTCAGCCATCGTCGCAGCCAGCATGATGTTTTCGGTGGCGCCCACGCTGGGGGTATCCAGCAAAATTTCGGTACCCACCAACCGGGTAGCCTTGGCTTCCACGTACCCGTGATTGATTTCCACTTCCGCACCCAGCGCCATCAGGCCTTTAACGTGCAAATCAACGCTGCGCTTGCCAATGGAACAACCACCGGGCAGAGCCACACGGGCTTCACCGAAACGGCCCAGCAAACTGCCCAGTACATCAAAGCTGGCGCGCATTTTGCGGACCAAATCATACGGGGCTTCGTAGCTGGTAATATTCCGGGCCTGGATGTACAACCGATCATCGTCCTGCTGATCAACATCACAGCCCAGATGCTTTAAAACCTGGGTCATCACAGCCACATCGCTCAAATGAGGAACGTTGCGGAGTTCAATACTATCTCCGGTCAAGAGGGCGGCGGCCATTAACTTGAGCACGGAATTCTTGGCACCGGCAATTTCAACTTCACCGCGCAGTGCCTTACCGCCGTGAATGATCAATTTTTCAGTCAACCCAAATCTCCAACTGTCTTCGCAAAGGGGTACTCATTAGTATAGTGTATTACGAAATGTATAAGATGGGTAAGCCCCGTTTGAATGATTTCAACCCGACAACACCCCCAGATTATCCTCCACTAGCGGGAGCCTATTTTGCAAGGGACACCGTAACCGTTGCCCGTGCGCTATTGGGGAGCATCCTGATGAGTCAACATGCAGCCACAGGTGAATGGTTGCGCTTCGGGGTTGTTGAAACCGAAGCCTACACTGCCAATGACCCGGCTTGCCACGCTTACAACCGCAAAAAAGGCCGGGCCGAGATGCTCTATGCCGCTCCCGGCACCGCCTATGTCTACCTGATCTACGGGATGTACAACTGCCTGAACGTGGTCACCGAACCCGAAGGCACTGCCGGGGCCGTCTTGTTTCGTGCCCTGGAACCCCTAACCTTGCCGTCCGATAACCCTCTGCCAGACCATCCCAAAGCCATAAAGAAGTGGCAAACACACGGCCCAGGCCGCTTAACCCGTACCCTCAACATTACCCGGACCACACACAATGGCATTTCACTCACCCAAACCCAGGACGGCTTATACCTGAGCGCCGGCGAACCCCTACCCAATACCCACATCATCCAGACCACCCGGATCGGGATCACCAAGGCCATTGATTACCCCTGGCGCTTTTACATCAAAGACAACCCTTGGGTTTCGGTGAAGTAACCCGAAGCCTGCCATGCTCACCCATGCCTCATTTGCTCACAAAAAAACAGGCGGCTTTATAAGCCGCCTGTTTTTAAATCTTTACGCTTGAAGAAGTCGATTAACCGAAATCTTCTTCGCCAGCGAAAGCATCTTCCAACACAAATTCTTCGTGAGCCGCCTTGATAGCGTTCACTTTCAGTTTCACTTGCGCGGACACTTTGGGAGAGAACTTCACGAACACGGTGTAATCGCCCACTTTGTTGATGGGGTGATCAATGTTCACGTTGCGACGTTCAATCTCAAAGCCGGTTTTCTCTTGCAGCACCTTGGTCAGTTCCTTGGTGGTGATGGTGCCATAGAGTTTGCCGGTATCGCCAGCATTGGCTTCCAGAACCAGTTGACCCAAAGCGTTGACTTTTTCGGCTTTGGCTAAATCTTCCTGATGTTTTTTCTCAGCTTTAGCGCGGATGCGGTCAATGCGACGCTGCAAATCCTCTAAAGAGCCTTTGGTGGCTTGTACGGCCAGGTTGCGCGGCCCGAGATAGTTACGGAAGTAACCATCAGCAACAGTCACCACATCGCCGTGGCTGCCCAACGAATCCACATCTTTACTTAAAATTACCTGCATGGGTCTTTCTCCAATTCCTTTCCAGTGAGGTTGAAGGAAGAATATATCACAAAAGAGCCAGCCGCAAGCATGCGCATGCTTTTTTATCGAAAGGGGCTTTATTTAAACGGCTATCTGCGGTAAACAATTAGAAACAATGCCTCAGGGTTTCACTGGCGTGCGCTTGACTTTCTGAACGCCTCAGCCATAATGCTACAAACCGTAGTATGCCCCTGTCGCAACCTTCACTTGCTTAGCCAGCAGCCAATCCCTAAAGAGGATCCTCATTTGTCGGATAACCTCATTGAGAAACTCAAAGAACTGGGGCTCAACAGCTATGAAGCCAAAGTATACCTGGCCCTGCTGAAGCACCATCCTGCCACGGGCTACGAAATCAGCAAGGAATCCGGGGTGCCCCAAGCGCGGGCCTACGACACCCTCAAAGCGCTGGAGAGCAACAACGTCGTGGTGGCCATTGGGGGCAAGCCGGTGACCTATATGCCCGTTCGACCGGATGAACTGCTGGATCGCTGGGAACGGTCCTTTCAGGGATCTATTAAGTATCTTCGGGACGCGCTGCCCAGTCTGGCCGATGAAACCGTGGAACCCGTCATTAACATGCGCGGCGAAGAGTCCATCTTCAAGCACGCCATCGAAATGATTCACAATGCCCGACAATCCATCCTCATTGAACTCTGGGAAATGGAATCGGCGACGCTGTATCAGCCCCTGATCCAGGCCAAGGCACGCGGCGTCAAAGTAAAAGTGGTGGGCTACGACAACTGCCAACTCGACGGCATCGAGGTGCACCAGCACTCGCACATTGAACAATCCCTGATGAGCGGCCGCTGGCTGATTATGTCGGTCGATGATCAGGAAGGCATGGTCAGTACCATAGGCAAGGCCGACCGACCGCCTCAAGCGGTAGTCACCCGCAATCCCGGCATTGTGCTGGTGATTACCGAACTCATTGTGCATGATCTCTTTTTGCTGGATGTGGAGCGCAACCTGCGCCCTCAAATCGAGAAACTTTACGGGCGAGATATGCATCTATTGCGCCGGAAAATCCTGGGCGCCGATGTCGTCAGCGTATAACCCCATCCACTCAAAGCACCGAAGTCCACCCCTCCTTGTGATAAACTGTCCCTGTTCCTCAAGCATGCAGGATGCTGATTCATGACCGCTGATCATTCCACCACCGTCACCCCAACGCCAGAAACCACCACGCCCCTGAAACCCAAAGCCCGGCCCAAACGCAAAGGCATGTCTCAGGAGCGGTTCATGATCCTGTTCACCCTGTTTTTCATTGCAGGGGTTTTACTACTGATTGCTCTACCCGAGGAAAATCCATATCGGGGCATTGCCATGGGCATTTACTCTATTGTCGTATTCTGGGCCATGTTCCGCTTTGGGATGTAATGCAGCCAAAGCAAAGACCTGCCCGCCCCTTGAACAGACTGCCATAAAAGCACTAAAAATTGAGAAAATCTTCGGTTAAAATTAAAAACCGAAGATTTAGCGGCCTGCAAGTGGGTCAATTTTCGATATAACTATAAAAGCGCAAGCTGCGCCAAACACCAATTCAGAGATTTTTGGGATTTAAGCAAATCACTCATGCAGGCGTCCTTCGGCTGTGGCTTCAAACACGCCCATCCGGAGTAGATCACGACACCAGACTTTGGGGGAGACGCAATGGTGAAAAGAGGACAGGCATGAACTTCGAAGAATTTACGAATGGTCTTTTTGAAGCAATGAGAGCAGCGCAAGCTTTTTATTTGCAAACGTCGGAGGAAAACTATCCTGCTCCATGGACGATAGAATCTGTTCAAAGAAGTCCTTGGGAAGGCGATCAATCTCGCCTTGTTTAACGTATTCCATCATTGCCCGTACCACTTCTTCAAAGGAATATTCATCAATGGCGCGTAACGCCCGGAGCTGGGTCAGGCTCATACCGCCCTCTTTCAGGGCTGGTGTATTGGCCAATCGCTCCAGCGTTTCATTTTTAAAGCCGCGACGACCATGAATTAAATTAGACAAACTATCGCCCGTAATCCCCATTTGACGGGCCAAGTCCTCAATCTGCATATTATTACGCATCAGGAACAGCTGAATAGCCAGTCCTAACTTTCGATCAGACGGTTTCATAGCTTCCCCTTTTGACAGCGCCTGCAAGGCACCTCACATTGAGACGCAACATGCCAACACCAGCCTGCCATTGTTTTTAGAAATGTAAATTCAGATTTCATTAACGGTAGAGGTTCTTTCAAAAATGGTATAATTTACCTGTATAAGGGGGCTGATTCAGTGAGTGGAATCAGCGCAACTCTCAATGTGGACATCGGGTCATTGCAGGGGCACTTTACTGTGTCCACCTAGCACTTTGTTATTTTAGAACAAAAATACAGCCATCTTAAGTGGGTATACATTCGGTTTTTCAATTGGAGCTATTGGAGAAGGGGGAATTATGTATCTCAAAATCGCGGAGGTCGCACGACGCAATAAAGGCTGGAATATGCGTAAACTGGCCGATAAAATGGACATCGAGCATCAAACCGTCATGTACTGGAATCAAGGGCGCGCCTATCCTCGATTGCCCACCCTCATCAAATTATGCCGCCTGCTAGAATGCACGTTTGAGGAATTAGTCGTGCCCGAAGATTAAAACAATTAAAAAATATCATTCAAGAAAGCCATCACCAACCCAACGCATCAGAGCAGACAGACTGATTTCATTGAATCTGACGGTCTCTGACCATGACCGGTTCACTTGACTGGGGTATGATGTAGGCACTGTAAGCAAGCATTGAAAAGAGGATTGCCCATGTCATCCAGCCAAGTCCTTGAAGAAAACACCACCGCGTTCGATCCCGCAGCAGCGCTGAACGAACTCAAGCATCAACTGCCCGCCCCACCGCTACCCATTGGCAGTTACATTGCAGTAACGCAAGTGGATAACCTGCTCTACACTTCAGGCGTATTGCCCATGCAGGACGGACAGGTGGTTTATGTGGGCCCCGTGGGGAGCTGGAATGTGGGCGTAACTCAAGGGCAAGCCGCGGCCCGCTTGTGCTTGCTGAATGCCCTGAGCCTAATTCATCACACTCTCGATGGTCAACTGGATCGGGTCAAGCGCATTGTGAAACTAACCGGCTTTGTCAGCAGCACCCCCACCTTTTACGAACAGCCCGCCGTCATGAACGGCGCTTCCGACTGTCTGGTGGAATTTTTCGGCGAAGCAGGCAAGCATGTCCGTTCAGCCGTCGGCGTGATTAGCCTGCCCCGCAACGCCAGCGTGGAAGTTGAACTGGTGGTGGAAATTACACCCTAACGCATCCAAACCGCAAAGCCGATCTTGTGATTAGCCTTCATGAGTCGATGTTGGCGATTCAGCGCTTATTGCCCGTAGCGACGTTCGCGGCGGGCAAATTCTTGCAGGGCCGCATTAAAGGCCTCAATGGTAAAATCCGGCCAGAGCGTTTCCGTCACATAAAATTCCGCATAGGCGCACTGCCACAGCAAATAATTACTGATGCGATACTCCCCGCCGGTGCGAATTAAGAGATCCGGATCTGGCAAATCCTGGGTGTAAAGCAATGCTTGCACATGCGCTTCGGTAATCTCATCCGGCTGCATCTCTCCAGCCTGAATCGCCTGCCCCAACTGACGCATACTGTTGACGATCTCATGGCGTCCGCCATAGTTGGCCGCAATCTGGAAGCGAATGCCCGTGTTATTGGCGGTTTTATCGTGCGCGGTTTGCATTAAATTGCGCAAAGTTTCGGGGAAAGCACTTAAATCCCCAATAAAGCGAATGCGAACATTATTCTGGTGCATGGCTTCCAGCTCACCGGCCAGAGCCTCCAGAAACAGTTTCATCAGATAGCCCACTTCCTCAGTGCCGCGCTGCCAGTTCTCGGTGGAAAATGCATACACCGTGAGGGCTTCCAACCCGACATCCTGACTGTAGCGCACCAGATTCCGCAGGGCATCCACCCCTTTTTTGTGGCCCAACAAGGTTGGCATGTGCTTCTTTTTGGCCCAACGTCGGTTGCCATCCATAATAATGGCCACATGCCGCAAATGGACACTTTGCACCAGTTCGGCCATTTCGCTCAGGGTTGTCGTGGAAGTGGTGGACATAATGCCCTCTATTCTAGGTCAACCGCAAGCAAATTCAAGCCAGCGAGATCAAACCCAACCCAAAACACCCTTTGTTTTCTCAGTGATTGTTCAGTTGCCTGTTCCAAGCTTATGATTCCGTGCAGGCTGAAACGTTCAAGCAACCCACACGCGACACGTACATGGGTAAAATTTTCTCCGGATATCTTTCTTTAGAAGCGGGGTAGACAACGACTGAAGCTGAAGATGCACCTAAAGAAAAACAGCTTTACCTGATTAGAGGAGATGACATAGTGTAGTAGTAGGTGTGTTCGTCGGTAAAGCTGGAGAATTGAGTAGTTCGTTTTGTTTAACTTTCGCGAGTCCAATTATAGCAAAACAAAAGAATCAGTGTATATACTCTATTTTTAAAATGAGCAGACTCATAACCCCATTCAACCCGTCCAAAATAAAACAATTTTTTCAACGCTAGAAGAATTCTATCATTGGTAAAATGCCTGAGATTGCCAGCTTGAGACAAAAAACCCTCAACACAACGGGACTCTTTCCAAAAGGAAAAAGTCCCGCTTTAGTTTGAACAATTCAGCCTAATTACAGACTGACAGGCAATTAAGAGGCTTGACGAATCTCACGGACACGGTTGGCCATGACCGCCACGGCACGCTCGCTCATTTTCGCTTCGGTTTGGGCTTTATTAATAAAGGAACCCACGCCCACTGCGGCGGCACCGGCTTCAAACGCCAGAGCAACGTTATCAGCGGTCATGCCACTGGCGGTCATTACCGGCAAGGTCGTGGCCTGCACCAAGGCACGGGTATTGTGCAAGGTCAGGGCCTCTTTTTCAGCAGGAGCCAAAGATTTCACGGTGGGCTCACTGGACAGTACGCGGGCAGCGCCTTCAGTTTGAATCAGATCCACGCCCATCGCTTCCAGTTGAGCAGCCATTTGAATCTGGCTTTCCAGAGTCAGGTGACCCGGAATGGTGATGGATACCAAGGCGTTTCCTTTCACGAGGGCCACAGTCTCTGCGGCCAGTTTCAGGACAGCGTCCGCACTCAGGAACAACCCTTGATCGTAAAGGGCATCGAAGTTACCCAACTCAGCGACATCGGCGCCAGCAGCCACAGCGGCAGCCAGTTCTGTTGGCTCTACCGAGGACGCAAAAATGGCCGCAGAAGTCACTTCGCGAACAGCTTTCACGATGTCAGGGCGGGCAGCCACATCCACCGCATGGGCACCGGCCACTTCAGCAGCACGAACCACTTGCAGCACGTTTTCCAGATCAAAATTTGCGATACCGGCAATCACTTTAACGGCACGGCGGGCCTGAAGGGCCGCTTTCAAGGCTTGAAGTCTCTCGTTCATCTCGTTTCTCCAATCAACAGCATGATGTTATGGATGTCATTATACCTGAAGCAGTTTTTCTATTGATGCTCTGATTTTGCATGTAGCCCACCTGAATCCGAAATCCACGATGGCCCGGCACCGAGCACTACTCGTCCACCAGATCCAGATAAACTGTCATTTGCGCTTCAATATCCGGGTTTTCCGAGCGGGCTTGGGCCAGCTTGACTTGAGCCGCCTCTGTTTGCCCCAATAACTGCAACGCACGACTCCAGCCAAACAGCACGGTGGGGCGCTGGGCAGGCCCACCCTCGCCCAACTCAACCGGAGACTCACCCTGAGCAGGCACACTTTCGGCCAGCCAGCTTTCAAAGGCGGCATTCATGACCTCCACCGAAACCAGTAAACCCAGTGTATAAGCCCGGTTATAACGGGCCTCCCAATGCATGGGGTCAAGTGCCAGAACGCGCTCAAAACGCTGTTGCGCGGCCAGGAGCAACGCCTTGCGGTCACTCTCTGGAAGCGAGGTTGCATCACCGGACTCTTGGGATGCGGCCTCTTCTGCTGAATCCTTCCCCTCGGCTTGGGACAGCTGGCACAAACCCAACAACAGCCAGCCCGGCACCGACTCCGGCTGACGTTCCAGAACCCAGTCCAGGGCTTCTCGAGCCTCTGCCAGACGAGACAGCTTCAGCAGGACCTCACCCAGGCCCAGACGGGCTTCCAGATAATCCGGCTGCAAGGCAATGGCCTTTTGATACTTGGTGAGGGCCTCTTTATAATCGCGATGTCGGCACAAAATGACCCCGTAAAAGAAGTTCATGCGGGGCGAATCCGGTAATCGCCGAATCACGGGCCGCATCCGCCGCACGGCATCCAGGGTCTCGCCCATTTCGCACAACACCAACGCCAGATTAATGGCCGCTTCCTCAAAATCGGGCTTTTCTTCCAGCGTTCTTTCCAGATAGTCCCTGGCCTTGAGCCAATCCCCCACGCCCAGATAATGGGTGCCCAGCAAGTACTGCACTTGCGGATTCCACTTGTGTTGACTCTCAATCTCAAACAGAATCTGCACGGCCTCAGGCTGCTGACCAGTTTTAATCAGGGCCAGCGCCAGACTGAGACGCGTTTCCAGATTTTCAGGATCAGCAGCCACGGCGCTGCGCAAATGGCCCAACGCTTCTTCGTAGTTCTTTTCACTCAGCAGAAATTGGCCCCATTGGCGCTGCAAATCGGGCAATTCCGGTTGAAGCACCGCCGCTTTTTCAAAACGGGTATAGCCTTCCGCCAAATTTCCCTGACGACAGAGCGCCACGCCCCAGCTCAGGTAAGCTTCCGGAAGGTCCGGCTTCAGGACCAGGGCATGCCGGTAGTTGGCAATGGCCACATCCAGCCGGTTCAGATTGGCCAGAATGTCCCCCTGATTGAGATAGACTTCCGGCTTTTCCAGATTGAGAGACAGGGCCTTTTTAGAACGCTGCAGGGCCTCTTCATAACGCCCCAGACGGTTCAGAGCCACACTCCAGAAGTAAAAGGCTTCCGCATGCTTGGGCATAAACCGCAGGTTGATCTGAAACTTCTCAATGGCGCTGTGGTAATCCTGCATCTCGGCTAAAATGACCCCCCACAGGAAGTACACCATCGGCTGATAGCCCTGAATGGCCAAAGACCGCTTGATCAGCTTGATGGCTTCGGCATATTCACCCTGTTGGGCCAGCGCCGTCCCATAATTAATATAAATCTCCGGGTTTTCCGGCTGAAGGTTGAGGGCTTGCTCATATTGCTGACGGGCCTCCGGCAATTTACCCTGCGCCATCAGGGCCGCCCCCCAGAGCACTCGGGGATTCACCGCTTTAGGGTCTTTCTCCAGGGCAGTTTTGAACTTGGCAATGGCTTCATCCAGCCGGTTGAGGCGAGCCAGAGCCACGCCCCAGTTCATGTAGGGCTCAAAGCGGGTGGGCGAAATTTCGGTGGCCTGCTGGAATTTCTCCAGGGCCTCGGTCAGCTTGCCATCCTGAGCGAGATCGATGCCCCAGTTGACGTAAGCCATGGCGTGATCGGGCGCAGCATCGGCGGCACGTTTATAGTCATCCGCCAGACGGTTGTATTGACCAATCTTGTCCAAAAATTGTCGAATGCGATCTTTCATAGAGTGTAATCAAAGACCAAAGAGAGCTTGGGGACAAGCTCTCTTTGCGAAATTGTTCAGTTTTCAGGAGCCCTAAAATTTTAAGACTGGCTGTCCTCTTCGAAAGGCATACCAAAATCGATGGTTTCCAGGGCATTCAGGTATTCCAGAAAATCGTGCTGGCTGTAGCGTTCCCGCTTGAGTGAGCGTGTATTATAGGTCCCGGCCGCAAAATCCAGAGCTGCAATTTTTCCAACGGTGCGTTTCATGGGACGACTCATCGTAAAATTCTCCTCTCAAGGTTTGAGTTTCCTGATGAAGTGGTTCGATTTATAGATGCATTCAAAAATAAGTTCAAAATGGATTTTCTGACTCGTTATGGTTGTGGACATGGATCAGTATCGGGTCGATGAACCCCTTGGCAGGTTTGCGAATTAACGAACAGCGCTGTAGAAGCGCCCATGCGAAGCTATGCCATTACGAGGCATCTTAACCCTCTTTTTTCATGAAAAAACCCCTCAACGGGTTTATCTATTCCTCATTTCTTTCCTGCGCTTATTATACCAAATTGACTCAACCATGAGCAGGCAAATTTCCCATGACAGCACCGCATAGCAACCATACCGAGAAAGCCACTAAAGATGACCTCACCCTGAGTCCTTCCAGCTATCACTTTGCAATCCCCGCCAAACAAGCAGAGAAAAAACACCCCGTCTTTTCACCCACAAACCCCACCTCACAAAAACGAAAACCCGCCCGCCCTCCAAAAAGGGCGAAAGCCATTTTCATCCCCCAAAAAGCGCCACTGCCACGCACCAGAAAACAACACTTGGCAGGGTTTGGGGGGCGCCAGCTGCCCCCCAATAGGGGGAGTTTGAGGGGGACTAGTCCCCCTCAAGACCAATCAGCCTGCCCTAATACAATCCCTTAAACACCAAAACAACCGCCCAGACACAAATCCAAACGGTTGTTTCAAAAAAAAAAACTGGGCGTTAGCCAATCAACCCATCGCCGATATCAATCTCGCTGGATTTCATGATCAAGGCTTGATAGATCACTTTTTCGGACGTGGTGGAAACTTTAGAGAAGGGATCGTGTCCCAGTTTGTCCCGGCTGTCTTCAAGCAAGCGTTTACCCAGCTCGGCGATTTCAAGCACCAGGGCGTAGCGGTTTTCCACTTTCTCGTTCAAGTCACAGGCAATCTGGGTAATGGTGGTGGACATGCGTTGAGGCGCTCCCTATTGATGTATGGGTCTGCGATTGAGAATCAACCCGCAGGATTCTCTATTGTAAGAAAAACCAGGGCCTAAAGTCAATTTCATGCCCTTGCCTGATCGGGCCAATCTGAAACGCACAAAAAGGCTAAGCCTGAGGCTGCAAGTTCAAATGAACAGGCATCCCTTCCCCGGACTGAATCGGGGAAGCACCGGCAGGGTGAAGGATGGCTGTTTCCCCTTTGGGCACTGCGGGCTTGGGCGATGCCTGAGTGAGCATCTTGAAAAACTCGTCCAACAAATGGGGATCCCACTTGGAGCCCGAACCGGCGTCTAAAATCTTGCGGGCTTCGGACACCGGCAGCGCCTTGCGGTAAGAGCGCTCGGAGGTCAAGGCATGAAACGCGTCCACGATAGACACAATACGCGCGCCCAACGGAATCTTCTCGCCCTTGAGGCCGCGAGGATGACCACTGCCGTCCCAATTTTCATGGTGATGTTCCACCGCAGGAATGATGGGGCGCAGGCTGGCCACCGGGTGCAGGATCTGTTGCGCGCCAATCACAGGGTGCTGCTTCATGATCTCCCACTCTTTTTCGTTGAGCGGCCCCTGCTTGCACAAAATATCTTCCGGGATGCCGATTTTCCCAATATCATGCAGGAAAGCCGCCGCGCGGATCTCTTCGACCTCGGTGGGGGTCATCTTGAGGGCATGGGCCAAGGCCACGGCATAGTTGGCCACCGCCTGAGAGTGCCCTCGGGTATAGCGATCCTTCGCCTCCAAGGCTCCAGCCAGCGAGGTGATGGTCTCCAGCATGAGGTCATCGGTTTTGAGCTGAGGATTGGCCGCGTTGGCCGCATGGGTCGAGGTTTTTTTCTCGATATGGTTCACCAGCTCCTGATACACGCTGGGCACATGAATATTGTCGTACTTTTTGGCCACTTGAGAGGCAAATACTTCAATCACGGTCTTGTCGCTGAGCTGATCGATCTCGCTGGAGCCGATGGAGGAAGATTCTCCCGTCTTGCCCCCCTTGAACTTGGCCAGATGCAAAGCTTGCTCGGCCAGCTTGAGGAGTTTTTCCTGGGTCTTGGTGTCATCCGGGTAAGTGGCATGGCCGATACTGACCGACAGATTGCTCAAATGCTCTGGCAGGGCCAATTGCATGCCCTCTAAAAAGCGTCGGGCGATTTCATGACCGGCCTTGGGCGACATTTCGGGCAGAATCACCACGATTTCATCGCCGCCGTAACGGGCCACGCTGTCCAGCCCGCGAATCAGGCGACGCACGGTGGATGCCAGATGGCAAATGGCCTCATCCCCGGCCTGATGGCCTTGGGTCTGGTTGATTTCCTGCAAATGATTAATATCCAGAATCATCACCGTGACCGAACCGGCTTGCTGGTCGGCGCGAGCAATTTCGCGCTCCAGTGCGCTCTGGAAATAGCTATAACTGAGCAGCCCGGTCAGGCCATCCACCTGAGATTGCGATTTCATACGATCTTTCAGAACCAGATTCCAGACCAGTTGGGCAATTTGATCCCGCAAGCCATACACATAGGACAGCTTGGCCTGAGAGAAGGAATCCATCTCGCGAAAACCCAGGGTGAACATGGCAATGGTCTGCCCGCCCGCAATCAGCGGCACGCTAAACAGGTTGAAGCTTTCCTCGTTCAGCTCGCCCGTTTTAGGATTGAACCACGGTAGCTGAGTCAAAATCCCCAAACCCAGGGCTTTCAGACTGGGAGAAAACGTGGTGTCCAATCGGCGATAGGACTGCACCAGATGGTTGCCGGTATCCAGCAGGGGAATGCTGGGATTCCCCCGGTTTGCCAGAGAAATTTCATGATCGGCATAGAGAAAGCGGACTTCAATGGCTTCCTCATGCTCATCCAGTGTGGAAAAACAGAGGAAATCCAGCGCGTTCCCGTTGTTCAAGCGACGCAAGAAAAAGATCCAGATATCTTCCAGCGAGGCCGCCGAGATGATCAGCTTTTTAATCTCATCTTCCGGGGTGCCCAAGCGGGAATTGGAGAGTTTCTCGCCGTAAGGCTTGCGCGCCATCTGGAGTTTATCGGCATGCAGGAAGGTGTTAGCGCACTGATCTATGCGCAAGGCCACTTGCCCGGTGAAATTGTGCCACAGCTTGGCCAGGCCCGTGGGTGTCTGATTTTGGTTGCTTGGGTCCACGCTAAAAACTCTCCCACCTATTGCACCCGAAAACTGCGGTGGTTCACACTGGTTCAGCAATTGTAGCATAATGTTAAGCTGGCCAAAACAAGAGAAATTCCCGAAACTCGACCATTCTGCGACCAACGCATTACGATCATTCCCCCAAAAACAAAAAAATCATTCTGTAGTTAGGCTTTGGCGTTGCGGACGAGATGGATTCCCGCGTTCGCGGGAATGACAAGGCCTGCTTGCTGTTCAGATGAATTGCAATACTAAGGATCTAACGCAGCAAATCCAGCTCTTTGCCGAGCTTTTCAAAGGTCTCAATGCAGCGATCCAGCTGGGGTTGAGTGTGGCCCGCATTGATAATGATCCGCACCCGCGCCCGATCGGCGGCCACGGTGGGATACACAATGGCCCGGCCAAAAATGCCCTCTTCAAACAGGCGCTGGCTCAGGCGTTGCGCTTTTTCGCTGGTACCCACAATGACGGGGCACAGGGGGGTTTCGCTCTCAATCGGCAAGCCAATAGACTTCATTCCGGCCTTAAAGTAGCGGGTGTTATACCACAGCTTCTGCATCAGCGAATCATCGCTTTCCAGTAAATCAATGGCCGCAATACAAGAGGCCACCACCGAAGGCGGATGCGGGGTGCTGAACAACAAAGGTCGCGCCTTGTTGATCATGATTTCCCGCATGGCCTGGGTACTGGCCACATAGCCGCCCATCGCGCCCAACGCCTTGGACATGGTGCCCACCACAATATCCACCCGGCCATGCAGGCCAAAGTGATCCACGGTGCCCCGGCCATGACTGCCCAAAACGCCGCTACCGTGGGCATCATCCACCATGACAATGGCGTTGTGTTTTTCCGCCAGCGCCACGATCTCTGGCAACTTGGCAATATCGCCGTCCATGGAAAACACACCATCGGTCACAATCAGCTTGCGACGGGCACTTTTGTGCTTTTTCAAGACGCTTTCCAGCGCGGCCATATCGCTGTGGGCGTAAATATCCTTGCTCGCGCCCCGGCTGAGGCGCACGGCATCAATGATGCTGGCGTGATTCAGCGCATCGCTGATAATCACATCATTTTCGCCCATAATGGGGGGAATGGCCGCCATGTTGGCTGTAAACCCGGATTGCAGCACCAGCGTGGCCTCACAATGCTTGAAGCGGGCCAGCTTTTCTTCCAGTTCGTTATGAATGCGCATGGTGCCGATGATGGTACGCACAGCGCCCGCCCCCACGCCATAATCATCAATGGCCTGCTTGGCTGCGGCCATCAACTTGGGGTGATTGGTTAGCCCCAGATAGTTATTGGAGGAAAAATTCAGGATAGCCCGGCCTTCCATCTGGATTTCCGCGCCCTGCATCCCTTCAAAGGGCTGCAATGCCTGATAAAGGTTCTCGTCTTTGAGACGCTGAATCTCGTCTTTCAGGAAATCCAGACGGTGAGACTCTAAGGCATCGGGGGTCGTGGGCGCGGGGCTCATGGCAGGCTCCTTTAAGGCTTTAACAGAATTTTACCGCTGACACCTTGCCGAATCAGGTCCATGGCCTGGCCAAACTCGGAGAGGGGCAGCTCATGGGTGATAATGAAGTCCAGATCCAGCTTGCCAGCGGCCATTAAGTCCAGCATCAGCAACCAGGTCTGGAAGATTTCGCGGCCGTTCACGCCGATGATGCGGGCTTCTTTAAAAATTACATCGCGGCTGAGATCCAGCTCGACCGTGCCTTTGGGAATGCCCATTAACACCGCCGTGCCGCCCAGTTTCAGGCCTTGCAGGGCATCGTTAATGGCCGCAGGACTACCAGACATCTCCAGCACCACATCCACGCCGGGGCCACCGGTGAGGGCCTTGATTTCATCGGAAGCGCGCACTTTATCGACCGCAAACACGGCATCTGCGCCCGCTTTTTCAGCCAATCCCAGTCGGAACGGCGAAATATCGGAGGCATACACCTTCAGCGCGCCCATGGCTTTGGCCAACACAATGGCAAACAGACCCAACGGCCCGCAGCCTACCACATGCACGGTTTTCCCGGAGACGTTGCCTTTGGAGACCGCATGCACCGAATTGCCCAGTGAATCCAGCAGCGCGCCGTACTCGGGCTTAATGCTGGCGGGGAGTTTCACCACCTGCTTGGCCGGGATTTTAATGTATTCCGCAAAGCAACCCGGCAGATCGATGCCGAAAATTTTCACGTTCTCGCAAATGTGCTTGTGGCCTTGTTGGCATTGCAGGCAGTGTCCACAGGGCAAGTGCATCTCCGCCGAGACGTAATCGCCCGGTTTGAGGCCGTGAACCTTTTCGCCCACGCTTTCAATCACGCCACAGAATTCATGCCCGTACACCAGCGGCGGCACAATCCGGTTGGCGCTCCATGCGTCCCAGTTGGTGATGTGGAAATCGGTGCCGCACACCGAAGCCAGGGTCACTTTGATCAGCACTTCCTTGGGGCCGGGCGTGGGCTTCTCCACCTCCACATAGTCAAAGCCTTCCGCGGCGGTGGTTTTGCGGATGGCTTTCATTAAAGTCGGACTGGGGGATGGACTGGGTTGGCTCATGTTCCGTTGCTCTCAGGTTGTGGATGTACAGGTAGAATTGATTGAATGGGGTTAGGGTGCTTTGATTACACGTTAAAACGGAAGTGCACAACATCCCCGTCTTTCATGAGGTATTCCTTGCCTTCCAAACGCATGTGCCCTTTTTCCTTGGCACCTTTTTCGCCGCCTGCCGCAACATAATCGTTGTAGGCGGTAATTTCGGCCCGAATAAAGCCTTTTTCAAAGTCCGTGTGGATGATCCCGGCGCATTGAGGGGCGGTCATGCCCTTGTCGTAAGGCCAGGCATGCACCTCTTTTTCTCCGGCAGTGAAGTAGGTTTCCAGATTCAAGGTGCTAAAGGCGGCCTGAATCAAGCGATCCACCCCAGAGGAAGTGACTCCCAAGCTCTCCAGATAACCGGCCTTCTCTTCACCTTCCAACTGGGTCAGTTCGGCTTCAATTTGCGCGGAAATCGGCACCGCAATGCGACCTTCCGCAGCCGCATGCTCCTGTAAGCGTTTAAAGTGCGGATTGCCTTCCGGGTTGGCCAAGTCGGCTTCGGTCACGTTGCCCGCATAAATCACCGGCTTGGTGCTTAGCAACTGGGATTGACGCAACAAGACCCGCTCTTCCACCGTCAGGGTATTGGGATCAATCACTTCGGCGTTATCAATGATGGGTTTAATTTTCTCGAACAGGGCCAGCTTTTCGGTGGCTTCCTTGTCTTTTTGCTTAATCAGCTTGGTCAGGCGCTCCATTTGCTTGACCATGGAACCGGCATCGGCCATGCACAGCTCGATGTGAATAGTTTCCAAGTCGCGCAACGGGTCAATGCTGCCCTCCACGTGGACGACATCGGGGTCTTCAAAGCAGCGCACCACATGCACAATGGCATCGACTTCCCGAATGTTGGCCAGAAACTGGTTGCCCAGACCTTCGCCCTTGCTGGCGCCGCGCACCAGACCGGCAATGTCCACAAATTCAAACACGGCGGGAATCACCACCTGGGTTTTGGAGAGTTCTTTCAGCACCCAAAGGCGTGGGTCCGGCACTTTAACGATGCCCACGTTGGGCTCGATGGTGCAGAAGGGGTAGTTGGCGCTTTCCGCCTGATAGGATGAGGTGAGGGCGTTGAATAGCGTGGATTTGCCCACGTTGGGGAGTCCGACGATGCCTGCCTTTTGCAAAATAAAGAGTCTCCGTGCTTGATTTGAGGGGCGTAATGTCCAAACCTCGAGGGGGAGGTTTCAGATATTCGGGGGTCTGGGGTATGATAATGCCATGTCCGCTTCATCAATCTACCTGAAACACGAAATCACAATCAAGGATCTGGGCCAGAAGTTTGGGTCTGAGGCTCAGGCCAGCCTGGGCAACAAATGGCTGTTTGTGGGCATCGACATGGCCCCCATTGAGAGCCTGGAGACGGGCATCACAGTCATTGACCGGGACCGGCGTATTGTGCGCATGGAAAAGATGAACGATGACGAGCAACTGCTGTTGTTCCTGGAAAATTTATCGCCGCCCGAAAATATCATCGTAGCGCTGGACTTGCCCAAAAGCCTGAGCATTCCCAGCAAATGGCGGCAACAACAGATTAAGATGCACCCCCTCTGCCTGAAAGAAGGCATGGAGAACGCCACCCGCGAGCTGGTACCTACCGATCGCTTTGCCCAACGGGCCAAAGATTTTTACGATGACGTGCGCAAGCGCAATATTTTTATTGTCAGCTTTTTTGCCGCCCATGCCAAAATGCGCTTCGATATGAATATCCCCTATCGCCATCGCAGCCCGCAAGGGTGCCGGGCTTTACAGGCTATGATGAAGCAAAAACTCGGCTTACAGGATGTCCCCACCAATTTGGCCCCCAGTTCCGTGCTGGACGCCATGATTGGGGCCTACACCGCCTGGATGCTCTGCAAGGGGAAAGAGGGCGAGAACTTCAAGCTGTTTCAGGACGATGAGCAGCGCCTGTATCTGGATCCGTTGAAGCGAACCCGCCTGACCAAAAGGCGTTAGGCTGGAGGCACTCCCGGCATGGATGATTTGCAGTCGGCCATTTTGGCCCAGCTCCAGGACAGCATGGTGCAGTTTACCGTGGTCGTGGGCGTCGCCATTCTGCTGGGACGCTTGGGCAAGGCGCAACCGGCCTGGCCGTTGTTTGCCCTGTTACTCCTCCCCACGGTACTGCTGGGTTTATCGATTTATTGGCCCTGGCTGACCTGGGTCGTGGCCATTTATACTCCCTTGGTGATGCTGGTGGCCTTGGTGGATGGCTTTTACCTGAGCGTGCCCCGGCGCAACCTTCATCTCAGCCGGACGGTCGAGCCAAAATTATCCATTGGGCATCGACATGCCGTCACACTCACCCTCATCAACGCGAGCGATCAACTGGTTTACGGCTGGGTGCGCGACAGCGTCCCGGACGGCTTGCGCGACGGAAAGCCCCGCGAGGCGTTTAACTTGCCGGTCAGCATTGAAGCGCAAGCCCAACAGCGCATCAGTTATGAGATTAAACCGGATCGCCGGGGCTTGAATCGATTTGAGCAGATCCATTTTCGGTATCGCAGTCGCCTGGGCTTGCTATGGATAACCTTGCGCGACGGGCAACCGGACACCGTCAAAGTCACCCCGGATCTGCGACTGGTAAAGCGCATGCGCTTGCTGGCCTCCCGCTCGCAAACGGCAGGCGAGTTACAAAAACGGGCCTTAGGGCTAGAAGGCACTCAGTTTAGCGGCCTGCGCCATTACTTCCCCGGTGACGATGTGCGCAAGATGGCCTGGCAAGCCACGGCCAAGCTGGATTTACCCGTCGTGCGCACCTATACCCATGAGGTCGAGCAACCGATTCTGGTGCTATTGGACGCCGGGCGCAAAATGGCCATGCCCCTGACGGATGCCAACGGCAAATGCCTTCAAAAGTACGACTGGGCCTTAAATTCGGCCTTGGCATTTATGGGTGTCGCGGTCGACCGGGGCGATTGCGTGGGGGCAGGGGTGTTCAGCAATCAGGTACTCGTCAATCTACCGCTGGATTCGGGACGCAAGCACTTGAGTCGGCTACTTGAAGGCTTAAGCAACACCGAAGTGCAAACCGTAGAGCCCGACTATGAGACGGTGATGGTGCAGTTCGCCCGCAAGCTCAAACGACGGTCGCTGGTGGTGGTGTTTACGGATTTAATCGACCCGCTGGCCTCCCGCAGCCTGCTGCGAAGCCTGTCCAGCTTTGCCCGTACGCACCTGCTCATGATCATCACCCCGGCGGAAACCGAACTGCTCCACCAAGGTCAGGCCATGCCCACCGATGTCACCGCTGCCTACCGCAAAGGCGTGGCCCAGGATTTGCTGGAACTCCGTCGGGATACGCTGAGAACCCTGCAAAAAGCCCATCACGCCATCGTGATCGATGCCCCACCCGATGCGCTGGATGAAGCCCTGCTGCGCCAATACCTACTGCTCAAACAGAAAAACCGGCTTTAGCCCATCAGATTCTGTTCAATCAATTCCGCCAGCACGGGAATTTTGGCTTCTTTCCCAGTAAACGCTTGAATCATTAAATAAATCCAGCCTGCCAGGGCCACCAGATCAAACAACAAGTTGGCAAGCCCTACAAAAAACCCAAGGAAGGGAATTTGCTGTAAAACAAGAAAAATCGCCGTGAGAATAATCATTCCGACGCCAACACCAATCGCTTGGAGGGCATTAAACTTAATATACGCGGATTCATCTTTTTTCAAGAAAAAAATCACCAGGGTCGGTATCAGACAGCAAATCATACCGGTATAAGACAAGCCAGCCCACAATTTATCATCACTGGTGGGCTCATTCAGGTTGGGGGTTACCAAGGTGCACTTCCTCTCATCACTCGTTAATAGAATTTCATCTTGCGCTTTGGGAGACGCTCTAAAAAAACCACCTGCCCCGTTAAACAGGCCAGGTGGTTTTGATCATAATTGGAAATTTTCAATTAAGGAAGCAGGTGCTTCACAATTGAAAACGTTGTTGCTTAATTAGCCCGGTAGCCTTCCGAGGTGATTTGGGTTTCTTCCTCATCTTCATAGGTCAGGAAGACCCCTTCCATCTCTTCAGCCGTCAACTCGGCAACCGCCTCTTCCTCGGCACCGGATTTGCGGATAGATTCGCCTTTGGCGGATTTGGCGCGACCCAGCAGCTTGGTTTTATGGCGGGTCAACACGCGTTCGATCTTATCCACCAGTTTATCAATGCTGGCATACAGGTCTGTTGAGGAGACTTCCACACGCAACACCGCACGAGGCACCACGACGGTTGCTTCCGCAAGCTGATTTTCACTGATCCGGGGGTTCTTTTCGACACCCAAAAACACGTGAATCTCTTGCAAAAAGTCATAGTGATGCTCAAGCCGACCGACTTTCTCGGTCACGTAGTCCTTAATGGGCTCGGTCAACTCGATATTGCGTCCGTTAGCGAGTAGTTTCATAGTCACCGCTCCTCTTTCTCGACAACATCATTATAGTTTTTTACGACCCCGAATGCCATCCTTATTTGCTTAAGGGCAACGCGATCGCATCCGCCTGCTTCTTCATGCCGCGGAAAGCTTTAAAACCCGCGTACTGAGCCACAGGACCCAACTCCTGCTCAATGCGCAAGAGCTGATTGTACTTGGCAATGCGTTCCGAACGGCAGAGCGAACCGGTTTTAATCTGTCCGGCATTCACCGCAACAGCCAGATCAGCGATAAACGAATCTTCAGTCTCACCGGAACGGTGGCTGATGACGGTAGTGTAGCCCGCCTGATGCGCCATGTGAATGGCATCCAGGGTCTCGCTCAGGGTACCAATCTGGTTCAGCTTAATCAGAATGCTGTTGGCGACACCCTTGGCAATCCCTTCCTTGAGGATGGATGGGTTGGTCACGAACAGATCATCACCGACCAATTGCACCTGATCGCCCAGTCGATCGGTAAGTAGCTTCCAGCCGTCCCAGTCGCCTTCGGCCATGCCGTCTTCCACGGAAATAATAGGGTGGTTGGCCACCAGATCCGCCAGATAGTCCACCATTTGCTCACGGTTCAGGGTTTTGCCTTCGCCGCTCATCACGTACTGGCCGCCTTTGTAAAACTCGGAACTGGCCACATCAAGGGCCAGTTTCACCTGATCCTGCGTGTTGTAGCCAGCCAGTTCAATGGCATGCTGAATCAGCTCGAGGGCCTCATTGGCGCTTTTCAGGTTAGGGGCAAAACCACCTTCATCGCCAACACCCGTGGCCAAACCACGCTCGCTTAATACCTTACGCAGGGTGTGGAAAATCTCCGCGCCCCAACGCAAGGCTTCCGAGAAAGTCGGTGCGCCCACGGGGACGATCATGAATTCCTGAATATCAATGTTGTTGTCGGCATGCGCCCCGCCGTTGATGATGTTCATCATGGGCACCGGCAAAGTCATGGCGTTGATGCCGCCCAAGTAACGGTACAAGGGTTGACCCAGCACGTTGGCCGCCGAACGGGCAATGGCCATGCTCACGCCCAACATGGCGTTGGCGCCCAACTTGGATTTATTGGGCGTTCCATCCAGATCGATCAGCAACTGATCCAGCTCAGCCTGACGAAAAGCATCCCGATCTACCATTTCGCGGTTGATGATCTCGTTGACGTTTTCGACGGCCTGCAATACCCCTTTGCCGGAATAACGGGATTTATCGCCATCGCGCAGCTCAAGGGCTTCGCGGGAACCCGTACTCGCCCCGGAAGGCACAGCCGCCAAGCCTTGGGCGTCACCGGATAAAACCACTTCAACTTCAACGGTTGGATTGCCGCGGGAATCTAAAATTTCACGGGCCTGTACATGTTCAATAAAAGAAACCATTCGTGCGACTCTCCAATCAATAGACGTGATTCAATTTCAGCGATTATAGCGCCAAGACAACGGAAAACCAATCCACCGGGCGTCGGCTACGGGGTCAACTGCTCGACCGGACGTTCATCAATCAGGGTGTAGAGTGTTTCGGCCAACTGGGCAGGTACGGCCTTTTCAGGAACCTGAGCCACACTGACGGTCAAGATTCGATTCCCGAAGCGGATTTGCAGCACATCATCCACCTTGACCTCGATGGCTGGCTTGGCCGACTTCCCGTTCACCTTCACATGCCCACCCTGACACAATTCGGAAGCCACCGTACGGCGCTTTACCAGACGGGAAACTTTGAGATATTTATCCAGACGCATGGAACCCTTCCTTCGGTTGATTGTGGTTGCTTGGTCTTCGTTGGTTTCTTTTCCGGGGTTTGCAAAAAGCGGGGATCCGACTGATAATTTTGCTTTAGCCGTTACGCCATAACAGCGATCGCGTTTGAGAGGGATCCCCATGCAGGAATATTATAATGAAACATTTATCAACGCCCAGAAGCAACTGGATGAAGTCGCTCAACTCATGAATCTGGACGCAGGCGTGCATGAGCGACTGCGTTATCCTCGCAAGGCGTTGATTGTTTCTGTCCCCATCAAGCTCGATAACGGACAAACCCGTGTTTTCAGCGGCTATCGGGTTCAGCATGATCAATCCCTGGGGCCGACCAAAGGCGGGATTCGCTTCCACCACGAGGTGAATCTAGGAGAAGTGGCTGCGCTGTCGATGTGGATGACCTGGAAATGCGCCCTGCTCAACTTACCTTATGGCGGGGCCAAAGGTGGCGTCTGCTGCTTCCCCGAGGAAATGAGCCAGAATGAAATGGAGCGGCTGGCGCGTCGCTACACCACCGAAATTTTATCCATGATTGGGCCAGAAAAAGACATTCCCGCCCCGGACATGTACACCAACGAGCAGACCATGGCCTGGATCATGGACACCTACAGCAACTTCATCGGCTATGCGGTACCGGGCGTGGTTACCGGGAAACCCGTGGCCGTAGGCGGCTCACTGGGTCGCAAGGAAGCCACCGGTCGTGGTGTGGCCTATATGGTTAAGAAGGCACTGGAAAAACTCAAGCTGGGTATCGACAAACCCACCGTGGCAGTTCAGGGCTTTGGCAATGTGGGTAGCATCACCGCAAAATACCTGCACATGCATGGGCTCAGCGTGGTCGCGGTATCCGATGTGCAAGGCGGAATTTATAATCCCAAGGGGCTGGACATTCCCCGCCTGCTGACTTATGTCGCCGAACGCGGCACCGTTATCGGCTTTGACGATCTGGACACACTGGAAAACAAGGATCTGCTAGAACTTGATGTGGACGTGCTGGTGCCCGCCGCACTAGCAAACGTGGTGACCGAGCACAACGCCCAGCGCGTCAAGGCTAAAATTCTGGCCGAAGGGGCCAACGGTCCAGTGACACCTGAAGCCGACAAAATCCTGCAGCAAAAAGGCGTATTTATCATTCCGGGTATTCTAGCCAACGCCGGGGGGGTGGTCGTATCCTACTTTGAATGGGTGCAAGACATTCAACACCTGTTCTGGAGTGAGGAGCAGGTCAACGAAAAACTGGATTACCTCATGGGCCGTGCTTTTGAGGAAGTCTACAATATCTCCACCCAGAAAAAAGTGGATAACCGCACCGCAGCCATGATGATTGGCGTGGGCCGTGTGGCTTCCGCCAAGCTGCTCCGCGGATTGTACCCTTAAACCAAGCCTGTTTTGCAAGAACAAAACAGGACACCTGGCGTCATTCTGGTGATGATCAACCTAAAAGGTCATCATCGGTTTGCGCTCAAATCACTGCGCCCTTCATAACAATTTACATTTAAATACCGTAACAGTTGTGGTCGCACGGATCAGCGCCTTGCTATGATACTGTCAAATCCTGAAAGTAGTCTGTCCAAATCATGCCTTGCTGCAATTTACGGGCTTTTCGGGAAAACCGTCACAGAGAGTTGCCATAGAGAGAGGCCCTGGGTGGTCAATAATAAGGATAACATCAGCACTCAGACGCAAGACAGGGATATGGCCTTGCTCTTGGATATTTCCAAGGCGGGAAACTCCTCGCAGGCTTGTCAATTGGCGGATGAGTTTGCCCAACGCGTCGAAGAAGGTCCGATCGGCATTCTGGTCGATATTAATGCCGGAGACTTGTTGCTGACCCGCGGTGTACTGACCAAAATGAAGCAGCAAATTCAGCGTGCCGGTGCTGTCTTGGGAACCATGTATGCCACCCTGCCGCAAACCCAGCAGGCGGCACTGGATGAAGGATTGTATGTCAAAGAAAAATTGCTCAGCGACTGGACGCCAATACGTCAATCGCTGCCACTGAAAGGACTGAGTGCTCGGGCCGCTGAACGACCGACACAGCCCCCCGTAAGCACCTCAGCCAAACGCTTTGATGAAGTGCGCCCAGGGGCGCTAAAACTGGGTGCCGATACGGGCGTCAGCCTGCCTGATTTTAATCCATCTCGGACAAATTTAACTACAGATGCCCCAGAGGCCACAACCACAGCGCACCCGCTCAACATTACAGAACAGCCAGCACAAATTCAGATAGATCAGCCCTTGGAAGAATCTGTTGAATTGATTGAAACCATCACCTACGAAACAACCCGGGTCGAAACACCAACGACAGAAACCTATGAAGTGGTCTATAGCGATACCGCCGTAGACACACTGTATCTGCGTCAAACGCTACGCTCCGGACAAACAGTTCGCTTCAAAGGCCATGTAGTTATTGTGGGTGATGCACATGCCGGGAGTGAAATCACGGCGGGTGGTGACATTGTGGTTTGGGGCGAACTGCGCGGCATTGCTCATGCTGGCGCGCGCGGGAATTACAAAGCTGAAATACGCGCCATGAAAATTGAAGCCTTACAGCTTCGCATTGCCGATTACATTGCCCGTCGCCCCGATCGCATCTATTACCACAAGGATGGCACGGAGCATCTGGCATCCCCAGAGATGGCGCGTGTTGCCGATGGCGAGATCAAAATCTTTAAAACCATGTTACCCAAGACCTAAAGACTCAATTCATCCATCTAAAAGCATCAAAGAATCGAAACCAACATACAGCATTTTAACCCATTCACCCCTATCAACACTGTGAGGAAGCATACCCATATGACCAAATCAAAAAAAGAAAAAGGAAGAGTCATCGTCGTGACTTCCGGAAAGGGCGGGGTGGGAAAAACCACCACCACAGCCAACATCGGTGCCGGATTGGCCCGCATGGGATTTAAAGTGGTTCTGGTCGACACTGACATTGGTCTACGCAATCTGGATCTCCTGATGGGACTGGAAAACCGCATCGTCTACAACATTGTTGATGTGGTAGAAGAACGTTGCAAATTGAGCCAGGCATTGGTTAAAGACAAGCGGATGCCCAATATGGCACTGCTCGCAGCCGCACAAACCCGGGATAAATCAGCGCTGAATGAAGAACAAATGAAATCAGTCACCGATCAGCTGGCCGAAGAATACGACTTCATTCTGGTCGATAGCCCTGCCGGCATTGAGCAGGGTTTCCTGAACGCCACTGCGGGAGCGACCGAAGCCGTTGTGGTTTGCACACCGGAAATGTCCTCTGTACGTGATGCAGATCGGATTATCGGCCTGCTCGAATCCAAGGAAGAAATCACCAACTACAAACTGATCATTAACCGCTTACGACCGGGCATGGTGAAAACCAATGATATGATGGATGTAGATGATGTTCTGGAAATCCTGTCCATCAAATTACTCGGCGTAATCCCTGAAGATCAGGATATTATCGTCAGTACCAACAAAGGTGAACCCATTGTAAACACTGACAATTCACTGGCTGGCCAAGCTTACCGCAACATTGCGCGTCGCATTTCCGGTGAAGATGTCCCGTTCCTGAATCTGGATGTTCCCACTTCCTGGCTGGACAAGCTGAGAGGGTTTTTCAGCAAAAGCGCCTAAGGGTGGCTGTCCCCAAAAAGTTGTAGCGAAAGTTTGAGAATCATAGGAGACTCTGAAATGGGTTGGTTACGAAAACTGGTGGATCTGCTAGACCCGCCTCAAGAAGAAGTTGCAGGCGATTCCCCAACATCGGATCTCCAGACGGCCCGCAGTGATGCCAAAAACAGACTACGTTTAGTACTCATGCATGACAGAACACAACTCTCACCCGCTGTGCTAACACAAATGAGAGATGATATGGTTGAAGTCATTTCCAAGTATGTGGAAATTGATAAAGAAGCACTGGAAGTTAACCTGGAAAGCGATGAGTCCAATACAATCGCCCTGGTAGCAAACATCCCAGTGCTCAGGGCAAGAACAAACGCAGTCGAGACTTAACTCTATCCGTTAAATTCAAATACTTTTAAAAAGCTTCCAACTTCGATTGGAGGCTTTTTTAATGCGTCAGAAAAAAACGTACGAAAAAGACCCGGCATAAAAACCGGGTCTTTAAAAAGTTGAAGAAAAGATCGATTAAAAATCCAATCCTTTTCCACGTGCTGCATCAGCCAAAGCGGCAATACGTCCGTGATAAAGAAATCCACCACGGTCAAAAACAACGGTGGTGACACCAGCTGCTTGAGCACGATCGGCGAGCAATTCACCAACACGACGAGCGGCATCAACGTTCGCACCGGAAGCGGTACGCAATTCTTTATCCTGGGTGCTGGCGGCTGCCAAGGTGATCGAACGAACATCATCGATGATTTGTGCATAGATGTGTTTACCACTGCGGTACACGGAAAGTCTGGGACGTTCTGTAGAACCAGTCAATCTGCGACGGAGTCGATAGTGACGCTTACGAGCGACTTCCTTGCGATTAGGTTTACTGAGCATAATTCTGATTACCTACTATTTACTTGAGTGCTTACTTTTTGCCAGCTTTACCAGCTTTGCGACGAATCTTCTCATCCGCGTACTTCACACCCTTGCCTTTATAAGGCTCTGGCGGACGTTTAGCGCGAATCAAAGCTGCAATCTGACCAACGACTTCTTTGTCAGAACCCTTCACTTCCAGTTTGGTGTTGCCTTCAACCACAAACTGAATGCCTTCGGGTGCATCAACTTCTACGGGATGGCTATAACCCAATGCAAGCACTAGCTTGTTGCCCTGCACTTGAGCACGGTAACCAACACCAATAATTTCAAGGCGACGAGAAAAGCCGGTGCTGACACCCAACACCATGTTGTTTAACAGCGTGCGACTCAAACCGTGTAGGCTACGAGCCATACGACTTTCGTCCTTACGAGTAACAATCAGATCGCCACCTTCCTGAGAAATCAGGATTTCCGGACGGAAAGTACGAGTCAAAGTGCCCAGAGGCCCTTTAACTATTACTGTGGCACCTTTATAACTGGCTTCAATTTTTACTTCTACCTTGTCCGGAATACGGACGGGATTTTTACCAATTCGTGACATGTGTCTGTACCTTTTTTAATCTTGCGGGTCTCAATCTTGCTGATTCTGTTGTGTTTGAGGTTCTGAATTACCTGGCCAAAGAATGGTATCTACTCGCTGTAAAAACCCATTCAAGAAGCCAGACTATCTACTTTAGTAGACGTAGCAGAGAACTTCCCCGCCTACCCGCTCCCTGCGGGCTTCACGGTCAGACAACAGGCCCTTCGGCGTACTAACAATGGCAGTCCCTGCACCACCCAGAATACGGGGGAGATTATCCACCTTGTAGTACTTCCGCAGACCGGGACGGCTGACACGAGACAGCTTACGGATCAACGGATACCCTTGGGAATCGTATTTCAGCAGGACACGCACAGTTTTGTGGTTACCCGCTTCACGAATTTCGTAACTTCTGATGTAGCCTTCCTTCTGCAAAACCTTTGCGATTTCGATTTTCAGCTTGGAGGCGGGCACTTCCACCATGGGAAGACCGACATTCGAAGCGTTTCGAATGCGGGTTAGCAAATCAGCTATGGGATCGTTATACATGGTCAGTTTACCCTTGTTCTTACTTCTATGGTGCTTACTACCAACTGGACTTTAACACGCCCGGCAATTTACCTTCATGAGCCAGCTTACGCAAGCACAATCTGCAAGTGCCGAACTGACGATAGAACGCACGCGGTCTACCGCAAAGGCTGCACCGGTTGTGGAGTTTAACTTTAGGGAGCTTGCCACTGGCAACCTTAGCGGCTCGCTTTTCCTCTTTAACAATCATGGATGTTTTAGCCAAAATGGAATCTCCTGTTCCTGGTCAATGCGTGAAGCGTTGCTTAAGATGCTTGGACTGTGGCTTCAGGTGTTACTGAATCCGACTTGGATTTGTAAAAAGGGAAGCCCAACTGATCTAACAAAGCACGCGCTTCCATATCGGTTTGCGCAGAAGTCACGATGGTAATGTTCATACCGCGTGTACGTTGCACTTTGTCATATTGAATCTCAATGAAGTTCAACTGATCTTTCAAGCCCAGGTTGTAATTTCCACGACCATCAAACCCTTTGGGGTTCAGACCGCGAAAGTCGCGAATGCGAGGCAATACAATACCAGTCAACTTGGCAATGAAGTCATACATCCGCTCACCACGCAGGGTAACCTTGGCGCCAATAGGCATCCCTTGGCGAATTTTAAAACCGGCAATGGACTTCTTGGCACGGGTGATTACGGGCTTTTGACCTGTAATCGCCTGCAATTCCTGCACACCAGAGTCAAATAATTTGGCATTCTGGGCACCGTCGCCCAAACCAATATTGACAATGAGTTTTTCAAGACGAGGAGTCTGGTATTTGTTTGAATGGCCCAAAGCCTTCATGAGGGCTGGGACCATTTCCTGTTCATAACGCTCTTTTAATGTCATCGCTTTATATTCCTAGTTCTTCAAGTGCTTTGATGGCCTAAACGTCAAAGTGTTCGCCAGTCTTTTTGGCAACACGAACCCGCTTTTCGCCGATGTCTTGCACTTTGGCGCGGCTAGGTTTGCTATTTTTAGTATCGTACAACATCACTTTGGATACAAACAAAGGGGCTTCCATTGTAACAATACCGCCTTGCAGGCCCTGAGCCGGATTAGGACGAACAGCCTTTTTAATAACGTTCAGACCTTCCACCAGGACTTTACCCTTTGTGCGGAAAACCCGCTTCACAGTACCGGTCTTGCCTTTATCCTTACCGGAAATAACCATGACCGTATCGCCCTTTTTCACATGGTAATGCAGGGGAAGCGAAACCCGTTTTTTCGATGATTTTGCTTTTAACATTGAGTATGTCTCCTACAGTACTTCCGGTGCGAGGGATACAATTTTCATATAGTTTTTCTCGCGCAACTCACGGGCTACTGGTCCAAAAACGCGTGTGCCACGAGGATTGCCATCTTTATTGACGATCACAGCTGCATTTTCATCAAAGCGGATGGTAGAACCATCAGTACGTTGACGGCTGGCTTTCGTTCTCACAATAACCGCACGAACTATGTCAGATTTCTTGACGTTCGCATTGGGTTGGGCCTTTTTAACAACGGCGATAATCGGATCTCCGATACCGGCGTAGGTTTTACCACCGAGGACTCGAATGCACAGAAGTTCTAATGCACCAGAGTTGTCGGCAACTTGTAATCTGCTTTCCTGTTGAATCATGGCGTCCTATACCTCTTGAACCCGGTCCAGGACCGCTGCCAGACGCCAGGTTTTATCCTTGCTGTATGGTGCGCTTTCCACGATTTTAACGAGATCACCCTGGTGGCACTCATTGCTTGCATCGTGGGCCTTGAACTTCACGGTCTTGTTTTGAATTTTACCGTACTTGGCGTGGGGGTGTTTTTCGGCAACTGCAACAACAATGGTTTTATCCATTTTGTTGGAGACCACTGTTCCGACTTTTTCCTTCTTAGGCATAGCTAGTTCTGTCCTTTTTGGTTCAAGCTCTCTGGGATTTTTCGTGCAAAACGGTCTTCAGCTGGGCGATTTTGTGACGCAACTGACGAAGCTCTGCCGTGTTTTCCAGTTGGTGCATTGAGTGTTTAAAACGAGCTTCAAACAAAGCCTTATGGGCCTCCTGGATTTCAGAATTCAGCTCATCGGTGCTTAGTTCACGAAGTTTAGTTGCTGTCATGAGATGAACCTCCCAGGATATCTTCTTTGCATAAAATTTTGGTTCTGACCGGCAATTTTTGAGCCGCCAGCTCCAAGGCATGAATCGCCAATTCCCGAGAGACGCCATCCATTTCGAATAGCAACTTGCCGGGCTTCACAACGGCAACCCAGTACTCAGGGTTACCTTTGCCGGAGCCCATCCGGGTTTCAGCGGGTTTTTTAGTAACCGGCTTATCCGGGAAGATTCGAATCCAGATTTTACCGCCCCGTTTGATACTCCGGGTCATGGCGCGACGTGCCGCTTCAATCTGGCGACTCGTCAACCAACCTGGATCCGTCGTTTGCAGAGCAAAAGTTCCGAATTCAAAACTCGTACCACGAGTTTCGGTGCCTTTCATATTGCCCCGCATCTGCTTGCGATATTTGGTACGCTTTGGCATTAACATTGGTCAATTACTCCTCAGATGGGGTTGTCTCAGCAGGGGCTGCCGGACCTTGCGATTCTTTGCGAGGACCACGGCCACGACCGCCGCGACCGGCGTCAGGGCGAGGACCTGATCCAGGGCCACGTCCGCCGGGACCACCTGGCCCACGACGGCCAGCGCCTTGCAGGCCAGCATCACGAGCTTGTGCATCTTCAGGGCGGACAGCCTTGGATTTTACGTTGGAGACAGCCAATTCGCCAGGCATCACTTCGCCGTTAAATATCCAGACTTTAACGCCAATGATACCAAACATCGTCACTGCTTCAGCCACACCGTAATCGATGTTGGCGCGGAAGGTATGCAGGGGGATACGACCATCTTTGGACCATTCGGTACGGGCAATTTCAGCACCGCCCAAACGACCCGCGATCATAATCTTGATCCCTTTAATGCCACTCCGCATCGAACGCTGAATAGCTTGCTTCATCGCACGACGATACGCAATCCGTTTTTCCAGCTGCTGGGCAATAGATTCAGCAACCAGAGTGGCATCGGCTTCAATCCGATTGACTTCCATCACATCGATTTGAATATCTTTACGACCGGTCAAGACCTGCATTTCTTTACGCAAAGTATCCAGTCCTTGACCGCCGCGCCCAACAACCATCCCAGGACGGCCGGTGATGATGCGAATGATCAAACGTTGTGCTTTACGATCGATTTCAATACGACTCACTGAAGCGGCTTTGAGCTTCTTCTTCAGAGCCTTACGAATAATATCGTCTTCTTTAACATTTTTAGCGTAGCTTTTCGAATCGGCAATCCAGGTGCTATCCCAGCTCTGAATGATGCCAAGCCGTAAACCTTTAGGGTGAACCTTCTGTCCCACGGTAGCTTCCTTCTATTTGGCTTCTTTAACTTGGACTGCGATGGTCAGGTGCGAGGTTGGCTTTTCGCGACGATAAATGCGACCTTGTGCGCGGGGCTTGTATCGTCTGTAAGAAGGGCCTTCATCTGCAAACGCACGGCTGATCACCAACTGAGCCGGATCTTCAATGCCGAATTTTACTTGAGCATTGCTGGTGGCTTCGATCAGTTTCTTCAATACCACGCGTGCTGCCTCGTAAGGCATTAAACGCAGCATATTGTAGGCTTCAGGAACCCGTTTGCCACGAATGGTATCAACCACCCGACGCAGTTTGCGGGGAGACATAATGATGTATGTTTGTTTAGCCTGGGCTTCCATCAAATTTGTTGCCATGTGTCTGCGTCCTATTTTTTGCCGGCCTTCTTATCGCTGCCGGAGTGGCCGCGGAAGAAGCGGGTGGGGGCAAATTCGCCCAACTTGTGACCAATCATTTGCTCGGTAACATAAACCGGAACATGCTTGGCGCCGTTGTGCACCGCAATGGTGTGGCCAATCATATCTGGAATAATCATCGAACGACGCGACCAGGTTTTAATCACCTTTTTGTCGCCGGTTTTGTTAAGGTTATCCACCTTCTTGGTGAGGTGGTCATCTACAAATGGGCCTTTTTTTAAAGAGCGAGGCATATGCTATATAACTCCTATTTCGTGCGTCGTCTGACGATATACTTGCTGGATGCCTTCCGGCGACTGCGAGTTTTGTAACCCATCGTCGGCTTGCCCCAAGGGGTAACGGGAGACGGACGTCCAATAGGCGCTCTACCTTCGCCACCACCGTGCGGGTGATCAACAGGGTTCATCACCGAACCGCGAACGGTCGGACGAATACCCATATGGCGCTTGCGGCCTGCTTTACCCAGTTTCAAGTTTTTATATTCAGGGTTACTCAAGGTACCGATTGTGGCGTAGCAAGTACTACGCACCATCCGCATTTCCGAGCTGGGCAGACGGAGTGTTGCAAAATCGCCTTCCTTGGCCACCAACTGAGCTGAGCCACCAGCCGAGCGAACCATTTGTCCACCGCGACCAGGAATCATTTCAATGTTGTGAACCACAGAACCCAAAGGAATATTTTTCAATGGGAGCGCATTGCCAGGCTTAATTTCAGAATTAGGACCAGACATCACCGTATCGCCGACCTTAACGCCATCAGGCTTTAAGATATAACGCTTTTCACCATCAGCATAATTGACCAGTGAAATACGTACATTTCGGTTTGGATCGTACTCAACCGTAGCAATAACACCAGGAATGTCTAATTTATCCCGACGGAAATCAATCACACGGTAGTGTTTTTTGTGACCGCCACCTTGGTGACGAGTGGTGATACGACCATAGTTGTTGCGACCGGAATGTTTTTTCAGCTTACGGAGCAACGGTTTGTGCGGCTCATTGGTGGTAATGTCCGAAGTTTCCAGTTTGGACATTCCACGAACGCCAGCAGAAGTGGGTTTAAATTGTTTAACAGCCATGACTCTTATACTCCTGTGAAGAGTTCAATCGGCTCGCCTTGGATGGAGAAAATAGCTTTTCTCTTTTCCTGGGTTTGACCAATTCGTTTACCGTAACGTTTGGTACGGGCAGGAACGCTAATCAAGCGAACTGCTTGCACCTTGCGACCCGGGAAGGCCAGTTCAAACGCCTGGGCCAACTGGATCTTGTTCGCATCCTTGGAAACTTCGAAAACGTACTGGTTTAAAGACGCCAGTGCATTGGTTTTCTCTGTCACGACAGGCCGCTTAAGCAGATTATATAATTCAGATTGCTGTACGGTCTTAGACATAAGCGGCATACCTTTCGTTGATTTCTTGAACCGCGCTGGCGCTAGCAAGGACTGCATCAGCATCCAACAACTCACGGCAGCTCAGGTTGTGCGGCAAACGCAGCTTCACACCGGGAAGATTCCGTGCAGCCAAGAGCACGTATTGATTTTCGGTCGCTTTATAATCGGCCAAAATCAACACCTTTTTGTCAGTCAACCCGAAATTTTTCAGCAACTGGGTCATTTCCTTGGTTTTTGGACTGCTTAAGAAAGAGAAGTCCTCGACCACACGAAATTTGCTTTGCGCTGCGGATAAAGATGAACGAATTGCCAAAACACGGACTTTGCGAGGCAAATTGAAGGAATAATCGCGGGGCTTGGGACCAAAAGTCACACCACCACCAACCCACAGCGGAGAGCGGATGCTTCCGGCGCGAGCGCGACCAGTGCCTTTTTGTTTCCAGGGCTTCTTACCACCGCCACGAACTTCTCCGCGGGTTTTGGTGCAAGCCGTACCGGCGCGACCATTGGCCAATTCGCGACGAACAGCCTGGTGAAGCACGTGCACATTGGGCTCAATGCCGAACACTTCAGGGGAAACTTCCACCTGGCCAGCTTCTTTGCCGTCTTTGGAGAATTTACTTAGGTTCAATGTATTTTCAGCCATGATATTGTTATCTCCTTAATGCTTCGGCTGATTCCAGCGTTCCAACTTGGGCTGAATGGTCAACAGACCGCCTTCAACACCCGGGACAGCGCCTTTAATCAAAACTACATTTTTCTCAGGAATCACCCGAACGACTTTAAGGTTACGAACCGTCACTTGCTCATTACCCATTTTGCCAGCCATTTGCAAGCCTTTAAAGACTCTCCCTGGCGTGGTGCCGGCGCCAATGGAGCCTGGCAGACGGTGGGATTTGGAACCGTGACTCATCGGCCCGCGGTGGTGATGCCAGCGCTTGGTGTTGCCCTGGAAGCCTTTCCCGATGGACTTTCCGGTCACATGAACCTGAATGCCTTCCAGCAGGAAAGAACCGTCTCCGGCAGGCGATAAGGTATCGCCTACGCTGTAGGCGGCTGCATCGGCTGCGGGAATACGCACTTCTTTTAATTTACGGAACAACTCGAGATTATTTTTCTGCAAGTGTTGCCGTTGAGCGTTGGTTAAGTGTTTGGATTTTGCCGGGATAAAACCAACCTGGACAGCCGTATAGCCATCGTTTTGCTTGGTTTTGACCTGGGTGACCGTCAACGGGAGCAGCTCAACTACCGTAACGGGGACAGCGGACCCGTCTTCTGAAAAGACTTGGGTCATGCCGCGTTTTCTACCAATTAGTCTTGGGAAACTCACCTTGTTTACCTTTCCTTTACTTTGAGTAAGTGGTCTGAGTTTTGTCAGTATTTAGTTGTATTTTCCACTGAAGAGAGTGAGGGAGGACTGTCTAACCTGAAGTATGGTTCATCAATGTATTACAAGCGTACTTCAATATCAACCCCGGCTGGCAGATCCAAGCGGCTGAGTTGATTGGCGAAGTCCTGACCCGGATCGATGATGTCAATCAGACGTTTGTGGGTGCGGATTTCGAAGTGCTCGCGAGACTTCTTGTCACCGTGGGGTGCGCGCAATACGCAAAACACTTGACGATGAGTAGGAAGCGGAATAGGTCCAACGACTTTGCCCTGGGCATTTTTAGCAACGTCAATAATCTTTTGCGCCGAAGCATCAATCAAACGGCTGTCATAAGATTTCAAACGAATGCGCACCCGGTTTTGTTTGGGGGCTTTTTTCTTTGCCGATGTAGCCATATTCCTACTTCCTACTTTTAGTCTTCTTACAATTAGCTGATGATGGAATCTACGACACCGGCGCCTACCGTACGGCCGCCTTCGCGAATAGCGAAGCGCATCCCTTGTTCGATAGCTACTGGGGTGTGCAGTTCAACTTCCATAATGATGTTGTCGCCAGGCATCACCATCTCGACATCCGCAGGCAACTTGATGGTCCCGGTCACGTCGGTTGTACGAACGTAGAACTGGGGACGGTAGTTGCTGAAGAAAGGAGTGTGGCGACCGCCTTCGTCTTTGCCCAACACGTATACGTTGGCTTTGAACTTGGCGTGAGCTTTGATGGAACCGGGTTTCGCCAGAACCATACCGCGCTCGATGGCGGTTTTGTCGATACCACGGAGCAGAGCGCCCACGTTATCGCCAGCCAGACCTTCATCCAAGCTCTTGCGGAACATTTCGATACCGGTCACAACCGTTTTACGGGTATCACCCAGACCAACGATCTCAACTTCATCGCCGACGTTCACTTTACCACGCTCGATGCGGCCGGTAGCAACCGTACCACGACCCGTGATGGTGAAAACATCTTCAATGGGCATCAGGAAGGGCAGATCAACCGGGCGCTCAGGAGTTGGGATAGCACTGTCAACAGCATCCATCAATTCTTGAATGCAGCCAACCCATTTCGCATCACCTTCCAGGGCTTTCAAAGCCGAACCACGGATGATGGGCAGGTTATCGCCATCGAATTCGTATTTGCTCAGCAATTCGCGAGCTTCCATTTCGACCAGGTCGAGCAATTCAGGATCGTCAACCATATCGCATTTGTTCAGGAACACAACCAACTGAGGAACGCCAACCTGACGAGCCAGCAGAATGTGCTCACGGGTTTGGGGCATAGGACCATCGGTGGCCGCAATGACCAAAATACCGCCATCCATTTGGGCAGCACCGGTAATCATGTTTTTCACATAGTCAGCGTGGCCTGGGCAATCAACGTGGGCGTAGTGACGGTTGTCGGTTTCGTATTCCACGTGTGCGGTAGAAATGGTAATACCACGTGCTTTTTCTTCGGGAGCGGCATCGATTTCATCGAACTTTTTGGCTTTTGCTTTACCCTGGCCAGCCAGAACGGTGGTGATTGCAGCGGTCAACGTGGTTTTACCGTGGTCAACGTGACCAATGGTGCCGATGTTGACGTGAGGTTTTGTCCTCTGAAACTTTTCGCGAGCCATTTTTTCTGTTGTCTCCTTTTACGTGTTGACTATCTCAAATAAGATTCCGGTTAACCAGATACAGCTTGAAATACCCTTGGGAGATGGGATTTCTGGAGAGTGATGCCCTTTTGTCCAGAGAAGAAGCGTTTTTCAATCAAAAAGGACATGTGGCACTTACATAACCACAAACGAAAAAAATAAAATAGCCCATGACGAGATTCGAACTCGTGACCTTCCCCTTACCAAGGGGATGCGCTACCCCTGCGCCACATGGGCATGGTTCGACACTATTCGAATCAACCTTGAAGGGGATTGATTGTAAAGCGCCTGGGGAGAACACTGGATAAATAGAAAATCACAAAGGGATCGGTTCTGTCTAGGATTTAATTCAAACAATTTGAAATTTCCTGAATCTGCCTGCGTCTTGACCCATGATCGTTTTGGGCGGACTTGAACCGGAAACGCGCCCTAAGAACAAAGCCGCCCTGACAAGAGAGCGGCTTTGGTATGGGTAGGGTTGGATTTGAACCAACGTAGCTTACGCAGCGATTTTACAGACCGCCCCCTTTAACCCCTCGGGCACCTACCCAGGTGTATGTTTTCGGGGACTGAATAGCCGGTGATGGGAATCGAACCCGCAACCTACGGTTTACAAAACCGTTGCTCTGCCATTGAGCTACACCGGCTTGAGGGGATCCCATATGCATGACGACAATGGGCTATTACAGTCTCATTATAATAGACTCTAAACACAGGGTGTCAATATGTCTGGCATGAATTATCCAAAAGCCGTCAAGCAAGGGGCTTACGCCCAGAATGGAGACTATCCAGACGGTTAAAGCCCTGCCTTTTCTTTCACCGTGGCGATTTTATTATCCATCGTATTGTGAAAATCTCGACGATCATCAATGCGGATGCTGGTCGATACCCGGCTAGCACCCTGGGCGAATGGGGCTTCGTGCATACGGCGGATCAGTTCCAGTACGCGATCCAGCTCTCCGTCCAAGGTTGTAGACATTGGATTCAGCTTGTACTGAACATCTGGAAATGCTTTCAGTAGTCGCTCACAGGCGGCAACATAACTGCTAATACTGGTGTTTCCTGTGCCAATCGGAACAATGGTCACATCGGCAAATATACGAGGCATTGAAACACTCCTTACAACTTCGCATTGGTGCTTTTACTGTGAATTCGTTTGACCTGAGTAAATTGCATACACTGCCAGTTTAAACCGTCAGCGCATGACCGCAATCGCCACTCGCTATTCAAGCCGGGTCCGGCAAGCCCAACAGAGCTTTCTGACCTTTCAGCCGAGCCAGCTCCTGACGCAAGGCCTCAATCTGCCCGAGGCATTGCTGAGCCTCCTGATAATAACCACAGCACCTGGGGATAGCCCCAAACGGACTTTCGGGAAACGTGCGACAAAGCACAGGCCGATCTTCATAGATTTGGCACTCGCTCTGGCCCTTCAAAAAACGGCAGTGATAAAAGACCATGTCCTCCAGATGATACCCCTTCTCACGCCCCACTTGCAGGGAGGCCTCCACCGCATCCGGAGCGGCCTGCTGGGCCATTGCAAAGGAAAGATAGGGTACATACTGATTGAGAAAATCTCGCGCTGTTGAGTCCCCCTGAGCGGCCAATGACAGAAGATTTCGCCAGGGCGCAATTTGCGCGGCACCCCGACAACACTCGCCGGACCGATCACAGGCATTCTTCGGCCATTGTCGTCCCAGAAGCGCCTCCCAATCCGGCATTGTCAATCCACGCTCACGGCATGTTGGGGCGAGGGTAAATGGAGTTGATATTCACCCACTGTCTTGCCCTGGGTGTTCCTGCGTTGTTTTTTCTCCAAAAAGGGTTTTAAACGAGGATCGCTGGCCTCACGCTCGCTCAGCCAACCCAGGCGCAACAACAGCTGCACCAGCGCCAAATCTCGAACATCTGTGGTCCCATCGGCCAGTTTCAAGGCGAGCCCCTCTTGCTGATTGACCCGTGCCACACAAAGCACCCCATCCGCACCGACCTTGGCCAGCAACCTGCCCTCGGTTATTTGCATCAGCGTGGTATCCACGCGCCCGATGCCACCCACCAACACAGGATACTGGGTCATCGCCTGTCGAAGAGGTAAAAATTCTGCCGAACTGCCCAAATGGGCATACAGCCTTGCCATACTGAGCAAAGGCAAATAAGCAATCGGAGCGCCGCAGCCATCGATCGCCAAGGGCAGATCCGACGAAACGCCACCCCAATACCGAATTTGCTGGCGTATCTCGACCTGTAGCGGGTGACTGGGCTCCAAATAGGTAGAGGGATCCTCCCCAGCCCTGAAGCAGTAGTAAAGCATACCCGCATGCTTGCCGGAACAATTATTAAACAGCGCGGTGGGCACTTCGCCTGTTTGCAGAAGCCTTGCACTCATCTGGGCATCCAGGGGGGCATGGGGGCCACACTGCAATGCAGCTTCGGATAGCCCAGCCTTCTGTAGCAGCCCGGCGGCAATCTGCAAATGTTCCGCACTTGCCACATGGGAGGCGCAGGTCAAGGCCAGCTCCTGAACAGTGAGCTCACGATAAAAACCTCGATTCACCAAAGGCAAAGCCTGAAACGGCTTTGCCGAAGAGCGGAAAAAAGTGGCGACATCCACTGCGCCTGGTGTAGAATACAGGATATGCCCTTGGCAGTTGGCCACAATGAACCAACCCAGGTGCTGGTTTTCAATCAAACTTTCGCATTCAGGACCACGCTGTCCGGCGGCATCGACCAGAAACCGGTTGGCAGTGACCAGAACTTGCTCATTCAGGGAGAATGAAAGAGACATCAGAAAATATTTCCAGACAGTTTAGTACGGTTTGGTAAAGATTTATTTTAGAATAGAAACACAAAGTCTTTGTTGATTGTCTTGATTGACAGGTTCAACAAAGCTCAAACGGCGAAGAATTAAAATTATACGGTTAACCGGAATCATTGTCTTCAGTGAAAACACCCGCATCACAATCCATCACGCCCAACTACAGCCCGCCCAGCGGACTGGGGTTATACACCGGCGAAGGCAACCAGAGCAGTATTCTCTTCTGGTGTCTGGTGGCTGCGGGTGTGCACATGGTGTTCATATTGCTATTGTGGCTGGTGATCACCCTCTTTCAGTTCCTAGGCTGGCACATCCCCTTGTTTGATACGGCCATCAAGCCGCGCGATGTGGAATTTGTGCTGGTCGACAACACCCCACGTGAAAAGCCACGCCAACCCACGCGCAACCGTGCTGAGCACGCCAGCCGTTCTGGCGGCACTAAAGCGGCCAATATGCCGACGCAACTGAATCAAAGACTGGCGGGGCGTCCGTCACCAAAAAGTGTGCCAAAACCGGCCGCACAGCCTCAACCTCAAGCTCGCCCAACACCTCAGCCGAGTCATCAGGCGACACATCAACCTGCGGCACGGCCAGCCCCTCAGCCTCAACCCAAAGCAGCCAGCAATCCAACACCTGCGCCTCCGGCTCCACCGGCGCCGAAAGCCCCCAGGCCTACTCGCGTGGCAAACACTTCTCCCGGCCTCCCACCCAATCCGATTGCGCCGACCATTCGCACCCCAGCCCCGCCGAACCCGGCATTTAATAACAGTGGCCCCGTGATCAAAACACCGGGCTCTGGCAGCTCTGGTGGCTCAGGCAGTAGTGGCGGTGGTAATCCCGGCCCCAGTATGATCGCAGGCAATCCCTCCCGCAGTGGAAGCGGCGGCTCCAGTGGCAGACCCAGTGGTGGCTCTCGCAGTGGTGGAGGCGGCAACGGCAGTTACAACCAAAGTGGCTCTCCCGGCGGGGGCGGTGGCAGAAACGGCATTGACGCAGAAGAAGAACCGGATTTTGGCCCCTATATTGGCGAACTACAACGCCGCATACGACGCAACTGGGCTCCCCCCGTCGAAGACCGCAGTAAACGGGTGGTGGTCAACTTCCACATCGCTCGGGACGGACGACTGTTAAGCCCTCAAATTGCGCAATCTTCAGGCTCCCCCGCAGCGGATCAGGCTGCCATTGCCGCAGTCCGCGCTTCGGCACCCTTCCGGGCCCTACCCGCAGCTTACCGGGGCAGCGATATTCCGGTACAGTTCACCTTTGACTTTGAGGTTCAGGGCCACGGCAGCGCCAGTATGCGCTAGCAGCCTTCAGATCCGGGACGTCGTGAACCAAAAAAAAAGCCACCTCAAGCAAATGAGGTGACTAACGTCTTATGACACAATAGGGATGGGAGTGGAAGTTATACATTAATAAAAACAAACAAATGTGCAGAATTGCCTACCTCCATATATCAATTTTCGTTACCCTCTAAAACCAGCCCCATGCAAGCCCTCAATACGCTGTATAACACATAAGAATACAATTCCAAGGCAAATAAAAGCCTCGCCGATTGAGTAGGCAAGGCTTTTAAGGATTTCAACCTGCAACCAGGTTCTTCCCGAAGTTACAGGATAATATGAAGGCTCCCATAGATGCCTTCCAGCTGTCTTATGCTGGCCAACAAGACATCCGACAAGGGGTTATCCAGGTTGAATACCATAATGGATTCTCCACCCGCTTCCGGGCCTTTACGGGCCACCTGCAGCGCACTGATGTTCACGCCTTCCTCACCGAGCAGGGTAGCCACCTTGGCGATCATCCCCGGTCGATCATGGTGCGGCGTAATCAAGATGTAAGCGGTCGGCTTCAGGGCCATCTGATAGCCGTCCATTTCCACAATGCGGAAAATTTCCTCGGAAATGAGGGTGCCAGCCACAGTATAGACACGTTCATCCGTGGTCAGCTTGACTTCCAGCAAGTTCAGATAGTTTCCCGCCTTGCGCGTAGAAGCTTCCTTGACCTGAATCCCGCTCTCTTCGGCGATAGAGGGCGCATTAACGTAATTGACCCCTTCTCGCGCCGTGGAAAGCAAACCCTTCAGCACTGCCAGAGTGAGCGGTTCAGAGCGATGCTGACCCAGATCGCCTTTGGCCGTGATTTCCACCGATTGAGCGGCCCCTTTGGCCATTTGCCGAATGAAATTGCCCAGCACTTCAGCCATCGGCATGTAATGCTTCACCGGGTCCAGCATCTCCGGGCGCAACAGCGGGATATTCACTGCGCTTTTGGCATAGCCGTGCTGGAAAAACGCCTTCAGTTGCTCCGCGACATCCAGCGCCACATTCACTTGGGCCTCTTCGGTGCTCGCGCCCAAATGCGGGGTAAGCACCAATTTATTGGCGTTAGCCCCCAACTGAAACAGCGGGCCATTAGGATCCGCGGGCTCTTGCTCAAACACATCCAGCGCAGCCCCGGCGACAATGCCTTTTTCAATGGCTTCCGCCAGCGCAGCCTCATTGATAATACCGCCTCTGGCGCAGTTCACGATGCGCAGGCCCGGCTTGCAACGGGCAAAGCTCTCTTGGTTGAACAGGTTCGTGGTTTCCCGCGTTTTGGGTGCGTGAATGGTAATAAAATCGGCGGTTTCCAGAATTTCTTCAAAGGGCACCACACTGACACCCAACTCTTCGGCCATTGCCTTGGTGAGGAAGGGATCGAAAACGTTCACTTTCATCCCCAACGCCAGACAAGTCTTGGCCACCCGACGACCAATCTTGCCCAAACCCACCACGCCCAGCGTTTTGCCGTAGACTTCCACACCAACCAGCTTGCTGCGCTGCCATTGTCCGTTTTTCAAGGTGGCATCACCCTCCGGAATGTGTCTCGCCAGAGCCAGCAACAGCCCAACGGTATGCTCTGAAGCCGCCACCGTGTTGCCTTCCGGAGAGTTCACCACAATCACACCCTTTTTGGTGGCCGTGATGACGTCAATGTTATCGGTGCCCACACCGGCCCGACCCACAATACGGAGCCGGACCCCTTTCTCCAGAACGTCTTCCGACACCGTGGAAGCGCTGCGAATCATCAGGCCATCCACGCTGTCAATCCGGTCCAAAAGCTCCTCATGAGTGAGCTTCGGTTCAAAGATAATCTCACAATCCCCTTCAAGAATGGCGACAGCCTGCGGATTAATCCCATCGGTAATCAAGACGCGGGGTTTTTGAGGGGTTTCCGTCTTAGGCATGGGCGGCCAGGGCCTCCTGTTGAACCTGAATGGCGGCAGCCACACCCGCACCGGCTGGAACGTTCACATGCAAATCAACCAACACGGCTTCCAGCGCGCTCAAGGTCGTCAGGACCTCCCGAGCAGAGACGTTGCCCAGATGCCCAATCCGCATGATTTTGCCCTTCAGCTCTTTCTGACCGTCGGCGATCACAATGCCAAAACGCTTTTTGAGCGCGGCGCGAACGGCATCCACGCTCACTCCTTCGGGCGGCATAAATGAAGTCACCGAGGGGCTCGCATACTGATCTTGCGGCACAAACAGTTCAAGGCCCATCGCTTTTAGCCCAGCCCGGGTCATATCCCGTAACTGGGTGTGCCGTTTGACGATGCCTTCCAGCCCTTCGTCCATCATCAATTGCAAGGCCACATCCAGCCCCAGAATTTGGGGCGTCGCTGGGGTGTAGGGCGTGGTATTATCTGCCTGCGCCTTCTGATAACGGGTAAAGTTAAAGTAATACCCAGGATTCTGACACTGCTGATGCGCTTGCCAGGCACGATCGCTCAAGGCCAAAAAGGACAAGCCCGGCGGCAACATAAAGCCCTTCTGACTACCAGAGACGGCAATATCCACATCCCAGCTTTCCAAATCAAAATGGGCCGCGCCCAGACTGGTAATGGTGTCAGCAATCACCAGCGTCTCCGGATGTGTTTCCCGGCAAACGGCGGTCAGCTCATGAATGGGGCTGAGCACCCCGGTTGATGTCTCGCTGTGGGTCATCATCACCGATTTATACCGGGTGCCCACATTGGCCTGCAAATATTCCCGCAACATGCCCGGCGTATGTGCCTCACCCGGCGGCACATCCAGACTTTCTACCGTGATTCCCAAGGTTTTGGCAATTTCCACCCAACGCTGGCTAAACACACCATTCACCAACACCAGAATCCGGTCTTCCGCGTTATGCGTGTTAGAGAGTGCCGCTTCCATCGCACCAGTACCACTGGCAGTGTAAAGGAAAACCTGATTCTTGCACTGAAAAATCCAGCGCAGATTGGGAAATACCCGTTTGAGCACCTCTTTAAATTCAGCGCTGCGATGGCCAATGGCAGGGCGGCTAAGCACCTCGCGAACGGCTTCCGGCAAGGGCGTCGGGCCCGGGATCATTAAGAGATCGGCTTTTTTCACAAGACCTTCCAACTGCTCTACGGCCCGGGGGCCGATTTCATGTAAACACGCTCAACCAAAGGTATACGGATAAGGTAGGGCGGACTCTACCCTTATGGTAAGCTCAATTGTAAAACAAATTTTGAACGGGATATACCATGCGCTTACAACCCAGCTTGTTCACGTTCGGCGGAAACACTGCCTCAACACCCTTACAGACATCGCCAAACTCCCGCCGCGTTGATCCAAGGCGTACCTATCGCTCTAACCTCCCGCCGATTCGGGAATCATCCGATGAAGATCTGGTTCAGCTGGAATTCACGATGAACTCCCTGAGCATTAAAGGGGGTTCCATCCAAAGCGGCAGAAATTACCTCCCGCAACTCATGAAAACGCTCGCGCACGCACGCACCGCTCAGCGCTTGTTTCCCAACTTTTCGCATCGGCACTACGGGGCCGCCGTTGAGCTGGAAAACGGGGTCATGGCTATTGGCGCCAACATCGAAGCTAGTCGCCAGACCTCTCTCTGCGATCTTCGAGTCGCGATGACGCAAGCTTTCAATCAGAATGTAGCCCAATTTACCGACCAGCCGGTCAGCCTAGTGCCTCAGCCGCCGCGAGTAAAAACCATCTTTTTGGTAAATGCAGCCCCCGATGGCGAAAAACCCGTCCCCTGTGCCGATTGTCAGGACTGGATGAATAGCCGCTTTTGTTCGCCCGAAACTAAAGTGGTTAGCCTGGAGCAGGATCCTGACAAGAGAACCAATCTTCTCCGAATTCGGACAGTAAAAGACATGCTCCCCTTACACATTGGCCGCAGCGAGCCCGTACGCATGAGCACGTATGAGCCGGTCGATCAACTGCCCCTGCAGATTAGTCACCGTGCACAACCGGTGCTCAGACGGATCGAACGCAATCCAGGGGCAAGCAAGCTCACGCATGCCGTCATGCGGAAGATGATTAAAGAAGCACAAACCGCTTACCAGCAAAATCAGCATGGCGCCAAAGAATCAGGCATGAAAACCGGGGTATGCGCGCGCATGGAGCCCGATGGCTCTTTACACAGCCAGGAACGTTTTGAATGGTCCACCCGCTGGTTTGAAGCGCCGGATTTACGCGCAGTGGCCGATGGGTTTCAATCCCGCTGGGCCCTCAAAAAATCCCTACCGGATCTGCTGGAAGGGGCTTGGTTTTTTCGAGCCATGCGACAAAATCTGAATACCTGGCTGAAACCTCCCAGCGTGCAAGCCTTAGCCTATGTCGGCGATGACCCTAATTTACCCCCACTTACCAGCCTTGGGCGGATCGCTCGCCGTCGGGGCTCTTCCAATACGCTGATTTTGACCGTGGAAAATGATGTTATTCACTGCCGTACTTTGGCCGAATTTATGCCCGAGATGTATCAAACCACTACTCGTCAGACCCAAGGCGCCTCAAACTAACAAGCCCGTTACAACCAAACATCATTCACCTGGTGCTCATGCGGCATGCGTGCCAGTATTTAGACTCTGGTTTTGAACAAGCTGTACAAGATAAACTTTGTGCAATCCGCGCTTAGCCTGGGTGATACTGGATTTCGGCAAAAAGCCGACATGACAAAAGCGCCAACTCGATTGAGCTGGCGCTTTTTTGAAGTAGTTTTGAATCGACTCTAGGTAGTCGCTGCCGCTTGGCCTCTGTGTTTGGCGATCAAGGTTTCGGCGATGTTGTTCGGCATCGGTTCGTAGTGAGCGAACTCCATGCTGAAGGTACCGCGACCTTGAGTCTTGCTGCGAATATCGGTGGCGTAACCGAACATCTCGGCCAAAGGCACCATCGAGCGGATTTTCTGGATACCAGTGTTGGCGATGGGCTCCATCCCTTCAATCCGGCCACGACGGCTGGAAAGGTCACCGATTACATCACCCATAAAGTCATCCGGCACTTCGATTTCAACTTTCATGACAGGCTCCAGCAACTGAGGACCCGCTTTAGGCACCCCGGCTTTGGCAGCCATCGAGCCAGCGATTTTAAAGGCCATCTCGTTGGAGTCAACATCGTGGTAGCTACCATCAAACAGGGTGGCTTTCACATCGATCAACTCGTAACCGGCGATGATCCCGCCTTGCAGGGCTTCTTCGATCCCTTTGGAAGCGGGGCCCACGTATTCTTTGGGTACCGTGCCGCCCACAATTTTGTTCTCGAACACGAAACCGCTGCCGCGCTCCAGGGGCTCCAGGCGGATCCATACGTGACCGTATTGACCCCGACCACCGGACTGGCGGACGTATTTGCCTTCGGCTTCCACCGTTTTGGTGATGGTTTCTCGATACGCAACCTGGGGTTTACCCACGTTGGCTTCGACTTTAAATTCACGAAGCAGACGATCCACGATGATTTCCAAGTGCAACTCGCCCATCCCGGCGATAACGGTTTGACCCGTCTCCTGGTCGACCCGCACCCGGAAGGTGGGATCTTCTTCGGCCAATTTGGACATGGAGTTGGACAGTTTTTCTTGGTCCGCTTTGGTTTTGGGTTCGATAGCCACTTCGATTACAGGATCGGGAATGTGGATCGATTCCAAAATAACCGGCGAGTTTTCCGCACACAGGGTGTCCCCGGTGGTGGTATCTTTCAAGCCCACCACGGCGAAAATATCACCGGCGCGAACTTCATCGATCTCTTTGCGGTCATCGGCTTCCATTTGCAGCAAGCGGCTGATGCGTTCTTTTTTGCCTTTGGTAGCGTTCAACACATAGCTACCGGCGTTCAACACACCGCTGTATACGCGGCAGAAGGTCAGACGGCCCACATAAGGGTCGGTCATGATTTTGAACGCTAACGCGGCGAAAGGCTCGTTGTCATCGCTCTTGCGCTCGGTATCGGTGCCATCAATATTGCGACCTTGAATACTGGGAACTTCCAAGGGAGAAGGCAGGAAGTCGATAACGTTATCCAGCAACAACTGCATCCCTTTGTTTTTGAAGGCCGTACCGCAGGTCACGGGCACGATTTTTACATCGCAGACCGCTTTGCGCAAAGCGGCTTTCAGCTCAGCCACAGAGAGGGCTTCACCGCCGAAGTATTTTTCCATCAAGGCATCATCGGTTTCCACGATGCCTTCAACGAGGCTCTCGCGGGCTGCAGCCGCTTTTTCAGCGTAATCAGCGGGGATATCGGTTTCTTCGATATCGGTACCGACATCGTTTTTGAAGATGTAAGCGCGCTCGGTCAAGAGATCGATAATCCCGCGGATTTGATCTTCTTCATCGCCGATGGGCATTTGAATGGGGTGCGCGTTGGCGCCCAAACGGGTGCGAATTTGCTCCACCACGCGGTAGAAGTTGGAGCCGGTACGATCCATCTTGTTCACGAAAACCATACGAGGAACCTGATATCGATCGGCTTGACGCCACACGGTTTCGGATTGCGATTGAACGCCGCCCACCGCGCAGAACACAGCAACCACACCGTCCAGTACGCGCAAGGAGCGTTCTACTTCGATGGTGAAGTCCACGTGGCCTGGGGTGTCAATGATGTTGATCTGGTAATCTTTCCAGTAGGAGGTAATAGCAGCCGAAGTGATGGTGATGCCGCGCTCGCGCTCTTGTTCCATCCAATCGGTTACGGCGGTTCCTTCATGAACTTCGCCCAGTTTGTGAATTTTGCCGGTGAAGTACAAAATCCGCTCGGTGGCAGTGGTTTTACCGGCATCAATGTGCGCGGCGATACCGATGTTGCGGATCTTCTCGAGTGGGGTCTTTCTGGCCACGGTGTAAACCTCGTTTGTCGCTGTAAATAGAGCTGTAATGAATCAAAATGCTTGAGGAGAGTATGGGTAAAAGCCAAATGACACCTGTCCCGGGGACAAGTGTCACTCAGTGAATTCAATTAGAAGCGGTAGTGGGCAAATGCCTTGTTGGCTTCCGCCATTTTGTGCGTGTCTTCCCGTTTCTTCACGGTCGTACCAGCGCCCCGGTAGGTATCCAGCAATTCCGCCGCCAATTTGTCGGTCATGGAACGGCCTTTACGCTTGCGGGCGTATTCAATCAGCCAGCGAGACCCAATGGCCAAGCCTTCGTCTTCACGAACTTCGATAGGCACCTGATACGTGGAACCACCCACACGACGGGCTTTAACACGAACCAAGGGCTTGGCTTTACGCAAGGCTTTGCGGAAAACGTCAATGCCTTTGTCTTCGGTTTTGCCTTCCAGCAATTCGACTGCCTCGTAAAAAATACGTTCAGCAACGCTTTTCTTGCCGCGAGTCATCAAACGGTTGATGAATTTGGCAACTTCCACATCACTAAAGAGGGGATCTGGCATCGGAATGCGCTTTTTCGGCTTCGAGCGACGCGACATAGACTAAAAACTCCTTGCTTCTTACTTCTGAATGACTTCAATAAATTTATTTCTTTTTGCCCGTAGCAGCAGGCTGATTTTTCTTGGCGCCATACTTGCTGCGGCTTTGCTTGCGATCTTTCACGCCAGCAGCGTCCAGGGTGCCACGGATGATGTGGTAACGCACACCGGGCAAATCCTTAACCCGACCGCCACGAATCAACACCACAGAGTGCTCTTGCAGGTTGTGGCCAACGCCCGGAATGTAAGAAGTGACTTCAAAGCCATTGGTCAAGCGAACACGAGCCACTTTGCGCAACGCGGAGTTCGGCTTTTTAGGGGTCGTGGTGTACACACGGGTGCAAACGCCACGTTTTTGCGGGTTGGAAGCCAGCGCGGGCGACTTCGTTTTGTACTGGGCCTTTTTCCGTTCCTTCCGGACGAGTTGAGCGATTGTTGGCAAGGGATAACCTCCTAAAACGGTTTTTTGTTAAATCTGCACTGGGAATTTCACACGATCAATCGATTGAGATGAGAAGTGTTCCCGGATCTGGCTTGTCGGGGGCGGGCCTGACCGCTGGCCTGCGGGGTTTGGCTTATCGCTTCTGCAATCCTGTTTCCGAGGGGGCAAGGGAAGTGAGCATACACTTTCTTGGATGATTAATGTAGCCAAAGCAGAAATCAATGTCAACTTGTCGCCCGGTAGCAAGATCTACAGGCAAAGCCAACACAGGGTCATCATGGCATGGCCATCAGAATACACCAAATGCGCCAAATGCCAAGCCTGCTAGCGCTTGTCTTTGACCATGCCTTCAGGGATCAGCCGATAGCCGCCGCCGTAAATGGTCTCAATGTAAACCTTCCCATCCGAGACCTTTTCCAGCTTGGCGCGCAGATGACGCACGTGCACCCGGATGGTTTCCACGTCATCGTCGGGGGAATAACCCCACACCTCTTGCAGCAACTTGCCCAAAGCGATGGCCTGATGATGGTTTTGCAGCAGGGCGTTCAGGATTTCAAACTCGGTGGGGGTCAGCTTGACAATATGCTGCTTGATCTTGGCCTCTAAATTCTCGGGAATAAGCGTAATATCGCCCACTGAGAGGATCTCCTGACTGACCGCCGACTTGGGCAGCTTGCCAGAACGCCGCAACAGGGCACGCACCCGCACTTGCAGCTCAGACAGGTCAAAGGGCTTCACCAGATAATCATCCGCGCCCACTTCAAAGCCCTTGACCTTGTCTTCCACCACGCCCAGGGCGGTCAGCATGAGCACTGGAATATGCTCCAGTCCCGGATTTTTGCGCACCCGCTGGCAAACGCTATACCCGTCCATATTGGGCATCATCACATCCAGAATGATCAAATCCGGGGTTTCCTGCTGAATCAGGGCGTAGCCTTCCACGCCATCGTTGGCCGTGAGTGCCTGATACCCCTGCATCTCCAGATTGACCCGAATCAGGGTTTGAATCGAGGGGTCGTCATCGACGACGATGATTTTCGCCATAATCGGGCGGTTTCCTTCCTGAGAGGGCACTAAACTGAAGGGATTCAACCGGGGAAACTAAAATCACACTGACTATCGAGGACGCTCTTCCAGCTTGAGGGAGATGGTCAGGAGTTGACCGTTCCGATTGATGCTGAAGCGCACTGAATCGCCGGGGCGTTTGGATTCGATGTAATTCATGAAGCGCTCTGCGCTGGTAGCCGGCTGACCATCATAAGCCACAATAATATCACCCCCCACGGGGATTTGTCGGTTACCGAGGACCAGCACTTTACCGGCCCCATGCAGGCCAGCCTTTTCAGCAGGCGCCCCTTTCAGGACACGCGCAATGGTCAGCCCTTGCTGGGTGGTCAAACTCAAGGCTTCCGCGATTTGCGGGGTAATTTCCAGCCCAATTTCAATCCCCAGATAGGGCCGAACCACATGCCCGGTGGCAATAAGATCTTGCGCGATGCGACGAGCGGAATTAACCGGAATGGCAAAGCCAATGCCCGCATTGCTCCCCGAGGGGCTGAAAATAGCTGTATTAATACCAATCAGCTGGCCCGCACTATTAAGGAGTGGGCCGCCGGAGTTGCCGGGGTTAATGGCCGCATCGGTCTGGATGATATTTTCCATCAGGCGACCATTTTGTGCCTTTAACGTCCGGCCCAGACTGCTAATCACACCCGTGGTGAGGGTACTGTTCAGGCCAAAAGGGTTGCCGATGGCATAGACCATCTGCCCCACCTGCAAGTGTGAGGAATCGCCCAAGCTGATGGTGGGCAGTTTCACGGTGCCTGGATCAATCTTGATCAGGGCCACATCGCGACTGACATCACCACCAACGAGCTTGGCCTTGTAAGTTTTGCCGTTCAGCAGCATGACTTCCAGCTTCTGAGCGTCGGCCACCACGTGCGCGTTGGTGAGAATATACCCGTCGGGCGTCAGAATGATGCCTGAACCCGCACCCTCTTCGGGGATCACATTGGAAAACACATCCACGGCCAGCACGGTGCTGCTGATGTTGACCACCGCCGGACTGACTTGCTTATACACGGCGATGTTAATCTTCTCTTGAGGCAACAGGGCAGTGAATTCTCCGGCGGCCAGCACGGCAGGAAGCCCACTAGCAGGCTGCCCCTGAGGGGTTAAGGGCCACTGGATCATACAACTCATCAACAGACTTAACAGGCAGACCGAAAAAGAAAACCCCAGCAGTTTGGCCGCCTGACGCAGTTGTGCATTCCAACGCATCCAGTTCATACCGTTACGCTCCGTCTTTCACCTTAACGCACTTTATGCCTAAAATATGGTCACTATTTTACAATAACTGTTGCCGTTCAGGCACTGCCCGGCAGATTGGAAAGTCCTGTGACCCAACCCGCTTCTGACACCCCGTCGACCTATACGCCGCCAAACGTCCATCCCGTGCCCACTGGCCTGAGGGCCAGAATTGCCGAATACGCCGAACTGGTCAAGTTTGAGCACACCATTTTTGCGCTGCCCTTCGCCTTATCGGCGATGTTGCTGGCCACGCCCTTGCACCAGTGGCCAGCATGGCACACTGTATTATGGATCGTCTTGGCCATGGTGGGTGGGCGCACTTACGCGATGGGCCTAAACCGCCTGATTGATACCCGCATTGACGGGAAAAACCCACGCACGCAAAACCGCTCCATGCCCGCAGGCCGAGTGAAAACCGGAGAGGCCTGGGCCTTGATTCTGGCTGCGGCGGCGCTCTTGGTGGGCGCAACGTTTCAGCTGCCCGTGATCTGTCGCCAATTGTTGCCGGTGGCTTTTTTGGTGCTCACCATCTATTCCTATATGAAGCTTTTCTCGCCGCTGGCCCACTTGGTGCTGGGGGTGGCGCTGGGTTCTTCGGCAGTGGGGGGATGGCTGGCGGTCACCGGGCAACTCACCTGGCTGCCGGTGATTTTCGGCTGGGCCATCGTCTTTTGGGTGGCCGGCTTCGATATTATTTATGCCTGTCAGGATTACGGCTTTGATCAGCAGGCGGGCCTGAAAAGCATCCCCGTGGCTTTGGGCCTGAACCGGGCCTTGGCCGTCAGCCGGATTTTTCATGCGCTGACTGTGGGCCTACTGATCCTGTTTGCGCTGCTGTCCCCACAAACCAGTGGCTTTTTCTGGGTAGCCATCGCCATGACCGCCGGGATGTTGATCTATGAACATCGCCTGATTCAAGGCGACGGGCAAACGCCCATCCGGCTGGAGAAGGTGAACGAAGCCTTCTTTAACATCAACGGCAAAATCAGCCTCGGCGTCTTTTTATTGGTACTCCTGCAAAAAGCGCTGGTGGGATAACTCCCAGCCCGGAAACAGTGCCCTCAACCCAAGCACATAGAATCGGGTGTTGGGGATTCAGGCCCGCAACGGTTAGAATAAATACATGACCACACCAGAATTAACGCCACCGCCTGAAAAAATGGTGCTCTTTCCCTACACCCGCAAAGCCTTGGCCGCGGTGAAATGGGAGTGGCGTTTTTTACTGGATACCATCGGCAGCGCGGTACAGTACAGCGCCCAGGTGATTCGCTTTATCGCCACCGGACAGTTCAACTTTAGGCACTTCTTGCAACAACTGGCTTTTGTAGGCATTGATACGCTGGGCATTTCACTGATTATGACCATTTTTGCCGGCATGGTCATCTCCCTGCAAATTGCCAAGGAGATGGTCAATCAGGGCGCGGGCGATTATGTGGGCGCGCTGGTATCGATGGCCTTAATCCGGGAATTGGCCCCGATTATGACCGCCTTTGCCGTGATCGCCATGGCCGGCTCGGCCTACGCTGCTGAACTCAGCGCCATGCAAATCACGAGCCAGGTCAGCGCACTGGAAGTACTGCACGTCAGCCCGATTCGCTATCTGGTCATGCCCCGCGTATTGGCCGGGATCGTGGCTCTGCCGCTGATGAACATTATTACCGCCTTTGCCGGCATTATGGGCGGCATGCTGGTCAGCAATCTGCTGGCCGGGGTGAGTTACGGGCAGTATCTGGATTCAGTCTGGACACAGACCCAAACCAAGGATCTGGTGGCCATGCTCCTGAAGTCCGGGGTGTTTGGCTTTATCATCTTTATTATGTCCACCACCATTGGCATAAACACCACGGGAGGTTCGCGGGAAGTGGGTCTGGCCACCACCCGAGCCGTGGTCTGGTCGTTCATCCTGATGGCCCTGATGGACTATGTGCTAACCTATATGATTTACGGAACCCGCAGCTAAAATGACCGAAGAAGAACAGTTTGAAGTCCAGAATGAGAACCCCCGCGACGGCGAAGTCCTGATTCAGGTCTCGCATGTGGGCAAGTCCTTTGGGGGCCGCCCCGTCCTCAAGGACATCAGCTTTGAGGTCAAGGCGCACGAAACCTTGGGCATTATCGGGGTCAGCGGATGCGGTAAAAGCACACTCTTACGCATCATCAGCGGGCTGGAAACCCCGGATGTGGGTGAAGTTCATTTGTCTAATCCCAATTACAGCCTGGTCTTCCAGTATTCCGCCCTGTTTGACTCCCTGACCGTTTTGGAGAACGTTGCTTTCTCCCTGCTGGAACGCCCGGACGGCGACTATGAAAAAGCCTTGGGGCAAGGTGCCCAGCGTCGCAAAAAGTATTCAGTGGCTGAAATTCGGGACATTGTGGCGGAAAAGCTGCGTATGGTTGGGTTGGAAGGCATCGAAGACCAGTACCCCAACTCCCTCTCGGGCGGGATGAAAAAACGGGTCAGCTTTGCCCGCGCCATTGTCAGCAACCCCCGCATTATTCTCTACGATGAGCCCACCGCAGGACTCGACCCCATTGCTTCGACCGTGATTGAAGATTACATTCGCAAGCTCCGCGATGAGTTGAACGCGGCCAGCGTGGTGGTCACGCACCAGTTCTCCACCATCAACCGCACCGATCGCGTGATTCTGCTTCACGAGGGCGAAGTGCAATGGACTGGCACCCCCAAGGAACTGATGAGCACCGATAATGCTTATGCTCAGCAATTTGCACACGCCAGTCTGAAAGGCCCTATGGCCCTGGAGCAGCATTAAACAGGCAAAAAAGCCACAGCACAGGCGCATCCCGGCTATACCGTGCGCCAATCGGTGTTTAAAGGTATAATGACCCTATTATCCGTCGGATGGAATACAGCTTACGGTTCATGAGCATCGCAGCAAAACAACGCACGGCAACGGTCAAGGTGGGGGTTCTCACCCTATTGAGCATCAGTTTGCTGGTGTTCTCATTTATCTGGCTGCGCGGCTGGGGGGTGGCCAACGGCCCGAAGGAAACTGTACGCTTCCACGACGTCAACGGCATGCGAGAAGGCTCCGTCGTGCAGATGATGGGGATTCGAGTCGGCACTGTCACCGACATTACCCCAGTGTACAAGGATAACAACTACTATGTGGATGTCAGCTTTTCCATCAACAAGGATCTGCACCTGCAAATCCCCAAAGGCTCCCGCCTCTCCATCGAGCAATCGGGCCTCATCGGCGAACAGTTTATGGAAATCACGCCGCCCCAACTGCATCAGGTAACCTTAACCACCTTTAAAGAACCTGCCAAAGCCATCGTGGAAGGCATCCCGGTCAAGTTCCTGTATGAAACCGGCTATAAGCAAGTCGGCAGTGTCAAGCATGTGGAAAAAACCAAAGACAACAATCTGGTTCGCTACCGGTTGTCTTACCTGATTACCCTGCCGGGCGCGGAAATGCCGGAAGATCCCCTGTTTGAGTTAACCGTGGATCAGGCTGGGCAATACTATTTACGCATTCTCCCTCGCGAACCCGTCGTCGCCAAAGCCCCGGATCGCGATCTGGTTTACACCGTGGAAGACCCCATGCGCTTCAAGCGCTTTATGGACATCCAAATGGAGTCCGCAGTGGCCCTGAAGCTGACCAACGACAAGATCAACCAGCTTCTTTCCGATGAAACCATTGATAGCCTGCACGGCACCATTAAAAACACCGAAGTGTTAACCGCTCGCGCCGGTGAAGTCATGGAAAACGCCAACCTCCTCTTCAAAAGTACCCGCGAAGACCTGAGCAGTCTGGTGGGCGTCAGTCAGCACCTCATGCAGGATGTCTCCACCGTCAGCAAAAACGTAAACGCCCTCATCGGCGATCCCAAGCTCAAGCAGGAAGTTCAGGAAACCATTGTGTCCCTGCGCCAGTCCTCTGATGCCATGCAAAGTCTCTTGAACGACCCCGCCCTGAAAGAAACCATTGTGAATACCCGCGATACCTCGCGCAATGCCTCCCAGCTGATGCTCACCCTGCGTAAAACCGCCCAGGATCAGGATTTGCAAAATAGAATGGGCCATATTGTCACCCAGCTGGATGTCTCCCTGAACAAACTGGATGCCGTGATGAACAACGTCAACCAGCTGACCGACGGCAACAAAAATCAGGAAATTCAAGCCATCCTGAGCGATACCCGCGCCAGCGCCCAGAATTTGAAACAACTCTCGCGTAAGTTTAATGGGCATTTTACGCTGTTTAAGCTGTTGTTTTAATTTGTAGCTGGTGGACTTGAGGGAGGCTAGCCTCCCTCAAACTCCCTCCATTTGGGGGGCAGCTGGCGCCCCCCAAACCCCGCCAGAGATCGTTTTTCTAGTGGGTTGTAGATGCGCTTTTTTGCTTAGGAAAAGAGGCTTTGCCTCTTTTTGGAGAGAGGGCAAACTTTTTTTGATGGAACGCTTTAAAGGCTTGCTGTAAAACCAGACGTAAGAAAACGCCCTGACTCAATTGGAATCAGGGCGTTTTTGATTTTTTTGAATGACCTACAGGGTCTACTTCAGACGGGACTCAACCGCTTTCCAGTTGATGTTCCGGAAGAAGGCGTCGATGTATTTGGCGCGCTCGGTGGGTTTGAAGTCCACGCAGTAGGCGTGTTCCCACACGTCCATCACCAGGATCGGGGTGAAGCCAGCCGGGTGGCCGAATTCATGATCCGTGATCCAGAAGTTTTGCAGACGGCCATTGTTGGGATCCTGATACAGAATGGCCCAGCCGATGCCGCGCATCAGGCCCGTGGCCCGGAAATCCGCTTCAAAGGCTTCCACGCTGCCAAAGTTTTCTTTCAGCAGTTCGGCCAGTTTGCCGCTGGTGGGGGCAGCCCCGCCATTGGCGATCAGGTTGTCGAAGTAGTACTCGTGCAGACGCATCCCGTCGTACTCAAAGCCAAAGCGGCGGCGCAGTTCGTTGTACTCCGGCGTGCCCACTTTGCCCGCTTCGCGCAGTTCGGCAATTTTATCGTTCAACACGTTCGTGTTGGTCACATACCCTTGGTACAGCTTGTAGTGCTGTTCCAGCTGTTCGGCGGAAATCCCGTCGAGCTGCAGGCTGAATGTTTTGGCCTCATAGGGCTTTACTTGGGTTACAGGCATGATGGCCTCCTCTCAATACAAACCAGTTGAGTATCCTTCTGTTGGGGTCACTATAGCACAAACCCCCATTTTTGTCCTCAGAGGCCCGTCCTGATAGCCTTCCAGCCGGATCGATCTGCCCTTTTTGAAAGCAAAAATCTAGGCGCGTAAGCTCCGCTTATAGAGGGCCAGCGTGTTGGCCATTAAAGTGGCAATGGTCATGGGGCCTACACCACCAGGAACCGGGGTAATATAACCCGCCTGTTCTACCACACTCTCAAAATCGACATCACCGACCAGCTTACCATCCAGCCGGTTGATGCCCACATCCACCACGGTTGCGCCCGGCTTGACGAATTCAGCAGTCACCAGCTTGGGCACCCCCACCGCAGCCACCAGAATATCGGCCTGGCGGGTAAACGCCGCTAAATCCGGGGTTTTGCTGTGGCAATAGCTCACCGTGGCGTTTTCCTGAAGCAACAGCAAGCCCATCGGCTTGCCCACAATGTTGGAACGCCCCAACACCACGGCATGTTTACCGGCCAAAGGAACATCATACGCTTTCAGCAAAGTGATTACCCCAGCCGGTGTACATGGCTTGCAAGCCAGCGGATCCCCGGTCAACAGCAACCCCAGATTCAAAGGGTGCAACCCGTCGACATCCTTTTTCGGATCGACCGCCGTAATCACCGCCAGCGTATCCAGATGCTTCGGCAAGGGCAATTGCACCAGAATACCATGCACCGACGCATCCGTATTCAGGCGATGAATCACTGCGAGCAACTCGCCTTGGCTCAAGTCAGCGGGAAAGGTCAGCAACTCGGACAGCATGCCGATTTTTTGGGCCATTTTTGCCTTTTTACCCACATACACCTGACTGGCCGGATCGTCGCCCACCAAAACCACCACCAGCTTGGGTATCACCGCACCGCTGGCATGAATAGCCTGCAATTCCTGACTAAGGCCCTCCACCACCTGTTGGGATACTTGCTTACCGTCCAAAATCTGGGAGGTTGTGGATTGGGTCATGGGCTGGGCTTCCTTTATACCTGTATATATCTGTTTAAGGGGCGACTCTATTTATTGTCGCTGGAAGAACCGCCAGACACAAGTCAGCCTGCCTCAGTTTATCAGAAGCAGCCCCAGTCGCGCCAATGCTCAGGCTCTAATACAAAACGGACACCCGGAGGTGTCCGTTTTTGAACTTTCAGGAACGAGTGCTAGGCGAGCAGCGGCTCACCCAGAGGCTCCCCCTCGGCACTCTCAAACACCTCATCCTCGGTGCCATAGACGGCCATTTTCTGATCATCAAAAACGCCTTCCCAGCGTGCCACCACGGCGGATGCCACACAGTTGCCCACCAGGTTAATCGACGTGCGGCCCATATCCAGGAAGTGATCGATCCCCAGAATCACCGCAATGCCTTCCATCGGCAGGTTAAACGCGGCCAAAGTCGCGGCCAGCACCACCAAGGATGCTTTGGGCACCGCAGCCACCCCCTTGGTAGTAATAATCAACGTCCCCAGCATCAGGGCCTGATCACCCAAAGACATCTCATGATGAGCCATTTGGGCGATGAACAAAGCCGCCAATGCGATATAGAGCGTACTGCCATCCAGATTGAAACTGTAACCCGTGGGAATGACAAAACTCACCACACTCTTGGGCACCCCAAAGCGCTCCATCACTTCCATTGCCTTGGGCAGGGCAGATTCGCTACTGGCAGTAGAGAATGCCAGCAGGAAGGGTTCCTTGATGGCTTTCATCAGTTTAATAAAGGGGATACGGGCAATAGCGCAAGCGCTACACAGCACCGTCACCACAAAAATGGCCAACGCCAGATACAAAGAACCCACCAATTTGGCATAAACGGCTAAAATATTCAGTCCATTGGTGCCCACCGTGGCGGCAATGGCTGCCATCACGCCCAAAGGCGCAAAAGCCATCACCTTGTTCACAAATTCAAACATGATTTCGGATAGCGACTGCAACACGCCCAGAACCGGACGCGCTTTCTCGCCCGCCGACAAAATCGCCAGCGAGAAGAAGATAGCAAAGACCACCAACTGCAGAATCTCACCCTTGGCCATCGCGTCCACCACACTGGTGGGGATCATGTTGACCAGCGTATCCCAATGCGTATGGTGCTGAACCACGGCCACATTGCCGGTAATCGCCGTCAGCTGCTCGGCCCCTTTGGCGCTGAGCGCAGCCATGTTCACCCCGTCCCCCGGACGCAGGATATTGGCCACGGTCATCCCGATAATCAGGGCCGGAATGGTCGCCAACTCAAAATAAATCAGGGTTTTAGCCCCCAGACGCCCAAGATTTTTATGACTGCCCGTCCCAGCAATGCCAATCACCAGCGTGGCAAAAATCAGCGGCGCAATCAACATTTTGATCATCCGCAAGAACATGTCGGCCAAGGGCTTAATCTCAATGCCTAATTGCGGCGAAAAATGACCAATGGCTATCCCCAGCAACATCCCGACCACCACCTGGCTGACCAGATTCGGTTTTTTCAAGTTTGGAAACGCGATTCCCAACGACTTAACCCTCCACAGACCAGCAACCGCCAGCCACCCATTGTTCCATCATAAGCACTATCATCTTCCTCAAGTATCTATTGCTCTTTGTAATAAACACCACCCATCCACTAAAGATGCGCGCTTATCGAATCGGGATTTCTTTCGCTTGACATGCAAAATGGCAGGCTCCAGCCCCTGATCGACTCTGTTGTACCGCAATAATAACGGTTTGTAAACATCTTCACGTTGTCTAATCAGGCACCATGCAGTCCTTTTAAGCCCTTTTTGAAGGATGTTTCAAAAATAAATTGAAGATATGTTTGAACTTGCCGAACAACAGAATAAAGCGGGAAATCAATAGGAGACACAGCCTCGTGAGACTCTGGCCTTTTGGAAAAAAATCTGAAGCAGATTTGGAAATTGAACCCCTAAGCCCGGACTGTGAGCTGCCCGATGGGGTCATGCTGGCTTCTCCAGACGACGATGCCACGGCTGCCTTTAACACACCCGCCCCCATCGCTCGGGAAACCGAAGCCCCTCACGCCGAAGCACCGTTGATCGATCCCGCAGCAGCCATCCCCAAAGAAAACCATATGCTGTTTGAACCCGTGAATCTATCTGGTGAAACATCCGGGCTGTCACCCACCCTTGACCTGGGCGCTGTTAATCTGGATACCGCCACACAGAACACGCAACCACCCGTGCCCTGGGGCACCCATAGCAACATCCCCCCGGAGCTCGATCTGCTCAACACGACCATGCCCTTACTGGCCTCAGACGAAGCCCTGGCCCCACCATCCCTGCAGACTGAAGCGCTTACACCAGCCATCGATGCACCCAACCTCTTATCAACCGAAGCAGCAGAGTCCTCTTGGGGAATGCCAGCTGCCGCTGCTGAAGCCTCTGCCGCTTACGATTTCAGCACAATCGAGCATCAACCCATCTCTCCCGAGATGCTCACTCAGGGGTTCAATGAGCTGATGCCTCCCACGGAGCATCACCTGACTCCCATCGAAGCCATGCAGGCAGCCCCTATCGAATTGAGCACCCCCGAAACAACGCCACAAACCAATCTAAGCGCTGACATCTCCCCACTGACTCCCGATATTACAGCAGCCGACGAAACCGTTAGCAGCCCCGATGCTTTTTCCAGTTGGGATTTAGGACTAGCACCACCCGTTGATACTGCTGAATTGAATGCGTTTTGCGATTTTGGGACGTTTGACCCCACGGATGACCCTGGAGCTGGTGCCTGGACTATGCAGATGGATAGCACCCTTCAGGGATTCCATCAGGATGAACCCCAGGAAACACCAGCAAGCCCTGTACCCGACAGTGACTTACTACCCGCCGAGAGCCTCCCCGAATCGGGTTTCAGGGACGAAGATAACTGGAGCAACGCCGAGGAGTACATACCGGAATCGGCCAACCTGAACAGCAGCGACGCTGCTTATGATCTAAACCACTACGATGACCCAGACCAGCCCATGGCCAGCATAGATCTCAGCACCGATACAGAATCGACCCCATTCGACGGGGGACTGAGTCACCTTCAGGCCCTGGCGGATCAGGTCGCGCAAAATATTCCTGAAACCACCGAGGACTCATGGTCGGCACTAACCGAGGGGAGTCTGCATGACAGCTTGAATACCGACTTCAGCGCAACCTATGACGCTACCGAGTGGGAAACCTCCAATAATTTTTCCGATACCGATCCGGCTGAAGTCAACTTCTCGGAGATGCTGGAAACACCCTTGCCCTTCTATGAGCCCAGCACCGACATCTCCCCGGCCATACTGGATTTTTCAGAGGAGGCCGCGACTGACGAAACCCCAAACACCAGCGCCCTCACCCATGCTGTCGAAACCCACGAAGATCCAATGTTGACCATGGACCCTGAATCCGTGGTTGAGCCAGTTATCGAACCCAAGGGGCTGCCAGGTATGCCTGTCATGAGTCCGGAAAACGTCCTGAATGCCGCCTTCATTGCTCGTGCCAAATCAGCGCCAGAATTAACGCAGGCCGCACAGGAACAGCCAGCGTCACCAGCGCCTCAAACCGAAACCCTGATGACCGAGCCCGCAAAACCAGTGCCTGTCATGGAAGTCGTCGAACCTGCTCATGGGCTTGATGAATCCGCTCAGGCCATACCACCCAACCCTGTCAAACCGGTTTCTATACCGGCATACCAGAATAACCCCGTTGTCCCGGACATGCCGCGCACCCCGTCCCAGGCCATCAATCATTTTGGACATGAAACCATTCTCAATGAGGCACGCTTTGTGAAACAGAGCATCAATAACCTGGTGGATCGCTACTTTGCCCAGCAAGATCCAGACCATACCTGAAATCAGGGGTGGTTTTTACCTCCGGCATTCCGTATAATAGCTTGTCGTACAAAATGACAAGATGGAAGGGATGTTTATGAGCACCGCAGGCAGCCTGGCCGATACCCCGGAACAAGACCGTTCCATTTACAGCGTAAAACCTCAACTGGACGTATTCGATAACCCGAATCCCCAGCGCAATTACACCATTTCCATCTCTGTACAGGAATTCACATCGGTTTGCCCCAAAACCGGCTTGCCGGATTTTGGCACCATCGAAATCGACTATGTGGCTGATAAGACCTGCATCGAGTTAAAGTCGCTAAAATACTACTTCCTCAGCTTCCGCAACCGGGGCATTTTTTACGAGGCCGTGGTCAACGAAATTCTGGATGATCTCGTGGCGGCCTGCCAGCCCCGCTTCATGGAAGTCACCGGCGAATTCACTGCGCGCGGCGGTGTGTCCAGTACCATTCGCACCAGCCATCGTCAGGAAGGTTTCCATTTTGAGCCATGAGCAAGCGGCGTAAAGCGGCACTCCTCTTCTTTGCGGGCCTGCTAACACTGGTCCTTTGGTCCCTGCTGGGACTGAGCAACCATACCGAAGAGACGGCAGCCCGCCAAAAACTGGATAACCTGCTGGGACAAGCGGACACGCTCCCCTTTGCCGAAAACGGCCCTTCCGAACGTATTCCGCTGGACGCGCCCAATGAAAATCCGAACGAAACGCCAAACACCACTGACCCGTTAGGTTCCAATCCACTCGCCTCAGCACCGCCGGGTTTTCTGGGCCTGCCCATTCCCAACCCGCTGGCGGGCAATGTGCCCGATAGTGGCGTGGATGTGCAGGAGTACGCCGCCAACTATGTGCTGCGCATTCCCCTGACCGATCCGGCAGATGCCCGCAACGTGAAAGTCAACGTCACGCCCCATCATATTGAAGTGTCTGGCAAGATTGGTCGCAGAGAGCAAAGCGTCTCCTTTAGCTCCAGCTTTGTGCAATCGTTTTCGACCTCTCAGACCGTATTACCCGATAAAGTGACTCAAGCCATCCAGAAAACGGGCTCCAAAACCGAGCTGGTGATTACGGTTCCCAAGCAGCACCCCGGCCAAGGCAACAGCAAACTGGCACCACCACTTGCTCCAGAGGCTCCCGGAGCGCCCAACGCGCCGCAACCACCAGAAGAGTTGCTTCAGGATGACACCAGCACCGGGCATCGGGTCATTTAAGTTTTACTGAACCGGTAAGCAGTTACCCCAAACGCACCATTACCCCAGACGCAAGGTGAGGCACTTGGAAGAGCCGCCGGACTTCAGGAATTCACTGAGATCCACCGGTATCACCTGAAAGCCACGCGCTTTCAAGTCATCGGTCAACTGGGTGGAACCCTGATTGAAGATCACGGTGTCGTTGATATTCACCGCGTTACAGGCAAAACGGGCAGCCTCTTCGGCGCTGACCGGAATCAGCTTGTCGGCAGGCACGTTGGCCTCAATCACCGCGCGCCCGTACTCGTCAAAGGCATCGGGAGAGTAAATCAGGTGCCCATCCGCCAGCGGACACAGGCAGACATCCACATGATAAAACCGGGGGTTGATCAACTCCAGCGACAGTACCGGCAGATCCGTAGCCGCCGTCAGCAAACTATGAGACGCAATATCCGTGCGGGTTTTATACCCGGCGAATACCCTATCTTGCCAGATGAGCGCATCGCCCGCGCCTTCAAAAAAGACGTGTTCGGGCATGGTCACCACGTTAAAACCATGTTCTTCAAACCAGCGGGCGCAATGGGGCTCTTCCGGGCGACGTTCCGGATGCTTGTAGTGGGCAATCACGGCCACATCGTGATGCACCAGCGCCGCGTTGGCCGTAAATACCAGATCCGGCAAGCCCTCGACAGGCTCCATGAGTTCCACATCCGCCCCGGCCTGCTCGGTGATGGCGATATACAACTGTTCCCACTGACGCTTGGCCAAGTCTTCATCACAGGGGGTCGCCTCTTCCATCCAGGGATTGATGGCGTATTCGACTTTAAAGTAAGTGGGCGGACACATTAAAATAGTGGGCTTGCCCTTGGCAGAATACGGCGTGACGCCCACCGGGGACGTCCACTGACAGTTAATGTTCGGGGAAATGGAATGCATCAGAACCCGCCCCCTACCACTGCAAGCCTTGCGAGCCGCTGACCAGAATATCACCCGGCTGCAAGTCCCGCACCGATACCATGCGCGGCGCGCCATCCGTGAGTACCAAGGCCCAAAGACCACCCGAGGCCACCGGATGCCAAGCCCCCGCCATGAACACCTGCTGAGGCAGCTTTACGGCAAAAGCACCATCGGGTAAACTACCCGCTGCTGTGCAGGTCACTGTTTTCGGATTTTCCGGCGCAATGGAGGCCACGGCCCCGTAAGGCGCGATCGCCTCCAGCAACTCAGCCATCACGGCTTCAGTGGGTGCCCACAAGGTCATATTGGCAAAGCTAATGTCTTTTTTCAGATTCCCCACCCGCAAATCGTTGACCAGATAGTCTCCGCCCAGCTGCTGAATCAAATCCACCACCTTCGACAGGGTCAAGGAGTCGATCAGATGGCCTTTGAGTTCGACGGTTGCTGTCAAAACACTGGCAGGCAAGGCACTGGGTTCTACGGGGCCACTCATCTTAAAAGACATCCTTTCCGGGGTTAGGGTCATGATTGCAAGGGGTGCTGTTGCTCTGCAATATCCACCTCTCTCCTCTACTTTATCGAAAATTCAGCCTCTTGACCACCCAACGCACCCGATTTCGCAACCCCCGCCGTGCACCCCTGTCAGCCAACATGCACCGCCTTCCTCCACCAGTTGGCCGATAAACGCACCACCGGAAGATCAACCTCATGGTCAAGTTTCTGGAGGAACCGCCACGGGAAAAATACCAGAGATAGAGGACTCGACCCCAATCATTCCTGTAGCTGGCGGATGAAAAGGGCTGAGTAACCCGATACCCTGAATAAGGAAAGCCCTGACCATAACATGATTTGCGTTAGCGCCTTCTCCCGGCAATCCCGGAACCCACCCCGGTCCTCATCAGGCAAAGGTTCATCACCGTTTAATCAACACTGATAAAGAGATGTAGGTAGTTATTGTGACCCTTGAGAGTTTGCAATCGACGCTGGATCGTATCGCGGAAATCCGTGATCGCTTTGAGCCGACAGCACCCCTGCCTCAGGGCGGCCCGGAAGCAAACCGCTTCGATAACGCGTTGAATCAGGCACTCTCCAACACGCAAGGGAGCAGTAACGGTGCCCCCCCAGTGCCCGGCGAACTCGATGATCTGATCGACAATCAGGCCAACACCCAGGGCGTGGACGCCAGCCTGATTAAGGCCATTATCAAAAATGAATCCAACTTTAACCCCAAGGCGGTTTCCTCGGTAGGCGCACAAGGCCTGATGCAACTAATGCCCGGCACCGCCGCAGGCCTGGGCGTGCACAACAGTTTTGATCCCGCCCAGAACATTGCCGGTGGGGCCAAATACGTGAAAGGCCTGCTAGAAAAATACCATCAGTCCGTGCCCAAGGCCTTGGCCGCCTACAATGCCGGCCCCGGCGCGGTGGATCGCTATAACGGCATTCCCCCCTATGCAGAGACCACGAACTATGTGCAAAAAGTCATGCAGTCTTACAAGGCGTACCAAAACGCCGATGGGAGCTAACCCCCGATGCTGAAGGGCATTTACACCGCAGCGGCTGGCATGTTGACCACCAACACCGCCATTGATACCTTGGCCAATAACCTGGCCAACGTGAACACCGTGGGCTTTAAAGCCAACCGCCTCAGCTACCAGACCTTTCCGGAGATGATGCTGAACAAGGTGGAAAACAACGAAAAAACCGCCATCGGCAGTCTGGTTAACGGCAGCCAGATCTATGGCAGCTATGTCAATTTTGCCCCCGGTGGCATTCAACAGACCGGTAACCCGCTGGATCTGGCCATTCACGGCAACGGTTTTTTCCATGTTAAAACCGCCGACGGTACATCGCTCTATACCCGCGCTGGCAATTTCACGATGGATAGTAACGGCTATCTGGTCACGCCCGGCGGGGAATTTGTACAGGGACAATCCGGCAATATTCAACTCAATATGGCCGATGGCCCTTTTACCATCAGCGAGAACGGCACCATTTCAGCGAAAGGACAAAATGTCAACCAAATTGGCCTCGTCGAATTTCAGGACAAGCAAACCCTGCAAAAACTCAGCGACAACCTGTATCAGGCCACTTCAGCCAGCGTAGTATCGACCGATCCCCCAAAATCTGTCATTCAACAGGGCGCTCTGGAGCAATCCAACGTAAACCCCATCAGCGAACTGGTCAATAACATTCAGGGTATGCGCCTGTATGAGGCCCTGCAAAAGAACATTCACATGCACAACGACGCCCTGGGAAAGACCGTCAACGAAGTCGGGCGCTACAGATAGATTCAGAAATCCACACAATCAGTTGATCCATTTTTAAAACATTTCAAAAACCCCGCAATCGGAGGCCCACATGCTCAGAGCCCTTTACACCGCCGCCACAGGTTCACAGAGCCAGCAGTTCAACATCGACGTCATCGCCAACAACGTCTCCAACGTGAACACCACGGGGTACAAAAAAGCTCGCGCCGAATTTCAGGATCTGTTGAGCCAAACCTACTCCTCGCCTGGCGCACTGGGCCCCCAAGGCACCACCGATCCCATCGGTACGCAGGTCGGTTTGGGCGTCAAAGTGGCCGCCACCCAACGTATTTTCCTCCCCGGCTCTATTCAGCAGACCGGCAACTCTCTGGACTTGGCCATTCAGGGCGATGGCTTCTTTCAGGTGCAGACCGACAGCGGTGATATTGGTTACACCCGCGACGGCAGCTTCAAGCGCGACGCCAACGGCACACTGGTCACCTCCGACGGCTACCCGGTGCAACCCAACATCACCGTGCCCAGCGATGCCGTGGAGATCGTGATTGGCCTCAACGGCTCAGTCTCGGTGCGTCAATCCGGTTCCAGCAACCTGAACCAGGTCGGTCAGCTCCAGTTGGCCCGTTTCTCGAATCCCGCCGGGATGGAGAGCATTGGCCGCAACATGTTTCAGGTCACACCCGCATCCGGGGCGGCCATTGTGGGTTCAGCCGGTCAGGGCGATTTTGCCAAGACCACCATCACCCAAGGCTTTCTGGAAGGCTCCAACGTCCAAATCGTGGAAGAGCTGATCAACCTGATCAGTGCCCAGCGCGCCTTTGAAGCCAATTCCAAAGTCATTCAGGCCTCCGACGAGATCCTGAAAACCGCCAATAACACCGTCTAAGCAGTCTGAATCAGAAAGGTTTCTATGAACACCATCCGTTACAACACCGCAAAAACCCTCCCCCTGCTGCTGGCAGGTGTTTTGGCGTGTGTCACCGGATGGACATCGTCCAGCCCTGCGGTCGAACTCTCCGCCACCCGGATTCAGCAACAGGTGGTGGCGCATGTACAAGAAAAGCTGCAAACCCAAATCAACCCGGCGGATCAGCCATTCGTGAGTGTGGAAGTAATGAGCATCCCATCCACCTCGCTCAGCTTCCCGCAGGATACCGATGCCCACGCCATCAAAATCAGCACCGAAAGCAATCTGGGCGACATGTACTCGGAACGCACCATTGTCCGGGTCCATCTGGAAAGCCCTCAGGGCACCCGCCGGGACTTGGGCGTGCCGGTACACATCACGGTACAAAAGCCCGTTTGGGTCGCCAAAAACGCAGTGATGGCCCAACAGCCGCTGCGCTTATCCGACTTTGTGCTGCAAACCAAGGACGTGAGCTACATTTACCGCTACGCGGTGGGAGAGGAAACCAAACTGGGCGACTACGTGGCCCGCATCAACCTGCAACCCGGCGAAGTGCTGGACAACCGCAAAATCGTGATTCCGCCGGATGTGACTTACAACGCCGAAGTCCGCATTTTAATCAACAGCAACAACGGCATGACCTTAACCGTGCCGGGCGTCGCCATGGCCAACGGGCGCATCGGTGAGACCATCCGGGTGCGCCAGTCCATTTATCAGCAAAAGTACTACAGCGCCAAAGTCATCGATAAAAACCGGGTGCTCGTAGAAATTTAAGCAAAAAATCAAAATCCAGTGAGAGTATGTGAACCCCATCAGGCAAAACCAAGCATCAGGGAGAATCCAATGAAACCAGCAACGCAACAATCTAAACCCCGGCAGACCCGCCCCGTGGCGACTGCGGCGGCTGTTCTGCTGTTGTCGTTTCTGCTGCTGGAAACCATCCCCGCAGCGCAAGCGGAATCCCTGTTTCGGGTCACGGCCAAATATAACAGCCAGGAACCCCTGAAGCCCCGCTCTTTGTTCACCCCCCCGATTTCCCGCGAAGTGGGCGATTTAGTCACCATCACCGTCAACGAAGTGACCAGCGACGTGACCAACGCCGAACTGAAAGTCACCCGCACCCAGGCCATCACCCAGAACGGCAGCAGCCTGTTTAACAACATGATGGGCTTTATGCTGGGCAAGGTGGGCGCTGGCGCCATTAAAAACACCCTCAGCGCGCCCAACTTTAACGGGCTGGACAACAGCAACACCCTATCCAGCAAGGCAGAAAGCACCCGCACCACCACCATTACCGACAACATCACCTGTCAGGTGGTTCAGGTACTGCCCAACGGTGATTTGGTGGTGCAGGGCCAGAAAACCGTGCAAGCCAACAAGGAGCGCGGCAACCTGATGGTCACCGGCATCGTGAAACCCTACTATCTGGATCGCAACAACCAGATCTCCTCCAAGCTGGTGGCCAACTTCCAGATGTTACAGGCAGGCAAGGGCGTGATTAGCCGTCAACAAACCGATGGCATCGCCAACAAGATCTACCAGTTCTTTAACTAACCCGGTATTCACCCAACCCGTTGGTTCCAGCGGAGACATGAGGTTCCCCTGTATGAACACCGCAGCTCAGACTCTGAAAAGCACCATCGCCCTTGGCCTGATTGGACTGCTGGGCGCGTTCAGCATGGCGAACACCACGGTAGAGGCCGCCCGACTGCGCATTAAGGACATCACCCATGTGAAAGGCGTCCGGAACAACCAGCTGGTGGGCTACGGACTGGTGGTCGGTCTGGCCAAAACCGGTGACAAGAGCAAATCAACCCAAACCACCACGGCCAACCTGATTACCAACTTTAACGGCCGTCTGATCAACGACAACGACATTCGTCCCACCAACGCGGCCGCCGTCATTGTGACTGCGTTGGTGCCACCCTTTGCCAAGGAAGGCGACCCGCTGGATGTAATCGTGTCCTCAATGGCAGATGCGGGGAGCCTGGAAGGCGGCGTTTTGATCAATACCGAACTGCGCGCTCCCAACGGCGAAATCGTGGCGCTGGCCCAAGGGCCGCTATCCACAGGGTCTACCTCGGTGGATGCGGGCGGTTCTTCCAAGCGCACCGGCATTACCACCTCGGCCCGCATTCCCGGCGGAGCCATTATGGAGCGTGAAATTCACACCGAAATCGGCGATGAGAGCGGGATGGATCTGGTGCTAAACCGCACCGATTACACGCTGGCCAGCCGGGTTGCTGAAGCCCTGAGCCGCAGCGTGGGCCCGGCCCGCGCCATCGACGGCAGCACCATTCGGGTGCTTTTCCCGGATCAGTACATTGATAACCGGGTGTCATTTCTGGCCAAAGTGGAAAACGTGACCGTGGACGCCACCGAAGAGATCGCCAAGGTGGTGGTCAACGAGCGCACCGGCACCATTGTGATTGGCAACAACGTAAAGCTGCTGCCTGCTGCCGTAGCCCACGGCGGCATTACCGTCAGCGTAGCAACCACCAACAGTGTGTCTCAACCCAATAGCGCCACCACCGGTGGGCAAGCCGTGGGCGTCAGCAACAGCCAGATCTCCATTGAAAAAGGGCAGGGCAGCCTGGTACAGCTTGGACCCAACGCCACCTTACAGGACTTAGTGGCGGCCCTGAACGCCCTGGGTGTTACCCCCAGTGATTTAATCTCCGTGTTGCAGGCGCTGAAAGCCGCCGGTAGCCTGGAAGCCACGTTAGAGATCATCTAAACATCAAGCACGCAAAAGGAACGCTTACCCATGGACCCTCTGATGAACAGCACTAGCCTCTCGCTTACCGCCTTACCGGGTTCCGGCCAGGCGCAGGCGTCCAAATTGAGTGGGCTGCAAACGCAAGCAGGGTCTCACGATGAAAAAAAACTCAAACAAGCCGCCAAGGATTTTGAAGCCATTTTTGTACAGCAGATGCTGGAAGCCATGGACAAGACCGTGGACCGGGAAAACAGCATCCTCAGCGGCGGCAGCAGCGAACAGTACTTCCGCAGCATGCTGAACGAAGAAATCTCCAAGTCCATGACCAACCGCCTCGGTGGTAGCGGCTTTGGTCTAGCAGACGCCATTTACCGACAAATGGCCGGTCAAATCAAACCCCAGGCAGGCGCTGGCACGATGAATTCGCCAACGCCAATCAATAGCAACGGTTCTAGTGGTTCAAGGAAAACAGGTGAGGTGGAACTCTAATGCAAATTACCCCTGGCGCATCCGCCATTCAAACACTCAAAGCGCAACAGGCCTGGGAGGCCCGTCGCGCCAGCAAGGCCCAAGCCCCCCAGGTGGAGCTGATTGCACCCGAAGCACCCAGCGCACCCCAAACGCCCAACACCCAACCGGTGCTGGAAAATTTATCCCTGAACAGCCAATCGCCCACCCTGCCCAGCAACTCTCCCCAATGGAGCCGCAAGGTGCAGGACATTCAGAATATCGCCGCCAAAGCGGGCTTTCTGGGGGTGAGCGAACAGGACATTCGCCGGGCATACGTGCAAGGCGACAGCCTGCTGGCTGATTATCGGGTTTAGGAAGGAGAGCAACAATGAACGATGCATTTCATTCTCAAAATACCAGCCCGGCCACCCATCAGTTGGTGAGCCTGCTGAACACGCTGGATGAAGAAACCGCCCAATATGAAGCCGTGGTGCAAAAACTACGGGAAAAGCAGGACATTTTAATCGCGGGCAAACCCAAGCTGCTGGGCCGCATTGATCAGGAACTGATGGCCATCAGCCGCAAGGCCGCCCAAACCGAACAAAAGCGGATGACCCTGATGGCGGCACTGGGACACCCCAATCACACCCTGAGCCAACTGATTGAAACCCTGGAGCCCAAAGCGGCCTCCGAATTTTCCCGCAGCCGGGATCAGTTGATGCGAGCCGCCCTGGATGCCCGGCAACAGAATCAGGATACCCAGGACTTGCTGAATTTATCCCTGCAATGGATTCAGGACACCGTGGAGCTGATTGCCAACGTACTCACCCCCGAAGCCGCCAGTTACACCGCCCAAGGCAATAAGGCCGGTGGCAAGCACAAAGGCCAAAGCACACCCGCAGCCCTTCAATCGACGGTTAACCATTCCGCATAAGCCTTCAAAACAAATTTCGATCCCAGTGATTTCTTATTCCCGTTCATCCGCTTTCCAGTTCATCACTGATTCAATTCATCCAGAGAAATTGCATCAAAACGAATTAACCGGCTCATCAGGCCAAATTGACCCTCCAGAGAGGTTATATCGATGATTACCCCCGGCTTTTTCAACTACTTTAACGCGCACCGTGGCCTCATGGCCGCGCAAAACGCCATGAGCGTGATCAACCAGAACATCAGCAATGTGAACACCCCGGGCTATAGCCGCCAAAGAATCGATCTCAGTATGGCGGACGCCTACAACAAACCCAATCTCAGCCAAATCTCAAGGGGGCAAATTGGCCAGGGTCCCGTTGTCCAACAGATCACCCGTAGCCGGGATCAGTTTCTGGATGCGCAATATCGGCTTTCCAACGGCAAACTGGGCATGAACAACATGACCCAAAGCGCACTACAACAATTGCAGGGCATCATCAACGAGCCCTCGAACAGTGGCATTAACACGGCCATGCAAAACTTTTTCGATTCCGCGCAAGCCATGAGCCTGCACCCGGAAACCGCTGCCACACGGGCCAGTTTTCTACAACAGGCAGTTGATCTGACCAATATCTTTCAACAGCAAGCCCTGCAACTCTCCGATCTCCGTAAGAATCTGGTGGGGGATCCGCTGGTCCCGGCTAGCTTTGCCACCAGCCAGCTGGCCATTAACGTCAATGATGTCAACCAGAAACTGGCCACCATCGCCAACCTGAACCAGAACATCGTCAGCGTCAAAGCCTCCGGGGCCCAGCCCAACGACTTGCTGGATCAACGGGACAAGCTGCTGGATGACCTGTCCAAGCTGGTAGACATTCAAGTGACCAATTACGACAGTGGCCAGATTGACATCAGCATTGGCGGCGAAACCATGATTCGCAGCGTCAATCAGGTAGATAGCCTGCAAGTCGTACAAAATTTGGGCGCAGCGCCCCTACCGGATGATGTCCCGGCACTGGTACAAACCGTCAACGGCGGCGCTGTGCTGAACGATGGGGCGGGTACCGAAATTAGCAGCGGGATTATCAAAGGCATTATTGATATGGGGGGCAACGACCCCACCCTGACCACTGCGCGCGGTATGATCGGCAAACTGGACACCCTGCTGGATACCATTGTCACCCAGCTCAACACCCTGCAAACCGGCGGCCGGGATCAAAACGGGAACTTAGGCCCGGCGGCTCTGTTTATCAACGATCCCACCCTCAACCCCGGACAAGCACTGAATATTTTCCACTGGACGGTCAACTCAGCCATTATTGCCGACCCGACCCAGGTGGCTGCCGCCATTGATGACGCCACCAGCGGCACCGGCTTTGCAGGTGTGGGTGACGGTCGAAACGCATTGCAAATGGCGCAAATCAAAGCCCAAAACTTTGGAGCACTGGGCACCAACGTCACCGATTATTTCAACGGCGCAATTTCCAAATTGGGGATCGACACCCAAAGCTACCAGAACAGCACCACCGCGCAAAATAACCAGCTCCAGTCCATTGATGCTAACCGGCAATCGGTCTCCGGGGTCAATGTGGATGAAGAAACCATTGACCTAATGCGCTACCAGCGAGCCTTTGAGGCCACCTCCAAAACCATGAAAGCTTTCGATGAAGTCATGCAAACCATCATCAACATGGTTAATTAATTCCAGCGTTTGAAAGTATCCCGACCAAAAACAAGGAGTAAGCCGTTATGGGCATTAACCGTGTCACATCCGGTTCACTGAGCCAACAATCCATCTACTACCTCAGCCAGAACATGATGTCGCTGTCTGATTTGCAAAAGAAAATGGCGTCCCAGCAAAACATCAACAAACCCTCCGATGATCCTGTGGGCTTGACCCGGCTGCTGGATGTCTCCAACACCATTCGCGCCGATGACCGCTACGCCAGCAACATCAGTGATGCAGTTTCCGAAACCAGCACCACCGATACCGTACTCAGCAATATGACCAACTTAATCCAGCGCGCCCAGGAATTGACCACCCAGGCGGCCAACTTTACCAACAATCAGGACGGTCGCAATTCTATCGCGCTGGAAATGGACCAGATCATTAATCAGATGGTGCAACTGGGTAATACGGACATCAGCGGCAAGTACATTTTCGGCGGCTTCAAAACCGACAGCCCGCCCTTTGTAAGAACGGGCGACGACATTACCTACAACGGCACGCCCACCACGGAAACCTGGCAACGCTCCACGGAGATCTCGCCCAACACGCAAGTCCCTGTCAACATCAACGGCGACACACTACTGGGACAGGTTCAGGTGACGGCAGCAGGTCCACCGTTGCCCGGCAGCTTCAGCGCCAGCTCGCACGGCTTATTCCAGACCCTGATCAATCTCAAACAGGACTTGCAGGCCAGTGGCGATCCCATTCAGCTCAGCGAAATCCGCGCCCGACTGGATGAATTGGGCACCGGCTTGAATACGGTACTGGCTCAGCAATCCAACGTCGGCGCCATCGCCAACCGACTGAATCTGACCCAAAGCCGCATCGCCGATCGCAAGTCGGTACTGACCCAGCAGTACGCGGCCATTCAGGATATTGACATGCCCAAAACCGTGGCCAATTTAAACCAGCAACAGAACGCCTTTCAGGCGTCCCTGGCTGTAACAGGCCGCCTGCTATCTGTCAGCCTGCTGGATTACATCAAGTAAAAAAACTCAAAAAACTGGAAACCCAAACCTGTTCACCGATTCATCAACAGAACCCATCTTCCCCTCCGATCAGGTTCAACAGAACTGAAAGATGCAGCGCATTCATCTTCGGGTACAATAGGGTGACCTTCGTTAGCTTTCGAATTGAGTGAATTATGCGCAAAATCGTCTTTACCCTCTGTCTGACGGCCTTGATGGCCTCCAGCCTGACTTTGCCCTTGTCCGCAATGGCGGCGGGCAAAGTGCTACCTTCTGCCGCTAGCCATCTGGCACTGCCCAAAATCGACAATCAGGACGCGGCAGCGGTGCAAGCCGTTCAGGCAGTGCTACAGGATTTAATCAACGCCTCCAATAAACATGATATTGATGGCGTGCTCAAGCATTACGCACCCAGCTTTACCAGCGGCGACAGCCTGAGCCTGAAGGATGTGCGCGGTCTGATCCAGGACACCTGGCAAATGTTCCCGGACATTCATTACGATAGCCAGATCCTGGAAATTCGCACCAGTGGCAACTGGGCCACCGTGGAAAGCATCGATACCGCCAGCGCCACGGGCAAACTGGACCCGGTGGTGAGCAACAAGCCCGGCGCCATGAAAAGCCGCTCTCGGGGTATGTTGTACCTGCACAAGGTCGGCAAGGCATGGGAAATCCTCAGCGACGCCACCCTGTATGAGAAGGCCACCATTATTTATGGTCCCTTCGACAGCGTGAACATTGATGTGGAAAGCCCGGAACAAGTCTTTGCCGGAGACTCCTACACCGCGAAGGTCAAAGTCGGCGTACCGGCCGGGAGTATTGCCTTTGCCACCTTGTCTCAAGAACCCCTCATCTACCCGCAACACGCCAGCAAGGACAAATTTCGTACCTTATCCTCGGACAAAACCGATCTGGAACGCATTTTCAAGGCCAATAACACCAACAACAACGAAGTGATCACTGCCACCGTGGGTTTCACCGAAATCGGGCAGGACGATCAGGAGCGGCCCACCATCAACCTCAAGGGCATTATGACGGTCGTCAAGCGGGTGAACGTCATTCCCAAAAGCACCTTCCAGGCCGATAAAACCGAGAAAGTGGTCAACAATTCCGTAGACGGCAAGATTAAAATCGATGCCCAAAAATCCCCCAACCCGGACGATGGGGATGGCGGCGACGTCAATCAGCCCGATATGGACAACCCGCCGGGACAAGACTAAACTAGTCCCGATGCGATCATAACTGATGCCCCCGACGGGGCCCGGTTTAACGTCCTCTGCATGTCCCACCCCAGATCCGAAAGTTCCCCTATGTCCTCTCAACGCCGTCACTGGACGCTCATCAGCTTAATGCTATTTGGCACCCTGCTGGATCAGGGCACTAAATGGCTGGCCAAAACCCAACTGGACGTCGCCCATCCCCTGCCGGTTATTCCCAATGTTTTTCAGCTCTCACTCAGTTTTAATACCGGGGCCGCCTTCAGCCTGTTCAAAAGCCAACCCGCCCTTCTGGCCGGGTTCACCAGCCTGCTGTTTCTGATTTTATTGATCTATGGGCTCCGCAAGCCCTACTTCTTCAAGGGTGAAGTCACCGCCATGGGCCTGATTCTGGGTGGTGCACTAGGGAACTTGCTGGATCGATTGCTATTAGGACGGGTCACGGATTTCTTCGACGTGGTGGCGATTCATTACCCCGTGTTTAACGTGGCCGACAGCCTGATTTTTATTGGCGTCTTCTGGCTCGTAGTGCTGTATCTGAGACAGCCCACCACCACCACCGACCAACCCACCCCGTGATTCCTTGACCATGAACCACCCTCCAAACCTAACCGAAGCCGTTCATCACCTGCTGGTGACTGAAGACGAACAGGGCGAGCGGCTGGATAAGTATCTGGCCACCACGCTGGAGGAATTCGCCTTGTCTCGGGAGCGCCTGCAAGGGTTGATTAAAAGCGCGCAGGTTCAGCTCAATGATAAAGCCGAAACCAAAGCCGCCACCAAACTGAAAGAAGGCGATCGCATTCAGGTACATATCCCCGAGGCGCAGCCGATTCCCTTGCAACCCCAAGCCATACCGCTAGACGTGGTGTACGAGGATACAGCCCTGCTGGTGGTGAACAAACCCAGCGGCATGCTCACCCACCCCACCGGCCGGGAGCGTGAAGGAACGCTGGTGAATGCCCTGCTGGCCCACTGCGGCAATAGTTTATCCGGCATTAATGGCATGATTCGCCCCGGCATCGTGCATCGACTCGACCGGGAAACCTCTGGCCTGCTAATGGTGGCCAAAACCGATGCGGCACACTTTCATCTCTCCGCGCAACTAAAAGACAAAACCGCCCGCCGCAATTACCGGGCCATTGTGCAAGGACAATTCCTGCAAGACACCGGCACAGTCAATGCCCCTATCGGTCGCAACCCCAAAAACCGGGACAAAATGGCGGTCGTACCCGATGGCCGAGTGGCCGTCACCCACTGGGCTGTTCAAGACCGCATCGCCAACAAGTTTGCCCTGATGGACCTCAGCCTGGAAACCGGGAGAACCCATCAAATCCGGGTACACATGGCCCACATTGGCCATCCCCTGCTGGGCGACCCCCTCTATGGCAGCGGGGTGGAAAAGATTTTGAAACTCAAAACGCAGGGGCAATTGCTGCAAGCCTTCCGGCTGAGCTTTATCCATCCGATCAGTGAAGAGCGTGTCACCTTTGAAATTCCGGAAGATCCTGAAATCAGCCGCGTGTGGCAATGGCTGAGCGAACTTTCAACTTTACAATAAAGTTGAAACCCAACCCGCTTTAGGGGAAAATAATGCGGCAAGATCTTCGGGGTTCTATTAATTCAATTGAGAACCCCATCGAAGACGGCCTGAGCACCCTGCCCCGAACCCTCGAAGGCGGAATCGCATGTCCATGTATCCATCGCACAAAGTTCAACGCTTGTTGTTAAGCCTGCTGGCCGTCCTGTTACTGGCCGCCACGGTGGCCTTGATAGTGCAGAACTGGCACACCGGCGTCTCGGTGCAGTGGTTCTCATGGACAGAGCAATCGATCTCGCTGGGCAGCCTGATGGGTTTAGCCAGCCTGATGCTGGGCGGGGCCATGCTGCTGATGATGTGGGTGCGCTTGCTCAGCTTGGGGCAAGCCTACCAAAAAACCAGCCGGGAGCTGGAACGTCAGGATGTATCTCGCGAAGAGGCTGTGGAAAAGGTCAAAGTGCTGGAAAGTAAAATCCAGACCCTGGAAACCGCCTTGAGCCAAGCCCTCAAGCTGAGCCACTAAAGTTCGTTTAATCAATTCGTTTTAAGTATGCGTGTTTTAAAACTTCTGTTTTTCAGCACCCTTGTTGAGAGAGTGACCACCCCATCCCCATGCAGGCCATTATTGAACTGACCGGCCCAGCCGGTTCCGGAAAAACCACGCTCGCTACGCTGTTCAGCGAAGAGTTGGCCCGCGCCTCGGTGCTGTTTATTGATGCTTCCCCCGATCAAAAACTGACCCACGATCTGGCCCCGGAGCCCCCCGAATTGACCCTGGGTGCGCTTTTTTCGAAGCCGTCCGAAGGCACAACCATCCGCGAGGCCGTGGACTGGGCCTTTCACGATTTGGCCGTGCCCGTGGGCGAGGACAACGAACTCATCAGCGTAGGCGACCTGCCCCAAACCTTGCCGGACAGCGCCATGGCCAAGCTGCGCTACGGCCTGAACCGCCTGATTGAGAACTATAAATACATCATCATCGACGGCCACCACACCCTGATTCGCCAATGCCTGCCGGTTGAACATCTGCGCTCGCTGATTTTGCTCACCCCCGACGAATTGGCCGACTGGCAACCGCCCCATGAAGCCGAAACCCTGCACACGCCCGCGCTGATTTTAAACCGCTACGACCGGGAGCCATTGCCCACGGCATTAGAGGCAGCACTGGTTCAGCATCAGGTGCGTCTGGTAGGCAAACTACCCCGCTATGCTAGCCCCGCTGAATGCGCCCAAAAGCTGCCGGACGATTTTAAAAACTGCCTTCTGCGCCTGGATATCCCTTTAAACCTAGGCCCCGTTTAGCGCGCCCCTCCGTTCTTTCGTTACGCAATCCCCAAGTTCGCGCGGTTTTTTTCCCACCATGATCACGTTACCCATTGTTTTTCTGGTTGCCTACTTTGTGGCCATTTTAGTGGTGGCCCGTGTGTTTGCCAGCCGCGCCCACACGCTCAAGGAGTTCTTTTTGGCGGGCAGGCGACTGGGCGCTTTCCCAGTGGCCCTCACCTTTGTGGCCTCCTGGTTTGGGGCGGCTTCCACCATGGGATCGATCAACGCCTTTCACGATCATGGAGTCAGCGGGGCGTGGCAAATCGTGATCCCCTCGGTGCTTTCGTTTATGATGATCACCCTGTTTATGGCCAAACGCGTAGCCCAGCAGGATCACATGTCTCAACCCGAAGCCGTGGAAGCTCACTACGGGCGGCTCGGGCGTATGCTGCTCTCGCTGATCATCCTGACTTCGGTGATTGTGCTGTTGGGCTCGCAAATGGTGATGGCGGGCAAGTTTTTCCACCTGGTCTTTGGGCTGGATATTTTCTGGTCGACGCTGATTAGTACCGCCGTGGTGGTCAGTTACGCCATGTGGGGCGGCTATTTTACCGTAGTGGTCACCGATATCGCCCAAGTGGTGCTGATAGTGCTGGGCTTTTCCATTTTATTCTGGTTCACGGCCACCCATGCCGTGCCCGATTCGGCGTCATGGCAGCATTTTCTGAGTCACCAGCCCCCGCGTTTCTGGGATTTGAGCGATGGCTGGCAGAAGAATCTCTTCTTAACCCTCACCTTTGTACTGGCCTGGAGCATTGCCCCGGAGATGTGGCAGCGCATGTCTTCTACTCGCAGCCCGGACCTGGCCTTTCGGGCAGGCTGGCAAGCCACGCTGATCATGATTTTCCTGTTCTCGCTCATTATCGGCATCGGGCTCCTGAGTACCCAACTGATTGGCAAGCATGATGCGGTGCTGGTGGCGCTGGCGCTAAAAATGCCGCAACAGTTTTTAAGCGGGCTGGTGCTGTTGGGCTTTCTGGCTGCTGTGACCTCCACCATGGATTCCTCCATGAATGTGGGCAGCCTGACCATCACGCGGGATCTGTATCAAGGCTTCTTTCGCCCGCAAGCCCCGAATACAGAACTGATCTGGGTCGGCCGCATCACCACTGCCTTGATTGTGATTCCGGCCATGGCCATCGCCCTCTATTTTCAGGATCTCATCCGCATTTTGTGGATTTCGGCGGATATTTACGCCTGTAGCATGTTTTTCCCGGTGGTGGGCATGCTCTACCTCAAGCGGCCGGGCCGACTCAGCGGCATCCTGGCCATGAGCCTGGGTAGCCTCAGCGTGATCCTCAGCGCCCTGACCCAAAACGGACTAATGCCCAATGTGCTGCACTGGCCGGGCTGGCCCTATTCCACGTTGCTCGGCACCGCCTTAAGCGGACTGGGTTACGCCATCGGCTACGCCCTTTCTCGTCAACGCGCCCATAGTAAAATCAAGCAAGAAGCCCTCGAAGCATCGCCTTCAACAGAGACAAGCGAGCCACTGCCGGCCATGGCCGAACTGGGATAAGCCCTAGCCAATCGCATTCCCCTCTGCTCCATGCGGGGCGGGATATTCTATGAGGCTTCGAATACTGCTAATTCCCTATGCCTATGGCCCTCAGGCTTTATTCCGCATCCCGCTCAAAATGAAGCAAACCCTAACGCATCAAAATCCATACGGGTATAAATTGGCAGCAGTCGAACCCGTCGCAGGAAGCGGCGGGACTGAAGCCATTCTGGAAAATAGCGGCGAGTAAGAGGGCATCATCAAGGGCAGCGGCTTTTGGAGCACCGGCAAGGGGGCCGAATTGGCCTCAATGGACTTGGACTTGCCCAACGCCCGATTGAGCAGATACAACGAAGAAGACAAACCAGCAAACCAAATACTCAGGGCCACCGTCGCCACTGCAGCGGTTTTACCCAATAAGGGCTTAGCCGTCTTACTCGCAGTATCAAACAGATGGGTATCAATCCAGCGCTGCATATTGCGAATGGGAAAACCATCCACTTTTTGCGGCTGAGTGGCATCCTGATCCAGCTTGCGCATCTCGGTTTCCAAAAACGACAGCCGCTGCGACGCATCCACCATCGAATTACCTTTGCCATGCACGGCCTGCATCAACTGATCCACCTGAGCAGCCGTCAAGGCTTGCTGTTGCCCCTCTTTTTTCAGGAATTTACAGATAATCGGGGTACTAATAAGGGGGCGCACAATGGCAAAGCCCAGAAAGTTCATCACAGTGCCGCCCAGCATCATGCCCACCTGCTGATTGGACTCGTTTTTGGAGTCGGGTGTCTTATGCCACCCCAACGCCTTCAGCAGGCCACGGGTCAGCTCCCCGCCGCCAAAATAGGATAGCAGGCCAATACTGCCCCCAATAAACTGACGGCCCACCTCGTTGACCTGCTGGTTATATTTCACCATCAGGGGTTTGGGCATGGAGCGCATGCGCCAGAACACCATCAGCGGCGTGACGAGATTGGTGGCCATCGGCGCCATGCCAGTCAACCAGTACATCTGGTTGGCCTGGTGGGTAGAAAGCCCGGAGGAAGGTTCCGAGGAAGCCGCAGAGGGTGACATCAAGTGGATCTCAATCTAATAGGTCTTAACTTTAATAGATTTTAGGGGCAGGCAAATGACGAACAGAACCGACTGTTGAGTGTTGCCCAGATCATAAAACCTGGATCATAAAACCCAGGGCATCAAACCCGGAGCATCAAACCCGGAGCATCAAACAAGGTGACGAAACAGAATCGGGAGAATAAACACAGCGCGTTAGACGGCTCCAATATACTATCCCGGTAATATCAAAACAAGTCACGGCCAGAGTTTGCCTATTTCGCACTCATAAAAATTACACCTCCAAAAGCCAAACCCACTTTTGTTTTTTGGGTTCAAGTTTTTGTATTCGCCCGACTTTGCGGTATGATGACCAGTGACTCCCACTGGCCCAACGGCCGCCAGCGCAAGCGCTCAGGCTTGCGAAATCACCCACTCCCTCCCCTACCCGCCAATGCAAAGGAAATTGCCCGTGAGCACTGATCACTCCTCTCCCCGTCTGGTTCGCGCCTGTCGTCAGGAAGTCCTGGATCGCCCGCCCGTATGGCTGATGCGTCAGGCTGGCCGGTATATGCCCGAATATCGCGCCGTGCGGGAAAAAGTGAGCTTTCTGGATCTGTGCAAAAACCCGGATCTCGCCGCTGAAGTGAGCCTGCAACCCTTCCACGCCTTTGGCATGGATGCCGTGATTATGTTCTGCGATATTCTGATTCCGCCGGAAGCGATGGGTCTACCCGTGACCTTTGGCGATGGCGGCCCCACCTTCCCCCGCACCATTCAGAGCGCGGCGGATGTGGACCGGCTGATCATTCCCGACCCCATGGAAAAAACGGGTTTTGTGATGGAACTACTGCGCAAGCTGCGCCGCGAACTGTCCAGCTCGCCGGAGACCGCGCTGGTTGGCTTTGCCGGAGCCCCCTGGACACTGGCCACTTATATGGTGGAAGGCGGCGGCAGCAAGAACTTCGCCAAGATTAAAGGCATGATGTACGAGCAACCCGACGTACTGCATCGCCTGCTGGAAAAACTCACCCAAACCGTGATTTTGTACCTGAACGCCCAGATTGAAGCGGGCGCGCAAGTGGTGCAACTCTTTGACACCTGGGGCGGCATCCTCAACGAAAAAGAGTACCGGCAATTCATAATGCCCTACCATCAGCGCATTATGGAAGCCCTGCACCGGGACAAAGCCCCCGCCATCCTGTATGTGAACAACAGCCGGGGCTTGTTGCCCCTCATGGCCAAAGCCAACCCGGATGTGATCAGCGTGGACACGCTCACCACCCTTTCCGATGCCCGCCAAATTTTGGGCTCACGCTTTGCCCTGCAAGGCAATTTAGAGCCCACCGCGCTCTTTTTGAAACCCGAAACTTTGAAGCCTATGGTGCAATCGCTGCTGGCCGAAGGTGGCAATCAGGGGTATATTTTCAACCTGGGACACGGCATTTTGCCCCCCACGCCCGTCGAAAACGTTCGCCTGCTGGTCAATCTGGTAAAAGAAAGCGCACTCACCCCAGCAACGCACTAAACTTCAGACACCCACCAATTTCCCTCAACCCAACCACCGGAAGGCTTTCCCGACATGGAAGCATCTGCCACCCAAACCTTGCTGCACAAGTACAACACCGCTGGCCCCCGGTATACCAGCTACCCCACCGCGCCCATCTGGCAGGACAGCTATGATGCGCCCACGCACGAGCGCACCATTCGAGAAACCAACGACCGAGCGAACCCCAACCCCCATCCGCTCTCGCTGTACGCGCACCTGCCCTTTTGCGAGCAACGGTGCCTATTTTGCGGCTGTAACGTGGTGATCACCCAGCAACGGGAGCACGCGGAAAAGTATCTGGGCTATCTCTTCCGGGAAATTGAGCAAGTGGCCGATCTGGTCGATACCCGGCGCCCTGTGGTGCAGTTCCATTGGGGCGGTGGCACACCCACCTACCTCAGCGAAGAACAGATGACCCGGCTGTTTGAGTACCAGACGAAATTTTTCAAGTTGGCCCCCGAGGCCGAAGTGGCCATCGAAGTGGATCCCCGCGTGACCACCCGTGGGCAAATCTCGCTTCTCAAGGATTTGGGCTTTAACCGCATCAGCTTGGGCGTGCAGGATTTTAACCCCTTAGTACAAGAGACCATTCACCGGGTGCAGCCGCTGGATATGACCACCCGCATGGTGGAACAGATTCGCGACCTGGGCTTTGAAGGCCTGAACTTCGATCTGATCTACGGGCTGCCTTATCAAACGGTGGAGAGCTTCACCCAGACGGTCAACGAAGTCATCGCGCTCAACCCGGATCGCATTGCCCTCTACAGCTACGCGCATGTGCCGTGGCTCAGCCCACACCAGAATCAAATCCCGGAAGCGGCCATGCCCGAAACCGAGACCAAGTTCCGCATCCTGCAAACCGCGCTGGATCTGCTGACTGATGCCGGTTATCTGTACATTGGCATGGATCACTTTGCCCGTCCGCATGATGAGTTAAGCCAGGCCCTGAAAAACGGCAATCTGCACCGCAACTTTATGGGGTATACGGTTCAACAAGGCAAGGTCTTGCCCAGCGATCTGTATGGCTTTGGGGTCAGCGCCATCAGCGGGTTTCAGGGGCAGTTTGCCCAGAACCAGCGCAAGCTACCGCAGTATTATGAGGCCATTGACGCGGGCCAGCTGCCCACCATGCGGGGATACATCCTCAGCGAGGAAGATCGCCTGCGCCAGCGGGTGATTATGAACATCCTCTGTCAGGGCCAACTGGATTTCGCCCAGTTGAACCAGCAGTTCGGCATCGACTTCAACTCACATTTCGCAGATTCACTGGCGCAGTTGACCGGCATGATTGAAGATGGGCTGGTCATTCTCTCCGCCACCGGTTTACAAGTGACCCCGCTGGGCCGACTGTTCAGCCGCAACGTGGCCATGCCGTTTGATGCCTATCTGCCGCAGATGAGCACCACCAAGCCCACGTTCTCCAAAACCGTTTAAATCCACACATCTAATTTTCACTTTTTCAATCTAATCAGTGCGGATTTTCCCTTCCCTTAACCCCCGTAAGGAGCGCACCCCAGATGAGTTCTCCCAAAACCGGCATTTTATTTTTAAACCTGGGTGGGCCGGATTGCCTGGAAAGCGTCAAACCCTTCCTTTACAACCTGTTCTCCGACCCGGACATTATTCGCCTGCCCCTCTCCTGGCTGTTTCAGAAGCCGCTGGCCTACTATATCGCCAGCAACCGCGAGCATGAGGCCCAGGAAAACTACAAGATGATGGGCGGGGCCTCCCCCATTCTCAAGTTCACCCAAGCACAGGGCGAGCTGCTGAAAACGGAACTGGCCCAGCGCGGCCACGAGATTGCAGGCGTGTATATCGCCATGCGCTACTGGAAGCCATTTACCGCCGAAGCGCTGCATCAGATGGTGCAAGACGGCATTGAACGGGTAGTGGTCATGCCGCTGTACCCGCACTTCTCCTATACCTCCACAGGGAGCAGCCTGAATGAGCTGAAGCGGGTGATGGCCGAAAAGAACGTGCAGTTCAACAGCATGGCGGTGGTGCCCCCGTACGCGGACAACCCAGTTTACCTGCAAGCGATGGGCGAGATGATTGCCCGAGGGCTGGCGGAAAACCCGTGGACTTGCCCGCAAGAGGACGTGCAGATTGTATTCAGCGCGCACAGCTTGCCGGTAGAGCACGTGAAACGCACCCAAGACCCCTACCCGGAGCAAATTTACGAGTGCGCCAAGGCCATCGCGGAGAAATACTTCCCCAAGAACCCGTGGGAGCTGTCTTTTCAGAGCAAAGTGGGACGCAAGGCCTGGCTCGGCCCTTCGGTGGACGGGATTTTGCATTACTACTCGGGCATTCGGCAAGATAACCTGCTGCTGGTGGCCATCAGCTTTGTGTCGGATCACGTGGAGACACTGGTCGAGATCGACAATGAGTACATCACACTGGCCCATGAGCTGGGGATTGAGCATTGCTACCGGGCCCCGTCGCTGAATATGCACCCCACGTTCATCCGCTCCCTGGCCGATCTCACGGTGACGGCGCTGGAAAAAATGCAGCCCAACACGGCACTATTTCCCAGCTTCCCAGAGCTGTTGAGCGCTTCGGCCCAATAGCAGCCCCGCGCCATACCAATAGCTAAACCCCACGGTCGGCCATGGCCCGAAGGCCAGCCCGCGAAGGTTTATGCTCCCCTCAATCGTTGAAGATAAGCGCACCACCCATGCCCAACCCAGAAGACACCCAGACACCCAATAACGCCAGTCCCCCGCAATGGGACGCCATTGTCATCGGGGCAGGGATTAGCGGTTTGACGGCAGCTTACACGCTGCATCAGGCCGGGCGGAAGGTACTGGTAGTGGAAGCGGGGCAGACGCCGGGCGGACTGATTCAAAGCATTCGGGAGGGAAGCACGGAAGAAGGCTGCTTCCAGATGGAGGCCGGGCCGAATACCTTCCCCAGCACGGCCAAAGAATTGCTAGAATTGGCGCACCAGCTAGAATTAAGCCCACAACCCGCCAGCCCCAAGGCCAATAAAAGGTATCTCTATCTACACGGACAACTGACCGCGTTGCCAGGAAAACCGCCGGAGGCACTCACTACGCCGGTGTTATCGCTGGCGGGCAAGTTGCGTGTCTTGCTGGAGCCCTTTCAACCCCGCACACAGACTGAGGACATCAGCGTGGCAGACTTTGTCTCGCAGCGGCTGGGCAAAGAGGTGTTGAATCATCTGGTGGATCCATTCATCAGTGGCATTTATGCGGGAGATGTCACCAAATTGAGCTTACCTGCGGTATTCCCCAAACTGTGGGAGTGGGAGCAAGCCGGTGGCAGTCTACTCCAAGGGGCCAGACAAGCCCAGAAAAAAGCCCATCAAGCCCGACGAGAAAGCGGTCAACCCACGCGCCCCCCCATGACACTCCTCAGCTTCGCGCAAGGCTTAGGGGCATTGCCTCAGGCGCTGGCCATGGCCATTCCGGCAGAACAAATTTTATACGGCCGCACCGTGAGTGCCATCAGCGCCACCCCACTGGACTACCCGCCCCAAACCAAACCACCCACGACAGACGATCTTGCAGATAAAGAGTCGACCGGCAAAGAACCCATAGCCCCCAGTGCAAACACGCCCGGCTACACCATTACCACGCAAACGGGCGAAACATTTTGCGCGTCCCACGTGATTCTGGCCACCCCCGCCCATGTGGCCAGCCCATTACTGGCCGCCTTGTGCCCTGTCGCCAGTCAGGCACTGGGCGAGATTCCCTACAACAGCCTGACCGTGACACATGTGGGCTTGCCCCAGACGGCCCTGCCCCATCCGCTGGACGGCTTTGGCTGCCTGATTCCCCAGCGGGAAAAACGCCCCTTGCTGGGCGTCATCTGGGCCAGCAGCTTATTCCCGGAGCGCGCCCCGAGTGGGCAAGTATTGCTCAGTTGCTTTGCAGGCGGTGCCCACCACCCCGAGATTTTCAACCAGCCCCCCGAAGCCATTCAGCAACTGGTGCTTGAAGAATTACAACATCTGTTCAACGCCCCGCAGGCTTTACAACCCACCTTCTGCAAGATCCTGAAGTACGAAAAAGCCATCCCCCAGTATACCTTTGGCCATAAAGCCCGCATCGCCACCGCCGAAAATGCACTAGCCAGCCAGCACCCCCGCATTCATCTCTGCGGCAACCACCTCCACGGCATCGCCCTCAATGAATGTGTTAAATCCGGGCAGGCTGCGGCTTATCGGGTAACCAGCTAGGCATACGCAGATAGTCAAACTTACTAATCCCAGACTATTTCATCGACATCTATCGACTTCGCTTCAGGAATTGTTGCCTGTATAGTAACGACCAGCCTTTTAGCAGCATCTAACATATTAGTATCTTCCCAAAATACAGTATGATGCTGCTGTATATCAAAGTGGAGAGGGTTATTCTTCTTATACTCCTCATCACAAGTATAAATAACTGGCCTATTCATTCCTTCAGCAAAACCTGCCTCCCAATATACCCCTCTATTTTCTGTTGTGAGTTCTGCAATAACAAAACGGGATTTACGAATATCAACCAACATTTTGTTATTGATAATTCCTGCTTCTGGTCTTTCATCGACTCGCCGAAGCTCAAACCCTACCGCTCTACAAGCAGGTTTAAACCATTTCAAATAAATTTCATCCAATCGGTCATTCCTGAAAGGCATCGCCATAAAGGCTAAGCGATGGTCAACCTTACCTTTCTCCAATTCATAGTACCTCTGCCAACCTTTCATATGAAGACCTAAAGCTGCCTGACCATTAGTGAAAATTAGATGCTTATGGCCTGTTACTAAATAGTTTTGCTCAAAAAGACAACTACAAACAAATGATATATTCCTATCATCTAAAGCTCCAGCCACCGCTTTCAATGCAGAAATATGAAAAGGCGCAGTTTGTCCAATATTAGTATTTCGTCCTAAATAAAGAACCAAATTATCAATTTGCTCTGGCAGTTCAGGAAGTGCGTGCTCTTGAATAATCCGGTCAATTAAATTTCCCCTGAAAAAGGGGTGTTCCTTTGCTTCATTTTTCTGCCTGATGTAATGGCTAAGAATCGCCCGCTCCCGTGTGTTAATGTTGCTGTCCATTGGCAAGGATACCGCTAAGGAGCCAGAAATCTTATACTCACCGCAACTTGGACAGGCTATATCCCTATAATCCCCATCTGTCGATTTTTCATTCGTTTGATCTCCCGAAATGGGACAAATAGTTAACACTGGCAAAGCACTCTCTCTATGCTAAATCGATTTGAAGTATATCAACCAACTTGCTAAACCACTTATATACTTAATAAAAAATGAGGTTCCAGCTGAATCGCTGAAACCTTTCAAAATACTGGAGCCGATGGCCGGAATCGAACCGGCGACCTACAGTTTACGAATCTGTAATAATAGACTCAGCAGGAAACAGAAGGATATTTAAGGATAAGAACCAGCAAAGCTTTTAGCCATTATACATATCCAAGAGGCTCGTGACTTATCCTCATTTTTGTGGGACAAATGGGACAAGAATGGGACACGACTCAAGAGGATAGATGCATAATGGCTCGCATTAAGGAACGCAAAAACAGTGCTGGGCAAACCCGCTATACGGTAGAAGTTCGCATTAAAGGTCATCCTCCTGCCACTGCTACCTTTGAACGCAAGACCGATGCCAAGCTCTGGATGCAGAAAACAGAAGCAGCCATGCGGGAGGGCAAGCATTCCGGCACAAGCCAGTCAAAGAAAAAGACCGTCTCTGACCTTATAGAGCGTTATATTTCTGATGTTCTACCCCAAAGAAGTACCGGAAAAGCCGACATTAAGCTTCACTTGGAGTGGTGGAAAGCAAATCTTGGATATTACAAGCTCTATGACCTTCGACCAACCTTAATAGCCGAGTATCGAGATAAACTCCTCACGGAGAAATCTGAAAAAGCAAAAACCAAGGAAAAGCTGAGAAGCCCTGCCACAGTGGTACGATACCTCAGTTCTTTGTCGGTCGCCGTCTCCTATGCTGTTAAAGAATGGGCCTGGATGGATGAAAACCCTGTGCTGAAAGTGAGAAAGCCCATCGAGCCAAGAGGCCGAGTCCGATTCCTGACCAATGAGGAAAGACAAGACCTTCTCACACAATGCCAAAAAAAGGATATCCACCCTTTTCTATACCCGCTTGTCGTGCTTGCCTTATCAACTGGAGCGCGTTGGAGCGAACTTTTAAACCTGAAGTGGGATAATATCGACCTTCAACAACGAATGATCCGGCTTGAGAAAACAAAGAATGGGGAAAGGCGCTCCATTCCCATTGTTGGCCATGGCTGGGAAGAGCTTCAACAACTCAGAAGCAATAGACGAACCGACACACCCTATCTATTCCCTCGTCAAGATGGCCAGAAGCCAATGGAGATAAGGAAACATTGGGAAAAAGCGGTCAAAGATGCCAAAATCGAAGACTTTCGCTTTCACGATCTCCGCCACACAGCTGCTAGTTACCTTGCTATGGAGGGAGCCACTCTACTTGAAATAGCTGATGTTCTTGGCCATAAGCAGTTACAAATGGTAAAACGGTACGCCCACCTTGGTGAGCAGCATACAGTTAGTGTCTTGGAGAAAATGAATGCCCGACAATTTGAATACAAAAAGGAAAAGCATCCATGACATATAGCGGCCTTCCCCAACCGGATAAAATACTCAGCTTCTCAGAAATTAAAGAAATAAGTATTAGAGCAAATGATGGAGATCCAGAAGCCATTAAATTCATTTTCAGCCGAATAGCACGTTATGTCGAGCCTTCTCCTATGATACCTGAAGAATTTCTACTTTATTTTTCCCACAAAGCCATTAAGCTGGATAAACACAATGATATTAGTGTACTTACCCAGTCCCATCAAAGAACGCCAGGTCGAGTACAAATCTTCTTTGATGTTGCAAGAATGGTTGTTTATCTCATGGAAAAATATGAGCTTTCGAAAATTAAAGCTTGTAAACAAGTCGCTGAGGACACAAAGCTAACTATAGCTAACGTTGAAGGTCATTGTGATCAATGGCCTGGACGCTTAAGGAAAGAATATAATGAATCACCTTTTAAGCACTTAGAGAATACTGAAGATTGGCGTCAAAAAATACATTGCGATGACGACTACCAAAGAGCATGCAATAACGTCTTGAATGGAAAAGATACTCCCTACTTAATGCATGACATGAGGCTAAAAGGCCTTTAAACAGACAACCCAAGAATAGGTAGTTTATTAGGTGCTAATAAACTACCTATTTTTATTTGCAATATTAGATTACCATTATTGTTGTTAAGGTTAATTCACAACAAGAGAGGATATCAAATGACACCGGAAAGTAACACCCGACTGATTCCCGTTACCCAATGGCCTCATCCATGGCCCACCGTAAGTGGCTTGCGGCACCTCATATTTTTTGCAGAAACAAATGGGTTTAAAAAAGTCATTCGGCGCATTGGCCGTCGCGTACTGATTGACGAAAAAGCATTTTTTGCGTGGGCAGATCAAGTGGGAAAGATCAGTTAGAACCCAAGATACCCTTCCCTTTCAGATCCATTTTCAATACCGTAATCGCCAATAACAAAGCCCACGGGCAAGGAGAACCTCATGACTAGTGAAAACTCTAGTTTATTTTTTCATGAAAAAAGTGGCCAACATATCCCATGTTTTATCTATCCCTCGGAATGGCCAGAATACTTCGAAACACCCACAAGCCGAGAGCTAGAGGACATGATCGCTCATCTTCTCTGTTCAGACCACTCATCCATCTTTCCTCTTGAGCCGGGCAAGCACAGACTTCGAAAGAGAATGATTAATGTCCAAGCGTTCCTCAACATTTTAGACATAGATTACTAAAAGGAATTAAGAAAATGATCCCTATTACACCTGCCATGAAAAACGCACTGAGAAAACTCTGCACCGAAGAACAGCTGAACATGATCCTGGCTGATCCTGAGCCTTATCAAGAAAAACTGCGAATCATATCTGAAAGTTTGGAAGAATCCTTTGATACTGATGATGAATACGACTATGAAGAGTATGATGACCTCAGCGATGAAGAAGCCCCATTTTCTGAGGATGCAGAATGCACCCATTACGGTATTGGCATTCGTTCTCTGCCGGGTAATAAATTTCAGTTTGTGAGCTTCGACAAAAAGTCACGGCAACCAAGATGGGGCAATGAAACCCACGATCTTAAAAGCAAGATCTGTGAATGCATGATCCGAAAATATTTCTCTCGATTTTTATACCCTCTTCTGAAACCTAACGAACGCATTGTTCTTGAGTTCATCGTTGATAGAACCTATGGGTGGGGTAAGTCTCAAGAGAGAATACGTAAAACACACTTTACTAAAGGAATACCCAATGTGACTGGAGGTATTGGCCTTTCTGAACCCACGATCAATAAAGCACTGAAACGCTTGTGCGATTACGGCATCTTGCAGACCAGAGATACCTACAATGGCACAGTTTACAAAGTCAGTATTGAAAGTATAAACCAAGCCCTTATCAGTATGAATATGGGTATTAAGCGATACCGTCCAAAGAAGAAAAGCACCCCAAACTAGACTGGACAACTCCTTCATAGAAGCCTGGGTCATGTTGTGACAGACTCACTAAAGAATTTTAAGAACAGGGCCAAAAATTCACATCCCACTACCCTCATTTTTTTAGCCTTGCTTAAGATTCTTTAGACATAAAGAGATCAATATAAGAACACCAAATATAAAGAGCAAACAAACTAACGGTTTGCGTTGTCTATCGACAACACTGATCGCAGCAGTCTATCTAAAATAGAAATACTTACCCCTATAAAAACACAAAGGAATACTCGGCCCATAAAGGTCAGTCATTAAGGCGATTTCCAAAAAAATTCCTTTTGGCTGGCCTTTTAATTTTCAAGCCAGATACTATTACGCCTAAAATGAAATTTCGTCTCTTCACAAGCCTTCCAGAGGCCTCTGGGCTTATGTTTCTGTTCATTCTCCTCAGCACTAATTCTAGACAGTTGGAAGAATTAGAGATAAGTCAGCTTAAAAATGCAAAAGTATGGCTCTTATCACCAAGGGCTAGTATACGCTCTTGAAAAGTTTTGCAAGTTCCTGCAAAACTTTTTTCAGGATTGTTTATATTTGGAGATTTGACATTGCAATTAAGGGCTGAGGAGCATGGGTTGGATACTCTTTGAACAAGGTACAGAAAGACCCCCCACCCCTAAAAAATCCTAACTCACTTACCATTTTGGATTTTTCATATTGGCTCTTATTTTGATATGAAATTTTAAAACCTCTTGTAGAAAACTACTGGCATATTCCATTTAATGTGCCATGAAAAACCATTAACGGGCACTTGGATAGACCTGATCACATAATAATAAACTGTTCACTTGTGGCGTTTTCTTCCCTTAAACCACCAGTAATTCCAATTATGGATAGTCCTACCAGAGGGGAAGGGCAATCCCTATCAACTATTAACAACCTTTTATGAACCTTATAACAATATAGGGACCTTTTATTTTGATCATTGCCCATATAAATCAGCAATCCTTAGCGAGCCTGAGCTTTACCTATAACATATAGTTACATGTTTACTATATTGGGCTTGGTTAAGTTATAATAAATTCAGTTTAAAACAATCAATTTATTATAAAATCAATCAATTCGCATGTAATCTCCAAAGACTTCCCGCCTTCCCCATCCCCACTCTTTATACACAATTTCAAAGGAACTATAAATGCAAGCTCACAATTGGCTATCTGCCTTCGCCAAGCCAACGCCCTATGCATCTACATGGCTGGGTATTGAGATTCCAATTATTTCCACAGCGATCTCATTTATAGCTATTATTATTTTTGTATATTCCTTTTATCAACTTGTAAAAACATGGGTAGATACACAGCATCAGCTCACCAGTGCCAAAAGATTTCTTGAAGATTTAAATGCTCAGATCCAAGAGCAAGTACTCACAGATGAACAATATGAGGCTATTGGAGAATTCTTACTTTCTAAACCTTCTCTTAAGTATTCTTGGAGTGAGATGCAAGAAACCATCATCAAGCTAAAAAGAAAGAATGCTTATTTCTTCCACAACACACTTCAGGCCGAAGCATTTTTCACCCCAGAGACCATCTATCATTCTATTCCTGGGTGGCTTTCTAGTATTCCAGCTATTTTGACAGGACTTGGGTTATTGGGGACTTTTTGCGCACTGCTCCTAGGGCTGGCACATTTGAATGTCATGACTGGCGGCAAGGTTGAAGGAATTGATATCCTAATTAACAGTTTATCGGGTAAATTTTCTTCTTCCATTGTAGGTCTACTAGGCGCATTACTATTTACAGGAGCTGAAACAGTCTGCCTAAACGGTCTTAATCGACATTTATATACAGTGCAGCATACTTTGAATCAAATTTTTCCCCGCATTACCTCAGAAAAGCTACTTTCAGAATCGCTAACCCAGCTAGAACGACAAACAGAACCATTAGAGGAGTTTGGTCTTACTGTTGCTGAAAAACTTACGGAAAGTGTTACTCAGAATATAACACCTGAAATTGGTAAGATGATCAGAGCCATAGAAGACCTAAATAAGACTACTGAAGCATTGAGACAGCAAAAGTCTGATACATTAGCTGAGTCCTTTGGAGCAACCATGAAAGAAGTCATGGACGAGTTTAGACAATCAATGACAGGCGCTGCAAACTCAGAAATCCAAGGCTTAGCGGAATCTCTCAGCAAAGCCTCTACATTTTTGGCAGGCTTAGATGCAAAAAATCAACTTTTAGACGACTACATGGGCAATCTGTTCAAACAGCTCGAAGATACGCTAAATCAACAACGTCAGCAATCGAGTACTCATGCTAATGAATTACAAGATGCGATGGGGCATATTATGGATCGATTGGCGGGATCTTCATCTGATTCTATGGACGCCTTTCAACAAAACATTCAAAACGTACTCCTACAAACCTCGCAATGGAGTGCACAAATGGAAGAGCGGATGCAGGAGATGACTGGTGCTTTTAGCGATTCTAATAATCACCAGAAAGAGCAACTACTGAGTCAGACACAAGCTTTATCTGATACCGTTGCGCAATTGGTGCAAAAAATTGAAGGCTCTGCGAATACCCAGCAAGAAGGCTTATCCAGTAGCATTGAAATCCTCTTACAACAAATACAAACAACTACAGAGTCCCAAACCAATCATCTTTCGGCGCATCATCAAGCATTAAATTCTCAGAATGAAGAATGGTTGGCCAAATCCAGAAACTCGTTAGAAGAGATTTTAAATAAGCAAATCTCCTTAGCTGACAGCCTGAGCATAGCGGGCCAAAAGCTGGAAGCGTCTACCGGATCATTTGATCAAGCTCTGGCAGGCAATAGTAACCTCTTCAGGCAACTTCAAGGCAGTATTTCTCAGTTAGAGACCAGTACTAATAACCTCAGCGCTGTATCTAAAGAGGCCGACAATGGTAGGCAGCATCTCAAAGACAACATGGACCGAGTGGTTTCAATTACCTCGCAATTCTCAACCTTACTTCAGGACCTGGAAAACCTCCAAGTCAATCAGCGGAGAGTCTATGAGACACTCGATAGCTCACTAGGAAACGTTTTATCGCAAATTCAAAAAGCTCTTCAAGACTACAGCAATACCACTCATGCTGGCATTCAGACATATACAACCGATCTTGATGCTCACTTAAAAGGCTCCTTAAATATGCTCGGAGGAACGGTGGAGACCCTTGACGATCAATTGTCGAGTCTGACTGACATGTTAGAGAAAAAGCTTGTAACTCATGCAAAATAAACAGCGGCATTCCGGTGATCCACTATCACACTCTATGACTGACTTGATGACCTCTCTAGCAGTAATTTTTATTTTGCTTCTTGTCTGTTATATGAACCAGAACTTCGAAGATACACAACGAGGCAGCCACAATAGATTACTTGCTCTAAAAAACAAAATTGATGCCGGACTTAAAGTTAAAAATATCGAATGTGAATATGACGAGAAAAAAGATCCACTTTCTTGCACTGTGCGAGTTAGAGATAAGCATTTATCTTTCGATACTGGAGCTGACCAAATAAAGCCCACCGGACAAGATTTTTTAAAATGGCTTGGCCCACGCTTAACCGGCATTATTTGCAGCCCCGAATATAAGAAAGATGTGGAATCCGTCTTCATTCAAGGTTTTACGGATTCTCGCGACACTGATGAAAACAACCTCTCGCTGTCTCAAAATCGGTCATTTGCAGTCATGAAGTACACCCTAAATAACACTAACTTGCTAAAACAGGAGCGAGATTGCTTGCTCAATGTTGCCTCTACTAATGGCCGAGGAGAGCGCGACCTCGTTTATACAAATAAAAAAGAGAACCAAGACGCCAGCCGTCGAGTGGAATTCAAAATTCGGGTAAAATCGGTTGAACAAAGACAGCAAATGAAAGCTGTCGAGCAATCGGTGGAATAAAAATGACTGATTCGAGAAGCCAGCACCCTTTACTTGAAACACTTCAGGATTTAAGGAGTTTCTCAAATCTTTTAACACGCTCCACAATGACTCTCGCTTGTCCTGAGATTGAAAAATTTCAAAGGAATCTTGAAAAAAAAGCAGGCTTTACTAAAACGGTAATGTTCACCGGAGAACAGCGAGAAAAAGCGTTAGAGGCATGGACAGAGGCGATCAAGACCGATGATTTTGACCGATTAACTCGCAGGGAAATCCGTATACTTTGCTCTCAATCTTCCGTGATTAGAAGCCCAGAAATCAGAGGTTTACTAAAGCGCAGACAGGCTATTTTCACCCCCAGCATCCTTATGCCTTTTCAAAATGCATTCCATGAGACTTGGAAAACGAACGAAAACCATATTCTAATTCGGGACTTTCTCGCTTGGTTTCTACGACGCTATAACGGTCGAAACAGGAAACTATTAGCCTGGAAGGAGCATCAAGAGTTCCTATTAGCTAAAGAAGGACCAGCTCAATTAGCTCCTACGGTAATCCATAAGGGTGAGACCCTTGAGATAACAGCAGAGCGTTATTACTTTTCAGCGACTAGTCAATTCGCTGAAGCACTCCGTGATGAAGTGGTTGGGCAATTATTGAAACGCATTATCCAAGTGTCCCATACTTTTAACCCTGTCGAATGGACTTACTTATTTTCCAATTTTATTGAAACCACACAATTTGATACTTTAAGCAAACTGATATTACTTGTTGATAACTATCCAGCTGAAGCAAGAGAACAAGGCATTAGCTTTCTACAGCGATGGTTTCTAGCGAGTAATGCTTATGGGGACCCACGAATCTCTCCAGGCAAGTGGGTGAATATTGAAGCAAGAGCCCGAGAAGCCTTTGTTGGATGGCTATCTCAAGCCGATATTGAACTTTTTTTTAATATGATCATTAAAAATGACACGCAAAAGCGAAAACGCTTTTGGTTGCGTTATTTAAAATGTATCAAAGGCTCTACCATTGCCATTGGGCCTAGTGATAATAGTGCTAATACATATCAATTAAGTGAACTGAAGAAAGAGGGCTATTATTACGCCTCCCTTGAGAAGGATTCCAGCCATAACAGTGCCTTTATTCTTGATTTTGGAAAATATGTGATTGTAGATTTTTCGCGGGTAGGCTGTGCTTATCTCTACGAAAAAGATACTTTTTTAAGACTCCAAAATAATGCACAATCTATATACACCGGAAAGAATGGAAAAACAATTGGCAGTTTTGATGTTCGCTCTTTAAAAAACCCAACTCTGGCAAAAGAGTCTGTGCCTCATCACCAAAATATTTGGTTGGATAATCTTTCCAATGTACTGGCAGCCCATGGAATAAGACCATAAAGGTTTACAATTAAATGTCAATGAAAACTTTTTTAACCGAAATCAACTCTGAACTCTACTGTAATATAACCGATCAGGGCTTGCAAATTGAAGGAACAGTAGGCTTTTCCTATGAAAACATTGATGACATCTGCACAAAGAGCCCAGCTCATACGCCACTAGGTAAACAGCTCCTCCGGTGGCTACCTACCTTTCTTTCTATTGGGATTGCAGAGATTGCACCTGATCAAACACTTTTGATTACTAATGAGCAGTTCTATCACTTGCTCAACCCTGAAGAAGAGCATGGGGAAGATTTTGGCTTTGCTCAATTACTACCAAGCTTTTCACCATTTACTTTAGACCTTCAAAATACACTTCATTTGGCAAGCCCTGATCTTTTGTTTGAATATTCTTTTTTTATCGGTCCAAAACAGGTATTTCCAACCCGGATCGGTTGTTTTTTGAAAACTGGCAAACAGCTTTATATACTCCCTCAAGATATCTTCAACCTTCTGGAGTCAATTGACGAATTTAACCAACTCCCTACTGCCAGCAAAGGGAAAGGCCAAAATCTTCGTCATTTCTCAAAAATCAAGCTCTTTTGCGATCCTGAATCCGTGAGCATGACCAAAACAATGGCCAATGAAACGGCACTGATCCCTGAGCAATTTAGTATTGGCCTAACAGTAGATTCTGAAGGCCGTATCAGTTGCGTTCCTCAGTTTGAAGGTGTAGAAGAGGAAGTACTGAAACAAGCCTTTTATCAACATGCTGAAGGCCAACCTTTTTATGATGTCAAGACATCATCTGGTGCACGCATCAGGTTGGTTATAAATGAAGAGCTTCAGACCGCATTAACGCATATGAGAGAAAACTTAACCAGTATCTCGGGACCTGCAAAGGATCAGATTATGCTGAATCCCCTTTCCGCATTTGAAGGAATTTGCGCCACTGACAGAATCTCATTGGACTCTTTTTCAAGAGAGCGTGAACACTATAATCATTCAGCCACAGAGATTCTGCAAAATACATCAAAGAATCTGGACGGTTTTGGTGATCGAGTCATTGATATTGGCCCTTATATATTCCACCCTATACCTAGACTTAAAAATGAAAACCGTCCTAAATTCCTAAATGATGAATCTAGTGACTTATATATAGATATTGATGCCTTAACACCCAGTGGGAACAACATAAACATCCCTCTAAATACAGTTGCGAAGGCAGAAAATGTCCTTTACGATGTAATCGAAGGGCTTAAAAAAGGGTTAGTTGCTATACCTATCCAAGGTGATAATAAGGAAACTTTATTTGTTCCGATTTCCGAAGGATTATGTGACCAACTGAATCGCAATATTAACGAATGGAAAGAGCGTACCGCTAACAACATCTCAGACTTAAACGCAAACACGCCGGAACCTTCAACGACTGCTACGAAAAAGTCAAGCGGAGACTACTTCCTCCATATCGCTGAAAACTCCGAGGATTTTCTTGCTTATTCTGAATCCCTCGGTGTTCACCGTTCGATTGAATTAACATACCATCCTCCAAAAAACCTAATAACAACATTCAAAGAGACCCCATTTCAACTGAAGCCTTATCAGCAACAAGGCGTGAGCTGGCTTCAAGGCTCCTTTAAAACCCATCGATCGGGAGTGTTATTAGCCGATGACATGGGTCTTGGTAAAACGCTTCAAGTGCTTACATTTTTAGCTTGGCTAATCGAATCTGGCTCTCCAGAATCATTTCCTGATATATTAGAGCGTAATTCTGATGACGATCCTCGCCGACCTATTCTTATTGTTGCCCCTTTAATTCTCCTTGAAAATTGGAAAAAGGAGATCGAAAAGTTCTTTGATAATAATGGCAGTATTTTTTCGCCTGTTGCCATTCTTAATAGTAAAAGCATTAAACAATTTATTGCAGATCCCACTATCAAAGGACGAGAATATAAAATTGGGAGAACGGTTCTCGATCTAGAGAAACTAAAACGTAATAGAATCATTATTACCAATTATGACACTCTTAAAAATTACCAGCACTCCTTCGAAACAATAAAATGGTCAATCGTGATCGCCGATGAGGCTCAAGAACTTAAAAATGAAAAAACTGCTATCACCCATGCAATGAAAGGATTAGCATCCAATGCTCGTTTTAAGATTGCTATGAGTGGCACCCCCATTGAAAATGGACTGATGGATCTGTGGTGTATTATGGATTTTGTCTGCCCAGGTACTTTATTAGGGACTGACAAAGAATTCGCACACCAATATGAAAAGAAAATTATAAACAATGAACCTGGCAGTGCTCAAGCATTGAAAGATCGTTTGGGCATGGGTGAACTACATCGGACTTTTGTATTAAATCGCTACAAAGAAGATTATTTGGGAAGCGATGAATTGCCTACTAAAGAAGAAATTCGTCTTTATTACCCTGTTTCAGAAAGACAATGGCAACTTCAGGCCGCTATTATAAAAACAGCACAGCAATCTGAAAAACTAGGAGCTTCATTAATCGCACTCCATCAACTCAAAAAATTATATGAACATCCTCTGCTTTTAATGAATATGGATCTTGATTATTCACCACAACAGCTAATTGACCATTCTCCTAAACTCCAAGTGGTTTGTGAGCATTTGGAAACCATCAAGGAAAAAGGCGAAAAAGTCTTGATCTTTACACGTTCATTACCCATGCAGAATATTCTAAAAGTAGTGCTTGCGTATAAATTTGGGATTAAGGCTGCTATTATTAATGGTAGTACCAAGGGAAACAAGCGTACTAATGACGAAGAGTCCGATCGCTTTAGATTAATTCGTGAATTTGAAGAGACTGCTGGCTTTAACGCTTTGATTCTTTCTCCTGATGTGGCAGGAGTCGGACTTACTATTGTAGAAGCTAATCATGTGATCCATTATGGGCGTTGGTGGAATCCAGCGACGGAAGACCAAGCCACATGTAGAGCCTATCGAATCGGGCAAACACGACCAGTTAAGGTTTACTATCCGATTGGAAGGGCTCCAGACCCCACCCAGGAAACTTTCGAACAAAAATTGGACGCCCTTTTAAGGCAGAAGTCCGAATTACGACGCGATATCCTTACACCGATTGCAGCACTAGATGTAACCAGTAGCCTTATGAGTATCTTCTCGAAAGAAGTAGCCCCAGAAAGTGGGCCGCACTTCACTATGAACGACTTGATACAATTGGATTCCCAACGATTTGCCAGTTTCTGTGCAGCATTGATGGGCAAGCAAGGGTTTAATACAATTTTACCCCCGACTATGGCAAGCCGAGGCATAGATGCCCTTCTGTATAAAGGCCAACAGGCACAATTACTTATATGCAAACCCTTTACCGCCAATCAAGGGCTTAGTCTTGATATTGCCGAAGAGATGAAGATCTCTTTAACATATTATCGCAACAGATACCTTGCAGATCTTGGCCTATCTATTGAAATGCTCCTTTTTACGCCTTTAGAAATTGAGAATGGATTAAAACGTTCTCTGAGTGATGCTGGCATTAAAATCATTGATAAACATCAAATACAGGCAATGCTTACTAGTTCTGATCTGACATTTCAGGATATTCTACAGAAAGAAAGTGAACGTTTGGATAATATGGAAGATTTAGCTCTATTGTTAAAGACTCTACACGCTCCGGTAGGGGCACTTTAAAATTCTGCTTAGCTTTGAAGGGGCAGGCCCCTTCTTTAAAAGAAGGCCATAGGGTGAAGAGCTGTCGTCTAGTAGCCCACTAAAGACCTACGCGTAACTTCCCAATTCTTCCTCAGTCAAAGCTTCAGCTTGCTCTAAAACCGTCTGAGTGGCGGCTTCTTGTTTATCAGGGGGATAGTTATACTTCCTCAGTATTCGCCTAACCATGACCCGAAGCTTTGCCCGGACGCTTTCCTTTTTTGTCCAGTCAATTGTGGCCGTGCGTTTCACAGTGGCCACTAACTCCCGTGCAATGGTCTTGAGAATCTCATCGCCCAGCTCCAAAACAGCACTCTCATTCACTTCTAAAGCCTCATAGAAGGCGGCTTCATCTTCTTGAAGACCTAATTCATCACCCCGACGACTGGCGGCTTGAAAGTCTTTGGCCATCTCCACCAGCTCTTGAATCACTTGAGCGGTTTCCACTTGCTTGGCATAGTATCGCTTAATGGCGCTTTCCAGCATCTCAGAAAACTTGCGGGCCTGCACTACGTTCTTTTTGGCGCGGGTCTTGATGGCATCGGTCAAAAGCTTTCGTAGGAGTTCCAAGGCAAGGTTCTTTTTCTCCATGCCTTGCACTTCGGCCAAAAACTCATCCGAGAGAATAGAAATATCCGGGGTCTTCAGGCCAGCCGCCGAGAAAATATCCACAATCTCAGTGGAGGATACGGCTTTAGAAACAATTTGCTGAAGTGCGGTATCCAATTGCTCAATGGTCTTACCAGTTCCAGCGGTACTTTTCGCAAAGGCCGCACGGATAGTCTGGAAGAATCCAACCACATCCCGGATTTCTATGGCTTCATCCGTAGTGGAGGCCAAAGCAAAGCCGTGAGAAAGCTCCAACACAATCTGCATAAACCGTTGCTTCCCGTCATCCAGCCCGAGAATATGCTCCATGGCTTCTGCGATAGAGGTCAAACGTTGTGAAGGTGTTCCATCCAAGCCTTTGGTATAGTCATAAGCTTTGAGGAGATATCGAGCCAGCTCCAGCTTTTCCAGCATGATAGCAATCGCATCCTCAATAGGGATGCCCGCTTCTTTGCGGTCGCCTTCGGTGTATTCCATCAAGGCTTTCTTGAGGAGGTCGGCAATGCCTATATAATCGACTACCAAGCCACCTTGCTTGTCTTTGAAGACTCGGTTCACCCGTGCAATTGCCTGCATCAGGTTATGGCCCTTCATGGGCTTATCCACATACATGGTATGAAGACAGGGGGCATCAAAGCCAGTTAGCCACATATCCCGAACAATAACTAGCTTCAAAGGGTCTTTAGGGTCTTTCAAGCGCTTGGCTAAAGCATCTCGCCGGTCTTTGCTTCGTATATGCCTTTGCCAGTTCTCATGATCGGAAGAGGAACCCGTCATAATGACCTTGATGGCCCCTTGGGTATCATCATCACTATGCCAGTGAGGCCGAAGTGTCTTTATTGCTTCGTACAAGGCCACACAAATCCGGCGGCTCATGCCTACAATCATCCCTTTTCCGGCCATGGCCGCCGTGCGGTCTTCAAAGTGGGTCACAATATCCTGAGCAATGAGATCTACCCGCTTTTCAGCGCCCACCAAGGCTTCCATGCGAGACCACTTGGATTTTTCTTTTTCCTTGCGGCTATCTTCCTCGCCTTCGGTTATTTCCTCAAAGTCTTCATCGAGCTTGGGCTTCTCATTCTCATCCAGCTCAATTTTGGCTAGGCGGCTTTCATAGTAAATGCGAACGGTCGCCCCATCCTCAACAGCCCGTTGAATGTCATAGATATCAATATAATCCCCAAAGACCTGCTGAGTATTCTTATCGGTGCCAGCAACCGGAGTACCCGTAAAACCAATGAAAGAGGCATTGGGCAAGGCTTGGCGAATCATAGCGGCAAAGCCTACTGACTTTTCGCCGGTCTTTGCATCAATTTTGGTTTTAAAGCCGTACTGGCTCCGGTGTGCTTCATCCGCAATCACCACGATATTAGAGCGCTCAGATAGCTTGGGAAACTCTTTTTCCCCTTCCAGCAAGGAAAACTTTTGAATGGTGGTAAAAATAACGCCGCCCGAGCCAGTTTGTAGTAACTTTCGGATATCATCCCGATCATCAGCTTGCGTGGGCTTTTGTCTCAGCAGCTCATGACAATTGCCAAACGTGCCAAACAACTGATCATCGAGATCATTGCGATCCGTGAGAATCACCAACGTGGGGTTTTTCATGGCCGGATGCTGAATGACCTTGCCAGAATAGAATGCCATGGTTAGGCTCTTGCCTGAACCTTGGGTGTGCCAAACGACACCGGCCCGATGTTCGCCTTGAGTGGCTTCAATAGTGCGCTCAATGGCTTTATTCACCGCATGATACTGGTGATAGCCTGCGATTTTCTTGATGATTTTCTTGCCGTCATCTTCAAAAACGCTGAAATGGCGCAACATGTCCAGAAATACCCGCTGATTGAATACCCCTTTGATGAGGGTTTCCAGTTCAGAGATACCCTTGGAGGCAATGGTTTGACCATCTATGGTGCGCCAGGGCATGAAGCGTTCAAAGTCAGCAGAGATAGTTCCCACCCGCGCTTCCATCCCATCTGAGATGACTAGCAGGCCATTGGTATGGAACAGCGAGGAAATATCGTTTTTGTAATTCTGAAGCTGTGTAAACGCCTTATTAATTGTGGCGTTCTCATCTCCGGGGTTTTTAAGCTCAATAACAGCGACCGGCAAGCCATTGAGGAAAACAACGATATCAGGACGCCTATTTTTAGGGCCTTGGATTACTGTAAACTGATTTACAGCCAGCCAGTTGTTATTCTCCGGGTTTTCAAAGTCGACCAGATGCACCGGCACAAAGCCCAACGTGCCATCTTCCCGCCGGGTTTCCAGGGAAACGCCATTAATCAGCAGGTCATAGAAGGCCCGATTAGTTTCAATCAGGCTCGGAAGCTCCAGCCGGTTGAGTTGGCGAATACATTCCTCAATCAGCTCCGGTGAGATGCCCGGATTAATGGTTTCCAAAGCCCGTTTCAGCCGATTGACCAGAATGGTCTGCTCATACTTGTCCCGCTCGGCCCACATTTCCTCAGGCGCTATGGAAGGGCCAAAAACCACTTCATAGCCAAGCTCTTCCAACCATGCTAGGTTGGCATCCTCCACCACGCTTTCAGTAAATGACATCCGACTTCTTTCAATTGGGGTTCAAGAGCGTTTTATTTGCCAGAACGTTTGCTTGTAACGGATTTTGAAGACTTAAGACTGCTACCAGCGATAGCTTTAGATGATTTAGCAGCATCACGGAGCGCTTTAGTGGCGACCTGCGTGATTTTCTTCCGCATGTCACCGAATTGCCCGTTTCCAGAAGCGTTCCCAGAGGATTGACTCATGTTTCGGCTCCTTTCATCAATTGCTGCCAGATACTATCATTATAAACGTGAATCATTGCCGATTCTTGCTCACCCTCGGCAATCAGGGCAGGATTATCGTTCGAGTTATCAAAAACCATCCAAACATCGGCCAGAGGGATATAGTTAGCGGTTAAATTCTGGATACTCCTGTTATAGCGGCGCATAATGACCGCTTCCGGGATGTTATGCCCGCCCTTATTCACTCTCTCCCGAACTCGCTCCATGGCCAATTGGGGAGAGGATAGCCAAAAATAGAGTAATACCACCTGATAGCCCTTTACTTTGGCCGCTTTCATTAGCTTAATGGGGGTGGATGCCGCCAAGGTGCTTTCAAAGCCGAAGGGCGTGCCCTTTTGAAGGAAGTGGTTCGCTCGTTCTAGCAGAAGACGGCCAGCTTGGATATCAACCGAACCGGGATTGAGCGGGGAAAGCCCCTTGGCAATCTCATCCGCATTCAGAAACTCAACCAAGGAAAGCGCTTCAGGCAATACGGCCATGGCCGCCGTGGTTTTGCCTGCTCCATTGGGGCCACCAATCACAATTAAAAGCGGGGTTGTTACGCTCATGCAATAGCCTCCACCAAGGCCTCTGCCTCCTGAACGCGAATCTCACCGCTCATCAGCTTGGGAAGGAGAGTGTCCCGGATTTGAATAAGTGATGTTATTTGTTCAGAGGCAAGCCGTATTTTGAGATCAATCGGCATGATAATATTTTCAAACTCATCAATTAAAGATTTTGTAGGCGTAATTAATGATAGGCATTCAAAGTCTTTCTTGTTAATAGAGCCAAAAACAGTTCCCTCAGCTTCAAATGAGTTAAAAGAAGATTGAATATTTATAAGCGAATAGTAAGTGTATGATATTGCACCTGTTTTATGCCTAACACTTGCTACGCCACGTCCTAAGCAACACTTTTCAAAAGCCATATTAATATCACCAACGGGGGCGCGTACACTTATTAACGTATCTCCTGTTTCGGCAATGCGGGTAGGAGCTGAACAATATATCCTTGGAGAAGGATAACGAAATCCAAAATCTGTACGGCCTTGATAGAAAGGTAAGCCAATTTGAAGTTCATTATAGGTTTCACCCGGCGGTGATTGTCCCATGGTCAAATTAAATTCTTCGCCGAGTTTTGCAATTGACCAACCTATAGGGATTTGACCTATCTTGCTCTCTACAAACCCATCAGGGAAGAGTGCGGCAATTTCAGGAGCCAAACCTTCCGGCTGGCGGCCTTCGGTTTTGGCACGAACGGGGTCAAAATCCACAAACCAGCTTTTAAACAGCGCCTTGGCCATGGCTTCCAGCGTTTCGTTCATCCGCCGGTTGAGTTCAATTTTGTCGTCTACGGCAGAAAGGATATTGGCTATTGATTTTTGTTCAGCAAGAGATGGCAGAATGATTTGCACGTCACTCAATATTTGGGTGTTTAAGCTGGGCATAGTTGCCCCAACTGCGATTGAGCGAATATACTCTTTAAATGACTCAAGACCAAACTGAAAAGAAACAAATGCAGGATTAGCTTTAGTTTCATCTAGTCTTACTCTCAAGCAGCGTCCAGAAAACAGCCAACCATCTTCTTCTTTTCTTACTAAGGCCCTTCTATCGACAGAACCAACTCGACTAAAAACAATATCACCTGCTTTTAACGAGTATTTTTTGAGCCTATCCCGGTCAGCATCGGTAATAAGAGGGAGATTTTGACGAGTGATTCGATTATCCCCTAAATGCTCAACCGTAATAATTGGAGTGCCTGTTTCCACATAATCGCTTTGATGTAATTGGCTTCCAAATGGGCCGGTTTGAATACCACCATTTTTCACGCAAGCATCAGAAAGCTTGATGGAATGCCACTTTTCAACAGGCTTTTGGATTTCAACGGCATCTTTTTCAATGATTTTCCGAAATTCTTCACTAATGGTTGCCCAATCCACTACATCTATTTTCATGGGCAAATCAGATTCTGAAAAGGCTTCTTCAAGGCTCGCTATTTCCTGCAAAGATAATGGATGTTTGCCAATTACGCAAAGATCCAAATCCGATCCTGTTTTCGCTGTCCACTTTACCCGTGAGCCAAACGCTACAACCCTTCTATCCGGCACATAACGTTTAATAATATCTGCAATGATTTCAAAATCTTTAGGTTTTAAGTCGATCATTTGGCTTGTTGTCTTGTATTGATTTGATCACGAAGAAAACGAACTTCCTCAAGGAATTGTGGAATGTTAGAGAAAACGCTGACTGCTGAATCTTCATTATAGGTATGGCTAGTCGACCCTCTTGCTTTTCTATAAGCTTTCCAAATATCCCAAGAGTTCAGTAAGAGCCCACGCTCAGCCCCGGTACGGATCAATTCTTGGAATGTCATTGACTCAATCAAGTCCGGGCTAGGCTCTGTATCTTCCAAATAGCGTTTTAACATCTTATGTGCAAGCTCATAAGTATATTCAAAAGCTTGAATTGAGGCCGCTCGAAACTGTAAAGCAATGCCTCCATCTTTTTCCGCTAGATCAGATTCAGTATAGGAAAGGCTGATTTCTAATTGTTTAATGGCATTTTCTAAAGATGAAATATCAATCATGTCTGATTCCCGCCCAGGCTAAACCCTATTTTAGCTAATTGTTTTTTAATTTCAAAGTCTAGTTTAGCACCTTCGGCCATTTGCTCTTTCAAAGTTTGCGTTAGATGAGTCATCTTTTCTGCAAAGGGTTCACTGTCCTCTTCTTCCTCTGCTGCTCCCACATAGCGGCCGGGTGTAAGTACATGGCCATGCTGGCGCACTTCTTCCAACGTAGCACTTTTGCAAAAGCCGGGAATGTCCCGATAGCCTTCCGGGAACTCCGTTTGAAAAGGATTGCCTTGCTCATCCAGTCTGTAGGGATCTTTGAGTGGCTCGCCTCGCCAAGCGTGGTAAGCATCAGCAATTTTATAAATGTCTTCCTTGCTCAGGTTGCGGTGTACTCGGTCTTCCAGATAGCCCAGCTTGCGGGCATCAATGAAGAGGATTTCTCCCCGGCGATCCCTCAGCTTGGCATCGCCATTGTAGGGGTACTTGATGAGCCCATTACTGCGGTCTTTTGCCAAAAACCAAAGGCAAACCGGGATTTGTGTGGTATAGAACAACTGTCCAGGCAAAGCCACCATGCAATCCACCAGATTGGATTCAATCAGGTTTTTGCGAATCTCACCTTCTCCACCGGTATTGGAACTCATAGAACCATTGGCCAGAACAAATCCGGCAAACCCTCGGGGGGAAAGATGGTGTACCATGTGTTGCACCCAAGCCATGTTGGCATTACCCACCGGCGGGGTACCATGTTGCCAGCGGATATCATCCCGCAAGTGTTGACCGCCCCAATCGCTAATATTGAAGGGCGGGTTGGCCAGAATGAAATCAGCCACCAAGTCTTTATGCAAGTTATTGTGGAAGCTATCGGCGTTTTGCTTGCCAATATCCCCATCAATGCCGCGAATGGCAAGGTTCATCTTGCACAAGCGCCAAGTGGTCGGGTTGCTCTCCTGTCCGTAGATAGAAATATCTCCAAGGCCGCCACCATGCGCCGAAATAAACTTCTCAGACTGTACGAACATACCACCCGAACCACAACAGGGGTCATAGATGCGGCCTTTGTAAGGCTCCAGCATTTCCACCAAAACCTGAACCACGGAAGGCGGGGTATAGAACTCTCCGCCGCCCTTACCTTCGGCACTCGCAAAGCGCCCAAGAAAGTATTCATAAACCCGGCCCAGCAAATCTTTTTGGCGGCTGACAGAATCGCCCAGCCCCATATTGCCAATCAGATCGATTAACTCGCCCAGGCGTTGCTTATCCAAGGTAGGCCGGTTGTAATCCCTCGGTAAAATACCTTTCAAAGAAACGTTTTCCCGCTCAATGGCCAGCATGGCCTCATCCAGAAGTTTACCTACTTCAGGGGTCTTGGCTTTATCCAGAATGAACTGCCACCGGGCCTCTTTCGGCACCCAAAACACGTTATCCGCTTGATATTCGTCTTTATGCTCGGGATCTGCGCCCTCGTCTTCTTGGGCTTTCAGCTTCTGGTACTGCTCCTCAAAGGCATCCGAAATATACTTCAGGAATATCAGCCCTAAGGCAATATGCTTGTATTCCGAAGGATCCATATGGCCGCGCATCTTATCCGCCGCCAGCCAAAGCTGCTGCTCAAAGCCTAACGAGGCTGTTTTGTTCTTGGAAGGATTTGAGGCGCCAGCCATAATGAGGACTCCACGTTAAACGCTTTGGGGACTATAGATATCACCATTAAAGGTTCCTCATAATACGACAAAGAGAGAGGAGAGGCACCATTAACCCCTTTTACCCATAGTTGCCATGGCAAATAGCCACTTTAGTGGAATAGGATTCACTCCACCTAGCTGAGCAGCTACCGCTGTGCTACGATTCCTCCCATTAATACTTCAGCTAGGAGCAATATGTTGAAACAACAAGTCATACCGTACGAACGTATGCAGAACATTGAGCAAGCATATGGCATCACTATATGTGGCATTCTAGTAGATACTTCAGCAGATCCGTATGATGGAAAGTTTGAAGTCTCCATTAAGGGAGAGGTTCTTAGTTCTACCTCTCGCAACTTGTCCGACTCTTTAGAAATCCAATTAGTTTGTAAGAACAATCAACAACAAGTCCTTGGGGTTGGCAGTGTCTTGCTAATAGAAGACGAGTTTGCTGGCTACTGTGCCTTTGATGAGATAGTTTATTGCCATGAGATACCCTCTCTTGTGAAAATTGTTCCCAAAAAGCTTTAAAAGAGGGCTAATGAAGCAGTTCCGGCTGAAGGTGTTGCCACGCGCTTAGTTATCTTTTTAGTTTTATAAACATTAAAATCCGACCAGCACACCCCAGTTCAGCATCTCATTTGCCTGAACTTTTAGATCTGCTATTTCGAATTACAGCCTTCGCAGATTATCAAGCGGCATCTTCTATCCTATAACGTGGACCAACTTTGAAAGAATTTTCCCTAGAACCCTTTGCAAAACTAGCGCAGTAGGATGCAAATAATGGCGACAGAGAGGAACGCATGGTAGATTTCAGGGTAATATTCCCAACGGGTCACCAGTCTGCGAAAGCCGTCTAGCCAAGCGAAACCGCGCTCCACTTG
>CAIPMU010000013.1 GCA_903866275.1 Vampirovibrio chlorellavorus | reverse complement strand
GTAAAAATGATGCCGTTTATATTTTTCTCTATCGATCTGGACAAATAACCAGCTATGGTTATATCCAGGCCAACACGGTTAATGTATGTGGTACCTATAATCCCACCCCCTCTTATGATCCTTCCTGGCTGCTTTGGTGAGATAGTTGCACCATGAGGCAAGGCTAGCTGTGAGTAATGTCATTGTGGAGTCAGATCATCACACGCTGCTAAGATGGGCTGACAATGAGCCTATCCGGGTAAAAATTCAGTATGAAAATGACCACGGCATGGGTAAGATTCGGCAAGTTCTGATGGGATATTCATGCGCCCAAACGTCCCTGTGCCTATGCATGGTGTAAGGGTCAATCGTGTTGAGAATCGACCACATCTGGGGCGTTTAAAAACAAGTAAAATCCACGGAAAAGAGTAGCACACGTCACGGCGATAGCACCGTCAGCACCGCTTCCTCGTGCAACTGCAAATCAGGGATCGTCACCGTGGCGGCATCCTTGTTGATGGGCACCGTCACGGTGCGAACCGGGATGAGCGCACTCAAGGGGGCTTCGCCAGTGTTGGGGGCTTTGGCGATGGCGACCTTCAGGCGCTTGCCCGTTTGCCCAATGGCGGACAAATGGGTCAGCCGAACGGTGAACATCGTCGAGCTGGCGGGCTCCTTGCCAAAGTAGCCGACTAAAATTTGCGCGGGCTGCTGGCTGGCCATGCCCACCACATTCGGGTGCGTGCTGGAGACTTTCACCCGGCTGGCCATGCTATCGGCATACGTTTTATAGGCCCACCAGGCCGAGCGGGGCAGTTGGGTTTCCGGATCAATCAGGCCGTCCAGGCTTTGGTTGAAGCAATTATTGCGCTTCTTGCTGTCGTTCCAGCAGGCCCGGTTGGCCCCATCGGCTCCGCCGCGCTCCAGCGTGTGCAGCACCGCCAGCACATCGCCGGGGAAGTAGGTGGTTTTGGGGCCCACGGTTTCATTGATCATAATTTTCTGGATTCGTAAATCCGGGTAGGTGCTGGCCAGCTTGCGGATGTAAGCCAGATGCTCTGCAATGTCCGGTACGGCAAAATCCACGCGCATCAGTTCATGCCAGCTTAAAAAGTTCACCTGCAACTGATTTTCGTGGCAGTAGCTCAAAAACGCTTCCAAATCGCCCTGATTGTAGTTGGCGTAGCTGGGACCCCCAATGATGGCGTCCGGTCCGAGTTCTTCACGCAAAATGGTGTACGCGCGTTTGTAGGTTTCAAAAAACTGCTGCGGGCTTCCGTTCCAGAAGGTCGTTTCATTCCATTTTTGGGTATCCGGCTCATTCCAGATGTCCCAATAGACTGGCTGACCACGATACTCGTTGGCCAGTTGGCGCACATGCGCTTCCCAGCGCTTCCAGTTGTTTTCCCACGGTGCGCCGTGTCCCCGCCAGTGATTCAGTGGATACCCGTATGCATCGCTCACAGAAAGCTGAATTTGTGCGCCCCATTGCCGGGCCCGTTGAACGCCTTTTTGATCATTCGCCGATAATCGCCACCAGGCCGGTTTGAGCGGTAGAACCAGATCATCGGCAGGCGCGTTTTGCCCAATGCCATTCAGAAAACCGCTCATGTTTTTCTGGGGGGCGGGCACCGCAAAATCCACCGATAGGGTGGTGGGTGGAACCGTGGGCTTGGTGAGCGCTTGCGCGGTAAAGGCACTCAGCCCCAAAAGCAGTATCAGGCCTAAAAGCCCCAGTGGGCGAAGGCGAGAGAAGCATTGTCGAGAGAAAAATTGTGGGGAGCATCGCAGCGACATCATAGTGGCATGATTATACCCCAGTCTCGTTTCAGTTCCAGTGAAAAACGCACCCCGGCTGGCAGGGTGCGTTTTTATCTTCGGAGCATGAATGAAGAATTTTGGCACTTCAATCATTCATTAGGGTACAGGAGATACCGTAACAATGTACTCCTCATGCAGGTTCATGAGGGGTACAAACACTCGGGTTGTGCCATAAACTACCGGAGTTGTAAGACTGGCAACAGGTACCAAATTATTTAGGGTTGCCTCACCAGTATTGGGCACTTTGCTAATAGTAACCTGAACGTAACCACCTTTTTGACCAATAAGTGGTAAATTTTTGAACCTTACTGTCACTTTTGCTGGTCCGGGTGCTGTTAGACCGTGATAGCCCAGTAAAACTTGGGAGGGTGTTTTACTTGCCAGAGCAACCAAATTTGGATTGGATGATGTTGTTTGAACCCGATTATTTATCACATCGGCATAGGTTTTATAAGCCCACCATGCAGCTCGAGGTTTGGCTGTAGAGGAAATGCCGTTGCTGACATGATTTAGAATGCCATCCAGACTGTTGTTGGAACAGTTGTTTTTGCCTTGAGTGTCAAGCCAGCATCCTTTATTTGCTGCATCGGCACCACCCAGCTCAATGTAATAAAGAAATGCTAAAATATCGCCTGGAAAGTATTGTGTACGAGGTCCCACGGATTCATTAATGAAAATTTTCTGAATAGCTAAATCGGGATAAGAAGTTGCTACCGTTCTCATTGTTGAGATGTTACTGGCTACCGTCGAGATATTGTTTTCTGCTTTCATGAGTTCATGCCAGGTCAAGAAGTTTACCTGCAAACCATTTTGTTGACAATAATCCAGGAAAGCTTTGGTATTGGTTGGTTCATAATTGGCATAACCTGGTCCACCAATCATGACATTGGGGCCTAGTTCCTGACGCAGAATGGTATATGCTCGTTTATAGGTTTCAAAAAATTGAGCCTGAGTGCCATTCCAAAATTGATAAGTGTTCCATTTCTTAACATCTGGCTCGTTCCACACTTCCCAATAAACTGGAGTGTTTCGATAAACTTGGGCCATTTGTCGAACAAAATTTTCCCAATTCGACCAGTTATTTTCCCATGGCGCACCATTTCCTTTCCAGTTGCTATTAGGGTATCCGTAACCATCACTGAGAACCACCTGAATTTGGGCACCAGCATTAACGGCTCTGGCATAATTAATGTTGTCTCCGGCTCTGATGCGCCAAAGTGCGGGCTTTAAAGGTAAAATCAACGAATCAGGAGGATCGGTTTTGCCAACTGCGTGTAAAAAACCGCTCATGTTTTTTTGAGGTGTGCTTACTGCAAAATCCACATTGACCATAACTTCCTGAGGTGTTGTGACTGCAAATGAAGATAAACTCCAGCAGCTCAGCATTGTTAGGAAAGCTGCATAGCCCATTTTTTTAAAACGATTCATAAAATTCATAGCACTCCTCACCTCGGGTCTTTCGACCCGAAATATACTAACAATCTATCTGATCTCTTACAAAACGAACTCAAACAACATTCGTATCAGGACGCAGGGGTGTTCTTGCAACGCTCCCTCTCGTCCCTTCATGATTATAGCAATTTATTGAACGATATGCAGGCTCCCCGCATGGAAAAGCCTGCATATCGATAGGGATTTTTGCTGGGGTGAGTGGACATCGCCCCAGCTGGATGAGGAGGGTGGGCCTACGGGGTGAAGGTCACGACATATTCCTCGTGAATTTTCATCCCGGTCAGTGTGACTGTGGCTGAGCCATTGATGACTCTGGGATAGGTCACAGTGACAGGCACTGGCTTGAGTAAAGTGGCTTCCTGGCCATTGGGCACTCTGGCAACATTTATTTTAATCGTCGTGCCCTTTTGCCCGATAATGCCCAGATTTCTGAGATTCAGAGTCACGTTGGTGGGAGGTTTGGTGCCACCAATATAACCAAGCAGGACCTGGGCTGGCGCTTTGCTGGCCATTACGACGACATTGGGGTTGTCTGAACCTGCTTTTACCCGACTGCCAATACCATCGGCATAGGTTTTATAGGCCCACCAGCCAGCACGAGGGGTCGGGTTGGGTGTGGCTGAATTGTAATCGGGGTTGATGATGCCATCCAGACTGCTGTTGTAGCAGTTGTTATTTCCTTGCGAATCGTTCCAGCAGGCTTTGTTGGCCCCATCGGCCCCGCCCAGTTCCATATAGTATAAGGCTCCGAGAATATCACCGGGGTAATAATGGATTTGTGGACCGACGGATTCGTTGATCAGGATTTTCTGCATCCGCAGGTTGGGGAAGGTGCTGGCCAGACTTCTCATGTAGGCAATGTGCCGGGCAATGTCAGGCAGGGAATAGTCTACATCCGAGAGTTCGTGCCAGCTTAAAAAGTTCACCTGCAGATTATTCTGGTTGCAGTAGTTCAGGAAGGCGGTCAGATCAGCCTGCTCGTAGTTGGCATAGCTGGGTCCACCGATAATGGCGTTGGGTCCCAATTCCTGCCGCAGGATGGTGTAGGCGCGCTTGTAGGCTTCGAGGAACTGCTGGGGGGTGCCATTCCAGAATTGAGCAGCGTTCCAGTCTCGGGAGTCTGGCTCATTCCAGATGTCCCAGTAAACGGGCACGTTGCGATACTGTTGGGCCAATTCACGCACTCGGGCTTCCCAGTTGGCCCAGTTGTTTTCCCAAGGTGCGCCACGGCCTTGCCAGTTGTCCATCGGGTAGCCATAAGCATCACTGACCACCACGATCATGTGGGCGCCTGTGCTGGCCGCTCTGGAGTACATCATGGGATCATCCGGGGCCACGCGCCACCAGGCGGGCTTTAGCGGGGTGAGTAGGGAATTGAGTGGATTATCGCTGCTTAAGCCGTGTAAAAAGCCACTCAGGTTTTTCTTGGGGGTGCTGATGGAGAAATCCACGGTTGCATGGGCGACCGGGGTAATCGCCAGCGCAGGCGCCCCCAGCAGATTAAAGCTCAATGCCCCGATCAGCAACGAGAGAGCCATTTGGCGCAAACGAGTTAACACAGACATAACACTCCTCACTTCTAGCCCAAACGCCGTTCATAGCAAAAACGGAGATCGGACGGTTCACTCAACGAACAACTCACGCCGGTAACTATTACCGAAACCACTTCTGTAAATGTCATGTGCATTATACATACTCTTTCAAACATATTGAATCAAATTGTAAATATCATCGGGTGCAATATCGTGTGAGTCCTATAGAGCATGCTCTGATTTCTATATAGGCAGGTGGCCTTTCAATAGAATTTTTTGCAGTGACTGTGCCGAGTACTTTGAGGCCATCAATGCTGGCGTATTCTGGTGCGTGCTGTTTTTTTCGCGCTTTGCCTTTCAGGTAGAATGAAGCCGGGGCGAGCCTCTGGATTGTTATGCGCTTGCCTGTCAGCCCTGACAGGAAGGATTTTAGAAGTGATGCTGTTTTATATGACCCTACTGTTACTCGGCTTGGCGGCGGGGGCTTGCAGCGGGCTGGTGGGTATTGGGGGTGGCGTGATTATTGTGCCTGCTCTGGTGTTGGGATTTGGGTTCTCGCAACAGATGGCCCAGGGGACCACGCTGGCCTTGATGGTGTTGCCCATTGGGATTCTCGGGGCACTGGAATACTCTCGGCATGGCTATGTGGATCTCAAAGTGGCGGCCCTGATTGGTTTGGGGTTTATTTTGGGGAGCCTGTTTGGCGCCAAGCTGGCGGTCGTGCCTCCTACGTTGCTGCTAAAACGGATTTTTGGCGGCACCCTGCTTCTGATTGGCCTGAAAATGTTGCTGGCCATATAGTTGAAAGCCCATCAAAGTGGTTGTCGATCAGTGTTGGGGCCTGAGTCCCACAGGGGGCTGAAGGAATGTGTTTTTCCAAATGCTTTGGCTCGTGCTGCACGGTATCCGATCGTTGAGTCGATAATTCCCCAATCAGCGAATTCCGATTTGGTTTTAAATCTGAAATAATCAGAGTCTACTGTTTCAGTCACGCATCCGAGACGCGATCAGCACTCAGCGATTTGTTGCAGCAACACGCTGTGCGAGTCAAACGGCCAGTTTTGTGTGAAGACTGTCGAGCGGGCAAGGAGACCGACTTAAAACCGACTGTTAGCGGATGAGGAATGGTTAGACCGAGGGGGTCTGACCGTTGAAAGAAAATGGTAAGCAGAACGGCTTTGTCTATTAGCTATTGGCGAGCCCCTCTCTATCTCCGTCTGGCTAACCACGCCTGGTGTGCCTGATGACCTGAAATTTCAAATTTATGCCCATTGGATCTCAACTGAAAGGAGCAGTCATGACCATACATCAACGGACGACTTTCTGCCTGCCCCTCTTGCTGGTGCAACCCCTGACGCGCACCTCACGAACAGAGGTGCTTTCCCCCCTGGAGGCCTTGCGAATCTATTTCACCATTTTGATTGGCGTCACGGGCCTGATGATCTGCCATACCTACATGATGCCCCAGTAACGTTTGTGAGTCCGTGTTGAAAATGCCCACCCGCTGGTAGAATTGGAGTTTTGATGATTCACGATGACTTTTTTATCAAGCACTATCACCCGTTGCATCAAATTGCACGCAGTTTTTACCAGACGTTTCGTTTGACCGGCACGGTACGAATGGCCTTTGGGGTGCGACCAATTGCCGATAGCGATGGAAATAGTGTGGTGGAAGTCGATCTGACCCCCATTGATGCCGAATCGGCAAATCAGATGCTGGTGGATCAGAATGGCAAGCACATGCAATTTCTCGAAAGTATGGTCCCAGCCTGCATTCTGGGTTATCAATTCACGGTGCGTATCTTACCTCAGGGTACACAAGACGTGCGACTCGCGCTGATTACTGTGGCTGAGCCCCTGGCTTGCTGAAATGCTCAGGGAGGGCTGGCATTATACTCATGGGCTGAGGTGTTTCGGGTTCAGAACGCCCTTTAATCAGGAAGTCAATGGAACACCATGATTTAAACCAGTGAATCGGGGTATAATAATCACCTCAAGCATGCTCAGGGCTGGAGTCTGTGGCCTGAGTGGCAGATAGATACTGGCCGGACGTTGCTTGTACCATAATAGAAAGCAGGGGATTTCATGTTGAATGCGAATTTAGCGGTGTCGGGTGCTTTGGGTGGGCTTCAAAAGCTGATTCAGCAAAATATCCGTTCGACGTTTCAGACGTTTTCATCCCCGCCTGAAAATTTGTTGGATCAGGACACATTTACCCGTTCAACGCCATCGATTGAGGATTAGTAGAAGCGTATCAACCGGAAAAGTGGATACCGGATACGATGCTTTATGGTGAGTGGCGCGCTGGTGTCTCCTTTCAGGGCTTCAGGACGTCGTTGGTATTGGCGGATTGGCCGGGATGCGTTTGGGGCTGCCTTGGTCTGTAAACCGTCCTGTGTTCCGGAACGCTTGGCAGAATAAGATCCAGCTCCTCCTGCTGTCCCAGTCGTAACCCGTGTTTGGGGTGCGTTCAGGGGATTTACATTTCTTTGAAGTCTCATCCTATTTTTGGGATAAGTGTTATATTTCTTATATCCAATGCTCGGAATCCATGCTGTTCCTGAGAGATTCCGATGCTATCCCGGCACTATTTGAGAATGAGGGTTTTGAATATGCGTAAGCGTATTGCGGTAGGAGTGATCGCGTTTAGTTTACTGCTCACTTTGGCGGATGCCGGTTGGGCCAATGGTAATCGCCAGGGCGGCCCAGAAGGTGGCGGCGGCGGTGGTAATCGCCAGGGCGGCCCAGAGGGCGGCGGTGGTGGTGGTTATCGCCAGGGCGGCCCAGAGGGCGGCGGTGGTGGTGGTTATCGCCAAGGCGGCCCAGAAGGTGGCGGCGGTGGTGGTTATCGCCAGGGCGGCCCAGAAGGCGGCGGCGGTGGTGGTTATCGCCAAGGCGGCCCAGAGGGCGGCGGTGGTGGTGGTAATCGCCAGGGCGGCCCAGAAGGTGGCGGTGGTGGTGGTAATCGCCAGGGCGGCCCAGAAGGTGGCGGCGGCGGAGGTAATCGCCAAGGTGGCCCAGAAGGTGGCGGCGGCGGAGGTTATCGCCAGGGCGGCCCAGAGGGTGGCGGCGGCGGAGGTTATCGCCCAGGCGGCCCAGAGGGCGGCGGTGGTGGCGGCTATCGTCCGGAATATGGCCCCCACTAGCGGTTGAATGCAATCTTGATCAAAGACCCTTCGAGACCCAGTGGGCTCGGAGGGTCTTTGATACGGTCAAACCCGGCTGATCCAGCGGCCGACCTTCCCCATCTGGGGTTTGGCCCTAGCCATTTCGGGAATGGATTTGCCCCACCCGCTGACACACAATGGCGTTGTCACGATGGTTATCATTCAGTGGGTCCCCTGAGTATCTTGGGGCTGCCTTGTGTGTGGGGGATACCTTGTGGCTTCCTGAATGGATCCAGTATTTAGAGCCAGCGATAAGGGGGTACATGATGGTGTTCCACAAGGATCAGAGTGGACAACAGGAATCAGGTTCAACGCAGAGTCATGGGCGAAAATCCCGGTCTAAAAGTCGGCCTGATCCAGAATCGCTTGCCGCTGGCCAAATGATCCCCGACAACGCCAGTGCCGATCACTATGGGTCTCGGGAAGAGACGAACGCCGCGCTGGAGGAAAAAATAGCCATTCAAAATACCCGTCGTTTGCACAGTCGGCCTTAAACGGGTCAATATTTCTGCTGGCGAGTCTCAGTTTGTGATGGGCAGGCCTTTAGATGCGGCATCAGTCGGGTTGGGGATTTTTTGCTGTTCGGATTGAATGTGCTGGATCAGGGTCATCAATTCGGGCAGACATTTTTGAGCTTGCAAGCTGCCCACCAGTGACTGAAATTCGCTGGAAAAAGCGTCCGGGTTGGGGTGACCATTTTGCACCGCCTTGGTGGTGGTGGTATCCAGCAGGGTCATAGCCTGATTGTAGGTTGTCTGGCAGTCGGCCCAGACAACGGGCGCACTCATGAGAACACCGATCAACAGGACCTGTGTGAACTTGCCCAGAAGTCTTAGGCCTCTTCGGCCATTGATGCGGGCACCGGTTTGCCACCCGGCGGGGTTGGGAGTTTGGATCACGTGAACACCAGTTTTATGTTGTTGATCAGTATACCATAGAGGCTCTGCTGAGTTGCCGCGCTGCCTTGAACCGGAGCAGCGCCAGCGTCGGGTCACGCCGGGTGATCCGGGCAAACCAATGGGTGCCCCATAAACCTAATGGCCTGATAACTCCCGTTCTTTTAGCTCCTGCATTTGTTCTCCCAGGCTGATCAGCACCTGTTCTTCCCATTCCCGACGCAGCAAGGGAAAGAGTTGACTCTCCTCGTCCCGGATATGGAATTGCAGGTGCGTTAAAATCTCCTGACTGAGGCGTGCCAGGGTCGTATTGTCCTGACAGTGCTCCAGTTTGGTCAGGAGTCCCCGAACCTCCCGATGTTCGCTGTAAAAATCCTGCACCAGATTGCTGGCTTCTCGTTCTTTTTCAGCTTTCGGATAGAGGCAGGTTTCTTCAATCCTGGTGTGTAAATCCAGCGCGTGAATCAATTGAGTCACCTTGGCCCTATCCACGCGTGTCGTTTGTTCGGACTGGGCGATGAGCGTCTTGAGTCCGGCTTCCACTGCACGGTGGTCGTGCGTGAGGAGGGTTAAAATATCGGTTTTTGACATGGCTCCATCCTTTCTGTCTGTGTCCCGAATCGGCTTTTTCTTCAATGCGCTCGCACTCTGGCATCAACACCCCCTCAACCGCTGAGCATCAGCGCAGGAGAAATACAGGCCCAGTCTGTCCCTTGGCGTCAACTCCCGTTCGCCGACGTTGGGTTACGCTATGCCCCCTGTATCAGATGTTATTCTGGCAAAATCCCGAAGAGGTTTCGGGTGATGATGCTGTCCATTGTAGTGAACCTGCGTTGGAAAGAAATTACCCGGTTGAGTATTTTGAAGCCGTGTCTTCTTTCGCCTTCAGAAAAGGCTGTGGTGTTTTTGGAGCCAAGCGGATGATCTTGTTTGGCGGTCAATAGGCAGTACGGGCAATGGTAGCCCTTGTTTAAAGTCGATAAAATTAAAATTGGGGATTTTCAACATCAACAGGCAAGCGGAGATGTTGCTTATGGAGACAACGGCACGATGGCTGGGCATTACCCTGATCAGCACTGCAAGCATTGGCCTGGTTTGGTTAGGCCAACATGTTTGGCATGTCTTGCAGCAGTAATTATTCGGGCATTGCAGACCAACCCGCTGGAATGCGGAAGCCGAGCGTTCTTATGCGCCAGCCAGTGACAGCGCCGGGGATAGCTCTGGTGTGGCAATTTCCTTGGCCAACAGCGATTCCGCCAGCCGAATCACGGGGGCGTGGGTTTCCACATCGTGGACCCGCACATAGGCGGCCCCTTGTTGAACCGCCCAGGCCACACTCACCGCAGTGAGGGCTTCTCGTTCATCCACACCAATATCCCGATGACCCAGGGTTAAAAAGGATTTGCGCGAGGTCCCCACCAGCAAGGGCAAATCCAGCGCATGGAAGGTGGACAGCTGGCGCATCAATTCCATGTTATGGGCCACGGTTTTACCAAAGCCAAAACCGGGATCCAGAATGAGATTTTCTCGGGCGATGCCAGCCTGTAAGGCTGAGTTAATCTGGTGTTCAAAAAATTCAAACACGGAACGAACGACTCCGAGCGGGTACTCCGGGTTTTGTTGCATGGTTTGCGGGGTGCCCTGACTGTGCATGAGCACCAGGGTAGCCCCTTGCTGGGCCACCACATCGGCCATCTGAGGGTCGTACTGTAAACCGGAGACATCGTTGATCCAGTGGGCCCCAGCCTCTAAAGCGGCTTTGGCCACCTCAGACTTGCGGGTATCAATGCTCAGGAGAGCCTGCGGAAAACGACGATGAATTGCCTCAATGACCGGCACCACCCGTTCAATTTCGGCATCAATATCCACGGTTTCTGCCCCCGGTCGGGTCGATTCCCCGCCAATGTCCAGAATCTCGGCTCCCACTGCAAGCGCATGCTCGGCAGCGCGCAGGGCATCCGCCACGCTCTCCAGACGCCCACCGTCCGAAAAGGAGTCGGGGGTCACATTGAGAATGGCCATAATTTTAGTTTTCGGGTGAGTTTTCACAGCAGACAATGGATAAAACATGTCACACATCCTAACGTCAAGATGGCCATATAGCCAGCCCTACACAACACACTATCGCCAGTTCAATACAGGCCCTAAAGCCCGACGGCACTTACTTTACGGATCCTAATTCCAAAATGGTGATTCTTCAGATTTCTACGTTTACATCCCTGAATTTATTGTAAACCAAAGATGCCAAAGTGAGGGTTGAAATCCTGTCACCCTAAATGATTGTTTTAAATGAAACCCCTAACGACTGCGCTGAAATCGTCAAACAGCGCTGATAGAAACCCAAACTGCGATGATGTTACACCAAACCTGGAGAGCCCACTTGCTCCTCTGGCCCGGTCAAATCCGACTGCCTTATTTGATACGTGTTACACGCCAACCACCGGGTTACGGAAAAAATATTCCCAGCGTTTGATGCTTTCGCACTGGCGGCACACCGCAAACTGGTTCATGAACATCAGATCGGCAATAAATTCCTGTTGATTGGCAGTGACCACCACTTCGTTGTGCTCGTTATGACTGACATCCACCGTGCCTTTAAAGCCCGGTTGAACGACCAGGTTGAATTCAGTGGACCCGCACTCCTTACATTTAAACATATGAACCTCTTCTCCCTGCCCCCCGTTTTGTACCAACTACCCCAGGGGCATTTTTCCAAATCGGCAACCCGGCAATTCGATGATCGAAGGTTGTTACTGTCTATGATACCCTGTTACTCGATATACCCCAAGGAATACGAATTGTTTTTTACAATAAGCGCAATATGAGTCAACACATCGCTCTGCTCGGATCGACGGGATCCATTGGGACACAAGTGCTGGACGTGGTTCGCCATTGGCCGGGGCGCTTTACAATTGCCGCTCTGGGGGCTGGTAAAAATCTGGAACGGCTGGCGCAACAAACCGGAGAATTTCACCCACGGTGCATCGCTATTCAACAAGAGAGCGATTTGCCTGCACTGCGTGAATTGCTCAACGTCCATGCCCCTGCATTTTCGGGAGAGATTCTGGTGGGGAAGGCAGGGCTTAACGCGATCGCTGAGTCCTCGGTGAGCGCGTTGGTCATTGTGGGCCTGGTGGGGCTGGCCGGACTGGAACCCACCCTGAAGGCTCTGTATGCCGGAAAAAGAGTGCTCACCGCCAACAAGGAAACCTTTGTTACCGGTGGACATCTGGTGCAACCGTATCTGGATCGGGTCATTCCCATTGATAGCGAGCATGCGGCCATTCATCAGTGTCTCAAAAATGAGCCGGTCAAAGCGGTCAAGCACATTCTGCTGACTGCATCCGGGGGGCCGTTTCGCACGTTCAGTGCAGCAGACATGCAGAAAGTCACGCTCAGTCAGGCGTTGAAACATCCCAACTGGGTGATGGGCCATAAAATTACCATTGACAGCGCCACCATGATGAACAAGGGGCTGGAAGTGATTGAAGCCCATTGGCTGTTTGGGGTTTCATACGATCAGATTCAGGTGGTGGTGCACCCCGAGAGCATGATCCACAGCGGGGTGGAATTCGTGGATGGATCCATCCTGCTGCAAATGGGCGCGCCGGATATGCGGGGCCCCATTCAGTACGCCATGACTTACCCCGAACGCCTCCCTAATCCGGAACCCAAGGTCCATCTGGACTTCCTGAGCCTGTCCCGCCTCAATCTGGAGCCGCCGGATCTGGAACGTTTTCCATGCATCAGGCTGGCCTATGAAGCCGGGCGACTGGGCAGCGGCGCAACCGCGGTGCTGAACGGAGCCGATGAAATGGCAGTCCAGCTATTTTTGGAGGAGCAGATCGACTACTGCGCCATCCCCAAACTGCTAGAGGCGGCATTGAACGCCCACCGCCAGGAAAGCACCCCCAGCGCTCCCAGCCTGAGCGACATTCATGCGCTGGATGACTGGGCACGCCGGTTTGTGCGAGAGCAGGCGAACCCATTAACCGCCCGGTCTACAGGCTAAAACTTTTCCGAACCATCAGCGCCTCCTGCACTTTGTTCATATTTGAAACACTTGTCGACAATGAACCCTGCCGTTCATCCACTTTAAGACCCAAGATGCCCAGGCATGGCCCGTTGAGCCAAAGAGTTTAATAACTGTAAAGCCAGTCATATCAAGACTTTTAAGGTATTTCTTCAAGTGCAGCGAAAAGTTTCTTTAAACAAATTAAGAATCACATGGTTTTAAAAACAAAAACTGTCATATAATTGTTTTTGTAAATGTATACCCCTTCGATTGGCCGGACTTCTTGTAAGTCCGGTTTTACTTTTTGGGGACTTTTCATTTTTTAGCTCAGATCTTTATCAAAAAGCAAAACGGTCAAGCACATCAGGTCCGGTAAATGCTAAAAACTTCAATCCTCTCATTCATAGAACAAATCAGGATGTATTAAACGTTAGGAATAACCAGTCCCTCCTTTCAAAAAGAAAACACGCCCTCTTTCCAAAAAGAGCCAAAGGCTGTTTTCCTAAGCCAAAAGGCGCCACAACCACCCACCAGAAAAACGATCTCTGGCGGGGTTTTGGGGCCGCCAGTGCACCCCAATGGAGGGAGTTTGAGGGAGGCTAGCCTTCCTCAAGACCAACCAGCAAAACCCGCTTGCAAAAAAACTCATGCGCAGCAAAAAAAATAGCCAGAGCTCCGCTCTAGCTATTGAATCAGCTTCATAGGGGGTTTTTTAATTGAATGTTGAATGATTGAAGTTAGTATTGACTTAGGTAGGGTAAAAGCTTGTTGACGCGCTTGGGCTCCGGAGCACCCAGGGTTTTCAGGAGGACGGGCACGACCTTGTTCATCTGACAGACGAAGGAGTAGCCTCCGCGGGGAATGGAGCAGTTGGCGCAATCCGCAGCGGTGACATAGCACTTGATGGCCTGATCGGTCCAGGTTTGCGTAATTGATGCCGATACTTCCTCGTCCAATGGTTGCGCCCAAAAGGCCGCTTGCGTTGCCGTTACCATGGTCTACTGTCTCCTCGGTATCCTTTAGAAGTTATCCAGTTGCTCTTCACTCAATCCTCTTGAACCAACAAAGAGGAGAAAAATGTCCTGCGCCACCACGCGATTGATAGATTCAGTTTACGATTTTGCAAGGCCTATTGCGTCCTCTATCCATAGGAACTTGAGCAATGGGGCTATGCCTGCCTAGGGAGGCTGCCTTGTCTGAATTGTAAAGAAATAAAAATATTTTTTAATGTTTTTGATGGAGCTGCCGATACAGGGGATAGCAATGGATTCAATGCAATTGAGTCATTAGCGGGAGCACAGTAAGACATCAAAGTCATTGGATTCTCAGATTGAGGATTAGACACCCGTATTAAGGACGAAGTGAAGCGCGGCCATGATTAAAGTCTTTTCAGCAGATTTCCAGGAAAATCAGCACCCTTGCCTGTCAGCGTTGAAATCTAGCCTGACCGGGCTAGGCTATGAGTGGATCAGCCACCATGCCGGACAGGAAGTGTTTGAGGAGATCAAGACCAGCCAGCCGGATCTCGTGCTGCTGGACCCCAGCTTGCCCGATCAGAGTGGCTACAAGTGGTGTGAGCGTTTGAAGAACGACCCGGAAACCGAGAACATCCCGGTCATCTTCATGAATACCCAGCCGGCCCGAAATGGGAGCCTGATTCAGAGCTTTGAAAGCGGGGCTACCGATTTCATCTCCGTGGCGACAGAGTCTACTGAAGTGCTGGCCCGCGTGCAAGCAGCCATTCGCAACAAACAGATCGCTTGTCAGGCCACCACGCTGGCTTCAGAGCTCAACAAGATGAACACCGAGTTGTACGAGCGCAACATTCAGGTGGAAAAAGAGTTGTATGTCACCCGACAACTGCAGCAGAGTTTGTTGCCGCCCTTTCTGAAGGAGGAGCAGCCGCCGGAAGACGCAGGCGGACTCAACAGTCTGGCCAAGTGCCATTACAAAGATGACCACCTGAAAATCTCCGGTGTGTATTTGCCTTGCGATTCGCTGGGTGGGGATATTTACGACGTGATTAAATTTCCCAATGGCACCGTGGGCGTGGCCATTGCAGATGTCTCCGGGCATGGGGTGCCGGCGGGCTTTATCACGGCCATTTTCAAGTCCTCGCTGTACCGAACTACGCACAATTTCAGTGCCCCCAACGATATTCTCCATCAGCTGAACAACGAACTGGCGGACATGGTGAAGACCGGCGAATATGTGACCGCTGTGTACTGTCAGATCCACGCCCGGGAAAATGACCAGGCCAATCAGCCCGGCCACCATCTGCTGGAGTACTCCGGGGCCGGGCATCCGTATCCGTTTTATTACTGCGCCGCCAAGGATGAAATGGTGGCCTTGCAAGAGAACGGCACGCCCCTGGTCTGGGTTAAAGGGATGGAGTACCCGTTGGGTCAGGTATCACTGGCCCCCGGCGATAAAGTCTTTTTGTTCACCGATGGCATTACCGAAATGCGCAACACCCACGGTGATTTATTCGGCGATGATGAGCTGGCCGAAATGTTTCTGGAGCTGGTGCGAAAAAACCGGCAGGATAACACTCCCATCCTACCCGAGATTGTCGCCCGCTTGTCCGATTATACCCAGGGACATCCCCTGGAAGATGATGTGAGTATGGTATTGATTGAGTCGTTTTAAAACTGCGTGTTTCTGTTTTTTTACCGAATACTGTAGGCCTTTCTTGCTGATTGGTCTTGAGGGAGGCTCGCCTCCCTCAAACTCCCTCCATTGGGGAAAATGTTTTCCCCAAACCCCTCCAAGTGTGCGTTGCTTTTGCGTGGCGGGCTTGCTTTTCTGGTGAATAAAAAGGGGCTTTGCCCCTTTTTGGAGGATGGGCAAGTTTTCTTTTTTGTAGGGCGAGTTGGTTGTAATTGGGTAGGATTCGGTTAAATAGAATAGAATATTTTTTAGCAGATATAGCAGTATTTACAGCCTTTTCTGAGTGAATTTCAACTGTCCTCAATACGTCCTCTCATGTCAGAGCAATAAAAAATTTTCATCTTCCTCTCCACTTTCCCTCAAATCTCACCTTACAAAAAAAAGCATGCCCGCATTCCAAAAGGAGCCAAAGGCTCGTTTCCTAAGCCAAAAAAGGTACCACAACCACGCGAAAGAAAACAACACTTGGCAGGGTTTGGGGGGCGCCACTGCCCCCCAATGGAGGGCGTTTGAGGGAGGCTAGCCTCCCTCAAGACCAATCAGCAAGAAAGGCATACATTATTCAGCTAGAAACGAATCCCCTGAAAGGCTTTACCCCTTTACCGCCCCCGCCGTCGCCCCCGATACAAAATAGCGTTGTAGCGCGAAGAAAAACACCAGCATGGGAACCATCGAGAGCAAAGTTCCCGCAGCGATCAGCTTCCAATCCGCGCTGAAGGCGCTTTGCAGTTGCACCAGCCCCACGGGCAGGGTGAAGTGATGGGGATCGGACAGAATAATACTGGGCCAGAGAAATTCTCCCCAGGTGGCCATAAAGGCAAACACGGCCAGCGTGGCCAAGGTGGGGCGAATGAGGGGCAGTAAAATATGCCATAAGATCTGCCAACTGTTGCAGCCATCCAGCACGGCGGATTCTTCCAGCTCGCGCGGGAGCGTGACCAAGGCCTGTCGCACAAAAAAGATGCCAAAGCCGCTGACAGCAAAAGGCAGCACCAGCCCCATCCAGCCGTTGATTAGCCCGCCGCCGTCGGTCAAATTCAGCTTCAGGCAGATGAGATACAGTGGAATCATGAGCACCTGAAAGGGGATCATCATGGTGGCCAGAATGCTGAAGAAAATGGTGTTCTGCCCCTTGAAGCGCATGCGGGCCAAGGGGTAGGCGGCCAGCACGCTCAGGGTGATATTGAAAAAAATGGTCAGCAAGGTCACTACAATACTGTTGATGAAGAACCAGGGCATGGGCACCTTGTGCCACACGCTGACAAAGTTTTCCAGGGTGGGGTGCGCGGGGATAAACTGGGGCGGGTAGGCGAAAATGTTCTCGCCGGGGCCTTTGAGCGCGGTAGAGAGAAGCCACAGAAACGGTCCAACGGCCTGCAGCGCCAACAGTGCGAGAAGCAGATATTGCCACGCATTCTTGATTCGACGGCGCGTTTCAGGTTTTAACTTTGAAACGAAAGTTCTTATTGCAGCACGCATTACAGTGCGAGCGACCATAGATTGCAGCATCAAGCACCCACCTTTTGTGTACCGGCTCCACTCGCGGGCTTTTGGCCCAAGGCTGGCCGGTCCTCTTTGGGGGAGAACTTCATTTCCAGCAGGCTGAAGGCCAGCAGCAAGAGCATCAACACAATGCCCGCCGCGCTGGCGATGCCCAGATCCAGGTTCTCAAAGGCGCGCTCGTAGATGTAATAGACCAGCGTCTTGGTCGCGCCCACCGGGCCGCCGCGGGTCATCACATAAATTTCGGTGAAGACCTTCAGGCTACCGATGGTGCTGATAATGGCCACCATCACAATGGTCGGGCGCAGATGCGGCAAGGTGACATGCCAGTGCTTGCGCCACAGGCCCGCCCCATCCAACTCAGCAGCCTCGTATAAATCTTGCGAGAGACTTTGCAGGTGGGCCAAGTACATCATCATATAGTATGCCATGCCCTTCCACACCACCACGATCATCACGCTGTACAGGGCAATATCCGGGTTGACCAGCCAGCCTACTTTGGGCAGATGAAACAGAGAAAGCCCCCAGTTGATCAGCCCGTCATCCGCATAGAGCCAGCGCCAGGCAATGCCCACCACCACCATGGAAATTACCACGGGAATATAAATTAAACTGCGAAACACGCTGATGCCTTTGAGCTTGCCGTTCAGCAGCAGGGCTAGCACAATGGGCAGGGTCATCATGGCGGGCACCGCGCCCAGCAAGAACAGAAACGTGTTCTGCATGGCCTCCCAGAACGGGGCCGACTGGGCCAGCTTCAGATAATTCCCCAGTCCCACGAACGCCGGGTCGTAAATATTGTGCGAGTAATCGCTCAGGCTGATGCGAAAGGCCATGATCAACGGCAGAACAAAAAAGCCGATCATAAAAATGGCCGGGAGAATCAAATACAGATAAGGGGTTCGGGTCTTGAACATCCAGTTTATTTCTGGCAGCTTGGGTGTGGCCTGCCTCACTCTAACGCGTTGTGGCCCTACTTCCTATTTTAGCGGAAATTACCCCGGCCGTGGGAGTGGATTGGTGTTTATCGCTTCCCCAGCAAAGCGAAAACCCCGGCTCAATGGTTAGAGGCCGGGGTTTTCGGAGATTTTTAAAATATTGGAACCCAAAGTAACGTCTCTCATCCACGCTATGAAACGGTTTGATGGTCGCTTTACCCGGTTGAGCCCTAACGAACTGATCGGGTCAGTGGCTCGTTAGTAGCTTTGCTTCCAGTAGGCGTCTTCAATCGCCATGCTTTTTTCAGCTTCGGAGCGAATGCTGACGTTGTTGGGGGTGAAGATGAATACGCCATCGCCAATGCGTTGCTGATTGCCGTCAATGGCATGCGTTGCGCCAGAGAGGAAATCCACCACGCGCTGGGATTGAGCGGTATCCAGCAGGTGTAAGTTCAGTATCACCGATTTTTTGGTGCGCAGGTGCTCAATGATCTCCAGTGCTTCTTCGAAGGCGCGGGGCTCTATCACCACCACTTGCGTTTTCTGGCTGGTGGGATGTTCCACCACGCGCAGGGGCTTGCGGTTTTTCTTGGGTTCGTCAATGAGCTCGGCGTCTTGTTCCATGCGAGCCGTGTTACGGAAGTCGTATTCTTCTTCCATTCCGTAAGCGTCATCCTCGAAGGGATCTCCAGAAACCCAGTTCTTGAGTTTGGTCAATAATCCATTATTCATTCCGGCAAGGAACCTCCCTGATCTCTATCCTAATATCCTGTGGTGTTTATTTTGTAGTATTTTACGCTGAAGTTGAAACTTCACTGTGGATTGTGTGTGTTTGTAACTATTGTACGGCAACTGCTAGGTTTTAAAAAGAGAATTCCCTAGCCTAATTATTGTAGCACCGCATTGCAGCGCATGTGTATAGTCATGGCTCATTCCCATCGACAATTCCGGCAGATCGATCCCAAGCTCTTCGGCCACTTGGGCTTTCAGGTCGCGCAAGCCGCCAAAAACCCGCCGCAATATCACTTGATCGTTTGAAAGCGACGCTTCAGGCGGTGCCATGCCCATTAAGCCCCGCACCTGCACACCGGGCAACCCCAGAATTTCCGCCACCGCCGCCGGGACATCCTCCGGTAAAAAGCCATGTCTTGATGGATCTTCGCTCAGGTTAACCTGCAACAGAATTGCCTGTCGCTGGCCTGCGGCCATCGCCTGAACCGATAACGCCTCTGCCAGTCGAATTGAGTCAATGGCGTGAATCAGTGCAAATTGATCAATCGTTTTTTTGACTTTGTTGCTTTGCAAGTTGCCAATCAGGTGCCACTGTAAATTGGGGTAATCGGCAGGGGGGAAGGCCGCGATTTTGGCGAGTGCGTCCTGTACCTTGTTTTCACCAAAGTGGCGAATGCCTGCCGCATAGGCTTCTCGCATCTGCTCGATGCTGGCGTATTTGGAGACGGCCACCAGCGTCACAGGGCGATCGTCCGCCAGTTGCTTGATCTGGCCTTGAATCTCGGCCAGCCGGTCTGAAATGCGTTCGGGAATACTCATGCCTTTTAGCATAGCAAAAGCGCTGCCACATGAGGGAGCTCTGAAAGGGGAGGCCTGCCAGACCGGGTCCACTAAGCCGTCTCGCGTATCTGTCGCAGGGAAGCCTGCTGAACTGCTCTGTTGATGGCGAAAACCTCAGTCGATGTAAAAAAAACTTAATTTTATTCAAGTTTTTCAGAAAAACTTCGAAATACCCAAAAGGAACGGTCTATTTCGAATGAGCCACCTGTCAGATTTTATTGTCGCGATTGAACAGACTAGCCAAGAGGAGTCGCTTGTGAACATTAACAATACCCCAAACCCTTATAACAACTATAATACGGGCCTTCCCGGTGGAACACCGGCTCCGGCGCCCTCACAAATCGATGTGACCCGGGAACTGTCAGGCACCAATGACACCGGGGTGGTCGGTGAGCTGATGGCTGAGGGCACTCAGCAGCTGGCTGATGCCAACAAGTTTTTCGCCATGCAGAAATTTCTGGTTTCGGGCTTGCTAGCCGAAAACAATCAGGCGGTGGGTACCCAGGCCGTGATCAGTGCCCCCAGCGGACAGAATCCCAGTTGTGTGCTTGGCGCCGATGACATGTACGTGGCCGGGGATCCCGGTGTGGGCGGCAAGGGCAACAATTATCAGGATATTCCGGTTGATGTCCAGCCCGGCTTCTATACCATGTTGGCTACCGGCAACGACAACGGTCAGAAACTGACCGTGAATGGCCATGTGGAAAGCATCAACCCCGAAGGGCATAAAGCATTCACGGAATATGGCTTTGTGGTGCAAGACCCGCAAGGGTTGAAAACCCAGGCCACCCTATCCGGCGGGCAGCTGACCATTGTGGACGCCAACGGGCAAACCCGCAAACTTTTGCCACCCGATTCCTACACGGTGGGCAACCCTAGCGATCCCACCGCCCGGTTCTACTATGCCGATGTTCCGGGTGCGGGTCAGAATGGTCAGCCGGAAAAGCGCCTGATGGTGGACTATTTTGAAAAACCGACCCAGGCCGTTATTGATAATCTGGTGGCTCAGGGGGCCAACCCGGACGAAGTGGCCAAGTTGCGTAGCAAAACCACGCTCAGCTATGGCTTCCGTATCCCGGATGGCACCAATACCTTTGCCTCTCCAGAAGGCGTTGGCTCGGGCACGCCATTGAAAACAGCCGCCAACGGCGTAAAAACATACTACGACTCCCATTACGCTCAGGATGCACAGCATACCCTGACCCTGTATGCACCGGCCCCGGCTCCGTATCCGACACCTACGCCCACCCCGACGCCAGCCCCCACGCCAGCGCCAGCGCCGTATCCGACGCCTACGCCAGCCCCCACGCCAGCGCCGGCAAATGATATAACGCCTACCCCTGCGCCCACACCGACGCCGTATCCGACGCCTACGCCCGTCCCCACGCCAGCGCCGGCAAATGATATAACGCCTACGCCTGCGCCTACACCGGCACCTTATCCGACGCCTACCCCTGCACCCACGCCAGCGCCGGTGCCTAATTCGGCGCCGACGCCCTGCCCAGCGCCAGCACCTTCGCCAGTTGCGGCAGATGAGCAATCCACGAGTGGGTGTGACTCTCAGGGCGTGGATGCCGATGGCGGGAAGCATGACTTTCAGAAGACGGGTATCTTCAACGTGCTTAGTGACAAAGGCGTGAATCTGAACGCTCAAATGATTGCCGGTCCGGGTAAAACAAGTCTGATTAGTCAGGCCGGTTTAGTGGTCGGGAATCGAACCATCAACCTGAACGCCAACGGCACGGTGAGTGTGGGTTATACCGATCCGGCCAACAAATCCCCTGAAGTCACGCTGGCAGACGGTCAAACCATGTCGCTGGGCAATAATAATTCCATCAGCCGTAATGGCGACAAAGTCACCATTACGACAGGTGAGTACAAGATCACGGCCGATCTCAACCGGAAATACCAGGGGACACCCTATCTGAACATGGATGTCTGGTCCAAAGCCGGTGGTGTGTTCAGTGATGGTAAAATGCCGTCAGGCCTGCTGGGCGAAACCTTTGATCACGAGGATAACGATCAGAAACATATCAAGCAAAACGCTTCCGATTACGCCCGGAGCGGTCTGTTCAACAGCAATCGGTCCGCACCGCCCCCCGTCGGGGCTAATCAACACGCGTCCATTGGTGTGAGCTCGACTGCGCCAGCTCCGGGGCCGACACCCGCGCCAACCCCGTCACCGAGTCCGGGTCCGGCGCCCAATGATTTTCTCTCGCTGATCAACAACTTAATGCAGCAGCTACTGGCATTGCTGTCAGCCTGGAAAAAATAGGGCAGCTCAATCATTCTGAAAATCAAACTGAATAAACATGCCCGGAAGGCGACAGAACCATACTGCCTTCCGGGCATTTTAATGGGGGATTCTGGTTCTGTGCGTAGGATCAAGGTGCTCCGTTTTTCACAGAATTGCCGAGAGCTATTGAAGCCGTAGACAAAACAGTGTCAAATAGGGGCATGTTGCATAGAGACGCTGACCTTGCGACAGGATGGTTTTATTTGTTTGGAGACTTATCGATGCGCCTTGTATCTCGTTCCGGTTTTAACCTGTTTTCCGGCCTGATGGTTTTGGGGGTGGCTGCCAGCTTGACTGCCATGACCCTCCCCGCCCAGGCTCAGCAGATGTTTCCCCCGGCTGGCACGATTACCACCCAGGGGCATGGCGAAGTGAAAGTGCGCCCTGATTCGTTGTCGGTGAATGTCACCGTGGAATCCAAGGCCGAGACGTTGCCTGCGGCTCGTTCGGATAATAATCACAGAATGCAGGGCATTATCGCGGCCCTGAAAAGTCTGAATCTGCCCAATCTTAAGCTGGAAACCCAGGGGGTAAATGTTTACCCCATTCAGGGAGAAGCGCCCCGGAACCGGCTGGCCAAAATTATCGGCTATCAGGTGACCAACAGCCTGCAAGTCACGGTCACGGGCTCTGCTCCGGATAAACTGGGCGATGAGGGCAGCCGGATTATGGATAGCGCCTTGAACGCTGGTGCTACCAACGTGGGCGGCCTGAACTTTTTCGTGAATGATATGACGGCCTCCCGCACCAAGGCACTGGAGCTGGCCGTGAAGGATGCCCGCGCGAATGCTCAGGCCATGGCGGGTGCGGCTGGCGTTGCGCTCACCGGCGTCTTCAATATGGAAGGCACGCCCCAGTTTGGCGGATACCCTCGTCCCATGTTCGCCATGCGTGCTATGGCCAAGGCTGAGGACGTTTCGTCCACACCCGTGGAAAGCGGAGAATCGACCGTGACCAGTGATGTGACGGTGCGTTTTAAATTCTAGGTCTGGGCGAATCGCTGACTCTGGTTTTGGCTTTTCGCTTGAATCAGTCTGGTTTTGCAGTCTATCAATGATTTTGCCTGTCATGTGAAACAAAAGCCTCTTATCCCGCAAGGGATAAGAGGCGTAATGAATGAGCATTGGTTGAGTCGTTGAGGAAGACAGCCTATTGGATACTTTTAATATATACTTAAAATATACCTGTTTCATCATCTGCATGGCCTAGACGTGTGGATTAGGCTCAGACTCCTGTATCTGGGGGAGAAAATGCCCTCTGGGCCTTGCTATGATAGGCAAGTGAGCCAACGGGGATAGGGAACGCATGATTTCGTTGTGCAGGTGGCGTAATCGGTGGCATTGGCAGATGCTGGCCATGGCGTTGGTCATGGGGGCTGTTTTTAGCGGCGTTGGCGTCCGCACTTGGGCTCAGTCTGCCGAGTCAGGGCTTGCAGATCTGCCCGTGGCCTTGCCTGCAACGACATTCAGCGAGCAAGACTACGAGCTGAAACCGTTGGTGGATACCAGCGGGCAGGCTGAGGCCCCGGAACAGGGTTTCCATGAGGCCACGGATGCCAGCACAGAGCGCGTGCCCGGCATGGGGCCATCGGGTTCTATGGTACTCAAGGGTGATGCGCACCATACCCACGACGCAGCGGGCATGGTTCCAGTTTCGGAGAATGGGCCGCGCATGCTGACGGGTAAGGTTCAAACCCTGCAAGAGGCCATGGAATCGGAGAGCGGTAAGGTGGACTGGTACGCCTGGTACCTCTCGGCCCGCGATTATTTAGGCCGAACCGGGGGCTTGCAATGTGCGCTGGGAACACCTATCAAGTTTAATCGTAGTGGGCAAATTGAAGCCCTGAGCTTCAATCCTCTTTGTCAGGCTTCGGTGGCGGGGCGACGTTTTCCGCTACCGCCCAAAACCAGACTGGAAGCACTGATTCTGCCCGTTCGTCCCGGTGAAGGCCCACCGGCCAGCCCGGAAGAGATCTACACCCGCATCCAGTCCACTCATTGAGCCTGACAGGTGAACGCTATTTATCGCTGGACTGCACTATCCTGACGCAGGATGCGGCCATCCACCTGAGGGGCGATGGTTTTCAGGCGGCTAATGGCGTCCATGATGACTTCGCTATCTGATGGGGCTTCTTGCAGTTCACTGAGCAAGCGGGCATTTTTCATCATGGCGTAACCATCTCCGCCCTCCAGCAGGTACGTGGTCAGCGCCAGCGTGTAAGTTTGACCGGGCACCACTGGTTGCCCGTTTACGGTGAGCTGAATCACCCGATTCCCGGGAGGGCGAGTGCCATCATAGACAAATCGCAAGCCGGACACTTGCGGGAAATGACCGGCCTCCGGCTGATCCAGGGTGCTCACGCCATGTTCCAGTGCTGCTTTTAAGGTTTGCCCGCTCACAGCCACTTTTACCACGGGATTCCCAAAGGGCAGCATGCTCAGCACGTCTTTCCGAGACAACGGCCCCGGCCCATAAGTGGTGTTGGAGCGAATTGAACCGCCATTGAGCAGAGCCGCGTCCGCCTGCAGGGCCTCGCGGTAGCCGTCTGCCACAAAGTCGCCCCAGTTGGTTTCCTGACTGCGATTGGGGCGCTGCTGGGCGTCGAGCGTCACGGTGGTCTCGCCAATCACCGCGCCCAAGGCCTGATCAATTTTGGTCTCGTAGCTTTTAACCAGCGCGGCGGCGGCCGGGTCTTCCGGCACGCTGGCATCCACGGGAATTAACGCCCAATCAATGCTTTGCACCTGATGGGTCCGGGGATCAATGCTGAGGTCCATGCGGCCCAGATTCCGGGCATCCGAGCCTACTTTGAGAATGGGCGTGCCGCTCGCCACCGATTGCATCAGGCTGTGCTCATGACCGCCCATGATCAGGGCAATGGCGTGGTGCGTGGCGCGTGCCACCTGCTGATCTTCTGGCATGGGCAGGTGGGTGACCGCAATGATCACGTCCACACCCATCTTTTTCATCTGGGCGATCGTTTTTATGGCCGTTTTCACCGGGTCATCAAAGACCACGTTGGCGCCCGGATGCGAACTGTTGACGGTATCCGGCGTCAGCAGACCCAAAAAGCCGATGCGTACCCCGTCTACGGTATAGATCTTATAAGGCGGCAGATCCGCAAAAGCGTGCCTCGTGGTTTTATCGCGCACGTTGGCCACCACCCAGTCAAAGCGGGATTCTTTCAGGCGCTTCAGCAGGACGTCATTGCCAAAGTCAAATTCATGATTGCCCAAGGTGGCCACGTTCAGGCCAATCTGATTCCAGAGATCGATCATCTGCTTGCCCTGAAACAGTTTGGAGGCCAGCGACGGCGAGAGGGTATCGCCGCCCAACACCAGAAAGGTGTGCGGGTTTTCGGCCTGCACGCGCTGGCGTAAGGTGGCCACTCGTGCCAGCCCGCCCCGGGTGCCCTTATCCACGGTGCCAAATTGATAGACGTCGTTCAGTTGCAACAAGGTGATATGCACCGGCGGGCGCACCGATTTGGCCATCGCAGGCAGGCTACCGGATAACGAAAACGCCAGAGCCACGGGCAACAGGGCACCCAGCCCCCGGCGGCTTAATCGGGAAACAACGGAAAAGAACATGCGGGCAACCTCACCTCAAACTGTGCTGCAGCGATTGTAATACAATCGGCTTTCCATCGGGAGAGATTGAGCGGAGCGGGCAGGCTACCTTTTATAAGCTCATGGCGTAAAGGTGCAGCCAGATCACGCTGTGCATGAAGTCGTTGTAATCGTTGAACCAGTACCCGTCTGGATTGTAATGCTTGCCGAGGGTTTGCTGATACAGCGCCCCGTCCAGCTCGGGATGCTTGACATGGTTCAGCACCAGTACCGGCCCCAGCCCAAACCCGGACGTTTCCTGGCTTAGCGGTTGCCCGGTGCTGCTAAAGCCTTCGGGCATGCGATGGTGTTGTTGCCAGTAGGTTAGTAAAAAGGGATGATTCTTCAGATACGCCAAGGCCCGCTCTCTGCCGGGAGAAGGACTAAGCTTGCTGTCCATCAGCATGCGCCAGTAAACCCGGAAGGCATCGTAGCTAAAGTCCCGCGCGCCCTCGCCCTGACGATCGGAGAAGATGATGTGCGGGCCGGGTTTGTCGGTTTGATTTGCATGCCCTTGATTCGAATGCCAAGACACCGCGCACCAGTTGGGCGGGAGTTGTGGCGTCGTCAGGGCGGTGCAGGCCTCCAGCGTATCGTAGGTGTCATCCGCCAGTTGCGTCCAGCCAGCGGCATGCGTTTTATCGTACAGGGCAAAGTGACGATACACGTAAGGCGCCATATAAGAGGGATCCAGACTCAGGTACTCTTCCCGAAAGCCGGACCAGGTACCGGGCACCAGATAGTAGCGCCCCTCCACGGCTTGTACGTTCAGCCGCCAGATGTCCTGAATCATGGCTTGCCCGTCCGTAAGGTAGGCTGGCTCGTTCCATTGTTTTCCGGCCAGCAGCAGGGCGTAGGCGATGTCCTGATCTGCGTCGGTGGCGTTGTCGGTTTCCATGAGGCCCAGCGGGACCCCAAACTGGCCATCGCCCCAGCGCCAGCCCAACAGGTGATCGTGCGGGCGTTTCATGTGGGTTTTGGTCCAACCCCAGACCTTGCGAAAGGTTTGCGGGTCGTTCATCCACACCGCTTTCATCAGGGCGTACGATTGCCCCTCGCTGATGGTGCCGCCGTAGTTGCTGGAGACCACATGCGCCCCGTCCACCAGAAAGCGACCCTTGTAATATCCCCAGCTCTCTTGCAGCAGTTGGGGGAGATCCCAGTGGACCTGCGTTGTTTGGGGGGGGGGGGTGGGTGGTTTGACCGTTGACTTGGGGGCCAGGGCGGTGGCCGTGCCTAACGTGGCGATAATCAACAGGGCAAGAAGCCAGGCTTGTTTTTTCATTGAAATTCCGTTCAGTTGCGATCCAATGCCTTTAATAAAACCCGAGGCCACAGAAAATTTCAGCGACAGAAGGGACATACTGAAAAATTTTCTCCTGAGTCTGGATTTTGAGCGCTCAGAGCGCCGGCTTAATGCGTTTACTGTCGTGTGCAGGAGGTATTAGTCGGGCGCGCAATTGGCATTGGGCCGTATCGCGGGGGGGGGAGATTATAGTCCTGTTTCAGGCGCTTAACATGGGGTTATTCATGTGCTGGACTTTAATTTGATTTTAAGATATTCATGCAAATGAGAATATTTGGATGTAAAAAGCATGGGACGTTACCCCAAATGAGTGCTACTTCACTTTCGCCCCAATCCGTTCTGACGAAACCCGATTCTTTGGTTTCTCCGGTTGCTCTGAACGATCGCCAAATTCATATCACCTTTCGCTTTTTCAGTCGCGCCAGTCAGGTGTCCTTTAAATTTCAGCAATTTCTGAAGCGCACCCTTGATGTTGCTGGTTCCAGCGTGGGCCTTTTGGCCATTTCCCCTTTGCTGGCGGTCATCGCTATCCTGATTAAACTGGGTTCCGATGGTCCTGTTCTTTATAAGAGTGAGCGCATTGGCAAAAATTATCAGCCCTTTTTCATGTATAAATTCCGCACCATGGGCGTGGATGCCGATGCCAAACGTGATGCCCTGCGCGAGCAAGCCAATCTGCAAGGTGAGCTATTCAAGTTGGCCAATGACCCCCGGATTACCAAAGTGGGCAAAGTGCTCCGCGCCCTGAGTCTGGATGAACTGCCGCAGCTCCTGAATGTGCTTCGCGGCGAAATGAGTCTCGTGGGTCCCCGTCCCCTGCCGCCGGATGAAAGCAGTCTCTTTGCCGAGCCCTACACCCTGCGCTTTCATGTGTATCCGGGCATGACCGGCCTGTGGCAAGTCAGCGGGCGCTCAAAATTGAATTTCGATCAGCTCTGCGCTCTGGAAATGACTTATGTGCTGGATTGGAGCCTGATCAATGACATTAAAATCCTGCTGAAAACTTTGCCTGCGGTGTTGGAGAGTCGCGGGGCCTGCTAGTTTTTTAATGGGTTTTCGGGTTTATCGGGCTGGTCTTGAGGGAGGCTCGCCTCCCTCAAACTCCCTCCATTGGGGAAAATGTTTTCCCCAAACCCCTCCAGGCGTGGTTTTCTGGCGCGTGGCGGTGGCGCCTTTTTTGGGGGTGGAAAAGAGGCTTTGCCTCTTTTGGGAATGCGGGCGAGTTTTCTTTTTTGTAGGGCTGGCATTGTTGGTCCCTCTGTCATTCCCGCGAAGGCGGGATTCTATTGTGCGAGGGTGTTACAGGCTTTTTTTGCTTTCTCAATACTTTGTCTTCCCAATACGCTTGCGCTTTTAGCAGTTGGCTTTTTTGAGTGGAGACGAGTTGGTTTCTGTGAAAAAAGCCCCCGCTACTCAATGAAGCGGGGGCTTTTAGATTTCAGAATAATACGGTTACAAAAGCCGAGAGTTGTTTCAAATAAACTGACTACTTCTGGGCGGCTGGGGCTTTTTTGTAGTTAGCGCCCGGAACCGTCTTCCAGTTAGCGGCCATGATCATTTTGTAGGCTTTCAGTGCCGTATCTTCAATTTCACCGAGTTCTTCGGCCTTCATAATCAGGTTGCGGAGAGGCAGGAGGGCTTTGGGGTCTTTCAACATACCCAGAGCGGCACCAGCGCCAGCGCGGACCAGATCATTTTCCGTTTCATTTTCCAGCACACCGATCAGATGGCCGACGGCGCGTTTGTCACCCAGTTTACCCAGGGACTGCACCGCGTAGATTCTTACGTTTACCCACTCATCAGTCAACACGCCAATCAGTGCATCCACTGCGGCTACGTCGCCCAGCTCACCCAACGCGCGGGTGGCGTCGCAACGCACGTTCACTTTTTCATTGGTCAACGATTCCACCAGCGGCTTCACCGCGATGTCGCCAATCTCAATGAGGGCATCAGCGGCGGTCATGCAGACCTGGCTGTTGCTGTCGCTGAGGGCTTCCACCAAGGGGAGAACCACTTCCACGCCACCGAGACGACCCAAAGCACGGGCAGCCCGGACGCGGACATCTACGTTGCGATCTTCGCGTAATGATTCAATCAAGGGTAAGGTTGCAGTGGTGTCGCCCAACTCACCGAGTGCGCGCGCTGCATACAAACGAACTGAACCATTCTTGTCATTCTTGAGAACATCAATCAGCGGCTCTACAGCAGCCAGATCACCCATCTCACCTAACATGCGAGCCGCGTTATAGCGGGTTTTTTCAGAGGGGCTGTTTTTCAGCTCATCCAAAAGCTCGTCGAAAGATTTCGTTGTTTTTTCTTTTTTGGTGCCGGTAGTACTTGCCATGTCGAACAATTCCCTCCCGAAAATGTAACCGTTACATACAAACCTCCTTCCAGACATGCCCTTGTCACACGCCTGATTACCAACAGTCAACAGAGGAAGAGAACCTGTTCTGTATGCCCCTTCAGTAGCATTAAAACGAATCTCTTCAATTTTGTGTTAGTGGAGTCGAAAATGTAACGGTTTGTAAATGTTCAATTTGTAATCTATTGCTTCCTTAGATTTACTATCTTACCACTGATGGACTCATTTGGCATGTGAATTATCATGGCTGGCGCATGTTACGGAGTAAAACTTCCCCATTGACATTCGGGAGCCTCTTAAATAGATGTTTTTATCGGGATTGATTGCTTAATATATCTTAATTTGTTTTTATAATTCATTATGCTTTAATCCCGTCTTATCCCGTTTTTCGGCCTTTTTTGGGATTTCCATTTTAGGGTTGCGTTAGCCAATAGTGCGATGGCGCATTGCTCCCTGGTTGGTTACCTGTGAGCAATCGCCTGGCGTTCCGGAGCATTTTTGTAGTGGTCCGGAAGATGCTAGCGATCACTTGGTCTGTGAGTCGAATTGGTTTTATAAGCTCATGTTTCAGCGATGGGAAATTTAAAAGCGTTTGCAATGCAGATCACGAGCATCCGCCGGTATTGTTTAACATTCGATAGCGAAAAGCGTGCGGATGCTCTGGCAGTTGCCGGGGTGTTATAGTTCTTGACTTGGAAAGCCCGGAGACTTGCTCTAAGATGAGGGTGTTCCCGGATGCATCTGACTCATCCGCCCCTGTAGAATCTGGAGGCTTTTGCCCATGTCTGCCCGTCTCACTGCCACGCAAAATAAAGTGCGTTTGATTGCGGTGTTTCTGTTCACCGTCATGTTGGTGTTGCTGTTGCGTGTTTATCAGGGCTTGCATACCGAAGGGGCCAGTGCTGCCGTGAATCCTCGGGATTCGAAGGCGTCGGTGCCCTTGGATGAGTCGCTCTTTGTGGGAATTCGACATGCTTCTTCTGCTGAAATCAGGCAGGTTTTGCCGAGCGCTCAGGGAAAGCCCGCCGTGCTGTATCTGGGCTCACGCCTTTGCTACGATTGTAAGCGGTTGTCTCCCCTGGTGGTGCAACTGATGAGTCAGCATCCCGAGATGGGTTTTAAAAAGCTGGATGTTCAGGCGGATCAACATACCGAGGCTGCCATTCTACGAACATTCAAGCCGGTCTCGGTGCCTGTGGTGGTCTTTATCAACCAGCAAGGAGAAATCCGGAATGTGTTGTACGATTACCAGTCTCCTGATGTGTTGGCCAATGCCCTCAAGTCCATCCAGCGACCCGTAAGCCCCAAGCCTGTGACCAAAGTTCAGTCGCCCTTGAAGCACTGAGTATGTGCTGATTTTGCAGATTCAGGCATGGAGCTGACCGCAGATTCTCTGGGTCACTCCCTCGCTGTTCTTTCCGGTCAGGCTCTTTATGACTGACTAACGCCGTAACCTCTTGATCTAATCTGATGATGTAATCCGATGCACGCTTTACAGACTGTTTTTTTGAAAACGCTCAATGCCCATTCCTATGGGGTGTTGGCACTGGCCTTTGCGGGTGGTGTGCTCAGTTCTTTTCTGCCATGCACGGTGGGAATGCTGCCCATTCTGGTGGGGTATGTGGGCGGTTACACCGGTCAGAGCAAGTGGGCCATTCTGCGGCAAATTTTATTGTTTATGCTGGGCTTTGCCCTGATTCTCACCACGCTGGGGATCGCGGCCAGTCTTCTGGGAACTGCGATGGCGGCTCTGGTGGGGCCGCTCTGGTATTATTTGCTGGGCGCAGTGGCGATCGTGATGGGGCTGGTGTTGCTGGAAGTGGTTCACTTGCCCTTGCCGCAATTGATCACCAAATTTCCCGAAACCGGTACAGGGACATGGTTGGCTCCGCTGGTGCTGGGTGCGGCCTTTGGCGCGGCATCGTCACCTTGCGGCACGCCATTTTTAACCGCTATTCTCGGTTTTATCAGCCGGGAGCAAAATTGGGTGCTGGGCGGCTTGAGCCTGTTTTGCTACGCACTGGGGCAGTCGGTGCTGCTGTTGGTGGCGGGTCTGTTTACGGGCCTCATCAAGCAGATGGCCCTGTTTCGTCAAGTGGGAAGCGTTATTACCCGCTTGAGTGCGGCGGTGTTTATTCTGGCGGGACTGCTCCTGATTGCTCAGGCTGCCGGTTGGCTGGATGTTTTCGCCTTCTACCCATGAACAACCTTCAACAGGTTTATTGGGAAGTCATGCGCTATGCAAAAATGTGACATGCGGGTTCCGAATTTTTAATTATGTAAGTCTGTATTTTGTGGTCATCGTGTTTAGTTGCCAAAGGAAATCTGGTTTTGATTCGAGTTACCGGTGGACAATTCAGGGGACGGACCGTGGATTCCCCGCCCAAGCACAAGCAGGTGCGCCCTACCACGGGCATGATGCGTGAAAGTCTGTTTAGTCGCTTTCAGTTCGATCTGCCGGACGCCCGTTTTCTGGATCTGTTTGCGGGAAGTGGCATTATGAGTCTGGAGGCCCTGAGCCGGGGTGCCGGTTTTGTTCTGGCCGTTGAGGCCGATGAGGATCAGTGTCGGACCATGCGGAAGAATTTTGAAAAAATTGGCATTACCGAAGCCAGGATCAAAGTGTCTAACAACGATGTGAAGCGGTTGTTGGCGCAACCCTGTCGCAAGAAGCCCTTTGATTTTATTTTTCTGGATCCGCCCTACGGATTTAAGGAGTTGCCCTTACTGGTTAGTCAGTGCGTGCAGCATGGCTGGGTCAAACCCGATGGGGTGATTATCGCGGAACACGGCTATCGCGATCCGGATTTAGAAGGCTTCACCCGTAAAAACTATGGAGAATCCTCGGTCTCCATTCGCATGATGGGTGACGCCAACGCTTTGACGGAATAGCGTTTAAAATCAAACTGATAAATTCAAACTAATGTCTTCTGCGGCGGTGATGATGCGGGGTGTCGTCGGTCGCTGCCTGACCGGATAAAATTGCCTCTGTCGCCAGAACGTCCCGTAGTGCTTGTTGCGAGGCTGGCGGCAAAGTCTGGAAAGCCAGCAGCTCAGACTTCATGACGTCAAATCGGGGCTGGCGAATCCATAGAAATTTACCAAGTTCACCCAGTTTGCCGGTATCCCATTTCCAGTCGGATTGATCCACCTGAAGTTGGGCGCGATCCGCAATGCGTAAATCGTTAAAATACTGGTGCTCCGGGATAACGCCATAGATGACGCCATTTTGGGGTGCAATCTGACGCTCAATAAATTCCGGATGACGCACCACGCGCACCTGGCTCAGCTTTTTGGCGTCCAGATAAAATAGCACGCGCTTGATGTCCGGGTGCAGGGAATACAGCACGATGCCATCCTGAGGCTTGAGTTGTTGATTGATCACCCGGGCCAGGTGCTCCGGGACGGGGCGATACAGTATGGGCATGTAAAGCGCCTTGATAAAGAGTATGAAAACCAGACTGGTGCCCACGAGTGTGGCAGGCGTCAGGGCCAGTCGGCGCTCGGCTTGCAGCAGGTACAACATAAAACCGCCAGCCAGCAAAATGAACGGACCCGGAATCAGCCAGAATTTCCAGATCGGAAAGGCTTCCGGCAGATCGATTTTATGGCTGCCCAAGGTCAGGCTTTCAATCACCGATAATCCGGGGAAGTGCCAGTATCGAGTCACATAATCGCTGGGGATGACCTGAAAGATCAGCATGGCAAACAGCACCGCGCCCACCATCAGCAGGCTGATGTAAGTGACCACGGTATTGGCGTAAGTGCTGGTTGCGGCCTTGTGTTCGGCGACTAAACCCAGATAATACCCTGCCAGCACCGCAATGGGTGGCATAAAGGGCAGCATGCGGGTGGTTTCATGAAAAACCGTCAGCGAGTTTATCGTTAATCCCAAGCCAAACCAGAGCAGCAGCCAGAGGATCCAGGCGGGTGTTTGGGCGTTGTTGCGCTGGCTCAGCGAACCGGAATCCAGTAGAATCGCCGGAATCAGCAGGCCATAGGGCAGGGCTGACTGCGGCAGTTGCTTGATATAAAAGACCCAGTCGGGTTTCAGTTGAGCCCAGTCTCCCGCGCCCACAATGCGGTTGAGGGGTTGGGTGAACAGAAAATTCCAGATAAAGCCCGGATTGCCGCTTTGAATACTGGCAGAGATCAGCCAGGGCAGTGGAATGATCGCCAGAGGGGCGATTAACAGGCTGAAATTCAATTTCCGAAGCAGCCCGGTGCTTTGGGTTAAAAACAGGTAGCCTGCAGCAATAATCAGCAGGAGTAGGGTGGGCATGGTCCCTTTGACCAGCATGAGCAACCCTAGCAAAACGCCAAAACCACCTGAAAAGACTTTCATTTCGAGCGGAATGGTGGTTTTGCGCGCGGCCAGCGTTTGCCACTGCACCATCGCCCAGGCAAAGGCCAGGTAAATCACCGTGGCCAAACTGTCTGCTGTGGCGAGTGAGCCACCGTGGAAAAAGCCCCAGGTGGTCAGCAGCGCTGCGGCGGCAAACAGACCGGACACCCGGCTTTGGGTTAATTCCAGAGTGAGCAGATAGGTGAAAACCAGACTCAGCAGGGTACAGAGAATCGCGGGCATACGGGCCGCCCAAAGGCTGACGCCCAGCACTTTGAAAAAGGCGATTACGATCCAGGTCCAGAAGGGCGCCCGAATCAGGTAATCATGGCCATTCAGGACGGGCAGAAAAAAGTGGCCGCTGAACAAGCTTTCCCGCGCGGATTGAATATGAAAGAACTCACTGTAAGGATCAATTTCAAAGGTGCCGACATTCAGAAATAGCAAAACGGCTGCTATCACAAGCAGTAAAAATTCCGGTAAAAAGGCGCGCATCAACCCCATCACTTTATCCATGACGACGCGCTTTCCGTCGTGTACTCTGTTCCGCTTCCATCCTGTGCGTGACTATCCTTTGACTTAACTCGACGCTTCTCTATCCAGCATAGCATTTTTTTCGGCGGAGGGAATGCCCGAAGGATTGGCCCGGGGATGGGCTTTCAGGTAAGCCCGTTTCAGGCGCTCGGTGCTGATGTGCGTGTAGATCTGGGTGCTGCGAATGCTGACATGACCCAGTAGTTCCTGCACGATGCGTAAATCCACCCCGTGATTGAGGAGATGGGTGGCGAAGCTGTGGCGAAAGACATGCGGGTGAATGGGTTTATCCAGCTCGGCGATGCTGCCCAGTTCTACCAGCAACCGTCTGACGCTGCGAACGTTGAGACGGGTGCCGTCCTTGTTGAGAAAAAACGGGCTGTCGTAGCTCGATGCCTTGCCGCTTAGGGTTGGCCAGATGGCGGCATAGGCTTCGAGTGCGTTCATGGCGCGCTGGCTGGCAAAGGCCATGCGCTCGCGATCCCCCTTGCCCAGAATACGAAACTCGGCCTGCTCCCATTGGATATGCCCCCAGTCCAGCGCGATGAGCTCGCCCACGCGCATGCCGGAAGAAAATAGCAGCTCCACCATGGCCCGGTTTCTCAGGGTTAAGGGCGAAGTTGGACCCTGGCTCGCCGCTGTCAGGATGCGTTCCACTTCGGCCTGAGAGAGAAACTCAGGCAATCGTCGTGGCAGTTTGGGTCGAGGAAAAATAAGCGGCAGGGCGCTTTCCTTAAAGAAGCGCTCTTTCATCAGAAATTTAAAAAAGGACTTGATGGCTGAGCCTTTACGAGCTATCGAGGACTTGGAGAGCTGCAAACCGGCAAGATACCCAATAAAGGCAGAGGGCAAATCGTGTAACGGAATTTCAGGTCGGGCTTCCGGTTGTTTTTCCTGAATAAAGCCGGGTAGCCATTCTAAAAACTGGCCCACATCAGCCTGATAGGCGCGCAGGGTATGGGTCGAAAGCCCCCGGTTCACATCCAGGTGGCCGAAAAAAGCGCCCGCCCCTTCCGCAAAGCGTTCATGCAGCGCCGATGGTGTTTCGCGATGTGGCGTTTGAAAATCATCCATAGGCTTTATTATAGAGGATTTTGCGTGCGGGATGAGTGGGGCTCAATGTGTTGCTTTTCCGCGTCGCGGGTTCTGTTCAGGCTGTGGATAATCTGAACGGTATCCGGTTTCGGTGTGCTTTGTTGAGCGAATGGCAGCGCTTGTTGATGAACGTCCTGTAATCTACTATAGGCTGTTTCAGGGGATAGGGTATAATGCTAGGAGTCTGAAGATCGTGATTGTTTTCCCAGTTCCTAAGCCATGACACGGAGAGAGGCCTCGGGCAAAATCGTTTTCAAGTCGTTTTCAGTCAAAATTCCTGACGATCTACAATCTGTTTTCGCGTTTTACAGTTCTAAGGAACCAAAAGAATGAGTAAGAGAATGAGCAAAACAAAATCATCCATTTTGGCCAGCATGTTGGCTGCTACCATTTTTCTGAGCGGTTGCGCCAATCAGGGTGCATTGGGCGGCGGCGATAAAGTCGCTGTGGTGAACGGCACCGTTATCTCCAAGGCAGAGTATGAAAAAACCTATGCCGAATTTGTAAAGGTGTTTCACCTGGAAGATGCCCCGGAAAAACAACGGACCGAAATGGCAGACACGCTCAAGCAGATGGCGATGGATAAACTGATCCGCCAGACCCTGATTCTGTCGGAAGCCAAAAAGGCGGGCATTCAGGTAAATGACGCTGAAGTCAAGGACTACAAACAGAAAAACATCCTGAGCAATCCGATCATCAAACCGCAGTTTGAGGCGTTTCTGAAGCAGAACAACATGCCTGAATCCGACTTTGATCAGATGTTGAAACAAAACCTGCTGGTTACCAAATTTATTGAATCCAAGGGCGGTCCCGCGGTAAAAGTGTCTGATGCCGATGTGAAGGCGTTCTACACTAAAAATACGGCTCAGTTTAAAATTCCGGCCCGTATTCACGCCAGCCATATTCTGGTGAAAGCCATCTTGCCTCAATTGAAGCAGGAGTTGCGCAGCAAGAATCCAAAAATTACGGATGAAGCGTTGGCCAAGGAACTGGCTTCGCAGCAGAGCACGTTAAAAGCCAAGGCTGATCAAATTTTCGCGGCAGTGAAATCCGATCCTGCCAAGTTTGAAACCCTGGCCCAAAAAGATTCCGATGACAAATTGTCGGGTCAAAAAGGCGGCGATCTGGGAGAGATGGCGGAAGGCACCGTTGATCCGGCATTCTGGGAAGCTGCTGCCAAAACCCCGGATGGCAAAATGACCCCTGAAGTGGTTCACTCCCAGTTTGGCTACCACATCATTAAAGTGTTTAGCCATGAAGCGCCTCATCAACAAACTTTCGAGGAAGCCAAAAAATTGATCCATGATCATATGGCTCAGGAGAAAAAACAGGCGTTCCTGCAAAGCTGGCTGGAATCCCAGAAGTCAGTCGCCAAGATTGAAGTGGAAGAAGCCTATAAACCCAAAGCGGATGCAATGGCTGGGCCTGGCGCCTTGGGTGGTGCTATGCAGGCTGCCCCTGCGCCTCAAGCTGCGACTAATGCCGCTCCGGCGCAAACGGCGAAACAATAACGATGGGCGAGGTGTTAAAACCCGCCGAGTTGATCGACAGACTGGCCTCCTTACGGGGCCAGTCTGCTATCGTGACGACCAACGGGTGTTTTGATATTTTGCACGTGGGCCATTTGCGATACCTGCAAGCCTGCAAGGAGCCTGGTGAGACGCTGGTTGTTCTGGTCAACTCCGATGCCTCGGTGCGCCGACTGAAAGGCCCGCAACGGCCCATCGTGAATGAATCGGATCGCGCGGAGCTGATTGCCGGACTGGGTTGCGTGGATTATGTGGTCCTGTTTGAGGAAGACACGCCCGAGCCGCTGCTGAAACAGATCCAGCCGAATTACCATGCCAAGGGCGCGCAATACACCCCGGAGAATCTCCCGGAAATGGACACCTTGCGTCGCATTGGCGCGGCCGTTCGGTTTGTGCCCATGATAGAAAATCGCTCCACGACCAACGTGATTGATACCATTCTGGCGCGCGCTGCGGCTGCCCCGGCACTGCCTTCCACCTAAGTTAATCCGTGGTGGATGATGCGTGTTCTTCCCCGGCATTGAATGGGCCGGTTGAATCCGCTATTGTGGAATACGGAAGCATTGAAAATAAATGCCTTGAACCGTTAGAACCGTGGAGTCGGCTGAAAGTCTTTTTCCCTCATGCAACAACTGGATGCCGTTACGTTAAAGGCGCTGGCCCGTGAATTACAAACCTTGCTGGATAACGCCAAAGTCAGCAAGGTGCAGCACCCTAGTGCCCACGAATTTCTGATCACCTTTTGGGGTGGGGCCAGTCGTCCGGAGCATTTGAATCTGCTGTTTATCCAGCTGAATCCGGAAGCGCCCTTCTGTGCGCTGACCCACACACGGCACAAGCAAGACACGGCCTTGCAAACTTTTCCCAAGCCGACGGCGTTGTGTATGCTGTTGCGCAAACACCTGAACGGGGCCAGCCTGCAAGCGGTTCGCACGTTGCCCGGCGAGCGGGTGCTGGAGCTGGTCTTTGAAAATTTCAACGAACTGGGTAACCGGGTGCAACTGGTCTTATCGCTGGAACTGATGGGCAAGCACACCAACATGCTGCTCTATGATGCACAGCAAGGGGTCTTACTGGCCGTGGCGCATGGCGTGAGCGAGGCGATGAGCCAGTACCGGGAACTGGCCGCTGGGCTGCCGTATGCGCCGCCCCCCAAGCCGCCGGGAAAACAATTATTGGCCGAGTTAGGCGAGGCGAGCTTTGCCGCGCTTTGGTCGCACAAACCCGCGGATGAAAATGCGGTGCGCTTTTTAAATAGCAATCTGGCAGGGTTTGGGCAGCGCATTTTAGAGGACGCCATAGCGCAAAGCGAGCAAACCCTCAACCAATCCGCTTTAGATCAAGTATCAATGCTCACAGACGCTCAGGCGATTTATCGCCAATTAAACGCACTGGAGCAAGGCGAGCACTTGCAGCCAGGCATTAGTCGGGATGGAGCCCGATTTACCTTGAGCGTTCCGGGGTTGAATCCAACCCAGTCCGGGCAATGGATCGCGGCTGATTCCGTGAATGCGATGGTGGGCGATTATTTTACCCGCCACTGGCAAGCGGTGCGGGTGCAGCGACAACGGCAGCAGTTGCAGCAAATACTGGATCGCCAGAGCAAGAAATTGAACCAGCGAGAACGGGAGCTGGTACCGGCTTCCGCGGATGAGATTGAAACCCTGCAAGCCGCAGGTGATCGCTTGCTGGCCGCCGTCAGTGCCCGAGAGGTGCCGGAGCATCCGGCGCACTTGCCCGCGCCCCGGCATCGGGTGACTTTAACGCATTACGAGACGGGCGAGCCCTGGGCGATTGAGATGGATCCTGCCATCGGCTGGGTGGAGAATGCGCAGGCGTATTACCGGCGGGCCCAAAAGGCCAAGGTGCGCCGCGGTATTTATCAACAGATTTCGGCCTCCCTGCACGATGAACGGGAGTATCTCGGCACGCTGAAGCAGTTGCTGGCGCAAGCCGAAACTGTGGCGGAACTTACTGCGATTGCGGCGGATATGGCCGAGCCCAACTTTGGGAAAAACGAGTTTTTTGATAAATCCTCTGAGGCGAATGAGGCCTCAGCGCCCACGGGCATGATCAAGGGCAACACCACAAAACTGGGGAAAAATAGGGCCAAGCAAATCGCCAAGCAAAACAAGGCGGCACAACCTAAAAACAATGCCAGACCCGACAAGCCTAAAGCAGCTAAAACCGCAGGCGTGGTGCGTTTAACCTCCAGTGACGGGTTGGAAATTTTGCTGGGCAAAAGTGCGTTGGGCAACGATGCCATTGTGGGCAAACTTTCGCGCTCGGATGACATCTGGTTGCACGTGCACCAGATGCCGGGCTCGCATGTGCTGGTGCGCAGTGGCAAGGGCGAGGTGCCGGATCAGACGCTGCTGGAGGCCGCCATGTTGGCCGTGCATTATAGCGCGGCGCGCAGCAGTTTAAATGTGCCGGTGATCTACACCCTCAGCAAATTCGTGCGCAAAATCCCGCACTCCTACCCCGGCCATGTGAATTACCGGCAAGAACGCACCGTGTTCATTACCCCGGATGCGACGGTCATTGAGCAGTTGCTGGCGAATGTGAGCATCACTGAACCCGAGCTTTAGTGGCTGCTTTGGGGTCGTCTTCTTCTGTAAAGTTCAAGCCATGCACACTCATAGGCTGCGGTATAATGCCGAATAGAGATGTTTGATTCTGCATGGAACGGGGAGGCGCTATGAAAATTCTGGCCCAGCAAGGCGATCTGGCTCAATGGGAAGCCGATGCGATTATTGTCACCATCGTGGAAGGGACCAAGCCGCTTACGGGCGCGGCGCTCTCGGTGGATAAAGCCCTGAAGGGAATGATCAGTCAGGAGTTGCAAGCGGCCCACCCACGGTTCAAAGGGAAATTGGCCGATACGTTAGTACTGCCCACTTACGGCAAACTCCCTGCGGCCTATGTCATTCTGGTGGGCCTGGGTAAGCCGGAGGAGATCAAGGGGCAGTCCCTGCGACGGGCCAGCGCGGCAGCCATTCGGGCGGCCAAAAAACTGAAAGTGAAATCGGTAGCTACTGCCTTGGCAGAACTGAATCAAAAAGCCATCAAGCCCTTCGACACCGACACCATCGGTCGCTTGTTAGCCGAAGGGGCCGTGTTGGGGAGTTATCAATTCACGCTGCGCAAGGGCAAGAAGGCCAAGGCCGATAACGGCACCGGCGACAGCTCGACCCCATTAAGCAGCCTCACCGTGGTCTTGCCGTCCACCACCGAGAAAGGCAAGGCCAAGGAAAAAGACACAGGCAAAGGCCAGCTTGCCGCACTGAAAAAAGCGGTGCGCGTGGGACAAGTGATTGCCGAAAGCGTCAATACGGCCCGCGACTGGGTAAACGATAGCGCCAATTACGTCACGCCCACCTTTCTGAAAGAACAGGCCGAAGCCATCCCCGGTCTGACTTGCAAGGTCTTGACGCAGGCGCAAATCAAAAAGCTGGGCATGGGCTCTTTTGCACTGGTCGCGCAAGGCAGCGAGCAGCCCGCGTTCCTGATTCATCTCTCCTACAAGCCCAAGGGCAAGGCCCAGAAAAAAGTGGCCCTGATCGGCAAGGGGATTACTTTCGATAGCGGCGGTTTGTCGCTGAAACCGGCGGGTTCCATGGAAACTATGAAGATGGATATGGGCGGTGCGGCTGCCGTGCTAGCTACCATGAAAGCCATCGCCGAGCTGCAGGATCTCTCCGTGCAGGTGGACTGCTTTGTGCCTACTTGCGAGAACATGCCCAGCGGGCGCTCCAGCAAGCCGGGCGATATTGTCACTGCCATGAACGGCAAAACCATTGAGGTGAACAACACCGACGCCGAGGGCCGTCTGATTTTGTGCGACGCCATGACCTATGCTCAAAAAGAAGTCAACCCGGATGAGATGATTGACCTGGCCACGCTGACCGGCGCTTGCGTGGTGGCGCTGGGCAAGGCTGCCGCAGGCATCATGGGTACTAGCGATGATCTCATCGATCGCGTGCGCAAGGCGGGCGAAGCGGGGGGCGAAAAGCTTTGGCCCCTGCCGTTGTATGACGAGTACAAGAGTTATTTGAAAAGCGACGTGGCCGATTTAATCAACGCCGGGGCCAAGGGCGAGGCGGGCTCCTCTGCGGCGGGCATGTTCCTGAAGGAATTTGTGGATAAAAACCTTGCCTGGGCGCATCTCGATATTGCGGGCCCCGCCTGGGTCAGCAGCGATAGCCCGGAAATTCCCAAGGGTGGCACCGGCTTTGGGGTGCGTACACTGCTGTACTACCTGTATCAGCTTCAGGAATAACCCCCCCATATCGAGAAACGCTTCAGTCATCGCTGAAAATAGCGCGGTTTGATTGAACGCCCCGTTTTCGCATGCGGACTTTACACTTCTTTGTAGTGTGTGATTTTCCGGCCAGAATCGGGCATACCATCCTTACGCTCGCAGTTGTTTTCCGGCTGAACCGGGGGCAAGCTGGCGCTTATCCACAGGGATAAAAGGACCATCACGTTTACTGCATCAGCGAGGGTTTGCCCATGCGATATTTCTTGGCGGGTTTATTGCTCCTCAGCACACTCGCGCCCTTGCAGGCATGGGCCGATTGTCGGGTGGAGGGGCAGCAGGCCCTGACGCTGTTGATGGACTTTAAACAAAGCGCCCTGAACAATGGCTCGATGGATAAAAATCAGTTTCAATCCCAATTTAGCGGATTAATTTCCCAGATGAAACAGGAAGGCTGCATGACGGAATTAATGGGGCTGATGACCGTGATTCAGCGGGAACAGCAGCAGTACCCGGCGCCTTCCCAAACCGCACAGGCCCACTAGGAGAGACACGGCCAAAGAAAAGCACCCGATCGGTTTTCCAACCGGGTGCATCGTCGTACCGCTCTCTATACCAAATTTATCGAGTGTGTGTGTGAGCAATTAAAATTCTGGTGATTATGGTTTGCTGGACGTGTTGTTCGTTTCCAGCGTATTGTTGACCATCGTGCCAGGGCCTGCGGCATCCAGTCGTAGTTGCAGTCGATCCCCCACCCCAATCAGCAGATCCTTGGGCGTAATATCGGAGGCGTACAGCGGCGTTGGGCTCACCTGGCTCACCATCGGTTCGGACAGCACTGAGGCCTTGCCAAATTTGCTGCCATAGTCTGCCCCTTCGGAGGTGTTGACCTCACGGCGCAAGGCCTGCACCGAACGCGTGGGCTTGTAGACAATCCCCTGTGCCTCGCCCGCCTTTATAATGCCATCGGCATTATCGACCGTGGCGCTGATGGGAATCATTTGCCCTGTAGGCGTGATGAATCCGTTAAAGGTCAGGCCGATTTGGGCATTTTCGCTGGTGGGTGTGGCGTTTCGCGAGAGCACGCTGTTCACGAAGCCGATCACCTTGCTGCCTGCCGGTGCGATTACGCGCCCGTTGGCGTCCAGTACCGGGTGATCCAGAATCAGCATGGCCGGGTCGCCGGGGTGGTTAAAATCGGAGTACAGCGATTTGGCCACCGTGCCCATGAATGTGGTGCCGGGCGCCAGCGTGAGGGGCACCGCCGCATCCAGTGTGCGTTGTTCTGTGGAACTGCTCATCGGTTTTAGCTCCGGGATGGTGTTGGCGCTATTGCGATAGGGCGTGCGCTTGAATCCGATTTTGGCCGCCTGCTTGTCGGCTTCCGCCTGAGAGGTTGCCGTCACCCCGGTGTTTTCCATCGGCGTGGTGGTTTCGCTGCTGCCACTCACCGCGCTGGTGCCTGTGGTGGTTTGCGTGGCTGCCGTGGTCGAGTTGGCTGCACCGGCCCCGGTCGTGCCGGTGGTGGTCTCGGAAGCGGTCGTGCTAGCCGTTCCGCTCGTGGTTGTTGTGGTGCTGCTACTGCTGGTCATGCTGGTATTGGTGGCGCTGGCTCCCCCCGGAATACCGGCCCCGTTCGGCACGGCATTGGCCACCATTTGTCCATTTTGAATAATGGCAATGTCGCGTTTATTATGCAACTCTTCCAGCATGGTGGCGACTTCGGCTCGTGTGGCGGGTCGCAGCGGTTCCAGCATGTTGCTGCCGGATTTGGGATCGATGGCAAACAGTTTGTACTGAATGGCCGTGGCCACCGCCTGTCGTGAATCCGTGGGCACCAGTGCCGCGTCCTGATATTTATTCAGAATTTTAGTGGCTTCCGCATCACTGACCAGTGGTTTGTTGAGCGCGCCTGCCAATGCAGTCAGCGCTTCTACGCGCCGCACGGGATTATCCGGTAAGGCCACCCCACTGGGGTAACTGGATAACCAGGCCTGATTATCCACGTTGGAAAAACCGGCTGTGTTTTGGGAAACACTGTTAAAACTGGGCACGATATTGGCTTGGGTAGGTGCCAATCCAATGGATTTGGCGGCCATCTGCACGAAATCTTCGCGCGTCACCCAGGCGTCCGGGTGAAACATGCCATCGCTATAGCCGGTCATAATATCCTGGTTGACCGCCTTATTAATGCTCGGTTTGGCCCAGCTGCCATTCACGTCCTGAAAGGTGTTGGCGGCGAACGCAACGGAAACGCCTGCGCTTAGGCTGATACTGATGGCCAGCGCCGTCCAGTTATTCTGTTTCATGACCGACTCCTTTTCATTAACTATTTTGATAGGGACTGATTATTTCTGAGAGATGGGATTGCCACTACCGATGCGACGAATGAATGCGTCTCACTGAATGAATCAGTTTCTGTGGGTTTCATTCTGGCTTGCGCATGGAAAATATCCGAAATAAACAGTACGTGTGTTGTCGCAGATTGGACTGCTTTGGGTTGTTCCTGCCTGCCTGGATAATAGGAATACTGAATTTAACTGATTTTCAGGAGGGCTCATTGTTGATCTGCCTGGACTTAACAATGACAGTGTTTTGTGGCCTGAAACCGAGTGATTTTTGTTTGGATTTTTTGTTTCTGAATTAAATTATTTGTATTTAATTCAGGAAACGTAACTTCTGGCGGGATGTCTGAGTTGAAAACCCGGATGCCATTGGTGTTTTTCGCCCGACCCTGTAGCGGTTAGGTTCCTATTAGGGTAGGCAAGTTTGACTCTTGATTCAATTACCCTGTCGGGGCATTTTGAAGGCTCATCTGGCTAGGATGAAAGATGTATGGCGTGCGTTGCAATTCGGTTTTTATGAACCGTGGAAAAAGTGATAGGGTCTTCAAACTCATACTGTGCCAGTGTTTTTGAGTGGGTTACGGAATTTAATCAGTGTTCATTTTTATTTTTTAAAATGGTTTATCGATTTCAAAAATGCATCGGGATTAAAATTTTTTACGCTTCAGACTGGGTTAAAACCTGCCACCGGTTGTTTTACCCGGTGGTGCAGAAGCTCAGCCATAAGCCTGTCTCGCCCGATCGGTTGCTTGGGGTTGATGGGCATAACGTCTTCATTTCGTTGACAAAACTTAACAAACGCGATACCATAGACATTCGTGCAAAACATCAAATGGCGTTTGAGTGAGTGTTGAAATCTGGTCTCTCTGGTCGCTGGTTCGACTATTGGATTCGGCTACGTTGAGTGCCCAAGAGCGGGAGGTATTTGGATGTTTGAGAAGTTGCTACACTCTGCTTACGAAGGCGGTAATGAGGTTTTTATCCTGATGCGTGGATTTAATAATCCCTTGCGCGGTCGGGTGCAAAATATTGAAGGCGATTATTTTTCATTTTTTCAGAACGGGAAACATGGCACCGTTCTATGGGCCTTCCGTCAGCGCGATATTTTATCTTGCGGTTTGTTGCTCGGCCTTCCCTCGCATGATCTGCTGGAAACTGCAGAGTCCCTGGAGGCTGAGGGGTCTTTTTTGAATGAGTCTGAGAATTAGTATTCTTTAGGGTATGTAGGTTTAGCTGGTGGGTCTTGAGGGAGGCTAGCCTCCCTCAAACTCCCTCCATTGGGGGCAGTGTTGCCCCCAAACCCCTCCAAGTGTTGTTTTTTGTTGCGTGGCTGTGGCGCCTTTTTGCTTAGGAAAAGAGGCTTTGCCTCTTTTTGGAGAGAGGGCGCGCTTTTTTAAGGTTGATTTTGGGTGGGAGTGAAGGGCTTACCTTTGGTAAGCTGGAAGGGGGTGTGAGTTTTTTTTGCTAATCTCAGGATGTTATTTGTGCCTAGGCATGAGTTTTTGTGAGGGGTGGGCCGTGAAAGATTGAGTTTTGGCGTGTTTTAGGGTTTCGGGGATGAGGTTGGGGGGCTTTGGGTGATTGTGGCTTGGCGTGCTCGGGTTTGAGGGCTGGGTGTTTGGGTGATTGTCGCTTGATGGGGTGTGCCTTCGGGTTTCTGGGCTTTTTGGGATTTTGCGGTGGGTTCCGCGATCTGGAGTTGTAAAATATCTTCTTCCGGTAGTGCCCCGACATCGACCGGGTGTTCGTTGGGTTGGCTCAGGGCGCTTTGCAGTTTTTGCAAGTCCAGCCTTGCCCCGGGATATTGCTTCAAAATATCGGCCTCTACTTTGGCCATGCTGGGCATGCCCTTTGCAAATCGATCGGGATAGACCAGCACCCGAATGCTGTTGTCCTGCTTCCGAATCAGCACCGGTTGATACACCACTTCCACCGGCGTACCGAGATCAATCAGTTCGAACAGCGCTTCCGCATCCGGAATGCGCATCCTCACGCATCCGTGGGAACTGAACTTGCCCACCGACGCCGGATTATCCGTGCCATGCATGCCATACTCCCCACCGGCCTTCTGATAAAATCCAATCCAGCGGGTGCCGAGCGGGTTTTCATCGCCGGGGGCCAGCCGCATTTTACCTTTTCCCAAATAAGGATTTTCCCAGCCGGGATCGATCACCTTACTGATCACCTTATATTGACCCACTGGTGTCATAAATCCGGGGCGCCCCACACCCACCGGGAAGTACCGCACAATTTTATTGCCCTGATACACCCATAGTGTTCGGCTGGGAATGTTAATCACTACCCGACGGTTTCCGGCTTCAGGGAGGGGCAACGGGGCCGGGAGTGCATTGGGTGTTTTGCTTTGCAAAAACGGGTTGGCTGGAACACCCGGTGTGGTTTGTACCGGTGTCAGCGATTCAGCACCCACCCCGGTGACAGCCGTTATACCGGCCCACAGGATGAGTGCTGACATCGTGATAATCACGGGCTTTAAAATTGCAGATTGGCTTTTCATCTTGCCTGTATTAAACCCGTCGTATGCCTGGTATTGCCTGAGTGATGCCTGAATTTCAAAGTGGTTTCGGGTTGGTTTATACCGAGCTTTCCCGATTGTCCCCAACCGTCATTGGCTTACCAATACCCTCGCACCGTGGACCGCTTGGCCGTAGAGTGCTTCTCGGGCGCGGTACTGGTGTAACTGGGCTCCGGCTTTTGCTCAGTGGCCACGGTGGTATTGGTATTTACCTGAGACGCAACTGAATTGTAGTTGGTCAGGTTGCTGCTGGCGATCTGATTGCCCCCAGCATCATTGATATAATAGGCAATCACTTGTCCGGGCGTCAAGTTGGCCGTCTGGGCCCGGTCAATCTGAATGGTCCGCTCGGCATTGGCCGGTACCTCGTAGGTCATGCTGAGCGTGGGGACGCTAAAGCTGACCGGCTTGGGCGTCGGGTTGACCACCCGAATCATGGTTGTGCCCTGCCCAATGGTCAGGGGCGGCACGATACTGCTGGCCGAATCCTTGCCCACAATCACTTCCCCGGAAATGGGGCTGACTGTGCTGGCCCCCACTTGCGTGGTGGTGGTAACGGTCTGGGTTTGCTGGCTGACGCTGGTGGGCATCCCCGGTTGTACGGTCTGCACCGAGGGCGTCGTCGAATAGGGCACCGACTGGTATTGTCCCGTCTGTTGCATGGTGCTGGGTGGCATGGCGCTGGAGCCACCCATTGGGGTGGTGGCGCTGGGGTTAGACATTTGCGCCTGGCTTGCCACCGGCAGCCCCAGGGCCAACAGTGCGATCAGTGCGGGTACTAGTTGCTTTTTCATAATCCCTCCTACTCTCTTTCCTGGGGCCATAGGCTTCTTCTGCCTTCTGGCCGCTCGTTTGCGACTCAAACCTGAAACGGATCTCTAAAGATTGTTAAAAGAATTTAGAGATTCTTTTGGCGTGCCCCCAGTGTACCGAATCGATTTTTATTTTGTAACTTCCCATCCGGCTACACTTGCGCTACCCATCTGGTGAATGGAAGTGCAGTCTTATAGCCCGCTCCTCCCTGAGGCGTGCGGGGGGATACGCCTCAATTTTCCGTTCAGTTGAATCAACCAAACTGACTATAGGCGTGTTTCACCAGTCACCTCAGCCCCTAATTAGTCCGAGGTTATCGTTTAACGGGAACACAATGTTGGTTCTGGATTAATCCAGATACAGGCAGGTTACCAGTTTGTGGTTCTCGTTGGCGTAATCAATGGCGGTGTGCAGGGTGGGGCTATCGTGAGAGAGCAGAATGATCAACTGCTGACAGGCATCGACGATTTCCCGGTTGCACAGGCGGCTGGCATCGGCCAGTTTCATCATGCTCCACTCGGGATGCTCGGTGATGTGCGGCACGCCAATCAGCTGATCCTGCACATCGGAGGGTTGTTGGCCAATGGTTTGGGGCAGAATCACTTGCAATTGGTTGGGATTACCCTTCATGGCCCCGCGAATGGCCGCCGCGTTGGTTCCCGAGGAGCCACCGCTGGTGATCACCTGATTGCCATCGTGAGTCAGCGAAAAGGCCAGCATTTCCACAATCTGCTGGTGGGGCAGGGGAATGTTCCGGCTGCCAATAATAGCAATGGTCTTGGACTTCTGTTGCAGCATGGACAGCTCGGCGGCCAGATCATCATGCGGATCGGGCGTATCCTGATCGATCAGGTCATCATCCGAGACTGGAACCAGGATGGTTTTCTCCCCTTTTTCGTCATCAAACAGGTTCATCACGCCAATTGGGCTGGCATTTTGCAACGCTGCCAACACTGCGCCAATAGAATCCGTTTTTGGGGAATGCTCAGTCATGGGGTCCCTTCCATCCACTTCTAAAATCTGAAACTGGTGTAAATCGTTCCCGGAACCGGAAGTGCAGTCTCACTGCGCCCCGGAACCCATGTGGATTGTTGCTGTTGGTCTTTCGTCGGCCCTCATGATTAAGAAATCCAACGTTTGCCGCAACAATCATCGACAAGTCGACGATTCAACCACTATATTATATAAAAAGCCGCCATTTGCGCCATTGCTTTATCAATTTCTTTACGGACCATGTTCCGGTTAGACTATACTCCCCACCGTCAAACATGCACGGTTTCTGTGTTTTCTGGAAATTCGTCCCGATTTATGGGCGTGTGTTTGTTTATTTGGTTTAAACGTTTCAAGTTTTTAAATAGAGAGGCTAGAGCTAGTCATGAACGGTTTGCTGCACAACCTGAACCCGGAACAGTTGGAAGCGGTCACGCATCAGGTGGGCCCAGTGCTGGTGCTGGCCGGAGCCGGAAGCGGCAAGACCCGCGTGCTAACGCATCAGATCGCCCATCGCATCGAAACCGGAACCCATCCCGCCGAAGTGTTGGCCGTTACCTTCACCAACAAGGCCGCCAAGGAGATGCGGGAACGGCTCAACATGCTGCTGGGCGAGGCCGTCAGCAAGTCCCTGTGGATTGGCACCTTTCACAGCATTTGCGGGCGTATTTTGCGCCGGGACATCGCCAACTATACCTCGGCGGCGGGGCGCACCTGGAATAACAATTTCGTGATCTATGATGAAACCGAATCGATGGCTGCCGTGAAAGCGGTGATCAAATCGCTCGATCTGGATGACAAGTTGTACGCCCCCAAAACCATCCGCTATACCATTTCCGGCTTTAAAAACTCCATGCTGGACGCGCACAGCTTCGCCTCCACCGCCAAGGACTTCCGCGCCGAGAAGCTGGCCCAGATCTTCGATGGCTACGAGGCCGAACTCTCGCGCAACAACGCGATGGACTTTGACGATATGCTGCTGATCACCATGAAGATGCTGCAGCAGAACCCGCACGTGTTGCAGCGCTACCACCAGCAGTTCAAGCACATTTTGGTGGATGAGTTTCAGGATACCAACGATGCCCAGTACGAACTGGTGCGTCTGCTGGCCGAAGGCTGCCTGAAGGAAGACCGCACCCCAGAGATGCAACAACAACTCTGGCTGGCACGTAGCCTGACTGTGGTGGGCGATGTGGATCAGTCCATCTATAGCTGGCGCGGGGCCAACTTCCGCATCATTCTCAACTTCCAGAGCGATTTTGGCGGGGCCAAAGTCATCAAGCTCCTGCAAAACTACCGTTCCACGGCCAATATCCTCGAAGTGGCCAACGCCATCATCGAGCAGAATAAGGAACGCCTGCCCAAGGAACTGCTCTCGGTGCGCGGCCCCGGCGAGAAGATCAACTGCTTTGAAGCCAAGGACGACCGGGAAGAGGCCTTTTACATCCTGGATCGGTTGCAGCAGATGGCAGCCCCCGGCAGCCAGTACAAGCCCGGCGACTGCTGCATTCTGTATCGCACCAACGTACAAAGCCGAGTCCTTGAAGACGTGCTGATCTCCCGAGGCATTCCCTACACGATGGTGGGCGGCCTCAAGTTCTACGAGCGCAAGGAAATCAAGGACATCATGGCGTACCTCACGGTGATCTTTAACGACGCCGACAGCTACAGCCTGAAACGCATCCTGAACGTGCCCAAGCGCGGCATCGGGAAGACCTCCATTGAGCACCTGGAAGCCACGGCCAGTATGCACCAGACCACCATGTACAATGTCCTCAAGCAGGTGGATCAGGTTGAGGCCGTCAAGCCAAAGGCGGCCAAGGCCATTGGCGCGTTTATGCAGGTGATGGAACGCCTGAAGCGTCTGGCCACCGAGGTGGCGCTGGATGATTTGGTCACGCAAATTTTGGATTTGACCGGCTACTTTGATGAACTCAAGCTGGAAGACCCCACCGACAGCGAAGGCCGTCAGGCCAACGCGCAGGAATTCATTGGGGTGGCCCGCCAGTTCCTGCAAGAGAACCCGGCGACTGAAGAAGGCCAGCCCGGTCTGGCGGACTTCCTGACGCAGATGTCTCTACTCAGTGATATTGACACCAATGAGCCGGTGGAAAACAAGTTTGTGCTGATGACCCTGCACGCCTGCAAGGGGCTGGAATACCCTGTGGTGGCTATCTGCGGATTGGAAGAGGGCTTGTTCCCTCACTTCCGCTCGTTGAACGACAACACCCAGATGGAAGAAGAGCGTCGGCTCATGTATGTGGGCGTTACCCGCGCCATGGAACGCCTGTTCCTGACCTATGCGCGTCGGCGATTAATCATGGGCGAGCTGCGCTATGCCCAGCCCAGCCGCTTCCTGAAAGAAATCCCGCCGGAACACCTCTCCGGCTTCTACAGCCTGGATCGGGAATCGGGCAATCGCTACAGCGACGGCGCGGTGGATGACATGCGCCAGTCGAGTGGGGGCAGCACCAGCGGCTATTCCTCCGAGCGCTTTACGGATGACTACAGCAGCGAAAGTCGCTTTGGCAACAAAAAACCGGCCTCTTCTTCCTCTTCGGGGAGCAAGCCCAGCGGCGGCTATGGTCGCAGTTCCGGCGGCTATTCCGGCGGCGGCAGTAGCCCCACCAATGTGAGCGATTACCTGAAAAACCGCAAACCGCCCGCCTCTTCCTCATCGCGTTCCAGCATGGGATCCTCCAATGCCGGATCCTTGCCCGTGGTGGGTTCGTCCCGGCCCCAGGCGGCACCTTCGGGAGCGGCCTTCAAGGTCGGCGATCGGGTGGCCCATGCCAAGTTTGGCGAAGGGACCGTCAGCCAAGTGCTGGGCGATGGCGAAAAAGCCATCTACAGCATTCAGTTTGACAACATTGCCGGGAAGAAGTTACTTGATCCCAAGTTTGCAAAGTTAGAAAAAGTTTAGTTTTTTAGATTCGTGGCTGTTTTAGCTTGTGGGTCTTGAGGGAGGCTTGCCTCCCTCAAACTCCCTCCATTGGGGAAAATGTTTTCCCCAAACCCCTCCAAGCGTGAGTTGCTTTCGCCTGGCGGGCGCGCTTTTTTAGGGGATGAAAAGAGCCTTTGGCTCTTTTTGGATTACGGATGAGGCTTTTCTTCTTGTAAGGCAGGTTAGTGCCGTTGATGCACTTATTGAATAAGGCAGGTTAGTGGCATTGATGCGCTTATTGAACGGGTTAAAGGCAATCTTCCTAACATCAATTAAGGTGTGTTAACAGTTAGCCTCAAACGCTACTATAGCCAGAAGTTTTGTCATGCCTGCGAACGCAGGCATCCATTTTGCCTTTCACCTTAAAACCAGCCCGCGCAATGGATTCCCGCGTTCGCGGGAATGACAGTCCTTCATTTCAGTGATAACAATTAACACGCCCTAGCAAAACCCACTTAAATGATTACCCCCTTGCACTAAACCACACCTGATTCAGCAAATTTGACCCTGCAAAAAAGAAAACTCGCCCACAATCCAAAAAGGGCAAAGCCCTTTTCATCCCCCAAAAAAGCGCGCCCGCCACGCAAAAGCAACTCACGCTTGGAGGGGTTTGGGGAAAACATTTTCCCCAATGGAGGGAGTTTGAGGGAGGCAGGCCTCCCTCAAGACCAATCAGCCATAAACGCAATCATAACTAGACTAGCAGCGCCTACAACTTACAGCTACTAATCGAAAAAAACTACTCGCGAATAGCGCGACAATTCACCGCTGGCACTGGCCTCCCGGAGAACAACAGCAGAGGCGATTGCAGCCGATCGCCTTTATCCTCGATAGGAATCCAGTAGTCTTTCACCAGCACTTCGGCGATGGAGTTGCGGTGAAAGCCCAGTTGCTCAAGCACTTCAATACCGTGCTTGTGGAATTCCAGGCAATCGATGTACAGGTTACTGTTGCCTGTGATTAAAAGCACTTGTTGTACAGCATAGGTCAATACATCCTGATAGTGAGACTCCCAGCCGGGGGCGATGAGCAGGTTGAGATAGAAATCCTGATAATCTCCGGTGCTGATTTCGATGGCGGCGGTCAGGCAGTCACGGGCCATGTCCTGCACCACCCAGCGTTTAAAGAATAGACCCTTGGCTTTTTCCGTGAGGCGTCGGACCGGATTGCGATTGAAATCGCTGGGATTTTTTTCCAGACAGACGCGGGCTTCGGGGGGGAGGGCATCGTTGTACATGGCGGCCAGCTTGGCGCAATCGCCGGGAACGCCTTCCCGCAAGCCTTCCAGCGAGATGGGCTGCAATTTTAAAGTGCCGGGGCTGTGGTGCGAAAAATAATGCATGCGCCCGCAACGCCGAAACCCGCAGGATTTCAGCAGGGCCAGCCCGGTGTTGTGAAACTGATCCACATAGGCCAGAAAGGTCTGTACGCCCTCGCCGCCGTAGCGGTTGATGACGTAATTCACCAACTGGGTGCCCACATCATACGAGAAAGAATTGGGATCCAGCACCAAATGTTCAATCTTCCAGCGCCGGTAGTGTCGCCCATCCGGGCTCAACCAGATCAGGCCCAGTACCTTGTTTTCCGAGGCGCTCTCGGAGGCGGCAATAAAGATGGCGGGCATGAATTGCAACTTCAGCGGCAGCACCAGACTCAGCCGATGCACCGGAATGTAGAGCTGCTGCATCTTTTGCAGCACAGAGTACTCCGATTCCCGATCGCTGTAGCGATTCAGGAGGGACAGCACCTGCTTTAACTCGCGTGTTCCCAGAGCCCTGATTTTAATCATTGTGCTATGATTCTCGATGTATCATGAGACTCCTCTCATTATAACCCTTTATAGACTGTCGGCGTCTTTCCGGCGAGCCTGCGGTCTATCGATAAGGGGCACAGGGGGCAGCCGGTCGCATGACCGCTAGTTTGACCGTATCAGAAAGTTTTCATCCACACCATGACCACGAAAGATAAAGCCGCAGCCCGAAAAAGCAGTCTGGTCGTCAGCAACAAGAAGGCGTTCCATGAGTATCATGTGCTGGAAACCCTGAAGGCGGGTATCGTGCTGACCGGCACCGAGATTAAATCTATTCGGGCGGGCAAAGTCTCCATGAATGATGCCCATGCCCGTATCAAAAATGGGGAAGTCTTTCTGTATGGCCTGCAAATCAGCCTCTATGATAAAGGCACGGTCTACAACCACCAACCGGATCGCGTGCGCAAACTGCTCCTCACCAAGGGGGAAATCAAGAAACTGGTGGGCAAAACCAAGGAATCCGGGCACACTCTGATTCCGCTGAGAATGTATTTTGAACGCTGCTGGGTGAAACTCGACATTGGCCTTTGCAAGGGCAAAAAGCTGCACGACAAGCGCGAAACCATCGCCGAGCGCGACAACAAGCGCGAAATCGATCGGGCCATGAAGGGGCGCGGCAAGTAGGCCATTTCCGACGGAATCCGCTAGTCTGCCTGTATGAGGAGAGAGCAAACCCACGCCATGAAGCATCGCTGGATTGAAGCGCCCGTTCATTTTGTTCACCAGAATTTGCTGTGGTTCCTGCTGAGCCTCTATGTGATTGCTTATCTCCTGCCGGGGCCGGGCCTGTGGATTCGGCAATGCACGCTGGGCTCGGTGCAGTGGCCGGGCGGGAATGCCCTGAGCCTGACCTTGCCAGTGTTCATGCTGGCCTTTTTGCTGTTTAACGCCGGTTTGGGCACCAAAGCAGAAGAACTCTCTCAGCTGGCCCGAAAACCGGGCCTGTTAATCATCGGTGTGCTCGCCAATACGCTGGTGCCTCTGGTGTTTATCAGTCTGTTTTGGCTGGTGGGGCAGGGCTGGCACAGCCAAGCGGAACTGCAAAATATTCTGATGGGGCTGGCTCTGGTGGCCTCAATGCCCATTGCGGGCTCCTCCACCGCTTGGGCACAAAACATGAACGGCAATCTGGCCCTGAGCCTGGGGCTGGTGTTCACCACCACGGCCTTGAGCCCATGGCTAACCCCGTTGGTCATGCATGCAGTGGGCATGCTGGCCATCGGCGATTATGCTGAGGATCTGCATGAGTTGGCCACGCAAGGTGCCAGTGCGTTTTTGGTGTTGTCCGTGGTGATTCCTTCGTTATTGGGCATTTTGGTGCAATTTATTTTCAAGGAAAAGTACCTGAAAAACGCCGCCCCCTATCTCAAGCTGTTCAACCTGATCAATATGTTGCTCCTGAGCTATTCCAACGCGGCCATCTCCTTGCCGCAGGCGTTTACCCACCCGGATTGGGATTTTCTGCTGCTCATCTTTATCGTCTCCACCACCTATTGCGCGGTGGCCTTTGGGTCCGGCTGGCTGATTGCCCGCGCTCAGGGTGCCACACCCGCCGAACAGGCCTCGCTCATGTTTGGCTTGGGCATGAACAACAACGGCTCGGGGTTGGTGCTGTCCTCGCTGGCGCTGGTGGATCATCCGGCGGTGATGATCCCCATTATTTTCTATAATCTGGCCCAGCAGGTCTTCGCCGGGATTGTGGATCGGGTGATGGGTCGCCAGCACCCCGAAGTTTTATAGAATACCCTTCCCGTAACTCCACGAGCGCCCTGAAAAATCCACCATCGACTGGAGCGCTTGGAGGAGGTGAAACCCCATGGCCTCGGCTAGACTAAAAGAGAGTCGAAGACCGTCTGTGCTTTTTACAAGCCGGGCTCTGGTTGGGATGTTTATAGATCCACTCATCGAGATTAGCTTATTGAGATTAAAAGGAGTCAGCCCTGCATGCCTCCCCGTAGCAAACACGGAGAATTACCCAAGCCCATGATCAAGCCGGGCAGCTTCGGTTGTCTGCCCCTGAACCCGCTCACGCTCAGTTATTTCAGCGCCGAGCAGACCGATGTCATTCTGGGCTACCGGGATACGCCCGAAACCGAGGGGTTCAAGCAACGCCCCAGCATTTCCGCTTATAAAGCGGGCAAGCGCCAGACCCTCTCGCTGGATGGTCACTTTTTCAACGGTCACAGCGAGGCGCTTTACCGGGGCATGCTCCCCGAAGTCTTGCTGGTTGCCCCTGATGAGGCCCATCTGGAAGACGTGCTGCGCGACTTTGTGGAATATCTGGGCAAAATTGTGAGTCTGGGCTTTTTCTACCCCAAAAAATACCTGATCCGCCGCAACCCGGTGGATGAGCATATTCCCTGCACGATTCTGACCGGCAATGGTCTGCTGTTTAGCCAGTTTATCACCGGGCTGGTGCAGGCCCTCAACAAACTGTCTCATGAGTTTCCGGTGCTTGATGAAACCATACGCCGAAATATTCTGGGCCGCTTCGTGCGCGGCATCCCCGAAGTCGATCCGGCTCACCCGGAAAACTGGCTGGATGCCGGTCTGTTGACCGTGCCCGTGGGGCGCACGGTACACTTGCCTCAAGCGCCGCAAATCCTTCGTATCGCCGGGGGCAACGCCTTTACCCGGCAGATGATTCAGTCGATTTTAGGGGCACGCGGCCTGACGGTGATTTTAGAGTCACAAAGTCGTAACGCGGTTGAGCGCCTGGAGTTTGAAAATATCCTCTGGCGCGTCTCCAATGTGATTATGCCGACTTTGGCCCAAAATGAGGAAGAGCAAAGTCAGTTGGCGCCACAGGCGACGGCGGGTATTTTATCGATGGGTCGCCAGCGGCAAGCCTTTGATGACACGGATAACGTGGACAAGCTTCTGGGCCGATTTACTCGAGCGCCCAAAAACAAAAAATCAAAGCCCGCAGCCAGTCAGCCCAAGAGCCAACAGAAGATGACCGCGCAGGACGCGGACTTATTGCGCGGATTGGGTAATTATGCAGCCTCGTTGGGCATGAACGCCGAGCAGAAACTCTATGAGCGCCTCGCGGAGCGCATTCCCCAAGACTAAGTCCCTTGGGTGCATCCACTGGATTGGTCCGCGAGGTGTTATACCGATTGGCGCTTAATTTGCCCGGCCAGCGCCTTGGCTTTCAGGATGGTTTTAAACGAAATCAGGATACTGGGATAGTTACGCTGGCTTTCCAGCGTACAACCCCGACATTCGGGGGCCTTGCCCACCAGGGGGCGATACTGGCTGGCTTTCTCGCCGTGCCATATGGCCTGAAAATTGCCGTTCACGTCACGCAGATTGCCAAAGGCTTTGCTGGCTACCGGGTTGTGCGCGAACTCTTCGCAGCCGCTGACATCGCCTTCGCTGCCAATGTAAGCGCCCAGCGAGCCCGCCTTGCAACCAAACTGCGGCGATTCTTCCAGCACGGTGCGGCGGTTTTCTTCCTGACTGATCAGATCCACCGCCGATTTCAACGCGCCATCTTCCGGGGTGCGCGTGTGGTACAAGAATTTCAGCTTGCCCGAGAGCACATCGGCCCGTACCCGCTGGGTGATGTCCAGATACTTGGCCTCAAAGGGCTCCAGTTGAAGAGCGGCACGGCGGGCATCAAACGAGGCCAACTGATGACTGCTCATCTGCACGCTCTTGCGCATTAAGTTCAGGTTCCACTTGTCGGGCTGGAGCACATCGCGCACAGTTTCATACCAGTGATCCAGCACATCCACATTGCCGGGAGAGCACACCGTGCAGAGCTGTACATCCAGCTCATCATAGCCAAACCGCTCCCGAATGGCCTTGAGGCCTTCCATGGCGTCAATGGTGTTCTGCCACGCGTCCCATGTAGGGGACTTGGTGTAGCGCGTAGCATTATTGGTGGGCTTGGGGCCCTCAATGCTCAGGCTCCAGGTGAGGTGAAGGCCGGGGCACCGCTGCATCACCTGATGGGTAATCTGCAGCAACAGATCCGGTTTCCAGGCGTTGGAAATGATATATACCGATTTGACCGGCGTTAAGCGGTACGCCGCCTCAATAATCTGCGGCAGATGCTTGTTTAGGGTGGTTTCCCCGCCAGAATACACGATCACGTTCAGGTTCTGGCCAATGGTGGCGTAGGCCTGCTCGATTTCTGTCAGACTCAGCTCGTTGGTTTTGGCGTTCAGCGTATCGGCAAAGGAGCAAAAGCCGCAGCTGTAGTTGCAGCGGGTGGTCACGATATGCGTGAGCATCACCGGGTTGGAGACTTTGCCCAACAGTTGATCCGCGAAGCCCCGCAGAATGGGCCCCGTGATCTCCCGGTTTTTGGCGCATGAAAGCGGCTCAACGCTTTCCCGTTCGAAAACTGCGGGATACTTGGTTAAATCCACGCCCAGCTGCGCCAGACGTTGCTCGGCGGAAAGGCCTGCAACGCCTTCTGCGGGATGAGAATCAGGGTGTAATATTGTCGCCATAGGGTTTGGGGTTCCAGTGCGGTTTGGGAGAGGCGGGCAACCCGTCAGGTCGTGCAGCAGCCGCCTGCGATTCTGTGTTAAGAGTTTACTGCAATTGTTGCAGTCATACCAAGATCTTTGTGATCACGGGGGTGCCCTTGATGAAAAATGATGGTCAAAATTCTGTTTAACAATATCTGAAAACCGGAAACGATCCGCCGGATTCTCTGTTTGGTTGGGTTTTATTTCAGCAAGGATTGCACCGGAGACTTTCCAGTGCAACGACAGGCAGTGCCCATCCGGCGGACGCTCAGCCGACTTCACACCTCACCCCGGAAAAAAACGCCTCGTCTGCTTGACTCGGCCTGATGAAGGCCAGACAATGCTATGATATTCCCCAGTCATCGCTCAGCATTGAATCATTGGCAATGACCCACTTAAAGAGACTGAATTCAGCGTATGGCCTCGCAAAATGTTCTCATACTGACTTCTAATACCGGTGGCGGACACCGTAGCGCCGCCAGTGCGCTGGAGAATAGCTTGCATAGCCTGTCACCGGGACGCATTCTGGTGAAGATGAGTCAGGTGCTGGAAGAAGGCCATCTGTTTAGTCGAACCGCTGCGGACCTCTATAATCTTCTCCTCCGCGATCATCAGGATTTGATGAAGTATTACTTCTGGGCCGTGAACAAACTCAAGCCCAACGAGTCCAAGCTGGTGTTCAAGAGTGCTATGGGCTATGGCATTCGCCTATTTGAAAAGGTCGTGCCTAACGTCATTGTGTCGGTTCACCCCATGACCCAGCACTTTTTTGCGTATATCCTCAAACGGCTGGGCTTGCAGGATAAAATACCCCTGCTGACGGTGGTCACGGATCCCTATCACGGCTTCTGGAAGGGCTGGGCCTGCGATGACGTCTCCCAGTACTATGTGGCCAGCGATGACGCCAAGCAGCAGCTGATTGAATTCGGCGTTGGCTCCCATAAAATTCAGGTGGTGGGCATGCCGGTGCACTCCAAGTTCAAGCCCGTTAGCCCGCAGGAAAAACGTTTCCTGAAAGCCTCACTGGGACTGGATCCGGACAAGTTTACGGTTTTCGTCAATTCCGGCTGGATTGGCGGCGGCAACATTCCCCAGATCTATGAAGCCCTGATTCGGGAAGGTTCCGCCATGGGGCTGGATATTCAGGCTATTTTTCTGGCGGGCAAAAATGATGCCCTGCTGGGCAAGGCGCATGCTATGGCCGCCTCAGCCCACTTTCCCGTAAAAGTGATGGGTTACACGTCTGAAATCGACGTACTGATGAAGGCCTCGGATGTCATGCTGTCCAAGCTGGGTGGTTTGACCACGTTTGAAGCCTTGAGCTGCCGCTTGCCCATTATCGCCGATACCATTACCCCGCCGATGCCGCAGGAAATGCAAACCGCTGCGTTTCTGGAAAATACCGGGGCCGGTTTGATGCTAAAACAACCCGGTCAGATTGTTTCCGTGGTAAAATCCCTTATCGATGATCCGGCCAGTTATTACGCGCTCCAAGAGGCCGCTGAGCTGCATGGCAGACCTGGCGCTTCCGATATGATTGCCCGTGACGTCCTCCGCTATCTCGATCTGTCGGCACCCGTGCCGCTCAGAATCAATGAATCAAAGAGAAAGGCTTAAAACTAAAGATGACATTGCTCTTGGAAGGCAAGAAGGCCTTCATTTCAGGTGGCTCCCGTGGCCTGGGTAAGGCCCTTTGTGAGGTATTCGCGCGTGAAGGCGCCGATGTGGCTTTTAACTATCATTCCGATGAGGTCGCCGCGCAAGACACCCTGCGTCGCATTGAGCAGCATGGGGTCAAGGGCATGGCCTTCAAGGTTTCCGTGATCGATAAAGTGGCGATCAAAGGCATGGTAGCCGATATTATCGCCAACTTTGGCAAGATCGACATTCTGGTGAATAATGCGGCCATTAACAAGGCCGACAGTTTTGCCACGACCACCGAGAAAGCCTGGTTGAATGTCATTGATACCAACGTCAACGGTTTGTATTACATCACCAAACCGTTCTTTAAACACATGCTTCGGCAGCGTTCGGGCAATATCCTGAACATCACGTCGATTGGGGCCATTCGGGCGTTGCCGACTTCGGTGCATTACGCCACCAGCAAAGCGGCAGTGTTGGGCTTTACCAAGTGCCTTTCTCGTGAAGCTGGCCAGTTTGGCGTCACGGTGAACGGGATTGCTGCCGGTATTTACGACACGGATTTGGGCCACTCGCTACCGGATAAGTTTACGAGTATGTATGAGTTGTGGTGTACCAAGGGCCGTTTGGGCAAGCCGCAAGATCTGGCTGAATTTGCGGCCTTTATGGTCTCTGATCGCAACACGTATATGACCGGGGAAGTCATTACCATTGATGGTGGTACGGTCGTTTAAACAAGTCTGAAGAGCACTCACTTTATAGCCAATCAGCCTGCCCATATGATTTGAGGCAGGCTGATTGGTTTAATAGATGGTTGTGTGAATCCAGTTTGCGAATGCCTTGTATTAACGATACATCGACATTTGGCTGGAGATTTGCGTGGAAGCCTTGGCCTGGCTGGCTTTTTCACTGGCCACTCGGACCGAATCAATTGCTTCCAGCGATTTGGTGAATGCGTTGCGTTTTGCCAGATCTGCGTTGTTCAATACGGTCTGAGCCTTCGGGTCGCTGACATCGCCAGAGGGCGATACGCTTTGAGGCATGAATATTTTCATCGCTAATGCGGCCAGGGCTGCCGCCGCATCGGCTGCCTGTTGAGCCAACTGGGCCTGAGTGGATTGCACCGTCGCTGCCTGCTCGGCTTGATCGGCACTTGCAGTGCGTTGATCGGTGGACTGTTCGGTGAGCGGATCCACGGTCATCTGATCCGATACAAAGTCCTGCACAAAATCACCCATTGGCATGATGTTGGTCTGGTCAGGCGCACCAACGGATGCTGGCTGAAAGAGTGAGTCTGGTTGCGAAGCAGCACCGGTCGTGGTGGGTGAGGCATCCCCTGCTGCAGTTTTATCAGCTTTGGATCCACTCGGGGTTTGCAGCATGCGGGCAAATTGAGCGGGGCTAGGCGCCTGCTGGGATGAGTCTGTCGATGCGGCGGTTCCAGCTGACTGGCTTGAAGTTGCCGGTTTTGCAGAGTCTGAGGGCTGTTGTTTGGCCTTGGCTGCATCAGTCTTTTCCTGCGCTTTCAGCGTTGCTTTCCAGGGGTTGCCATCTGGTAAGTCGCTGGATTTCTTTTTTCCATTGCCCTGTTTCTCGGCAGCATTGTCTTTTTCAGTCTCTTTTTTTTCTGTTTTGGAGCCGCCTTTGCCTTCAGCAGGTTGGGCCATCAGGGCACGGGTACTGAGATCTACTTTGTCACCTGGAGCCTTGGCATCCAGCAGGGAGTTAGGCTGGGTGCTTTGACTCGGGTGAGCGCCTTTGTCTTTGGGGTTGGTTGAGCCCGTTCCGACGGCTTGAGGACTGTGATCTGTTTTTTTGACTTGCATACTCATGGTTTAAATCTCCTGAACAATTGACCTTGCTCTATGTCTATATAAAATTGTAAAAACAATTAGATACGCCGTATTTCCTTTTCTATATAAAATATTTACATTTGCATACAAAAGACAGCCGCTTTATATCCTTTCGGGAAGGTTCCGCTATAGGTCCAATTGGATGCAACATCAGGCGGTCATTCATCGCCTCTCTCGGGCAGAAAAAAAGCATGAAGCCACATCTTCGGTGTGCTTCATGCTTTTCATCGGATTCAGTGTTGGGCTTCAACCAAGCGTTTCAAAAAGCAGCGCCTGTGCTGGTTCCTTTAAATTATTTCGTCCGCTGTGTTTGCTGAAAGCTATCGTTTGCGATGATAGTGGCTTGGTGTGTGGTTTCAATGTGGTTCAAATCTTGCTTGAAAGAGCGGTTTTGGGGCTGAGTCAGTTTTTTTTGTAGGTTATGTTCACATTGGCTTAAATCTTTAAAGAGTGATGAAGAGATTCCAGGCATTGTAAGCTCCTTCGTTGTTAGCGTTTTGAGGGGTGATGAGATGAGGAAGGCATTACAGAATAGACTGTTGCTGCTTCGGGCTTTGTGAAATGGAGTTCACTCGATCCGTGAGTGAAGGGTTTAACCGACGTTAATAGCTTTAAAACACAACCGACACAGCTGGTGCTAGAAATGTTTCATGTTAAAAAGAAAATGATAAACAGATACTGAATGAGGAAGAACAATTTTCCACAAACAGGGTGTGGGGTCAATTGCACTGGCTGGAGAAGTATTTAGAGTGGTGTGGGTCGAGGGTCACATAGTGTGAGGCTTATGAGGTGGCTTGTCTGGCTTTGCCTTCAGTAATGGCTTGATGACAGAGCTGATCGCAACGCTCGTTATAATGAATGCCCGCATGGCCCTTGACTTTCACCCACTCCACCTGATGATCCCGACTGAGTTCCACCAGCCGCTCCCACAGATCCCGGTTTTTGACGGGTTCCTTGCTGGCGTTGACCCAGCCCTTGCGCTGCCAGCCCGGTATCCAGTTTTTGGTAAAGGCGTTAATCAGCAGGGCGCTGTCGGAATGCAGCTTGACCTGACAGGGAAATTTGAGGGCTTCCAGTGCGCGGATGGCTGCCAGCATTTCCATGCGGTTGTTGGTGGTGGCTGCTTCATAGCCGTAGAGCTCTTTCTCCCGTCCGTTGAAAATCAGCACCGCGCCCCAGCCACCCGGCCCCGGATTCGGCTGACAGCCGCCATCGGTGTAGATTTCCACACGTTTGGCTGTCGCTTGTTCACTGGCAGAAGTGGCTTCTGGCTGCAGTTTTAACTGGGCCGTCTGTCGAGGTTCCGCCGTGGTTGCCAAATGGGGGTGCGCGTTCAGTGCGTTGTGTTCACTGCCAGACGATTGGGTTGCTGCGGGTTCAAAAGCGTCCAAGTTGATGTCCACCATCCATTGATACCCCTCTACTATAGACAAAAACGGCGTTTATCTCCAAAGCCGGGTTTTGAGGTAATATCTCAGGATTTGCGGTCATTCGTTTTATCGGATGAATTGAAAAAGCCTGACGTGTACGTTATGCTTTATAGGGAAGCAGGCACAATGATGCCGAAACGTGCCCTGGCTGAACTGCTGATAGTTCTTGCCTCGCCATTGTTTTGGGCTCACGGGTATACTACTCGCCCCTCAGTGCCTGCCATCGTCAGAGTTTAAACCTTTCCGGAACGCTAGAAGGAACCTTCTCATGCCAGATACCCTGCCACAATCATCCAATCCCACTGGCGCGATCGTCGAAATTACGGAAGCCGCGGCAGCCAAAGCGCGGGACGTGCTGAAGGATACTGGGCATGGCGGTATTCGCATTGCGGTGGTGGGTGGCGGATGCGCCGGACTGCAATACGACCTGAAGCCCGAGGCGGCCGCTGCTGAAGGTGATATGGTGCTGGAGTTTCACGGGGTTCCCTTCTTCGTGAACCCGATGGTGGTGCCCTACATCAAAGGAACCGTGATTGATTTTTCCAGTGCGCTGATGGATGGCGGATTCAAGTTTATCAACCCGAACGCCACCAGCTCTTGCGGCTGTGGGACCTCTTTCGGGATTTAGTAGCGGAATCCGGTAATCCACTCGTTATTCTGAATCACCCCCAAGCCCCATGACCCCATTTCCCGAAGACAAGGAGACATTTTATGGAATCTGAAGTAATGACTGAAGCCCCGGTGGCCACTGTGGCCATTGATAAAGACAAGGTCCAGGAAGTTCTGAACATGTTGCGCCCGTATTTGCAAGCCGATGGTGGCGACGTTGAGCTGATTGACGTGACCGCGGAAGGCGTGGTGCAAGTTCGCTTGCAGGGCGCTTGTGGCACCTGCCCCAGTTCCACCTATACCCTGAAAATGGGTATTGAGGAGCAACTCAAGCAGTATGTTCCCGGCGTTACCGAAGTGGTGTCGGTTTAGTCCTGCGCCTTCAATCAAGATTCATCGGATTTTAAAAACGTCACGAGCAATTTCGTGACGTTTTTGTTGTTTACTTCTCTGACGTCTGCTCTTTCTGGCGCAGTTTCTGCGATTTGGGTAAAATAAGCGCACACCCGGTTGCATCGTGCTGGTTCGCTAAGACTCAAGCCAGAGGCTGCACTGCGAAGTGTTTCTGTTGCCCTCTTTCGTGTTCTGTGTCCCTGATTTTCTGGAGATATTGTCTGTGTTTCCTTCTATCCTGACAACTATACCCGCTCCCAAGCTGTATTTTGGTGGAAAAGAGAGCCCATCTCCATCTGAGAGAGCGTCTTCCGACAAGCTAACCGAAGATGAACGGGGGGTGGTTCAAGTGCTCGCCATGCTCCATCAGGATCAATTTGAACAGACTGCGCCAAAACCGGAGAACCGTCAGCAACCTGATGTTACGCAATCCCGGCAAAACCGTCAGCGCGTAGTCCGTTTTTCCCCGATTGAAGTTGATAAGCCGGAGGCCGTTAAACCGTCTGTGCATGTTTTGGCTGCAAAAAGACGTTGGCAAAATCCAGAGTATCGTCAAAAACAATTGGATGCCTTGGCGCGTCGTCGAGCACAACAGAATCCCCCGGCAAAGCCTGAGCTGGTTCTTACATCCCCGGCTCGTTCGGTGGAAAGTCATCATTCCAATTCCAAACGCCAGCGTGTTGAGGTGGTGAATCGCCCAGGCCAAATGCCACGCTTGCAAGAGCACTTACCCACTCCGGCGGCTTTGGCCTGCCAGAACTTCCTGAGGCCAATGAGAGAACGGTCGTTTTTCACGAAGATGTTTCCACCGAATACGCCTCCTATGCCCTATTTGCCAGCGGAAGCCGTCATTTCGCCGCTGATGCTGATGCATTCGGTGAATCCCTTTGCCCGCGTTGTCAGACCGGCTGTTATGCCTCCTGTGCCTCCTGTGGCCCCACTCACCCAGCCCAAATTCCAGGTTGAGCCGATACTCACGCCTTACAAAATTTATGAGACTTTTGAAAAAATGCTCCCGCCGCAAGTGTTGCCCAATACGCGCTGGGGCATGCTGGCAAATCCGATAGAGGCTATTTTAAAGCAGTCTGTTGGTGGACAAGCTCCCATTGAAACCATCGGCATACCGGTTGACTGGGTTCATCCCTAGCCCATGACGCATTCAGCCTCACCGGATGCCCTGCCTCACGCTGCAATGGACAGTTACCGGGAAGCGCTTGAACACTGGCGAGAGACGGGACAACTCCGTCGCTGCCGGACGGTCATCCCGCATGGCGATGCCGGGGAGTCATCCGCTAGCACGCTAGTCGAGCTTGATGGACAGCTCGCGATTAACTTTAGCAGTAACGACTATCTGGGCTTGTCTCAGGATGAACGCTTGAAGGCGGCTTCCATTGAGGCAATTCAACACTATGGAACGGGGAGTGCCTCCTCCCGCTTGATTTCCGGCACTGGGCCACTGGTGCAGGCGCTTGAAGCGGCGCTGGCCCGGTTCAAAAAGACTGAAGCCGCGCTTGTCTTCAACAGCGGGTATCAGGCCAATGTGGCCATTTTGCAGGCCATTCTGGAGCCGGGCGACTTGGTCTTTTGCGATCGCCTGAACCATGCCAGTCTGGTGGATGGATGTCGACTCTCCGAGGCCCGCTGGACCCGCTACCCCCATCTGGATCTGGATAATCTGGAAGCCCGGTTGCGGAAAGCCCCGACTGAGGCGCGCAAGTGGATCGTGACCGACAGTGTGTTCTCGATGGATGGCGATTACCCAGATTTGTGCGCTCTGGTTGAGATTGCGGAGCGTTATGACGCACTGGTGATGGTGGATGAAGCCCATGCCACCGGCCTTTACGGGGATGAGCGCAGCAGCGGGCTCTGTGAGCAGTTTGCGCTGAGTCATCGGGTTGCCTTGCAAATGGGCACTTTCAGTAAGGCCCTGGGCGGGGCTGGTGCTTATGTGGCGGGTTCCCGTGTGCTTATGGATACCCTGATTAACCGGGCACGGGGCTTTATCTATTCCACGGCCCTGCCGCCTGCCGTGGTGGCGGCTGCGCATGCGGCTGTGGCGTTGGTTCAAACGGATTTTCAGCCGAAAACCCGTCTCTGGGAGAATGTGGCCTACTTTGAGCAACAGGCGGTTCAGGCGGGACTGGCTCATCGGTTTCAATTTCCCCTGAAAAGCCCCATTGTCCCGGTGCTGGTGGGCGATAGTACCCAAGCCTTACAGGCCAGTCAGGCTTTGCTGGATGCCGGGTATTTTGTGCAAGGGATTCGTCCGCCAACAGTGCCGGTGGGAACCGCCCGCCTACGGATTGCCCTCAGTGCAGCGCACACCCGTCCACAAATCGAGGGCCTGATTCAGGCATTGAGCCACGCGTTGCCTGAATCGCCAGACCTCACCGGATCATTGCCTCAACCCGAGTCTTCAGCCGGCTGCACCCGCGAGTCCCTCCGCTGACGCAAACGTTGCAGGCTTTAAGCGCCAGCTTGGCTTCTATTTGGTGGTGCTAGGGGGAATTAGCGGTTTGGGTGCCGTGGGCATATTCATGGGTACGCCAAAGAGCATGCTGCCTGCCGTCCGGCCAATGTTGGCCGCCTTGCCCTTACCCAGCAGGCGTCCGACGGACTGCATTTGATACGCCTTCTGCAACTGTCCCAGTCGCTGATCATCGGGGTAGCCCATATAAACCTGACCCAGCATCACGGTTTCCAGTTTACTCAGGCGCACCGGCACCGATTCAATCGGGTTTACCTGCCCGTAAAGGTTCATTTCCAGGTTATTCAGTCCTTGTAAAACTGCCGGATCTCCCACATAGACCGGCGTGGGTAGGCCATTGATCGTGCCTGTTCCAGTGCTATAGCCTGGGTAGGCCGGATTCTGGATGACAGTAGGCATCCCGTTGGGTTGAATGACCGTGACCGTCGACTGGCCGGGCAACTGTACCGTCCCGGTGCTGTTGGGGCTGACCCCGTTGGCAGGGCCATAGTAGTTGTAGGTCGTAACCGGGGCTCCGCCATAGGTCTGAAAGCCGGGGTAGCTGGTGGTTTCCTGGGTGATGACTGTGCCGGGCGCACCCACCACGGTGGTGGCCGATTGTTGTTGTGTGAGCCCGCCGCCGCCCAGTTGCTGTTGGATGCCGGGAGGCAGCATGGCCATCATGTCCGGGCTGAAGTTGTACGTGCTACTGCCGGAACTGCTGAAGCCGCCGCCAATCTGGATGTTTTGCGGGGGGCTACCGGGTTGGGCTGGTGTTGAAGCCCCGCCGGTGTTGTAACCATAGTTGGGCTGGCTGGTGTCGCCGCCCGCAGGATAAGGGTTGTTGTACCCGTTGTAATTGGGGTTCGCACCGGGAGTATAGCTGTTTGAGTACCCCGATCCACCCGGTCTTGCCGAGGGGGACAGGAAGCTGCCGGTATACCCGACCTGCGAAGGACTCTGCCATTTGGCGGGATCCGGCTGGGTCAGGAGGGCCCGGTTGGTGGTGAGGTTGTTTTTAGCTGGCGTTTTGTAGGCACCCAGCAAACGGTTCACCCGCATATCAATACTCTGGCCTGAAAAATTACGCCCGTAAGACTTGGTTTCCAGACGGTCCAGTCGCTGGGTGAGGAGTTCGCCGTCGAACGTTTTGCCATTGAACAGCCGTTTCTCCAGAACACCGACCTTGGTGTAGGTATCCATTTGGCCCACAAAGGCTCGAGAGTCGCTGGGGAGATCCCGAATGGCCGAGCTGCCAGTGCCGCTGCTGGAGCTTCCGGCGTAGGTGGCCACCTGTCCGGCCGCATGGGGGTAGCGGGCCAGTAGTCGATCCATCCGATCGGACAGGGCCATGTTGGGGCTGGGCTGTCCAAAGGCTTTCGCCTCCAGTCGATCCAGCCTGCGGCTGATGTCATCTCTCAGAAAGTCTCGACTGAACACCTCACGTTCTAAAGCCGTGACAGTGGGGTAGTCACTCTCGCCCACCGATGGTTTTGGGCCTGAAGAATACCCGGAGCCGACTGTATTTTCAGTATGTGGGCTGTTGTCTGCATTGTCCGGATCACCGGAGGTGTTTTGATCATTTTGATTGGGCGGATTGAACCGGGTAATGCCTGAGGGGGTGGGGCTAATGCTGGCGTTGTCATCGGTTGCGGGTGTTTTGGGTCCGCTGGGAATGACATTTTTGGCCCTGTTTAGCACCCGGAGTAGTCTGGCCGTGCGTTCTGCGTCGGTGCCATTTTGCGGCGAGCCAAATACGCTGCTTTCCAGTCGATCCAGTCGCCCGGACACCGGCTCCCCTGCGTAATCATGAGAGAAAAACGTTTGCTCCGCCCCGGATAAGGCATCTATGGCTTGTGCCAGTGGCATGGCGGCCTGTAAAAGCATGCAGGTAAAGAGCAGGCCCAGTAAACTGGCCTGAGCCAACTGTCTGGGAGAAGTATTCTGATGGAAGGTATCAATGACCATAGCGTCGCCCAGGTTCATGCTATTTTTTACACTATAAATGCTTTAGGCCGGTGGGGAAAGCCTTAGGTGAATGAGTTTGGGTGCTGCGCTCGTCCGCGCTGCGGTAGTCTCATTCGACCGTTTGCATCGTCTCCGTATAGAAATGGCGCCTCGCGAAAGGCGCCAATAAGAATCTTAGGGGAGAGACATTTTATTGATATATTCCGTATCGAAAGAACGCCCGTTTTCTGAAGGGTCAGCGGGCAAAATTGATACATTTCAACATATTTCCCCCAGAGGCCGGTGCAGCCTAACTTTGCTGTAGCTACAATCTGTCGGAGTTTCAACAGAGCGGTGTTTCGAGCGCAAGGGTGGCGAAACGGCTTTCTGATTTTGTTCTATGGCGTTGATGCGATGCGTGAGGCTCTCAAATCAGGAAGCTTTTGACCAGCGTTTGCGGGGGCTGGATCTGCCAGTATGGTTTGAGAAGCTCGTAACTTTCCGCCAGGCCTTTGACGGTGGACGTTTCAATGGCGACATGGATCTTCTGGGGGAGCAAGGCCACATGTTGCAGAAAACTGTCCATATCCAGCAACCCCTGACCGAAGGCGTCGTGGGAATCCAGTTCGCCCCCGTTGTTGTGGGCGTGGATGTAAGCGGCCTGCGTGCCCAGGGTCTGTAGCCAGTCAATGGGGGAAAGCTCGGAAAAAATATTCACATGCCCGGTGTCCAGACAGGCTTTCAGGTGGGGCGAGTTGATGCGGGACAGCAGGGTCATTATGCTTTCCGGGTTGGTGTCCAGAAAATTCTCAATCAAGACGGTGATTTGGCTGCCTTGCAGGTGTTCGGCAATGGTTTGCTCCCAGTAGTCGGTCATTTTGCTCAGCCACATGCGGGTTGCGTTGGCTGCGGGGTAAATGGGGGTCCATTGAGAGTGGAAGACCAGATAGCGGACGTTCATTTCTTTTGCGACATCAATGGCCTGGATGTAGCGTTGCCGGGAAATCCGCATGAGATCGGGGTCCAGGCTGACCACATTGGTGTCGAAAATCGGCCCATGCATGGATAAAATCCCCTGAAAGTTTGCCAATAGCTGTCGGTAGCGGGCAATTTCACGATCTTTGGCGTCGAGATTTTCCACATAATAGAACGTGGGTAACTCGTAGTCGAGTTGGTGGGTCAGGGCAAATGCAATGCCTTGTTCCAGTTCTGGCCCTTTGGGGGCGGCAAACACACGATCAATCATCAAGTACCCTTGTTCAGGAGATCCAGGCCGTTATTGGGAGCTGCGTTCTCGCAACCGTCAGAATTTCGGAGGATGGTCCAAAAAGTTAGCCATTTGCACATTGGTTCCATTGTGACTGATGCGAGAGTGGCTTCGTATCCTCTTTTCTGTGGAGCCTGCCGGGCTGGGGGCTGGCCTTCAGAACTGCATCTTAAAATGTGCTAAACTGAAGACAGATTTAGGGAAATGTGCTGACCTGCCGGGAGTTTGAGGATGGAACTGGAAAATCGCTTTTTGCCAGAATGCGTGGTGGTAGACGTGGCCGATGATAAATTTGGCTATCCCAAAACCCTTGTATTGAAAAGCCATGTGGCTCACCTGCTGGAAGGCGGGCACAAGCGAATTGTGCTGAATCTGAGTAACGTGGATATGCTGGACAGCTTTGGTCTGGCGGTACTGATCTCTCTGCTCAAGCTCTGCAAGGAGCATGGCGGGAACTTGACCCTCTACGGACTCAACTCACAAATCAGCCGTCTGATTGAAATGACCCACATGGATCGCATTCTGGAAATCTGGGAAACCGAAGGTCAGGCCATTACGCAGTTGAAAGCGTTAAAGTCCTGATAGCCCAGATTGCCTGAGGAATAGGGGCCAGTTGCGTCTTGCCTTGTCTCCTGAGCGAGCCTGCGGGCTAGCGTGCCTGATTGGCTGGGGGAAAGGCGAATCGGTTAAAGCCCACAGAACCTGGTGCGGGTAGCCCAAATGGGGAGGAGGGATTTTGCTGGGCTGGCATGTTGATGAACGACGCACGACCCACGGGCGAAAAGGGCATGACGGTGGGGGACGTTGACGTTGGACGCAATGCCGTAGGCTGGACGGGCGGGTTTTTGGCTGGCTTCTTGAGCAGCTGCTGTAGAATGAGGTATGTGCTCGCGCCAAAGGTGGCCAGCGCCGCGCCGCCGACGACGGTAAACCGGCTCAGGCTGTCCAGACGACGAATGGCTTTAATGGGTGTGGTTGTGTCAAACAACTGTGTCAGCCACATAGAACCGGGTATCAGCGCCAGATAGCCCGCATTCACAATATCCTGTGAAGTGCCGCGTTCGGCGACCAGCTTTTTCTGGTAGGGTTGCAGGACATTATTATCAAACTTGCTGGCCGCCAGACCGTAGAACACAAAGTTAAAGGCCACGGTCAGGAAGGCTTTGGGCCAACCGCTACTCTTCTGGATTTTGCCGATGAGTTCGGTTGTGACTTTGCTGTCCATGGAATCCCGGACCAGACGTTCCATCTTCTGGATAAACGTCTTGCCGTCATCCTGTTTCAGCAGTGAAATGCCTTCGCTTTTGAGCAGCGGACGCATCATGGTTTCAAACGATTCGGGCTCCAGAGCCTTCATAAATTTGCTAATGGCTGCGGCAATGTCTTTTCTTTGGCCCGTGGTGGCTACTTCCTCTGAGCGTTTAGGTAATGCGTTCCGGATCTCCTGGTGCAGGGCGGTGGCATGCTCCTGACCCCGGGTTTCTGTTTCCGGGTGTCCGAAGAAGCGATGTAACTGTAGTCGTTCAATGGCCTTTTTGGCTTCGGTTTGCGGGTTTTTGCCCGGGATGAGATCGTGGATTTTGTCCAGGGTGCTTTCCAGTTCCTGCTTCAGGCTGGCTCTGAATTCCGTGGCCAGGTTTTCTTCCGTGGCCAGCATTTTTGCAAATTTGTTCGTTTTGAGTTTATCGGTTCGGCTATCCTTACAATGTTTTTCCAGCTCATTTTTCTGGAAATACTGTAGGGATTCGGTTGCGTTGCGCCATTCATCCTTGCAGGCCTTCTGGCCTTTTTCCAGGATTTTGCGAAGCGCCTTGCCATGCTTTAGAAATTGTTTCATCTGTGCATCCGGCAGGAAAGTTTGCCCCTTGCGAACACAGAAGTGTTCCTTGAATTCGTTGAATTTTTTATCAAAGTGGGACACCCGAGCATCCGGGGGTAAGTGCCAGATCTCGGTCAGCGCCTTTTCCATCGCTTCCTGATCTTTGTGCGTGGCCGCATAAACCTGTTCGCCATAACGGGTCAGGAAGTTTGGCACCATGGATTTTAGGGGGTGTTTGGGATCAAAATACTTTTCGGTGACGTACTCTTTGTAGTTTTGATTTCGATGGATGTGATCAATCAAAATGCCCCGCTGACGGGCATCTTCCAGGCGAATGGCCCGGCGAAACTCCGTTTCGTTGATCCCGGCGTTCTTGTTTTTGTCCAGAAATTCGGAAATTTTTTGTTCTCGCTGATAGCGGTTATCAATGTTGGAAATGTTCTGAATGATCTTTCTATCGACACCCGCATTCCGCATGGCCAGTTCCAGTGGCTCATTGGATTCCTTGTACAGTGGATTTTTTTGAAGCGCTTTGAGGGCGTTGCTGAATGCTACCTTTTCTCCATCTTTCAGGTTGAGACTGTCGTCCAGCACTTCGGCATCCTGTTCGGCCATTTCTCGCATGACCCGTGGCACCAGGGAAGAGCTGCCCCGAATCAGGCTGCCCATCATGCGGTTCTGGAACACTTCCGGCAAGCGGTCGTAATTCTGAACATCCTTATACAGTTCGCTGCGTTTCAGGGGATGCTGAATGTCGCTGAGTCGTTGTAACTGCAGGGCATAAGTGATTTGAGGGATGGTGAAAAACTTGTCCACAATGCGGAAACTGAGTTCGGTCATGTAGGCACAAGCCATCACCATGCCGAAGTCGCGGAACCAGTAGTCGCCTTTACGGCCCGGATCGGTGTCGTGGACCCGCGAAACCCCCCGAGTCGAATAACTGATGTTGGGGGATTGCGACAAGACCTTTTGCCAGATCAGCGGATCGCTCATGCCAGAGATTAATGTGCTCATGGATTAACTCCTCCCTGAGGATAGAGTGGCATTGGCCGGGTGATCAGGTTGGGCATGAAGGGTTGAAACGGTTGATAGGGCAATGGTTGCGGACGATAGGCAAACCCTGGCTGATAGGGAACGATGGGGGCCGATTTCCAGGGTTTGAACTCACTGGAAGGTTGATAGGTGGGTTTCATATTGAGCATGCCGGTATCTTTGTCCAGCGGCGTGAAGAGTTTGTTCACAATCTGCATGGCCACGTTGCCGATCAGGTAAACGGTTGCGGCGGTAATCACTGCCGTAGAAGCCATGTTGGCAACGTTCATCCGCTTGAAAAACTGCGGAATGGCTTTTTTCATCGCCAGTTCGGTTTCGTCCAGAGTGCCGGGCGCTTTCTGTTCAATCTCCTGCAGATAACGCTGAATGCGTTTTACCTTGTTGGAATCCAGCCAGGATGCGGCCCAGAGGGCTTTTTTACCACTTCGCGCCGCGATTGCGTCCTTTTTGGGGACATCAATGTTTGCCGCTTCCAGAATTTTTAAATAGTCCGTATCCATGCGGGCCCAGTCCAGCAGGGATTGCATCATCGGGATCTTGTTGGGCGTGCCTTTGGCTTTCATAAAGTGGTTGAAAACCATGGTGTTAATCCCGTAGCTATCGCTTTTGCTCCAGACGCTCAGGGCAACCGTCATGAGCCATACCACCGCGTTGCGGCCGTTGGTTTCCCACGGGTGCTTCTTGTCCTTATAGGCAAAATAACCCTGCAGCATATACACGCCAATCAGGGTTTGCAAACGTCCGGAGATGTCTTCCATCGACATCCCGCCCACGCGGATGTCCTTGGTGATGCCCAGGCGTTCGATGCCTTTCATCACATTTTTGGCGATGTTCAAATGAGCCACTTCCTTGACTGCGGTCTCGGCGGCAGTGCTAGCGGCGTTTGAACCGAAGCGCGGCGTACGGCTCGCCTGTACCGAAAGGCTTCTCGGTAAGACAGGCTGATTTTGAAGTTGAATAACCATATCACCCCAATAGCGTTAGTACATCTTCTACCGTAATCAATGCGCTGAAGAACCAGAATTGCCTAGCGCTGCAAAATTCATTCAGTGAGAACATGGCCATGATATAAAAAAAACATTGGGCGCATAGCATGAATCTGCCTGACTGTATGATTCAGTGTGTCATGCTGGGCAGACTTTTGACCGGATTCGGCAGGGTCCGAATCGGTTTAAAGCTTGTTACCGTCATTTCTGGTGATGCGCTTATGGGTTGAAGCTCAGGGATAGACTGCTTTTTAAAGTCTCGTGCTGCTGCGGTGTCGCCGGATTGATAGCCGCCTGGCAAGTTGCGATGGCGGTTAAAAATCAGCGACAATTTGCATGGGTCCCATGTAAAGAATTACGAAGCACGCACGTCAAGCTTGCTGTTACGGCGTCAAAACGGGCTCCACTTTGAGACGCCTTAATGGGCTCTTTCTGTAACAGGGGTGTGGTTTTCGTTTCAATTTGTCTCTGTTTTTGAGCTGTGGCATTGGTCATACTGTTCCCCGCCACACAGGCTATAGACTTGCTGTTCCAGAGGCAGGACTACCTGTGGCCTGCTCGGGCTCTTGAATTTTGGGTTGATGGTGGCGCCATTCAGGGAATAGGGGTCCCCTTTACCAATGAAGTCATTGGCCTGTAATGTGATATTGTTGGCCGCCAGTCCCAGAACCTGCTGAAGCTCCCGGCTGAGTGCTGCAGGGTGGGCTTGTAAATAATCTTCCACGTTGGCGAGGGTTACAGCATAGCGTTCCGGGCTGTTGAACACGACCATAGCATCGGGGCCGTCAAAATGCTCAATCACGGCGCGCTCTTCCAGTGCGATGGTATGCCCATCTACTGCCAGTTCCTGAATCAGTCCCAGGAATTGTCGGCTAGTGTCCGGTTGAGATTGAGCCACTTTGCCCAGTCCTTCGATAATCGAGGCGTTATCATCAACCAGATCGATCCCTTTGGCGCCCACTGCCTGATTGGCGTCGTACCTGTGCAGGTTGGTCCGGATACAGAGGCCATCCGGCATACAGGCTATCGAGGGCGCGGGTTTTCTGAGAACAGTTATGCTGAGCGGCGTTTCCGGGTTGCCGGTCACCATGAAGGCATTCTGGAAGAACGCAGTCAAATGATGGTCCATGCGGTTTTCACCTGGCAGGGAGCCCTCTTCGTTCAGGTTGTGGCCCAGGCTGTAAATACCGGCCGCAGTGCCAACAATGGCCAACAAACCGATCAGGGTGCTGCCGGTAATTGCCTTGCAAGAGTCCTGCGTCTTCATGGCCAGTTCAATCCTATTTCACCTTCAGAAGGGAAGTGCTTGAAGACGGATCACGGTCATGAAGCGGTGCGGTTTTGCCCGCAGGCTCTCGAGTGATAAATGCCTGAATGACTTCCATGTTCATCTTCGGAACAATTAATTAATACTTTAAATAATGAACTAAACTTGTGACATATCTTTATATTCGTTAAAGCATAGTCACAAGTGTTGGCCTTGCCCGAACCCAGGGCCTAATCTCCCGGAGCGCTCTGGGTTTGTGTCAGAGGATGGATGCGCTGCATCACGGGATCGTGATTTACCGCCTTCTATTGATTTACCCACGGTGAAGGAGGCGATCAGGTTTTTAACGATTAAAAATCCTGATCTCTCTGATAAAAGCTGCGATTCCCGCTTTTACTGGCAGGTTTGCGGATTATCGGACTTGAACCTGATTGGCCAGCTGCCCACAGGCTGCGGCAATATCGACACCGCGCTCTACCCGAAGGGTCACTTTTTTGCCATAGGTGCTCACAATGTCTTTGAACCGGTGAATGGCATTGCCGGAAGGCCGTTTGTACCCGTAGGAATCCCCAATGGGGTTGTAGGGAATCAGGTTGACGTTGCACTTGAGTCCCTGCAGTAATTTGCCCAGATCATGGGCGTGGCTGGGTTGATCGTTCACACCGGCCAGCAGGATATATTCGATGGTGAGGCGCTTGTTGGTGGTGCTCACGTAATGATGCAGGGCGGGCATGAGCTCTTCCAGCCGCCACTTGCGGTTAATGGGCATGATGGCCTCCCGCGTGGCGTTGTCGGGGGCATGCAGGGAGACGGCTAGCGTAAGTTGCAGATCCGCAGCGGCTAAATCGTAAATGCGCGGCACAATCCCGGAGGTCGAGATGGTAATGTGCCGCATGCCCACTTCGGCCGATTGGTTCAGGATGTGCGTGGCCTCAATCAGGTTGTCGTAGTTCAGCATGGGTTCACCTTGACCCATGTAGACAATGTTGCGTACTTCTTTGCCACTGTCGGCCTGAACGTAAACGTACTGCTCCACGATTTCGGAGACGCTCAGGTTGCGTTTGAAGCCCAGTTTTCCGGTGGCGCAGAAATCGCAGTTCACCGCGCAGCCCACCTGGGTGCTGAGGCAAACGGCATAGGTGCCCCGTTCTTCAAAATACATCAGGACCGATTCAACCACCTGGCCATCGGGCAAGCGGAAGAGGTACTTGGTGGTGCCATCCTGACTCACCTGTTTCTCCGCCACAGTCAGGGACCCCACCTGATAGCGCTCCGTCAGTTTATCCCGGAACGTTTTTTTCAGGTTGGTCATCTGCTCAAAATCACGCACACAGTGTACATAGATCCACTGGTGGAGTTGTTGGGCCCGAAAGGCAGGCTCATCCAGCGCCGTAACCAGTGCACGCAACGCTTCCATGGATTTGCCCAATAATGGCTCCAGCGGGACGTTATTGGGTTGTGTTAATGCATTGATCGGGTTGAGGACAGGTTGCAGTAATGCGGTCATGGTGAGCTCAAGTCATTCTTACTAAAGTGGGTAACGACCCTATAATAAAAGAAAAAGAGGCAAATAGATTGCCTCCGGTGAGATTTGTGGGATAAAGAGTGGTGTCTGTGTGTTCGGAATAAAATCCTCAGATTTTGAATCGCTGTTGAATGCCTGAAGACAAGGCTTGTTCATAGGGTCAAAATCCGTAAAATCCGAATGGTGTCTGACGTTTAAACGTGGCTGGGGATAAACAGGTAGGGAAACAGCAATAAGCTTCCAACCAGTAGATCACGCAAAAAAGTTTGAATACGCATAGGAAATTTAACCTCCTCAACGGTGGATGTTTTAACCAATTCGCTTGTTAAAATCGTTTCTGTAAATAAAGTCAGTTGATCGGTGTGGGGCTGTCCGGGTTTTAGGATGAGTTCAGCCAAAACCCTTGGTCAGGGTGTGATTCAGGTTGTCAGGATCTCATACAGGGTTCTCTCTTTTAGTAGGGGGTTAGTCGTGTTGTCATTGCCGATTCTGAAATACCAAGTGGATAGATGAGGGACTAATACTTGCGGATCACGGCCTCCACTCGTCCCTGAATATGGACGTCCGTGACATAAATGGGTTCCATTTCTGAGTTGGCGGGCTGTAGTCGAATTCGATCCTTCTCTCGATAGAATCGTTTCAGTGTGGCTGTCTCCTGATCGATCAGCGCAACGACCACATCGCCTTCCCGCACCCGAGCGTCCGGGTTAATAATCACGATGTCCTCATCCATAATATGATCTTCAATCATGCTGGTTCCCCGAACCCGGAGGGCATAGCATCCGGGTGGGCAGAGGTCTTCACTTAAGTCAATGCGCTCCACGGTGTCTTTCAGGGTTTGTAGCGGAGAACCCGCAGCAATGGCCCCTAACATGGGCAAAACGCCACGTCGTGCTGCCCGTTCATCCGTTGGGCTCTCAACAGCAGTGTACGCTCCAGAATGTTTGTGACGGCTGAATAGATTGCCGGACGAGGAGCTTCTGTCACTGGCATCGTTGTCAAAGCCTGAAGTTAAAGCGGCGCGATAAGCATCTCGAATGTCCTCACGGATACTAATGGCCCGTTTCTCAGCCGGGTTCCAGTCAATCAGCCCTTTCTTTTTTAGTGCGCTGAGATGAAAATGAATGGTGGAGGTGGAGCTCACGCCGCACAGCTGGCATAGTTGCTGAATGGAGGGTGGATAGGTATTTTCCGTCACAAACCCCAGGAGCTGGTTGAGCACTTCGCGTTGCTTGGGGGTCAACTCATCATTTTCAAAAAGGAGTTCGGTCATTGGGCCATTTCCTTGGGTTGGGGTGTCTATCACGGAACTATCTGGATGAGGCGGGTCAATCATGTCAGGCCATTGAACTGCCATCGAATGCTTTTTCTATCGAACATAGTTTCTATGATACTAAGTTCATCCGAAAATGCAAGCCCTGGATCGAAAAAAGATCGAAAAAAAATTCGAGCGTTGGGCTTTCTAAAGCAAACGCGTTGCTTTCTTCAACCAAAACTAGGCAGATCCGGCGGCTGCATATATAATCAAGGGGATCAGGACAATGCGTGCCTCTGTCACAATGGTTTAAAAGATCTCAACTTAGCCATGGGTGGCTTCACCCTATAAAGAAGCAGTTGTGTTGCGCGGTTTTAAAACTGCCCTTTGAAATTGCCGCGTTTTTTGTACAATAGGGTCAACTGGCAGGTCTGAGCAGAGGCTTGGCCACGAAATTCCCCGAAGTGCCTCCCGAATATGCCCAGATTGTTTTGGTTTATGTGCCTGTCATCAGGCAATGTCCTTCATCTTTCACCCGTAATCGAGCTCAACTGAGCGCCAAATTTTTATTTTCGACCATATCAACAAGGAGAAGCGTTTCTATGGCTCTTGCCCAACCTCCGAAAACACAAGAAGACAACATCCAGGCCTCTGGAAACTTTCAGTACCCCGGTATTCCCGGTACGGCTGATGGTTCCGGGATGGTCGTTCATGTCGAAACCCGCGCTTGCGAAGCCGGGATCGCGTACCCTATTACCCCTTCAACCAGTATGGGCGTGGGCTTTCAGTCCGCCTTCTCCAACGGGATGAAAAACCTGTGGGGCAAGGACATCATGTGGCTGCAGCCGGAATCCGAGCACAGTTCGGCCTCCGCATCGGAAGGATACGCCGTGGCTGGTGGCCGGGTGACCAACTTCACCTCCGGGCAAGGGCTGGTTCTGATGAAAGAAGTCTTGTACACCATCTCCGGCAAGCGTCTGGGTCTGGTGTTCAACATTGGTGCTCGTGCGCTGACCTCCCACTCGCTGAACGTACACGCCGGGCACGATGACGTGATGTCGGTGACTGACGTGGGTTGGGGCATGGTCTTTGCCCAAAACGCGCAAGAAGCGGGAGATTTGTGCCTGATTAGCCGTCGCACCGCTGAAGCGACCAAAACACCGTTTATGAACATTCAGGACGGTTTTTTGACCACTCATACCATTGAAAACGTGCTGTTCCACGAAGACGAGCTGATTAGTGGCTACCTGGGCCGCCCTGAGGACAAGCTTCGCAAGCTGTTTGACCCCAACTTTCCGCTGATGAGCGGTGTGGTGCAGAATCAGGATAGCTACATGACCGGCAAAATTGCCCAACGCATCTTCTACGACCGCGTGCCTCAAGTGCTGCAGGAGTCGATGGACGAGTTCTATCGCCTGACAGGTCGCCGTTACAACATGGTGACCGGCTATCAGCTGGAAGATGCCGAGTACGCCATTGTATCGTTGGGCTCCACGGCCGAAACCGCTTCGGTGACGCTGGATCATATCCGCAGCGTGGGTCACAAGACTGGCAGTCTGACCATTACGTCGTTCCGCCCCTTCCCCGGCCCGCAAGTCGTGGAAGCCCTGAAAAACGTGAAAGCCTTCGCTGTGATTGAGCGGATGGACAACCCGCTGGGCGTTTCTAACCCGCTGACCGCTGAAATTGAAGCGGCCTTTGCCAAAGCCGCCATGGGCACCCCCGGTTACCCTAAAATTGACCGTGTGCCGGTGATATACTCCGGTGTGGCCGGTTTGGGTAGTCGTGACGTAACTCCGGGCCAAATGGTCGCCACCATTGAGAATATGACCGAAAAGGGTGCCAACAAGCGCTTCTTTAGTCTGGGCATCGATCACGGCAGCGCTTTGGAAGTTAAAGAAGAACCGGACGTGCGTCCCGCTGGCGCCTTCTCCATTCGCGGCCATTCGGTGGGCGGATACGGTTCGGTGACCACCAACAAGATTATCGCCACCTGCCTGGGCGACATCTTCGGGTTCAAAGTGCAAGCCTCGCCCAAATATGGCTCCGAGAAAAAAGGCTTGCCCACCAACACCTACCTGACCACCACGAAAACCGGCAAGATTGGCACGCACAGCGAGCTGATTCAGGTCGAGTTCGTGCCCCTGATGGACCCCAACACCTGGAACATGGGCAACCCGCTGGTGGGCTTGCAGCCTGGCTGCACCCTCTTCCAGCACACCCCCAACGAAGATCCGCAAGTGTTGTGGAATTCCGTTCCGGTCTGGGCCAAGCACTACATCAAGGAAAACAACATTCGCTTCTACGGCGTGGACACCATCCGCATTGCCCAGGAAAGCTGCCGCTCCGACGACTCGCTGGTGCAACGTTTCCAGGGGATCGTGTTGCTGGGCGTCTTCTTGCGCCTGACCCCCTTCCAGAAAGACGCCGGACTGAGCGACGACGCTCTGTTTGAACGCGTTGAAGTGCCGATTGAGAAATACTTCGGCAAGCGTGGCGCAGCCGTTGTGCGCGACAACGTGGAAGCGGCCCGCAAAGGCTTCAAGGAAGTGTTTGAAGTGCCCCGCGAAATCATTGATGCTACCCCCGCGGACGTGCTGGAACAAGGTCGTCTGGAATGGGAAGCCAAGGGTAAAGACACCAACGCCTTCTTTATCTAGGCGCAACGAACCCTGACCGTTTATTGCTTTAAAACAGTGTAAAGGAGCTCATCTACAATGAGTGCAAACAAAAAAACAGAACATTGGTATGATTACCAGCGTGCGCAGGAAGTGGTTGATGCCTATAACAAAGGCGCTGGCTCCAGTCTGCCTGCGGATGAATTTGTCGCGCAGAGCGTTCTGCCTGCCGGTACTGGTGGCGCCCGGGATTTCAGCTACATTGCCCCGGAACTGCCAGAATATCTGGCAGAAAACTGCGTGGGCTGTATGGATTGCGTCAACAACTGCCCCGACACCGCTATCTTGGGCAAAATCGTGATGCCCGAAGATCTGGAAGCCGAATTGGCCAAAGTGACGGATGAATCGCACAAGGAATACCTGCGTCAGCAATTCGCGACGACCGTGAAATACCACGGCCAGTTCGAGAAAAAGCACGCCAAAGACGAAACCCTGCCCAAAGGCGGCCTGTTCGGGATCTTCATCGACCCCACCAAGTGCAAGGGTTGCGGCGAGTGCGTGGAAGTCTGCGGCAACCACGACGCGCTGACCATGATCAAGAAAACCCCGGAAAACCTGCCCACCTACCTGGAAACCTTCGGTTTCTACAAGTCCTTGCCGGAATCCCCGTTGACCCACATCAACAAGACCGACATGCGCGATTTGATGCTAAAACTGGGCAACCTGGATATGTACAAGGGCGGCGCAGGCTCCTGTATGGGTTGCGGCGAAGCGTCCGTCATACGTCAGATGCTGGCGGCCACACACGAAAAAGTCGGCAACAAGTTCGGCATCGTGGCTTCGACTGGCTGCAACACCGTTTACGGTTCCACCTACCCATACAACCCGTACACGGTGCCCTGGACCAACTCTCTGTTTGAGAATGGCCCGACCGATGCGATGGGGATCCGCGCATACTGGGATCAAAACGGCAACGATGACTGGATTCTGTGGAACATGGGCGGCGATGGCGCCATGTTGGACATCGGCTTCCAGGCCCTGTCCCGTATGTTGATGTCCGGGATGAACATTAAGGTATTGGTACTGGATACCCAGGTTTATTCCAACACCGGCGGCCAACAGTCCACCTCCTCTTACACCGGTCAGGAGTCCAAAATGGGCGCCTACGGGAAATCTCACCACGGTAAGTTCGAGCGCCGCAAGGAACTCGGCCAAATCATGGTGATGCACCCCAACGTGTTCGTGGCCCAGACCATTGGTTCCAACCCCAGCCACTACTACAAAGTGCTGAACCGGGCGCTGGAATTCAAAGGGCCTGCCGTGATCAACGTCTACACCACCTGCCAACCCGAGCATGGCGTGGCTGACAACATGGCCGCTCATCAGGCGAAAACCGCCGTCCAGAGCCGTGCGTTCCCGCTGTTCATCTACGACCCGGAAGCGGGCCCGACGATGAAGAGTCGTTTTAACATGACCGGTAATCCCAGCCCGGATCGTGACTGGGCCTGGGTCAAAGGCGCTGATGGCAACATGGTGGAATACACCTTCCACGATTGGGCCAAAACCGAAGGCCGCTTCAAGAAGCACTTCGATGCCAACGGCAACCCGGTCACCCCGGAAATCGAAAACGCCAAGATCGATCGCAAACTGAACTGGCGCTTGCTGCAAGAGCTGGCCGGTATTGAGAACAAGGATCTGATGGCTGAAATTGAAGCGAGTAAAGCCACCAAGGCTGCTGCGGTTTAGATTTCTCATCATTCATTGGAAAAGCCCGATCCACCCCACTGGATCGGGCTTTTTTTCAGGCTCTTTCCCCTTCTGGGAGCTGCCCACGATCACGATGGGGGGGGCTGGACTACCATAGCTATAGGATGCCTCTTCAGCATGTGGCCGGTACGATATACAATACATGTGGCTCATGGCAGTCTGTTAGTTTGCGCAAGCCGCTATGCCTGAGTTTTGTGGAAGCAACTTTGGTTTTCTTTTTGGTTTTGATTGGACAGGGTCCGCTTGTGTACAGTCACTGGAGTCCCTATACCCCTTCTTTAGCTTTCCCCCTCTATAGAAATTTTCCCTTTTGAAGTCAGTTTTTACTTTGTCTTTTCCCCGCTGGAAAACAGGAGCATTGTTCCCCCATGAAATCATTCTCTATTGCCCTCGTGCTGATTGCTATGACGCTTTCTCTGGTCAATCCCCCCGCTTTTGCCGATGCACGGTTATCCAGTCATGCGCAGGAGTGGCGTGGGATGCGGCATATTTTAAAGGTCATGGGGCGCGGGCAGTTCAGCGCTGCGGATCAAAAATCCCTGCTGGAGATTCTGGATGCCAAAAGTCAGGTGGAAGGCAAAAGCCAGATTGAAGATGGCAAGGGTAGTTTCCCCGCAGTGTATTCCCCCACGCCGGTGAACGCGGCCATTGTGGGTAAAAAGCAACCGCCTCACCGCAACCCGTCAGCATTCTAGCGAACAGGTAATCGCAAATTGTTTCTCCATTTTCACGGGTGGATTGAGTGGTGATTGGGTGCAATGGGCCGCTTTTAGTGGGCGCATTTGAGCGCTTTTCACTGTGTCTGATTTTTTCCAAGAAAAAACCCCTCAATGCATGAGGGGTGATTGGGAAGATGTACTGTGACCACGCTAAAAGGACACCCTATCGCTCGTGAAGCCATCAATGCTCGTGGCAAGGCCTGGACCACGCTCAGGGCCGGTGCTTTTACGATGCTTTACCACTCGTTTCTGTAGGAAACAGCCCTTTGACCGGATCTAAATCAGAGTCGCCAGGTTGTTTTAACAGGATTGATTGTATGAAAAAACACCAGGGCGGGGACCTGTCCAACCGGGTAGATTCGGGCATCGCTGGTTTAATTTTGTTTATTGCAGGGTATGAACTTGTCACCAAACACAACCGTCCAGAGGTTCATTGCATTGGACTTTTCGTCGATATGCGTGCGTTGGACTTTCTTTTTTTTGTCTGGGTAAAGAGAACATAAAGATTGTTGAACCCTGTTACACAGTGCCCACGGCCATAGAACCATCGCGGAACCTGGCTTTACGATCACGGTGCTGCTTTGTTGGGGCTGTTCTGTATGGATGGATCCGGTCATGAGGGCTTATCGGGAAGCCGCCCCGGTCGGTTGTACATTGCGGTGTACGGTTACCGGTCGGCAACAGTGCTCCAGCACTTTGGTGCTGACGCTACCCATCAGTAACTTGTTTAATCCGCTTCGACCGTGAGAGCCCATAATGACTTGATCCACGGCGAGATCGTCAGCGGCCTGGCAGATCTGTTCCGCTGCGTCACCGAGTGCGTAATCGCTGAAGACGACACGACAGCCCTGTTTTTCCAGCATTTCTCTGGAGCGGCACAGCATGGTGGTTGCATCCATAATATCGAATTCCACCGAATTTAAATCTGGCAGAACGGGAATGACATACAGTAGCGCATAGTCCGTGTCTTTGGGATTCAACAAATGCGCTGCCCAGTCCAGGGTCTCATTGGCGCAATCCGAGCCATCAACCGGCAATAATACTTTCATCGTCCTCTCCCTCCCTTGTGTTTGAGTTTGTGTTTGAGGGTAATGAGCCCTCAGTGGCCCTGCTATCCCCTCCAGTTCCCGTGGATGGTTGCCCGAGTCTGGGCTCCATCTGGTTTACCTGCTTATCTTACATCGTCTGACCGGGGCTTTGCCATTCCCTGCCCCGATACGCCTGAACAGACGCTCGGGGGAGGAGCGCCTGTCATTCTGATCCGCACTGGTCCATGTGTTTGAGCAGAAATTCGCTGGCAATGAGCTCGGACTGATTGGGGGAATCGCTTGTGGGGCAGGATCATCAGGCTTTCAGGGGATGGGTGAATCTTGAGACTATGGGTAAACCACTGGGTAATTTTGTACAATTTCGGTTTGGTTATAATGGCCTCAATCTTTTGTTTAATCTTTTTTAAGGATTAACGGGTTTCCAGATTGCTGGTTACTGCGTTGCAAAAGGGATCACCATAGTCGTCATCATGTACAGCGTCAGGGAGGATGAAAGTCATGCCCAGTAAATTGCCATTAAAAACCAACTGGCATCGCATCAAAGCCAGATTGAAAGAAAAATATCCCAGTCTCAGCGAGGCTGATTTGTTCTTCACCGAAGGTCAAGAGGAGCAGCTCTTGCAACGGTTGCAGAGTAAAACCCACAAAAGCCAGCAGGAATTGGTGCTGGAAATTGAGGCCATGCTGCAGCCCAGCGGCACCCGATAAGCCGACATATTGTCATTTCAATACCAATACCGAAACGCTGAAACCGCGATGTCCCCAATCTGGATGTCGCGGTTTTGGTTTGCAGAATTGGGGTCACTCAGCCTTTAAGGCAGGGAAGCGGTGGGTTCATGCGAGGCCGACACATGATCTTCAAACTCTTCCACATGCACCAGCACATCGCTCACTCGCCCGTGAAAGGCTTGCTCCAGTCGTTCTTCCACGGCGTAGGAGATGGTATGGGCCTCTTTCACGGTCAGGTTGGGATTGACCTGAATGTGCAGATCGATAAATACATGGTTCTGCATGCCCCGGCTGCGAATTTTATGGCATCCCAGCACACCCGGCACGTCCAGCACGATGGCCTGGACTTCATCGGGCGCGAGCACCGCTTCATCTGTCAGGGCGCTGAGGTGGGTTATAATCAGTTCGAAACCCACTTTGAGGATAATGATGCCGACCACCAGCGCGACGGCTGTGTCCGCCCACTGAAAGCCGATTTGCACCAGAATCATAGATACCAGTACGGACGCGGACACCAGACAATCGGAAAGTGTGTGTTGCGCATCGGCCAGCAAGAGATCGTTACCCAGCCGTTTTGCTTCACGGCGCTCATACCAGCTGATCCAGACATTGACGGCCAGCGTGCCGACCATCACCACATAACTCATCACGGTAATGACCGCATGGGTGTGAATGGTGCTAAAGAAACGGGCCACGCCCTCATTCACGATTTCAAAGCAGGTCAGGAAGATAAAGAAGGAAATGACCATCGAGGCCACGGCTTCAAACTTGCGATGGCCGTAGGGGTGGTTATGATCTGCGGGTTTGCCTGAAAAGCTGAGTCCCACAATCCCCACAATATTGGCCACCGCATCCAGCAAAGAGTGATAGCCATCGGCGGTTAAACTCAGGGTGTTGCTCTGATAGCCCCAGTAGAGTTTGGCTCCCGAAATCAGCAGGTTCAGGCTCAGGGTAATCCAGAAGACCCGCTGGGCGGCCTGGATGGTATTGATGGGTTTGGGGGGGGATGCCATGCGGTGTGTAGTCCCTGATTGGCTCAATCCATTGAAAAGTTTGCAAGAGTCAATAAAAACCGAGCCTTCATCATACCAGTCCAAGGCGTGATATGCGATAGGCGCTGGTAGCCCCGGGTATAACCTGCCCTGTTCCATCGGTCGTTCCGGATTGAGCAGGCGAGTTTGACGTGGATGGCGATTACTGCATGAGAGTGGTTGTGCGTGCGTTTCATATTTTCAGGTTGGAAAAATGGCATTGGCAGCGTTCATCGATAGCGATAGGATAGAGCATCATTCGCGCTGTGCCAGAGGGAGCCTAGACTATGCAAATTTTTACCGCCGATCAATTGTTAACGCTGGATCATTGCTTGAGCCATCAGGGGATTTTGGTGGATTCCGGCAAAATTTTGGCGGTTGGCTCTCTGGAGGCCTTGCAGGCTCAGGCTCCTGACGCGCCGGTGACGCATTTTGCCGATGCCTTGCTGATGCCGGGCTTGGTGAACTCGCACAACCATTCCTTTCAGTCTCTGCTCAAGGGTTTTTGCGATGACCGCGATTTTTTCACCTGGCGGGATGAGGCCCTGTACAAGTATGCCCAAATTCTGACCCGCGAGGACATTTATACCGGGGCGCTGTTTGCCTTTGGAGAGATGCTCAAGTGCGGCATTACCACGGTCTGCGACTTTTTCTACATCAATGATCAGGCCAACGACAATGCCCGTGCTGTGATTCAGGCCGCGTTGGATTTGGGTATCCGGGTGGTGATGGCCCGGACGCTTTACGATTGGGACGGCGCCCCCATCCGTTTCCGGGAAACGCTGTCTCAGGCGGTGGAAAATACAAAGGCCCTGCATGCGGCATTCAGGGATCATCCTTTGGTGAGTGTGTTGCCCGCACCGCACAGTTTGCACGGGGCCAGCGTGGACCTCATTCTGGCCGGAGCGGAACTGGCTGAGACGCTGGACACGCCGTTTCACATGCACATTGCCGAAGGCGAGTACGAGCGCACCATGATTCAGGAAAAACACGGGCAGCCACCCATCGCCTTTCTGGATACGCTGGGGGTGCTGAATCGTCGCTTGGTGGGTATCCATTGCGTGTGGCTGGATGACCGGGAGATTGAGCTGATGGCTCAGCGGGGCACCGGGCTGTCCTATAACCCGTCCAGCAACATGTTTTTGGGCGATGGCATTACCCGGATTAAAGAGATGCATGATGCCGGGATCTGCATTTCGCTGGGCACCGATGGCGGTTGCAGTAATAACCGGGCGTCCATTATTGAAGAGATGCGCATGACCAGCCTGCTGCAGAAGGTGAAATTCTGCAACTCCACGGTCACCCGCGCCGAGGATATGGTATTGATGGGGACCTCTCAGGGCGGGCGTAATCTGGGCTTGCCCATCGGGCAACTGGCCCCCGGTTTTCATGCGGATTTTACTGTGGTGGATCTCAACGACCTGTCCATGCAGCCTCGTCAGAACGTGGTGAAAAATCTGGTTTATGCCAGCCAGCCCAGCGCCATTCGGGCTGTCTATGTGGCTGGAGAAAAAGTGTTTGAAACCGGCCAGCTGATGCGCGTCCCGGAAGTCGAGATTGTGCGGCGGGTGCAAACCCTCACCCAGAGCTGGACCTAGTTCGTCTCAGCAGGCTCCTGGGGCCAGTTTCGATTGCACTGCCGAGCGGGCTATAGTCCAGCGGGCGGTGAATAGTTCAGGCCTGCGAGGGGTAACAGGTGCGCTAAAGCCTGGCCTTCCGGGGTATGCGAATTCTGGTAATTCGCCGCATCCCATTGCAGAAATTGTTGTAAAAAGTCACGCGTGCTGGATGGGCCCGGCTTGGCCAGACTTTCCAGAATAAATCCGGCGAATCGGGCGTTGGGTTCTCCGTTGTCCAGGGTTAATCCGGCCGTTTGCACCGCGCCCATTACTGCATCTTTCCGCTCGGGGCTAAGCATATCCAGATAGCCACTCTGCAGGAACGGATCAATATTCAACGTGCCCGATTTCATTAAGCTGGACATCAATCCACTGAGCTGATTTAAAGAGCCTGCCGGGGCGTTGTTCAGCAGGTATTTTAGGCTTTGCCCTAAATCCTGTGGCGTAAACTGATGATTGGCCAGCGCGGTTTGTACCTGCGTAACCAAAGTGGGATTTGTGACGCCGGGGTCGGTTGTTGTTCCCGTAGGCTGAAGGTTCTGCCATTGTTGCGCCATTTGGGCTTGAGACTGGGTTAAAAGTTGGCTGACCTGACTCAACTGGCTTTGTAATTGCTGGATCTCGGGACTGGGAGGGTTGAGATTAGCGGTCAGAGCCTGCAACTGATTCACGATTTGGCCGGTGCTGTTATTCGCCTGAAGGCCCTGAAAGAGCAGATCGAATCTGGCGATATCCGCATCGCTAGCCCCCTTATTTTTCAGGGCTGTTTCAGCTTGTGTTTTCAACTGGGCTGATTGCGGTGAATCTATGGGCAAGGTCGTTAATTGAGAGGCCAGATTCTGTAAATTCGGATCCGTAAGGCCAGCTGTGAGGGTGTTTATTTGGTTGATCAGGCTGTTGGTATCCGAAAAATCGGGCATGGCTATCGTGTTTGCTGTCGTCGTGTTATCGCCGTTGAGTTGTGTGGATACAAACTGATAGGCCGGGTTTTGCTGAATCCGTTGCTGTTCGGGCAAACAGTTTGGCGTCAGATGGGCATTCGGGGGCAGTGTGTTGGGCAGGCCCGCAAACGGATCCTGCGAAGGGGGCTGGCCCATACCGGGCATCAATCGCATCATCATCTGAAACATCATCATCAGCATCATGGGCATGATTTGTTGCATTTGTGCATTCATGGCTGCACTACCAGAGGACGCGGCAGACGTGTCCTTGGGGTTGGCCTGGAAATTCTGGATAAAGCGCATCTGATCGCCAATGGTTTTATTCACGTTGCTAAAATTCATGCTGGAAGTCCTCTGCTCAAGATGCTTCGGGTCGTGCTAGTGTTTCTATCGACCGTATCCTGGAAAACTTTGAAAATGCACACAAAAAGTTACAAAACGGTTTTCAAGGCCGAGGCTTACTGCATTGAAAAACCGGAAGAATACCCAGCCGAGGGATACCCGGAACGATACCTGGCATGCGAAGTGATTGTGTTTATGTTGGGTTTGGGAGGGGCTTATGCCCATACACTTTTTCATACAATGGGTGTATAACCATTGTAAAATGGGATGCTGGAAAGGAAATCAGTTCATGCAGTGCGAACTTTGTCGGGGGCACCTGATTTTTGTACACGGACACTATCAGTGTGAGTGTTGTCATTGGGTGGGGCTGACCTGCTGTGATGGAGAACAGGCTTGCCTCCCGGTGAGCGGTAAAGATGAGCGTTCTACTGGACAGGTTTCAGTTTGAATTTTTTCCGGCATCTTGCCTCTCGGTGCGTTGTGGGTTTGGGCCAGTGCGAGCTGTCTGCGATGCTTTGATGTCTGATTTGAGGCTGGCATGCAAAATCCCCGAGCCTGGGGCAGACTCGGGGATTGAAGGGATGTCAAACTTGCTTTAAAACGGTTTGGTCTTGGTGGGCTTGCGCTTGGGGCGATCGGCCTCATCCACCGAGGAGTCATCGTTGGTGGATCCGGGCTCCGCCTCGTCCGGGGAGATTGTCTCCAGAATAGCGGCATAGGCCGGGGCTTGATCTTGAGACTCGGCTTCTAAATGATGATGTCCCACCGGGAGCTCCTCGGCAGGGACGACCGACGTGGCAAACGATTGATCCGGGAGTTCCTGCATAAATTCCAACGCCTCGGTTAACTGGGTATGGTGAATCTCCTCGCCGATGGGTTCTTCCATCTGGCGCTCCATCTGAATCTCGATGCGCGTATTAAACAGCATCAACACCGTGTCGCGCTGAATTTCATAGGTCAGGTTCTGGAACATCTCAAAGGCTTCGCGCTTGTATTCAATCAGCGGATCTTTTTGTCCGTAGGCGCGTAGGCCAATGCCTTCCCGCAGGCCATCCAGGTTATGCAGGTAGTCAATCCAGCGATTGTCGATGACGGAGAGCAAAATATCCCGTTCAATGCGCCGCAACGGATGCTTAAATTCCGCCGCTTTTTCAGGCGAGAGCTGGGTAAAGGCGTCTTCGCCTCCTTCCGCTTCATCTTCCAGCCCACTCAGGCTGACGCCGTGATTTTCCTGAATCTCCTGCGAAATTCGGGTCAACTCACCTTCCAGATGCTGATACAGTTTGGCGCCTTCCTGGCGGGAAAATTCCACAATCTGGGGTTGTTGCATGCCACTTTTCAGCGTGCCATGAGTGATGATTGTCTGCAGTTGCGGTGCAATGCCATGCAACATATTCAGCATCTCATCCAGCGTTTCGTCTTCCCAGTCTTCCGGGGTGGTGCCGACAGCCAGGTGGTTGTTAATCACCCGCTCCATTACCTGATCGATCATGTGCAGCACTGAATCTCGCAAGTTTTCGCCGTTCAGGACCTTTTTGCGCTGATCGTAAATCAGTTGGCGCTGTTCCGTCATGACATCGTCATACTGCAAAATATTTTTACGGATGTCGAAGTAGTGGGCTTCGACCTTGCGTTGCGCGTTTTCAATGGCCCGGTTCACCATTCCCGCCGAAATCGGCATGGTTTCATCCACGCCCAGCAGATCCATCAGTCCGGCGATTTTATCCCCGCCAAACTTACGCATCAGCCCATCGGTCAAGGATAAAAAGAAGTGGGTCGAACCGGGATCGCCTTGCCGCGCTGCGCGTCCGCGCAACTGGTTATCAATCCGGCGAGACTCATGCCGCTCGGTCCCGATAATATGCAGGCCGCCCATGGCCAGCACTTCTTCTTTTTCGGCATCCGTGAGGAGTTTCTTGCGGGCGATCGCTGCATCCAAGTCTTCCTCCGGCACGTCGCGCCAGTTCATTCCCATCGCTTCAAATTCGCTCTTGGCCATGGCTTCGGCGTTACCACCCAGTAGAATGTCGGTACCGCGACCGGCCATGTTGGTGGCAATGGTAATGGCCCCCTTGCGGCCCGCCTGAGAAACGATCATGGCCTCTTGCTCGTGATGCTTGGCATTGAGGACGTGATGCGGCATTCCCTGTTGAATGGCGATCACGGTTTTTAGGGTCTCCGCCATACTTTCAAGCATGACGGACAAGTCATCGTTTAGCCCGTCGATGGGCTGGGTAAAGTCATCGGGGTTGTAAGCTTCAGGATTCCTCAATTTTCCCGCCAGTTCGGTGATGCCCGCCGAGGCGTTTTGAGTGGGCAACGCTTGCAGGATACGCGCGACTTTGTCCCGTAAATGCTGGGCCATTTCCTGCGGTTTGGAGAGCAGGTTGGAGATCTCTTCGGATTTTTCGATGGAGACGGTTCCGACCAGCACCGGACGGCCGATGGCGTGGTAGGCCACAATCTCTTCCACGACCTTGTACATTTTGATGCGCTCGTTTTTGTAGATGGAATCCGGCACATCTTTCCGCTGATCCGAGCGGTTGGTGGGAATGGTGGTTACGCCCAGGTTGTAAATCTTGCCGAACTCGGCTTCTTCGGTCATGGCCGTTCCGGTCATCCCGCTTAGCTTGGGGTACAGTCGGAACAGGTTCTGGAAGGTAATACTAGCCAGCGTCTGGGTTTCATCCTGAATGCTGACGCCTTCCTTGGCTTCCACCGCCTGGTGCAGGCCATCACTCCAGCGACGCCCGTCCATCAGGCGCCCGGTAAACTCGTCCACAATGACCACTTCGTCATTCTTGACCACGTAATCGATGTCGACCTTGAAGAGTTCCTTGGCCTTGAGCGATTGCAGCAAGTGGTGTGCCATGTTGTGCTGGATGTCAAACAGGTCGTCAATGCCCAGTAACTCTTGCGCTCGATCGATGCCTTCTTCCGTTAGCACGACGTTGCGACCCTTTTCATCCACGGTGTAGTCTCGTTCTTCATTCAGCAGAGGCGCCAGACGGGCCATGGTTCGGTACAGGTCCGCCGACTGCTCCAGTCGCCCGCTGATGATTAACGGGGTGCGGGCCTCGTCAATCAGAATGCTGTCCACTTCGTCGATAATGGCGTAGTTGAAGTCCCGCTGCACTAACTGGTTTTTGGAACCCGCCATGTTGTCCCGCAGATAATCAAAGCCAAATTCGTTGTTGGTGCCGTAGGTAATATCGGCCGCGTAAGCCGCTTTTTTATCCGAGAAGCTGTTGAAACTACGCTGCTGAGACAGGACCATGCCCACGCTCAACCCCAGGAAGCGATAGAGACGACCCATCCACTCAGCGTCCCGCTGTGCCAGGTAGTCGTTCACGGTGATGACATGCACGCCACGGCCGCTCAGGGCGTTGAGGTAAGCGGGCAGGGTCGCCACCAGGGTCTTGCCCTCGCCGGTTCTCATCTCGGAAATACCACCATCGTGAAGCACCATGCCGCCCATCAGCTGCATATCAAAGTGGCGCATGCCCAGCACACGCCGACTGGCTTCCCGAACTACTGCAAAGGCTTCGGGCAGGATTAAATCCAGCACTTCTTTTTCCAGTGCCCGGTCCCGTTTGTCGTTTTCCGAGCGCTCCCGGTTGGACAGCATTTGCTTGAAGTAATCTGTCTTGCCCCGTAATTCCTCATCCGACAGGGTTAACAACTCGGCTTCCAGGTCGTTGATATGGTCCACAATGGGTAAGCGCGCCTTAATTTTGCGCTCATTGGGGTCGGGCAGGATTTTACGGATCAGATCAAACATGAAAGCATCTCTCTGGTTAAACGAAACGCTGTGACTCAGACTCGGTCAGGGGGGTATATTCATTCTAGTATACGCAATTCCCGGCCATATTGTCACCAAAAAGTAGCCACAGCGCCTGAAAAGCGACAAATTTAAGGAAATGTTAAAAATCATGAAGATGTAGTGTTTACAAAACACTAAGCGGGTGTTTTAATAACACTAACGATAGTGTTGCAATAACATTAACCCACTCGCTCACCAACTTTTAACTCAATTTTGACCAAAGTTCAGAAAGTGAGACCTCAACATGTTGACCTTACTAGACTATCCAAACCTCTTCCTCCCATCCAATCCAGTGGGAAAATCGAATGTGAAAAATGGTCAAAAAAACGTCAATTTCGCGGGAAACAACATCGGGCGCGAGCCGGATGTGTTTGAGTTCGCTGCCCGCAATCAGATTGCAGCGCCCAAAAGCTGCCGCTCACTCGACATAAAAGCATAGAGATCCCTGGGCACTGTTTGCTCCAGTGCCCAGACTTTTCTACACACAACTCCTCGCAATAACAAAATGACCCTAGTAAATATCCCCCTAGCAAAAATCCCCGCCTCATCAGCGGGGACTTTTACTTTTTGTTTCAGGTCAGGGTGAGTGTTACTTCAGGGCTTCCGCACCGCCGACGATTTCCAGAATTTCCTGGGTGATGGCGGCCTGACGCAGCTTGTTGTACTGAATCGTCAACCGGCTGATCATATCGCCCGCATTGTTGGTGGCGTTCGACATCGCGGTCATCCGGGCTGCCAGCTCACTGGCCGATGCTTCCAGCAGCAGGGTATAGAACACATTGCTCATGTACATCGGAACCAACCGATCCAGCATCGCCACCGGAGACGGTTCCAGTAACATTCTGGCTTTCAGCTTGTTGGCCGGTGTGGTGTGGTGGATGTCATCCAGCGACGGAATGGTCGCCTGTTCCCAATCCACGAAGTTGCGGACGACAGGAATCACGGCTGTCACTTGCACCTTGTAGGAAATCATGGACTCAAAGTGCGTCGATAGCACGTCAATCGTGTCAATCTGACCTTCCTGGTAGGCCTTCATCATCACATCAGAGATTTCATTGGCATCCTTAACGGTCGGTGCAGCGGTCATATTGGCCAACTGCCCCAGCACTTCTGCATTCGAATAGCGTGCAAACGCCTGGATGGCCTTATTCCCCACCAGGAAAAACTTGGGGGTGAGTCCACGCTGACGAAGGGCTCGCTCCAGACGAAACGCCTGCCGGATGACCGTTGAGTTATAGCCACCGCACAAGCCCCGATCCGAAGTATAGACAATCAAGCCGACGGATTGGACTTTTCTAGGGCGGAACAGTTCTGCATAGCGGGATTCGCTGATGGAGGACGGGTGGTTTCTCATCTCGTTGAACACGTCACTGAAAACGTGCCGCAACTCCACCGAGTAAGGGCGAGCCGCTTTGACCCGGTTTTCGGCGCGCTTGACCTTAGCCGCAGCCACCATGCGCATGGCTTGGGTAATTTTCTTGGTGCTGATAACGCTCTTAATGCGTCGTCGGATGTCCTTCAGGTTAGGCATCGTTCAATTCCTTCCCTGGTTCTAGACCTTGCCGCCAGTAAACACGCTATCACGGAATTTCTTCAGCTGCTCTAGCAGCTTGGCTTCGCCCGCTTCATCCAGTTTGTCGCCCTTGTTCAGGGACGCTTCCAGATCCGCTGCGTTGGCGCTGAAGTAGGAGAACCACTCGGTTTTGAAGGTGGCAATCTGCTTGCTATCCACAGTGTCCAGAACCCCTTTGTTGGCGGCAAACAGGATCGACACCTGTTGACCCACAGACAGCGGGCTGTATTGAGGCTGTTTGAGCACTTCCACCAACTTTTGCCCACGACGCAGCTGGTTTTGGGTGGCTGCATCCAAATCGCTGGCGAACTGGGCAAACGCTTCCAGTTCGCGGAACTGGGCTAAGTCCAGACGCAGGGGGCCAGCTTCTTTTTTCATCCCCTTGGTTTGAGCTGCGCCACCTACCCGGGACACCGACAGACCGGCGTTGATGGCCGGACGGATGCCGGAGTTGAACAAGTCGGCTTCCAGGAAGATCTGGCCGTCGGTGATCGAAATCACGTTCGTGGGAATGTAGGCGGATACGTCACCGGCCTGGGTTTCAATGATGGGCAATGCCGTAATACTACCGCCACCCAACTCGTCGCTCAGTTTCGCGGCGCGCTCCAGCAAGCGGGAGTGCAAGTAGAATACATCGCCGGGGTAAGCTTCGCGGCCTGGCGGACGACGGAGCAACAAGCTCATCGCGCGGTAAGCCCAGGCGTGCTTGGTCAAGTCATCGTAAACCACCAGAACGTGCTTGCCTTGGGCCATAAAGCCTTCTGCAATGGTCACAGCGCTAAAGGGTGCCAGGTACTGCACTGGGGCTGCATCGGTGGCGGACGCCGCAACCACAATGGAGTATTCCATGGCGCCGTTGTCTTCCAGCGTTTTCACCAACTGGGCCACGGAACTGGATTTTTGGCCAATGGCGCAGTAAATACAAATCACGTCCTGACCTTTTTGGTTCAGAATCGTGTCAATGGCCACGGCGCTCTTGCCGGTTTGACGGTCGCCAATGATCAACTCGCGCTGACCACGACCAATGGGAGTCATGGCGTCAATGGCGGTAATCCCGGTCTGCATGGGCTGGTGTACGGACTTCCGGGAAATAATCCCAGGGGCCTTACGGTCAACGGGCAGGAACTCAGTGGCTTCAATGCCGCCTTTGCCGTCAATGGGTTGGCCCAACGGGTTCACAACGCGACCCAGTAGGCCATCGCCTACAGGAACAGACGCGATACGGCCGGTGGATTTGACCAGCTGGCCTTCTTTAATGTGGGTGTACTCACCCATAATTACAACGCCAACGTTGTCTTCTTCCAGGTTCAACACCATCCCAATGGTGTTGTGGCCGTCGGAAAACTCTACCAACTCACCGGACATAGCACCACGCAGGCCGTAAATACGGGCAATACCGTCGCCGACTTCCAGCACGGTCCCTACGTTGCTAACCGAAACTTCGGATTCGTACTGGGCGAGCTTTTCTTTCAGTATCGAACTAATTTCTTCTGCTCGTAATGACATTCGTCGTTCCTTTTTGTGTTTTGCATTAAACGCTTAAAACTGATAACTGGGGATAAAATTAAAGCTTGCTGAATTGCTTCCGCATTTCTTCCAGACGGCCGATGTAACTGCCGTCGATCACCCGATCCTGCAACTTGATGATCACGCCGCCCAGCAGGCCCGGATCAACCCGGTGCTGTAAGTCCACCCGGCTAAAGCCGAAGGTCGTTTCCAGCGTTTTACCGATGCGTTGACGCAGCTCCTCTTCCAGCTCGGTGGCTGTGACCACTTCGGCGATGGCTGCATTGTCCTGCTTGAGCATGAAGTCGTTAAACTGTTCGACGAGTTGACCAAAAATGGCAACCCGCTTGTTTTCCACCAGCAATTTCAACAGGCGGAGCACCCAGGGACCCACCGCTTTGCCAAATTGTTGATCCAGAAACGTCTGCTTTTCATTGGCCGAAATCGCCGGATTTTCGAGAAAAGAGGGCAATTCAGGGGCGCTGATCATCAGCCCTTGCACCATGTTCAATTCCTGGGAAACCTGAGCGGTCTCGCCACTGTTGCGGGTGCTTTCAAACAGGGCCTTGGCGTAACGCGAGGCTACTTTGTTGTTTTCTAAGCGATGACTCATGAGCGGTTGCCCCCTTTGACTTCGACGAGTTCATCCAGAAAAGATTCCACGGAGCGTTTTTGTTGTTCGGCGCTCAAGGATTGTGCCAGCTCGGCCCGCGCGTCCTGAAGTGCTTCGTTCAGCAGCCGTCTTTCCAGTTCCTTGATGGCGCTGCGCTGTTCCAGTTCGACGCGACGTTTGGTGTTGTCTATGATTTTCACCGATTCCAGTTTGGCGTCGTTTAAAATCTGGGCCGATAACACTTCCGCTGATTCACGGGCGGTGTTTAAAATATCTTCGACTTCGTTTTTGAGGTTGGCCGTCAGTCGCTGAGTGGCTTCCAGTTGGGCCTGCGCCTCTTTTTTACGCGCTTCAAAGGCTTGAATTTCGGTGGCGATTTGTTCGCGCTTGGCATCAATGCCATTCAGCAAGTTGAATTTTTTAATCAGAAAACCCAGAATTAACGCGACAATAACCACGTTAATGACGTTGGATTCCAGAATGCGGTGCCACAGAGTCAATTGCTCCGGGCCTTCATGTGCCTGCAGCAAGTACACGGATGCTTGGGGCAAGAAGTTCATTGTTTCAAATAGATGCATCATTTTCCTGCTTGATTCGCTTCTGTTGACTTGCGGGATTAACTGCCCGTTGCAGTGCGGACTCTACGGCCATCGGTCACCTTGGTGATAATGGCGCGGGTTAAAATGCTGCGCTCGCCAGCCAGTTGTTGGTAGGTACTTTCACGCCATTCGTTCAGTTCAGCCATCTGACGTTCCGAGACTTGTTGGGCTTCAGCACGGGCGGCCTGGGTGTTTTCGTGGGCCGCGTTTTTTGCTTGCAAGCGCAAGTCCTGAATCAGGGCATGGGCTTCCTTGCGGGCATTGTGCAAACTGGCTTGATACTCAGCGTTCAGTCTTTCAAAATCTTCGGCAAACTGGCGTGCGGCTTCCTGATCATCCGTTAGCTTTTGCTCACGCACCGCCCGGATTTTGAGAATGGGATCAAAATAAATGCCCTTCATTAAAATCATAAAGACAATGAAGCTGATTAGCACAAAGATGAGTGTGGCGTTAAACTGAAGCATTACGGACGGATTACCTCGAAACTATCGGGGACGAAATGAAAAAAGATAGACGAAAATATAGGAAGAACTATAGAAAAGGGGGAAAGGGAACCGCTTCTCACAACAGGTTTGAGGATAGCGGTTCCTTTAAAACGGTTGATTAACCAGCAAACTTGCCGAACAGCAGGTAGAAGGTTACAAAGCCGAACAGACCCAACAATTCAACAACACCTAAGGTGATGAAGTATTGGGGCGTGATGTTGCCTTGCACTTCCGGTTGACGGGCAACGCTGTTGAAGTAGGCTGCAGTCATCATACAAATACCGATGGCGGGGCCAATGGCGGCCAAACCAACTGCCAAAGGACCTGCAAATAAAGCCGCTGCTGCTGTTTCCATTATAGAGAGTCTCCTTTCATGAGCTATATATTGAGATTAATGATGATCTTCAGAGAGTATGCTGACATACACCGAACTTAGGATGGCAAAGATGTACGCTTGAACCACGGCCACGAACAACTCCAGAAAAATGACCAGACTGGGCAGCACATAAGGCATTACGCTCATGGCAATCCCTGAGAGGATTTCGCCGACCAGGATGTTGAAATAAAGACGGATAAGGAGTGAGCCGGGACGGGTGAAATCTTCCAGGAGGTTCAAGGGGAAAAATGCGGGGTTTGGCGTGAAGTAGTGTTTGAAGTAGCTGAGCCCTTTTTTCTTGATGCCCACTGCAAAGTACATAATCACCGTCATAATGGCCAGAGCGGAGGTGGTGTTCAAATCCGCCGTCGCAGCTTTCAACTCACCATGGGGAATGGGAATCAAACGCAGGGGCAATTGGCCCATCAGGTTTGCCGTCAGAATGAACAGGAATAAGGAGCCAATAAAAAACAGGAATGAATCGCCACGCTTGCCAGCGGTGGCCATGGTGATGCCGCGACAGATTTCAAAAAAACCTTCACCGACAACCTGACCTTTACTGGGAACCACTTGCAAATTGCGGGTAAAGCCCCAAGCCAGCGCCAAGATCAGCAACATGGCCGACCAGACCATAATCAATGTGTTCAGATTGACCATCTGGCCAAATAAAGGTACTTCCCAGAATCCTTCCATAATAATGTCGGTTGCCTTTTACTACTTGCCTAAAACTTGCAGAACGGTCGCAGAAAACGGGGACGAGAGTGGAGCGTTTAGGAACCAGTGGGTGTATTAAGGTGTGGAGGCCCTTTGACTGACTGGGCGCGAAACACTTGCAAAGCCTGAAGCACATATTCTACCGTCAGAATGACTTTGTAACTTAAAAGTCCACCTAAGACAATAGCCAGATCATAAACGCGCAAGTGAGAGAGTTGAACCACGAAGTAAGAGAAAAGACAGATTCTGATCAGTGAAAATGCAAACTGAATGGTCTTTTTAGGGTTTTCGGCGCTGTAGGTCAGGCTCCATAAATAGAAAACACCCATAATGACTCCCGCGACAGCCTGGCTCAAATGTGTTGGGGAATAAAATGCGATCGCGACCAGATAGAAAACATCCAGAATCAGGGTACCCACCCAGAGCTTTCGCTTGAGTTCACCATAGTAGGTCGCGGGATTGTAAGTCATCGGGGAGTCTATTCCTATCTCTTGGGGTTGCTGGGCGGCGGGAGAGTACTGTCGTCATCCCGATCCAGGGCGTTGAGTTCGGGCCATTCCTCCGCATCGTCGTCGGTGTGCGGTTCGTACATGAAATCCAGTTCGGTATGATGCACCGAATTTTGCTGAGGGGCTTTTGGCTTGTGCTTTTCGGGGGAGAAGTGTTTCCCAGTATGGCTTTGAATGGTTTTAGGGTCCACCGGTGTCGGGGCGAAGCGTCGATAGAGAATACCTATGCCTCCAATCATGCCCAACACCGCCAGCAAAACTGTCCAGATGGGGTTGAGGCCATAGGTTTTGGTTAGCCACATACCGAGCATGAGGCCACCCACGATGGGTAAGAGCAACTGTATGGCGTAATCCATCCGGGTCTCCAGGGATGTTTTGGATTGGGAACAGGTGGAAGGACTTTTTCGATGGCGAGGATGAGTACAGGATTTAGCCATCGATCGCTTGCGTTTTTTGGGATACAATCACGCACTGTAGTATAAACGATGCCCCATGTAAAAATGATCAGTTTGAAAAATTGGGCAGACTGGCCCAACCGTGAATCGTACTTTGCCTAGGCTTGCATCGCTGCATATTGAGTCGCTTTTAATCTTTTCAGTTGCTATTAAAAACAAAAGGGAGGAATGCCCCGTGGCCAAAGACGCCAGTTTTGACATCGTTTCCGAATTCGACCAGCAGGAGTTGGTGAACGCGCTGGATCAAACTCGCCGGGAGATCGGTTCGCGCTTTGACCTGAAGGATTCCGACAGCAGCCTGGAGCTGGAAGAGGGCAAGAAGATCATCATCAACACCACCGATGATTTTCGGGCCAAAAACATTTTTGACATCCTGGAAAGCAAGGTCAGCAAACGCGGCCTGAACCCGTTGATTCTGGATGTGCAGGAGCCTGAGGCGTCTTTGGGCGGCAAGGTTCGCCAGACCATCAACCTGAAAAAAGGTATTGAAACGGACATGGCCAAGAAGATCGTGGCCGAGATCAAAGAGAGCAAGATCAAGGTGCAAGCCAGCATTCAGGGCGATCAGGTGCGAGTGAGTGGCAAGAGCCGCGATGATCTGCAAGCAGCTATGCAAAAGGTGCGCGAGTTTGGCGATCGCCAGAGCATGCCCTTGCAGTTTACAAACTACCGCTAGAAAAGCTTTGTTTCTATAGGTTGCTGCTCTTTTCTGCCCGCGATACCCATTGGCCTGAGCGTTCTTTGAAATTCGATCCAAAAAATAATGCCGTCCAGCCGTTTGGCATAACTGGACAGCAGGGTAGTACGGAATTGGTAGATAAGGTAGGAAGGATAATCAGGAAAAGGTTAGTCAGGGTTGTCCATTGTCGTTTGGGGTTCTGTGCAGACTCGAAGCGGTTCAATTCGTTGACGTGACCCGACTCGTGATCGGACCAGAGCCTGAGCTTTATTTCGGGTCGTGCTTTCCATGTGGGGAAATGGATGAGACGGCATTGCGACGCTTTCAATCGAATCAACGGATACTGGAGACGGATTGTGTTGGCTTTGTTCCCGGAAGCGTCGCAAAAAAAAGAATATTTTTTCCGGGATTGGCTGACTTTGAGGTTGTTTCAGGCTTTGATGAATGGGGCAATTTATTGGCTATTTGCAGTGGGAGTCGGTAAAATGCGGTTTTCCCTCGACGGTCAACTCTTGCGGTCGGTTTGTTTTTACGTTCCTATACAGGCTGATTCCTGCCCGGAATTTGGTTGAATGCCAGCTGTAGCAGAATCCTTGCTTTATTGTCACCCATTTATTCCTGAGGTTTTTCATGACCACTTCCACCCTGTCCCCAGAGACTTCCATCGCCCCTGATGCTGGAAACAGCATTCAAATAGACCACACAACGCCAACTCCCAAGAAGAAAGTGGGCTTTGTGCACTTGGGCTGCCCGAAAAATCTGGTGGATACCGAGACCATGCTGGGCATTCTGGACAAGGATCAGCATGAAATCGTGGGGAGCGAGGAAGAAGCCGACATTGTGCTGGTGAATACCTGTGCTTTCATTGATTCCGCGCAGAAGGAATCGGTGGGCGTATTGGCCAAACTGGCTGAACAGGGTAAAGAATTGCTGATTACGGGCTGTCTGGCCCAAAAGTTTCAGGGCGAGCTGCTGGACTTATTCCCCGAAGCACGCGCCGTGGTGGGCATTAACAATGTGGGCGAAATTGGCGACGTGATGAAACGCGTGGAAAAAGGTGAGCGCGTCCTTGCCATGCAGCAAGATCCCACCTACATTCTGGAAGAAGATGCCGTGCGCCGGCACATCACCGTGGGCTCTTACACCTACCTGAAGATTGCCGAAGGCTGTGACTACAAGTGTTCCTTCTGTATTATCCCCAGCATGCGCGGGGCTTTCCGTAGCCGTCAGGTCGACAATATCGTGGAAAATGCCCGTGAAATGGCCCAACGGGGCGTCACTGAAGTCATTCTGGTGGGTCAGGACAGCACCAGCTACGGCAAAGACATCAATTCCAGCCTGCCGGAACTGCTGCGCGCCCTGAACGAAATCCCGGAACTGCAATGGATTCGCTTCATGTACGCCTACCCCAATCTGGTGTCCGATGAGCTGCTGGAAGCCATTAACGACTGCGACAAAGTGGTGAAGTATCTGGATTGCCCGCTGCAACACAGTCACCCGGACATGCTGAAGCGCATGCGCCGTCCGCAAACGGATTTGGTGGAATTTGCCGAGCGTGCCCGCGCCAAAATTAAAAACGTGAAACTGCGCACCGCTTTCATCGTGGGCTTCCCCGGCGAGACCGAGGAGCATTTCGAGCACCTCAAGGCCACCATTCAACAGGTCAAGTTCGACCGTTTGGGCGTGTTTGAGTACTCCGATGTGGACACCGCCCACAGCAAGACGCTGGACGGCAAAGTCAAAAAGAGCGTGATCAAGGAACGGCGCAACGAGTTGATGGCCATTCAGCAGCAGATCGCCTTTGCCCAGAATCAGGAGATGATCGGGCAGACTGTGGATGTTCTGGTGGATATGGTGAACGCCTACGGCACCCTGATTGGCCGCACCCAGTGGGATGCGCCCGAGATTGATAACACGGTGCAAATCAAGGGCCAAGCCGTTCCTGGCGAAATTATCTCCGTGAAGATCACGCACGTCACGCCTTACGACCTCAAAGGGATTCTGGTCACCGAATAGCAGGTCAGTTTCTTTTTAGTTGGTTGAGATATTCAATTTCAACTGATAAGCTCAGCTTGAATTTTGGCATGCATTTTTTAACGTGACGCGCAGGCGCTCAGGCCGCTATAATAGGAGTCAGCTTATAGCGGGTTAGCGTGTTTATTCTGGCAGTCCAGCGCTTTGGCTTATAGAGAGTCGTTCTATTGGCATGAGAGACCATTCGGATCATCTTCTGATACAAGGAAATTTTGCCCAAGCCCGACACAGTCGGGTGCTGCAGGTGACTGCTCGCGTGTTTGCCTTGCTCTTTGCGGTGGTAGCGATTGTGACCCTGTTTTTTTACGGGTTTAAGGTGCATTTCGAGGATTCGATCAACCAAGTGGCGCGCAACGCCCGGGAATTGAACGAGCACAATAAGGAACTACAGGTCAAACTCAATCATATCCGTTCATTCAAGAACGTCGAGGCCGCCGCTGCCAAAGTGCCCAACTTGCGCATGCCGGAAACCATTATTGACGTGCCCGCCACGACGAAAGCCCAGTTGCCCGCCCTGCCCCGGGCCAGTCAGGAGTTCCCCCATGCCTACGGATACTAGAGACCGTGAGGACGCTCGAGAAGGGCAGTATCGGCAAAAAAAACAACGCGCCCTGAGTCGTCCGGCGGATCCTGCCACGCAAGCAAACCAAACCCGTGTGTATAACCGGCGTTTTCGGTTAATTGCCCTTACGTTGGGCGTGTTGGCCTTTGCCATGCTCTGTAAGCTTTTCTATATTCAGTTGATCGATGCTAACCATCTCAAGCGTAAGGCGCAACTGTCTCGCAGTCAGGCCCTTACCCTTTACAACCGAGGACGGATTCTGGATCGAAATGGTGCGGTGCTGGCTCAGGATACCATTCTGTACGATTTGTTTGCCCATCCCAAGTATTATCACGACATTAAAACGGATCAGATTGCTTCGATACTGGCACCAGCCCTGAATACTGATGAGTCCAAGTTGAAAGAACGCCTTGAAGAAGGCTACTCGACGATTGGTGTGCAGAAAAATCTCACCAAAGATGACGTGGATCGATTGACCAAGCTCCGACTGGAGGTTATTGCCCGTGATGAAAAGAGCAATAAGCTGATTCTGGATGAGGAAGGGCGGCCTGTCACGCGTAAAGTCCCCGTTCCCGGCCTCGATTTTGTGAAAAAGAACGTGAGAAACTACCCGCAAGGGAATCTCGCGGCACATATTTTGGGTTACGTCAATGATGAAGCGGAAGTCAGTTCTGGGGTAGAGGCTTCAGCCGTCAAAATCCTGAAGAAAAAGCCGACCGATCTCAGCAATACCTATCTGGATGGGCATGGCAATCTGGTGGATCTGGCGCAGCTTGATCCCAAGCACCTCGTGAACCTGCCCAAGGCCCCGGATGTCAATCTTACTATTGATGCGCGCTTGCAGTATGTGGCCGAACGTGAATTGGCCGCTGGGCTTGCCAAATCGCACGCCACCCGAGGCACGGTGATCATGATGGATCCCCGCACGGGAGAGTTGCTGGCTTTTGCTGTCCTGCCGACCTATCAACCCGATCAGTTCTACAAAGCCTCTGCTGAACAGCTTAAGAACTGGGCCATCACCGATGTGTACCCGCCGGGCTCCACGTTTAAGATTCTCACCGTGGCTTCCGGATTGGAGAGCGGCGTGATTGATCGCAACACCCGGATTCTGGACACGGGCAAGATGAAAATCGGGGGCTGGACCATTCAAAACTATGACTACGGCAAGCACGGCGCGCCCGGCATGATCGATCTGGTTTACCTGCTGATTCACTCCAGCAACATTGCCAGCGCCAAAATCTCGTTGATGATTCCGGTCAAGCAGCATTACGAGCAACTCAAGCGAGTAGGGATTGGCTCCAAAACCGGGCTGGACATTCCCGGAGAGTCGGCAGGGATTATTTTACCGCCCAGCAGTTGGGATCAGTCCACGCATGGCTCCATTGGTTACGGCTACGGGATGGCCGCCACGCCCATTCAGATGGCTTCGGCGGTAGCCGCGATAGCGAATGGGGGTATTTGGAACTCCCCGCATGTGATGAAGGGCTCCCCTGTGACGCATCGGCGCATTTTCTCCGAGAAAACCTGCGCCACGATGAAAGAACTGCTGACGCGCAGCATTAAAGAGGCTAAAACCTCCACGGTCCGGCTAGATGGGATTGATGTGGCGGGCAAGACCGGCACGTCCCGAAAGCCCAACGCGAATGGCCGGGGCTATAGCCCTAACGTCATAACCTCTTTCGTGGGGTTTTTCCCGGCACAGGCCCCCAAGGTGCTGATGATGGTCGTGGTGGATAGTCCCCAAATGGCGGAAGCCTGGGGGAGTACGGTGGCTGGCCCTATCTTCCGAAATATTGCTCAGGAAACGGTGAGCTACTTGGGCCTAAAGCCTGTTAAAATAACACATAGAGATGTTATCAGTGGCCCTGCGACTCCTCCGATTCCGGCGGCACTGACCTTATTGGGAACCAGCAAGGCTCCCAAGCAAAGTATTGTGAATCATTAGAGGGTGCGTTGCGATGAATCTGGCTGAACTGTTATCCCATTTGTCGGCTGCCACGCTGGAAACCCCGGCCTTGGCCACCGCGTTGTCCCAAAAGACGGCAGCCAACATTACCAGCGATTCCCGGCAGGTCAAGCCTGGTAGCGTGTTTGTCGCCCTCGGTGGCTCGCGTGCTGACGGGCACCAGTTTTTAAGCATCGCCGCCGAACAGGGCGCAGTGATGGTGGTGATTGAGGCGGATCGTAAGGCCAGCGTGAAGCTCCCGGAGTCCGTGGCTGTGGTTTCGGTGCCCAATACCTACAAGGCGTTGGCGGAGTTGAGCAGTGCGTTGCACGGGTATCCCGGCCAGCAGATGCGGCTGGTGGGCGTGACGGGCACCAACGGCAAAACCACCGTGACTCACCTGATTGAGCAAATGCTGGCGGATCAGGGCCACAAAGTCGGCTTGATCGGCACTTTGGGGCGCAAAAGTACCCAGAATCAAACCTACGACAGCACCGGCCACACCACGCCGATGGCCACTGAGCTTCAGGAAATCCTGCACGAGATGCGCACGGAAGGCGACGCCTTTGTGGTGATGGAAGTCAGTTCGCACGCCCTCGACCAGTATCGGGTGCATGGCTGCGATTTTGAGGTGGCCGTGCTCACCAATATTACCCAGGATCATCTGGATTACCACAAAACAATGGAGCAATACTGGAAAGCCAAGGCCCTGCTATTCTCCGGGCTGGATTCCAGTGGCGGAAAGCCTCGCGCGGCGGTCATCAATCTGGATTCCGATTATGCGCAGGAGTTTGTCAAATCCTGCCCGCCCGGTGTGACGCTTTATACCTACGCCATTCAATCGCCCGAGGCCAATGTGCGCATTGCCAATGCCCATTACAGCATTGCCGGGTCTTCGTTTACTGTCATCACGCCTGCCGGAGAAGCCCAGGTCAAGCTGAAACTGGGTGGTCAGTTTAGTGTGTATAACGCATTGGCGGCCATTGCGGCGGGTCTGGCGCTAGGGCTTAGCCTTGCTGATGCGGTGCAGTCGATTGAGCGCGTGACCGGGATTCGTGGACGCTTTGAAGTGGTGTCGGAAAAGCCGTATGTGCTGGTTGATTACGCCCACACCCCGGACGGGCTGGAGAATATTCTTAATGCGGCGCGCGTGGTCACGCCGGAAAAGGGTCGATTGATTGCTGTATTTGGTTGCGGCGGAGACCGTGACGCTACCAAACGCCCCAAAATGGGCCGCATCGCGGAGCAGTTGGCGGATTTACTGGTGATTACCTCTGATAATCCCCGCTCTGAAGACCCCCAGCAGATTATTACCGATGTTATTTCTGGCATTCAACGCTTTGATTCCGCCCGGATGGTGGTGGAAGTGGACCGCTTGCAGGCCATTCATCAGGCTATCGATATGGCCCAGCCCGAAGACATCATTGTGGTGGCCGGAAAAGGCCATGAGGACTATCAAATTCTGGGTGACCGCACCATTCACTTTGATGACCGCGAAGTGGTGCAGGACTATGTGAAGCAAAAACGTGAACTGTCCTCCGTTTAGCCGTGAGTGAGGAGCAAGCCCCGATGAGTTTTTCCGTCGAAACCGAACAACAACCCCTGACGCTGGACCCTGTCCAGCCATTGCACTTTGTGGGCATTGGTGGCGTGGGCATGAGCGGTCTGGCCAAGATTTTGCTGGAGGCCGGTTACTCCATTAGTGGCTCTGATGTGGCGGAAAACGCCTACACCCAGCAACTGGTGGCGCTGGGCTGCAAGCTGGCCATCGGGCATGCCGCGGAGAACGTCCCGGCGGGCGCCGCGCTGATTGTTTCTTCGTCGATTAATCGCAAAAACCCGGAAATCGCCAAGGCACTGGATTTGGGATTGCCCATCCATCACCGTTCGGTTTTGTTGCGGGAAATCTTGCAAGGGGCCAAACTGGGCCACAGTAGCCCTATCGGCATTACCGGCACGCACGGAAAGACGAGCATTACCGGAATGACCGGTCTGGCGCTACGAGCTGCCGGACTGGATCCCACGATTATTGTGGGCGGAAAAATGCCGCAATTGGGTACCAATGCCGTCTGGGGAAAAGCTAAACAGTATGCAGTCGCTGAACTGGATGAGAGCGATGGTACGATTTTGCAGTATCAGCCCGCGGTGTCGGTGGTGGCTAATCTGGAATTAGACCATGCCGACCACTACACCAACGGGTTGCAAGGGGTGCTGGATACCTTCCGGCAGTACCTGAGTGCTTTAAAGCCGGGGAGCAAGGTGTTTTACAACGTCAGCTGCCCCAATACCCAACTGCTGGCCGAGGAAAACCCGGCCCATGTGGAAGCGATCCTGATCGCTCCCGGTGAGGTTTTTACAGGACAAGAAACGCAGACCACCTATTGGCTGAAAAACGCTCGCCATTTTAGTAAGGGCTGTTATCAGGGTTATGTCTATCGCAATGGTAAAATGCTGGGCGAGTTGAGTATGTCGGTGCCCGGCAAGCATAACCTGTTTAACGGGCTGTGCGCCGTGGCCGTGGGTGACCAGTTGGGCGCTGATTTTGATGATTTGGCGGAGGCTTTGCAGCAGTTTACCGGTATGGGCCGTCGTTTTGAGAAAGTCGGCGAGCTGAATAATGCCTTGCTGATTGACGATTACGCCCATCATCCCAGCGAAGTCGCTGTTACACTGAAAGCAGCCAAGGAATCGTTGCATGGCAGCAACGGGCGCGTGATTGCGGTCTTTCAGCCCCACCGTTATACGCGCTTGCAGGCCCTTTGGGCAGATTTTGCCGCTTGCTTCGGGGACGCCGATCAGGTTTACCTGACCGACGTGTATTCGGCCCATGAGCCGGAAATCCCCGGAATTACTTCGGCGGCATTGGCTGAGCAGATGGTGCATCCCCATGCGCGTTATATCCCGCAGAATCCGGGCTTTACCGTACTGCGCGAAACGCTGAGAGCTGAAATTCGCCCCGGTGACATCGTCCTGTCGATGGGTGCTGGCAATATCACGCAACTCCTGAGGCAGTGGCACGGCTGATGAATTCCTGTTTGCCACAAGTCTTGACCGGTGCCAGCTTCACCACCTATCGCATTGGTGGCCCGCTGGATGAGGCCTATCAGCCCAGCACGAAAATCGAGCTGCTGAAGGTGTTATCGGACGCGCGGGCGAAGGATAAAGCCATTACCGTGTTGGGTTGGGGCGGGAATAGCCTGATTGCCAGCGCGGGCATTCGGGGTGTGACCATTATTACCCGCAAGCTGGATTGGGTGTTGCCCTTGACCGATACCCGGATTGTCTTCGGCGCCGGTGTGCATCTGGCGAAATCGGCCAGTGAGGCCTTGAAACATAGCTTGCGCGGTGGCGAGTTCATGATTGGGATTCCCGGTACCATTGGGGGCGCGGTGCGCATGAATGCGGGCGCGCTGGGTCAGGAAATGGCGGATCTGGTCCGAAGCGTGGATTTGTACAATCTGACAACCGGAGAAATCGAAACCTGGCTGCCCGAGCAGTTGGGTTTTAGCTACCGCAAGAGCGCCATTCAGCCGGATAGCCACATTGTGCTCAGCGCCGAGCTGGAGTTTCAGCACGGTGAGGCTAGTCAAATCGCTGCGATGATGACCCAGAGCGTTCAGTTTCGCAAGGCTCACCACCCCAAGGAGCCCAACGGGGGCAGTGTGTTCAAAAATCCCGCCCAGGACATGCCCGTGGGCCGCCTGATGGAGGAGCTGGGCGCCAAGGGCAACTGGCACGAAGGCGGCGCGATGGTCAGCCCGTTGCATGGTAATTTTATTGTGAACGTCCATCAGGCCACTTCCACCGATGTGTTGAAGCTGATGCTTCGCATGAAGCAGGCGATTCAGTCGCATTACGGGCTTGAAGCCCACCCGGAGAACCTGTTTCTGGGAGATGCCACCGCAGAAGAACAGCAGCTCTGGGCAACCCTGACCGCAGGCGCTTCTCATTAGTTTTAAGACCCTGAATGCACCGTAAAACCTTACGGTTTCCCCATTGAACCCGATTGAAGAGGCTACATGAATGAGTAACGTGCAAACCCCACTGAAATTGACCCATGACACCCGGATTGCTGTGCTGTATGGCGGTCTTTCCTCCGAGCGCAAGGTGTCCCTGATTTCGGGCAATAACTGCTATGAAGCCCTGCGCCGGCTGGGTTATCACAACGCGGAACTCATTGATGTGGACCATCAGATTGCGCGCACGCTGGCGGAAAAGCAGATTGAAGTGGCCTACATCGCCTTGCACGGTAAGTTTGGGGAAGATGGCTGCATTCAAGGACTGTTAGAGCTGATGGGCATCCCTTACACCGGATGCCGGGTGGCTGCCAGTGCCTTGACCATGCACAAGGCCCTCACCAAGAGCGTCTTGAAAGATGCCGGCTTGCCGGTCATTGATTCCGTGGTGATTAAGGCAGGGACGGTCAATGGCAAGCCACTGGAGATTGGCTTGAGCTATCCGGTGATGGTCAAACCCATCAATGAAGGTTCCAGCATTGGCATGAGCAAGGTGAATGGCCCGGAAGACCTGAAGGAAGCCCTGAAAACGGCCTTTCAGTACGCCGATGAAGTCATGATCGAGGAGTTTGTCCCCGGTAAATCCATTACTGTGGGCGTCGTCGAGGTGGATGGTACCCCTAAAGTGACGCCGATTCTCGAATTGCGCCCCACTCAGTCGGAATGGTACGATCTGGAGGCCAAGTACACCGAGGGCGGCACAGAGTTCATCCTGCCAGCCGAATTGTCGCCCAGCGTGACTGAGGCCATTCAACAGGCCACCTTGCAAGCTCATCTGGCGGCCGGTTGCCGGGGTATGTCCCGCATTGACTTCGTGGTGGACGCGCAAAATCAGTTTTACATTCTGGAGATTAATACCATACCGGGCATGACGCCCCTGAGTGACTTGCCCGCACAGGCCAAAGCCATGGGCATTGACTACGATCAGTTGGTAGACTATATTCTCCAGACAGCCCAGACCGCAGGATAACTGAACCCTGAATGTAATGAGCGTGCTTTTCGATGAGCCAATTTCAGCCCCCAGATGCATTGCCGCCCCAAGCCGGGGAGGCGCTGCCGGATTTGTCTTGGACCGAATGGCTCGATGGCTGGGAGGAGGACGACTTGGAACGTAGTCAGCCGCCGGGCACTCAGGCGGGTTCCTCTGAGGGTAAACCGGGCCCACAAAGTATTTTCTCCAAACGGAGTGGCATTCAGGACCCGTTGATTCGCCCTGATAATCGTGCCGAGGCGCGCAATGAAAATGACGCATCGGCTGAAGCGTGGGCAAAGGAAGGGGCTGCCTCCAGAGAGTCATCCTTGTCGATGCCGTCGGGCCCTCCGGTTGCTTCTGCGAGTGAGCTGGCAGATCAATTGACAGAGAGGACGCCCCATCCGGGGAAAGGCGGCGCTCGTGCCGTGAAACCCAAGCGACATTTGGAACGCGCACGTCGGCGGCAAAAGAATTACCTGGAAGAACGACGGGATAAAAAGCGGCAGCGTGTGTTATTCCAGCGAGTACGCGTCATCCTCAAACTGTGTCTGGCTGTGGCCTTGTGCTTTGTGTTGTGGCAAGTGGTGCGAAGCCCGTTATGGCTCCTGGATCAGCCCCGGTTCACTCTGAGCGATGCCCATCTCATCCAGCCGCAGCAGATTGCCCCGTGGGTGCAGCGTCAGGTGGATCGGCCCATTTATGTCATTGATACCGGCAAAATGGCTCATAAAATCGAGAAAAATTTTGATATTGTGAACCGGGTTGTGGTTCGACGTCAGTTGTTTCCGTCTCGCCTGTCCATTACCGTTCAGGAGATGCAGCCCTGGGCCGAAATTTATGCCGTGGATCCCAGTCCGCGCAAGGCTGTGCGCGAAAACGAGCCCACTGACGCAACCCATATGGCCCCAGTCAGGCCACAACCTAAACCGTATGCCTTGCTGGTGCCGGATGCGATTATTTCCTTGCGCCCTTATCATTACCAGCCGGAGATTTATGCCCGGCATCCGCTGGAAAAGATTATTCTGCAGCCCAGGACCGTTTTTTCCAAGGCTTATCTCACGCAACTGCAGTCGCTGGTCTGGCAGGCGCGTCACATTGAAGGGCTCCATCTACAGAGTGTGGATGTGCGGCATCCCAAACGGGTGATTTTCAATTTTGAAGAGCTGCCGGTTATGCTGGGCCAGCTGAATGGTTCGGCTGAAGAACGTCTGGCCCGTTTGGTGCATCTGATTCCCAAGATTCAGGAGTTCCGGGAAGATATGGAGTCGGTGGATTTGCAGTGGGAGGAGCAGGTGACGTTCCACCAAAAACCCTATGCCAAACTCGATTTGCCCAAGCCGGAGCAGACCCAGGGGTAAGCCCCTTCCTTTCGGAACAGTTCCGGGTTGCAAGGGGGTGAACGATACGACCCGTGCCAGCAGCCTCCAAAGGCTTATTGGAAAGCATGGCGGGTGCTAGAACTTGCGCCTGTGCTGCCTTCCTGCTAAAACCGGGAGTATCAGTATCGGGCGTCTCAAAAATAGCATCAGGTTAGAGAAGGTGGTTTTGGTATGAATGCTCCAGCATCAGGAAACAGTCCATTAATTCGGGTGGCCGTGTGCGGGGCCAAAGGCAAAATGGGCCGGGAGTTTGTCAAAACCATCTGGAGCGACCCGGAACTGGCGTTGGCGGGGGTGGTCACGGGCACGCCGACGGCGGAATCCGTGGATGAACACTTTGGGGTTACGTTGGCGCCGGGAATGCACTTTGATACCGATCTGAATGAGCTGCTGGCGCGGGAAAAGCCCGATGTTTGCGTGGATCTGACTCATCCGGGGGTGGTGTTTGAGAACAGCATGGCGATTATTGAGGCTAACTGTCGCCCGGTGATAGGCACTACGGGGTTATCTGCCTCCCAACTGGCTCAGTTGGACAAAGCCCTTCAGGGAAAGCAGCTGGGCGGGATGGTGGTGCCCAATTTCGCGATTGGCGCCGTGCTGTTGATGAAGTTTGCACAGGAAGCGGCCGGATATTTTGATCATGCTGAAATCATCGAGCTCCATCACAATCAAAAGGCGGACGCTCCCAGTGGCACCGCCCTGAAAACCGCCGAGCTGATGGCTGAGCGTCAGGCACGCTTTGGGGGTAGTAACGCCCCGGAGAAAGAATCGCTGCCTGGTGCGCGCGGTGCCAAAGGGCCTGCTGATGTGCGGATTCACAGCGTGCGTCTGCCGGGGTTGATTGCCCATCAGGAAGTGATTCTGGGGAGCCCGGGGCAAGTGTTGACCCTGCGGCACGACAGCATGGATCGCGCCTGCTTTATGCCCGGCATTGCCCTGTGCGTGAAGAAAGTGATGTCACTGACGGGGCTCACCTATGGGCTGGAGCATATTCTGTAGGTTGGCCTGAAGTACCTGTAAGCTTTATACCCTCAAGTTGGGGTGTGAGCGCTATGGGGTCATGCCTTAGTGGCTGGGCGGCTTTTGCTCATCGATAATTTCTGAAACCGTTTTGGGGGCTTTAAACCGCTCCGTAAAGATTTTAGCGGTTTTGGTCTGAGCCAGACCGCCTTCGGCGGTTTCTTTCAGGCTGGGGTGCATCAGCTTGCCCACGGCAGCCATTGCTTCCACCACCTCATCCATCGGGATAAAGCTTTGCACGCCCGCCAACGCCATTGTAGCCGCTGCGGCTGCCTGCACACCGGATAATCCGTTGCGTACCACGCAAGGCACTTCCACCAGCCCGGCCACGGGATCGCAGACCAACCCCATCAGGTTCTGCATGGAAATGGCGGCCGCTTCCACCACCTGTTTCGGTGTGCCGCCCATCATTTCCACCAGCCCCGCTGCGGCCATCCCGGAAGCCACGCCGACTTCCGCCTGACAGCCCGCCGCCGAGCCCGACAGAAACATACGCCGTGCCGTAATTTCTCCGATGACGCCGCCCGCAATCAGACCCTTGAGGGTTTGTTCCGGGTTCACCTGTTTCTCGTGTTCCACGGCCAGCAAAGCCGCAGGCACCGAGCCGCTGCCGCCCGCCGTTGGGCAGGCCACAATGCGTTTCATACGGCTGTTTTCTTCCAGCGTGGCCAGCCCGTAAGCGATCATCTTCATCTCAATGGGTGATAGAAAGCAGTTAGGCTGCGCCATAAAATCCATAATCCGCTTGGCATCACCGCCACACAGGCCGCTCATGGATTTCTCCTGTGAGGTAATGCCGCTGGCCACGGTGTCGCGCATTTGTTGTAAAATCTGCCGCATGCCTGCCAGAATGGCGTCGCGATCCTGACCAGAGTAGGCTTCCTCGTACTGCAGGGCGGCTTCGGAAATGCTGCAGGCATGCTGATCACAGTAGGTCAGCAGTTCCTGAAAAGAGTCAAAATTGGGCATGGGTACAGCTTTCTGGGTTACATACAACGGGAATCAAACCGGATGGCAGGTCAGGCACAGCGTCATCGTGACAGCGGCAGCGTCCATCAGGCGGACAGTTTATCTATGCATCTTACCGTATAAATATCTGCAATCTGTCGGATTTCTGCCACAGCATCCGGGGGCGCCAGCGAGTCGAGGGTGATGATCATGAAGGCGTCCACCCCTCGCTGGTTGCGATTGCAGGTTAATGTGGCGATGTTGATGTTTCGGTGGGCCAGCGCCTTGGTGACCTTCCAGATCATGCCGGGCTGATCCTTGTAAAACAGAATTAGCGTGGGCATTTCGCCGCGCAGGGAAATATTGTGATCGTTGATTTTAGAGACATGCACCTTGCCGCCGCCGGTGGAATGGCCAACCACCCGGCACTCCTGGCCATCGGCCAGGGTCATCTGAAAGACCACCGTATTGGGTGGATAGTTGTTCGCCCCTTGAAAGGGTGTGATCTGGTAGTTCAGCCCATGTGTCTCGGCCAGGGCAAAGGCATCCCGAATGCGTTCATCGTTGACGCCATATCCCAAAATGCCCGCAATCAGGCCGCGATCGGTGCCATGACCCTGATAGGTCTGGGCGAAGGAATTGTAAAGGACAAACTCAACCCGGACAATGGGTTGATCCGCCACCAGCCGAGCCAGATTGGCCAGACGAACCGCTCCAGCGGTGTGTGAGCTGGAGGGTCCGACCATAATCGGACCGACAATATCAAATAAAGAGCCACCACTCATGGTTTGGGATACCCCGAAATATTAAGCAACTGATCACCCTGATGAGGGAAATTTCTAAAAAAAGCTACTTTTTTTTGGAAACCTATGTTATTTATTATAGGAGTGACTTTTTAGTTTGAATAGTAGATTATTTCCCCCTTCCATCTTTCACCGATCGAAAAGAGAAGGGCCTGATTGCGAGAGCATGGCACAAGAAAAGGTTTCTTCGTAACCCACTACGCAAGACGAGACTGTGATTTAGCACACAAGAGTCAATCCCACAGCGAGTAGACACACTAAACAGTCTATTGTAACGCATTCTATTAGTTGATATAAGGATTTCAGGCAATCGATTGAACTGCCGAGTGAGAAAGCCAAAAAGCACATATATCGTTATTCCAGTTCCATTCAGAGTTGAAGGGTCAGCACGAATCCAAGACCTATTTAGCCATTAAATCAGCATCAGCTCAGGTTTTTGAAATTTTGTCATTAGTCTGGTGGATTCGGCCAAGTTAAGCGGATAGAAAATCATTATGTTTACAAATCAGTGTTCAAAATGTGGCGAGGTCTTCGAGACCAAAAATCCGAAGCGCGTCATTTGCCCCAATTGTCTGTACCCGGAAGGCACGGTTGCGGCGCCACGCCCTGCCAGTCCTGCGCCTTACCAGCCGCAGCCTCGTCCCTATCAACCTCAAGGGGGCGGTTATAACCAGCCTCAGGGCGGTGGTTATGGTGGCGGCAATCCCGGCTATGGCGGCTACGGTCAGCAACAGGGTGGCTATGGTCCTCCTCGTCCGCAACAGGGTTATGGTCAGCCACAAGGTGGGTATGGTCCTCCTCGTCCGCAACAGGGTGGCTACGGCCCGCGTCCCCAGGGGCCTCGTCCCCAGGGTGGTGGTTATGGTCCCCCGCGTCCGCAAGGTCCCCGTCCTCAGGGTGGTGGTTTTGGCCCGCCGCGCCCGCAGGGAGGTTATGGTCCGCGTCCCCAGGGTGGTGGTTTTGGTCCGCCCCGCCCGCAAGGCAGACCCGGTGGTTTTGGCCCGCCCCGTGGCGGTCGTCCCGGTATGCGTCCCGGTGGCCCTGGTCGAGCACCCAAAAAATTGCTCGTTACCAAGGAGCAACTGGTTGACATCGAAAGACTCTACAAACAGGCGTTGCCTTTGCCGAATCCCGACATCCACGAGGTGATCGGTGAGCAGATTAATCTGGCGCCCAGCAAGGTGTTTTTTGGCATCAATCTGGTGCGTGAGAAAATGAAGCTGCCCAAGCTGGAGTACCCCAAGCGCAAGCTGGCGGTTACCCCGGAGCAGTTGATGGCCATCGAAACGCTCTATGAGCCCTATCTGCCCTTGCCTCCGCTGGGCATTCACAAAATCATTTCCAAGCAGTTGCGGATGGATGAATGGCGAGTGCACGTGGCTATTGGTCTGATTCGCAAAAATCGCAACCTGAATCGCTGGAACGAAGATCGTGAAGATCTGCCGCCGGAAATGAAGGAATCTCAGCGGATTGCTCGCGAAGAAAAGGAAAAGGCGGAAAAGGAAAAAGCAGCTCAACCCAAGCCGGAACCCAAAGCGAAAGTGGTTTCCCCTGACGCGGTGGATGCGGATGCAGTGATTGATGTCACTGAAACGGAAGGCGATGAAGCGCCTGCCAAGCCGAAGCGTACCGCCAAGGCCAAGGTGGTGGAACTCTTGCCCGAGGAATCTGATGCGGATTCCGATGAGGATGCAGAATCCTTAGAGGAAGCTGCGGTTGCGCCTGCCAAGCCCAAAGCCACCCGTGGTCGTAAACCGGCCGTGGCTTCGGGAGACGTGGTGGAGCTTTCCAGCGAGTCCGATGAGGATGACGTGCAGGAAGTCGCACCGAAGGCAAAAACCCGAACCCCTCGTGCGGTGAAGGAAAAGTAACCGGTCTTTGAATTCATGTTCTAAAAAGCCGCGTTTATTCGCGGCTTTTTAGTGTTTTTTTGCATAATCCATCTTGGATGAGTGTTCGAGCGTTGGGAATGATCTGAGTGAAAAGTATTCCCAAACAAATACCGCCTGAAGTGGTTTATTTCAGGCGGTATTTAAAATCGTGATTAATGAAAATAATTTGAAAGGATTGCTTAGAATTTAATCATGGCGTGAGTATTAATGGCTGTGGGTAACTTCTCACGCCCGTTCAGGAATTCCAGTTCAATCATGAACATGATTGCAATCAGGTCGGCGTTGAGTTTTTCCAGCAGTTTACAAGAGGCTGCTGCGGTACCACCGGTGGCCAGCAGGTCATCAATCAGAACCACGCGGGCGCCCGGTTCCACGGCATCCGTGTGAATCTCGATCACATCCGTGCCGTATTCCAGATCGTACTCATGGCGTTCCACCAAGCCTGGCAATTTACCTTGCTTGCGAATGGGTACAAAGCCGCAACCCAGCTTGTAAGCCAGTGCGGACCCCAAAATAAAGCCACGGGATTCAATACCGGCGACATACTGAATTTTTTTATCTTTCAGCTCGTGATAAAAATAATCCACCACTTGATTAAACAAGATCGGGTCTTTCAAGACGGTCGTGATGTCTTTGAATAAAATGCCGGGTTTGGGGAAATCGGGAATTTCACGGATGGCCGCCTTGATTTTGTCCACGGCAAACATGGGATCCTGGGTAATGGGCATATCAATTTCCTGTATTGTTAATGAATCATGACTGGGGAAACCGGAGTCGCCGACAATGGTTCGCTTGCCGTCATCAAGTCCGGGAGTGAGGGAACCATAGAGGAATTTACCATAAGAGAACTGACCAGAGGCGATCTCAAGGTCGCTTTCATTGTAGCAAGGGGGCTTTTTAATAGCCATCCTCTGAATTTTCCAACTTCTTTCAGCGCCTGTTGAAAGGCGGCATACTCGAGCCGTTGCGTAATATCCTGTTCACGGTTGGCGTTCTGGGGTAACAGGCGCACTTGCAGCACTTGTGCATTGCCGGGTTCCGCCAGACGGATTTCCAGCATCCCCATGCGCTCCAGCAGGATGAGTCCTTGGGTGACGACGGTGGCGGTGGTTGCCAGTTGTGCCGCAAACGTATCGGCCTGCAGGGTCATACTTTCGCCTTCCCGGCGCAGCACTTGCACGATCAGTTTGAGGTAGTTCTGCTCGGAGGGAAACACGGGCACCGACTGATATTTGCCGCCCACCAGATGGATCACCTGGGGTTGTACCTCGCTCAGCACCCGATGCAAATCGGGCAGGGAGGGCGGGAGATCCCACAGCACCAGTTCATCGGCGGGACGAATTTGTAAACGTCCGGCCAACAGGCTTTCATTCAGGAAGGGAATGTCCGGCTTCTTGCCTTCGTGATAGATCAGCACGTCTCGTTGATCCTGTAAGGGCAGCATGAGCTGTCCCATAAAGACATCCACGGATTCCCGACTGCGATGATCGATCCACTGCGGGCCGTTGTCCTCGCTGGATTCAGAGTCCATTTCCCCGGCACGCGTCGAGGGAGACGGATTCCCGGAACTGGCTGACAGGGGCTTTGTGTTGGTTCCGGTTGGTTTGGAATCATTGTTATTGGAGGAGAGCGGGCTTGCCGAGTGCTTCTGTCCGGGGGCATCCACGCGCTGTGCGGCCAGATTCGCCGATTGGGCGATCATGTAATCTTCAATAATCAACTGTACTTTGGAGAGGTTGTTGAAGGTGTTTAGCCCAGGCACCACCACAAAACTGTAGGCGCTGCGAGACTCAAATCGCTCCTTGCGGCCAAAGTTCCAGATAATGCCTTCCAGCGGCGTATTGTTGTCGCCGCCACGCCCGTTGTCCTTGGTGAGCACCAGTTTGACGTGTCGTTCATCTTCGCCCATGTAGCGTTGCGCGGCCACCAGCACGTTTTCCAGCACAAACTTGGGGGACGGGTTGGCCATCCCGTAGGGCGCCAGACGGTCTACCAGCGTGATGAGATGGGGATTGACCTGACTCCACTCCAGCGTGGCATCCACGTCGATAATGGGCCGCATCTGCTCATCGGTGATGACCCGGTTGCAGATGGCGTACAAATCCCGCTTGAAGGCTTCCAGTCGATCCAGTTTGAGGGCGAAACCACAGGCACCGGCGTGTCCGCCAAAGCCGAGGAAATAATGTTCCAGGGCCAGGAGTTGATCCTGCACGTCGAAGCCGGGGATGGAACGGGCCGAGCAGCGCACTTCCGCTTTCTCACGATCCACCACCATCATGAAGACGGGCACATGGTACTTTTCAATCAGTCTCGATGCCACAATACCGATGATGCCGGGATTCCAGTCGGGGCTGGCGAGGATGATGGCCCGGTTTTCGCTCAGGCCGCCACTTTTTTGCAGATGGCTTTCGGCCTCCAGAAAGGTCTGGTCGCACAGTTCGCGGCGACGACGGTTTAAAAATTCTAGATGGGCGGCAATGATGCGAATACGCTCCGGGTCGGTGGATGTGATCAGTTCCACGCCCTGATCGGCGCGTTCCAGACGGCCCAATGCGTTCAGGCGGGGGCCAATGGTAAAGCCCAGGGTTTCACTGGTGATGGCGGCATCCGGTTTCGCGCCTGCCTGCTCCAGAATCTCCTGAAAGCCGGGCCGCTTGCGGCGGTTGAGCACTTGCAGTCCCCGGTACACCAGATAGCGGTTTTCCTGCACCAGTGGCACCATGTCTACCACGGTCCCCACGGCGACTATATCCAGCAGGGCTTCGGCGGCCTGTTGCGCCTGATCGGGTGGTAGTAACTTCTCCAGCAGCAGTTCGCAGAGCTTGTAGGCAACACCGGCACCGCACAAGGGGTGCAGCGGATGGTTAATGTCCAGTCGTTGGGCGTTCACGTTGGCCACTGCGGGCGGCAAGTTCTCCGGCAAGGCGTGGTGATCGGTCACAATGGTGTCGACCCCCAGCCCGTTCAGCAGGCTGACTTCCGAGAAGTTGGTAATCCCGGTGTCGGTGGTGATCACTAGTTTGATCTGGCGCGCGCTGGTTAGTCGAATCAGGGCGGCGGCATGCAGACCGTGGCCTTCGGTGGCGCGGTCCGGAATGTAAAAGCTGACATTGGCGTTCAGATGTTTTTTGAAGGTCTCATAGAGCACCGAGGTGCCGGTAATGCCGTCCACATCGAAATCGCCGTAAATCAGGATCGGCTCTTTGGCTTCCAGCGCCCGTAGCACACGATCCACGGCGGCTCGCATGTCCGGCAATTCCCAGCCACTGGTGGGCTGGTACGCCTGTAAATTCATAAAGGCCCGGATGTCATCCGGTTCCGTCACACCCCGGTTGGCCAGCAATCTGGCCACCAGCGGCGATCCCTCAGCAGCTTCCAGAACCGCAGGGGAAAAAGTCAGTCCATTCGCGGCGCGTTCTCCACGGTATTGCCAGATATTTGCCAATTGAGAAACTCCCTGTGTGCTTGAAATGCCTCTATGAACTGAAAGATTTTGCCGAAATCAGAGCGTTGGGATGGGGTTATGAAAACACTGTATTGCGGGGGCGTTCACGTCTGCTCCGAAGTCCCTTGTGGAAGTCGAAAACGGACCGCGAGCGCTGTTTTAGTCAAAGGCCTGTTCCTGTCTGGAACCGTTTTCTCACAAACTGAAAACAGGGTAAACGACCATTGATTCGTTTTTACCTTCACGCTGAAACTATCTTACACGGTTTGCGCTTCAATCCAAAGTGGATCGCGGTTGCAGGGTGGTTCGGTTGGAGCACTGATTTCCACGTTGCGGGTGGGGCTTCAGCCCTTGCAAAAAACGGTCCGGAGATCCGAACCGTTTTTCACATCAGTTGAGATTAAAGGGGGTTGAGGCCGGTTTTAGCCTTGCTCTTGCTTGTTGTCCAGTTTGGATGCAGATTCTATTGTGGCGGTTTTTGCAGCAGGCTCAGCGGTTTTGGTTTGCAGGGGCTGGTTTTTCTTTTTCGAATTGGAAGCGGCAGGTTTCACCTGTTGGAATTGCAGCTTGATTTCGGGTTTGAAGATCAGGTTGATCAGACCCACGGTCATCCCCCAGAGGTAAAAGCCGTGCAGGAAATCAATTTCCGGGCCTTTGGCGGCTTCAAACACAATGGCATTCCAAAGAACCATCATGAACGAGGATGGCAACGCCACCAGCAGGGCCAAAGCGGAAATGATGATCAATAACACCATGAACAGACCTGAAATCCCTCGAATTTGAAATACGTGCATTAAATATCTCTCCACGTTGTTTGCGGTATCGCTGACTCGTTGAATAAAACCCGAAGTGGTTGAATGGGGGGAATAGACAGAGAAGGGGGTACTGTGCTGAATCGCAGCACTGGTCCAGTGAAGGCCGTTGGGAGTGAACCCGCGTTCAGAAATGTTTGGACGGATTCAGGGCGCTAAACGCGTAAAATTCAAAGCTCAGACGTACAGTTGGGGTGTCAAGCCTGGCAGGATTCACCGGAAGCTAGCGCATGAGCTTCTTGAATCATGGTGAGCAAGTCTGACTCGCTTATTATTCTAACACCAAGCGCCGTGGCTTTCACTAATTTTGAACCCGCATCGTCACCGGCGAGTACGTAGCTGGTTTTTTTGCTAACTGAGCCAGAGGCCTTGCCGCCATGCTGGCGTATCAGCTCAGTGGCGTCCTGGCGGGACAAGGTGGGTAAGGTACCCGTTAGTGCGAAGGTCTGATCCTGGAAGCATTGTGGGGCTGTTCGGCCTGCCGTAGCTTTAGTGGCCTGCGCTACCGAAAGCCCGAGCGTTTCCAAATCCGTCAGCAGTTGCTGATTACCGGGATCCGCGAAGAAGAGCACAATGCTTTCGGCCACTTTTGCCCCAATACCGGGCAGCTCGGTCAAGGCCTCCAGCGAGGCTTCGCTTAACGCGTTCAGGCTGCCATAGGTGTCGGCCAGCAGAATGGCGGTTTCCTGACCTACATGGCGAATGCCCAGGGCGTTGATGAGCCGAAATAGCGGTTGGACCTTGCTGTTTTGAATGGCGCTAAAGGCGTTTTCCGCCGACTTCTGAGCCATGCGATCCAGTGTGAGGAAGTCTTCCACACTCAAGCGGTACAAATCCGCCGGGGAGGAGAGTAGGTCTCGCTGGACCAGTTGCTCCAGCAGGGCAGGCCCAACGCCGTCAATATCCAATGCGCCCTTGCTGACCCAGTGTTCCAGGCGGCGGAGCACCTGAGCGGGGCAACCGGCGGGGTTCATACAACGAAACGCTACTTCTCCCGGTACTTGCGCCACGGGGGCGTTACAGACCGGGCAGGCGGTGGGGATGGATACTGGCTCAGTGGCGGCGGCCGGGCGTTTCTCCAGCACGACTTCAATCACTTCAGGAATGATTTCCGCTGCCTTTTGCACCCGGACGGTGTCGCCGGGGCGCACATCCTTGCGGGATAATTCTTCAAAGTTATGCAGGGTAGCCCGTTGCACCGTTGATCCAGAGATGAAGACCGGCTCCATAATGGCCACGGGGGTAATAACACCCGTGCGCCCCACGCTGAAATCAATCTCCAGAACGCGGGTTTCCTGCACTTCGGGGACATACTTGTAGGCGGCGGCCCAGCGCGGACTTTTGGCGGTATAGCCCAGATCTTGTTGCAGGGCCAGGCTATTTAACTTGATGACCACGCCATCGGTGGCAAAGGGGAGATCCCGACGGGCGGTTTCCCACTTGCGGACGAATGCCCTCATGTCCTGCAGCCCGTGGCAGTATTGGCGACCGGGATTGGTCTTGAAACCAAGTTGGGCCAGATATTCCAGTGTTTCCCAGTGCGTTTTCAGGGCTTGGGCTTCTGGGGACGCACCCGCCTCCAGGATGGTGGCCGCATAGAAAAAGGCGTCCAGTTGTCGGGAGGCGGTCACTTTGGGGTCCAGTTGGCGGACCGCGCCTGCACCGGCGTTGCGGGGATTGGCAAATTCGGCCTCCCCCTTCAAACTGCGCTCCTGATTGAGCTTGAGAAAGGCCGACTTGGGCATGAACACTTCGCCACGCACTTCCATGCGTTCAGGGGGCGTCAGATTGCCGTTGACGGGGATTTTCAGGGGAATGCTGCGAATGGTGCGCAGGTTCTGGGTGATGTCTTCCCCGACGGTGCCGTTGCCCCTTGTTGCCCCTCGCACAAAATGCCCGTTTTCGTAGATGAGCGATACGGCCAGCCCGTCGATTTTGAGCTCTGCCACATAATCGAGGTTGGCCTCGTTGCGATCCAAAATCCGTTCAATGCGCTTTTCCCAGGCCAAAAGCTCGGCCTCATCAAAAATGTTATCCAGACTGTACAGCCGAACCGGGTGCGTGACCGACTGAAATTCCTTGAGCGGCTGAGCGCCCACACGTTGGGTGGGGCTGTCCGGGGTGAGCAGCGCCGGGTGTTCCTGTTCCAGGGTGACCAGTTCGCGGTAAAGCCGATCGTATTCGGCATCGTCAATCTCGGGACGATCCAGCACGTAATACAGATGGTTATGCCGATCTAAAATTTGACGAAGGGCATTCACCCGTTCAATGGTGGATAAACTGGCGTCGGGGTGGGAGGGTGGTGGGGTCATCGTCGATGTCATTTTCAATCACTGAAACAAATCAAACGCAAACAGGGCAGGGGCCGCAGAATCAGGGGAGCAGTCGCACTGGTACCCAAGCTTCAGGGGGCTTGGCCTCTCTCCCTGTGATTGCCCAATAGTATAGCTGAAATGACTACGGACTCAAACGACTTCAATCCGGGTCTGTAACGGAGCGCAATGCGATACGGCACATGGCGCAATCTTGAGTGCTGCGGGCTCATTTTGGCGACGATTGGATTTAGTGATTGCGATCCATGGGCGTAGTGACTAAAACCCGTGTTGTTTCTGCGGCCTTGGAAGGGCTCCAGTGACACCGTTTGCAGCCAAGCTCCTGACGGTGCAAAATCCGAAACCCTGTCTCCAGGGCATCATCCGGCTCCAATAGCTCAACATCGACTGCGTGCAAATCACTATAGCCACAGTTTGGGCATCGTAAGGCAGGCATAATAAAGGTATTCTCCCGGTTAGGGCTTCTGGATAAAAGCATAGCAGAGAGCATCCAGCCATCTATACCCAGACTGGCTAATTATACCACGCCAAATGGCGAAGGAGCCCAAACCCGGCGGCGAAAGAGGCCGGAGTTCTCTGTGCTTTCCGCTCTGCTTGAGGGCTGACGGGCTACTGGCGCAAGCTGCGGGAGGTGGTGCATTCCGCGATTTTAAAAACCCGGTTGTGGATTTTTGCACGATTGTGCTAGTCTAAGGCTCTACTCGGAGTCAGCGGGTTTTCCGTAAGACTTTTGAGCCTGGGCTCACAGCCCAAGTCGTGCCTGGAGCGGTGTCCGAGTGGTTTAAGGTGCAGACCTGGAAAGTCTGTGTACGTTAATAGCGTACCGAGAGTTCGAATCTCTCCCGCTCCGCCACTTTTTTCATAGGCTTCACCTGATAGATTGGGTTCAAGATCATCGTAGCGGGTGTTTATTCCAGTTGGATTTGAAAGACACGCAGTCACTCTGACTGGATGTTTGTTTGACATGCTGTCAAGCGCTGCGGGTTCTAAAAGCAATTTGTATTTTTGCAAATCTCTGGGGTTCATGCACGTCATTGGTAGAGCATTCTTTCCCGAAATCAGCCGTCCTGGTCGCCATTTCTCCCGTTTGAGGCATGATTTTTTGTTTTTCTCGTTAATCCCTGATTCAAGGACTAGACACGTATGTTTATCACTTGTCCCATCCCTTTAACATCCTCCGATTCGTTGTTACAGTTTGGCGGTGCTCGCAGACGCCAAAAGGACCAACCATTCTCAGGCAGTAATAAACCGTTCGAAAAAGTGCCGAATAACGGCACCTCAGTATCGAGCGGTGCTGCTGGGGTTTCATCTGAGTCTGAGCAAGTTTTCTATCAGGACAGACAGTCGGCATCACTTCCGGCTGCTTCCATTCAGGCGTCTTCTTCTGCGGAGCACTGGGCTCCTCTGCCTCATCTTCCTTATCATCAACATCCGCAGCACTATTTCTACATGATGCCCCCTGCAGGCGCTGTTGATTTTCTTTATTCGCCGCCGTTTATGCCTTTGCTGCATCAGCCTCCATCCGGGCCCGGAATCAGTCCAGTCCCGTCGTTCCAGTCTCTGCCAACTGGAAATGCAGCTGTGATGCCCCCTGCCGTGAGACCGGATGATGCTTTCAAGCAGGTGCCTTTCATGCAGGTGCAAGGTAGGCCTCATACGCTGCATTTTCCACAACCTGGCGTCTTTTATCACAGCGGGTCTCAACCTGATAGTTCTCTTCAGCTTGAAAGAACCCCTCAACCTGAAGCATCGCTGAAAAAGGACTCGTTGCAAAATGCGTTAGGGCTTCCCAGAGCTCCGTTGCATCGTGGATCTTTTTCCCGGAAATCAAAACCTGAGAATGAAAAACCTGAGAAAAAAAAGTTTGTAAATGACGCGAATCGGCCTGATGCGTTAGCGTATCAATCGGCTTTTGAACTTTCAGGATCTTATCTGGAAGGTGCCAAGGTTTTGCAGGAGTTCTTACAGTCTGGTTCATTGTCGAATTGGGCATTGAACGTGAGGTTGAAAGAAGAATTCCAGGGGCAGAAAATTCTGGGTGATCAGGCCATTCGAGCGATTCGCTCGGCAGAGTTTGATTCTCAATCTTTGCGAGTGATTTTGAAGAATTTCAGCGAGACTGGCGACCTCCTGGAGACGTGCTGGAAAAAATGGCCCGAACTTAAAATTCTTTTGGAGATGAAACACTTGAATGACGGTTATTTTCAAACGGTCAGCAGCGATCCACGACTTAGTGCTTGAGTTAGCGTTTATTTTTTTGATGCAAGGATGGTAGATCAAAAAGCGCCAATGTCGGAATCGGCATTGGCGCTTCTTTAGTACAGAAATGTTTTAGGTTGATTCCGTCAGATTGATTCTGAAGGTGCGTGTCTTCAGGCTTTCTGAAAGGGTTTGGCGACAACAACATTGCCCTTGAGTTCAGCGCCTTCCTGATCAGCGATGGCAGCGGCACCTTCCCAGAAAATGACACCGTCGCGATAGTACTGGCTGAGCGCTTCGGGTAAGGGGAAGTTCACCTTGCCTGCGTATATATCATGGACGGTTTCCAGATACTGGCTGGGATTGCCGATGTCGCTCCAGTAGCCTGTGACGGTTTGGGCCCAGAATGCACCGACCGAGGCGTCTTCCTGGGTGCGTTTGAGAATCGCAGGGAAAACGTCCATTGCAAAGTCCATGGCCACTTCGGACGGGACAGGCTCCTGTTTGGCCTGAGCCGCCGCTTGCGCCTGCTGGAGCAATTGGGCGTAGGTTTCCTTGATGATGGGGTAGGATTGCGGGGAGAAGATATAAAAACCGGTGTTACCCAGACGGGACTTGGCTTCTTCCAGTTTTGGCTTTTCCTGAAAGCCCACGATCCGGCCAGATTGTCCATCTTCGCCTGAACAATCGGTGACGATGATGCCAAATTTATCCACGTCTTTTTCTGCCACGGGCTGACATCCGATCGTCACCAGCGCGCCGTGTGCCATGTGGGCTTCCATCAGGCTGGAAAAATCGGCATCTGTCACGGAGTCGCCTTGCACGATCAGCAGGGATTTGCTTTCATCCAACAATCCGGCAAATTGTGGGTCGGTGAGCATTTTGCGTAAGCCGCCAGCGGTGCCGGAGGGTTCGGATTCGTCAATGTACTGCACCTGTTTGGCATCGCAGCGGGAAAGATTGTGCTTGAGGGACACTGGCTTGAAGAAGGTGTTTACCAGCAGGTGGGTAAAGCCATGCTGGGCCAGTCCGTTTGCGATGCATTCAATCACGCTGCGGTGGCCGACGACCGGTACGGCGGGCTTAGAGTAGTCGGTGCTGTCGCCGGAAATACGCTCGAAGCGGGTGGCCAGTCCAGCACCCAGAATGCTGGCTTGCAGCGAGTGTTGTTGGGGTTGGACGGGTTGATGCGTGGTTCTTGCTTTGGTGGCGTTGCTGGTGATGGGGCTGCCTTCCAGTTGCAAGCTAGTGCCTTGCACCTGAACGGTGCCTCCCGGCAGTGCAAAATATTTCACGTCCAACGGAGAGGTAATCAGGCCCATGAAGCCGCCCTTGCCCCAGAATAACTCCACGGCATGTTGACTGTCGGGAGACTGGCTGACCTGACCAAGGCATTCGCCGGACTGGCGGTCGATAATCCGGTATTGGTTTGCCTCGCTGCCGGGCTCAAGTGCCAGGCGATCGGCGGCGATTGGCGTGTTCAAGACAATGGCGGATTGTACAGAGGTTTGTTCATTGGTGGCTATCATGGGTGCATGGTTTCCATTTGGTTAGTCGCGTGTAAATTGACAGAAATCCTGAAGGATTAGAATAAGGAAAAAATAAGACAAAAACATGACTGTTCAGGGTGAGATTTAAACTATTGAACCAGATGGCAGGCTAGAGTCTTTTAATAAATATCGACAATCAGTCTGCTGGTGTGTAAAGGCTGGCTTTGCTTCTGTTGGGTAACGTCTTTGCTGAATCCGTGAGATGGTTTGAAGGATCTGGGAAAATCGGGTGCTTGACGCTCAGCTCTAAATGACGGGTTGGCACTGTTTACAGAACCAATTTCTGACCAACAGTTGAGAAATTGGTTTGCATTTGGAGCCGTCTAGGGATGTTTGACCAAAGGTTTAGACTACTCTGAACTAGTGTCGCTTGAAGCGCTCTTAAAAGTCAAATCAATCTAAAGAAATTAAGGGTATTAAAACAATCAGCGAGTTTGTGTATTGTTAGCCTTCAGGAAGAGGCTACTGTTTACCTGTTTCAAACTCCAGAGGATGCTCAATCGCCAGATTCTACCGACTGTGATGGGTAAAAGCGGGCTGAATCCCCCCTTTTGTCCGGTTAATTGTTTAATTTTAGGATGAAACCAATATCTAGACAGACCAAAACATAGCATGTATGCTCTTGGGTTAGCATCCTAGTTTTGTTAGAGAGTTGACTTGTTCTTTTACCCGTTACAACTCATCAACATCTCGACACCTCATCTATCCGCTCAGTGCGATTATCCACTCAGTGCGATCTGTTTGTGTTAATTTATGTAAATCTGAACTCGTCTCCCTATTAATTTCAAAAACCCTTCAACTTTAAATAACTATCTCTCTGAAATTTGATAATGATTTGACGTCGCTTGTTTAACTTTTATATCCAAATCACCTCAGCTCCATTTATTACTGTCACAACCCTTTAGGTATTTCCATGCTAAACAATCTGATTCCTAAACAAGGTCTGGCCATGACGGCCATTGCACTCTGCATCTCTTTGCAAGTCGGGCAACTGAGTCCAGCTCTTGCCAGTGAACCCCTTAACGGGCGTATATCGTATCAGGTGTCTCGCACTTACCGGATCGGTTCTGGCGATATGTTAAACATTAACGTGTATCCGCAAATCGAATACTCCTCCGAGTCGGTTTTGGTGCGTTCTGATGGTAACGCCAGCTTCCCGATTGTCGGTCAGATCAATGTATCTGGTAAAACCCTGGATGAAGCCCAGCAAGAGATTGAAGCCCAGCTGAACCAGACAATTCGCAATTATAAAGTCAGCCTGACTGTGGTGAATACCCGTCCGGCCGTCTTTTACCTGGCTGGCGCCGTGAGCAAACTGGGTCCTGTGGAAGTGGTTACGGATTCTCATGAAGTGAATCGCTCGGGTACTGTCGATGCCAATCGTCGTACCGAGCAAAACTTGATGAATATTCTGGCCAATGCCGGTGGGGTTAAACTGAACTCCGATCTGTCCAATGTTCAGGTCAAGAACGCCGAAACTGGTGAAGTGGCCAACTACAATCTCTGGAAAGTCCTGAAAGAAGCTGATGCGTCTCAAAACCCCTGGCTGAACTCCGGGGACAGCGTGTTTATCCCGACATTGGGCGAAGGTCAGATGATGCCTGACGAAGACTTCAAAGTCGTCGCTAACTCGGTGATTGGGCCCAAGAGCTTCCCTGTGCGTGTGCTGGGCCAGGTGGGTAATCCCAACCTGATTCACCTGGAAGGCGAAACCCCCTTGTTGTCCACTGCGATTGCCCTGGCAGGCGGCTATAATCCTCAAGGGTTACAAAACGCGGTGGCGGTTCGTCGCTTTACGGACGACACCCACTTTACCACCCTGTTTGTGGATGCCCGCAAGAACGACCTGACCCTGCGTCCCAACGACATTGTGTATGTGGGCGAGGCCAAGACCTACAAGGCAGGCCGTTATATGGAGCAAGTGGCTCACATCCTGTCTCCGTTCCAGGAGGCCGCGATGATCGGCGGTTATTCTGCGCAAACTTACGGCTTTGGTGGCTGGAACCGTGCGTTGCAGGGTGGCAGCAAGTCCTCCAAGTAAATTTGAGACCATATTAGTTAGTAACCTGATAGGCAAAAGATTGAATGAAACCTCTTGAAGACAACTCCTCGCTCAACACTTCCCAGGCCCAGAAGTTGAACCTGCAAACGCTGATGACGCTCTTGCGTCAGAACAAGCGGTTGTTTGTCACGGTCTTTCTGTTTGTCTGGTTGCTGACCTCCGTTTACACCCTGGTGGGATACAAGCCCACCTATGTCTCCTCCGGCATGGTCATGATCAAGGATACCGCCCTGACGGCCAAGTATGTCACTGCCGATAGCTATGAAATGACCGCCGCCCAATCGACCAGTTCGGTCATGAATACGATGGGCCTGTTGAAGACCACCATCTTCATGGATAACCTCTACCACTACTTCCAGACCCGTCACCCGGAAGTGCTGGAAAAGGAAAAAATCAAAACCACAGCGGATTGGGAGAAATTCTTTGGTAGCGGTAGCAAGTTCATTAAATATGCGAACTTGCCGGGCACTGACATGATCAGTTTTGAGTTCAAATGGGAAGATCCAGAGATTGCCAAGGAAGGTCTGGAAGTGATTTTGAATACTTTCCGGGACGCCAGTCTGGGCATTAACCGTACTGAGCAGCACGAACGTAGCCGTTATCTGGCTCAGCAAATCAGCGATATTGAACAAAAGCTGGTGCTGGTGCAGGAGCAAAGTAGTCAATTCAAGGCCCAGCACGGCGTGGTGAATTCGGCTGAAGAGAACATTAACCTGACCAAGGCCAAAATGGACATTAAAACCAGTTTGGCAATGACCAGTGCCGAAGCGGTGGGTAAAAATAGTCAGGTGCGTGGTTATAAATCCCTGTTGGGGATGAATGCCAGCGATGCACTGCGGGCTGCGGGTTTAGGCCGTAACGAAACCCTGGCCAAGCTGCAATCTGAATTGTACACTGCACAATCCGAGCGGGCCTCGTTGCTGACCAAATACACCGAGCAAAGTGTGAAGGTTCAGGAAGTTAATAACCACATCGCTGAACTGCAAGCCAGCATTCAAAAGGAAACCACTCGCTCTGTGGGGCGTCATGGTTCGGCGAATGTTCAGGCCATCTCCGATGAAACCCGCGGTCATGCGGTGGGTGATATGGTGAGTGCCGCCACTGAAGCTGAGCAGTTGAACTCCAAAAACCGTATTTTGAGCAGCTACTTGCACCAACTGGAATCTCGTGCCAAGGCGTTGCCTCAGATTGAAGCTAAACTGGCCAACTATGAAATGGAAGAGTCCGCGCTGAACAGTTCTTTGAAAACCCTGAAAGAGAAAGAGCTGGATGCTCAGCTGAAAGAAAGTCAAAGCCTTAGTAACGTCTTCATCGTGGATTCCCCACGCTTGCCGATTGAGGCGTCTTTCCCCCGTCAGCCCCACTTGCTGTTTTTCGATTTCATTCTGGGTCTGGCCTGCGGGGTTGCCAGCGTGTTGCTGAAACGCAGCAACTCGTCCAATGGTTTGGGTGTTGACGATCTGAAAAAGATGTTTGCCACTCAGTTCCAGAATGATGGCCCCGTCAGTGCCGCAATTCCCAACGGGAATGGCAGCAACGGCAAAACCAACAAAAGTTTGGTATAGCGTGTCCAGTACGTTTTTGATGCAAAACAACCAACCTGAGCAGCCAAAGGTCCCCTATTGGCTGCTCACGGTGGTCATCGCCTGCCTGATTCCACTGGTGACCAATGTCCTGCTGCCGATGCTGGGCATTCAAACCCTGTCCCAACGCCTCGGGCCCACTACAATCCCGACGATATTGTCAATCCTGTTGGGTGGTTTATTATACGTCCAGTACCTTAAATATTCCTTTAAGAACCCTTTAGTCCTAGCTTTGTATAGTGCTGTTTTTATTCGTCTGCTATTTTATGCGGCATTGGTAATGGAGGCTTTGGGCAAACATTTCCCGGTTCGAATAATTCACATGGTGATTTTGGTTTTTCCTGCTTCTTTATTATTGATTAAAAATTTTAAATACTTATATAACAAGTATAATTATTTCAAGTATTTAGTGGCTTTCTTTGTTATTTATCTTTTATTTTTTATATTCTATAACTATAACTTTGTTGAGCCGGGTGTGGCTATCACTTCTAACACCAGTATTTCTCAGGGAAAGTTGAATGACTACTTTTACACTTTTGTTGGACTGACACTAGTTAGTTGCAGTTTTCAGAAAGTTAGTACTCTTGATGGTAAGTTCAAGTTATTTCAGACTTTTAACCTGTTTTTGATTCTCTTCGGCTTGATTCACGGATTAATTACTCTTTTTGGATTCCCCTTAAATCAATTTACAATGGTTTTGGAAGGTTTTCGGCGAGCCACGGGATTATATTCGCATCCAAATGAGTACGCGAAAAGTCAAGGGTTATTGTTGATATATTATATAGGTCTTTATTATTCTTATATTAAGTTGAATAAGCCAGAGCTTTTTAAATACAAGATTTTGTTGATTGCTACAGTGATCACCAATTTATTGGGCTTTATGTTGTCCATGTCTAAAAACTCTTTTGCTAGCTTTGGTTTGGCCTTGAGCATTTTTCTGGCTATTAGTCTGTTCGATCCCAAAATTAGGAGTAAGGTCTTAACCCCGGTAGCGATATTTGTCGCTTTTCTAACGTTGATTCTTGTGGGTTATCAGCTTTACTCGGGCCAGGATTTATTGGCGACACTTACTGATCGATTTAATGACAACCGTAGTTTGGAGTGGCGATATAGTGTCTGGGGCTACTTGCTTGCCAATATTGACAAAAATACTGTTTGGTTCGGCCACGGATTGACTTCTAGTAATATTGAGTTGTATCGCTTTTTGTTTAATACAAGCAAACAGAGTAGTGAACAGTCAATCTTTGTCCATAACGCAGTAATTAGTTTTCTATACGATATGGGCATATGGGGCATGCTTGTGTTTTCAGGCTTTATCGTGGCAGCTTACTCAGGTATTAAGACTTATTTGCGGTCTCATGAGCCAATGATGTTGACGATTGCATCTCTAGCCATCTTTATTGTTGTCTGCTCCTTGGTCGATGAATGTATTACCTTTATGGATAGCAGTCTGCTATTCTGGCTTCTCGTTACAATTATTTACAGTTACTTTGTAGCGCCATTTGTAAAAGACAAACCAAATGACGTTTCTGCTCGTTTGATGACAGTTAGTTTGAATGATCCAGACTTGTCATAGTTTAGGCTTTTAATAAAGGCTTCCACCAGTTGTTTAACGCCGTAGTCCATACGCAAAAACAGCACGAAAAGGCATCACTGAAATACTGGTTGATGACGTTACTGTTGCCCTGCCTGATTCCGGTGTTCACGAATGTGGTACTGCCTGCTTGCGGTATTCAGGTCTTCAAGCACCGGGTGGGTGCCAGCACGATTCCACTGCTGATTACCTTGGGGTTCGGCTTTTTTTTATATACGCGTTATCTTAAGCTCGTCCTGAAACATCCCGTTATTCCTGCGCTTTATTGCGTTCTGCTGATTCAGCTGATGCATTATCTGGTGAGTCTAATCGCCCTGAAGAGTGGACATAGTCTTCCGTTGAAACCGCTGACCACGCTATTGGTCGTGACGCCAACGGTTCTACTGCTCTACAAAAATTTTCAATACATCAATGAAAAGTACAATTATTTTAAGTACCTGGTCAGCTTTTTCTCACTGTTTTTGGCCTATTACTTCCTGTTCAACCTGAATTTCATTGACCCGACCGTATCTCTGGTCAGTGCGAGTAGTATTTCCCAAACCAAGATTTACGATTACTTTTTCACCTTTGTGGGGGTGGGCCTGATTGCCGCCTGTTTTCGTCCGGCGCAAAGCCCGGAGGCCAGAATTAAACTGTTCAACCTGTTTAACATCGCATTGATTACGTTTGGCCTGTTGCACGGGATTGCCACCCTGATTGGCTTTCCGTTGGATATATTTACGATGGTGCTGGAAGGGTTTCGGCGCAGTACCGGATTATACTCTCACCCCAACGAGTTTGGGAAAGTTCAGGGTCTGCTGCTAATCTACTATATCGGGCTTTTTTATCAACAGAGCAACGACACAGAGGGATTAGGGACCAAAATTCGCCCCGTGTTGGGTCTGACGATTGTGGTGAACATTCTTACCTTCCTGCTGTCGATGTCCAAAAATTCTTTTGTGGGCTTTGGCGCGGCCTGTGTGCTGTTCTTTGGACTCAGCCTGTTTGACCGTAAAATCCGGGGAAAAATTGCGTTGCCCCTCTTGTTATTCTTCAGTTTTCTGATCCTGACCTTGTGGGGTTACCAGGCGTATACCGGTCAAGATTTGGTTTCCACCATTAATGATCGCTTCAATGATACTCGCAGCTTGCGATGGCGCTATTCGGTGTGGGGGTATCTGCTGGGCAATATTACGTCTAGCTCCATTTGGCTGGGGCATGGTCTGACCGCGAGCAATATGGAGCTTTACCGGTTTTTATTCAATACGAACAAACAAAGTAGCGAGCAATCCATTTTTGTACACAATGCCTTTATTAACTTTTTATACGATATGGGCATCAGCGGCATGCTGATATTTTCGGGGTTTCTGGCTGCGGGCATACACAGCCTGAAGAGCTATTTTCAGCGGCGTGAGCCCCTGGTGCTTTCGGTGGTCGGACTCACATTATTTCTCCTGATTGGTTCCATGATGGATGAATGTATTACCAGTTTGAATGACTGTTTGGTATTCTGGTTATTAACCACTCTCATATACAGTCGCTTTTTGACCCAACCGGGCATGACTGTCGAGTCATCTCAGGTTTCCCCAATGTCAGAGGCTTCACCGGCTGAAGTAGCCAGTTCTTGATTCAATCCAGGGCGATCCCCGATGGTTGTTTGCTTATCCTCACCCACCGTTTCAAAAGAGAATCTCTAATCCTGTTTTCCATTCCCCCGGCGAATCTCTCGGAGTCTTAGATGAATCTTAATCGACAATTTTTATTGGGTGCGCTCACCGGTATTGGGGGGCTGACCCTCAAGACCGTCCTGAATATCATTGTCTATCCTGCCATTCTGAGCTCATTGGGTGGGGTGAAATTTGGACTCTATGTGCTCCTGTTGGGCGTGGTTGAACTCCTGATCGCCATGGATCTGGGTTTTACCAGTGGCTTGACTCAGCGCCTCAGCACCTCACACGCCAAGGAAGATCAGCTGGAGACCCGGCAGTTACTCTCAACCGGGCTGGTGTTGTACTTGATGATCACCGCGCTGGTCCTGATGACCACCTTTATCGTGCCGGGCATTCCCCATTTTCTCAATATTGACGCCAATCTGGTTCAACTGTCTGTTTTTTGTTTGTATATTATTGTGCTAGAAGGGGCCTTGACCCTGTTTCAGGGGTACTTTGCCGCTGTGTTGCAGGCCAAGTGCAAGTATCAGTGTGTGAATACCAGTGAGACCCTGTATTACCTCATTTCCAATGGCGGGATTTTTATCCTTCTGTATATGGGGATGGGCCTGAAGGAGATTACATTGCTGCGCTTTGGTGCGGCGATCATCAAGTTTGCTCTGGTCTTTTACCACTGCATGAAGACTCAGCCCGAAAGTCTAGACTTTGGCTACTTTAACCTGGAAAAAGCCAAGGATTTGCTGCAAATCAGCATACATTCCCTGATTAAGAACGTCAGTGACATTATGTCGGGGCGTCTGGACTTGATGATTATCTCCAAATTTCTGACGCTGCGGGATGTAGGTTTGTACGCCTTTACCTATCGTTTCCTGAATCTGGCGGCCCAGTTTCCGGTTCAGTTTTCTGCCGGGGTATATCCCGTCTTCACCCGGTTACACGTTTTACAGGAAAAGGAAAAAAGTCGACTGCTGTTCTTGCGTTTAAGCAGCGTGCTGTATTTGGGGATCAATCTGATTGTGTTGATTCTCTACTTCTTCTACGTCGACTTCTTCCGCTTTTTTGCCAAGGAAAATATTGACCTGGCCGCATCATGGCCGGTGTTCCTGCTGGCGATTCCCGGTATTATTAGCGCCACGCTGTATCTGCCTGCCAACCACTTCCTGTTTGCGGCCGGACGGCATCAGTATGTGAGCATTAGCAGCATCTTTATGGCCATCGCCAAGGTCAGCATCTGCGTTTTTCTCGTGAAGATCTATGGTTTACCCGGTGTGGTGATGTCCACCATTCTGGTCCGTGGTACATTTCACCAACTCGTCATCATCCGTAAAGCCTGTCAGGATCTGGCCATTTCCTTGGGTGAATACCTGCGGGAGATCCATCTGAAGATGATTCTGCCAATTTCGGCGGCTGCCCTGATTATCTGGCTGATTAAGGGCACGGGCTGGTTCAGCAAGTCTTTGTTACTCAATCTCCTGTTCTGTACCGGAACCTCCTTTGCAGCCGGTTTCGCGATTTGGTTTCTCACCACGGCTTCCGGTTTTGAACTGGAGTACGTGACGGCTTTTCTGAATAAACTTCGCGCCCAACGTAATAAGAGTGCGACTCTGGAAACCCTCAGTTAATTTCATGCCCCAAATGGAATCGTTGTCATTATGAAATTCAATTTGACCAACACTCGTCAAAAATTGTCAGAACTTTGGGATTGCACGGTGAGTTTGCAATCCTTTCGGTTCACGGACTGGTTGGGGTCCTCTTACCTGGCGAATCAGTATGTCCGGCCTTTCATGTTGAGGTTGATGGGTTTCAAGATTGGCAAAGCCTGCTATATCCGCCCCGGTATCACCATGCAGTCTAAGCGGCATAATTTTTCCATTGGCGACTATTCCACCATGAACATGTTCTGCTACATTGATGCCCCCTCGCCGATTCAGATTGGTCGATACTGCAACATTGGGCCCAACGTCTACTTCATTAATGGCACCCACGAAGTCCATTCGAACTTCAGGTCCTTACGACCGACTATTAAAACCAATCCCATTATCGTGGAAGATTTTGTATGGATTGCGGCCAATGTGACCATACTGAACAGCGTGCGCATTGGGCAAGGTTCGGTCGTGGCTGCAGGCGCCCTCGTCACCAAGGATGTGCCGCCCAATTGTCTGGTGGGTGGCGTCCCTGCTAAAGTGATCAAATATTTAAATGAAGCTTCTGAGTCACTGCCGGAGGAAGGCTTGTCGGATGCGACACCCAAGCCTCCCTCCAGTCGTTCCACCGGGTTACGTTTGGTGCCCGCTCGCACTAAAACAACGTAGTTCCGTTGCTCAAAGCAAATTAAGCCTCAATCTTATTTTTATTAGTATTGATTCCGCTATGTTTAAAATGTCATTGACCCCTGTTGGAGATTCAACCCTATGCCTGCTGCACAACAAGAACGTTCTCAAAATCACGAGATGCCCCCGGAGCATCAGTCTTCTGGCTCTCCCAAAAAATTCAAGATTCTGCATGTGAATCAGGATTTTGGGAATCTGGGTGGGATTGAAAAGAACATTTTGGGCTTTAGCAAGCGGATGGATGAATTGGGGCCGTTTGAGTCTCATATTGTCTGTACTGATCAAACCCCCTATTTCAATATGGTGCGCGAAGCGGGCGTGCAGGCGCATGGCATTCCGTTCCCGGATTACCTGCCAGAGTTTTTCAAAAAACAGTATCCCCGCCTGATTTTCCGCACGTTTGATTGGCACACCACTGTTCATATGAAGAAGATTCTGGATCGGGTCAAGCCTGACCTGATTCATGCCCATCACGGGCGTCTTGAAAATGCCCTGTTCAAGCTCTGGGGCTACCCGCTGGTGTATACCGTGCATGGTTACGGCAGTCCGTTTAACCTGAAGTTTATTACCAGCCCCAAAAAACGCCTGCTGAACACGATGCTTTTACCCCTGTTCCGCTGGATGGTCCCTTTTCTGGATGCGCTGACGTTTGTGAGTCGTTCCGAGCAGGAGCGGTTGATTGAGGAAGGGTTTGTGCCCAAAAATGCACCGGGTACCGTGATTTATAACGGTCTGGACATCAAGAATATTTCCCAGCGTGCCAGCCAAGCCGACATTCAGCGTTACAAGCAGGAGTTCGGGATTGATCCGGATGCCATCGTCATCGGGTATCCGGGACGGTTGGATCCGGATAAAAACTCCCTGGAGATTCTGGAACTAGCTAAAAAGCTGGTATCCGAGCACCCTGATAAGAAATTCTTCTTTCTCATTGCTGGTGAAGGTTCTCTGAAAGCCCACTTTGTGGAAGAGTTCAATCAGCCCTTGCTGAAAGGCAAAGGGGTGTGTCTTGGGTATCGTCGTGATATTCCCGAACTGCTGGCCTGCTGCGATCTCACGATAAGTATTGCCCTGCAGGAAGGTTTTGGATTGCGTATTCTGGAATCCATTGCAGCGGGTACGCCCTGTGTTTCCTACAAAGTGGGCGGGATTGCCGAAATTCTGGACTTCCCGGAAGGGGAGCGCATGATGGTCCCGAGCGGTGATCTGGACGGTATTTATCGCAAAATTTTTGAAATTCTGGATCTTTCGCCTGAAGAAAAACATCAGCTGAACAGCCGTTTGCTGGAGCGGGCGCATCAGTTTGATATTGACACGTATGTGAATAATTTCATTAAGGTCTTTACGCGCATTCTGGAACCCGCTACGGTATCGGCCAACGGTGCTGTCCGGCATTAAGCGTGGTTCATCGTTCTGCTCCTTACTCGCCCTGATCTTCGAGTGCCAAAAAATGGTTTTGTTCCTCCCCTGTAATTTACGGCCTGAATCTCTGCAAGCTGAATATCCGCTGGACCTGCTTCCGGGCTATAATGACCTGGGCAAAATGCCCAGTCGAGGGAGGTTAGCCTGATGATAACGAAACAGAAAATCCTGCATTTTATGCCGGAAAATTTTGTTTGGGGGGGGATAGAAGTGTATTTGCAACACACGCTGCCCAAGCTACAGGCCAGTGGGCTCTATGAGATTTGTGCCGCCGTGACGCTGGATAGCCCGTTGTTTCATTGGTTGAAGGAGGCTGGGATTCTGGAATTTCTGCTGCAAGGCAAACCTTGCGTGACCTATGCGGCTGGTGGTATTTCAGAAGTGATGGCACTCCCCGAAGCACAGGACTGCTTGGTTCCTCTGGGCGATGAAGCCGCTTTTGCCAGGGTGCTGGTGGCCGCGATCAATCTGGAGGATGAGGCTTTAGCAACGCTGGCTCCCGTGTTGCAAGCGCTTGACCAGGCATTTGACATCAGTCGGCACGTGGAAAAAATGGAAGCCTTCTATGACCGCGTGTTTTCCGAACTGGAACCCAAAAAACAGTATCAGGCGCCGCATCAGGCGTTATTTCCCAAAACCATCACCGCAACTGGATAATTCATGAAGATCCTGCACTTTATGCCAGAAAATCATGTCTGGGGTGGCATTGAAGTCTACCTCAGCCACACGCTGCCCAAGCTGCAAGCCAGCGGGGCACATGAGATTTGCGCAGTCGTGACGCAGGACAGTCCGTTGTTTCATGCCCTGAAAAAAGCGGGGATACCCGTTTGGGGCATTCCATTTCCGTTCCGGAAAAAATCACTCTGGCGTTCGGCCTGGGTCAATCCGTGGGCGCGCTGCATCGATCTGTCGGTGTATTGGCACCTGCTCCCTATTCTGAAAGCAGTTCAGCCGGATCTGGTGCATGTGCACAACGGTCGGATCGAGCAATCGCTGATTCACTGGGCGGGTTACCCGATGGTTTACACCTATCACGGGTACGCGGGCGCGTTTAATATCGAGCAGGCCTCCAATCCGTTGGTGCAGTGGCTTTATAAGCTGGCGCGCCCCCTGTTTCGTGGGCTACTCCCCGCGTTGAGTGGCATGACCATTGTAAGCCACTATGAAAAAGCCCGACTTTACCGAGAAGCCTTTGCCCCGGCGAATTTCCCCATTGAGGTGATTCACAATGGCTTGCCACTGGAGGCCATGCGGTCCAGTCTGAACGGTTTTTCAGCCGAGACGTTCCGTAGGGCGTTGCATATTCCCGAGCAGGCTTTTGTGATCAGTTATGTTTGCCAGTTGCGGCGGGATAAAAATACGGAGGCGTTTTTGCGCATCGCGAGACGCGTGGCCACGCATCCCGCGTTGAGCAAGTCGGTGTATTTCCTGGTGGCGGGTGATGGCAAACATGCTGCGGCCTTCCGAAAGGCGTTCAGTCAGGACCCGGTGCTGTCTCGACACGGCCAGTATCTGGGCTTCCGCTCGGATGTCGCTCAAATTATTTCAGCCAGCGATCTGACGGTCAGCACCTCGTTGCAGGAAGGTTTTGGTCTCCGCATTCTGGAATCCCTGTTGCTGGGTAAGCCTTGCGTGACCTATGCTGCCGGTGGCATCCCGGAAGTGATGAACCTGCCGGAGGCGCAACCGTGGCTGGTGCCCATCGGCGATGAAGATGCTTTTGTGAACACGGTGATTGAAACCGTGAACCAGCCCAGTGAGGCGCTGGCCGCATTGTCTCCCGTGTTGGAACAGCATGCGGAGCAGTTTGACGTGGCCCGTCACGTCAAAAAACTGGAAGCGTTTTATGATCGTATTGCGTGGACCTTGCCTGTCGGCGTGCGCCGTTCTGCAATGACCATCGGCCAATCATACCCGATGGCAAACAGATTTCAGTCCGTGCAAGGCGTCGCGCAGACAGCCAAGGCCAAAGTGCCTTCCCCCATTTAAAGCCACAACCCGATGAAAACCACAGGAAAACCCCATGAAAATTTTGCACTTTTTACCCGATAACCACGCCTGGGGCGGCATTGAGGTTTACCTGAACTGCACGCTGCCGCTGTTGCAACAGCAAGGCTACGAGGTTAGCGCCGCCGTGACCGAGGGTGGACGATTGGCCGAGCAGTTGCGCTCGGCCGGAGTCAAGGTGCACGGGCTGCCCACGCATATCCATACGCCCATTTTGCGTGTGCTGGATTTCCGGGTGATGCGCAGTCTGCTGGAGATCCTCAAGGCCGAGCAGCCCGATTTGGTGCATATTCACAAGGGTCGGGTGGAGCAATCGGCCATCCGCAAGGCGGGCTTTCCGCTGGTGTTTACCTATCATAGCTACGGCGGCCCCAACAATCTGGAGAACGCGCCCAACGATCTGATGCGCTTTGTGTATGGCTTGAGTCGCCCGTTGTTGCGCAATTTAACCCCGTATCTCAGTGGCATGCTGGTGGTGAGCGATTATGAACGCCAGCGCCTCTATCGGGAAGGCTTTTTGCCCAAAAACTTTCAGGCGGAAGTGCTGTATAACGGCCTGCCCACCGCGACCATGATGGCCAGCGTGAAAGGCCTCGACCCGCAAGCCATCCGCGCGGAATTGAACATTCCGGCAAATGCGCGCGTGGTGAGTTTTATCTGTCGCCTGGCGCCGGATAAAAATTCGGCCGCGTTTTTGCGCATTGCCAAGCGGCTCCTGAACGACCCGCGTCGTCAGCAGCCCGTGTATTTTCTGGTGGCCGGGCATGGCCCACAGGCGGATGAATTCACCGCCGCCTTCACCCAAGATCCTGAGCTTGCGCCGCATGGGCAGTATCTGGGCTTCCGCTCGGATGTCCCGCGTCTGGTAACGGCCAGCACCGTGACGGTGAGCACCTCGTTGCAGGAAGGCTTTGGCCTGCGCGTGCTGGAATCCATGCTGTTTGGTCGCCCCTGCGTGACCTATGCCGCCGGTGGCATCCCCGAAGTGATGGGCCTGCCCGAGGCACAGGACTGGCTGGTGCCCGTGGGCGATGAAGACGCCTTCGTGGATCGCCTGCTGCGCGTGGTGAACCAATCCGACGCCGAGCTGGCCGCCCTGGTGCCCCAGCTGCAAGCCCACGGCCAGCGCTTCGATGTGCATCCGCACGTAGAGCAACTCAGCCAATTCTACCGCCGCGTGGAAGCACAGTTGCAAAGCCAGAAGTAAAGACATCTAATTTGAATCAGGCTTGATAACACTAGAGGCTTTGGATGAATTAAAAAAGTATTTTTATTTTTTCACGGCCTCTATTTTATGGGGGGGAATCAAATCATACTGGGGTTGAGGTCAGGCGGAAGGTTTGTGATATAAAAGCGATATAAATCTGACAGGCTTAAAGACATAAACGGTTATAAAAATGTTCAATGAGGCTTTCTTTGGGCTAAACTGTCTTCGTGTGTGGTGAAAGCAAGCCGCGACATGATAGGGTTCACTTTTCTATTGACTGGTTTCCAAGGCAAACGATCTGTGATCAAGGCCCAGTGGTAGAGGGTTCAATAGTATTGGTAAGAGAAAGGCAATGGCGATGACCCCAATTTTTATGACGCAACCAAAACAAAAACAATTTGGGGTAGCTTTTGCCTTGGGGCTGACATTGACCTTGGCCACATCGGCTCTTCCTGCCTTGGCGAATACCGGGGATGTGAACTCCCTGAATGACGGACAGCATGTGTCTGAGGGTACCTATTATAATACACCGGGTGATAAAACGACGTTTATCAATAGTGGCGGTACGGGCTTATACATCAGCCCTGGCACCACAGTGGTGGGTCGTGAAGTTGGCAGTTCGGCAAATCCGGCTGGCAATTTAACTGGTAATGGTGGATGGCTGCATTTCTCTGTGCCCGGACAGCTGGTGCGTATTGATGGCAAGCTGGACGTCGATGCAGTGATGAATCATGGGGCGTACCTGGGCAACGGCGGCAGAATCACGGTGGATGCCGCACAAATTTATCAGAACGGACAAATTTATGCCAGCGGCATTCATGGGGGACATGTTCAGTTGAATGTGGACTCGTTAACACTGGGGCCTGCGGGCGCAATTTATGCGCAAGGTCACGGTGGCAATGGCGGTATTGTGGAAATCGGCAATTTCAGCAGTCACGGAGCGATGGATTTTCGTCCAGGCTCCATTGTGGATGTTAGCGGCAAAGTCGTGGGTAATTATGATACGAACCTAATTTCTATCGAAGGGGGATTAATCAACCTGGATGGCGTTTTGATGGCGGATGGCGTCAGTTTGCCGGGCGCACGGGATGGCGGTGCCATTCTGCTGGAAGCACAGGGGCATACCACGTCGATGAATTCAGAGCTGATTCATCACACGGATTTTATGAATGATGTTCAGGCAAATTTAATTGCCAGAGACGCCAATTTAGTCCATCACTCGGATGGATGGGTGCGAGTGGGTGAAAGTGCTTACATTCACGCCAATGGTGCTGCGGGAGATGTGAGCGGTGCGGGCGGTGATGGCGGTGTCATAGCGATTGCGGCTCGTGCTGGTATCGATATCGCAGGTGAGATTCAAGCCAACGGCGGGCAGGGTGGGAATGCTTTCAACGCGGTGGGGCCTGTTTATAACTATTATTATTACCGGGGCTGGCCTTATGGCTATTACGCCTATTCCCTACAGCAATCGGTCGGATATTATGGCGGCAATGGCGGGAATGGTGGGTCGTTGTATCTGGCTTATGGTAAATCGTTTATTGCGCGCCCCTCCGGGGTTGTTCAACTTTTGGGCGGCAATGGGGGGCATGGGGGCAATGCTATCGCCACTAGCCCCTGGGCGCTCTATCACTATGCTTATGGAGGGTATGGGGGGTATGGCGGTTACGGTGGCGATGTGTCGGTGTACGCGCCCAATATGCCCTTGCCCGGCGCAATGCCTTTTTATATGCGTGGCGGCTTTGGTGGATCGGGTGGTACAGCTTTTGCCAGTGGATTCTCTGGCTATTCTTATGCCTTGCCGGGGCCTGCCAGTGCCAGCGGTGGTGACGGCCGATTCTTATACACCCGGATCGATGGTTGTGGCAATGATTGCGGCTCGCAATCCGATAGCACAGGCCCATCATTGCTGAGCCAAAGTGATGGTAACACGGGCCTGACCGGCTTGTATCAATCGACTCGTCCGGCGGATAACTCCGGCCTCACGGACCAACCCCCGGTTGACTCCGTGCTGACCCTGGGCCAGGGCAGCATGTTTCTTGCCAGAACCTATAGCTCCCTGACGCAATCATTGCTTTTACAAGCCCAGGCTGCGTATGAACAACAGCTTGCAGAGGGCTATTCCGCTAGTGCTGCCGCACAAGTGGCCAAAGCCTTGCTCGCACAATCAGGCATCGATTTTGAAACCGCCGAGGCTTTATTACTCCGCATTCAAGCCGGCAAACTCCAAGCCAATGATGCCATCGTGCAAGTATTGAAAGACATGACGCTGAGTAGCAAGTCTTGAGGCTTGAAAGGGTGAAGTTAATGTGGGGATCACAATTCCCCAAATTTATACAGCTATTGTGCAAGTTTTGAGAAAATACTGACTTTACTATTTGTCTTTGATTGTGAGGGTAAACTGAATTAATTAAGATAATTTTGTAAGGGCTCGTAAGTTTTATTATTGTTTTGCCAAGCAGAAATAAATTCACTACCTTTAGTAGTAAGCATTATGCTAAACACTGTGGGTTCATCATAATAAGGTGAATCATTAATTTTCCAGTTGGTCGTTACCGACACATTATTAATAGCAACTAATTTCAAGTCGAGTAAAGTTTTAATAGAGATTAAGCCATGAATGGTTAAAATTTGTCGTTCATTTGCTAAATAATCCAACACATTTCTTTCGAATTGAGTTAACAACCCAGAAAGGAATATTAGATTTTGTTTGTACATTTGGATGGATTTTCGATCTATTTCCCCCTGGCTTATATTCCCTTGTTTAGAATCGTTACGACACCTTGTATGACAGTTTGAGCATAGTGCAATTAAATTTTCGTAGGTATGTTCTTTTACTTCAGCATAAGGGATTATATGGTGTATTTCTACACTGGGATGTCTGCATGTAGGGATTGCACATCTATGTCCAGCCTCAACCAATATTTTTCGTTTTAATTCAAGTGGAATTGAAGATCTCTCAGAGGACATTATTTAAAAAGATGCTCCGAATAAAAAATGGTGGGCCCAGTTGGATTCGAACCAACAACCAAGGGATTATGAGTCGGATTCCGCTGATATTTAGCCTATAAGCCTCCATCAATCTCAATCTTAAAAAGCCTTGTTTTGAGAGCCTTTAAGGCTTATACTCCTCTTGAGGCTGATTGAGATTTTTAGAAGGATATTGGCCCTAAGTGTCCCATGAGTGTCCCACGGAAAACCTTGGAAAGCAGGCTATATGGCTACTATCGAGAAGCGGCAAGAAAAAGATGGAACGATTTCTTACAGGGTCAAAATTCGCTTGAAGGGGCATCCCACGGAAACGGCCACTTTTGAGCGGCGCACCGATGCCCGCATCTGGGCTCAACAAACCGAAGCGGCCATACGGGAAGGACGCTATTTCAAAGTGTATGAATCCAAGCGCAGGACACTTGAGGATCTGATTGCCCGCTATAAATTGGAGGAGTTGCCCAAGCTGCGCTCCGATCAGAATAAACGGGAATCACATCTTGCATGGTGGAGTGCCAAACTTGGGCGATACCACTTGAAAGACATTACCCCGGCGATGTTGACAGAGTGCCGAAATAAATTATTGAATGAGCCCATAACCCGCAATGGTGAGCCTGTAAAGGGGACAAAAAAGGCCGCTGGAACAGTGAACAGGTATTTGGCCACCCTGAGCGCTGCATTTGCTTGTGCGGTCAAGGATTGGAGTTGGATGGATGAGAATCCAATGCTCAATGTGCGAAAGCCTAAAGAGCCAAGAGGCCGTGTGCGTTTTCTTTCTGCTTCAGAATTGAATACACTCCTAGATGCCGTTTCTCAGAGTACAGAGACTTACCTTTGGCCGGTTGTTTTGATTGCCTTAAGTACGGGTGCGCGATGGAGTGAAATACTGGGGCTTCGCTGGCAAAATGTGGATTTTAAGCACAATATAATTCGGCTTGAACAGACAAAAAACGATGAACGCCGCTCAGTGCCAATCGGTCAGGACTTAAGAAAGATTTTAAAGTATCACCACAAGGATCGGCGGCTGGATACGGATCTCTTGTTCCCTCGTTCTGACGGTAAAGCGCCTAAACAGATTCGGAAACAGTGGGAAGCCGCTCTTAAAAAGTCAGAAGTCCCAGATTTTCACTTTCATGATTTAAGGCACACTTGCGCCTCTAATCTTGCTATGGGCGGGGCCAGCTTACTGGAAATTGCGGAAATATTGGGCCACAAAACCATTCAAGTGACCCAGCGATATAGCCATTTAACAAAAACCCATACTGCGGAAGTCGTTGAACGGATGAACAAGAAGATGTTTGTGGGGGTTCAGGGGTAGAGTGGAAAATGCAGAATCAGAACAAGAGAATATACAGAATTTGAATGAAGCAGAAAGCACCTCGATTTCAAAAATTTGTAACCTTATTGGGGTTTCCAGAGAAGAGATAACCTTACCTGACAAAAAGCTTTCTTGGCTCTTAAGCAACTTTTCTATAGATGATATTGAATTGCTTCTGAAGAGTAGACTTGTAAACAGCCGTATTATGGAAGGGTATTCAAGCCGATCCATACCAGACCTTGTAACCTCTGGACAATGGGATTTTCTCTGGGCCTTCTGGGAAATGCGGCAGTTTAGCCAAGATCCAGCCATTCAAGATGTTGAACTTTACGAAAACCAAGGTGAAATGACCCTTTGTCAAATCCAGGGTGCCGATGCAGAAACAAGGAAAAAGATTCTTCTGTACACTTACGAAAACGATATTTTTATGCATATTCCCAGAATCTCAACAGAAGAAGCCCTTGATCGAACAGAAGGTTGGGTTGAAGAAAAACGTGCCGCAATTGAAAATGCATATAAAATTAGCAGCACCCTTCCGCTATTTGAGTTTTGCTTCCCCTATATTCCCAGAGAGTGCAAAGAATTGCTAAAAAGTCTTTTCCAAGAACCACCATCATTCTTTCCCAAAGAAACTTGGTTACTTGATGTTAAGGAGTATTCCGAGCCTGAAAGCATTGAGATGAGAGAATCCTCTCAATTATGTTCACCCCCTCAACAAGAAGCTCTCCCCATTGGTGTAACACTCGATCACCTAATGCGAGAACTTATTGTAGATGAAAAAAGAAGCCCTGCTGGACAATGCTATTTACTTTTCAAAGCCCTTTGGAACGCACCATGTAGAAAACTCTCACATGAAAACTTGGCCCTTGCCGTATATGGAGAAAACGAAACATTATGGCCACAAGATTGGAGTAAGGATTTGGGGCGATTAAAATGCAGAGTAAAATCATTTTTAAATGACTCAAAAGAAGGTTTAGGCGATAGCTTACTGCCTAGTAGAGAAAAAAAGAGAAACGCTCCTCACTGTATGGGGCTTGATCGGAACGATTAATCGGCATTTTCAAGAACTACTTGTAAAACTACTTGGAGAGTTCTACAAGTAGTTTTACAACCTGAACTTCATGCGTTTCAAAGCATAATAATCTCCATAGTCATCAACTGGAGGTTATCAACTAATGCAATTAACAAATTCTACGTCTACACGCCTTATACCCGCTGCAAAATTCGATGAATATCACCCCTGGCCTTCTGTGTCTGCATTGAGATGGATGATTTTCCATTCCAGAACAAATGGCCTTGATAGTTTTGGAGTTATCAAACGTGCTGGCCGTCGTGTGTTGATTGATGAGCAAGCATTTTTTAAATGGATTGAATCTCAAAATCAACCAATTCAAGCCAGTCTGTAGGGAACCAGTGAGAGGTTTGACAAAGCCGCCCTGAGAGGTCGGGGCGGCTTTGCAGACGGAAATCATTTTAACTCTAAACGACAAAGCCACCCTTTCTAATATTTTAGAAAACGTGGCAGAGTCGGTGCTTATAGAGCCGTAGAAGAAGTTTAAGGAGACATTCCCTATGTCTAAATCTAATTGTGCCACATATTCTTTAATTGACAAGTTTTTAAGCCCCTTTTGGCTTGTCCTGTCATTGAAGCATGGTCAAACGGCCTTCAAAAAATTGAATCCCTACTTTGGGGCCAATCGTTTGTTTTTCCATCTCGGGGCTAGTTTCTTGCGCTTCCACCAATTCAAGCTAAAAAGCATTGTTATCAGTAGCTTCACAGGTGAGCTTCCAGCTTTACATCAAGAACTTGAAACCGCGCGACATGCCCAGGCCGATGCTGAATTTTCCCGTGAATTGTCAGGCCGGATTGTGGCCACTATCGCAACGGCCATTCAAGGGCTACCCTTTGAGCGGCTTCAGATTCTGGCGGCCTCCGTTGACAAGAGTCTGGAAATTGCGGGGGCCTCTGTCAATGAGTAAGCCCGGATACTATCGCCTATACCGAAAAATTGAAGACCACTGGCTATGGCCTAAAAACAGAAAATTCACAGAATTAGAAGCATGGATTGACTTAATGAATCAGGCGGCCTTCACACCTCATAAAGTGCCTTATCATGGGCGGATTCTCCTACTTGAGATCGGAGAAATTGCAACCTCTGAGCGGCAACTGGCCACAAGATGGGGCTGGAACCGGCGCACTGTGGGTAAGTTTATAAGCATGCTTGAAAATGAGCGCATGATATACACCACAGAATGGGCCACAAAGTGGGCCAGACTCAAACTCAATAACTACGCCGATTTACAGGATAAACTTGATAAAAATACGCCACAAGATGCACCGGACAATGCACCAGAAGATGCACCGCATAGTGCACCACACAGTGCACCACAGCCAACCCGGAAAGCAGCTCAGAGAGAGCCTGAGGAACCCCCCATAATAAAGGGTAATAAAGGTAAAAGAAATAATACCCCTACACCCGCTAAAGCGGGGGAGGAAAAAACAACTTTAAAGGCCAGCAAGCAAACCTCTCCTCAAAGCCGTGAGCTTGTCACCTATTTGTCGGACGGATTCAAGCAACGAGGCGCAAGAGAAGGGCAATTCTCCAAGCCATGGTTTTTTGCAGGCCTCAAGGCCGCTGATAACCTGCTGAAAACATTCAGTTTGCAGGAGGTAAAAGCAGCCATTGATTACTTGTTGGATCACCGTTTCCATGGCACCAGCATAACCAGCATGGCGCATATTTCCAGCAAGATCATAATCTGGCAGCGGGAAACAGGCGGGCACACAGCCAAGCCCGAAAACGATAACAGTGATCCGATGGCCAGAGGTTGCAAGTAATGGATGCCGGAGAATTATCCAACCGTTTAGCCAGAAAAGCCCACACTGTGGCCACTATGCTTTTACCGGCCGGGAAAAAAGATGGCCATGAATGGGCTTGTGGCTCCATTACTGGGGAGCCCGGAAGCTCTCTCAAGGTTCATCTATCCGGCGGCAAGGCGGGCGTCTGGAAAGACTTTGCCACGGACGAAGGGGGCGATCTGATTGACTTATGGAGGCTCACAAAGCGGCTTTCCTTGTCCGCTACCTTGGCCGAAATCCGAGACTATCTAGGCGTTCGCAATGACGGCTTTGTTTCCCTGCCTGCCAAAAGCTATAAGCGACCCGAGAAGCCGAAATGCCAGATCCCACAATTGGACGTGCTGGCCTATCTCACGACCCAACGGAAACTAACGCCTGAGACCATTAAGGCCTACCAGGTCGGGGAGCGGGGCCGAGATATTATTTTCCCGTACAAGCGCGGGGATGAATTGATCATGTGGAAATCCATCAGTCTGGATCGGGATGAAAAAGGAAAGAAACGAATTGCCGCCTCCAAAGATTCAGAGCCCATATTATTTGGCTGGCAATCCATCGATCCCAATGCCCGGCATGTGGTGCTTTGTGAAGGTGAGATTGACGCGCTAACCGTTTTCCAATGGGGACACCCGGCCTTGTCCGTGCCTTTCGGCGCGGGCGGGGGAAACAAGCAACAATGGGTAGATCATGAGTTTCATCATCTGGATGGATTCAGGGAAATTTATATTTGCATGGATCGGGATGCCGCAGGGCAAGAGGCAACCAAGGAACTGATAAGCCGCTTGGGCGCTCATCGTTGCAAAGTGGTGGATCTGTACTACTACAAAGACCCAAACGAAGCCCTTCAAGCGGGCATGGGTGCAGAGTTTTTTAATGACTGCCTGGCAGATGCAAAATATCAAGACCCGGAAGAACTGCGAAACGCAGGGGAATTTCAAGACCAGGTAGAGCAGCTTTTATCTGGGGCCAATGATACACGGAATCAGATCACCTTGCCGTGGCCCAAAACGCATGGGGAAATTCGCTTTGAAGAAGGGCAATTGACTATTTGGAGTGGATTCAACGGACACGGTAAGAGTGAAATGCTACTCCATTGCATGGTTCACCGCATGGCCCTAGGTGAACGGGTTTGCATTGCCTCCATGGAGGTTCCGCCTGCCAAGTTGATTGGGCGGCATCTTCTGCCCATGCTCACAGCCATGGGAAATCCTTCAAATGCTTACAGGGCAGCGGCTTATGAATGGCTTGGGGAGCGCCTATGGCTTTTTAATCTGATTGGCACCGCCAAGGCTGATCGCTTGCTTGAAGTGTTTGAATATGCCCGCAAGCGCTATGGCGTCTTACATTTCATCGTGGATTCACTGCTTAAAGTCGGGCTGGATGAAGATGATTACAACGCCCAAAAGCGCTTTCTGGAAAGCCTCTGTGATTTTAAGAACCGCACGGGCGCACATGTTCATTTGGTTGCCCATGCCCGCAAGCGGGATGAAGGCGAGAACCAGGCACCCCGGAAGCATGATGTTCGGGGCTCGGGGGCGATAACCGATCTAGCGGACAATGTGCTGGCAGTCTATCGGAATAAGCCTAAAGAGGAACTACTACGGGAAAACCCCTCGGATGATGAGGAGATCACCGTGAAAGGCAAGAAGTATAAAGCCAGCGCCATCAAGGCTTGGCCAGATGCATACTTGCATTGCTACAAACAGCGAGAGGATGGTAACGAACCTTCTTTCAAGCTTTGGTTTGACCGTGAAAGCAGACAGTTTTTAGAGGCTTATCACGGCAAGCCGCACCGATACCTCCCATTTTCAATTCAAAACCCAATCCCAACCCCATAAAGTACCCGTAACCAAAAGGAGAAACCCGTGAAAACAAACATTCTCATTAAAGAACGGAATAAGGCAGCACTCAAGCTTTTAGCCTTACGCCATGAACAAAAGCAATTGGAAACTGAAAACGGAAGGGTTGCTTCAACGCTCTGCCCGTTAAGCCAAGAAATCACGGCCTTGGATAAAAAATATGAATGGCTAAAACAACAATGTGAAATCGTAGAATCCCAAACTGTTAATTAAGAAGGAGACCATACAAATGTTTACATTATTCGCAAAGACTTCTATCGGCTGGCAAGAGACCATAGAAGGCTTGGAGCATCAGCGGGAAACATTACAAAATGAACTTCAGGAAATGGAAACGCTGCGAAAATCGCACCAGTTGGCCGCCGCTTTAGGCGAAGTTAATGCGGTGCGGGCCTTGGATGAGATCAACCGGAAGCGCCTTTCTCATCTCGACAAGATTGAAGACCTATCCGGTGCGATCATCCAAGCCGAAAGTAAAAAATCCCAGACCTTGGCAGAGGAAGCCCAAAAAGAGCGCTTTAATAGAGCCTCGGCAACGGAGGATGCCGTTCAGGGATACTTGGAGGCTTGCAGGGAAGTCGATGAAGCCTTTAAAAAAGTGGCGCTCACATTGGAACGCTATGACAAAAGCGCAAGTGCAATCTTAAGCGCTTTGGGCTCTGATGCTGGCGAGGGTACTCGGTTTGATTTAACCCGCGCCAATGCTCGGAGAGTGACCAGCACAGCCAAGTTTCATCTGAATAATCTGATCGATCTGAAGGGTATTTACATCCACAATGATGCTTCAATGATAGACCTTTCAAAAGGTCTGCTAGAAGGGGTTTCGGAGGCTATAGAAAAACTGAAACACTCATAGTCTTTCCAGGCCCATAATTACTCCTTTGTTTGCCCCAAGATCAAAATCTTGGGGCTTTTTTTCATATTGTCCATATGATTTAAAAACCGAAACGAACTACAAAAATAAAAACAAAAAATGCCGAGAGCCTGAGCTTCTGCGTTACCCGCACCGGGTACCCCTCCAGGGAGTACCTAAACCTTGTTCAGATGTTTTTGACGGGTTGAGAACTTGACATTTCAATTTTTCAAATTCATTTATATTTTTATCGGCAAGCATCCTGATCCGTCAGGGGTAGGGGGTAGGGTATATCCCCATTCAGATTCATACATCAATCAAATGTTTTCAGGTGGCTTTGGCTTAAGCCCATGTTCTAACACAGGCAAAGAACCCACAGCCTACCCTATCAATGGCTCTTCAGCCTTCAAACAAACAGTATGACCCAGCGGTCTAGGGGTTCTCGCTGGCTTCTCCCCTGATGAAGTAATAAGCCATGAGCAGAGAATGACTCATCATTGACCTTGGCCCCTATCAAACTTGTGGGAAAGCCTTTCAGCGTCTTAACCGTGTAAGCCGCCGACAGGTAGCCCCCCCTTGAGGCACATTAGCCGAGAACTGAGCATTGCTCATGCCCGGCCTTATTGCTTTAAGGCTTCTCAATCGTGCGAGTGCGACGGTAAAAGAGTGACTTCAGGATCAAAGGTTTGAATGAACCATTGCCTGAAAGCCTTATCGCTTCTGATTCCCTCCATCAGAATATCCGCAAGGCTTTCGCTTAAATCTATTACATTCTTTTGATCTTCTTGTTGGTTGTCAGGGAATGCGGCCATAGCAGGGCCTTCGGTCTCATAGGCAAGGGCTTGAAGGTCAGGCTTATTCCCAATCAGCCCTAAAGCTTGGGGGCTTCCTTCCCTTTTTTCGCTCTCGCTATCATCAAGAAGTGTCTGATTACTCAAGGGTTGCGCTACCATCTCTCTGTTCCTTTCGGCTTTATGGGGGCATTCCAAAATCCTGAGGCCTTTCCAGCTTGGCCTATGAAGGCTTTTACACTGAAAGAACCACTTTAGGAAAATGAAATACAATTTGCTAACCCGCCAATCATAACAATCATTATGGAAATTGCAAGACGTTTTCCATAGTCAGGTTCCCTCATGTGTGAGAAATGCACCTCATCGGGTTTTAAAGCAGCCAAAAGCAAGACTTCTTGCTTTCTGATAAACTGTATTGCAAATAGCAAAGATGAAAGAGAGGTTTCTTGATGTCACCCAGAGGCGGAGACCATGGCGGAAGAAAGCCAACACTCGAATCTAAAGGAATGAAACCCCGGCAGCCTTTGAACTGTAGAGTGGATGCAGAGTCTAATGAGTGGATAAAACAGACCAGCGAAAGCAAGTCTATCAGCACGGGCCAGCTCATAGACGCCGCCATTAAGGCGTTAAGAAGCAACCCTGAGCACTTAGACAAGATCATAGAACCCGAAGCGCAAGGCACCACCCACTAGACTAACGCTGAATAAGGAAGCCAAGATGAAGCCCTTTGTTTCTACCCGAGAGTTTGCTAGCGTCTTAAACGACTACTTCCCGGCTACTGAAGCGAAGGTGCGCGATTGGTGCGAGGCCGGGGATATTCTCCCAAACACGGCCAAGCGAGATCCCGGCAAGACGAAAAAGCGGGCCCATTGGCACATCAAGGTGCAAACCATTCATTTCTTTCTTGAAAAAACCTTGGAACTTCTCCCTGAAGAAGTGGAAGAGATTATCTCCAGGCTGAAAGCACTCTAAGCGATCATCAGGATTATGTGGTTTTACTCAAAAATGAGAAAAACCCTTAAGGTGGCAGGCCGAAAATCAAGACTATGTCTTACTGCTCAAAAATGAGCAATGTCGGGTAGCGGGTTTCGACCGTAAAGACTACATCCTCACTCTCGATTCAGCAAAGCACCTAGCAATGATGGAGCGAAATGCAAGGCGACCTCTTAAGGCTGTTTTTGCATCCGCACATCAGGACAATGCCTTTTAAAGGCTTCAGAATCGATGTTTTTAAAGAAGGCCAGAGAATGACACCCGAAAGACTTCATTCAGGTGCTCTCGTCTTTCCCTGTGGGGTATCCTGCAACATTGAACAAGCTTAAAGGCTCCAGAGCCATCGGGAAACCAGGGGGAGAGCCTGTCCCGGCTTGCTATATGTTTTGATAGTTATGGGCGCTTGTGGGTTTGAACTGTCCCGTGAGTGTCCCACAGCCATCTTTTTTAAATATGTCGATCCTGAAAATTAAGAGTAGGAGTGTGGGCCCAGTTGGATTCGAACCAACAACCAAGGGATTATGAGTCCCCTGCTCCACCGTTGAGCTATAGGCCCGTTGAAATTGAGACGCGGCGCTGAGCACCCAAGGGGTAACTCTACCACACCGCTATTCTAACCTACTGGGGCGCAGTTGCAAAGTCATTCGCGTAATCATCGAACAAACCTAACAAAGGCCGTCGTGCCCACGTCAATCCCGAAGACCGCCCGCCACACGGCGCATCCTCAACATTCTTAGCCACGGGGAACGCCTAGAAGTCCGGCGAGAGGATGTCCTTAAGGTCGTCGAAGGAGAGCAGTTTGCCCACCGAGCGGTCGGCGGCGATGATGGAATCCACCAGGTCGCGCTTGCGGGCTTGCAGCTTGAGGATCTTTTCCTCCACCGTGCCCTTGGTGATGAGCCGGTAAACGAATACGCTTTTCTTCTGCCCGATGCGGTGCGCCCGGTCGCTGGCCTGATCTTCCGCCGAGGGGTTCCACCATGGGTCGTAGTGGATGACGTAATCCGCGCCGGTCAGGTTTAAGCCCGTGCCGCCCGCTTTCAAGCTCATCAGGAAGATGGGAATGCTGTCGTCGTTGTTGAACCGGTCCACCATCACATGCCGATCGCGACTTTCGCCGGTCAGGTACTCGTACTTGATGCCTTTTTTGTCCAGCCAGGTGCGCACAATTTTCAGCATCTCCACAAACTGGCTGAATAGCAAAATTCGGTGCCCTTCGCTGATCACTTCCTCGATCATCGATTTCAGCGCCTCGAACTTGCCCGATTCCTTCAGCCCGCCCGAGAGCTCCTCGCCCATGAGTTGCGGGTGGCAGCAAATTTGCCGCAGACGCAACAGCGCCGCAAAAATGGAATTGGTCGAGCCGCCCACGCCTTTTTCCGCCACGTTGGCGAACACTTCTTCGCGGGTTTTTTCCAGCACTTGCAGGTACAATTCGCGCTGCGCTTCGGTGAGTTCGCAGTAGGACACCGCCTCGATCTTCGGCGGCAGATCTTTGGCCACATCCTGTTTCAGGCGGCGCAGCATAAACGGAAACACCTGCTTTTTCAGCCGCCGTTCAGCATCCCGGTTGCCCTTTTCCTCAATGGGATACACGTAGCGATATTTAAAATCGTCCTTGTCATACAACAGGCCCGGCATCAGGAAATCAAATACCGACCACAGTTCCATCAGCCGATTTTCCACCGGCGTGCCGGACAGCGCCAACCGGTGATCCGCCTGCAGCGCCTTGCTGGCGCTGGCTGTCTGCGATTCAAAGTTTTTAATGTTCTGCGACTCATCCAGAATGGCATACCGGAAGTGATATTCCTTCAGCGCCCGAATATCCCGGCGCAGCAGCGCGTAACTGGTAATTACCGCATCGCAGTCTTTAATCTTTTTGTACTGGGCATGGCGATCCGTGCCCGTTAAATTGACCACATTCAGGCCCGGCGTGAATTTAGCAATCTCGTTGATCCAGTTATACACCACTGAGGTGGGGCAAATGATCAGCGACGGCATCTGACCGTCACGGTCTTTGGCGCATTGCAGGAGCACCAGCGTTTGCAGCGTTTTCCCCAAACCCATGTCATCGGCCAAAATGCCGTTTAGGCCATATGAATACAGGAACCACAACCAGTTAAACCCGGCCTTTTGATACGGACGCAATTCTGCGTTCACGCCTTCCGGGATGGGCATTTCTTCCATGGCCTGCTGCGAGGAGATGACGTTCCAGAACTTCTGGAACTTCTTGCTCATATCCAGCTGAATGCCCTGATCCTGCAATTCTGCAATCAATCCGGCCCGGTAAATTTGAATCTGGTAAGTATCCGGCTCTGGCTGCTCAGCGTCGAAATATTCCAGCGTTTTAATAAAGTACAAAATGGCGGCCAGCGGGACTTCAATATAACCCACCCCGCGCATAAAGAAATATTTTTTGCCCTGCATGAGGTGCCGTTGCACTTCATCCAGCGTCATCTCTTTTTCGCCGATGACGCAGTCAATGCGCAAGATAAATTGATCCACCGTCTGGGCAAATTCAATGCGTCCGCGCAACCGCAACGGGTGCTCCGAGGCCTTGAGCGAGCTCATGTCGTTTTCGTATTTGGCTTGCCACGCATCCACTTCGCGCTCTTGCAAATTTTTCAGCGTGACGTTGTAAAAATCAATGGCGTTATCACCTTCCGCAAACAGGTGATTGGTTTGTAGCGGCTCCAGCCCGCCTTCCAGCAAGCTTGAATAGGCCGCATGTTCTTCGTGAATGTCCCGTTTGACCCAGTAAATTGTTTCCTTGTCTTTTTTGGTGATCATCACATAGGGCGTTTCGGGCGCCTTGCGACTAAAGGGCACTTTGACCCCGTCATAGTTAAATTCAAGACTGGCGCGAACTTTCAGCGTGGCTTCATCCAGCAATTCCACCGTGACCATTTTAATCGGCGGTTTTTTCTTGAGATCCACCTGATGCACCACGTCTGCCAGATCCATGTCCACCACTTTGCGCAGTTGGGGCAGATCTTCGTACATGAATTTTCCGCCGTCCGCGTCTTTAATATCTGTAAAGCTGGTCTTGGTCAGGTGCGCAGGCAGTTCCGACAAGCGGTTGGATAAGGGGTAAATTCGGTTCTTGTACACGCCCCAGGGCACGTCTCGGCCAAACAGGGTCAACTCTTCCAGCGGATAAGCATCATAGGGCTCCTGACGAATCCAGTGCAGAGACACTAGCACGTTGCCCGCATTGGAAATATTGACCGAGAGGAGCAGGAACAGCGGATCGTTTTCAAACATCAATCGCTGGCCGCTGGTGTTGTTAATTTCCTCCACCTGAGACAGCAGTTGCAGTAGCGTATCGGCTTCCGCCACCGGCACATTGAACCAGCCATGATCCGGCTTGCCCTTGGCATGTTTCATCGCAAACTGAATCACCGCAAATTCGCGCTTCTGGGCTTTGTTAAAGCTGTCTTCGCCCAATGTATTGCCTTGTTCCAGCGCCTTGCGCAGCAGCGTTTCCAGATTATGCACAATCTTGCCGGTGCTACGGTCTTCTACCTTCAGGCCCAGATGCTTGGGCTTGGCATGCTTGTCCGGCTTGATCACAAAGCGATAGTTGCCTTCAAAGTCTCTGGAATCAATGGCTGAAACCGTTTCGTCTTCAATGGGCAGGCGGTAATACTTTTCCCAGTAATGGCGCTTCACCGATTCCAGCGCCACGGCCACCGAATGCTTGCACCACGGCTCTTCCAGCGGGCAGTCGCAGACGGCTTCCACATGGTCTTTTTTAAATTTGAGCTGGATGTTGTAGTTGTCTTTGTACTTGCCCTTCACCTTGCCCCGCACGCCAATGGAATCCATCGTGATGTGCTGGAGCTGGTTTTCCTTGAAGTAGTTATACCCACGCCGCCAGCTGCCGGGCTTGGCCTGCTGTTTGATATAACCAAAATTAAAAACGATGATGGTATCCAGGGTCTTCATCAAGCGGTTATTGCATCCCAAACTGTTTTAATACTGTTGAAACCGGTTCAACTCAGTCTCTTTCTGTGAGCTGAATGATAGTCCTGTGGTTAATGTCTAAACTCAGAAAAGTCTCTCGGAGGGAGAGCGGACTAAAAAGCAAATCGACTGAGTCGCTGTTTGTCAGCCATGCGTTGTGGTGGGTCGTGTTCGATAGTCTAGCCTGCACGTGGCGTGGTGGAGAATCTCTCTACAAGACGAATCAATAACAGGTCCTGAAAATACGGGTGTTGCGCTTTTTGAGGTCTTTGGCGGTGCTGGTCGTCTGTCTGGGCGGTTTAAACGCTGGTTGACAGGCCTGATAATTTTCCTCTGATAAGCCCCAGCACTTTTCTAACTTCTGACCACGTTGAAAAAGCTGCACACCCCTGACCTTTATTTTAGCAGTAATACGCCAGATTTCAATCCACCGGAAAAGAAACCTCAAAATCCGTTAACATCAGCACATTGGGATGCTGTTTGAGCCATGAGGCCGGACAGTCCAGTGAGGGGGCCTGTTGGGGGTGAAAAGCTTTTTGAAAGATGCCCTGTTTGTTTTCCCCTGTGGCCATCAGGATGATTTCCCGGGCACTCAGAATGGCGAGAAGGCCCAATGACATTGCCTGCCGGGGACATTCCGACCGATCCAGTGCTTTAAAGTTGCTTCGCAGGGTTTCCTCGGTCAGATCGATCACGCGGGTGGGCGAGTCTGGCAGCGAGCCGGGCTCATTAAACGCCACATGTCCGTTGGTGCCGATGCCCAGAATCACCAGATCCGGGCCGTGATTGGCCATGAGCAGCTGTTCGTAGCCTGCTGGATCGTGCAGGTAGTCCTGAATGTAGAACTTTTGTCCCGCGATATGCGCCCAAAGCTCTCGCTCCATGTAAGCGGCAAAACTTTCATAAATGATGGGTTTATCCGGGTGGGGGGACAGGTACTCATCCAGCTGGAACAGGCGGGCCTGATGCCAGTCTATCCCGTTGGCCCCCCGCAGGCTCTGGTAGAGGGGCAGGGGCGTGTTGCCCGTGGGAAAGACAATCGAGGAGTCCGGCTTGCGGCAAAGTTGTTCGGCCACCAGAATGGCGGCCTGCTGGCCTACGGCTGGCGCGTTCTCCTTGACCAGAAAGCGGATGCCGGTCGAACGGCTGTCAGAATTGCGATTGGGCGTCGTCAATGGGGTATGGTCCGTTGCCTCATGCTGGGAAGGGAAATCCCGATGCCCCGTGAAGCCCTCTGTAAGTATCGGTACAGACCGCATGGTGATGGGGCGAATGAAGGATGGGATCTCTCTTGATGATACATGCTCTGGGCTCATTGTTGTGCTTTTTGGGTTAACTTATCCCGCTTTTGGAGGAATGACGCCCCTGAGACTTCGGAGTTCCCGCCTTCAATAGTCCATCCCCGAGGCATTTGTGATTAAATAGGAAGGTATTGCCCATTGTGGCGCTCCGGCCTACGGGTTTGAGCCCCGCAGCCAAGTTAGTCAGAGATTGCCCCAAAGTATGCCTAGCCCTTTGTCTTCCGCTTCCGAGGAAATCAGCCCGACCGGTCTTGAGACTGAACAGGCAGCGCCTGTTCGTAAGGGCGAATATGCACGCCGGGGTGAGTTTCATCGGAACCTGAATCCCAACTGGAGTTACTACCCTATCTATGTGAACAAGCTGGAGGTGGTGGACGAGCTGTTGCAGCGTTATCACTTCAGCCGTTTTAACCGGGAGACCCAACAGGGACGCATTCTGGATGCGGGTTGCGGCGAGGGCGTTCTGGTAGAAAAATACGCTCAGCAAGGCTGGGATATTATTGGGGTGGATAAAAATTACGCCTCTGCCTATGTGCGTGAAGGCAGCATTCTGGAAATCCCCTTTGAGGACAACACCTTTGACACCATTATGGCGCTGGATGTGCTGGAGCACCTGAACTATCATCAACAGCCCCTGGCGCTGAAAGAACTCAAGCGGGTACTCAAGCCAGGCGGCACCCTGATCTTTTCCTGTCCCAATCTGGCCCATTTCACTGCCCGCCTGAAGCTGATGTTCCGGGGGAAATTACTGCGCACAGCCACCTGGGGGCATCATCCCGGTGACCGGCCCATGTGCGAGTACGAAGAACTGTTTGCCTCTGTGGGCTATGAGATTCTGGAGCGCACGGGCCTGTTCCCTACGGTACCGCCCATTTACCGCATGGTGATGCGTCATCCGGGGCAGAGCGCCAATCTGATCCGTCAGCTGCGCAAGGTGCCCTTCCCGGTGAACTGGCATTTTCAGATCCTGTTTGCGTGTCGTCTGCCACAGGAGGCAAAAGCATGAAGGTTCAGGCAACCGCACTGGCCAACGCGTTCATTATTGATCCCGTAAAATTCGAGGATGATCGGGGTTTTTTCACCGAAGCGTGGAAGCAGGATGTGGCTACTCAGTACGGCATCGTTGACGTGTTTACAGGCACCAATATTTCCTCGAATCGTTACAAAGGCACCCTGCGCGGCCTGCATGCCCAGAAAGCGCCCCATGCCCAGGCCAAGCTGGTACGCTGCGTCAAAGGGGCCATTCTGGATGTGATTGTAGACGTTCGGCCGGAATCGCCGACCTATTGTCAGTGGATCGCCGTGGAGCTGACCGCCGACAATCTCCGTACCTTGTATGTGCCGACGGGCTTTTTACACGGGTTTCAAACGCTGGTGGATGACACCACGGTGCTCTATCAGGTCAGTGCGCCTTACCACCCCCAATCGGAAACTGGGGCGCGTTTTGATGATCCGGCATTCGGCATAGAATGGCCGGATGCGTCCACGCGCATTTTGTCGGATAAAGATCAGTGTTGGCCCCGGTTTGAAAAGACCCTCACGGCGGTGAGTTCGATTTAACGATTTTATAAGGTATCCAGGCAGTTCACGGGGATGTGGGTTTTTGCTTCGATCCGCTTTGGGGGAGGATTTTGGTGCATAAAAAGAACCCCGATGTGGCATGAAGGGAGTGGTTATTTTCGGTCATCCGGAATCAAGCCCTGATTCCACTGTCATGATTTCGTTGCAATATCCGCTAGAATGAAATAAACAGGATTTTTTCAAGGGAAATGTGAGGGTCTTTATGCGAAACGCCTTGTTGCGAACCAAGCCAGTCGACCGGATTCTGGAGGAGGCCAGCGACACCAAAGCCGGTGGTCTTAAGCGGGTACTGACTGCGCTGGATTTGACCGCCATTGGTGTGGGGGCGATCATTGGCGCCGGGATTTTCGTGCTTACGGGCACGGCCGCGCGGGATGCCGCGGGGCCTGCCATTATGCTCTCTTATGTGTTTGCCGGGTTTGCCTGTATTCTGGCCGCGCTCTGCTATACCGAATTTGCGACCCGTCTGCCCATTTCCGGGTCGGCGTACACCTATGCCTATGCCAGCGTGGGTGAACTTTTTGCCTGGATCATCGGCTGGGATTTGATTCTGGAATACACCATCGGATCTTCCACGGTGGCGGTGGGTTGGACGCACTATCTCTCGGAATTTGTCCGGGGGCTGCAAGGTAGTGTGCTGGGCATACCGCTCCACGGGGAGGACTGGAACACGCACCTGATTCAACCTTTGATTGCCTGGCCGGTGGCGGGACATAGCGTGAATCTGGCCGCAGCCATTCTGGTGGGGCTCCTGAGTACCCTGCTCTGTCTGGGGATTAAGGAGTCCGCGCGGTTTAACGCGGTGATGGTGATTATTAAACTGGTCGTGGTGCTGTTTGTGATTTTCGCGGGCGCCGCCTGGGTGAAGCCAGCGCACTGGCATCCGTTTTTTCCGTTTGGGGTTCAGGGCGTGTTTGCCGGAGCGGCTCTGATCTTCTTTGCCTATATTGGCTTCGACGCGGTGTCCACGGCCGCCGAGGAAGTGAAAAATCCCCAGCGGGATTTGCCCATTGGTATTATTGCCTCACTGGTGATTTGCACCATTTTATATGTGGCCGTGGCCGCTGTGATCACCGGCATGGTGCCCTACCAGCAGATTGACGCGGGCGCGCCGCTAGCGGCCGCGTTTGGCAGTGTGGGGAATGTGCTGGCTCAAAAATTAATTGGCCTGGGGGGCTTTGTGGGCCTGACCACGGTGGTGCTGATCCTGCTGATGTCCCAGCCGCGCATTTATTATTCCATGGCCCGTGATGGCCTGATGATGCCGTGGTTCGGGAAAGTCCATCCCCGGTTTCGTACCCCGTTGAACGCCACCGTGTTAACCGGTGCCATCGCCGCGCTCATGGCCTCACTGGTGCCCATGTCGGATCTGCACCATATGGTGAGTATTGGTACCCTGTTTGCCTTTGTGGTGGTGTCGGCCAGTGTGTTGATTATGCGCTATAAAACGGAAGAAAACCCCAGTCTGAGCATCATGACGGTCTTGCAGCTGGCCTTGGGGCTGGCCGTATTTTGCTTTGGGCTGGCTCACGACTTTCATCAGCCGGTACTCTGTCTGGGGAAATCCTGGCGGGTGATTGACCCGTTGCTCTCGCCAGTGGCGGGGCTGGCGCTGATTCAGTTGCTCATCATGGGCTTGGGTGCTGGCGTGGCGGCGCAACCGTTGGTGCGGCTGTTCAGCTGGAAGGCCACCAATCTGCCCAGCGGTTTCAAGTGCCCGGCAGTGCCCTTGGTGCCTATTCTCGCGATGGGCCTGAATTTATATATGATGGTCAATTTAAACATCGACGCCTGGATTCGGCTGGTGGTCTGGCTGGTGCTGGGACTGGTTTTATATGCCGCTTACGGGCAAAAGCACAGCAAATTGAACTCATAGCAATTTTTTTTACTCTATCGGAAGCGTATGTGGGTTGCTTTACCAGGATGTAACGCTTTGTAACATCTTGACCGGATTGCTGTTCAATAGTGGTTTGCCTGCGGCTTAATTTACACAAGCCACAACCCACTAACAGAATTTCTTGAGCATTCTGCGGGGCTTTTGGTGTTGATGAAGAGAACTGCTAACGCTGAAAGTTCCGGGTCCTGCTGTAATCGTGGCTGTGGGCTGTGTCGGGATTGATGATTGGAGAAACAAGTTATGTCGATGCCGTTCAATAGTTTACCGCTAAATTTGACCACTTATGCGAGTCATAACCTGCCAGCCCTATTGGAGCGAAGTGAGCGTCTGTTTCCCGCGGAAGTACCCTTTCAATCTAATCCCTACTCTAGTCAAAGTTGGAGTACTCAGCCAGGGCCTCGCTATCAAATGGCCCCCACTTATAACGCTCAGGCTTCCCGGCCAAACTCGTCGTCGGCCTCGGTGATTGGCGCGGTGGGACTTGCCTTTGTGCTGCTCAGTGTTTTTCGGAAACGAGTCAATCGGACTTTCGTATGTTCCGAAGCCAATCTGGCTCAGCCGGTTCAGCAAAAGCTGAGCGACATCCGTGCGATTCTGGCTCATCGGCCCGGAAATTTGCAGCACGTTTATATCAATCCCAACCGCGCTCGCTCGTCAAACACCGAGCTTTGCTTCACGTTTGCGGATGTGGAGCATTTTCCGGAGCCACAACGAAGCAATGATGATTACAGTATGGGCACCATTCAGTTTTTCTTGCCGACGGATTCAATTCCTGCTGCTGCCTTTGGGAATGTGCGGCGGTTGAAGAAATGGTTAAACATGCCTCAAATTTGCAATCAGGTGAGCTTTAGGGTGCAGCGCTAATTTCACGGAAAATATTAATTTCAACCTGTTCTGTTTTTTCAATGCGCCTATAGGGTGCAAAACGTAGTGAGCCACTCAGCTTCCGCAGGCGGGAGCGTGGGGGCGATTTTTTCCAGCGCCTGTTGATGATAGGCCCGAAGCCACGCCAGTTGTTGCGGGCTTAGCAAGCTGAGGTCAATCAGCTTTTGATCAAAGGGAATATAGGTCAGGCTTTGGGAGCCATAGTAGGCCACCCCTTGGGCCTCGGATGCTGGAGAGGTTACGGGAACGATGGCGTACAGGTTTTCCAGACGGATGCCGCCCCAGCCGGGCTCGTAAAATCCGGGCTCAATGCTGTTGATCATGCCCGGTTCCAGTGCTTTACCGGCCAGTCGATGAATCCCGTTGGGGCCTTCATGCACATTCAGAAAGGCGCCTACGCCGTGGCCGGTGCCGTGGCCGTAATCCAGTCCCGCCTGCCACAGGGTGGCGCGGGTGATGCCATCCAGCCGGGCGCCTTCGGTGCCCTTGGGGAATTGCTGCAGGGCGCAGTTGATATGCGCCTTCAGGACCTCGGTAAAGCGCAATCGCTGCAGGGGCGTGGCAGTACTACCCACCAGCAGGGTGCGGGTGTCATCGGTAGTACCGGCAAAGGGGGGCTGGCCCGTCGCATCTGTTTCCGCCAGAAAAAACTGGCAGCCGGAGTCGATCAGGAACAGTTCGCCTTCATCCAGCGTTTTGGCGGGATTAGGGGTGCCGTAATGCACGATGGAGGAGTTGGCCCCCGCCCCGGAGATGGTGTTGAAGCTGAGCCCTTTAAAGCCGGTTTCTTGCGCGTAAAAACCTTCAATGGCATCGCGAAAGCTGGCCTCGGTCACGGTGATGCCTGCGGCCAGTTGCTGCTCCAGCCAGTACCACGCCCGAATCTTCCCTCGGCTGGCCTTGAGGTTGGCGGCTTGCATCCCCGACAGTTCCACCGGGTTTTTGAGGGCCTTCATCAGCTCCACTGGATGCTCGGCCTCTTTGACCCGGCCCTTGGCTTGCTGAATCAGGGACAGGGTGCCCCAGGTGGTGTGCTTGGGATCCACCAGTATGGTGGTGTTTGCGGTGGTCAGCTGGGTTAATGTTTCGGCATAGGCATCGTAAAGGTGCAGGGTCACGCCCGAGGCTTGCAGGTTTTGCAGCGCGGCGGCCTGAATGCGACTGCTTTCAATGAACAAGTGGGCCGCTTGGGGGGTAATAACCGCATAAGCGGTAAACACCGGGTTATACGGAATATCCTGCCCGCGCAGGTTGAACAGCCACGCTATCTGATCCAGCTTGGTCAGGGGCAGGGCATCCACCTTCAGCGTGCTTAGTCGTGTTTGCAGCGCCTTGAGCTTTTCCGCGAGGCTTTGCCCGGTCACGGTATCCGGCAAGGCATAGACTTCAGCCTGCTGCTCGGCGGGCGCATCCGTCCAGACCCGATCCACCAGATTGCCCTCGATGGGCACCAGTGCAATGCCGCTCTGGTCAAACGTCTTCTGGAAGGCTTGCCCTTGCTGCACCGTCAGGGTGAACGGGTCAAACCCCAACCGAAAGCCCGTTTTACCATTGGCCAACGCCTGAATTTTCTCGCTGAGGCCGGGTTGCTGGGGGCGGCCCAGCTTGCTGACCTGAATATGATCCAGCGCCACTTCGTAATCCGTCTGCTCATGGTATCGGGAATCCACAAACAGCCACGCCTGCTCCGGGGTGAGCAGGAAATCCCCCGCTGAACCCGTGAAACCACTAGCCCACGCCCGCCGTTGCCTGTTTTCCGGCAGGTACTCGTTAATATGCTCATCCACCGAGGGAATCAGGTAGGCGTCCAGCGCATGCGTTGCCATTAGCGCGCGCAGCGCCTGTAAGCGGCTCCCCGTGATTTGCGCCTGCTCGCTGCCCTGAATTTCAGCCTTGCCGGATACGGCCATGTGGACTCCCCCTTTTAAACTGGTCGATTGGCCCTATTATAGCGTTTTTTTCTGGTCGCTGGGAATCAGCCCCGTCATGTGAGGCTGCAGGCCGCTTGTGACTGATAATTGGAACGTTCGGATCCTTGAGGAGAGCCGACTGTAAGCATTTGAGAGAGCTCCTTACGGCGCTTGTTGATCCGCTTGCTCCTGTTGAGCCTGAACATTTTGCCTGACGCTGGAGAACCTTGAGTAGACGTTTAACAACTTTTTATCGGTCAGTCCTAAAATTAAAGTGGGGGATGTCAGATCAGGAAATGTGACAAGTTTACCCCCCTATTAAATTTAAACTAGTCGTTTGATAATGGAAATAAGAGGTAAAACCAAGTCAGTCATGAGGGAAGTATGTAATGCGTTGGAATGTCCGAATCCCGTCAGGTTTTACGTTGGCTGAGCTACTGATTTCGTTGGCGATTTTGGGGGTCGTTGCGACATTTACAGTGCCTAAAGTCATTCAGTACCAACAAAACAAACAGTATAATAGTGCATCTAAAGAGATGGCAGCCTCTATTGCCGCAGCATACTCACAATATAAAGCCTCTAACGTGGTAACTGCAAGCACTAAGTGGAGTGATCTAACCCCTTACCTTAATTATATTGCTGTCGATACCGCCACATCAATCGATAGACATGTGGGTCAGGCCAATATAACCTGTTCTGCTGTCTATACATGTCTCAAATTACCGAGTGGTGGGATCTTATTATTTGAAACATATTCTTTTGGTGGCACGAATTCAACCAATGCCATTCAGTTTTGGTTCGATCCTGATGGTGTTTATAGCGGGACCACCAATGGTCCGGGCAAATCTGAATTATTTTACCTTTACTTTGATGGCCGCTTAACGTCCCTGGGCTCGATACTGCCAAACACAACTAATAGTGCCTTTGTTACGAACCCTTGCCCCAGTTGTGATCCGGATTGGTTTAGTTGGTAATTTAGCCCGCGAATCAGTGGGTATCAATCGCTGGCCAGCGACTGTAAGCCTATGAACGGTCACAATATTGAGCCAGAATAGTTCTTTTTAAAAAGAATTTCGCGTATTCGCTGCTCTATCCATCCACCCAGTCGGGCAAATCCTACTGAAAACAAAATACACAGGGCCAGACACAGGAGTAAGGATGGTAAAATCCTGCCCAGCAGGATGCCTGAGCCCAGTTGGGTCAATGCCGCCTGATACTGTACCAGTGTCTCTACCTTCGCGCCATAGGCCAGTATTTTTTCCAGCGAGAAATAGGGCGCAAAAATCCAGTTGAGCATGGGGAACAGTGGCGTCATGGCCACACCGACCCAACTGCCCAGCCACCGTCCCCAGGAGAACCCGGCTAGAGGCTTGAAAGACGGGATGACACTGGACATGAATACGACATCCTCAAACGAATCGATTACATACAGGAATAAACACTTTTGCTTCGGGTAAAGTGCCTGCATGTAAAAGGGTGTAAAGCGGCTTCCACGCCGCTGAGAGCGGGAAAGCCCGGCAGACGGTTACAGGAGATAGTGGCCCGTGTCTCTGAACCGGTTATAATAGAACGTGAGGGCCTCGCTTGAGGGCCTCAAAGGATGAGCTGGAGCGACGAAGGGGAGTAACGATTCACTGGCAGATCTGGCCACCCCGTTACGCTCATGCGTTGGTGCCCACCTCATGCCCGATACCTATACCCCATAAAATGCACAGGCCGCAAGCATAAGGACGTTCGTCTTTGGGCGATGAGAACAAGCAGTTTGAGGCTTCCCAGCAAAAGCTGAAAAAAGCCAAGGAAGAGGGTCAGGTCTTTAAAAGCAAAGACCTCTCGACCGCTGTATTCCTGATGGCCATGTTCATGCTGCTCTTCAGTATGGCCCCCTTCATCTGGAAAGAAATGGCCTCCCTGTTCATCCTCATCTTCGAGCAAATTCCCAACAAGACCATTGAAAACATCGGCTGGCAGTACCTGTTACTGCTCACCGTCAAGGCGCTGGCCTTCCTGATTGGTCCATTTATTCTGGTGGCAGCCCTGTTGGGCTTTGCCGGTGACTTTTTTCAGGTGGGCCCGATTTTTGCCACCAAGGCCATTGAGCCCAAGTTTGACAAGCTCAACCCGGTCAAGGGCTTTCAGAACATTTTTTCCCAACGTACACTGGTGGAGCTGGTGAAAAACATCGTCAAAATGCTGGTGCTGGGCTGGATGGCCTGGATTGTCTTCCAGAAGTACATCGGGCACTTTCTGGCCGTGGGGGCCACCGAAAACATCTTCGCCATTCTGGGGGTTTTGGGCGAAGTGGTCATGCAGTTTATCTTCTATGCGGGCGGGGCCTTTTTGGCCATTGGTATGGCCGATTTCCTCTTTCAACGCTGGAAGTATATGCAGGATCAAAAGATGTCCTTCAAAGAGGTGAAAGACGAGTACAAAAACTCCGAAGGCGATCCGATGGTGAAACAGGCCCTGCGTCAGCGTCGTATGCAGATGTTGCAGCAAAGTATGTTGGAAGCGATTCCTACAGCTGATGTAGTTACAACCAATCCGATACACATCGCTGTGGCGTTAAAGTATAATGCTGATGTAATGGAAGCGCCCCGAGTCGTGGCCAAAGGCACTGAGTTATTTGCCGAGCGAATCAAGGAAATTGCTCGCCAGCACAATGTGCCAGTGGTTGAAAATCCGGTCGTGGCCCGCGCGCTCTTTCGTTTGGTAGAGATTGATCAAGAGATTCCCCCGGACTTGTATCAGGCGGTCGCCGAGATTCTGATGTTCGCCTGGCGCACCAAAGGACAAGCCCCGCCCATTACCGGAAGCTCTAATCGCCCCTAGTTGTTTTCTCCCGGTTAGACAGTAGTTCTTATCCTAGTTTCATCCAATTTAAACGTTTGTATTCATCACCCCTGCTGCCTTCGTTGAAGTGTTTTTGCGTTTGAAGCCCTTTGTTCTTATGTTTTCCCTTTGCGATATTGGATAACCACCCTGAATGTTGGACCGAAAGATTGTGACATCAGCCAAAAAAATGCCCGGAAAAGTGAATATCACCAAATACCTGCCTCTGGTGGAGCGTGTGGCCAAGGTGGAGTATCGTCGTATTCCTTCGCATATGGTGGATTACGAAGAGCTGGTCAGTATCGGCGCCATTGCCATTCAGGCCCTCCTGAAAAATAAGTCTGAAGCAGAAATTGAGCGTCTGAACACCTCCTATATGGCCACCGCAACCCGCTGGGCCATCCGTAACGAGCTGCGGTCCCGCTACAAATGGTACACCCTCAAGCATGCCAAATCTGCCGAAGAGGAAGAAGTCGTCGAAGGCAGAACCCCCGTCGTTGGCCCCGATGGCTTACCCGGTGTCGCTGCCACAGGTACCGCCAACCCCGAGCATGTCCGTGAGGCCATCTACGAGACCATTCTTTCTATTGAAGGCATTCAGGAAGGCCACGACGGTGATGCTCCCTACGATTTCATCAGCGATGGCTCCGCCACTCCCGAGGAAAGTCTGGAAATCGTTGAGCTGGGCCGCGCCATTAAAAAAGCCATCGAAAGTTTACCCCCCAAAGACCGCACCATCATGGAGTATCGCTTTTACCGCAACATGCAAGTGAAAGACATTGCCGCCATGGTGGGCCTCTCCAGTTCCCGCATTACCCGGATTGTGCAGGCTTCGCTCAATCAGGTGCGTGATTATTTGCGGGATAATAATCATTTGGATTAGTTTTTTTGTGGGGTTCTTAGGTTTAGCTGGTTGGTCTTGAGGGAGGCTAGCCTCCCTCAAACTCCCTCCATTGGGGGCAGTGTTGCCCCCAAACCCCTCCAATTGTTGTTTTCGGGTGCGTGGCTGTGGTGCCTTTTTGCTTAGGAAAAGCGGCTTTGCCTCTTTTTGGAGAGGGGGCGTGCTTTGGGAGCGTGGGGTGAGTTTTGCTCACGCTTACTTTTTGGCTGGATGTGTGTCTTTTTAGCTGTTGCCTTGAGGGAGGCTGGCCTCCCTTAAGCTCTTTCCGTTGGGGAAATTGTTGCCCTTAAATCCCTCCAGGTGTTGTTTTCGGGTCGTGACTGTGGCGCCTTTTTGCTGAGGAAAAGAGGCTTTGCCTCTTTTTGGAAGGCGGGCAGGCTTTCTTTTTGCGAGGGGGCATGGGTTTAGAAAAAGGGTGTTTTTGGATTGAGGCTTTGTTCCTTTTGGAAAGATGGCGTGTTGGGTGAGGGGGATTGGGGCTTGCCTGTGGATGGCCTTCAGGTGTCTTTTGCTGAACTGAACATGGACTGTCTCAGAACGCTGGCCGATTTGCTGGCGATTCCGGTATAATCTTCAGATAGTCACGATTAAAAAGTATTTCTATGCCTAAGCCCACCTCACTCAAAATGGTCTCTATTCCCGTGGTTTTGCTGGTTCTCATTGCCAGTGTGGTCTCTTTTGCCTACTTCTTTCCTCAAAAGCCCGGTCTCAAGCTTTCCGGCGAAGTGGAAGCCAAGGAGATCCGTAACGGTTCCCGTTTTGGCGGTCGGGTGAAAAAAATTCTGGTGAAAGAAGGGCAAAACGTCAAACAGGGCGATCTCCTGATTTGCTTTGATGACACCGATCTGCAGGCCAAAATTGCCGATGCCAAAGCCACCCTCAGTCAGGCCTTGGCTCAGGAGCAACTCCTCGCCAAAGGCGCCGATCTCGGGCAGGTGCGTCAGGCCGGTGCCGCCTTGCAACAGGCTCAGGAGCGTTTGAAAATCATCTCCACCGGTGCCCGCCCCGAGGAAATCACGCAGGTGCAGAGCAAGGCCCATGAGGCTGAGCTCCAGTATCAACAGGCCAAACAAACGGCGGATAACGCCAAAACCATGCTGGATGAAGGCATTATCTCCAAACAGAAGTACGATACCCTGCAAAGTGCCGCCGATGCCGCCAAAAGCGATCTGCAAGCGGCTCAGGCCGGTTTGCATCTCTCCAAAAGTGGGGGCCGTCCGGAAGAACGTCAAGTGGCCGCCGCCCAACTGTCCGCGGCCAAAGCCCAGTACAGTCAGGTGCTACGTGGCGCTCGCCCCGAAGAAATGAGCATTGCCTCGGCCAACGTGGAAAAAGCCCGCAGTGCCTTGCAAGCCTTAACCGCCCAATTGTCGGAAGTCCAGATTCGCGCCCCCTTTGCGGGCTATGTCAGCGTGGTAGGCGTGACCGAAGGCGAGCTGGTTCCGCCCGGTCGTGCCGTCATCAGCGTTCTGGATTACGCCCACCTCTGGACCGATGTTTACGTCCCTGAGTCCAAGCTGTCCGATGTGCATTTGGGGCAAGCCGTCACCGTGCGGGCCAAGTCCTACAAAGGGAGTCAGTTTGGCGGGCAAGTCGCCCTGATTAACCCCAAGAGCGAGTTTATCCCCAACAGCGGCGGCGACAGTTCCACAGAGGAATCCACCTTCCGGGTGAAAGTCTCCGTGAACGGCAAGGACCCTGCCACTCAGACCCAACTCTACCCCGGTATGAAGGTAGAAGTGGTCTTTAACCCCTAATTGCCCTGAAAGTATCCTGTCTGTTCTAAACGCGAATCTACTTGATTGCCCCGCACATACTACAGTGTTGTGTCAGGGTCTGGTGGTTCTTAGCATTGAAAGCCTGCCACTTGAATTAAAATAGTGATATTACCCAATTAAAGCGATTGCCCCTTGTCTATGTCTCCCGAATCCAGCCTTAGCCAGCACACCCCCGAACCCGCCATCGTTGCGGAGAATCTGGTGCGCTCTTTCGGGGAGAAGATGGCCGTGGATCACCTGAACCTGCGCATTGATAAAGGGGAAATCTTCGGCTTTCTGGGTCCCAACGGGTCGGGTAAGTCCACCACCATCAAGATGCTCTGTGGGTTGCTCTCCCCGTCGTCTGGCAAGGCTATCGTCAGCGGCATTGATGTACGCAAAGACCCTGAACTGATCCGGGGCAAGATTGGCTACATGCCTCAAAAGTTCAGCCTCTACGAGGATTTGACGGTCAAGGAGAACATCGACTTTTACTCCCAGCTCTACGGGGTCAAGGGCTCCGGGGCCAAGCGCCGCAAAGAGGAAGTGATCGAGCTGGTGGGCATCGGGCATTACACCAGGTTTCTGGCCAAGCAGCTATCCGGGGGCTGGAAACAACGGTTAGCCTTGTGCTGCGCGCTGGTGCACCGGCCTGAAATTATCTTTTTGGATGAACCCACCGCCTCCATGGATCCTGTGGCCCGCCGGGGGCTTTGGGATTTGCTGTTTACCCTGGCCAGTAGTGGTGTCACCCTCTTTGTGACCACCCATTACATGGACGAAGCCGAGCGCTGTAGCAGCGTGGGCTACATTTATAACTCCCGCCTCATTGTCAGCGGGGGGCCAGACGAGTTGAAAAAGGCCCGCGCTATTGTGGGTGAAGGCAATACCCATTTGGAAGTGGTTTGTCGCCCTCTGGTGAAGACCTTTAATCTGGTGAAGGCCTTACCCTACGTTAGCGATGTCACTATTTTTGGGCAAGCCTTGCATGTAATCAGCGAGCAGTCTAACGTGGCGGACTTGCTGGTGCAAGATCTGGCCCAATACGCCATTGAGGTGCAGCATGTGCGTGAAATCGAGCCCTCGCTGGAAGACGTCTTTGTGAGCCTGACCAAGAGCAGTATGGCTGAAGAGGAAATTCGCCTGAAAACCGTGGCCGCCAGCTTGCGTGCCGATGCTCTGGGCGGCTTTGAGGATGAAGAGGTGGTGGCTCCCCATGTTTAGTCAGATGGCCAGTAAAATGCAGCGATTTAGTTTTACCTGGGCCGGTATCCAGTCCATTTTCCGCAAGGAACTGATTCAGTTGCTGCGCGATCCCTATCTGGTGATGTTTATCATTGCCCTGCCCGTGATTCAGTTGCTGGTGACCGGGCTGGCCGTGCAGCGTGACCTGAAACACATTGCCACCATTGTGGTGAACTACGACAACCGGGCCGCCTCTCAGGATTTACTCTCCGATTTCCAGAGTAGCACCCTCTTTGACCTCGATTATGCCCACTCGGATGACGAGGTGATGGCCAAAATTCGGAACGGCAGCTATCGGGTGGGCATTATCATCCCCCCGGATTATTCCGAGAAGGCGCTGTCCGGTGGTGATGCCCCGCAGGTCAACATGATCATTGACGGCACGCAGGGCACCATTGCCAAAACCATCGTGGACGGGGCCAATCAGATTATCTTTACGCACAACCGCAAGGTGCTGGAAAGCAGTACCGCCGGATCATCGACCAGCATGGAGGCATTGCCCGCCAACATCAAGTTCAATCCCAAGGTGCTGTATAACCCCAAAATGTCCTCGGCGTACTTTCTGGTACCGGCCATTCTGGCCATCGTGATGCATATGCTCACCATTCTCTTTACCAGCTTTGCCATTGTGAGAGAACGCGAGTCGGGCACGTTGGAGCAATTGATGGTTTCCCCTGTGCGGGTCACTGATCTCATGTTGGGTAAAGTTTTGCCCTATGCCTTAATTGGTTTTCTGGACATGATCCTCACCTTGGGCGTGATGGTCTGGTTTTTTAACATTAGCATTACGGGGAACTTTGGCTTCCTGTGCTTTGCCTCCATGATTTTCATTCTCTGCTCGCTGGGGATTGGCCTGTTGATTTCTATCCTCTGCCAGACCCAAGTGCAGGCCATTCAGCTCACCGTGGCGATTTTCCTGCCCAGCCTGCTGCTGACTGGTTTTGTTTTCCCGCTGGAGCCCATGCCCTGGTTCATCAAAATCATCAGTTACTCTTTGCCCCTCACCTATTATCTGGATGTCATTCGTGGCGTGGTCATCAAAGGTGTGGGTGGCGCGGAGCTCTGGTTTCAGACCGGGGTGCTGTTGGTGATGGCGGTGGGGATGCTCAGTACCAGCATTTTGCGCTTTAATAAGCAAATTAATTAGGAGACTCTGTTTAATTGAGTCAATCAATAATGAGGCTTCGCATGAAACGTTCAGACTGGAAATCCTGGAGTGCCCTGACAGGGCTGGCCCTGTCCCTGACATGCGGTCCTGTGGTCGCGGAAGTCGATAGCCTGCCGGGACAGGATCGTTTGTCCTTTCCGGTTTCGGCGCCGGTGCTCACGTCGCCGGTTAGCCCTGTGGGCTCTGCCCTGTCGGCTACGCCTTCTCGGTTGCCCGATGGCGAGCCTGCGCCCCTGACGGCTTCGCTCAAGTCCCTGATGCATCCGGGCAAAGAACCCGCCACGCCTGCGGACCCCATGAGCACTCTGGATCTGTCGCATCCGGAAGCCAACAAAAAGCCCTTGTCTCGCAAGGAAAAAAAGGAGCAAAAGCTCCAGTTGCGTGAATCGCTGGAAGCCACGCCCGTATTGCTGGAAGCCCTCAAGCTGAAGTGGAGCGTTGAACCCTTGCAGGCCCCCACCAAGGAAACCCGACACATCGGGCTGAATCAGATGTTTCATGACACGCTGACGCATAGCATTCCCGTGCGACAGGCCGAAGCACAGATTAAAGATGCCGAGGCCACGGCTAAAGATACCCATGATCTGTTGTTTAATCCGTTGAGCCCCTTTGAACCCGGCCCGCTCAAGCAGGCTGCCGAGAGCAACACGGTTGCGGCCAAGGCCCATCTGGAAACGATCCGTCAGCAGGCCTTGCTGTCCAGTGCCAAACTGTATGGCTCCCTGACGCAGGCGTTTCTGCAAAAGTATCTGAATTACGAGGCCTTAGAGCAAGGCCGTGCCCAGCTCAAGCTGGAAGAAGGTCGCTTTGTCTCGGGTGAAACCAACCGCTTTGATGTCACCCAAACCCAGATGGCCTTGATTGATCGCTATAGCCAGTATCTGGAAGCGGACAACACCTTTCACACGGCCTCGATGGTGCTGGCCAATCAGTTGAATGTCTCGCCGGATGATCTGTTGGTGCCGGAGGGTGTGGATTTACAGGCACAGGCTCAGTCTGTTCAATTGCTGAAATTGCTCCCCCCACGCCTCAATCGGGAACAGGTCCTGACCATGGTGAAAGCCCGCCCGGACAACCGCGAACTGGATGCTCGCAAGGAGGCTTTGCAAAAGCTCATCAAGGCGTCCATTGGCCAGGACAAACAGCGGCGTAAAGCCGAGTTGCGCCAATTGGAGCTGGAGGCTGAAAAGCTCAACGCAACGGCTCGTGTGATGGCGGAGAAGGCTTTTACAGACTACACGCTGGCTCAAAAAGCCGTGGAAATTGCCCAGCAACGTACGGACGTGGCCACGCACTACCTCTATCAGCTTCAAATTAGCCATGCTGCAGGGTTTAGTAGTGCCAAGGAAGTACTGGACGGCCAGATTGAGCTGTCTAAAATCAAGGCGGCCCAGATTGGGGCGCAAGTGGCCTACAACCTTAGCCAGATTCAACTGCTCTATGAGGTTGGCTTGCTGAATGAAGAAAGTATCGCCCATCCCCAGATGGAGTGGGTAAACGCCCTGTAGTGAATGCCTCAGGCTGCTGAGTCGGGATTATCCGCTGATAAGCCAAAACCGCCTGCCGGATTGTGGCAAGCGGTCGGTTAATTTCAATGAAGGGGTTGCTTCCGGCTGAAATGGCTCTAGTTGGCGCTATGCCAGGGGAGCAGGGCGGCCCAGGTATCCGGATTGGCGCGACCCACTTCCATTTTCTGGAATTTGGAGATGGCAAAAATTTGCTTCAGGTACATGATTTCTGCCTGCAGCAGGGGATCAATCTTGACCTTGTTTTTCTCGGGTTCAGTGGTCAGACCTAAAGTAATACTCATTTCTAATTCTGTCATCAACCTTCTCTCTTTCCTTGGGTTTTGAAGTGTTCGGGTTGTTCAAATCTATATATATTTAAAAAACAATCGATCGAAAGAATTGCCTGATCCCCGCGTGGTTGTTACGAAATTTCGGAAAAGACAAAAGTCGGGAACGGCTGCATTTTCCGGGGCACAATTCTTGCGAGTGTGGCCTTTTGAAGCAAGCAGACAAGGATGCAAATTTTACAAAATCAGCATGCAATCGCCGTAGGAATAAAAGCGATAATCGTGTTCCAGCGCGGCCTGATAAGCTTTGGCGATCTGCTCGCGTCCGGCAAAGGCACTGATAAGCATGAGCAGGGTTGATTTGGGCAGGTGGAAGTTGGTGAGCATATGATCCACCACCTGAAACTGGAAGCCGGGATAGATAAACAGTTCGCTGGCTCCGTTGCCGGCCATCACCTGGCCGTTGTGCAGGGACGCCGAAGTTTCCAGCGTTTTGACCACCGTAGTGCCAATGCCCAGAATTTTCCCGCCCGCTTGGTACGTGGCTTGCACCTGCTGGGCCGTCTCTTCGGTAATCCCGTAAAATTCGGGATCCATGATGTGGTCGGTAATATCATCGGTTTCCACCGAACGAAACGTCCCGGAGCTGACGGCCAAGGTCACTTCGGCGCGGTGCAGGCCTTTTTGCGCGAGGGCTTCCAGCACTTGCGGCGTGAAGTGCAAACCTGCCGTGGGGGCCGCTTGCGCGCCCGGCACTTTGGAATAGACCGTCTGGTAGCGCTCGTTGTCGCTGGCCTCCGGCTCGCGACGCAGGTAGGGCGGAATGGGCATGCGGCCCACATGCTGCATCAGGGTCGGCATGTCCCCGTGTTCTGCGGGATGAATCAGGACGGTGCAGCAGCCTCGCTCGCCGACATGCAGCACTTCCATAGTGGCTTGAGTGTTGGGTAGTTCCACGATGGTGCCCGGCTTGAGCTTGCGCGCCGGTTTCATCAGCGCGTTCCAGACCAGCCCTTGCTGATCCGGGCTGACTTCATCCGAAGTCGGTTGCAGCATCAGGATTTCGACTTTGCCGGTAAAGCCCTGACGGTTGCCGTAAAAGCGGGCGGGCAACACCTTCGTGTTGTTCACCACCATCAAATCCCCGGCGTTGAGAAACTGGGGCAATTCCGAAAATTGATGATGACTGATCGCACCGGTGGCCCGGTTGAGCACCAGCATGCGCGATTGATCGCGTTCAGGCAGCGGATAGCTGGCAATGCGGGCTTCCGAGAGGGGGTAATCATAATCATCGAGGGTCATGCCGGTGCGGTTGGGATCAAACAGTCCGGCTTGGGCGGCAATATCGGTGAACATAGCGGCAAACATCCAGTTTAGAGGGCGGATTCATGTAGAATACTCTACACAAAGCGGCAAATCAAAATCCCCCGTTTTAACCCGAATGCATCCTGTCTTCTTTGGCACAATCCTCTTTTATATAGCGAAAGGTTTTGCTTCCCATGACCACTTCCGACTCTCAAAGTGAACCCGCCCACCCCTTTTTATCCAGCCCGACCGACAAACCGCTGGTGGCTAAACCAGGAAAGCGGAAGGGCTACATTATGCTGGCTCCCAGTCAGGAAACGCTGCATTACGAAACCCTCAGTGAGCAGGCCCTGTTGGCCGCCCGAGCCTGGGCCATTCGGCTGGAAGCCATGGGCGCGCCGCGCGCTTACTGGATCACCCTCTCGGAGGTGACCCGCCATTTGCACATCCACCTGTTCCCGCGCTGGCCCGAGGATGCCTTGAGTGGTGTCCCCCTGTTTGAAAGCCGGGACACTGAACCGCAACCGGCCTGGGACGCAACCATTCTGGCCGCGCTACACGAGTGGGCCGCTCAGTATCAGGTGGAAATCCTGTAAGGCTTATGAATGGTGGATTCAGGCTAACGTCTATTGGATGCCAAAGGTGTGCTTGATGTTTTTAATGGCGTTGCCGAAGAAGTCGTTGTCTTCTTGCGCTTTGAGCTTGGCCAGCGCGGTTTGCCCCTTGGCATCGGCCGCGGTGATTTTGGAATCCAGATAGGTCAGGCGGGTGTCGATGGCTTCCAGTTTGGCCTCATGGGCATCCAGCCGATCGCGCACATCGCTGCTTTTCAGGTGGTCATTCACCAGGCTCAGCTCCTGCGAGAGACGGTTGATCTGGGTTTGCTGATAGATGAGCAGCAGCGCCAATGCAGCCACCACGGCCCCCAGAATATAAGGCTTCAGGGTGCGTGCGCCGGTGGCTGGCGCGGCTGCGTTATAGCCGGGTCCGGTGGGGTTTAAAACTGGGGCATTGGGACGAAAATCGCTGGGTTGGGTGGCATAACCAGTGTGCCCTTGCGCGTGGGCTTGCAAGGTGGCGGCAGTTTCCGGCGGAAAGTTGGTGGGCTCAGACATGGTGATGGTCTCCTTGAGTTCCCGTAAGATATTTCCCTATTCTACATGAAGAACGCCGAGCCCATGGGAAAGTTGCCTGCCTTGCCCAGACTGAGTGGGTGAATCGGGATTCGACCCGATGCGAAGCAGGTGTATTTGAGGCGGCGTTTTGTTAAGATCGACTCAGACCATGTTGGCCCTGCTGGGCCGTGCCGGATATTGACAGAGAGAGGATGTTCCCGAATGCCCGTATCGATCACTGAGTCGCACCCGGTTCCCACCCACATGAAGGGTCGGGACTTTCTGACCTTTTTGGAATATAGCCCCGCCGAGCTGCAAGAACTGCTCTCGTTGGCTGCCTACCTGAAGAAAATGAAGCGCAGCCGCACCCCGCATCGCTTGCTGGAAGGTCGCAGCGTGGCCATGTACTTTGAAAAGCCCAGCAACCGCACCCGGTGCAGCTTTGAAGTGGGCATCTACGATCTGGGCATGCATCCCTTTATGCTACGCAAGGATGAGATTAATCTTGGCGTGCGCGAAACCATTGCCGACACGGCCCGCACGCTGGCCCGCTATGTGGATGGCGTGATGATTCGCACCTTTGCCCAAAAGGACGTGGAAGAGATGGCCCAGTGGTCCAGCGTCCCCATCATCAACGGCCTGACCGATGATTATCACCCCTGTCAGGTGCTGGCCGATCTGTTGACGGTGCAGGAGCACTTTGGCGAGCTGAAGGGCCGCAAGCTGACTTATGTAGGCGACGGCAACAACATGGCCAACAGCCTCATGCTAGGGTGCGCCATGGTGGGTATGGATGTGACCATTGCCAGCCCGTCCGGCTATCAGCCCCGCCCTGACATTGTGGCTCAAGCCCAGTCGATTGCCAAGGAAAACGGCGCCACCGTGGCCGTTTCCGATGATGTGAAAGGGGCCGTTAAGAATGCCTCCGTGGTGTATACCGACGTGTGGGCCAGCATGGGCCAGGAGGCCGAAGCTGAGGCCCGCAAGGTGGCCTTCAAGGACTATCAGGTGAACGCGGCCAACATGGCCAACGCTCTGCCGGAAGCCATCGTGCTGCACTGCCTGCCCGCCCATCGCGGCGAGGAGATCTCGGAAGAGGTGCTGGAAAAATTTGCCCCGGTCATTTTCGAGCAGGCTGAAAACCGGCTTCATGCCCAAAAAGCGGTGATGGCGGCTGTTATCGAGTAAGTCTTTTCGGAAAGACTTCTCTTTATTTAATATCAGAGCGCATGGGCGGCCAACGGTGCCCATGCGCTTTGTTTTTAGACTGGATGATGAATCCGGTTGGATGGCTTATTTATGCACTCATCTAAACCATGTGGATGAGATCGGGGGTGTTCATGATTAATCCGGGGATCGATGTTGGGGTGTTGCTGAAATTGTATATTGAAGATATCAGGAAGTCAGGCAAAACGAGGGCCACCCAATGAACGCATTAATCGCATTTTTCTTACACCTGTTGTTCAACCGCCAAGGCCAAATGACCCGCACCCGCGTGAAATGGCTGGTCAACTACAGCTACTAGGCACCAGACAGGGCAGAGACATTCAGGAATCGAATGGGGACATCGGGAAACCAACAAACAGCATCGAGAGATTAAAAAAGAGAGATGATCAGGGGAGAGACATTCAGGAATCGAATGGGGACATTGGAAAACCAACAAACAGCATCGAGAGATTCAAAAAAACGAGAGATGATCAGGGGAGAGACATACAACCGGGGAGAGATTCAGGGGAGAGGCATTTCATTGGGGAGAGGCAAGGGCAAAAGAGTCAGGATCCGGGAAAATTTGGGGAAGCCGTTCCCCTAAACCCCTGAACCCGTTACAATAGCCTTATGCTTAAAGTTTTAATTTCCAATGATGATGGCATTCATGCCAACGGTATCCAGACACTGGCTGCCAAGCTGTCTCAGCACTATGAGATTTATGTGGTGGCCCCAGACCGGGAGCGAAGCGCCACGGGCCACGCCCTGACCTTGCACAAGCCCATCCACATCGAAGAGCCCGAAATGCGTTTTCCCGTGGCCAAGGCTTATGCGATCAGCGGCACGCCCAGTGATTGCGTGAAGCTGGCCCTGAACGCCCTGCTGGTGGATGTGAAAATCGATCTGCTGGTTTCCGGGATTAATCACGGCCCCAATCTGGGTTCGGATGTCATTTATTCCGGTACGGTGAGTGCGGCGCTGGAAGGGGCCATTCATGGCGTCCCCAGTATCGCGGTGTCTCTGGTGAATGGGTTTGAAAAGCTGGCGGACTTCAGCCACGGCGCGGACTTTATCGCGGATTTCATCCCCAAGGCCATGAAAATTGGTATTCCGTCCAAGAGTATTCTGAACATTAACATCCCCGCCGTGCCCTTGCACGATTTTGCAGGCGTGCAGATTGCCGAGCTGGGCACCCGCATGTATACCGATAGCTATGAGCGGCGTGTGGACCCTCGGGGTCGGGTGTACTACTGGCTGGCTGGTGAAGTGATTGATACGGGCGATTCCGATGATTCGGATGTTGAGGCCATTCGCAATAATATGGTATCGGTTTCACCGGTGCATTATAACCTCACCAACTACAATGGCCTGACGCTGTTAAGAGAAAAACAGGATATATTTGGCTAAACCGGCTTTGCCCGGGTTCCGCATGTCCTGATTCGACCCGTTTTTGGCGGATGTGTTCGCCTGCAATTCTGTTTAATGTTTAAAATTGTTAAAAAAACAATCAAATGCCTAAACTTTTTGGAGGAGGGGACGATAAGGGTAGGGTAGACATTCGTTTTTTAGTTTGGTAAGGAGTGGGGTACTGCATGATGCAACAACGCTGGTACGATAGAGACCCCACGCTATCTATGGCCATGAGCCTGCTGCAGAATGCGTCCCACCCGCATCAGGAGATGGCTGCGCGGTATATGTTCAAGGTGATGGATGCGTTGAACATACTCTCCTGTGCTGAGTTAAGCACCAAAGAAGAGCGGATTCGTTTTATTTTCCCCTCGTTTCGGCGCAGCAAGTTCGAAATTCATGCCCGTCACCTGGTTGAGTTGATGAAGCACCTGTCTCCAGATGCCCAGGAGGCCATGGCGGTTCAGTTGATCAACTATATCTACATGCTGGACTGCGGTATGACCGATCTGCCCTTACCCACCCCTGAAAGTAAGGTTTCGGAGTTGCCTCAGTCAGAAACAGGCTAAGTCTTTTTTTTCACTCACTATCTCTCTAGTCAGCGCCCATTTCCCCTGTGGAACGGGCGCTTTTGTCATTCCGCTGCCTGAGGTTTCAAACTAACCGGTTTTTGGAATGACGTAGAACGGTTTAGCCCTGTCAAAGTCGTGCGTTGGGCCCAGATGGGTGCCTCAGGTCAATTTTGACCAATAAAAAACCCGGCGAATCATTCGCCGGGAAGAGAATAGCAAAGGGAACGGAATAGAGTGTGAGTGTTTGCGAGAGTAAATCTTTGAACAACACTGAAAACAGGGCAACGCAAGGCACGCAAGCGCGTCCAGCCTCTCTGTGTGGATGATGTCACCTTCCCTGTGTCCGACTGTGTCTGTCGTTCTGCTTTATAAAGCCCACTCACATCAAAACGATGTTAAATTATGAAGAAGTGTAAATAAAAAAGACGAATCATTTGTCTTTTGGCGGCAGTTATCTGATTTTTTGGGGCTGTAATCAGGGCTATTTATGGTGAATGAAAAGATGTATGGGCTAAACAAGGCACTAAAAAACCCGGCGCCTGACGGGGGCAACCGGGTTTTCGAGATGTCTTGAAAATCGGGGAGGGATTAAACCGCTCTTTTGATTTTGTTAGCGCGAATGCAGCTGGTGCAAACCCGGATGGATTTATGCTGACCGTTGGGCAACACCACTTTGCATTTTTGCAGGTTGGGATATTGGAAAAAACGGTGATGCTTGTTGGAGAAGCAAACCTTGTTTGATTTGTTGCGGCGCTTTTCGCACACTTCGCAGACTGCTGCCATTGGGGGAATCCTTCATTATTGTTGAAAAAAAGCTTAAGTGGAGTTATTGAATCATTAAAACAGGCACTTGGCAACAGGTCGGACCTGTTGCCGGTGGAACACGGGGGTGGCTAATGCGGGAGCGTATGGGGGGGCGGGCCAATTTCTGTGGAACCCAGGCTTAAAAAGAGAGCAGCGGTTGTGTGGTTTTTTTGGGCGCGCTGGTGTTTGTAACAAATTATTACAGGAAGTGACCTTGATTCCCTCAACTTTCGCAACAGTTTTGTCGGACTTCGTTTGTTACAAGCAATAACGGCTCACTGGATGGAGGCCTCACCGTCTTTGTTAGGTTTCCAGATGCTGAATCGCTTACTGCCTGTTTATCAAGCGTCGGATTGTCCCCAATGACTATTCAGGGATCCATGTCCTATCCATACGGGTTTTTACCGGGAGCTCCCCGGGGCTTTGTGATGGGCCAGTCTGGCGGTGTGCAGCCTGGTTTGATGGCTCCAAAAAGTGTTTCTGTCACGCTGGATACCTTGCAGCGCAGCCTGGGAAATGATCTTCTGAACGCTTCCAGAGCGCCCATAGATGTCACTCGGCTGGGGGGATTGGGTAATGATGAGGCTGTCTCTTTGAAAGGGCAGCGCCATCTGTTGAAAACGCGCATTCCACTCATCGATCGATGGGTGGAAAAAACGGCTGAGCTGGCGGATTATTTGCCTCAGGCCACCCAGGATGCCTTGACCCATGCCTTGCGCTCTGGATTGTTGGGGGGGGGGAGTGTTTCTGCCGCAACGGCGGCCTCGTTTTTGTTGATCAAATTGTGCAAAATTGAAGAGAAATCTTTGCCAGGGTTTCGGTTTATGGCAACAACGGCCTACGGTGCCGGAGCTGGTTTGGCGATCGGGTTGGGTAGCTTCATCTACTCTCTGGTGATGAATTTATGTCAGGTGCACTTGCATTTAAAACGGGATCCAGCAGAACAAAAGATCAGGAAAAGGCCCGGATAACCTTTGTGAGAGCCCCTGAGAAGCGAAGTGGTATGGGTTTATTTCAGTTATTGTCTGACTGTTCTTGAGGTCTTGTGCCTGAACGCCAATCAAGACTCATTTTTAAGGATGAGTCTTGATTGGTTTTTATGAAGTCTGAAATGATTTAGGAGGTTCAGCCCTTACCAGTCTTGCTAGCCTTATTGGTCTTACCGGTTTTACTGGCACCGCTAGCTTCACCGCCGCCATGAGCTTTGGGTTGTTGTTTGTGGTGGTCACCTTTACTCTTTTTAGCACCGCCAGCGCCACCTGCTGCTTTACCTGCCTTACCAGCATTACCGGCGTTGCCAGCATTACCAGCATTACCGGCGTTGCCAGCATTACCAGCGTTACCAGCATTACCGGCGTTGCCAGCATTACCAGCGTTACCAGCATTACCAGCGTTGCCTGCATTACCAGCGTTGCCAGCATTACCGGCCTTGCCTGCATCGTCAGCATCACCATCATCATTTGCATCATCTGTATTGCCAGCATTACCGGCGTTTCCAGCATTACCAGCATTACCGGCGTTTCCAGCATTACCGGCGTTTCCAGCATTGCCCGCATTACCAGCATTACCGGCGTTTCCAGCATTGCCCGCATTACCAGCATCACCGGCATTTCCAGCATTACCAGCATTTCCAGCATTGCCCGCATTACCAGCGTTTCCTGCATTGCTAGTATTACCTGTCGTTCCAGTTGAAAGGGGAGAAGCGCCTGCAGACGAACCAGCATCAGCTGCTCCACCACCGAGCAGGCTCTGAAGCATACTGCCTAGCATCGATAAAATCTGGGTAAGTGCACTCATGATGTCAGCCATGCCACCTTGGCCAGTGCCGAGAGCCGCACTAGGAAGTCCCCCTTGTTGATTGGACGTGGAACTCAGGCCAGCATTTAAAGCGGTTGTGCCTGTTAATGCTGAACTACCTGTTGTTCCGGCTGTACCCGTTGAGCCGGTTGTTCCGGTTTTAGCGTCAAGGCTTGCTGTGAGTGGTTTAAATTGGGGGGTGCTTGAAATACCGTATGCTGACATCAATGTTTCTCCTGTTGGTTGCGCTATTCAATAACAATGGACGAGATAAGGGGGATTCCAATCAACTTCAGAGCCTGCGCTGTGGCCCGTGGTAATGTTAAGGACCGTGGAATCAAGATTTAATTTTGTTAGCTTACAAAATAAAAACAATCAAGATATAAGAATTGCTTTAATCTGTAAATACTGTTGCTCGATCTTTACAGGGAGCAGGCCTTTTGGTGTGAGGGGCGCAATAAGTTTGTTAAAAGTTGTTTTTGAGCGCGCATGGCATCTTCTGTGCCCTTGTAAATCCCCCAATTGAAGCATTACTATTTAAAGGGAAGCTAATATACAATAATGTGATATACTCATGAGTAGAAGGTTTCCCACAGGCAGGCTCTAAACAGGATCAGAGGGTCGGTATGCACCGTGAGCATGAACCATTCCTAGCGGATCATCGGGCGGAAACCGCCTATATCCACGAATCCTCATACGTGGATACGCCTTGTCGCATCGGTGAGCATACCTCGGTGCTGCATTTCTCGCACATTATGTCGCATGCCATCATTGGGGATTACTGCCTGATTGGGCGCAACGTGACCATTGCGTCCGGAGTGCTGGTGGGCAATCACGTCAAGGTGATGAACAACGTGCAGCTCAACAGTGGGGTGATCCTGGAGAACAATGTCTACTGTGGTCCTTGCGTCACGTTTATCGAAAATCGCTATGTCCGGGCGATTCCCAATAACATGTCTCGGGTCAGTCCTACCCTGGTGAGGCAGGGGGCTCAGCTGGGGCCGAATACCACCGTGGCTTCAGGGTTTACGATTGGCCGTTTCGCTTTTATTGAAGCGGGGACCATTGTCGATAGAAATATTCCCGATTTTGCGATAGCATATGGCAATCCCTTGAAGTTTGCCGGGTGGCGTTGTGAATGCGGGCAGTCCCTCAACCTCCAGTCCAGCTCGGCTTCCCGGTCCACTCCGTATACGGAGCCGGAAAGCACGGTGTCCTGCGCTTATTGCGGCAGACGTTACCAGAGGCAATCCAAGTGGAAAGTCCTACAATTGACCCAGGAGGACCCCACTTTTGATTCCTATTCTAAACCTGACTCGACAATACGAACTGCTCAAAACGCAGATTAATGACGCCCTAATTCGCGTCGCGGCTTCCGGTCACTACATTCTCGGCCCGGAAGTGAAAGCCTTTGAAGCCGAAATGGCTCAATACCTGGGTGTGAAGCATGTCATTGGTTGCGCCAATGGCACTGATGCTCTCTTTCTGGCCCTGAAAGCCCTGAGAATTGGTGATGGCGATGAGGTGATCACCACCCCGTTCAGCTATATGGCCACTTCCGAGTCCATTGCCCGGGCGGGTGCCAAGCCGGTGTTTATCGATATTGAACCCGACACCATGAACTTTGACGTGTCCTTGCTGGAAGCCGCATTGACCCCGAATACCAAAGCCATTTTGCCCGTTCATATTTTTGGTCAGGCGGCCAATATGGATGAAGTGAAACGTTTTGCCCAGGCTCACAAGCTGGCCATCATCGAAGATTGCGCCCAGGCCATCGGCTCCGAGTTTAAAGGCCAGAAGGTGGGTACCATTGGCGAGATTGGCTGCTTCAGCTTTTTCCCCTCCAAAAACCTGGGCTGTCTTGGGGATGGCGGGATGTGTACCACCAACGATGACGATCTGGCGGAACGTTTGCGGATGCTCCGGGTTCACGGCAGCCGCCAGCGTTACTATCATGAAGAATCGGGGCTGAACAGCCGACTGGATGAAATTCAGGCCGCCGTCTTACGCGTGAAACTGAAACACATTGACGAGTGGAACCATGCGCGTCAGGCCGTGGCCAGCCGCTATGATGAATTGCTTAAGCCTCTGGCGGAGTGGGTGAAAACCCCTTACCGGCATAGCGACGGACAGCACGTGTTCCATCAGTACACCCTGCAACTGCAGGGCCCCGATGCGGCCAAGTTGCGCGCCGATGTGCAGCAAAAACTGCAAGCGGCGGGCATTCAGAGCATGATTTATTATCCGGTGCCCTTATACCGTCAGCAGACCCATGCCGATTTGAATCTGAATCCGCAAGATTACCCGCTGTGTGAGGATCTGAGCGATCGGGTGTTCTCGCTGCCCATGTTCCCTGAAATGACGGCAGAAGAGCAGCAGCAAGTGGCGGATGCCTTGGCTCAGGTTTTGAAAACCGTGCCCGTGCCTGTCTAAAACCGAACATACACCAGTTTGATACTACAAGGGGATTGGATTACAATCCCCTTGTTGGCGTTTAGGAGGCTAAGCCCCATTCCCGTTTGGCAAGGCGAACCCTTTCATGATTGGGTACGGCGTGGTGTTTGCTGATTTTTTAGGGCCAATTTGACTGCTGAATCAAGAGGGGATCGTTTCATGACTGATTATTTAAGTGTGATTCGCAGTATGCGCGAGCGGCGGCAAAGCGAACCTGCTTCTGATTTGGCGCGAGTTCAGGCATTCGGCACGTTCACGGCCAGCCGCATGAAGTCTGTCAACCGGCTGTCGGGAAGCCCCTCGGGCACTTCCTGGTTGAGCGCCATGCAAGCTGGTCAGCCTCAACACTCCTGGGCTGAGCACTTAACAGATAGTTCTGAGGTGGGGTTTCGATCTTCGGCCTTGACGACCGCTGTACAGTCCGGTGTGTGTCGTTATTGCTCGCAGGAAATGGCGCCGGAAGCCCTGAAGTGCCCTCGCTGTCAGGCGTGGCAGGTGTTGTTTTCGCCTCAGTGGGCTCCGGTGCGTCCCTGGGTGAGATATTGGGCCCGCATGCTGGACCTGTCTCTGTTGCAGGTGATGGCTTCCTGGACCGCCTGGCAGATTAGTCAGCATGACCCTTACGATATTGAGCTGGTGTGCTGGTCGTTTGTCGGGTATCTGCTGTTCATGGCTGCCGGTTGGATGCTTCTGGAAAGTGCGGCACTGGCTGGTCTGGGGACAACGCCCGGCAAATGGCTCCTGAATATCCGGGTCAGTCAGTCGGATGGGCGGGATTTAACGTTCAGGCAAGCGTTTCAACGTACTGCCCTCCTTTGGCTCAAGGGCATGGGGCTGAAAGTTCCAATGGTGAATCTGGTCATGAACGTGCTGGCTTATCATCACCTGACGGCTTACCACGCCACGCCCTGGGACCAATCGGTGCGAGATGCGCATGGGCAACCCTTGCAGGTTCAGCATGGGCGTGTGGGTATTTTGCGCAGTGCCTTCGCCGTGACAGCATTCATTGGTCTTGGATTGGCCGGTCTCGTGTTTGTGGTGCTCCTGAATACTAATTTGAATCAGGCCTATCGTCTGTCGATTGGTGCCCATTAAACCGGTTTAAATATCACCGGGACATTGCGTTTAGGCTGATTTACTGCCTGGATTGAACCTGGGGCGGCTGGCCGGTCTGCCGTTGTTTTTCGTTTTGCAGTAATTTCACCATATACGCGTTGGGATCGGTGATGTGTTGCGCCGCCATAAAACTGGCGATCGCTTCATCGACAATCAGCACATAGCTGTGGGACTGCGCCGTGTCGGGCGGGGCGTTGAGTGACGCATGGGGTTTGCCTGGGCGAGACATCTTTGCTCCCTTCAGCCTGCGGCGGGTATACTTTGCTCGGTCATGCGTTCCAGTTCGTGCAGAACTTCATCGTGTTCGCCCGGTTTGGCCTGGGCGTTAAACTGAAACCCTTGCCGTTGCATTTCCTCGTAAAACAGTCTGGCCATGAAAGCGCTGGGGTCAACCATGCCCGGCTGCTGATCGATAAATTCAGCCAGTTCGGGTTCAAGTGTGAGTGTCACGGTTTTTCGCATAGTCACGATTCCCTCTCCGATTGTTGCGGTTTGATCGGCCTCAAGGCCAGAATGGGGCAGGCCAAATTCCACCCCTGGTCACCAATGTGACCAAGCCTTTCTTGTTTGCCCCACTTTACTCTAGCAAGCTTCAGTTTGCGTTGAAATTAGCCAACCTGCCTAATTCGCTCTGAGGCCAATCCGGATCGTGGCAGCGATCCGGCAGGGGCGCTCTGCCCCGGTTGGTCTAATTGGCTGTTCTAATTATTGCGGTCAAACGGCAGTTTCAGCAGGGAGTGTGAACGTCCGCCCACACTCTCCAGAAACGAAGAACCGCTGGTCGAACGAATCGTCGAACTGGGTAGGGGGGCTTCATCCATGAATTCCGCCGCACGGGCCTGCTGGGCTTCCTCCAGCAGATCCCCCTCCCGCATCAGGGCTTCATCCAGAAGCACTTCCTCTTCGGGTACTTCTACTTCGTGATCTTCGTCGCTGGGGGTGGCCACCGCCAGAGGCGTGGCTTCTTCCAGTTGGCGTTCCATTTGCGCCAGTTCCTCAACCCGCTCGCTGATGCGTTGCACGGCCACGTCCAGTGCACTGAGGATAATGCCGTTGGTGATTTTGTTTTGGATGCCCAGCAACAGGTTGCGCGAACGCTCGGTGCCTGCCACCTGCCCCAGACTCCGAATGCAGGCCCATGTGAAGACGGGCATCGATTCGTAATCGGCCCCTTGCAGCGCTTCCTGTAATACGGCCTCGGTTTGCCAGCCGCGCCGTTTGCCCAAGGCGCGCACGACGGCCAGTTTCACATCTTCCGAGGCTTCCTGGCGCAGGGCAGAAACCAGCGCCAAAAAGGCCTTGTTGTCTTCCATCCGGCTCAACGAATCAGCGGCCAGCGAGCGAATGCTGACATCATTATCGGTTTGCAGGGTCTTGACGATGGCGTCAATGGCCTCTGCGTTGGGATAGCGTTGCAGGCCCAGGCAGGCGTAACGACGAATCTCGCTCAGCGGATCGTTCATCGCGTCCATCAGACAGTTAAAGACATAGGGCGTTTGAATTTCCAATTCGGTCAGATTGCGAATGGAGGTCAACCGCACCGCCTCGCAGGCATCCGACGTGCCCTTGATGAACACGCTGGTGAGATCCCGGTGTAGCCGATGCTTGGTGAGCGCGGCGTAAACCTGCGCCCGCACCGCGTCGGATTCATCATCGATAATATCCAGCATCAGATCGATCACCCGGTTGGCCAGACTGGGGTCGTGGGCCTTTTGGGTCATCAGGGCCAGATTGCGTGCCGCGTATTCCCGCACCATCGAATCATCATCCTTCAGCGCGGTAAAGATGGCTTCGCGGGCCCCATGCGTATCAATCAGCGCAATGTTGTTCAGGGCGGTCACCCTTACCACGGCCTTGGGATCCTGCATGGCTTCCACAAACACTTCTTCCAGGAACGTTACTAGCTCGGCGTTGCCCATGGCATCGCCCAGAGCCAGCACTTCCAGGGTTTTTTCCCGATCCAGATCGCCGGATTTGACCGACAGGGGAATGATCTTTTTCAGGAACATGATCTTCTCATCAGTGGAGATGTCGGTCTCGATCATGCGGGTTTTCTCATGGAGAAAATCCAGCGCAAAGCGGCTTTGAATGATGTAGCAGGGATCCTGCTGGGCGTTGCCTTCCCGATGCCCTTGAGCCTGTTGCAGTTGGCTACCGCTGGCCAGTTGAATTAAATCATGCCGATACAGGGCCCTGAGTACTTCGAACACATAGCCATCGGTGAAGCCCTGTGATGCGCTGACCTCCTTGATGGCCTGATTGGCCGAGAACGGGGCTTCGGCAAAATGTTTGAGCAGGGCCGCGATGACTTTATACAACGACTCCTCATCATTGAGGAAGGTCAGCTTCAGGCGGGTGAAGCTCAGATCCAGCAGGTTGTTTAACTGATCAATGCCCAGTTTGTCGTAGAACTCACTGTCTATCTCGCGGATGCGGTTGCTTTCTACGCGTTCTTTCATGTAGTGGGCAATCTTCAGGTGCCAGAAGGGGTTTCCCCGACTGAGGCCGTAAAGTCGCAGATGGATCTCTTCATCCAGTTCGGCCTTGCTGTCCTTGAAAAGGCTTCGCACCAGCTTGCGGCAGGCACCTTCGTTCAGCACATCCAGTAACAGTTTGGTGCGGAAGTGATTGTAAAGCGAACCGCCCAGTGTGTAGCTTTCGCCTTCGGTGCGGGCCGTCATCACTAACATGAAGTGATAGTTTTTCTGCTCGGTTATCTGCAGCACCAGCTCGCTGAAGAACGCTTTCAGCTCGGCCAGTTTGGCCATGTTTTCGGTGCGATCCCATTCATCCAGCACGATTAGCATGCCGCTATCCAGCTTTTGAATGCTGGCGTTGATAAAGTGGAACACCGTCATCAGGTGCCGAATCAGGGGATCTTTGATAGGCCGTGGCGGTGCGTCCATACGGATGGGCGCAAAGGCGTCGTGTCCGGCGTAGGCTTGTTCCGGGGTGGGTGTAGATTCCACCGGAGCAACCACTTGCACGGGTTTTGGCATTGGCTTGGCAGGGGAGAGCGGGTAGTTTTCTCCGGCGGCAGCCATGGCGCGCTGGTTCTCTTCCATGAGCAAGTTTAATTCGGGATCAACCAGTAGTGGCAGTTTTTTATTCCCGCTGGGCTCCTGCAGCAGGTCCGAGAAGTCATCCTGATCAATGGGGGCAAAGGGCTCGCGTACTCCTTCGCTTCGGGGCATATCCCGCAGCGGTTCTCGGACTGGCGGCAGGCTTTCAATGGAGTTCAGCGGGGCAGGCTTGGGTTGGGCTGCGGGTGGGCTAAGCAGGTTGGCCAGTTTGTTTTCCTGCGGCAATTGAAAATCATTGTTCCGAAGCGTTTCGGCCAGTTCAATGGCTTCTTTTAGCGCAGGACTAATGGGGTTGAGCAACGATGTGGCAATCATAATCCACGGGTTCACGATCAGATCGACCAGCTTTTGAATGCTCTCGTTCACCGAGAACTTCAGTTTTTTAATGGCGGGCACCTGACTGCGAATGGCCTTGACCAGCTGCTCCTGACTCACTGCTTCCTTGCCGCCAATGGATTCCTGCAGTTTGACCAGCGCAATGGCCCGGATCAAATCCTGACGCTCCCAGTGTAAGTCCAGCTCGCGGGTGATTTCGTTCACCGCAATCAGCGCATCATCGAGAATTAGATTGGCATCCACCTGCAACTGCTCAATCAGGCGAACGTAAACTTCTTCCGGTGAGTTCAGGGTCATTTTTCCCAGTTGCAGCACCCGGCAGTAAATCCCCTCGTTCACCAGTTGGGTGAATGTTTCCAGCAGTGCACTCTTGCCGATGCCTGCATCGCCGGTGATGAGTGCCGCTTTGGGCTGTCCGGTTTTAGCCAGATTGAGCAATTTTAACAGTTGGCGAAGTTCGGTTTTCCGCCCCTGAATGGGCACATTCTCAAGAAGGTACAACTCCCGGCTTGGGGTATCAGTGGTCTTGGACAAAGCTAGCTCTCACTCTAATGCGCTGGGGTACAAACGATTGATGCACTCCTATTATATAATAAATGAAGGCTCCTGGGGTAAGCCCCGGACTTCAAAAGCATGCCGTCTTTCATTGTTTTCGGCAGGCCGCCCGAAACTTCGCATCTTAAATCCGGTTTTTGGAGCGGCGGGTGCAATACAATAGATCTCAGGTCGCAACGATTAAATTTTTTTCAACTGGTCTTGTATTTCAATTTCAATAGATCCCCTCCGTGCATCGTTTTTTGGATTGACAGTAGAGGTATTTCGATATGAAAACATCAGCCCGTCTTTGGATCGTATTAGCCAGTCTGGTTGTGGCGATGGGTGTGGTTTACGCCCTAACCACCAGCACCCCGCCCGGACAATCGATTGGGGGTATGGCCACCGGTACAGGCGCATCAACCGCGTCATCGACTGCATCCACAACGGCATCTTCTGGCACCCCGGTGGCCGCTGCGGGTCCATCTGAGCCCGTGTCCCTGTCCCCGGATCTCATGCATACCGATGCTTACGAGTTTCTGGATCCGGTGCCCGTGGGTCGCAAAGCGCCCGACTTTACCGCCACCACCGCTGAAGGCAAGGCCATTAAGCTCTCCGATTATCGCAACCAGAAAAATGTAGTCCTCATTTTTTATCAGGGCAGTTTCTGCAGTGTTTGCGGCGCGCAACTGACCAACCTCCAAAATCACTTCTCCGACTTCAAAGCGCAGGATGCTGAAATTATCGCCATCAGTGCCGATGACAAAGTCCATGCCATGCAATCCGTGGGGGAACACGGGCTCACGTTCCCCGTGATTCCGGATGAGGGCAAAAAGCTGATTCATGATTTCGGCATTCCCAACGTCTCCAAAAAAGGTATCGCCTGGCCCTCTGCCTTTGTGATCGATAAAAAAGGCGTGGTGCAGATGAGTTTTGCCAACAGCGAAGGGCATCGCTTGCATAGCAATGAAATCCTGCCCGTGTTGTCCAAACTGACGGGGCGTCCGGCTCCTGTGCTGGATTATGATAACTAGGATGGGGTTTCAGGTTTTGCTGGTGGGTCTTGAGGGAGGCTAGCCTCCCTCAAGCTCCCTCCGTTGGGGAAACTGTTTCCCCAAACCCCTCCAGGTGTGGTTTTCTGTGGCGTGGCAGTGGTGCTCTTGGGCTTAGGAAAAGAGGCTTTGCCTCTTTTGAGAAAGCGGGCGTGCTCTTGAGTATCAGGCACAATGGATGTCCACGTTCGCGAGCATGACAGAATTCTCAATTATTTGCTGTGAATCGTTGTGATCACAGATCTTGGATGACCCAATGCTCTGGCCTGACTGACGATTGAGTCGAGGGTAAGCCGGGTTGTTTGGGTGATCACGGATTCAGCGATCGTGTGACGGTTTCTTTATAATTGTTTTTTATTATTAACTTACTATATACAGCGTAATAAACCACGTTTAATATACTAATCACTGTCTGACGCAACCCGGTTAATTTCGGGAGAAGCCCACTCAACCGGCTACCGGTTGACTTACGTCCTGGGGTTAATGAATTGGAGAGAGAACGCAGGAGTGACATCAGGTCTCATCGCTTTAAGCCTTATTCGGTCTGATCTCTTCGATTTTGGAAGTGATTGCAGGAAGTCTGAATGAAGCCCGCCGGACACGGCTCATGTTTTCAATCAGGTTCCCTGACGTTGCGCCAGACAGCCTTTTTTATCTGAAGTCCTTTTTTTCAGTGACAATCACACGGTTGAACAGTCTATCCCATTTTTGGGTTGGGTTTGGTTGGGAATCATACAAGGAATACAAGGAAATAAAACGAGGCCTAGACGTCTGGAAGCGATTCCATGGCGGCAGGCTCGTAAATAGGGGAAGGGTTCATCAAAATGGCGACTCGGATTGCGTGGGGTTGTGCGGCTTCCTTCAGGCGCAATCTCCCCGTGGCAATGGGCCAAGGTCCTGAGCCTGTCAAATGAGTATTTTGATTATTCACCATGTCGTCACGAATAATCTAGGCATTCTGGAAAACGTCCTGATTCGGCGAAACTTGCCCTTTCAGTATCGATTCTGTCACAATCTCACCCCGGCGGATATTGCGTTGGAAGCGCATCGTGGGCTGATTATTCTGGGTGGTCAGGAGAGCGCCGCCGATGATCAGATGCATCCCTTTATGCCGTTGGAACACCAGATGATCCGTTCGGCCATGGCGCAAGGCTTGCCGGTTTTTGGCATTTGTCTGGGTGCCCAGATGATGGCTCGCAGTCTGGGTGTACGGGTGGAAAAAAACAAAGTGGCGGGCATCGAAACCAAAGAGATCGGTTGGACCCCGCTGACGCTTACCCCCGAAGGCCTGAAGGACCCCGTGCTGTCAACGCTGGAAGGCATGGCCCAGTTTCAGTGGCACGAGGATACATATCATTTGCCGCCCGGTGCGGTCCAGTTGGCCGCCAGTGAACTGTGCCCGCAACAGGCCTTTTGTTTGCCGAATACTGCCAGTCCGGCTTACGGCGTGCAGTTTCACCCGGAGGTCACCTTGGCAGTCATTCGCGCCTGGCTGGCTGCTTCCAAAACCCTGAACCCTGAACGCAGCCAGGCCATCTGGCAAGAAACCGAGCAACACTTTGCCACTCGCAGCGCCGCCAGTGTGCGCATGTTTGAGGCCTTCTGCGAGCGGGCGTTTTAATGTCTGTGTGATCTTGTTTGACAGAAAACCAGACTGACTGTGTTCAGACCGGGGCAGTGTCGATTGGTTTCTATCAAGCAGGTTGTGCTGAGTCGGGAATCTTTTTGCAAGGCCGTGCCCTTCGGCTTATAATAGATTGGGCTGGAGAGGCCTTAATCCCATTAAGCAAAAGGCAGCGCAGATTGACATGGCTATGATTACCGTAACACTCCCCGACGGAACCAGTAAAACATTGCCGGAAGGCGCGACTGCGCTGGAACTGGCGCAATCCATCGGGCCGGGTCTGGCTCGGGCGGCCATGGCTTCAGTGATCAACGGGCGCGTGCGCGATCTGCGCTTCCCCCTGCAAGAGGGCGACGTGGTGCGCCTGCTCACCACCAAAGACCCGGAATCGCTGGACGTGCTGCGTCACTCCGCCGCGCACATTCTGGCGCAAGCGGTGCAAACCCTTTGGCCGGATGCCAAAGTGGCCACTGGCCCAACCGTGGAAAATGGCTTTTACTACGATTTGGACATCCCCAATCACAAGCTGAGCCCGGATGATTTCCCCAAGATTGAAGCTGAGATGCATCGCATCGCCAAGAGTAAGCAAGTGTTCGAGCGCCGCTTTATTCAGGATATTCCCGGCACCCTGAAGGAGTTTCAGGACAAAGGCGAGCGCTACAAGGCGGAAATTCTGGACAAGTACAAGGACAACGACCCCACCCTCTACGTCTGCAAAGACGCTGAAACGGGTGCCGATGTTTGGTCTGACCTGTGCGAAGGCCCCCACGTGCCAGATACTTCCTGGATTAAAGCCTTCAAGCTGATGAGCGTGGCTGGTGCCTACTGGCGCGGCGATGCGGCCAATCCGATGCTGCAACGGGTTTATGCCACCGCCTTCTGGGATGAAAAAGACGTGACCGCCCATCTGCACCAGATGGAAGAGGCCGACAAGCGCGACCATCGCAAGCTTTCCAAGGAATACGACCTGTTCAGCATTGAAGAGGAAGTGGGCTCCGGCTTGATTCTGTGGCATCCCAATTTGGCCACCCTGCGCGAGGAACTGGAAAACTACTGGCGCAAAGAGCACCGCAAGCGCGGCTACGATATCGTGTTCACCCCGCACATTGCCAAGCGCGACCTGTGGGACGTGTCGGGCCACACCAGCTTTTACATGGAAAACATGTACACCATGGAAATCGATGATCAGGAATACATCGTCAAGCCCATGAACTGTCCGTTTCACGTGTTGATTTTCAAATCCCGTATTCGCAGTTACCGCGAATTGCCCCTGCGCCTGAGCGAGCTGGGCACCGTGTACCGCTACGAGAAATCCGGCACGATGCACGGGTTAAACCGGGTGCGCGGCTTTACGCAGGATGACGCCCACCTTTTCTGCCGTCTGGATCAGATTCGCAGCGAGATCGTGGAAGTGATTCGCTTTGTGGATGACACCCTGAAGCTGTTCAACATGGATTACGAAGTGGAGCTGTCCACTCGCCCTACTGAGAAATTCGTGGGCGAGATCGCTATTTGGGATCAGGCCGAGCAAGCCTTGAAAGAAGCCCTGGAAGAATCCGGCAAGCCCTATGTGCTGAACGAAGGCGACGGTGCGTTTTACGGCCCCAAAATTGACTTCAAGCTGAAGGACGCCATTGGCCGCACTTGGCAATGCTCCACCGTGCAGCTGGATTTCAACCTGCCCGAGCGCTTTGACCTGAAGTTCACTGACAAGGATGGACATGCCAAACGGCCCATCATGATTCACCGGGCCATTTTTGGTAGCCTGGAACGCTTTGCGGGCACCCTGATTGAGCACTACGCGGGCGCGTTCCCCACCTGGATTTCCCCGCAGCAAGTGGCCATTCTGCCCATCGCGGATCGCCATCTGGAATACGCGGATCAGATTGAACGCACCTTCCGCGCCGAGATGGTGCGGGCCAAAGTGGATTCCGCCAATGAGGGCATCGGGGCGAAAATTCGCAACGCCCAGTTGGCTAAAGTTCCTTACATGCTGATTATTGGTGATAAGGAAATGGAATCCGGCGAAGTCGCGGTACGCAGTCGCAGCAAAGGCGATCTGGGCGCGGTGCCGTTGAGCCAGTTCCTCGAGCTGATCAAGGCTGAAATTGCCACCCACGGCCAACAAACCGTAGTCCTCCCCGAGAAAGTGGGCTAGCCCATGCGGTCATTGCGCTTTCCGGTTGGCCCCTTGCTGGGCTTACTCTTCAACTTGGCCTTGAGTACGGTGCTGGCCACCATACCGTTACCCTCACGAGCCGATGCCGGAAATCTCGAAGCGCGCGCGCTGCTGAAAGGCAGTTGGGAGCAGTATAAGGCCACCTTCATTCAGTCCGACGGCCGGGTGATTGATTTCAACGGCAACGTGACCACGTCCGAAGGGCAATCCTATGCGATGCTGCGCGCCTTTTGGCTCCGCGACAAAGCCACGTTTGATCATACCTATCGCTGGGCCAAGGATAATTTGCAAATCCCGCGCGGCGATCATCTGTTCTCCTGGAAGTGGGGTGAGCGGGCGGATCACACTTGGGGCGCGCTGGATAAAACCTCAGCCACCGACGCGGATCAGGACATCGCCCTGTCGTTGTTGCTGGCCTATCAGGAGTGGAAAGACCCCGCGTATCTGGAAGATGCCAAGCAAATTCTGCCTGCCATTTGGGATCACCTGACCGTGGACATGCCCATTGGCCGGGTGTTGCTACCGGGCGATTGGCCCCAGCAAGGTCGCACTTTCCAGATTAATCCGTCTTACTTTGCGCCTTATGCGTATCGGGTATTTGCCGCCGTGGATGCCGATCATGACTGGCCCGCGCTGGTGGATTCCTCCTATGAGATTTTAACCCGCTCCTTGGCGCAAAGCCAAACGCATCTGCCGCCGGATTGGGTGGAGCTGACCTTGGATAACGATCAGATTAAGTTGTACGAAAGTCCGCTGGATGATCGCAGTGATTTTGGCTATGAGGCCATTCGGGTCTATTGGCGCGTGGGGCTGGACGGACTCTTTTTCCCGCTGGAAAAACGCGCTACGGCCTTTCTCAAAACCGGCAACATGCTGCCTCGCTACTGGAAAATCCGCAAGGATGTGCCCATTTCCATCACCTGGGACGGCATTGTACGCCACCCCGAGCTGAAATCCGGTGCGGTCTACGGGGCCATTTTGCCCTCCTTTTATATGCAGGATCGCGGCTTGGCGGAAGAGCTGCTGCGTAAAAAAATCCTCCCCAATTTAAAACCCGGCGGCCAGTGGAACACCAAGAACGATTATTACTCCCAAAACTGGCTCTGGTTTGGCCTGGGCATTTATAGCCTCTATCAGGATCCGCCGGACTTCACCCGCAAGTCGCCACTCCCGCGCTTGGCCGAGTTGTTGAATCTGAATTAAATTCATTCGATTCTGACCAACTTGTTAGCAAACTCGCTGGTCTGGCGCATCGATTTCTAGATGATTTTGGGGCAGAATAAGCGCATTGAGAATTTTTATTTTTAGACGAAAAAATTTGAGTAGCGATTGTAGAGAGGAGAGCCACGATGACTCAACAGGACGACCATCAACCCGGCACCGATGCGGGTCACCCCATGCACCGGCGGGATTTTTTAAAGAAGGCCGCAGCACTGGGTGGCACCGCGTTGGCCTTGAGCAGCCTGCGGCTGACCGCGAATGCGGCAGACAAAAAGAAAGCCGCACCCGTCGCTAAACCCGAAGCGGCCAAAGGCCTGACTTCTGCGGCAGGCAAGCCGATTCTCGCCACACACCCCCAGCATGGCTACAACAAGGGCGAAACCATTCAGGCCATGACCTTCCCCAACTTGTCCAGCGTGGAAGGCATCAGCCCGAATCAGCTCAACCAGCACATCGAGCTGTACAACGGCTACGTGAAAAAGATCAACGACATCCAGGGTCAAATCAGCGCCATGACCCCGGAACTGGACAAAATGAATGCCACTTACAGCCCCTTCCGCGAGCTGCATGTGGAGCAAACTTATGCCCTGAACGGCTCCATTTTGCACGAAGCCTACTTTGAAAACCTGGGCGGCAAGCGCACGCCGGCAACCGACACGGAACTCGTGCATAAACTCTTCACGGAAGAGTTTGGCAGCTGGGACAATTATGTGCAGCACCTCAGCGCCGTGGGGAAATCCATGCGTGGTTGGGCAGTGACGGGCTACAATATGCGCGATCACCGCATTCACAACTACGGGCTGGATACCCACAACCAATGGGTGCCCATGAACGTGATTCCCTTGCTGGTGCTGGATGTGTATGAGCACGCCTACATGATCGATTTCGGCACCAAGCGCGGCGCGTACCTAGATGCCTTCATGCGCAACGTCGACTGGGCTGTGGTGGATCAGCGCCTCAAAACCATGATCCTGCACGGTTAAATCAGGTCCCATCCACGTACAATTTAGCAACGGGATTGAATGGGCATTTTAAAAAAATCATTTTATTTCGATCAGCGATTCACGTCGCTGGTCGAAATTTTTTAAGTGGCCTTTTGAATTAAAGTTTTCACTTGTGTATATTCATCAATCCCGCCCAGCACGCCTTCGCGACCCAGCCCTGAGGCTTTAATTCCCCCGTAGGGCAATATATCGGCGCGATAGGTGGGAATATCGTTGATCACCACGCCGCCCATATTCAGATCCTGATAGGCTTGCTCAATCTGCTGAGCCTGACTGGTGTACACGCCCGCCTGTAAGCCAAAGCGGCTCTGGTTGGCCAGAAAGATCGCTTCATCAAAGTGCTGATACGTGGCCACCGTCACCAATGGCGCGAACACTTCTTCGGCGTTAATGGCCATTTCCGGGGTGGTGCGGTCCAGAATGGTCGGGTTCATGGTCAGCGCGTTGAAGGTGTTGCCCCCGTATACCACGTTGGCCCCGGCCTTGAGCGAATCCTTGATGAGCGTGCGGGTGCGCTGCACGTCTTCAATGGAGATCATCGGTCCCACTTCGGTTTCCACCTTCATGGGGTCGCCCACTTTCATGGCCCGGCTGGCCGCCACAAAGGCGGGGAGGAACTCCTCTTTCAAGCGCTCGTTCACCAAAATGCGCTGCACCGAAATACAGATTTGCCCCGCAAAGGCAAAGGCTCCAAAGGCGATGCGTTGGGCCATTTGCTCTAGTGGTTCGGTAAACTCTTCCACGATGAGCGGGGCCGTGCCGCCCAATTCGAGCGTCACCGATTTAGTCCCGGCGATGGTGCGTAAATGCCAGCCCACGGCGGCGCTGCCGGTAAACGATATTTTGTTAAATGCGTTGGATCGCACCAAGGCTTCCGTCACGGCGTTCTCGGTTAGGGGGATCACGCTGATGGCTTCATATCCTGCTTCCACCGCCAGACGGCCTAAAAACAGCGCGGTCAAGGGCGTTTTGGGAGACGGCTTGATGGTGATGGAGCAGCCCGCCGCAATGGCCGGGGCCAGTTTGTGCATCACCAGATTGATCGGAAAATTAAAGGGCGTAATGGCCAGCACTGGCCCCACAGGGAATCGTGCAATGCGGGCCTCGCGGCCATCGACCGAGAGCAGGCGACTCTCCATGCGCGCCGCTTCATAGGCGTAATCGCGACAGAGCGCAATCGCTCGCTCTACCTCATTGCGCGACAGGCGAATGGGCTTGCCGCATTCTTGCGTAATCAGGACGGCCACGGTTTCCTGATGGGCCTCCAGTAAATCGGCGAGACGCGATAAAATGGCCGCCCGTTTCGCGGGTGTGGTTTTGCGGAAGGCCTGAAAGCCTTGCTCGGCGGCGCGTTCAATCAGTTCGATGTGTAAGGCTTCCGCGCAATGGCACTGCCCAACCACCGTGGATTGATCCGCCGGATAATAAATTTGCAGAATTTTGCCGGTGATGCCAAAGCGTTCGCTCCCGTGCAGCAAAAAAGGCTGAGCCGCCGTGACGGCCGTCGATTTTTCCGGCGCGGATTTGGGATGCACTGACATAATCGAAGTTCCTCACCCAGGCTAACGCTCACTCTATTCTAGTGTAGCATTAATTTCCCGTTGAGCCTGCGTTAGGGCCTCCTGTGGCTGGCGCTTGCCCAGCATGGCCAGTTGCACGTAGTGGTCCATAATCTCATTGATGGCGTTCTGGTTGGGCTTGATCTGGTACGCCGCCGTTGCCTTGAGCAATTGGCCCGCGCTGATGCTCCGCCCCAGGGCCATCAGGTCGCCGTTTTTCTCGCCTGCGGATGTTATCGCAAAATAAGGATCGGCCAGCGCTTGGGTGATGGATGGCAGCACTGGCGCCGCTTGGGCCAGCGCCAACTGGTTTTGCGCGTTGGTCATAAAGGCTGCAAAATCAACCGCCTCCTTGGGATGGGCGCTTTTCACCGGCATCACCAGCAGCATCAGGGCAAAATCTTTTACGCCCACATCTTCAGGAAATTGAGGCGCGACGCCGGTGTTTTTATAAATCTCCGGCGCGTTTTCTTTCACGATTTTGAGGAAGTTGGGGCCAATTTGCAGCGTGGCCAACGTCCCGGCCTGAAAGCGCCCCACGGCGGCCTGATGGCTCTCGGTGATGGCCTCAGCAGGAATCCAGCCGCGTTGATACAGTTGCACGTAATGGGCTAAATAATCCGCCGCCGCAGGTGTGGCAAAAACCGCATGCCCTTGGGGATCATACAATTGCACGCCAATTTTTTGCAGTTCTTTTAAAAAGTTGCCATGCTCGGCAATCACCGGCATGAGCCCATAGGCGTGGGCTTGATTGCGCACCGCTTCCGCAAAGGCGGGCAGTTGGGCAAACGTTTCGGGCGGCGTTTGATAACCTGCTTTGTGCAAAATCGTTTTGTTATACAGCGTGACGCTGGAGGTCACGTACCAGGGCAACCCAAAGGCGATCGGCTTGCCGTCCGGTTGATTCAGGCTGGCCGCTTGCCAGGCCACGGGGAGATAAGTGGCCTTCACGCGAGCGGGCAGGGCTTGGTTCATATCCATCAAGGCATTTCGGTTGGCCAAAATCGCCGAGAAATCCGGGTTTAAATTAATTACATCCGGCGTTTGACCGCTCATCATGGCCGTCAGCGTGCGTTTGGGCCCCTCGGAAAACGGCACATCCACCCAGCGAATGCGCACATTGGGGTGCGCGCGCTCGTACTCTAAAAACATGGGCTCCAGCGTGGATTTAAACGTGTCGAGTTGCAGCGTCCAAAACTCCAGCGTGATTGGATGATCTGACGTTGATTCGCTCGCAGGGTTGGGCTTGGTACAGCCGGTGAATACCAGTGGGAAAATGATTGCCACAGCAACTAAAAACTGTTTCAGGCCACGCTTTTTTGCTGAGATCCCATTCATCGCTTGAAATCCTTGAACACACGCATCACCACAAACTGCGCCTTGGTGAGTTCCATGGGCACGCCCTGCTGGTCGTTGCCCTCAATGTACAGCGCAATGTCCGAGCCGGTTTTGTAGTTCAACGATTCTGGAATTGGTATCACCTCGTGGGCAATATTGCGCTCGCTCAGCCATTGACTGGCGTTTTCCGTGGTGGGTGTCGAAGGTAGCACAATGAGCATGAATGCGCTTCTCTCTTCCTATAAATTCAATTTAATTAAAAGGTTATCTGGAAACGTTTCAATAAAGTGCATGCCGTTTAGCATGTCATCCATTGATCATAACAGACCAAAGACCTTCCGTGCATTGTAAGTGGTTGCCTCGGCGACTTCCTGATAGCTGATGCCGCGCAGTTCGGCGATTTTTTCCACGACGAGCTTTACGCGGGCGGGCTCGTTGGGTTTCCCACGAAAGGGCATGGGGCTTAAAAACGGGGAGTCGGTTTCCACCAGCATCCATTCCAGCGGGGTTTCTGTTGCGGCCTCATGCAGATTGGTGGCTTTTTTAAAGGTTAAATTGCCCGCAAAACTGATGTAAAAATTGTGCGCGATCATTTGCCGGGCAAAGGCCGCATCCCCAGAGAAACAGTGCATAATGCCCCGCACGCCGGGCACTTCGGCGATGATGGCCATGACATCTTCATGCGCCTCGCGGTCATGCACAATCACCGGCAGATCGTGCTTGCGGCCCAGTTCCAGCAGGGCTTTAAAGCAGCGTTTTTGTAAATCCACATGGGTTAAATCCCAGTGATAATCCAGCCCCGTCTCGCCAATGGCCACCACTTTGGGATGCGCCAACAAGGCTTCCACTTCAGCCAGCCAGCCCGGTTGATCGATCACATCGGCCACATCCGTTGGATGCACGGCCACGGCGGCATAGACTTGCTCGAAGCGTTCCGCCATCGCAATCACTTCCGGGAAACGCGCGGGCGTGACACTGGGATTCACCAGCAACTGCACCCCCGCCGCGATTGCGCGTTCCATTACTTGCGCTGAATCGCTCCCTGTCTCGCCCTCAGGGTGATCCGTTTGGCGGGCAATATAATCTAGGTGGCAGTGGCTATCAAAAATGGGAATGGCGCTCATGGGTAGCTCTTCTCAGGTGTCTAAAATCTTTGAGGTTATAAAACAATTGCACTGTTAGGGTGTATTAACAATTACTATCTGATTTGAAGCTTGTCATTCCCGCGAACGCGGGAATCCATTGTCCGGTCTGGCTTTCAGTTAAAAGGCGAAATGGATGCCTGCGTTCGCAGGCATGACAGGTTTTCTGATGGGGTAAGTGTTTGGAATTAATGGTTAAAACTCCTTATTGGTAACTGTTTTAAATCAACTCAGTTAATTAGCGGGTTTTTTACGCATGAATTCATCCGTTGATTCAAAAAACTTGATTCCAAAACATAAAAGCAATTCGGCTTGAGCCCGAATTAAACCAGACGCAAGCGGGGATTATGGCCATCGCGATACCAGCGGCCGGTTTTATATTCGGCGGGGATTTTATCGTAGTCGCTGAAGGGGTCAAAACCCAGGGCGCGCAGCTTCATAATCCACATGTCCCGACGCGATTCCGGCAGTTGGGTGCCGCACCACGGGCAGTTGTCGATTTTCCAGTAGGACTCGGTGCCGTCCCGGATGGGGATGCCGTACTCGTCAAACTGATCAAGGTACGCAATCAGCGCGCTGGGGCACTCCCACGGGTTTTGGTGGGAGCTGCATTTGTAATTGGCCTGATAGGCCATGTGCAGGCAGGGATATTTGGCCACCTCCACCTTCCAGGCTTCCAATTGCTGAGTCTGGAACCAGTCGCGGCAGGCCGGGCAATCTTGCATGTGATCCGAGTAAGCCCCGTATTCGGGGGTTTCCCAGTCTTTCCAGTGGATGACGTTGTCGGCGCCGTCAAATTTTTGATAGGCCAGTTTAAAATGTTCGCATTTCATGGGGATGCTTCCTAATGGGGTTCTTACTTTTTCTTGTTAGCCCCGGCCAATTCGCTGTCCAGGCGGGGTAAAATGGGGCCTTTGAGTTGAATGGGCTGGCCGGGCTGAATGTGGGCTTCCGTAATATCTGCCCAGCGGGGGATTAATTCACTCAGCGGGGCCTGATAGCCGAGTTGCGACCAGATTTCATCGCTCAACACGGGGGTAATGGGGCTGAGCATGATGGCCACCTGACGCAGCGTCTCCAGCACGGTGTACATCAGATCGCCCAAGTCCTGAATCTGATCGTTCTTGAACAGCGTCCAGGGCTCTTTGTCGTTGATTTCCTTGTTGGCCCAGTCCACTAGCTGCAAAATCAGCTCAGCGGCTTTCTGGAACTCGAACTGCTCGTAGGCTTCGCGCACTTCTGTGGCGCCTTGCGTGTGCAGCGCGCCCGGCTTGGCAAACTGGGACTGCGGCACACGGCCTTCAAAGTACTTGTTGGTCATATTGAGCGTGCGGTTGAGCAGGTTGCCCAGGTTATTGGCCAAGTCTGCGTTGATTTTCAGCTTGAACTCTTCCTCAGTGAAGCTGCCGTCTTGGCCGAAGCTGGCGACAGTCATCAGGTAATACCGGATGGGGTCCGGGTTGGGCAGGTCAAAGCGCTCCTGCAAGGTAAACGGGGAAACCACATTGCCCACGCTCTTGGAGATTTTGGCGTCGTTGATGTTGATAAACCCGTGTGCGAAAATCTGGCGGGGCAGCGGCAGTTCCGCCGACAGTAGCATAGCGGGCCAGTAAATGGCGTGAAAACGCAGAATGTCCTTGCCGATCATGTGCACATCGGCGGGCCAGAACTTGGCAAACAGCGGCGCATCGTGCAGGAAGCCCACCCCGGTGATGTAGTTGCTTAGCGCGTCAATCCACACGTAGATGACCTGATCAGCGTCATCCGGCACCGAAATGCCCCAGCTGACTGAATCCTTGTGGCGGGAGACGCTGATGTCTTCCAGATTCTCCAGCATTTGCAGGATTTCGGTGGCCCGGAACTCGGGCAAGACGAAGCCGGGGTTGGATTTCATGTGGTCCTGAATGGCTTGCTTGTAGTTGCTCAGGCGGAAGAAATAGTTTTCCTCCTCGACCACCTCTGGTTTACGTTGGTGGTTGGGGCACTCGCCCGCCTCGTTCAGGTCACGTTCGGTCACGAACTTCTCGCAGCCCGCGCAATACAGGCCCTGATAGCGTTTTTTGTAAATATCGCCCTTGGCGGCCATTTTGCGCCACAGGTACTCCACCACCGCATAATGGTCGGCATCGGTGGTGCGAATAAAGCGATCATAGGTCAGATTCAGGTAGTCCCAGGCCTTCTTGAACTCTTCCACGAGCTCATCGGTGTGTTGCTTGGGGGTGACGCCTCGCGCCCTGGCGGTTTTCTCCACTTTGGTGCCGTGTTCATCGCTGCCGGTCAGGAAAAAGACCTCTTTGCCCAGCAGGCGCTGAAAGCGGGCCATCACGTCCGTGGCGATTTTCTCATAGGCATGGCCCAGGTGGGGCGCGGCGTTCACATAGTCGATGGCGGTGGTAATGCTGTAGGTGTTGGCACTCATGGCGGGTCTTTCCGGGTTGATGATACAAGACAAGCCCAAACGCTTGCTTCAAATTTTGAAAGTATCTTCTGGTGCGGGCACTTTCTCGACACTTCCCTCTATTCTCTCAGAGCCGCCCGGTTGGTGCAAACTTGTGCCCAAACTGGTTGATGACTTCAGTTTTGCGTAATGTTTTGCTCAACGGATATAACAAAATGCAATTCCCTTCGGGGGAGCAATTTGACATGCCCTGGCTTTTTAAATACTATCTTTGTAACTTTAAGCAGGCTCAGGATACTTCTCATGTTTTCCGTCACTTGGCCGGGGTTTCTGGTTAATTCGTTCGGGGTTTCGTCGTCACCAGGCCTTCGGCGACCACGATCTGCCTCTCAGCCCGCGTTGCCGAGACCTGGTGCGGGTGTTTATCCGGGTGCGTTGGCGGGAGCAGCCGATCGGTTTGAGCGGGGAACATCTGCGCCGCGATTGAGGATTCAGGCCGCCAGTGCCGCCGAGGACTCGCGGGCATCGACGCGCGCGGCTGAAAAGGCCTATTACATCCAGTTGCAGCAGGCCGCCGAGCAGCGTCGCCGAGCCATGCCCGCCCTGTTCCAGTTGTTGTATCCCCTCAAAGGGACCGTGGTGGGGATTAAATCCACTGAGATGATGGAGCGCGAGATTGCACAGGATCCGGTCTTAAGTCAGCTGAATTCGACATTGACGCCTGCGGCTGAGCAGAGGTTCTTGCGTCATTTTGCCTGGCTTTTTAGTCTGAGTCAGGAGCCAAAGAGCGATTTGCGGTCTACGGTCCATCAGACGCTGCTGCAAGTTGAACATCCTGTAATGCGGGATGCGATGGTGGCGTATCTGAGCGGGCACTCCGATCCGGATGTTCGGCGAACCGCCTTGCAGGGCGTCCCTGACGTTCAGGACCCGGTCAGACGGGATGCCCTGATTCAGGCGTTGGGAAACGATTCGGACTGGCAAAATCGTGCCAGTGCAGCCTCAATGATAGCGCTACTGTCTGGGGCGGACTTACGTGACGCGATGATTGGCAAGCTGCTTTCAGACCCCAATCTGGAAGTGCGGCGGATGACGGCCCGAGCGGTGAAACTGGTTCAGTCGCCTGAGTGTTTGAGCCAATGTCTATCCACGATGATCAATGACCCCGGTTGGGAAGTCCGGCTGGCGGCTGCGGAAAACTTGCATCGCCTGCCTGATGGACCCCAACGCAAACAGTTCACCCATCAGCTTTCACGCGATCATCATGAAGAAGTACGGGCCGTTTTGCTGGGGCAGCGGCATGCCAGAATCACTCACCCTGACGTGCTGGGCGCTTATCAGATGAAACCGCAGAAACTGCGGGATTTAAATCTGGCAGAGTTATCTCATCGTTTGGATGCTACGGCGCGTCTCCAAAGCGCTCTGGTGCTGGATGCGATTCAGGATACCACCCTTCGGGATGAAGCGATTGAGCAGTTGTTTCAGGATGAATTAGTCTCGGTGCGGCGTGCGGCCATTCAGGCCTTGCCACTATTAAGCAATGCCCAGCGTCGAGATCGCCATCTGGCTTCATTGGTGGATGATGCTTATATCAATACACGTATCATGGCGGCCCAGTTGTGTCCGCGAATTGAAGACCCGCATCTTCGCGATAAAACTGTTCAGCGTTTGTTTAGACCTGAGGAGCACTGGATGGTTCGTCGAGAAGCCATGCATCAGTTGGCAAAACTGCCCGCCCCCCAGATGGTGTTAGAATGGCTGACCCGCTTGCGCAGTGATCATGATCCGGAAATTCGGCGATTGGCTGTGTTGGGACTGAGTGAATTGCCAGATTCGGTGGTTCGGGATGAACAGTTGGCGGCCTGTTTGCGGAATAAGGATACCGAAGTTCGAAAGGCTGCCGTTGGCATGCTGCCTCGCATCAGTGATCTGGCACTGCGGGATCGGCTTCTGGAACATTCACTAAAAGATGCCTCACCCCAGGTTCAGCGTGACGCCATTCGGCAGCTATCCCTCTTCAGGGATGCTGATTTCAAAGACCGCTGGATTCAGAAACTGATTCGCTCCGGGGATGCTTCCATGCGGAAATTCATGGTGCGTTCGGTGTCCTCGGTCAGCAATCTGACTTTGCGAGATTCTTTGATCGTCAAGTTGCTTCAGGATCCGGAGAAAGAGGTTCGGCTCACGGCCACCGGTTTAATCGAATTGCTGCAGGATTCGGCCCTTCGGGATCATCACCTGGAAGCGGCGCTTGCGTCGGATCAGGAGTTGATCCGGCATGCCGCCATTGGCCTGTTACCTCTGTTATCGAATCCATCGCGTCGGGATGCCCTTATTGTGTCCAGTGCCGAGCATCCGTTTGCGCGCGTTCGACAGGCTGCCGCGCGTTTAATCCCGGAAATCTCGGATGAGTCCTTGCAGCGTGCGTGTTTACAAAAACTGTTGAAGGACCCCGAGAGTACGGTTCGATTGCTGGCGGTTCAGGCCTTGGGGGTTCTGGTGAACGATAGCCTGCAAGCCATTTCTCCGGATGCTTACCTGGCCTTGTTTCAAAAAGGGCTTCAAAAAGAGGCTCAAAAAGCGCCTTCCGCAGATCTTGCCCAATCTGCCGATGCTCAGGCGGAAGTCGCTCCCGCGCGAGAGATTTTCCCTGGCTTGCTGGCGGCCTTTCACGGGCTGCGCCAGTCCGGGCTGGATGGGGGTGAACTTCTCAAATTGATGATCGAGTTTGGCAAAGTGAACGCCCATGTGGTCCGTCGTCGTGAACATTTTGTCATTGAGGACGAACCGGCACAGGGAGAGCGTCAAATTCAGAACTACCTGAATGATCATCTGGTGCCGATTCTCAATGGTATTACGCTGGCCGGTAGGGGCAGTGTGATGGACAAGTTTGATCAGAAACCCAACAAGTTTGAACAGTATCTCGCCACCGTGAATCGCCTGACGCAAGAGGATGAGCTGACCACGATGCTGGCTCAGGTGTGTCGGCTGCCTAACCTCAAAGGCCTGCGAAACAGTGCGGATTATCACAAGATCATTGAGCTGAGCGACGGCTATCGTCATATAGCTAAGCAGGACCAGTTGAAGCATTACCTGCAAGGGATGCAAGAGAAACAGATGGTCAATCCGCAGCAACTGGCTCACGGCTATTTGAAGCGATTGGCTGAACGTTGCGGGATGGATGCCGCCGAGGTTGCGGCGATTCCCAAAGTACACCTGAATGCCTGGAATATCCCTTATGTGCATCTCATCCCGAGTGCGCTAAGGCAACTGCCACCCCATAATCAGGAACAGTTGATGGAGATGTATAAAAGCACGCTTACAGGGCGGTTTGCTGACTTGCTGCATGACCCCGAGACCCATGTGGGTCAGGTAAATCGTGATACGCGTGCCGCCTTTGAGTCTGAAAATCTGAACTTTGAGACCTGGTTGAATTACGACAAAAAACGGGCGTTCAATACCTATCAGCATCCTCTGGAACTGCAGCTCTGGCAGCGTCAGCCGGGACATGATCTGTTTCAGGGCACCTATGCCCAATCCTGTGTGTCACTCGATAACCTCAACGGGCAGGCTATCGTGGAAGCTCTGCTGCATCATTGCGTGCAAATGCTGGAGGTTCGGGATGTAAGGACCCGTCAGCCCATAGGAAAAGTCCTGCTTTATTGGGCCAAGGATCAAGATCGGCATGAGCCGGTTTTAGTGGCCGATAATGTTCAGTTTCGCGAAGGGTATCAGCATTCCATGCAGACACGTGAGGTGATTCGCCGATGGTTGGCGGAGTATGGGCAGGCAGTGGCGGGTAAGCCAGTGACTGTGCTGCTGGGATCCCGCTATAATCGTATTCCCAGCAAGGATCTGGAGAGCCGCCCGTATAACCTGAAAGTCTTGGGGGATACGGAAAGTCATGAGTTCTACCTGAATTCCCTGAGCACTGGCTGGAGCGATTTGCGTAAGACGCATCCGGTTGCGATGTTTCGCTTGTCCAAGCCGTAGGGCCTGGGCTGGTGGCGTGAGACATTTGCCAGGCCCTTTCAAACCTTCATAAGCTGGAACAAAAAATTGCAATTCCCCACTTGCCAAGGAAAATGTTCGAGCTACTATACTTAAACGAAGCGCAGATGAGCTGCCGGTTTCAAGAGATTCGAGTCTGAATAGTCAGTCCCC